>NZ_CAXUGX010000001.1:0-622783 GCF_964250715.1 uncultured Amnibacterium sp.
CCGCCCCGCCCCGCCTCCCCGAGCCCCCGCCTCCGCCCGCGCCCGGTGCACCGCCTGCGCGCGTCGAGTACCGTGACCGCTGAGCACGAGCGGCGGGAGGCACGCACCATCGACGATCGCTACCGCGACTGGGAGACGGCCTACCTGCTCGGAATCCTCGATCCGGCCGCTCGACGTGACTACGAGCGGCACGTGGTCGGCTGCGACGAGTGCGACGCGGCGCTGCGCGACCTGGCCCGGCTGTCGGGCGACGACGTGGAGTCGGCGCGCGCCGCCTACGACCGAGCGGAACCGCCGCTCGAACTGCGCACGGCCGCCGAGCACGCCCCCACCGCTACTCGGCGGCGGATGCGGCGACGCGTCTCGGTCGTGGTCGCCAGCTCCACGATCCTGGCGCTGCTGCTCGTGGGGACGGTGTTCGGATCGGTGCTGCCGCTCGGTTCGGGCGTCCCAGGGCCTGCCGCGGACACCCGCCCGATGCAGGCCGTGGGGCCGACCACGATGACCGCCCGCGTCCGCATCATCGCGGCCGACTGGGGAACCCAGCTGGCCTGGTCCGTCGACTACGGCGCCACCCTCGACGGCACGACCGACTACGAGATGGTGGTCGTCACCGCCGACGGCCAGTCCACGAGCGTCGCCACCTGGCGCGGCACCGGCCAGCGCGCGCTGGGGCTCGCTGCTGCCGTCTCCGCGCCCGTGGCCGACATCCGCCAGGTGCAGATCCAGGTGCAGGGGGCCTCGACACCCCTGCTGCAGGTCACGCCCTGACCGCGCCGATCGCCCTGATCGCGCCGATCGCCCTGACTGCACCGATCGACGTCGTGGCCGGGCGCCCGTGAGCAACCGGCTGGCGCAGTCGCTCAGCCCGTACCTGCGCAGCCACGCCGACAACCCGGTCGACTGGTACCCGTGGGGCGAGGCCGCCTTCGCCGAGGCGGCCCGACGCGACGTGCCCGTGCTCGTCTCGATCGGCTACTCCACCTGCCACTGGTGCCACGTGATGGCCAGGGAGAGTTTCAGCGATCCCGCGCTGGCGGCGTCGCTGAACGCCCGCTTCGTGGCGGTGAAGGTGGACCGTGAGGAGCATCCCGAGGTCGACGCGGCATACCTGGCCGCCGCCGGCGCCTTCACCCAGCACCTCGGCTGGCCGCTGAACGTGTTCGTGACCCCCGCCGGCCGTGCCTTCTATGCCGGCACCTATTCGCCGCCCCGCGCCGTCGCCGGCCAGCCGTCGTTCGCCCAGGTGCTGAACGCGGTGGCGGAGGCATGGACGCAGCGCCGCGACCAGGTGGAGGGCAGTGCGGCGCAGGTGATCGAGGCGCTGCGCGCGGCGGCGGAGGAGGCGACCGACGCTGCCGGGACGAGCGGACTTGCTCCGGCCGACTTCGCCCGAATCGCGCAGGACCTGGTCGGTTTCGAGGATCCCGTGCACGGCGGCTTCGGCGGCGCCCCCAAATTCCCGGTGGCGCCGGTGCTGCTGCTCGCCCTGGCACTCGACCGATCGCCGCTGGTGCACGGCGTGCCGCTGACCAACCGCTCGGTGAGCGGGGCGGCCCGGCCGGACGAGCCGACCGGCGCGGTGGGCGACGTCGCCACCCGTGCGCTGACCGCGATCCGCGACGGCGGCCTGCGCGACCCGGTCGAGGGCGGCTTCTTCCGGTACGCCACGCGCCGCGACTGGAGCGAACCGCACTACGAGCGGATGCTCACCGACAACGCCCTGCTGCTCCGCGCGTATGCCGAGGCGGGCGACCGGGCGACCGCCGCCGGCGTCGTGCGCTTCCTCGACCAGGTACTGCGCCGGCGAGAGGGCGGTTTCGGGTCGGCGCAGGACTCCGAGAGCACGGTCGACGGGGTGCGCGTCGAGGGCGATTACTACGGTCTCGACGCGGCGGCGCGCGCGGGCCAGCCGCCGCCCGCGGTCGACGGCAAGGTGTTGACCGGCTGGAACGGGCTCGCGATCGGCGCCCTGGCGCACGCGGGCGCGCTGCTCGGCGACTGGTCCTGGGTCGCGCTCGCCGCCGATACGGCCGACGCACTGCTCGCCCGGCATCGCGGCCCGGACGGCCTGCTGATCCGCGCCTCCCTGGACGGGGCGCCCTCGACCGCTGCGGCGACGCTGGAGGACTACGGGCTGCTGGCCGACGGCCTGCTCGACCTGGCGCTCGCCGCCGGCCGGCCCGAGTACGCCGTGGCCGCCCGTGAGCTGGTCACGGCGTGCTCGCAGGGCGCCGGGTTCGCCGTGCCCGGCGGGGGCGACGCCACCCTTGCCGCGTTCGGTCTGTCCGCGGAGGCGGACCTGAGCGAGGGCGCGGCGCCCTCCGGCCTCTCCGGAATCGCCCGCGCCGCCTGGCGGCTGTGGGCGCTGACCGGCGACGCCGCCCTCGACGCCCGCTCCCGCGCGGCGATCGCGCCGCACCTGCAGCGGGCGATCGAGCGCCCGATCGGGTCCGCCGCGCTGCTCGGGCTGGCGCTGCAGCAGGCCGAGCCGCTGACGCAGCTGGTCGTCGTGTCGGCGGACCGCGAGGCGCCGCTGGCGCAGACGGCACGCGGGGTGCGCGCCGCCGTGACTGCCGTCGTCGACGAGGCGGCGGCGCGGGCGTTCGCCGCCGCCGGGTTCGAACTGTTCGAGGGCCGCAGCGTGCATTCCGGGACGGCGACCGCCTACCTCTGCCGCGACTTCGTCTGCCGCCTGCCGATCACCGACCCGCGGGCGCTGGCCGCCGCCGGCTGAGACGGCGCCCATCGGATCAGCGGCCGGTCACCGCTCGCCGCACGCGCCGCCGGCTCGGCGGTCGGATCAGGAGCTATCGCAGCAGCGCCCCGCCGTTGATGTCGAGCCAGGTGCCCGTGACGTACGCGGCTTCGGGCGAGGCGAGGTAGTGCATGCCCTGCGCGATCTCCCGAGCGGTCGCCTGCCGCCGCACGGGGATGCCGCTGTCGCGCTCCGCTCGCAGATCCTCGACGGAACGGCCCGTCTCGGCCGCCGCGCGCTCCAGGGCACTCTGATTGATCGCGGCTTCGACGTGTGCCGGAGCGACACCGTTGACGGTGATGCCCTCCGCTGCCACCTCGAGCGCCAGGCTGTGGGTGAACGCGCGCAGTGCGCCCTTCGACGCGCTGTACGCGGCCAGGTACGCCTGCCCGATCTGCCCGGTCGCGGAGCCGGTGAAGACGATCCGGCCGCCCGGCCGGGGGAGCACGCGCAGCGCACTGCGGCTCAGCAGGAACGGGCCGCGCGCGTTCATCGCCAGCACCCGGTCCCAGTCGTCCGGATCGGTGGTCTGCACCGGTCCCACCTGCTGCATGACCGCGGTGGCATGGATGACGATGTCGAGCGAGCCGTGCTGCTCGACCGCGCGGGCCACGAGCGCGTCGCACGCTGCGGGGTCGCTGAGATCGGTCACGACCGACACCGTCTGCGACGACGGGAACGCCGCGGCGATCTCGGTACCGACCGCGTGCACCGCGTCCGTCAGGTCGGAGAGCACCAGCCGTACGCCGTCCTCGGCGAACACGTGGGCGGCGGCTTCGCCGATCCCCTGGGACGCTCCGGTGATGATCGCGACGCGTGACTGAGCCATGAGTTGTCCTTTCGACGGGCATCTCCAACGGTGGAGTTGCTGATGACCCTATGCTTCGCGGCGAGCAACTGCAACTTTACAGTTGGAGTTTGGCTAGGCTGCCCGGCATGGCATGGGACACGGAGGGTACGAGGAGCCGGCTGCGGGACGCGGCGGCGATCGAATTCGCGGCGCACGGGCTCGACGGCACCACGATGGCGAACATCGCGGCGCGCGCGGGCATCAACAAGGAGCGGCTCTACAACTACTTCGGCGACAAGCGGACGCTGTTCGACACGATCCTCGCCGAGGAGATGGCGCTGCTGTCGCGCTCGGTGACGCCTCCGACCGGCGGCTTCGAAGCGGTCGGCGAGTTCGCGGGCCGCACGTTCGACTACTACGCGGAGCACCCGCAGCTCGCGCGACTGCTCCTCTGGGAGGGCTTGGCCGACGGGCCGATCGCCGATGTGGAGCGCAGGACCGGCCACTACCGCGACAAGGTCGCGACCTATCGAGCGGCGCAGCGCGAGAGCAGCTCGGGGACGTTCCTCGACGCCGACCACCTGGTGTTCGTGGCGATCGCGCTCGCGGCGTGGTGGTTCAGCGTGCCGCAGCTCGCCTTCATGCTGACCGGAGCCGGCCCCGACGACGTCGACGAACGGGCGCGCCGACGAGCGACCGTGGTGGCGGCGGCCGAACGACTCGCACGCCCGGACGACCCCTCCGGCGTCGCGCGGTAGGTGTGCCCTCCCGCGGGGGGCGGAGCGGCGGGCGTGAGAGGCGCGGCCTGCGCTCAGCGGAAGAGACGCGCCAGGGCGAAGGCGACCGCCACGATCAGCAGCCGCACCACCAGGCGCTTCAGCTGCCGGCCTTCAGTGCGGCGAGGCGGGCCTCGACCTCGGACTGCTTGCCCAGGTCGTCCAGGCTCTCGAATTGGGCGTCGAGGCTGGAGGAATCGAGCTCCTGCTGACCGATCACCTTGGCCTCCTCGCGGCGCACCTTCTCCTCGAAGCGGCCGATCTCGCTCGTGGGGTCGAGCACGTTGACGCTCTTCATCGCGTCGTGCACCTGCGACTGCGCCGAGGCCAGCTTCTGCCGGGAGAGCAGCTCGTTGCGCTTCGCCGTCAGCTCGCCGAGCTTGCCGCGCATGCCTTCGAGGCCCGTCTTCAGCTTCTCGACGACCTCGTTCTGCGACGCGATCGTCGGTTCGGCCGTCTTCGCCTCGCGCTCGGACTGCAGCTGCTTGCCGATCGCGACCTTGGCCAGGTTGTCGAACTTGTCCGCGTCGGCGGCCTGACCCGAGGTGCGCAGCTGGTCGGCCTTGGCGCTGGCCGCCAGCGCCTTGCGGCCCCACTCGGCCGCGTCGGAGACGTCTTCGGCGTGGTCCTGCTCCATCATGCGCAGGTTGCCGATCGTCTGGGCGATCGCGTCCTCCGCCTCCGCGATGCTGTTCGTGTAGTCGCGCACCAGCTGATCGAGCATCAGCTTGGGGTCCTCCGCCTGGTCGATGAGGTTGTTCACGTTCGCTCGCACCAGCTGCGAGATGCGGCCGAAGATCGACTGCTTCACCATGGGATCCTTGTCCTTCATTCGTGTGGGTGTTCGTGTCCTGCGTGTGCACCTGGCCTGTGGCCGCCCGCCCACGAGTCTGCCGATCAGAAGCCTCCGCCACCACCTGAGTCGCCGCCTCCGAAGCCGCCTCCGCCCCCGTCGAAGCCGCCTCCGCCGCCATCGCCGCCGCCCCAACCGCCGCCGACGTCACCGCCCCAGCCGCCTCCGCCGCCCCAACCTCCGCCGCCGTGCCCACCGGAGAGGACCCCGCCGAGCACGCCGGCCAGCAGGGCGCCGGCCACGATGCCGCCGCCGCCTCCACCACCGATTCCACCGCCGCCGAAGGGTCCGCGGCCGCCACGGAAGTCGTCGACGTCCTGCTGCGCCAGTTCGTACGCCTCGGTGGCGCGCGCCTGGGCCGTCTGCGCGGCGGACAACGCTGCGACGGGGTCGCTCTGCTGCGCCTGCACGGCCAGGTCGAGCTGCCGCTGCGCCTCCGTGATCCGGGTGCGCGCGTCGGCGCCGACACCGCCGCGGCGGCTGTCGATGAAGCGGCGGGTCGCGTCGACGGACCGCTCCGCCGCGTCGAGCACGCGCGGCAGGGTCTGCGCCGCGCGCTGCAGCTGGGCGTCGCGGTCGCGGACGCGCGACAGGATGCGATCCAGTGCCGCGTTCGCCTTCTCGACCGCGGCGAGCGCCACCGGCGGTGCCTGCGTGTCGACGTCGGCGATCGCGGACCGTGCCTCCCGGACCGCGGTGTCGATCGCGGGGCCGTCGTCGCCGGCGCGACCCGATGCCGCCTGCGCCTCCGCGATATCCGACCGGGTGTCATCCACGGCCGCGTCGAGGCGCCGCTTGATCGCCATGAACTCCTCCGGCGCGGCGGTGATCCCCGCAAGCAGCGTGCCGGCCTGGGCGATCGACTGCTGCGCGGCGCGCAGGGCGACCGCGCCCTGGCCGGTGGTCGTGGCTGTGGCAGTGCCCGCGGTCCCTCCTGCGGCGGCAGTGGAACCGGCGGCGGTGGCACCGGGGCGGCCGGGATCGGAGGGTGTCCCACCGCCGGGTGCGGCGTCGCCGAGCGCGGAGCCCGCCAGCGTCAGCAGTTCTCGGGCCTGGTTCAGGTCGTCGGCGGCGCCGCGCACCGCATCGTCGCCGTACTGCGAGCGCAGCCGATCCAGGGTCGCCGCCGACTGCGCGGCCCGCGACTGCAACCGCTGTCGGTCGGCGTTCGCGGCGGCGACACCGGCCGGCAGCTGCTGCTCCAGCTTGCGCAGGTCGTCGAACGCCGCCTTCTGCGCGTCGAGCGCCCCGCGCGCGGAGCCGCACAGCTGGATGATCTGCTGCGTCATACTGCGCCGCTGGTCCGGCGTCTCCGGGATCTCGTCGTCCAGTTGCTGGCGGAGGGCGAAGGCCTGCTTCGCCTGTTCGCGGGCCGTGGCGAGCGCGGTCGTGAAGTCCGCGGTCGCCTGGTCGCCGAACTCCGCCTGGGCGAATCCGAGTTCCTGCTCACTGGCGGTCAGGGCGTCATCCAGGCCGATCAGGTCGCGGCTGGATCGGGTGTCCAACTCCTTCTGGTCGACCGGGGGTGGGCCGACGGGGCTCGGCTCGCCCGCACCGATACCGGCTGCGGCTCGGGCCCGCTGGCGGCGACGCAGCACGGCCACGACGATCAGTACCGCGGCGAGCACCGCCACCAGCAGCACGAGCAACCCGAGCCCGCCGCCGGCGGACTGGCCCGCGGCGGCAGTCCCGTTCGAGGTGCTTCCGTTCGAGGTGCCGCCGTTGGAGCCGGCGCCGTCCTCGGCCTGCCGCAGACCGGTCGCGAAGGCGGTCGCCGCCGTCGCCCAGTCGGAGTTGCTCAGCTGCGGCCGCACGTCGTCGTCGACGACCTGCTGCACGTCGGCGCGCGACAGAGCGAAGTCCGTCGATCGCGCGAACCCGTACTGCCGGCTCTGCACCGCGACGGCCAGCACCACGTCGCCGCTGCCCAGCCCGCTGCGTTCCGCGGTGGTCGTGGCCCACTGCTGGTCGTCGCTCGGGTTGGTGAACGTGTCGACGAAGACCACCGCCACCGTGCCGCCGACCGAGTCTGCGGCGGACGACAGTGCGGAGCGGACCGTCGCCTCCTGGCTGCTGGTGAGTGCGTCGGCCTGGTCGACCACCGTGGCGCCGTTCAGGTTCACCGGGTCGGCGGCGAGCGCGGCGGCCGAGGGGGCGAACAGCGCCAGCGCCGCGGCGAGCGCCAGCCCGGCGGCGACAGCACGCCCTCGGGCGAGTCGCAGACGCATCGAGCGGTCCTTCCGTGCGGCACCGTGCGGCGATGGAGCGGCTCCGGTGGATCAGGGCGATCGTACCGAGGCCCACCCCGGTACGAGCTATGAGCCCGTGCTGCGCACAGGAGGGTCGGTCGTCACAGCGCGGTCGTCACGACCCCACGCGCACGCGGTTCGGACACCGTATTCATCCAGCGACTGTTCACCGGATCTTCACCTCGACGGGCTGCGAAGAAAACGGCGCATTCCGAGTTCGGAGCGGTCGGGAACCTGGATTGGGGCGGGCCGGAAATCCGCCGAAATACTATTCGCTATTCGCTTCACGACGACGTACGGTGCGAGCAGGGCACCCACCGAACGGGGTGCCGGCGACGAGGCCCCGGGGGAGGTCTGTTCGCAAACCCAACGAACAGGAGACACCGTATGTTCACCAAACAATTCCTGACGACCGTGATCGATCGGAGTGCTGAGACGCCGCTCGACCGTCGCAAGCTGCTCACCATGACCGGGCTCGCCGGCGCCGGTACCGCCGCCGCGATGCTCGTTCCCGCCACCGCCGCATCCGCCGCCGACGCACCGAGCGACGCATCGATCCTGAACTTCGCGTTGAACCTGGAGTACTTGGAGGCCGAGTTCTACCTGCGTGCCGTGACGGGCCGCGGCCTCTCGGCGATCGACGGGAACGGCACCGTCGGCGGCGTGACCGGCGGTCGCGAGGTGCACTTCCGCACCAAGGCGATCAAGAACTACGCCCGCGAGATCGCGCAGGACGAGCGTGCCCACGTCGCGTTCCTGCGGGGAGCGCTCGCCGGCGCCAAGGTGGCGCGGCCGGCCATCAACCTGCGCGACTCCTTCACCGCGGCGGCGCAGGCCGCCGGTGTGGTGAAGAAGGGTCAGAAGTTCGACGCGTTCGCGAACGAGACGAACTTCCTGCTGGCCGCCTTCCTGTTCGAGGACGTCGGGGTGACCGCCTACAAGGGTGCCGCCGCGTTCCTCTCGAACAAGACCTACCTCGACGCCGCCGCGGGCATCCTGGCGGTGGAGGCGTACCACGCCGGCATCATCCGCTCCACGCTGTACGCGGAGGGCTACCACGCCTCGTCGATCTACCACACGGTGCAGAAGCTGTCCGACGCCAGGGACAGCCTGGACGGGCACAGCGACGACGACCAGGGCATCGGCAGCAAGAAGACCGGCAACCTGGTCCCGACCGACAAGAACAGCATCGCCTTCGGCCGCACCACGGGCCAGGTGCTGAACATCGTCTACCTGAACCCGGCCCCGGTGACCAAGGGCGGGTTCTTCCCGGCGGGCGTGAACGGCGACATCAACACGAGCGCCGACTCCCGCTAAACACGTTCCGATTCACGACGGAATACCGCACGCACCATGCGCGTGCGGTATTCCTTCGTACCCGGATGGGAGTTGCGCGTATTCTCCGCTGACGTACTGGTGCGCTTTCTCGCGACCCTTTGCTTCGACACTCGATATCCCCGATGCCGGATCGTCCTGATGCGGATCGCAGCAGGACATCGCGGCGCGTGCGGAACGGCGCGTGCGGAACACTGGGCGGATGCAGGGGCGGCGGGCGGAGGCGGGCTATCTGCTGGCCTCGGTACCGCTGCGCCTGGTCTCCAGCGGCACGGAACTGGGGCTGACCCTGGTCGCCGTCCGCTCGCTGCACGACCTGGCCCTCGGCGCCGCCCTGATCGCCGTGCTCACCGCGCCGAGCGTGATCGCGGCGCCCGCGGTGGGCGCCGTCCTAGACGCGGTGCGCTCACCCGGTCGGGCTATGACCGTCGCGGCGGTCCTGCTGGCGGCGGCGCTCGCGGTCGCCGCGTTCGCCGGATCGGTGCCCCTGCCGGTGGTGATCGTCACGCTCGGCACCGGCGGACTGGCCCTGCCGGTGTTCCTCGGCGGGCTGTCCAGCTTCGCGGGCGACCTGATGAGCCACGACGCTGCCCGCGGGTTCGCGATCGACGCCCTCTCGTACAACGTGGCGAGCGTCGCGGGACCCGCAGTCGTCGCCACGGCGGTCGCGGTCGCCTCCCCTCGGGACGCGATGCTGCTGCTCGCGCTCCTGGCACTCATCGGCGGCGCGCTGCTCGCCCTGCTGCCCATCCATCGGCGCGTCGGAACGGACGGCGGATCCGCGTCTGCACCCGCACCGACGCTCGGCGTACTCGCCGGGATCCGCGCCGGCGTGACGCACCTGCTCACCCATCCACCGCTTGCCCGGGCCACCGCCTCCGCGACGCTGACGCAGGTCGGTGCCGGCGCGCTGCCCGTCGTCGCCGTGGCGTTCGCGCTGCAGACGGGCGCTGCGGCGTCCGGAGGCGGGGTGCTGCTCACCGCGTTCGCCGTCGGCGGGCTCGCCGGCGCGGGGCTCGCCACCCTGCCGGCGATCGCCCGGCGTCTCTCCGCAGCGCGCGCCGAGGTCGTCATGGGCGCCGGCTTCGCCGTCATCGGACTCTGCACCCTGCTGGCGGCGGTCGCTCCGACCCTGCCGCTGGCCGTCGTGGCGTACGCGCTGTCGGGGTTGCCCGACGCGGCCGCGATCGCCGCCCTGTTCCGCATCCGCCGCTCCGAGAGCCCCGCCGCCGTGCAGGCGCAGGTCTTCACCGTCGGTTCGGGACTGCGCACCGCCGCCGCCGCCCTGGGCGCCGCGCTGGTCGGCCTGGTCGTGCACGCCGACGCGCGCCTGCTCACCGTGGGCGTCGGGGTCGTCTGGGTCGCCTCCGCCCTGCTGCTGGTGCGGCGACGCGTCCGCACGTCGGTGCGGCCGAACCCTGGGACGTGATTTCGCGGCAGCCCGTGCGGCCTGAGCCTGCAGCCCGACCCTGCAGCCCGAACCCGGAGCCTGATCCGGAGGGCGAGCGCGCCGCCCATACTGGGAGGATGGCCGATCGACCCCGCCGTGTGCTCGTCGCCCGGATGGACAGCATGGGCGACGTGCTGATGGCCGGGCCCGCGATTCGCGCAGTGGCCGCCCGGCCCGACACGGAGGTGTGGCTGCTCGCCGGCCCGCGCGGCGAGGCCGCCGCCCGACTGCTGCCCGGCGTGGCGCAGGTGCGGGTGATCGGCACACCCTGGATCACGGCCGTCGACCGGCCGGTCGACCGACTGCTGGTCGACGAGGTCGAGGCGCTCGTGACGGAGTGCGACCCCGACGAGGTGATCGTGCTCACCGCCTTCCACCAGTCGCCGCTGCCGATCGCGCTGCTGCTGAAGCTGGCCGGCGTCCAGCGGATCACCGGCGCCTCCGTGCAGGCCTCGGCCGGGCTGCTCGACATCCGGCTGCTGCCCGGCGACGACTTTCCCGAGGACATCCCCGAGCCGGAGCGCAACCTGCGCATCGTCGCCGCGGCCGGGTACACGCTGCCCGACGGCGACGACGGAGCGCTCGCCGTCATCGCGATCGACGACCCGCCCGCCGTGCTGGCGTCGCTCCCGCCGCGATACCTGGTCGTGCACCCGGGCGCACAGGTGCCGGCGCGGGAGTATCCGGCGCAGCAGCACGCGGCCGCGGTCGAACAGCTGACGGCGCTCGGCCACCCGGTGGTCGTGACCGGCGGGCGCCACGAGCGCGACCTGACCGCGCTCGTGGCGGGGACCACCGGCATCGACCTCGGCGGCCGGCTCGACCTGCGCGGCATGGTCGCGGTGATCGGCGGCGCCCGCGTGATGGTCGTCGGCAACACCGGCCCGGCGCACCTCGCCGCCGCCGTCGGCGTGCCGATCGTCGGCCTGTTCTCCGCCGTCGTCCCCGCGGTGCGCTGGGCACCGTACGGGGTCCCGACCGTGCTGCTCGGCGACCAGCACGCCGCCTGCCGGGGTACCCGGGCGCAACTCTGCCCGGTCCCCGGGCACCCCTGCCTGACCGGCGTCCCACCGGAGGCCGTCGTCGCGGCCGCTCAGCGACTCCTCGCCGAAACGGCCTGATCACCGCTCCGAGGCACGGGGCCTCCGAGCGGTCCTGGGCTCAGACGAGCCCGAGTTGCTGCAGGATGCCGAGCTGGTCGGTGGAACCCCAGCGTTCGGACATGCGGCCGTCGACGAACTTGGCCACCTGCACGTTCCGCACGGTGAACCGCTTGCCGGTGGCCGCGTGGCCCAGGAAGTCGCCGGTGTGGGTGGCCGTCAGGTTCATGACCGTGATCAGGTGCTCCGGTGTGGCGATCGTCTCGACGACCTCGCGCTCGATGTCCGAGAACGACTCCGCGAACCGGCCCCAGTACCACGCGAGCCCGCTGCCGTCCTCGGGCTGGCCGGGCGCCGGGTCGTGATCGACGAAGCCGGGGACGAATTTCCGGTCGAGTGGCAGCGACTGATCGCCCAGCGTGCCCATCAGGTCGAGCGTCGCCTGCCCGCCCTCCGTTACCTCGATCGCCATGGGCCGGCCTCCCTGTTCGGCTGCCCGTCGTCCGACTGCCCGTCGTCCGACTGCCCGTCGTTCGGCTGCCCGTTGTTCGGCTGCCCGTCGTTCAACTGATCGTCCAGTTACTCGTCGCCGAGCTTGCCGTCTGCCGCGTCGCGGATCTTGTCGATCTGCTCCTCGTGCGAGTCACCGGCCTTCGCCGAGGCCGCGCCTGCGGCTTTGTCGAGGGCGGAGTCGCTGATCTGCTCGCCCTTGTCGCTGTTCAGGAAGTTGCCTGCCACGTCGCCGAGACCAGCCATGAGTGTGCTCCTTCGTTCGCGTGATTCGTTCGCATGATTCGTTCGCACCGCAGTCTGCTGACGCTGGATGAACGTCGTCTCCACGCTCCCGTGAGCGCCTCGGCGGGTGGGCGCGGTCAGTCGCCCTGCGAACGGTACGGCGCCGCCACGGTGCCGAAGGTGACGGTCTGCTCGAAGATCGTCTCGACGGTCGTGTCCTCGACCACCTGCGCGACCCGGTCGCGCCAGTCGGTGCGGACCAGCTCGCCCAGGGCGTTCAACACGTCGTCCCGGTCTCCCTCGAACTCGAACACGGTCACGGTCTCGCGCTCGTGCACGGTGGAGTGCGACACGCTGACCCGGGCCCGGTACTCGTCCCGGTCGACCCCCTCCGGCATCCACGCCTGGATGTACTGATCGTCCGTGACGCCGGGCTTCAGCGTTCGGACGTAGACGGCACGCAGCATGCGGTGACTCCTTCGAGTTGGCTCGGTTCTGACCAGGCACGGTCCAGACCAGGCACGGTCCAGACCAGGCAGGTCCTTACCAGGCGTAGTCCTCAGGGGCGGTCTTGTGGCCGGGGAAGATCGCGTCGAGGCGGGCGAGGGTGTCGTCGTCCAGAGTCAGGTCGAGCGCGCGGAGTCCGGCTGCGAGCTGCTCGCCGGTGCGCGGCCCGATGATCGGCGCGGTGACCGCGGGCTGGTGCAGCAGCCAGGCGAGCGCGACGTCGCCGGGCTCGGCGCCCAGCTCGGCGGCCAGATCCTCGTACTGCTGGATCGCGTCGCGGTGCGCGTCGAGCGACTCCTTCGCCCGGCCCGACGTGCGCCTGGACCCGCTGCGCTCCTTGCCGAGCACGCCGCCGAGCAGCCCGCCCTGCAGGGGCGACCACGGGATGACCCCGATGCCGTTCGCCTGCGCGGCGGGCAGCACCTCCAACTCCACGTCGCGCACCAGCAGGTTGTAGATCGACTGCTCGCTGACCAGGCCGGTGAAGCCGCGGCGCCGCGCGTGCTCCTGCGCGGTCGCCAGGTGCCAGCCGGCGAAGTTGCTGCTGCCGGCGTACAGGATCTTGCCCTGGGCGACGGCGGTCTCCATCGCCTGCCAGATCTCGTCCCACGGGGTGTCCCGGTCGACGTGGTGGAACTGGTAGAGGTCGATGTAGTCGGTCTGCAGGCGGGTCAGGCTGGCGTCGAGCGCGCGCCGGATGTTGAGGGCCGAGAGCTTGCCGGTGTTGGGCCAGTCGTCGCGGCCGTTCAGGGGCATCCCGCCGTAGAGCTTGGTGGCCAGCACGGTCTTCTCGCGGCGGGCGCCGCCCTGCGCGAACCAGTTGCCGACGATCGTCTCGGTGCCGCCCGGACCGGTCTTGCCGCCGTAGCGGTTGGCGGTGTCGAAGAAGTTGATACCCGCGTCATGGGCGGCGTCCATGATCGCGAAGCTGTCGGGTTCGGTGGCCTCCATGCCGAAGTTCATGGTGCCGAGGCAGAGCCGGGAGACGGACAGGCCGGAGCGGCCCAGGTGCGTGTATTCCATCTGATCAGCCTGGCCCGCCCCCCTTGATCGGACCTGAGCGATGCTCCCCGGACCGGAGCCCGGACCGGAGCCCGTCCCGGACCGCACGGGCCAGTTCGGCGGCACGCGCGGAGGTGATGACGTCGTCGAGCAGGACCGGGCGGCCGTCCGGCCCGGCGAGCGGCACGCGCCAGTTCGGGTACTCGTCCTCGGTGCCGGGCTGGTTCTGCGTGCGACGGTCGCCGATCGCATCCGTCAGGGCGATGCTGAGCAGCCGCGCCGGCGTCAGGGTCAGGTACCGATGCAGGGCGGTGATCGTCTGCACCTCGGACGGGGACTCGGACGGGGACTGGGACTCGGACTCGGCGAGCAGTCCGCGCGCCGTCAGCTCCGCGAGCCAGGCCGCGCGCTCCGCGGTGTCGGCGGCCAGCTCCTGCTCCACCGGCTGGGTCAGCAGATGCAGCCGCTCCCGCAGCCGTACGTGGTCGCCCGCCAGGTAGCCGGCCGTCGGCGGTAGGTCGTGGGTGGTCACGGCCGCCAGGCACGCCTCGCGCCACCGCTCCGCCGGCAGCGGCCGGCCCTCGTCCCGCTCGAACCACAGAATGGAGGTGCCGAGCATCCCGCGGTCGCGCAGCACGTCGCGCACGACCGGCTCGACGACGCCCAGGTCCTCGCCGACGACCACCGCTCCGGCGCGATGCGCCTCCAATGCCAGCACGCCGATCATCGCGTCGTGGTCGTAGCGCACATAGACGCCCTCGGATGCGTCGCGGCCCTCCGGCACCCACCAGAGGCGGAACAGGCCGATGATGTGGTCCACCCGCACGCCGCCCGCGTGGCGCAGCACGGCGGCGATCAGATCCCGGAACGGCGCGTAGGCGGCCTGGGCGAGGGCATCCGGACGCCAGGGCGGCTGGCGCCAGTTCTGACCCAGCTGGTTGAAGGGGTCGGGAGGAGCGCCCACGCTCACGCCCGCGGCGTAGGCCTGCGGCGACCGCCAGGCGTCCGCGCCGCCGGGGTGCACACCCACGGCCAGGTCGTGCATCGTGCCGAGCGCCATGCCGGACTGCACGGCTTTCGCCTGCGCCGTCTGCAGCTGCTCGTCCAGCTGCCACTGCAGCCACACCGCGAAGTCGACCTCGCGCGCATGCTGCTGCGCGTATGCGGCGACCTCGGCGGAGGACGGGTCCCGCAGAGGCGGCGGCCAGGTGCGCGCGTCGCTGCCGTGCGCCACGGCGATGGCGCTCCAGACGGCGAAGTCCGTCAGGGCGTCGCCCTGGCGCTGCCGGTACGCCTGCAGGTCCAGCTCGCGGCCGAGGCTGCGGGGCACCGCGAAGATCAGCCGCAGCGCCGCCCGCTTGGCGGTCCAGGCGCTGTCGCGGTCGATCCGGTCGGCGTCGTCCGGCAGCTCCTGGCTCGGGGTGTGCTCCGGCTGCTCCTCGCGCCGACCGTCCGCCGGCACGTGGCTCCGGCCGTCGTCCCGCACGCGCCTCGCGAGGGCGTCGATCTCCTCGCGGGCGTCGAGTCCCAGGTCGGCGTACTCCGGGATGCGCTCGGGCCGCAGATACAGCGGGTTGAAGAAGCGCCGCGACGACGGCAGGTAGGGCGACGGTTGCAGCGGCGCGACCGGCTCGGCGGCGTGCAGGGGGTTCACCAGCACGAAGTCGGCGCCCAGCCGGGAGCCCGCCCAGACAGCGAGGTCGGTCAGGTCGGTCAGGTCGCCGACGCCCCACGAGGCGCGGGAGCGCACGCTGTACAGCTGCGCGGCGACGCCCCAGCCGCGCCGATCACCCAGGCGTTCGGGAAGGCGCAGCCGGGCGGGCGTGACGATGATCGTGGTCTGTGCGGTGATCGACCCGGACACTGCCGTCGCCTCGTGGTAGCCGAGGGGCAGGTCGGCGGGCAGGGTGAACGCGGCTTCGCCGACCAGGTCGCCGTCGATCCGTCGCGGTTCGACCGAGTGCTCCCGCTGCACGAGCTGCAGCGTCCGCCCCGCTTCCAGTCGCAGGGTCACCTGCACCGGGTCGCCGTGCGGCACGTGCACTGTCAGCCCCGCCTCGGTGCCGGCGATCAGGACGACGCAGGGCGGCAGCGTGCGCCGCCACGGCGCCAGGCGATGGCGCCGGAGGGCTGCGGCCGGGTCGGCCGGATCGACGTCGACCGCCCGCAGCACGGTGCGGATCGTCTCCGCGGCCACCTGCACGGTGCTGCCGCGCCAGTCGGTGAACGAGGTCGCGACGCCGTGGGTGTGGGCGAGTTCGACCAGGTCCGCATCGGGGTTCGTCACGCGGACGATCCTGGCGGACGCAGCCGAACACTCCTTTCGGGAGCCGAGATCTCTGCGCCCGTGTGCGGAAGGATTGCCCCGTGACTCCCGCCGCGCTCCGCCGCACCGACGCGGTGGCCGGCGGCCTGCTGCTGGTGGAGGCCGCCCTGCTCACCGTCGCCCTGGTGGCGACCGGCGGCAGTGTGCGTCTGCCGGTCACGGCCGGCCTGCGCGGCGCGAGCGGCACCGTCGATCGCGTGCAGCTGGCGCAGGTCGACGCTGCGGCGGCCGCGATCCTGCTGCTCGTGCTCACCGGACTGGCCCGCCTGCTGCTGCTCGCCGGCCCGCTCCGCCGACGCCGTGACGCCGCGCTCGCGCTGAACCACCATGACGCGCGCTGGCTGGAGTTCGCGTTCACCTCCTCCATCCGCATCTTCCTGATCGCACAGCTGAACGGCGTCGCCGAACTGGGTGCGCTCGTCCCGATCTATGCGATCACGAGCGGCCTGGTGCTCTGCAGCGTGCTGCAGGAGCGCGTCACGGTGACCGCGGGACATCCGCTGCTGCCGCTCTGCTTCGGCGCCGCGCTCGGCATCGTGCCGTGGGGGGTGATCGCGTTCCACCAGCTGGGCGCCGGAGTGGTCGGCGCCGGCCCCACCCCGATCGTGCGGGTGACCACTCTGGTGCTGCTCGCAGCCGCGTTCGTCTTCTTCATCACCCAGTGGCGGGAGCAGCGCCGCATCGCCGCGGCGGATGGCGCCGACCGCCTGCGGGTGCTGATCGCCGGCGAGCAGCGGTACGTCGTGCTGAGCGCGGTGGCGGCGACGCTGTTCGCGCTGCTCGTGGTACTCGGGATCGCCCTGCCCTCGGCCTGACGCCGCCGGGACGCCGCCCGGGTCGCACCCCGTCACTACTGTGACCGGATGAACGGACCCCAGCCGGTGCACGGCGCCGTGCACCTGGCGGACATCGACCCGCGCTCCACGCCCGGCATCGCCGGCAAGAAGGCCGCCGCCCGCGAGTCGGACGAGCAGGCGGCCGAGCTCAGCGACCTGCAGGAGCGCCTCTACGCGGAGAGCAAGCAGGGCGGCATCCGCTCCGTGCTGCTGGTGCTGCAGGCGATGGACACCGCCGGCAAGGGCGGCATCGTCCGCCATGTGGTCGGGCGGCTCGACCCGCAGGGTGTGCACCTGCACGCGTTCAAGGCGCCGACGGAGGAGGAGCGCTCGCACGACTTCCTGTGGCGCATCCGGCGGCAACTGCCGGACGCCGGCATGGTCGGCGTCTTCGACCGCTCGCACTACGAGGACGTGCTGATCGCCCGCGTGCGCGCCCTGGCTCCTCCGCCGGTCATCGAGCAGCGGTACGAGGCGATCGCCGCGTTCGAGCGGGAGCTCGCGGAGCGGGGCACGACGGTGCTGAAGGTGATGCTGCACCTGTCGGCGGAGGAGCAGCGCGAACGGCTGCAGCGCCGCCTGGACCGGGTCGACAAGCAGTGGAAGTATGACCCGAAGGACGTCGACGAGCGGTCCAGATGGGCGGAGTACATGACCGCCTACGAGATCGCGCTGACCCGCACGTCGACCCGCGAGGCGCCCTGGTTCATCGTGCCGGCGGACCACACGTGGTACGCGCGGTGGGCGGTGCAGCGCATCCTGCTCGACGGCCTGCGACGGCTCGACCCGCAGTGGCCGCGGGTGAACTTCGACGTGGTCGCCGAGCGGGCACGCCTCGCGGCCACCTGACGCTCGCCGCCTGACCGACAGTCCATCCGAAGGAGCACCGTGATCGTCGCCGTCTGGATCGTCTCCGCACTGCTGGCCGTGGTGAATCTGGGCGCGGGGATCTTCAAGATCGTCACGCCCAAGGCGAAGCTGCCGCGGCCGCAGCTGGCGTGGGTCGACGACTACTCGCAGCGGGCCGTCACCGCGATCGGGGTGCTGGAGGTGCTCGCCGCGATCGGCCTGATCCTGCCGCCGCTAACCGGGATCGCCCCGATACTGGCCGCGCTCGCCGCCACGGGCCTGGTGCTGCTGCAGATCGGCGCGCTGGTGGTTCACGTGCGTCGCGGCGAGCGGCAGATGCTGCCCATCAATGTCGTGCTGATCCTGCTGGCGGCCTTCGTGGCGCTCGCGCGCTTCGGAGCGTTCGGCACCCTGTAGCCGCGACGTGATCGGCCGTGATCGGCCGCTCCGGACCGCCAAGATGAGGCATGACCGTCGTCGGGCTCGTACTGGTGTCGCTCGGTGCCGTCTTCCACGGGTACGTCTTCGTGCTCGAGTCGCTCCGCTGGACGCGGCCCGCGACCCGTGCCGTGTTCGGTGTCGGTAGCGCCGAGGAGGCGGAGACGACCCGGCCGCTGGCGTTCAACCAGGGCTTCTACAACCTGTTCATCGCGGTGGTGACGATCGTCGGCGTGGTACTCGTGCCCGCCGGAGCACCTGCGGCCGGGTACGCGCTGATCCTCGCCGGCGCGGGATCCATGGTGGGCGCCGGCCTGGTGCTGCTGCTCTCCGATCCGAGCCTGCGGCGGGCGGCGCTGCTGCAACTGACCCCGCCGGCGCTCGGCCTGCTCGCGCTCGGGATCGGCGCGCTGCTGCGCTGACCGTCACCTCCTGGCCTTCTCCACCGTGCACATCGAGGGCGAGGGCGAGGGCGAGGGCCGGCGAGTTCAGTGCAGACTGCGGAAGCCCTCCGGCCTGCGCTGCAGTTCGCGACGCATGATCCAGCGGAGCCGACCTCCGCTGTGCGCCGACGTCTCGGCGGCACGGGTAAAGCCCACGCGCTCGAAGAGCGCGGTGGTTCCGACATATATGCCGAGATGACGTCGACCCTGCCCGGACCGGTTTCAACCGGGTAGCCCTCGATCACTTCGGCGCCATTGGCTGCGGCGTGATCGACGGCACCGGCGAGCAGCTCGGTCATCAGGCCCCGCCCGCGCCACCCCGGCCGCACGACGAAGCACACAGCGCTCCACGCGTCCCGTTCGTCGAGGAACGGGATGGTGCGGGATCGCATGAGACGGCGATAGCTGCTGCGCGGCGCGATCGAACACCAGCCGGCGACCTCGCCGTCGACGTAGGCGAGCACTCCGGGTCCAGGCTCCTGCTCGCACTCGGCTCGCATCGCCCGCGGTCGCTCGAGAGCGGGGGCGCTGGTGTCCCGGTAACTCATG
Organism: uncultured Amnibacterium sp.; assembly: GCF_964250715.1. Classification (GTDB taxonomy): domain Bacteria; phylum Actinomycetota; class Actinomycetes; order Actinomycetales; family Microbacteriaceae; genus Amnibacterium. The sequence continues at coordinate 18,997 of NZ_CAXUGX010000001.1, forward strand.
CACCAGCAGCCGCGGGCGTCGGGGCGCTTGGTACCGACGACCGCGGCCACGTCCTCGAACCGGCCGAGTGCGGGTACGACCGCGATTCCCATCCACCCAGTATCGAGACGGGTCCGGACGCCCTCAACCCGCTGGATTCATGCGCCCTCTGACGAACGCACGTCACGCGGATGCGACCGAGGAGGTGCGGATCGAGCCAGGCCGCGGCTTCAGCCGATGCGGCGACCGCTGACCTTGGAACGTGGAAAGATTCCCGCCTTCGCCGTGCCCGCGAGCGTGTCGCCGGTGACCAGTACGTCGACGGCGACACGGATGCGCATCGGCTCGGTCAGCTGCTGCGTCCACCGCACCCGCTCACCGTCCCCCTCCGGCGTCATCGTGATGCCCTCCAGCTGCAGGCGCTGACCGGACCCGGCCGCGACGGCGGTGACGACGCCGTCGTGGGTCGTCACCGTCATCTCGATGTCGATCTGCCCGAGCGGCGTCGCCGCGTGCACGACCCAGACACCGTCCATCGAGTCGCTCACGGCACCAGATAGCCGGCCGCGGCGTAGAGGCGGTACCACTCGGGGCGGGTCAGCGACAGCTCCGATCCGGCGACCGCCTGCAGCACCCGCTCCGGCTTGGTGGTGCCGAGCACGACCTGCATGTCGGCGGGATGACGGGTGATCCAGGCCGTCGCGATGCCCGTAGGCGTCACGTCGTACTTGGCGGCCAACTCGTCGAGCACGTCGTTCAGGTCGGCGTAGTGCTCGCGGTCGCCGATGAAGGTGCCGGTGAAGAAGCCGGCCTGGAACGGCGACCAGGCCTGCAGCGTGATGCCGTGCAGGCGGCTGTAGTCGAGGATGCCGTTGTCGCGGTCGATGGACTGCGGCAGATCCTGCATGTTCGGCGTCACCCCGGTCGCGACCAGCGGCGCGTGCGTGATGCTGAGCTGCACCTGGTTGATCGCGAGCGGCTGGCGGACCGCGGTCTTCAGCAGGTCCACCTGCAGCGGCGTGTGGTTGGAGACGCCGAAGTGCCGCACCTTGCCCGCGTCGGCCAGCGCGTCGAACGCGGCGGCGACCTCCTGCGGCTCCACGAGTGCATCCGGGCGGTGCAGCAGCAGCACGTCGAGGTAGTCGGTGCGCAGGGCCGCGAGCGACGTGTCGACGGACTCCAGGATGTGCTCGGTGGAGAAGTCCCAGTAGCCGTCGCGGATGCCCACCTTGGACTGCAGCTGGATCGACTCCCGCTCACCCGCTGCGAACGCGACGGCCTCGCCGAAGCGTCGCTCGCACAGGTGGTCGCCGCCGTACACGTCGGCATGGTCGAACATCGTCACGCCGGCGTCGCGGGCGGTGCCGACCAGGGTGCGGATCTGCTCGTCGGTGAGCTCGGGGATGCGCATCAGGCCGAGCACGATGTTCCCGGCGTCGATGTCGGTCTGGGGGAGTCGCAGCGTCTTCATGCTGCGATCCTCCCGACCTCCGCTGGGCGTCGGCCGCACCGGCTCCGCCGCGGTCGCCCGCCCGAGGAATTCAGGCATTTTCGAGCAATGCAGGCGGATCGTGCGTGTCGCGCCTTCATTCCTCGATTCTCCTGAATTCCTCGGCGCGTATTCCTCGGCGCTCAGCGCATCGGTCGCGCGGCGGGACCCCGGAGCCGTCGTTCCAGCGGCCGCTCCACGAAGTGGAACGTTGCGCCTGCGATCGCGACGCACAGGGCGAGCACCGGCACCAGCAGCACGACCCTCAGTCCCTGATCCGGCACGATTGCGTCGAACGCGCGGAGCACGATCTGGTGCGTCATGAAGAGCGCGAACGACCACTCACCGAGCCGCACCCACGCCCGCCCGGCCAGCCGGGACGTGCCGTCGACGTCGCTCCGGCACGCCGCCGCGATCAGCAGGGCGAACGGAACGACGGTCACCGCGGCGAACACCCACCGCTCGGGGAACCCCGGCACGAAGCCGACCGCGACCGCGGCGCCGGCGATCACGGCGGCCGGCAGGAAGCCGATCGGCGGCCGCCACCCCGCCTGTACCAGCAGGGACACCGCGACCCCGATGACGAACTCCGGGAGCCGGGCCGGCGGGAAGATGTAGGCGAACGGCGGAGGGGGAGCGACCAGCGGCACGAGCAGGACGAGGCCCAGCATCGCGCCGACCACGATCCACAGGCCGCGTGCCGATGGGCGGTCCGGCGGCCGATCCATCAACCGACGCAGCAGCCGCAGCAGGAGCGGGAAGCACGCGTAGAACAGCACCTCGACCGACAGCGACCACGCCACTCCGTTGGCCGAGTAGGCGATCGCGCCGACCGGAACCCACGCCTGCAGCAGCACCAGGCTCAGTCCGTCGCCGAGCAGCGGCCCGAACGAGCCGCTGATCCCGGCATATACGGCGATCGCGACCGCCCAGGTGAGCAGGTGCACGGGCACGATCCGCGCGAACCGGCGGCGGTAGAACCGGGCGGCCGTGTCCCCGCTGGACGGCCGCCAGGCCAGGATGAAGCCGCTCAACACGTAGAAGAACGACACGCCGACCTCGCCGCGCTGCAGGATCACCGCCCCCGGCCAGATCGCCTGCAGGTGGACCACGACGACCAGCGCGGCGGCGAAGAACCGCAGCGACGTCAGCGACGGCAGCCGGGTCTGCAGGACCGGCTCGCCCTGCGTCGGGTTCATGCCGCCACCGGAATACTGGCTCGCCGCGGTGATCGGTCGCCGCAATCCGTGCGCCCGACTCGTCAGGCGCCGGCGTGCAGGTCGAAGGTCAGCACACCGGCACCGTCGGGTGCGACCAGCGGAGCCACGAACCGCTTGAACGCGTCGTGGTCCGGGTCGAAGTCGTCCGAGTCGCCGACGACGGGGCGACCCAGGTAGTAGTTGCGGTCGCCCTCCGAGGAGAACTCCACGACGAAGCCGAGCTCGAAACCGTGCCCGGCGTCCTCCGGGCTGATCTGCGCCCCGCTGCGGATCGACCGGATGTATCTGCGTCCGTGCCGCACGCCGTCGGCGAGCGCGTGGAACCGCCGTTCCACCTCCTGCCGTTCCTCAGCCGACGTGGAGTCGCGGAAGCGGAACAGCACGACGTGCACGATGGCGCCCGGCCGGTAGTCGGGGGAGGTGCGGAGCGGCGGTGCGGTCGTGTCACTCATCGTGAGCGACAGTACGACCGAACGCTCAGAGCCCGATTCGTCGACTCACGCCGGGGCGCCCGCGATGTTCACCAGCCAGGTCACCCCGAACCTGTCCCGCAGCATGCCGAAGCTGTCGCCCCAGGGCGCCTGCGTCAGGGGCTCCAGGATGGTCGCCCCCTCGGACAGCGCCGCCCAGTACCCCTCCAGCTCCTCACGCTCCACGCCGCCGAGCGACACAGAGATAGTGTCGCCGGGGTTGTACGGCATGCGGTTCGGGGTGTCCGACCCCATCAGCACGAAGCCGCTCGGCGTCATCAGCCGGGCGTGCATGACCAGGTCGTCCTCGCTCGGATCCTGGCTGGCGTGGAAGTCCTTGAACGTGGTCACATCCAGGTCGCCGCCGAGCGAGTCGCGGTAGAACTCCATCGCCTCGCGGGCGTTCCCGCGGAAGCCGAGGTACGGGTTGAGGACAGCCATCGGTACTCCTTCGTCCGGAGGTGTTCGTCGTGACGCATTCGTCGTGTCGTCGTGTTGCCGGGCCAGCGTGGCAGGGAGAGATGCCCGCTGGGAAGTCGCGCGTCGGGCTCGGTTGATGGCGCAGCAGCGTTGTGCCGCGCCATCCGCCTCGGTTGACTCGTCGCATGACCGAGGACGACTCCTTCACCGTCGACGTGTCCGCGGCGCGGCTGGCCGATCTGCGGCACCGCCTGCGAGCAACCCGTCGCGTCCCGCGAGTGCTGCCCGGATGGAGCGGAGGGACCGACCCAGACTGGCTGCACGGCTTCGTCGCCTACTGGGCCGACGCGTTCGACTGGCCGGCGGTGCAGGGCCGGATCGACGCACTGCCGCAGCGGATCCTGGCGGTCGCGGGCACCGCCGTGCATGTGATCGAGGTCCCCGGCGTCGCCTCCGCCGGTCGGTCGCCCCTGCCGCTCGTGCTGACCCACGGCTGGCCGAGTACGTTCCTGGAGTTCGAGCGGGTGATCGGTCCCCTCACGGACCCCACGGCGTTCGGCGGCGACGCCGAGGACGCCTTCACGGTCGTGATCCCGAGCCTGCCCGGGTTCGGCTGGTCCGGACTGCCGCCGGACGGCGCGGTGCAGCCCGCCCGGATCGCGGCGATCTGGGACGAGCTGCTCGTGCGGCACCTCGGCCATCCGCGGTTCGGGGCAGCCGGCGGTGACATCGGTGCACACGTCACGAACTTCCTGGGGGCGATGCATGCGGATCATGTCGTCGGCGTGGCCACCCACCACCCGCCGCTGCACCCGCCGATCGATCCCGCCCTGCCGCTCACCGACGAGGAGCGGGCGTACCTCGCCGACCGGGCGGCCGAGCCGGGCTACGACGCCGCCTACGCGGCGGTGCAGGAGTCGCGGCCCGACACCCTCGCCGCGGCCCTGGCCGACTCGCCGGCCGGGCTGGCCGCCTGGATCGCGGAGAAGTACCACGACTGGACCGACGGCGACGTCGACGAGGTCATCGGGCCGGAGACGCTCGCCGCGATCGTGTCGGTCTACTGGTTCAGCGGCTGCATCGGCAGCTCGTTCCGCCCGTACTCGGACGATGCCGCGACGCCGGACCTGCCGCCGATCGAGGTACCCGCCGCGGTGTCGCTGACGCCCGAGGACGCCGGCTACCCCCGGTCGTTCGCCGAGCGCAGCTACCGCGACCTGCGGCAGTGGCGCGGGCCGGATCGCGGCGGTCACTTTCTGGCGCTGGAAAACCCGGCGCGGTACGTCACCGACCTGCGGGACTTCTTCCGCCCCCTCCGCGCCTCCGCAGACCTGCTCTGACGCGGGCGATCGCCCTGCCCGGCGACCGTCCTGCTCGAGTCGGGGGCCCGCTCGATACTGCCGGCACTGCTCGAGGCTGTGGGCCGGCCGAGTTATGGCACTGATTGCCGAATATGTCCTGGCGGGTCTCGCGCGACAGGCCTACAGTCCGATTCAGGCGGTCCGTCCGAGATCGCCACGGCTCGACGCGGTGCCGGCGCTTCACATCAGACGCTTCCACGTCGAGTCATTGACGACGACGTCTGGAGGACGCCACATGAAGACACGTGCTGCATTGGTCTGGGAACAGCCCGGCAACTGGCAGGTGCAAGAGGTCGACCTGGACGACCCGGGTCCCACTGAAGTGCTCGTCGAGATGGTCGCGACCGGGCTCTGTCACTCCGACGACCACTTCGTCACCGGCGACATCCACGTCGGCGGACTGCCGCTGGTCGGCGGTCACGAGGGCTCGGGAATCGTCCGCAAGGTCGGCTCCGAGGTCCACGACATCGCTGAGGGCGACCACATCATCACCTCGTTCATCCCCGCCTGCGGCAAGTGCCGCTGGTGCGCCTCCGGCAAGCAGAACCTGTGCGACGCGGGAGCGATCATCCTGCAGGGCGACCAGCCGGCGGGCGGTTTCCGCATGCACGCGGACGGCAGGGACGTGGGCACCGCGAGCGCGCTCGGCACCTTCGCCGAGTGGCAGGTCTACGACCAGACCTCCGTGGTGAAGATCGATCCGACCATCCCGCTCGACGTCGCCTGCCTGGTCGCCTGCGGCGTGCAGACCGGCTTCGGCTCGGCGACCAACGCGGCCGAGGTGCGCTCCGGCGACGTCGTGCTCGTCATCGGAATCGGCGGCGTCGGCATCAACGCGGTGCAGGGCGCGGCACTCTCCGGCGCGGCGCACGTGATCGCGGTCGACCTGATCGAGCAGAAGCTGGACTGGGCGCGGCAGTTCGGCGCGACGGAGGGCTTCACCGACATCGACGAGGCCGTCGAGTTCGCCAAGTCCGTCACGAACGGGCAGGGCGCCGACTCCGCGATCCTGACCGCCGGGCTGGTGCACAACGACCTGATCGGCAAGGCGTACTGGGGCATCCGCAAGGCGGGCACCGTGGTGATCACCGGGGTCAGCCCGGACGCCGAGGACGCCCCGATCCCGGGCTTCAACGCCTTCAACATGGCGATGTTCCAGAAGCGCATCCAGGGTGCCCTCTACGGGATGGCGTCGCCGCGCGAGGCGATGCCGATGCTGCTGCGCGAATACCAGGCCGGCCGGCTGAAGCTGGACGAGCTGATCACGCACCGCTACTCGCTGGACGAGATCAACCAGGCCTACGCCGACATGAAGGCGGGCAAGAACATCCGCGGCGTGGTCGAGTTCCAGAAGGTGGCGCCCGTGGAGCAGGCCGCCGAGCGCGAGCTGGCCTCGGTCGGCTGAGCGCCCCACCCCGACTACGGAGCCCCGGCCCAACTACGGAGCCCCGGCCCAACTACGGAGAATGAATCCGACACGCCGTGTTCGGGTCTGGATCCTCCGTCGTTGTGCATGTCGCTCCGTAGTTGAGGTGGTGGGCTGGGTCCGAGGGTCCGAGGGTCCTCGACCGAGTCGACCAGACTGTTCCGGTGACGACGACCTCCGCCCCGAACGTCGTCCGGTGGCGGAACGGCGTCGGCGTCGCGTTCGGGCTGGGCGGGCTGAACCTGGCCACCTGGGGGCCGCGGCTTCCCACGATCAAGCACGACCTGCGGCTGGACGACGGCGCGCTCGGGCTGCTGGTCGCGGGGATGACCGTGGCGTCGATCGTCGGCCTGCTCAGCTCCTCCGCCATGCTGTCGCGGCTGGGCGCCCGGCGGGCGATCGCGCTGATGATGTCGCTGGTCGCCGTCGGGGTCGCGATCATCGGACTCGGCAGCGGGATCGGACACTCGCCCGCGGTGGTCGAGGTCGGGTTCCTGTGCGTCGGCTTCGGGCTCGGCACCTCCGACGTGATGATCAACGTCGAGGCGTCGGCGCTCGAGCGGGCCAGCGGCCGGGTGCTGATGCCGCTGCTGCACGCCTGCTGGTCGGCCGGCGCCGTGGTCGGCTCCGGGATCGGCGCCGCCGCAGCCGCGCTCGCCATTGCTCCGGCGTGGCAGTTCCTGGTCGAGTCCGTGCTGACGATCGTCGCGATCCTGATCGCCGTGCGGGGCCTGCCGGACGCCGAGCCCGCACCTTCCGGCGCGGCGGCGCCGGTCCGCGAACGGATCCGCACCTGGCTGAGCGGTTGGGCCGACCTGCGGCTGCTGATGATCGGCGTCGTGATGCTGGGCGTGGAGCTGGGCGAGGGGTCCGCGAACAACTGGCTGACCCTCGGCGTCGCGCAGGGCCACCGGCAGACGGACGCGATCGCGGCCCTCTTCTTCACCGTGTTCGCCGCCAGTGAGACGACCGCCCGGGTGCTGGGCGGCCCGCTCGTCGCCCGCCTCGGTCGCGTGAACGCCGTCCGCGTCACGACCGTGCTGGGGGCGCTCGGCCTGATCGCGTTCATCCTCGGCGGCCCGCCCTGGCTGGTGCTGCTCGGCACCGTCCTCTGGGCGATCGGGGTGTCGATGGGCTTCCCGCTGGGCATGTCCGCGGCGGCGGAGAGCGGCCCCAATCCTGCGGCCCGGGTCAGCGTCGTCGCCTCCCTCGGTTATCTGGCGAACCTCGGCGGCCCACCGGTCGTCGGGTTCCTGAGCCAGGGAGTCGGCCTGCTGAACGCGTTCTGGCTGCTGGTCGCCTTCATGGTCGTCGCGCTGCTCGCCGCCCCCGCGCTCGCTGGTCGGGTGCGTACGGAGCGGACCGCCGCCCAGGAGGCGCGTCGCTGAGCTGCCCGACATCGCCGTTCACCGCGCTGGTGGGGGCTCCACCACCCCTCGCCGGCTTCACTCGAAGCGCAGGGCGTCCACCGGTTGCAGGCGGGCGGCGCTCCGGGCGGGGACGACTCCGAAGACGACGCCGACGACCAGGCTGAAGCCCAGGGCGACCGCGATCGTCGTTCCCGAGATGGCGAACGCCCAGCCCGCGATCGCGGCGATCGCGGCACTGACGCCGATCCCGATGCCGAGCCCCAGGATCCCGCCGACGACGGAGAGCACGATCGCCTCCACCAGGAACTGGGCCAGGATCTGGCCGCGGCGCGCGCCGATGGCCCGCCGCACGCCGATCTCCCGGGTCCGCTCCCGCACCGACACCAGCATGATGTTCATGATCCCGATGCCGCCGACGACGAGGCTGATCGAGGCGATGCCGCCGAGCAGCAGGGACAGCAGGCTGCGCACCGTGTTGATCGAGCTGAGCAGCGACGACAGGTTGGTGGTGGAGAAGCGGGCCGTGTCGTCCGCGGTCAGCCCGTATCGGGAGCGCAGCAGCGAGTCGACGGAGGCCTGCACGCCGCTGACGTTCGCCGAGTCGTCCGCGTTCACGGTGATGCTGCGCACGTAGGGGGCCTGCGCGAACAGCTCGCGGGCCGCCGCCATGGAGATGCTCGCCGACCCGGTCGCGCCGAAGCCGTTCGCGTCGTCGAGCACGCCGACCACGGTGAAGGGCAGCCCGTCCAGGGTGACGGTGCCGCCGATGCCGTTCGCGGTGATGCCCAGCGAGTTCGCCGCGGTCGCGCTCAGCACGGTCGTGCGCGTGGGCCCGCTGCCGGGGAACGTCGTCAGGTAGCTGCCGACCGCGACCGTCGGCCCGGCCGCCGCGGCGTACCCGGGGGAGACGCCGGTCAGCGAGACGGCGGTCGACTTGGTGCCGGCCACCGCGGTGCCGCTGCCCGAGACGGTGGTCGCGACCGTCGACACGTGCGGCAGCGTGCCGATCGCCGCCGCATCCGCCTCGGTCAGGGCCGTCGCGGCGGTGCCGTTCACCGTGATCGTCGTCGCTCCGAGGCTTCCGAGCGAGCTCGTGATCGAGCCGGTGGCGCCGTTGGCGATGCCCGTCAGGGCGACCAGCGAGGCGACGCCGATGATGACGCCGAGCATCGTCAGGAACGACCGGGTCTTCGTCGCCCAGATGCGGGCGAAGGCGAGCGTGGTGATGGTCCAGGCGGTCATGCGGCCACCTCACGGTTTTTCGAGGTGGAGGCCGAGCCGGAGTCGGAGTTGGAGTCGGAGTTGCCCTCGGCGTCGGATGCTGCGTCGTCCTCGGTGAGCCTGCCGTCCAGGATGCGGACGCGGCGGTGGGCGACCGCGGCGACCTTCGCGTCGTGCGTGATCAGCACGACGGTGCGGCCCTCGGCGTTCAGCTCGGCGAGCACCGCCATCACCTGTGCGCCGGAGGCGGAGTCGAGGGCGCCGGTCGGCTCGTCGGCCAGGATCAGGGCGGGCCGCGTCACGATCGCGCGGGCGATCGCCACGCGCTGCTGCTGGCCGCCGGAGAGCATGGTGCGGTCGTGATGCAGTCGATCGCCGAGCCCGAGGTCCGTCAGCACCGCACGGGCGCGGGCGCGGGCCTCGCGCGGCCGCACGCCCTGGTAGAGCAGCGGCGCCGCGACGTTGTCGAGGGCGCTCGTCTGGGGCAGCAGCTGGAACTGCTGGAAGACGAAGCCGATCGCCTCGCTGCGGAGCGCGGTCAGGTCGTCGTCGTCCAGCTCGTCGACCCGGTTGCCGGCGACCGTCACGGTCCCCGCATCCGGCCGGTCCAGGCAGCCGATCAGGTTCATCAGGGTGGACTTGCCCGATCCCGACGGCCCGACGATGGCCAGGAACTCGCCGGCCGCGACGGTCAACGTGACCCCGTCGAGGGCGACGGCCACGGTGTCGCCCGTCGGATACTCGCGGCGCACATTCTCCAGAACCAGCACCGGCTCCTGCTGCGGTTGCTGCCCATCCGAATTCGCGTTCATGTCCGTCTCCATCGCCTTCATGTCCTGCTCGTTCGCCCTGTGCCTGCGCATCAGCCGGCCGGGGGTCGTTGGACGGTGGAGGCGGCCGGCACGGTGCCGGTGCCGCCGGTGACGACGCGCTGGCCGACCGTCAGGCCGTCGACGATCTCGACGGCGGAGTCGCCCACCAGTCCGGTCTCGACGCGGACCGTGTGGAGTGCTCCCTTGGCGTCGAGCACGCGGACGGCCGGCCGACCCTGCGAGGTGGTGACCGCCCCGGCCGGTACCGTCAGCACGTCCTGCCGCGAGTCGATCTCGATCGACGCGGTGACCGTCATACCGATGCGGGAGCCGGTGGGGATCGAGTCCGGAGTGACGAGCACCTGGTACTGCTGCACCCCGGAGGAGCCGTCGGGCAGCTGGGCGATCTGGCGCACCGTGCCCGTGAAGGTCGCTCCACCCGAGCCGAGCGTCAGCGCGACCGTCTGATCGGCGCGGACGGCGCCGATGCGGTTCTCGTCGACGTCGATCGAGACGAGCGCGCTGCCCGCACCGATCGTGGCGACGCTGGACGCCGAGGCGCCGACCGCGGTCGTCAGCGAGCGCACGTGCCCGGCGACGGGCGCCTTCACCGTGTGGTCGGTGCCGTCGCTGTCGCGGGCGACGGCGATCTTCGCGTCCTTGGCCACCTTCTCGCCGAGCGTGACCGCGATGCTGCGGGTGGTGTACCCGCCGCTGCCGCCTGACGAACTCGACGAGCCCGACGCGGCACCGGAGGCGGCGGTGCCGGATGCGGAGGCGCCCGAGGTGGAGGCGCCCGACCCGCCGGAGCCGGAGGTGGACGATGTCGATGTGGTCGAGGACCCGGAGGCCCCCGTCGCGATGCCGGCCAGCTCGGTGAGCACCGGCGTCTCACCGGCGGCGACGGAGTAGGTGTACTGGTCCACGAGCGAACCGCTCGCGGCGACCGTCGATGCCACGTCTGCCCGCTGCACGGTCGAGGTCAGGTAGCTGCTCGCGCTGCTCCTCGTGGGCCGCAGCAGCACGCCGGCACCCACCAGCGCCACGACCACAACGGCGATCACGACGCCGACGATGATCCGCCTGCGACGTCGTCTCGCCTGAGATGCGCCTGCCATCCGAATGCCTTTCGTTCGCGGGGACCGAAAGCGGTCCGCCGCGGTCCAGTCTCGGAACGGCGGCGCCCACTGTCGTCCGCCGGGTGGGGCATCTCCCATACCGTGATCGCGGTACTCCCACGTACCACTCCGGCTCGATGACAGCGCGACGGTCGGGGAGGATGCTTGCCCAGGACATGGAACCGCGAGAGATGCAACCGACCTTCGGTGACCGACGGCGGAAAGGACGGTTCGCGATGACGGCGAAGTCGAGCCTCGGTACCGCAGTCGACCCGTCCGAGCCGGAGTCACGGCCCGACTCGTCAGCGTCGGAGTCGTCGTCGGAGTCGTCGTCGGAGCCGTGGGCGGAGTCGCTGCCGGGATTCCGCCGCCGACGCACGCCGGCGTGGGCGATCGATCTGCTGATCGCGGTCGTCGTGGTGGGAAGCGGCTTCGCGCCGATCGGCGGGCCCGGGGTGGTCGAGCTGCAGCCGCCCGATCTGCGGGCCATTCCGGTGCTGCTGCTCGGCGCGCTCGTGCTGCCGGCGCGGCGCCGCTGGCCGGTGTGTGCGCTGATCGCCACCGTCGTGATCGCCTGCGCAGCGGCGCTGGCCGGGCTGTCGACACCCGCCTTCGTCATCCCCGTCGCTGTCTCGGTGTACGCCGTCACGCTGAGCCGACCCCGACGCGTCGCGCTCCCACTCCTGATCGGCTCCGCCGTGCTGCTGCCGCTCGCAAACCTGGCCACGGCCGTGCCGTCCGCCTTCTCCCCGTCCGCCTTCGCTCCGGCCGCGTTCCTCAGCGCGCGGGCGGTGCAGCTCATCGCGATCGTCGCCGCGGCCGCCGGCATCGGCGCCGCCGCCCGCGCCCGGCGCGCGACCATCGCCGCCATCACGGGACGCGCCCAGCGGGCCGAGCAGACGCGGGAGTCGGAGGCGCGCCGCCGTGTCGCGGAGGACCGGCTGGCCATCGCGCGCGACCTGCACGACCTGGTCGCGCACCAGATCGCGGTCATCAACCTGCAGGCCGGCGTCGCCTCGCGAGGGCTGCGGGATCGGCCGGACGAGGCGGAACAGGCGCTCGCCGCCATCCGCGAGGCCGCCCGCAGCGTGATCACCGAGATCGGCGACCTGCTCGCGCTGCTGCGCGCGACCGGTGGCGCGGCGACGTCCCTCGCTCCCCAGGTGGGCCTCGGCCGCCTCGACGCGCTGGTGGCCCTGTTCGAGCAGAGCGGCCTGCGGGTGCAGCTCGCGGTGGACCCGGCCGCCACTCGGGTAACCGACGCGGTCGGCGTGGTCGCCTACCAGGTGATCCAGGAGGGACTGACGAACGCGCACAAGCACGGCGCCGACCACGCCATCCGGCTCACGGTCACCCTGTCCGCCGACGCCCTGTCTGCAAGGAGCGCCCATGAACAGACCCTCGTCATCACGATGGAGAACGACGCCGCCGAGCGAGCCCGCCGGGTGCGGCCGGGCAACGGGCTGACCGGCATGCGCGAGCGCGTCGTCGCAGCCGGGGGCGAGATGCGGGCTGAGCAGGACGCCCGCGGCCGCTTCCGGCTGACCGTGACCCTGCCGCTCGCCCCGGCCGACAGCGCCCCCGACGACAGCGCCCCAGTCGACAGCGCCCCGCCGCAGGGCGTGCCCGTCGGCGGCCGGCCGGCTGCCTGCATGCCGACCGACGCCACACCCGTCGAGGCTGCACCTGTCCACGCCGCGCTCACCAGCCCCGCGCCCACCAACCCCGTGCCCGCGAACCCCGTGCGCACGCAGTGACCAGCGTCCTCATCGTCGACGACCAGGCGCTCATCCGCACCGCGGTCCGGGACCTGATCCAGCACGAGCCGGGGCTCACCGTGGCCGGCGAAGCCTCGGACGGCTCCGTCGCCGTCGCCGAGGCCCGCCGGCTGCAGCCGGACGTCGTACTCATGGACATCCGCATGCCGGTGCTCGACGGCATCGGAGCGACGCGGGCGATCTGCGCGGACGACGACCTGGCGGCGACGAAGGTGCTGATCCTCACGACCTTCGAGGAGGACGACTACATCGTCGAGGCCCTGCGCGCGGGCGCCAGCGGCTTCGTCGGCAAGGGTACCGAGCCGGCCGACCTGATGCGGGCGATCCACCTGGTCGACCGCGGGGAGGCGCTGCTGTCGGCGACCGCGACGCGCAGCCTGATCCGCCGGTCCCTGACCGGTGCGCGCCCGCCCACCTCCGGTTCCGCGCAGGCGCAGCTCGCACAGCTCACGGAGCGGGAGACGGAGATCCTCGAACTGGTCGGCCGCGGGCTGTCCAACCAGCAGATAGCGGAGCGGCTCGTCATCTCCCCGGCCACCGCGAAGACCCACGTGAACCGCACGATGACCAAGCTCTTCGCCCACGACCGTGCGCAACTGGTGATCATCGCCTACGAGTCGGGCCTGCTGACCCCGGGCGCCGACCAGTCCTGACCCGCCACCCCTGCCCGCCCCTCCGGCAGCACAGGCACTCGGAACTGGCACTCGGCGGCGCCGCGAAGTGTCAGTCCCGATCACGTGCGCGACGTCCGCGCCGGGCGGATGAGCGGCTCCTTCGCAGGGGACGCGGACACTCCGCTGTTAGCGTCGCGCGCCGGTCGACCCGGTCGGCCGGTGGCAGCACGAGCCGTGAGCAGTACGAGCCCTGGCAGCACGAGCCATGAGCAGCACGAGCCATGAGCAGCACAAGCCATGAGCAGCACAAGCACCGAGGAGACCGATCGATGGATCTGAACAGGCGCCGCTTCCTCACCACGGCGGGAGTGCTCTCGGCACCGCTCGCGCTCGCCGGCTGCGGCTTCGCTCCGGCGGCGTCGAAGCCCTCCACCGGCAGCAAGACCATCACGTTCACCACGTGGGGGACCGACAGTGAGCTCGCCGGGTTCAAGACGCTGATCGCCGGCTTCGAGAAGGCGCACGCGGGCACCAAGGTCGCATTGAACGCGGTGCCGTACGAGCAGATCTTCACGAACATCGACGCCCAGTTGCAGGCGGGCAACCCGCCGGACATCTTCCGCGTCCCCTACTACACCTTCGGCAGCTACGCCGGTGCCGGGCAGTTGCTCGACCTCTCAGGTCACGTGCCGTCGGGCTTCCAGGACCGCTTCACGCCCCAGGCGTGGGCCGCGGTGCAGAACGGCGGCAAGCAGTTCGGCATCCCGCACCACACCGACACCAACGTGATCTTCTACAACAAGACCGCACTCGACACCGCCGGAGTCACCAGTGTGCCCACGACCCTCGACGACGCCTGGACGTGGGACGAGTTCACGGCCGTCGCCGCGAAGCTGAAGGCGAAGCAGCCGAAGAACCGCTACCCCTTCGCCTACAACTGGCAGGGCAACGGAGTGACCCGGTGGCTGAACTGGCTGTTCGAGAACAACGGCCGGTTCCTCAGTGCGGATCTGAAGACGGCCGCGATCGACTCCGCGGCCGGTCGGGCGGCGATCGACTTCACGAAGTCCTTCTTCACGAAGCAGTTCGTCCCACGCAACGACTCCATCGGCTCCACCACCTACGCCGCCGACGACTTCGCCAACCAGACCGTCGCGATGGTGTTCTCCGGTGCGTTCGCGATCCCCGACACGAGCAAGCTGAAGTTCGAGTGGGCATCCACGTTCGCGCCCCAGAAGGTGCGGCACGGCGGCGACTTCGGCGGCAACGCCCTGGTCGCCACCAAGCAGGCCGCGGCCAAGGCCGACGTGATCGGCTCGTTCTTCGACTACGTGACGCAGGAGGCGCAGATGCGTGCGTTCTGCGCGGGCGCCTCGCTGCTGCCCACCCGGCGCGACCTGGTCTCCGGCGGCATCGACTTCACTGTGCGGCCCGAGCTCTCCAAGGTCTCGGTCGGGCAGGCGAGCACGGTGCAGGCGAGCGACTCCGGCCAGGTGGCGTCGCCGAACATGTCGAAGATCATCACGGTGCTGAAGAAGGAACTGGACACCGCCTTCGTCGGCGGTCGTGGCGCTGCAGCCACCGCGTCGGCAGCAGCGGCGGGCATCACGACAGCCGTCGGATCGTGAGGGCCGCAGCATGAGGGCCGCGTCGTGAGGGCCGCAACATGGTGGGCCGGGTATGAGGGCCGGGTCGTGAGGGCCGGAGCATGAGGGCCGGAGCATGAGGGCCGGAGCATGAGGGCCGGGGTATGAGGACCGGGATATGACGGCCGCGGGGGTCGCCCTCGGCAGGTCTGCACCGCCCCGCCGTCGCCGGCGCGGACCCCGGAGCGACCGGGCGGCGTACGGGTTCGTGGCACCGAACCTGCTGCTGCTCGCCCTGTTCGTGCTCGTACCGCTGGTCGGCACGTTCGTGCTCTCGGCGCAGCGGACCAACGGGTTCGGGTCGGGCGCCTTCATCGGTCTCGGCAACTACGTGCGGCTCTTCGGTGATCCGCTGTTCTGGCGCTCCAGCCTCAACACCGCGATCTACACAGTGCTCGTGACGCCCCTGTCGATGGGTCTCGGCCTGCTCGCGGCGCTCCTGTTGAACACGGTGCTGCCGGCGCGCGCCGTGTTCCGCTCCATCCTGATCCTGCCGATGGCCGTCTCCGGCGTCGCCTCCGCGCTGATCGGCAAGCTGGTCTTCGATGAGAACGCCGGTGTGCTGAACGGGCTGCTGCAGGCGATTGGCCTGCCGGCGGTGCGCTGGGAGTCGGGCTCCGTGCCCGCCTTCGCGGCCGTCGTGCTCGTGACGCTGTGGCTGCGCGTGGGCTTCAACATGCTCATCTACCTGGCCGGGCTGCAGGGCATCGGCCAGGAGTTGCAGGAGGCGGCCACCCTCGACGGCGCTCGCGGCTGGCAGCGGCTGCTCTACGTGACCATTCCGCTGCTCGGTCCGTCGACGTTCTTCCTGGTCGTCATCGACGTGATCTGGTCGTTCCAGGTGTTCGACATCGTCTTTGTCCTGACTGGCGGCGGACCGCAGGACGCCACGAGCGTGCTGGTCACCTACGCCTACGACAACGGATTCGTCACCCGCGATCAGGGCTACGCCGCAGCGATCGGGATCGTGCTGCTGGTCGTCGCGGTCGCCTTCACGGTGATCCGCTGGCGCACCAGCCGAACTCGGGACCTGACCGAATGACCGGCACCGAGATGACGGGCACCGAATGACGGGCGCAGAGATCGCCGTCGCGCGCCCGCGCACGGCCCGCGGGCCGAGGACGGCCCGCCGGGGACGGCTCGGCATGGTCGTGCGCACGCTCGTCGCCATCGTCATCGCGGTCGTGATCATCTTCCCGCTGTACTGGATGCTCGTCGTCGCGCTGTCCACCCGAGCCGACCTGCTGGGCGGCACCCTGCGCCTGATCCCCACCTCGCTGACGACGGCGAACTTCGCCCGAGTGCTCAGCGAGTTCCCCGTCGCCACCTGGTTCAGCAACTCGATCGCGATCTCGCTCAGCGTCTCGATCCTCACTGTCGTGCTGAACACGCTCGCCGGCTACGCGTTCGCCCACCTGCGCTTCCGCGGCTCCAACCTGCTGTTCCTCGCCGCTGTCGCGACGCTGACCCTGCCCGTGCAGGTGATCATGGTGTCGCTGTTCCAGCTGGTGACCGCGCTCGGCATCTACGGCAGCTACTGGGGCGTGATCCTGCCGACCGCGGCAAGCGCGTTCGGGGTGTTCCTGTCCCGCCAGTTCATGCTCTCGATCCCGCGCGACCTGATCGAGGCGGCGCGCCTGGATGGGGCCAGCCACCTGCGCGTGTTCCGCTCGGTGGTGCTGCCGCTGTCGAAGCCCCTGTTGGCGGTGCTGTTCTTCATGACGCTGCTCACGTCGTGGAACGACTTCGCCTGGCCGCTGATCGCGCTCAAGCAGAACCAGCTGTTCACGTTGCCGATCGGGCTGCTGTACCTGCAGAGCGAGAACGGGCCGGACTACAACAGCACCATGGCGTTCGCCCTCATCGACGTGGTGCCGATGGTCGTGCTGTTCCTCGTCTTCCAGCGCTACTTCGTGCAGGGCTTCGCGCGGAGCGGCATCCGCTGATCCGGAAGTCGTCGTCTCTGAACCGACGGAGGCGGCGCCCGGACTCAGTACCCGGACTCAGTACCCGGGGTTCAGTGCCCGGGGTTCAGTGAGGGAGCAGCAGCGGGTGGTCGACCGAGGCGGCCAGGCGCTCCAGTTCGGCCAGCGTGTCGGCGGGGACGACGACCAGCGCCCGCGCGTTCGCATCCGACTCCTCCAGCTCCACGAGCCGCAGCTGCGCCGACGCGAGCACGGAGTCGGCGGCCCGGATCGCGGCGCCCAGGTCGTCGGTGTCGGTCACCTCGTCCAGGTCGGGTTGCAGGGCGAACACCCGCGGCAGCTGCGCCAGGGCGTCGGTGAGCTCCATCCCGGTGTCGGCGGTGTCCAGGTACGCGAGCGCGCCGGCGTCGTCGAGCCCGCCGATCAGCGCCTCCCACGGGTCGTCGGAGGTCCGCAGCGCGGCCTCGACGCCGGGCCACAGGTGCTCGTCGTCGTCGATCAGGTCGCAGAGGCGGTGCCACGCGGTCGGTGCATCCATCGCCCCCATTGTCGGCCCCCGTCGTGAACCATCCCCGCCGCCAGCCGCCGACCGTCCCCGCGCGTCGTCCCCGCGCGTCGTCCCCTCCTCCGGCCCCCGGCCTGCCCCTCCGCCGCGAAGAATTCAGGCGATGTCGAGAACCGCAGCCCGGATCGGCCCGATTTCTCCTTCATTCCTCGCGATCGCCTGAATTGTTCGCGGGTCCAGGCCGGAGTGACGCCGCTCGGCCGCTGCTACAGCGCCCGCCAGCCGCCGGCGGCCTGCCAGGAGTCGGGGTCGAAGACGTAGAAGCTGCCCTCGCGGGATTGATCCAGCCTGCGACTGATGGGCCTGCCGAGCAGATCGGCGAGCAGCAGGCTGCCGACGGCGCCGTGCGAGACGTACGCCGTCGTGACAGATGAGAGGGCCGCGAGCCGGCGGATCGCCGCGATGATGCGCCGCTGGGCGTCGATCGCGCGTTCCCATCCGAGTACCGACTGCTCGGGTCGGGAGAAGAACTTGTCCGAGGTGATCTCGAACTCCGTCTTCGGCAGGTAGCCCGTGGACGCCCTGTCGTTCTCACCGAGCATGGGGTCGGTCTGGAGTTGCAGATCGCGTGCGCCGATGAGGATGCGGGCGGTCTCGATCGCCTTCGGCTCGGTGCTGCTGATGAAGCGTTGCACGTCTGCGATCCACGGCAGCGTCGCCGCTTCGGCGGCCTGCTGCTGCCCGAGTTCGCTGAGGTGCCACTGATCGACCGGGAGGTTCGGCGTGATCGCTGCCGGGGTATGCGAGATGAAGTACGACGTGCTCACGCGGGGGACGACCCGCTGCCCCGCTCGGCGAGGTGGACCGTCGCTCGGATGATCTGTCGCATGTAGTGACGATAGAGCGGCACGATGACACCCGCCACGATCGGCCGACGTCCGAATCGGGGCTTGAACTCCCAGGTCCAGCGGACCATCGAGCCGTCGCCGTCTGGCGTGAACGTCCACTCGCCGCGCACGCCGACGACGATGCGGTCGAACACGTCGGTGAAGCCGGTCAGCTCGTAGGCGAAGCCGACGCCCGCGGTGTACTCGATGATCGTCTCGGTCACCTCGCCGTCGTCGGCCAGTTGTGGGCGCCGCGTCTGCCCGACCGCATCCCAGCCGCCGGTCTGCGCCTCCACGCTGAGCACGGCCGGGAACGGCCCCCACCCGGTCCAGGTGGCGGGCAGGCTGATGGGCGCGATGACTTCGAGCGCCCGCGCGGGCGGCAGCGCGCTGCGCGCCGACACGGTGGAGGAGGGCCCGACGGCGGGCCGCACGAAGAGGGGCATGGGTGGATGTTCGGCGCGGATTCCCTAGTCGAAGGGGTGCCGCGCCGCGGGGAGCACGCAGCAGCCGGGAACGACTGCCGCCGGGCTGGTCACAGGCGCACTCATCGAACTGCGCTCGTTCAAGCCGAGTTCGTCACAGTGCCCAAGCGCAAGCGCGACCTGATTACCGCTAGCGACGGCGGCCCCCTGGCCACGCAGCCACGCACAGTACGGCCCGGCGTCGATCAGGCCGACGAGCGAAGTGGTGGATCGGTTGAGGGTGCTGTGCGTCGTCGTCCCATCTGTTGTCGTGGTTCGGGTGGTCCGGTCCAGTGGGATGGCACGAGGTGGGGGAAGCCCTGGTGCATCCGGATCTTCCACCGGGTGGTCGTATGGGCGAGGTGGTGGTGGAAGGAGCACAGCAGTACCCCGTTGGTGATGTCGGTCGGTCCGGTATCCCGATGCCACCATTCGACGTGGTGGGCGTCGGTCCACGACACCGGTGCCGTGCACCCCGGCCACGCGCATCCACCGTCGCGTGCGGCGATCGCGCGTTTCTGTGCCGGAGTGAACAGTCGAGTCCGCCGGCCGAGGGTGAGTGCCTCGCCGTGGTCGTCGGTGACCAGCAGTCGTGTGGTGCCGCTGCAGGTGAGCCGTTGGATGGTGGGGATGGAGAACCGGCCGAGGACCTCCTCCGCCCACCCGGACCCGGCGTGCTGGGTCAGGTCGGACACGGTGGCGTGCACGACGACCTCGTGGGGTGTGCTGCCGGAGTCACCCGTGCCGTCCTGTTCGGCGCGGATACCGGCGCGGACGAGGCCGAGCACGATGTCGTGGTCGAACTGGGGCTTCGTGCGCGGCTCCTCGGCGGCCTCATGCCAGCACGGCTCATCCGGGGTCCCGGTCACCCCGTCGTCGCTGGCTTCGGTCGTCCCGTGCTGCCAGGTGGACTTTCGGCGATGCGCGGTCAGCGCGGAGCGGATCAGGGCGGTGTCCTCACCGATGGTGTCCAGCGTCCACCGGGTCGTCCCGTCCTCCCGCAGGCGCCCCTGCCGGAACGCCCGCGCCCGCCGCTGCTCCACCTCGGTGGGCACCGGCCCGTCGGGGTCGATCCACGCCTCCACCCGCTGCAGCGTCTCCCGCAACTCCTCCGGAGGCAGCACCGCCGCCCGCTCGGCGAGGACCCGATCGGCCCGATCGATGTCGGTCGCCTTCGCCCGCCGAGCCGCACGGGTCAGTACCTCGGTCGCCGCACGGGCGGAATCGACGCCGATGTCACCCCGCTGGACGCCCTCGGCGAGTGCCGGGAACCGGGCAGGCAACTCCTCCCCGGTCAGGGTCAGTCCCGGCGCGAGGACCTTCCCGAGCTTCACCCGACGGGTCGCCTCCCGCGGGTCGATCCGCAAGCGACGGGCGAGATGCTCCACCCCGGTCCGATCGCCAGCCCGCTGCGCGAGCCCGTCCAACCCCGTACCGGGCAGGGAGCGCTGGTCGATCTCGGCCGCCACGGCGAGACGCCGGGCATCGGCCACCCGGCCGATCGCCTCCCACGCCTCCGCCTCAGCCAGCAGCTCATCATCGGCGAACGTCCGGCGCACGCGGGGTGCCGCGAGCACGACCGCAAGGGCCTCCCGCGTCGACACCACCACCGCTTCCACACCCCGAACACTGCCACCACCCACCGACAGTGGTTGGGCGCCGATATCCACTCCCTAACAGGGACTTCCCTTCACGACTTCTGGCGATTCTGAGTTCCGCGCACTGGACTGGTAGGGCGCGCTTACCGGGCGGAGGGGCGCATGCATCGAGCGCCATCCGAGGCGCGGCGGTACTCATGTCGACAACGACAGCCAACTACTGCTGTATCACCGGTGATACGGCGGTGATACCCTTCGCCGCATGGATCGAATCAGCGTTCGCGACTTGCGGAATCACGGCGGAGACGTGCTTGATCGCGTGGGATCGGGCGAGCGCTTGATCGTGACGAAGGACGGGACAGAGGTCGCCGAGCTTCGTCCGCTGGCGCGTCGTCCGGTGTCCGCGACCGAGTTGATCGCTCGACGGCGGACGCTTCCGTCGTTCGACCTCGACGCACTGCGCTCGGACATCGACGAACTGATCGACCCGTCGCTGTGAGAGGCGTCCTCGATACCTCAGTGGTCGTCGCGCTCGGCGATCTCGTCGACGCGCGGGATTTGCCGGACGAGCCGGTTGTCACCGCGATCACGCTCGCGGAGTTGTCGGTCGGGCCGCTCGTAGCCAAGACCGAACGCGAACGGGCGGTGCGGCAGGCGCATCTGCAGCAGGCGGAGGCCGACTTCCAATCGCTGCCGTTCGACGATGCGGCAGCTCGGGCGTTCGGGCGGGTCGCAGCCGATCTCCGCCGAGCCGGCCGCAAGCCCGCGGCACGGGCGTACGACGCCCTCATCGCTGCGATCGCGGTGTCGACCGGCCTCGACGTGTACACCGCGAGTCCGGAGGACTTCTCGGGTATCACTGGCCTCACCGTGCACGAGGTCGAGCTCGCCCCAATTTACTTCTGAAAGTATCTGCTGGGGCAGAATCGAAAATTCAACGGCCGCTGACTCCCGGGCCGGCTATTGGTGCTGGTCCCGCTTCGCCCTCCGCGCGTCCACGTCCTTCTGCACGCTCTCCGGAATCAGCGCCGCGAACCGCGCGGTCTGCTTCGGCTTGGTGACGAACTCGTCCACGACCCCATTGATAGCCGTAAAGATGGCGTCGACCGCCTCCGTCGTAGACCTGTCCAGCACGAGCACAGTGGTGTCGTCGGGCACCTCATCCACATGCACCGCCGAGTTCCCCACGTGGCGAACGTAGGTCAGTAGGTCACCGAGTCCGCTGCTGACTTTCGCGTCCGCCAGATCGATCAAGTCAACGAGCCGCAGCCGTGATGTGGCGTCCGGCAGCACCTGGCGCAGCAAGACTTCCAGCGTGGAGCGCGCCATGGCGGCACCGGCGCGACGGGAGACACCGACAACTGCGCGAGCCTCGTTGTAGAGGAGCACCACATCATCGGGCATGTCCTCGTGCGGTACCGCGACGGTGCTGGCGGCCGGGTAGACCAGGTGATTCCCGCGCCAGGTGGAGAACATGCCGCACGCGCTGCACTGGGCCTGCGTCCAGTCCGCGTTCGACACTCGAGTGGCGAAGAATTTAATTATGTCGACACCGCCGGTCGGCGCCGGTCGCGGGTTCTACGCGAGTTCGGCTTCGGTGTTGCAGATGTTGTCCCAGCTTCTCGGGACGAACTCGCCGGCCTCGTTATACCCATCCTCGTCGTCGCGACCGAGCGCGCACCAGGTCTGATGCGCGAACGCACCGCAGTTCGGGCAGTCGAACGAAGCCTTGCGCAGTCCCGGAGCACGGTCGTCAGTAGCGGGCACGATGCGACAGTAACGAGGCTCTTCGCAGTCGATGGTGTGGGTCGTTCGCGCGAAGGTGCGGAGCGGGGCCCTGCGTGCGAGCCGTTCGAATGGCGGCCGACCATTCTGCAGGTTTTCGTCGCCGTTACCGCTGCCCAGACTGCGGTCCAATCTGGCGACAAGACACCACCGCTTGGCGGCGCCCGGCGAAGCTCACCCGCGCGGCGGTCTGATGGGCGCTGGAGGCGCTGGTGGTCGAGAAGCTGATCGTCGCTCTGGTCCCTGACGCGCTCGACGTGTGGCATTGAAGCGGAACGTCGCCAGTTGTTCGCTGGGCTCGAGCACGCAGAGATGCCTCCCTGACGCAACCGCATCGGGCGTGGCGAGTCGGCAACGCCTCGAGCACCCCGAAAGTACGGTGGTTGCTTACGGTCAAGACCTCCGCGACTGCGCGGGCTCGGGGATCGTTAGTGGAAGAAGCGACGTGCAGCTCGAGGACCTCAAAGCCCAGACGCAGGTGACGGGGATCGACCCCGTCGGTCCCGTTGACATCATCGCGGCGTGGATGCGAGGCGTTGACGCCGTCGAGGTGACGTACAAGGGGTCAAGCGGCGCGATTACCCAGGTCATCGTGTACCGGCCCGACGAAGCGAGGCTCGCACTGCACCTGGAGGCGGGGCGTCCGTTCGACGCGGATGCCCGGGACTTCAGGCTTGCTGCTGAGGCTCAGCGCATCATGCTCGCGGGCCTTCACGACCCGATGCTTGCCGTGGCCACCAGTGATGTGCAGCCGCTGCCGCACCAAATTCGCGCCGTGTACGGCGAGCTGCTGCCTCGCACACCGCTGCGCTTCCTCCTCGCCGATGACCCCGGAGCCGGGAAGACGATCATGGCCGGGCTCTACATCAAAGAGCTCATCCTCCGAGAGGACGTCAGGACCTGCCTCATCGTTGCTCCGGGCGGGCTTGTGGAGCAGTGGCAGGACGAGCTCGCACTGAAGTTCGGTCTCGACTTTGAGATCCTCGCTCCGGGTGCCGAGGACGCAGGTCCTGGGCACACAGTGTTCGAGCAGAAGCGTTTGCTCATCGCCCGCATGGATCAGCTTGCGCGGAACGAAGTACTGCTCGATCAGATCTCTCAGGCCGAGTTCGACCTCGTCGTCGTCGACGAGGCGCATCGAATGAGCGCGACCTGGTTCGGCGGGGAGCTGAAGGCCTCCAGGCGATTTCAACTCGGGGAGTTGCTGCGAGACCAGTCACGGCATTTCCTCCTGATGACAGCGACTCCGCACAACGGCAAGGAGGAGGACTTCCAGACCTTCCTGTCTCTTCTCGACCGCGATCGCTTCGTGGGTCCAGGCGGAAAGTACGCCCAGGCCGGCGCCGCGGACGGACTGATGCGCCGCATGGTGAAGGAGAAGCTGGTCACCTTCGAAGGCCGACCGCTCTTTCCTGAGCGCATCGCGGAGACCGTTGCGTATCAGTTGTCGGACGCCGAGCAGTACCTGTACGACGAGGTCACGGACTACGTCCGTAACGGGATGAACCTTGCCGATCGGCTGGAGGGCAAGCGCAAGAACACGGTCGGGTTCGCGCTCACCGTGCTTCAGCGACGCCTCGCGTCCAGTCCGGAAGCGATCTTTCAGTCCCTCCGGCGGCGCACGGAACGGCTCGAGCGCACCCGCGCCGATCTGCTCAGCGGAGTGACTCTTGCAATCGAGGCGCCCGCATCACTCGTGGGTGATGACCACGAGACTGCCGATTTCGACACTGATGAGTTCGACGCGGCGGAACTCGAGGAGGCAGAGGACGAGCTGGTCGACGCAGCCACCGCCGCCCGCACCGCAGCAGAACTCGAGACCGAGATCATCGACCTACGTCGCCTCACGGCCGAGGCACGCAGGCTTCTCGATTCACAGCAGGACGTCAAGTGGACGCAGCTGCGCCAAGTCATTGAGAGCCAGGTCCTGGCGCACACCGACGGAACGTCCCGCAAACTCATCGTCTTCACCGAGCATCGCGACACGCTGAATTATCTGGTGAACCGAATCACTCTGCTCCTTGGCAAGCGCGATCCGGTCGTTGCGATCCATGGGGCGGTGCCTCGGTATGAGCGCCGCCGGATCACCGCTGAGTTCACGTCCAACCCCGAGGTGCAGATCCTCATCGCGACCGATGCGGCCGGCGAGGGGCTGAACCTGCAGGCAGCGCACCTCATGGTCAACTACGACCTGCCGTGGAACCCGAACCGCATCGAGCAGCGCTTCGGCCGTATTCACCGAATCGGCCAGACAGAGGTCTGCCGACTCTGGAACCTCGTCGCCAACAACACACGGGAAGGCGAGGTCTTCATCCGCCTACTCGGCAAAATCGACGAGCAGCGCGCTGCCTATGACGGTGAGATCTTCAACGTACTCGGCACGTCGCTGGGTGACCTGTCGCTGACCCGCGTACTCCGCGAAGCGATCCGGTACGGGGAGCAGCCCGACGTCCGAGCCAAGATGTGGGAGGTGATCGACGCGGGCGTCTCGGCTGGCCTGAAGGAGTTGCTCGACGAAGATGCTCTCGCTGGCGAGGCACTCGCGCCCTCTGATCTAGAAGCGCTCCGACGGCAGATGGATGACGCGAAGGCCCGTCGCCTCCAGCCGCACTTCATCCGCGACGCGTTTCTGGAGGCCTTTGAGAGAGCGGGAGGGCGCATCTCTCGGCGTGAAAGGGGTCGTTACGAGATCACGCATGTGCCGGCGGCAGTTCGCGAGCGTGCGGGACTAGCGCCGGTCTCTCGTCGGTACGAACGCATCGCCTTCGACATCACGGCGTTGGATGTTCAGGGCTCTCCGCGAGCCGAGCTGCTCGCCCCCGGTCACCCTCTGCATGATGCTGTGCTCCAGCTCGTGATCGATCAACACGGCCGAACCCTCGATCGCGGGACCGTTCTCACGTCCGACGCGGTGACGGAGCCGACCCTCCTCGTGGGCGTGCTGAACGAGATCCGGGACGCGGCCGGCCAAACCGTCGGCAAGCGGTTCGGCTATTCACTTGTCGGCGCAGATGAAAGCCCGACGGAGGCAGGCGCGGCGCCCTACCTCGACTTCGCACCAGCTGACGATGCGCAGCGCGACGCTGGAAAAGAGCTTTCAGACCTCAGCGAGCGTGAAGCGCAGGCGGTCTCGTGGGTTATCGCCGAGCAACTTCCCGGCTTCGCAACAGACATCATGACGCGGCGCACTCTTGAGTACGAGCGAGTGAGGGAGCGCGTCGCGCAACGCCTGACGCAGGAGGTGAATCGGCTCGATACGGAAGCGCTCAAGACTGATGCCGACGCGGCCGCTGGAAAGCGTGTCCGCTACTCGGCCGAGACGCTCCGTCGGCGCGCTGAGGATCTCGAGCAGCGCCGGAAGTCGCGCCTCGCCCTCATCGATCGACAACTTGCGATGGCGCCGGTCACGCCGCGCATCACTGCGATCGCACTCGTAATGCCTGCGGCGCGCGAAGCGACGAACGTTGGTGCGTTCTCCGCCGATCCTGCCGCGCGCGCGAAGATCGAGCGCCGCGGTGTTGATGCCGTCTTGGCCGCAGAACGCCAGCTTGGTCGGACACCAGAGGAGCAGCTGCACAACAACCCAGGCTTCGACGTCCTCTCGCAGTCCCGCGACAGCGGAAGCGTTCGTATCGAGGTCAAGGCGCGGATCGAAGGCGCAGACACCTTCACCATCACGCGCACAGAGGTCCTGACCGCGCTCAATACCGCGCCGGACCACAGGCTCGCGCTCGTGCGCGTGGGCAGCCTCGGCCCGGAGCACGACACGGTTCGCTACATCGGCAACGCCTTCAATGGTGTTGAACCGAGTTGGCTCACGGATTTCGACGTCGTCTCCCAGAACCTCTCCTGGAGCGAATGGTGGGCACGCGGAGCGCAGCCGTTCTGATCCAGTGGCGCGGGGTGGGGCAGGGTTGAACTGAGTCAGCACCACGCGCTCGTGCGGCGGAGCGGTGTCGGATCAGGTCCGTAGGCTCGAACATCGCCCCCCAGTTATGTGCGTGCCCATCGGAGGAGCTCAGTGGTTGTGAAGCGCAAGTTGATCGAGGTGTCGATCCCACTCGACGAGATCAACAAGCAGTCGGCCCGCGAGAAGTCGATCCGGCATGGGCACCCAAGCACCATGCACCTGTGGTGGGCACGGCGTCCGCTCGCAACCGCCCGGGCGGTGCTCTTCTCGCAGCTTGTCGACGACCCATCGGCACGCGAGGACGAATTCCTCGCTGAGGCTCTCGAGACTGGACAAGAAGACCCCGAGGCCTGGGCCGCTGCCCGCATCAAGCAGGAGCGAGATCGCCTGTTCGACCTAATGACACGGATGGTCAACTGGGACAACCTGGGTGACGAGGCGCTATTCGACGCCGTCCGTGCCGAGATCATGAGATCGACGAACGGCAATCCGCCCGCGATCCTGGATCCGTTCGCAGGTGGAGGAACTATCCCCTTAGAGGCTCAGCGCCTCGGGCTCGAGGCCCACGCGAGCGACCTTAATCCTGTTGCTGTCTTGATCAACAAAGCGCTGATCGAGATTCCACCAAAGTTCGCCGGGCACGAGCCGGTGTTCCCGTGCGCTGCAGGCACACGGACCGACTGGCCCAGGGCAACGGGTCTCGCAGAAGATGTGCGGCGCTACGGGGCATGGATGAGGGACGCCGCCGAGAACCGCATCGGACAGCTGTATCCAAAAGCGAAGCTCCCAGGGGGCGGGGAGGCGACCGTCATTGCGTGGATTTGGGCGCGTACCGTCACCTGTCCAAACCCAGCGTGCGGTATTGCGATGCCGCTCGTGCGCTCCTGGTGGCTTGGCAAGAAGAAGGGCAAGGAGGCCTACGTCGTTCCCACCGTGGTCGACCGAAAGGTGAGGTACACCGTCGGGCGCGACATGAAGCAGGCACCGCGGGCGAACGAGGACGGGAGCGTTGGTCGCACTGGAGCAGTCTGCATCTCGTGCGGTTCAGCCGTGGCGCTCGAATACATACGCGAGACGAGCCGGCAAGTCGGGCTCGGCTCGCAACTCATGGCTATCGTCGCAGCGGGCAGCCGGTCGCGTACATATCTTGCCCCAACACCCGAACAGGTTGTTGCGGCAGACGTCGCAGCACCAGGTGATGTTCCGCCGGGTGAACTCTTCGACTGGCCGGGACGTATCAACGTGTACCGATATGGACTAACCGAATTCAGGGACCTCTTCACAAACCGGCAGCTGACGGCGCTGACGACTCTCAGCGACCTTGTCTCGGATGTCCGTGGCAGAGTCTTCGCCGACGCGCGGAAGGCAGGGCTATCTGAAGGTGATCGTCTGGAACCGGGAGGCATGGGCGCGGCGGCTTACGCCGACGCGGTCGCCACCTACCTCGGGTTGGCGGTAAGCAAGTCGACGAACGTGGGCTCGAGCGTGACGAGTTGGATGAGTGACCGAGGTGCATTTCGCGAGACATTTACGCGGCAAGCAATCCCGATGGTCTGGGACTTTGCAGAGTCGTACCCGCTTGGGGATGGTGGAGGAACGTTCGCCTCCGCGGTCGAACGCGCAAGCGACGTTCTTGATGCGCTACCCGCTGGAACCTCGGTAGTCGTCAAACAGGCGGACGCGTCAACGCTGGCGTTCCAGCGCACCCTCATTTCGACAGATCCGCCATACTACGACAACATCGGTTATTCAGACCTCAGTGACTTCTTTTACGTCTGGATTAGACACTCGCTGGGCACGGTGCACCCGACGCTCCTGAGCACGCTACTCGTCCCCAAGGCCGATGAACTCGTTGCGAATCCATATCGCCACGGAGGCAAGGACGGCGCGAAAGCTTTCTTCGAGACTGGGTTCGAGCATGTCTTTGCACATGCGCGCGAGTCAGCGACAAATGACTATCCGATCACTGTGTACTACGCGTTTAAGCAGACTGAAGCCGACGAGGGCGGCGACGGCGGCGAGGCATCAACTGGCTGGGAGATGATCCTGGGAGGTATTGTTCGGGCTGGATGGTCTGTTACCGCCACATGGCCTGTCCGAACTGAGGGTTCGGGTCGCATGCTAGCGAGGGGCACGAACGCCCTCGCCTCGTCTGTTGTACTTGCGCTGCGACCGCGACCCGATGGCGCGCCCACCATGGACCGCCGCGGCTTCATCGCCGCGATGAAGCGCGAGCTTGGTCCGGCGCTGCGGGAGTTGCAGCAGGGCGGGATCGCGCCCGTCGACCTTCCGCAGTCAGCTGTCGGTCCGGGCATAGCGGTGTTTTCACGATATGCAAAGGTCATCGAGTCAGACGGGTCGGAAATGACCGTGCGAGCTGCGCTGTCGCGAATTAATGAAGTTTTGGACGAGCTTCTGACGGAGCAGGAGGGCGACTTCGACCCGATCACCCGCTTCGCAATCGCTTGGTATCGAGGCAACGGGTATGAAGCCGGGGCCTATGGAAGTGCGGAGGATTTGGCTCGAGCCCGCGCGACGGCGGTGTCAGCCATGGAACAGAGCGGTATCTTGACTGCTCGCGCGGGGAAGGTGCGGCTCCACAAGCCCTCGGGCCTACCCGGCGACTATGACGTGGCCAAGGATCAGCACACCTCTGCGTGGGAGGCGCTGCAGCACACGATTCGCATCCAGGAGACTAAGGGCATCACTGCCGCAGGCGCATTCCTCTACCAGGCGAGTCGACGATCCGACGGAGCAGTCGACCTCGACCTCGTGAAAGAGCTGGCCTACCTGCTGTTCCAGGTAGCTGAGAAGAACGGCTGGACACGCGACGCGATTTCTTTCAATGGCATCGCGACGTCGTGGTCGGAACTGCTCGACTCAGGGCGCACGCCCGTTCAAGTCATCACTGCGAGGACGCTCGACTTTGACGACGTGGTCTAGGCGGCAATAGCGCGCAAGCACGACGGCAGACCCCTTCCCGGGAGCTGAAATCACCCTCAAGGCGGAGGAACACAAAATGGCGACATCGAATCGCGATCGCATTGGCCGAATGTTCGAGGTTCTCGCGGAAGCGCTCGACCTGTTCATCGCAGAGGCGCTGGAGCCGCAGGTCGGTACCTCCGACTGGGCTCTCGTGGTCAAGCTGGCCGACCAGGAGAAGGGCATCACTGGCAAGTCCTACAGCCGCAACGACCCAGCGCTGCAGCTCCGGATGTTGACCGAGGGGCTCACCGGCCGGGTGAAGCAGGGATGGTTTCCGTTCAAGGGCGTCGTCACCCGCGAGCACGAGGCTTACGCCAGCCTGCTCCGCGAGACACGAAACCGGTGGGCTCACAACGCCTCGTTCGACGACGACTCCGCACTACGCGCACTCGACTACGCCCGACTGCTGCTCTCCGCGGTGGGGCAGACGTTCGCCGCCGACAAGGTCGACGCAATCCGCCTCGACCTACGTCGTATCGCGACTGACAAGCAGGACTCTCGGACGCTCAAGTCGTTGACCGTCGTGCCCGGAACGTCAGGGGTGGCGCCGTGGCGGCAGGTCTTGAAGCCCCGGGATGAGGTGGCTACTGGCAGCTTCCAGTCCAGCGAGTTCGCTGCGGATCTCTACAAGGTCGCGCAAGGCTCGACCTCGACGAGTGGTGAGTACGCCGATCCCGCGCAGTTCTTCGCCCGCACCTACCTCACAGAGGGACTGAGCGACCTGATCGGGCGGGCCGTGCGGAGGCTCTCTGGCGATGCGAATGCCTCACCGGTAGTCAACCTTCAGACCAACTTCGGTGGCGGCAAGTCCCACTCAATGCTCGCGCTGTGGCATCTGGCCGGACGCTTGCCGCTGGACCGGTTCCCGCAGGCCGCGCAGGAGCTGTTGACGGCGAACGGTTACCCGACCGATGGGATCGAGGCGACTCGGGTTGCGCTCGTCGGCAATCACTTTGCCCCACAGGGCGAGACGAAAGACGACGGCACTCGCGTTAACACCCTGTGGGGCGAGCTTGCTTGGCAGTTGGGCGGGCGTGGTGGTTATGAAATCGTTCGGCAGCACGACGAGAAGCACACGAACCCCGGGGGAGACCTCCACGTGCTTCTGGCGAAGCACGCACCCGCGGTGATTCTCATCGATGAATGGGTCGCCTACGCACGTCAGCTGTACGGGCGCGAGGACCTGGCGGGCGGCACGTTCAGCACGCAGTTCACCTTCGCGCAGTCGCTCACGGAAGCCGCGAAGTCGACTCCCGGTGTGCTTCTCGCGATCTCCATTCCCGCATCGCACGACGGTGACGACAGCGGAGATGTCGTCGGCGTTGCCGTAGAGGTAGGTGGGTCAAATGGCATGGAGGCGTTGAAGCAGCTGCAGAACGTTGTCCGTCGCGTGGCTGACCAGTGGCGGCCCGCCTCCAGCGACGAGGCCTATCGAATCGTGAAGCAGCGTCTATTCGAAGCGGAGGATGCAAAGGCCCTCGCTCAGATCGCGGCCACCTCGAAGGCGTTCAGCGACTTCTACCGTGACAACGCGACGGAGTTTCCGAGAGAAGCGAGCGATCCGCAGTACGCGCGACGCATTCAGCAGACCTACCCGTTGCACCCAGAGCTATTTGACCGGCTGTACGAGGACTGGTCGTCGCTCGAACGGTTCCAGCGCACGCGCGGCGTGCTGCGGTTGATGAATGCCGTGATCCACGCCCTCTGGGCGGGCGAGGACCAGGGGCCGTTGATCCTGCCTGGCTCCGTCCCGCTCGCTGTCGCCTCTGTGAACGCAGAGCTGACGCAATACCTCCAGGACTCGTGGAAGGCTGTTATCGACGCAGATGTCGACGGAGCGAATTCCGAACCGGCCCGAATCGACAGCGAAAAGCCGGTGCTTGGTCAGCGATCAGTGACGAAACGTCTCGCGCGCACGGTATTCTTCGGCGCAGCGCCCACCATCGGCACCGCGCATAAGGGCATCGATACCCAACGTGTCTTCATTGGAAGCGCAGTGCCCGGCGATGTCGTCGGCAACTTCCACTCCGCGCTCACGCAGCTCGGCGATCGCACTACGTACTATTACTCGTCCGCCGGCAAGCACTGGTACGACACCCACGCCAACATCACTCGCCGGGCGAAGGACGCTGCAGAGGCCCTACACCCCGAGGACGTCTGGGCGGAGATCGTCAAGCGTCTACGCGGCGAGGAGCGCGCGCGGTCGGACTTCGCTGGCGTGCACGTCGGGCCGAGCGACTCAGCCGACATCCCGGACACCGATCAGGCAAGATTGGTCGTCCTGCACCCGCGGTACCAGCACCGCCGCAAAATCGCCCACTCCGCTGCTCACCAATTTGCGCAGCAGGCAACAGAGCGCCGTGGAACTGCGAACCGGACGAACCGGAACATGGTGGTGTTCCTAGCGCCTGACGAGGAGCGCTTGGCCGAGCTGGATCAGGCGACCCGTTCGTTCCTGGCGTGGAAGGAGATCACCGACAAGGCGAACGACTTGAACCTCACGCCGCAACAACTCGCCCAGGCGAATGAGAAGTGCCAGCAGTTCGGCCGCACGGTCGACGACCGGCTTGTTCTCACATACGTGTGGGTGCTCAACCCGGTCTCGCCCGACCCCGGCTCGCCGTTTGGTTTGGAGGAGGTAAAGGTTGACGGGCAGGCAGGCTCGCTCGCGGAGCGCGTCGCTAAGAAGCTCGGCAGCGCGGGCGCCTACTCAACGCAGCACGCGGCTCGCTCGATCCGCCTCGCTCTCGAGACGCAGGTTCCCGCCGCTTGGACGAACGGACACATTGCTATCGGCGCGCTGTGGGGCTTGTACTCGCAGTACCCATACATGCCGCGTCTGCGGTCGCGCGAGGTGCTGATTGACGCCATTGACAACCAACCTCTGCTGTGGCAGTTGGAGGGCTTTGCTGTCGCCGACAGGTACGACGAGTCAACTGGTCGCTACATCGGACTGTGGTTCCCGGGTGAGACTGGGCGCGCCCCGGTGTCCGACGCGACCTTGATCGTCAAACCGATGCGGGCTGAAGTGCAGCGCTCCGCTGATCTGGCCTCGCTGGCGACGAAAAAGGAACCCGACACGGTCGCACCCTCAGCACCAGACTCCACGACACCGACGGTTGTGGAAGATCAGACGCCAGCACATTCTGGTCAACGGGCCGTGACCCGTTACGTCGGGAGCGTGCCCATCAATGCTGATCGTTACTCGGCCGATTTTGCCAAGGTCGCTGTCGAGGTGCTTGCAAACCTCGCCGCATCGGGCGCGCAACTCACGATTTCGCTCGCGGTTGATGCCGTCCTCCCTGAGGGCTTCACCGAGCAGCAGCTTCGAACTATTCGGGAGAACGCATCCACCCTGAAGTTCACTACAAATGAATTTGAGGCGGAGTAACAAACCAGGTAGCCCTTCGCGGCGTAAATCGCGGGGACCTGCCCGGTCTTGACCTGGCGCGTACGGTGCTTGGCGTCGTTGAGATGGTCTTCGCGGTCGACCTAGCGCGGATCGTCGAGGTCCTCGCGCAATAGCCCTACTCCTTCGCGCTGGAGGAGCGGAAGTCGTTGAAGGCGCGGAGCAGCTTGATCGTCGCCTCGTAGTCGAGCTTCTCGCCGTCGTACCGGACTTCGTACAACCCCTGCAGATTCGAGGGGAGCTGTGCGCCGTTCTCGACCAGCAAGATGAAGTTCCGGCCAAATAGTGCCATCGCCGCGCCGATCTCGATTAGCACGTTCTGGTTGAGACGTGTCACCTCGTTGCCGGCGGAGTCTACGAATTTCTCCTCTGCGCCGACATGCACGATCCCTGCACCGCACGAGCGCATGTCGTCCATGACCTTGTCGGGGACCGGCTTCGACACGGTCTCGTTCTCCGCGGCGACGACTGGGTCGAAGCCCCCGAATGACAGCAACTCCTTCAATTGTCCAACGATGGCGGCGTTCTTGCCGTGGCTCACAAAGACCCGCTTGTTAGTGGCCAAGTCATTGGCCGCCTGGATAGGGGCGGGCGTCGACGGCACGGCCGCTTCTTGGCCGGCTTCCGCGATCTTCTGGTGCAAGATGTCGGTCGCGCCTTCGCACTTCGAATCCTCCTCGTTAACAGGTTCGACGGGGTTGGCGGCCACCGGCGTCGGGCTCTGGAGGTTGACGTAACGGTTACCACTGATCTCCTGCAGGAACCCAACCGCCTCGGCGTTGTCGATGATCATCTCGAGTGCACGCGTCGACGCCTCAACGGGCACCCCCATGTCCTCCAACACGTTCTTAGCGATCGTCGTAGTTGGTACCCGATTGGAGTCGTACTTCTGCAGGAACTCCCTTACGACGCGGGGTTGCATGACAGCCTCGCGAAGTGCGGCTATGTCGTCGCCTTCTTCCGTCGGCGCGATCGCGCGGCGTCCCAACGGGGTGAGCGCGACGCTGTCACTTTGGGCAGCGCCGTCGGTGAGTCCGTAGGCAACCGCTGCGCCGCTCACGGCTCGGAAGGTGCTTCCTGTCGGCGACATCTCCATAGCCTTCGCGACCATGAACGGGCGCGTGGCCTGCTTCCCGTACTGGTCTCGCAACACGATCGGCACACGAAGCGCTTCCTTCACGGATCGGCTCGGAACGTCTGACTGGCTCAAGCGCTTCCGCCGCCCAACGTCGCCGGTCACCTGGTCGTCATCCTTAGTCCCGCTCACTTGCCCTCCTGCATATCCATGGCAGGACCGTAAGCGTAGTCTTGTCGTGGAGTCAAGAAGAGAAGTGCGAGAAAGCAGCGCACTCCCGGGCGCAGAACCATGGGGAAACAGGGTGTCTGGCCGTACAACGCACTTCCGCACGGCTTCACGGCCCTGCGGACGACAGGAGCTATCTTGTAGATGGTTTAAGCAGATTGCCATGTAATTGCAGTGTCTACCTGATCGGGGGCGTATTTTGGCATGCGCGTCGATGGAGTGGAAAGCCTTCAAGCGGGCGATCTGATCGTTGCAGTCGATATCTCGCGCGGGTGTGCGGGTCGACTCAGAAACCCTGAGCGCACGGTCGACTGGCGCGGCGCGGCTTGCGCAACCGCTCCGCAGAGGTCCTGCGGACGGTGTCCGACGGCATCCCTGCCACCGCGACCCTGACCGGCACGGCCGTCGGAGAGCAGGCGGTGCGTAACGCGCGCCCGCAGTTCCTCTCCGAAGCCGACGTCGTTCGGTTCGTCGCCGCCCAGCAGGCCGACGCCTGGCTCGCTCGAGATCTCGAGCGGCTCTCTGGCGCCATTACCGACGAGCTGGATGCAGTGTGAACGGGCGCGCGGGAGGGTGTTGATCGCCCGCGAGAGCGTGTGCGCTCCGACCCGACGCGCTGTCGGATCGGTCAGCGGTGAGCGGTGTCACTCGGGACGAACAACACGTGGACACGCTGGCCACGGGTGACATCGCGACGCGCGCCCGCTGGCTCGCAAATACTCGAGGCGGTCGCCGGCGTACCGCGGTCGAACCTCTGAGTAACCGAATGTGACGGGGGCGTCACTCCGCAGACGTCATCGCCCCAGAGCCAAGGCGACTTATCCGGCAGCCGACGGCAACGAGCAGATTCCAGTGTCGTAGGGGCCGCTTAGCCTCGCCGCCATGAGAGGTGTAAGTGTCCAATGAAGCGAGCCCCCATCGAGTCGCGAATCGAGGCGGCCTCGATCGCTGCGCGCGTCACGAAGGGCGCCGAGGCGGTCCACTGCCAGTACTGCGGCTTTTGACACGTGGTCGGGTTCGGGTCACCAGTGGAGCGGCCGAGCGACCCAAAGAAGCGACGATGACCAGCGAACATCTTCGGGCCCGACGCCCGTGAAAGTTCAAGTCGACGCGCCAGCAGCGTGGTTCCTCTTGCCAGCGTCGGAGGCGATCGTCACCGACCCCGATCTCGACGATGACCCTCCTCGGTACGCCGGACAGCTGCGCGGAGGGTGGGGCGCGGTCGGCGACTGCATCTTCGAGGTCATGACAGCGATCGACTCCGCGTCCCTGGATCCGCTTGAGCTAACCGTCGAGATCCAGTGCGCTGGCGCGGACGACCTCAACTCGGATCAGCAGCGTGTCATTGATTCGTGGTTTCGTTTGGGCGAGCTGGAGCTGAGTGCTCCGGAAGCGCGTTGGTGCGAGGGCCGCCATCGAAGCTGGGGGCTGAAGGCGGCAGGCTTCGCCGCGATCCCCGTACAACTCGCGCCGGTCTCAGATGCAATCCGGTTTTGGTACCCGGACCCAACCGGTTGGGGTCCCTTGGACCGCGAGTCCGTCGACGCACTCGAGGAAGTTCGAGACTGGTGGCACGGAGACCCGATCGCGACTTGGCGGGCAATAAATCCGTGCTACGGACAACGACTCGACGCCATCATTCGACACTGGCGCGTTCGGCTGGGCCAACTGTGAGCCGCTGCCTCAACTTTTTGTAACTCAATGACCGGTGTTGCCGGTGGTGTGGTTACGAGGGCTCACCGTGGGACAGCCTGGTCCGGCGCCTCGCGCACGAGCCGTACGGTTGGCGCCCGACCGTGCTGCACGTCGTCGTGCGCCGCTGGCGCTGTCCGGGCTGCGTTGGCAGATCACACCAGCACGCGCAGCACCACCTCCGGAAACTCGAGATGCGGCGAGTGGCCGCAGTCCGCCAGTGCGATCTCCTCGTACGCACCTCCTGCGGCCGCGTAGCGGTCGAGCACCGCGCGGGTCTGGGTCACCATCGGCTGCGGGGGAGCGGCGTCCTCGCCCGGCCATCCGGGCACGACGCCCGCCTTGCCGAGCATGTTGAAGTCGAAGTACGTCGCGTCCGAGACGATGGCGTCGTCCTCGCCGCGGATCCAGACGATCTGCGGCTTGTTCGGGATGTCCACGATGCCGGTCAGGTCGAGGTTCGTCGGCGCCATCGTGTTGAGCACCCCGCGGGTACCGGGCGCGAAGCCGGGCCACGACTCCGACGGGGTCGAGTCGCCCGGGTAGTTGTCGAGGCCCGTCTTCGTCGTGAGCATCGACTCGACCCAGAGGTCCTCGTGGTCGGGGTCCGGCGTCTTCACGTACGTCGTGCGGTAGACGGTGCGCGGGCTCGACGGGCCGTCGCCTGTGTCCTGCGCCTCGACCGCGGCGACGAACGCGGCATTCACCGCGCCACCGCCCGAGCCCGCGCCCCCGTTCAGGATCGTTCCGTCCGGCCTCGTGCCGCCGAAGCCGAACGGGCTGACCGGGGACTCCAGGATTACGGAGTCGACGAGATCCGGACGGTCGAGCAGCAGCTGCAGCACGACGCCCGCGCCCATGCTCCAGCCGAGGATCCGCACGGGGCCGGTGCCCAGCGCATCCAGCACGCCGGCGACGTCGTCGCTGAAGTCCCGCAGCCCGCGGCTCGCGTCGACCGGCAGGGTCTCGCTGTCGCCGAAGCCCCGCAGGTCGATCGCCAGCGCCCGCACGTCGGCGGGCAGGGCCAGCATCAGTGGCTGGAAGAACAGGCTGCTCGAGACGTTGCCGTGGATCAGCACCACGGTGCGGCGCGGGACGCCCGATGCGGGGCGCTCGATCACGTTCGCCCTGAGGCGGTCGGTGGGCACCTCGTGCACGGTGATCCCGTCGAGGGTGGTCTGCATGTGAACTCCTTCGTTCTCGGTCAGTTGTTCAGGGCGGTGCGGACCGCGGCGGCGACCTCGTCGACGCCGGGGCTCGCCATGACGATCGTGTAGTGGTTGACGCCCGGGACCTCGACGATCCTCAGCTGCGGCAGCTCCTGACGGGCCGCCTCGAGCGCGCCCGGCGGGTAGAGGCCGGGCGGCTGCGCCTGCAAGCCAAGCGGCGCCCGCAGCACGACGACCGGCTGGTGCACCGAGTGCAGCGCCTCGACGTACCACTCGGGGCCGAAGAGCTCGCGCTGGTCCGCGGCGACCGCGTCCGGGACAGCGGATGGGCGGAACCCGCCTGGCACCTCGTCGAGGTCGTAGTCGACGTACTCGGCGAGGTCGTCGCTCCACTGTCCCGCGAACGCCGGATGCCCGATCCAGAACTGCTCGTACTCCGCGCGCGACGGGAACACCCTGGTGAGGCGCTCGAAGGCCGGCCCCAGCAGCGCCTTCGGATCGATCGCGTCGAGATCGACACCTGGCGGGGGCGTCAGCGGCAGCCCGCCGTCGACGAGCACGACGGATGCGATGCGCTCCTGCTCATCCGCGGCCGCGAGCAGCGTCACGAAGCCGCCCATCGAATGGCCGAGGGCGACGACCGAGTCGAGGCGCAGCGCATGCAGGACGTGGCGGACGTCCTGCGCGTGACGGCGCAGGCCGTACGGGCCGGGCAGGTCGTTGCTGCGGGCGCGGCCGCGCAGGTCGGGCGCGACGATGCGGACCTCGGGCAGCGCGCCGACCAGCGCCGCGAACGAGCGGCTCGACGCGGTGATCCCGTGGATCGCGAGCAGGACCGGGCCGTCTTCCGGGCCGGTCTCCGCAACCGCGAGATCGCCTCCGTCGACAGCGACGGCGTGGGTGCGCCACTCGGTCATCCGGCGCTCCGCTGCCGTCGCGTGCCACCTGCTGGACGCGTCACTTCGCGCTCCATCCGCCGTCCATCGTGTAGGAGGCGCCGTTGACCATCGCCGCGGTGTCGCCGGCCAGCCAGACGACGAGGTCGGCTACCTCGGCCGGCTCGACGAGGCGCTTGATCGCGGTCTCGGTGAGCATGATCTCCTCGACGACGCGGTCCTCCGAGATGCCGTGGATGCGCGCCTGATCCGCGATCTGCTGCTCCACGAGCGGCGTGCGCACGTAGGACGGCTCGATGCAGTTGCTGGTGACGCCCTTCGCCCCGCCTTCGAGCGCGATCGTCTTGGATAGCCCCTCGAGGCCGTGCTTCGCGGAGACGTACGCGCTCTTGTAGGCGCTCGCCCGCAGGCCGTGCACCGAGCTGATGTTGATGACGCGGCCCCAGCCGCGGTCGTACATCCCCGGCAGCGCCGCCCGGACGAGCTGGAACGGCGCGACGAGCATCAGGTCGACGATGAAGCGCCAGCGGGCCGGGTCGAACTCCTCGATCGGGCTCACGGTCTGGACGCCCGCGTTGTTGACGAGCACGTCGACGTCGAGGCTGAGCTCGTCGAGCCCTTCGGGCTTCGACAGGTCGACCTGCCACGGGGTGCCGCGGATCTCCGCCGCCACCCGCGCGGCGCCCTCGCCGTCGAGGTCCGCGACGGTCACCGATGCACCGACCGCGGCCAGCGCTCGCGCGGCCGCCTCGCCGATGCCGCTCGCGCCGCCGGTCAGAAGCGCCCGCTTGCCCTGGAGATCGCTCACGCCGACTCCTTCGTCTCGAGACGATCCTGGCTCATCGCGCCGTGCTGCGGTTCGTCTCTGCGCCGGGCGACCGCTCGAGCACCTCGTCCATCGTGCTGACGAGTCGTCGAGCGCGCGCCAGGTTCTGCGCCCAGAGCGGTTTCGAGATCTCCCCCGCTCCATACTGCGCACGGTTTTTCACGTCCAGGAGACGCCCGAGGGCGGCGGCGGCGTTCGAATCGTCGGGGAGCGCCCGTTTGAGCAGGGCGACCGCTGCTCGATGGTCATCGCCGTGCGAATGCTCACCCAGGCGATGACCGCAGATCGCGTCGCTTGCGGCGATGCCGGCCTCGACGGCGTTGCTGAGACCGACCGCCCTCACGGCGCTTGTCGGTGCACCCTCCGCGTCCTCCGCCACCACGAGGAAGGCGTGCGCTCTCGCCGCCCGCTCCCGAATACCCGCCGCATCGATGACCTTGGACTGCGCAGCCACTACCTTGCACCGCGTTCCAGGGTCGCAGGCTTCGCGCCGGCGACGAGTACGGCTTCATGTCGCCATGATTCGACCATCGGATCGCCGTTGCCAACCAGCTCGGCCAGCTGCGCATCGGTCACGTCGTAGATCTCCGCGCGGTTGCCGGTCCACGCCTCGACGCGGCCGGCGAGCAGCTCGCTGAACGCGTCGCGTTCGCCGAGCGTCGTGTGGTCCGGATGCACGACAAGCAGGTCGACATCGCTGTCGGCGGTCGAACTGAAGCGGGCCGTCGATCCGTAGAGCAGCACCGACGTACCGGCCGCGGCGTGCTTCTTGGCCAACCTGTTTATCTCGTCGTCGAGTTCGGACCGGATGTCCCGGGCCCGTTTCACCGCGGGCCAGAGCAGGTGATCTTCGTTCACGGCGTACTCGACGGCGTGCGGGCGAGCCGTCGCAGCGACCAAGCCGATGCTCACCAGCTCGAGCAGCGCGGTGCGGGTGACGCTCGCGGACGCCGCACCGGTCACCCGCGCGACCTGGCGACCGCTCATGGGGCCCAGACGGGAGAGCGTGAGCAATGCGGTCGCCACGGTCGGCCGAAACAGCGACTCCAGCGAGTTCGAGAGGTTCATAATCCGAGTGTACCGCGAAACAGTACAATTGTACTGACTTCTAGTACATCCGGAGGGTCCAGTGCTCGCCCACGCGCTCGCGCTGCCGGCCCGACACGTGGTGTCACGAGTGATACCATCCAATCATGCCCATGACCTTGCGTTTGACCGACGCTGAGGCCGACGCGCTGCGTACTCGCGCCGAGCTCGAGGGGCGCTCCATGCAGGACGTCGCTCGGCAGGCGGTCCGCGAGTACATCGAGCAGCGCAGTCGTGCCGAGCTCATCGACGGGGTGTTGGACGCGGCGTTGCCGCGATATGCCGAGGCGTTGGCGCGACTCGCGAAGTGATCTTCCTCACCCTGGAGGAGTTGCTGCACGTCGCGGAACGGACACTCGGCGCGCCCGCGCGGCTCCGGGACGCCGGACTGCTCGAATCCGCCCTCGCCCGCCCGCGTACAACGGTGGCGGGCGTGGACGCCTATCCGGGCATCGAGGACAAGGCGGCCGCACTCGTGCACTCGCTGGTGCGGAATCACGGGCTGATCGACGGGAACAAGCGGCTCGGACTCGTCGGCTTGATCGTCTTCCTCGCAGTCAACGGGCTCGAACTGCAGTTCTCCAACGACGAGGCGTTCGACTTCATCACCGACATCGCGGAGGGGCGACTCGACGAGGTCGGGGCGATCGCCACGCGCATCCGCTTCGCGACTGTAGCGACGGGCTGACCGGGTAGCCGTCGGAGTGGGCACACCGGCTCGGCCGCTCGCCATCGCTCGGCTTGGCTCCGCCCTCCCTGCGGGGCCGCGCCCTGCGGCGCTACGGTCGTTTCGGCGTACCGGTCTGCTCATCCGCGGGCGCGGCCGGGCGCTGAGAGATGAAGCGGAGCACACCGGTGACGACCACCCCACCCACCCCGAGCAGCACCCCCTCCGGTCCCGTCGACCCGACCGGCACCGACGCGTGGCGGGCGCTCGCCGCGATCGCCGACGGCTTCACGCCCGACCTGCGCGGGTGGTTCGCGGCGGAGGCCGACCGGGCGGAGCGGTTCACTTTTCAGGCGGCCGACCTGACCGTCGATCTCTCCAAGAACCTGGTGACCGACGAGATCCTGGGGCACCTGCTGCAGCTGGCGAAGGACGTCGACGTGCCTGGGCGGTACGCCGCCATGATCGCGGGCGAGCGGATCAACGCCACCGAGGATCGCGCCGTGCTGCACACCGCGCTCCGACGCCCGGCTGCCGGATCGGCCGACGCGGCCGACCTGCAGCCCCCCGCACCGTTCGTGCTCGACGGGCAGGACATCGACCACGACGTGCAGCAGGTGCTCGACAAGGTCGGCGCCTTCGCGACCGCCGTGCGCGACGGCAGCTGGATCGGCGTCACCGGCAAGCGGATCGCGACCGTCGTCAACATCGGCATCGGCGGTAGCGACCTCGGGCCCGTCATGGTCTACGAGGCGCTCAAGCCGTACCTGCAGGCGGGGCTGGAGGTGCGGTTCGTCTCCAATATCGACCCCTCCGACGTCTACGAGAAGACCGCGGACCTGAACCCCGAGACCACGCTCTTCATCGTCGCGTCCAAGACCTTCGGCACGCTCGAGACCCTGACGAACGCGCGCCTCGCGCGGCAGTGGCTGTGGGAGGGCCTGACCGACTTCGGCCTGATCGACGACACCGACGAGGCCCGCACGGGCGCCGTCGCCAAGCACTTCGTCGCAGTTTCCACCGCGCTCGACAAGGTGCAGGCGTTCGGCATCGACCCCGACAACGCCTTCGGCTTCTGGGACTGGGTGGGAGGCCGCTACTCCGTCGACTCCGCCATCGGCACGTCCCTGGCCGTCGCGATCGGGCCCGACGGGTTCCGAGAGTTCCTCGCCGGATTCCACGCGCTCGACGAGCACATGCGCACCACCCCGCTGGAGCGCAACGTCCCCGTGCTGATGGGCCTGCTGAACGTCTGGTACACGAATTTCCTGGGCGGCCAGACCCACGCGGTGCTGCCCTACGCGCAGTACCTGAACCGGTTCCCCGCCTACCTGCAGCAGTTGACCATGGAGTCGAACGGCAAGTCGGTGCGCTCCGACGGCTCACCGGTCACCACCGACACGGGCGAGGTCTTCTGGGGCGAGCCCGGCACCAACGGCCAGCACGCCTTCTACCAGTTGATCCACCAGGGCACCCGGCTGATCCCGGCCGACTTCATCGCCGTCGCCAACCCGGCGCATCCGCTCGCCGACGACTCCGGCGACGGGGGAGCCGTGGCGCCCGGCGCCGACGTGCACTCGCTGTTCCTGGCCAACTTCTTCGCCCAGACGAAGGCGCTGGCGTTCGGCAAGACGGCGGAGGAGGTGCGGGCGGAGGGAGCGGACGAGTCGGTCCTGGCCGCGCGCACGTTCAGCGGCAACCGGCCGACCACCTCCATCCTCGCCCCGGCGCTCACCCCGTCGGTGGTCGGGCAGCTGATCGCGCTCTACGAGCACATCGTGTTCACGCAGGGCACCATCTGGGGCATCGACTCCTTCGACCAGTGGGGTGTGGAGTTGGGCAAGAAGCTGGCGCTCGAGGTCACGCCCGCCGTGCAGGGCGACGCGGAGGCGCTGCAGTCGCAGGACGCCTCCACCCGCTCGCTGATCGCGAAGTACCTGCAGTTGCGCGAGGGCTGACGGCGCGAGGTGCGCGGGTTTCATTCTGCCGCCATCCGTCCAGCCGAGGGACAGGCAAGGGACTGGCAGCCAAGGGACTGTCCAGGCAGGGGACTGATGGGCATGCCGGGGCCCGTACCGCAGTCCCTGAGCGATACACATACTCGTGGCGAGGATCGGAAGTAACCATGGCAGCGACCGCACGGCGCACCTTCGTCCTCGTCGACGGCGAGAACATCGACGCGACCCTGGGCAACACGGTGCTCGGCCGCCGGCCGGAGCCGGGCGAGCGGCCCCGCTGGGAGCGGGTGATCGACTTCGCCCGCACGCTGTGGGGGCAGGAGCCGACCGGGCTCTTCTTCCTGAACGCCTCCAACGGGCACCTGCCCGGTCCGTTCGTGACCGCGCTGCAGGGCGCGGGCTTCCGGCCGGTACCGCTCGCCGGCAGCGCGAACGAGAAGGTCGTCGACATCGGCATCCAGCGCACGCTCGACGCGCTGATCGGCCGTGACGCGGACGTGCTGCTCTGCAGCCACGACCGCGACTTCATCGAGCAGGTCGAGCGGCTGCTCGACGCCCACCACCGCGTCGGCATCATCGGATTCCCGGAGCTGGTCAGCGGCGCCTACGCGGCCCTCGACGTGCCGCTCTACGACCTGGAGACCGAGGTGCACGCCTTCAACTCGCCGTTGCCGCGCGTGCGGATCATCCCGCTTGCGGACTTCGACCCGGAGGCGTTCCTGCGCTGACCGCAGCGTGCGCGCCGCGGTCGATCCGAGGCCCGGCGCCCAGTCGGCGTCACGCGGTACCTGCACCTCCACGCGGTAGGCGTACACACCGCCCGAACGGTGTCAGTACCGCGCGGAGTGGGAGCGAGCCTCCCGGACTTGTCCGCGGATGGCGTGGCTCAGCGGATCGTCTTGCGCGCCGTGATCTGGCCGGTGTCGAAGCCCATCAGGTGCAGGCCGCCGTGGAAGCGGGCGTGCTCGATCTTCATGCAGCGGTTCATCACGACGGTCAGGCCGCTGCGCTCGCCGTAGTAGGCCGCGTCCTCGTTCCAGATGCCGAGCTGCACCCAGATCGTCTTGGCGCCGATCTTCACGACGTCATCGATGACCTGCGGGATGTCGCTGCCGCGGCGGAAGACGTCGACGATGTCGGGTACCTCGGGCAGCGACTCGAGGTCGGGGTAGACCTTCTGGCCCAGGATC
Organism: uncultured Amnibacterium sp.; assembly: GCF_964250715.1. Classification (GTDB taxonomy): domain Bacteria; phylum Actinomycetota; class Actinomycetes; order Actinomycetales; family Microbacteriaceae; genus Amnibacterium. Next base: position 62,176 of record NZ_CAXUGX010000001.1, read on the forward strand.
TCCTTGGCCCGCGGGTTGACGAAGTAGACGCGGTACGGGCTGGTGGACAGCAGGTAGGTGGCGACGAAGTAGCTGGAGCGCGCCGGGTTCGGGCTGGCACCCACGATCGCGACGCTCTTCGCGCGCCGCAGGATCTGGAGTCGCTGCTTCGCATCCGGGCCGTGCCACGTGCGCTCCGCCTTGGAGCCGTGTGCCGAGCCGTGCGCAGAGGCGCCGGCGGAGGAAGAGGAGGAGCCGGAGCCGGACGCCTCGCCCCTCGCGGGTACGGCGCACGTCTCGGCAGGTGCCGATGCCGGTGTGGACTCCGACCCGCTCTCGTGCTGCGCGGTCACGACGGCGCCGTCCTCGGCCGCGACCGCGGATTGCGTTGCCGTACCCGGTCCGGCCGCGTTGCTGACCAATTTGTCCGATGTCTCGTCCATGGCGCCTCCCGCAGCCCATTCTGCCGTCGAGCCGGGATGTCGGACGCCAGCGGCCGCGGCCCCGCCGCTCGCACGTCCCGTCGGACACGCACATCCCGGCGCCGCGGTGCGCGAGGCCCGAGCGGGTGCGGGAGGCGGAGGCTCGCAGCAGCAGCAGGCGGGCCGGGGGTCAGCCGGCGGTGTCCTCGGCCCGTTCGCTGCGGGCCTCGGCGGGCGCCTCCGCCTGAATGGGGCTGAGCAGCGCCCAGGCGCCGAACGCCAGCCCGAGGACGAGCATGCCGATACCCGCCAACAGATTGACGTTGATCCCCGCGGCCTTCTGCAGCTCGGCCTGGGAGGTGAAGCCGATGCCCCAGACGATGCAGACCAGGCCGTAGATGGTGAAGAGCACCGCGATGATCATCCGCAACTCGAAGAACTTGGCCAGGAACCGCTGCCCGGCGCTGCCACCCGTGTCGCTCATGCGAACCTCCTCATGCCCGACTGCCTCGTACCGACCCTCATCAGGCGACCGCGAACAGAACGTACCCGCCGACCGTGATCGCCACGGCGACACCGGTCAGCACGTAGGGCGATCGGAGCAACCCGGGATCCCGCGGGAGCGCCTCGGCGCCGTCGGTCAGTCCGCGAACGAGTCCCCGCAACTCCGACTCCGGTTTCGGCTCCGTGCGGTAGGACACGATCACCGCCACGACGATGGCGAGCACGAATCCGACCGTGCCGCCGACGAAGCTGGAGCCCTGACCGGAGAAGCTGAACACCTTGGCCGTGTTCAGGATGAAGACGATGACCGCGCCGACGATGCCGGCGAGCAGGCCCGACCAGCCGGCTGGCGCCGTCATCCGCTTCCAGAGCAGCCCCAGGATGAAGACGGCGAAGAGCGGCACGTTGAAGAACGAGAACAGCGTCTGGATGTAGTCCTGGATGTTGCTGAATCCGGATGCGATGAAGGCGGTCCCGATGGCGAGCAGGGTCCCGACCACGGTCACGACGCGGCCGACCCGCAGGTAGTAGGCGTCGTCCCGGCCCTGGCGGATCCAGTCCTGCCAGATGTCGTAGGTGAAGACCGTGTTCAGCGAGCTGACGTTCGCCGCCATGCCCGCCATGAACGCGGCGAGCAGGCCCGCCAGGGCCACGCCGAGAAAGCCGTTCGGCAGCAGGTTCTGCAGCAGCAGCGGGATGACGTTGTTGTAGGTGACGTCGCCGCCCGAGCCGCCCTTCTTCAGGTCGACCAGTTGCGGGATCAACACCGAGGCGACCATGCCGGGCACGACGATGATCAGCGCGACCAGCGCCTTCGGGATGGCGGCGATCAGCGGGGTGCGGATGGCCGCGGGTGCGTCTTTGGCCGAGAACGCCCGCTGCACCTCGGTGAAGTTCGTCGTCCAGTATCCGAACGACAGCACGAAGCCGAGCCCCAGCACCACGCCGACCGTGCTGCCGATGCTGTTGGTGATGCCGGTCAGTTGCTCCGCCGGAAACGGGGTCAGGGTCGCCTTGCCGCCGGGCAGCGCGGAGATCTTGGAGACCAGGCCGTTCCAGCCGCCGACGCGGGCGAGGCCCACCAGGGTGACGGGGATCATCGCGGCGATGATCACGAAGAATTGCAGCACCTCGTTGTAGATGGCCGCGGACAGGCCGCCGAGCAGGGTGTACGCCAGCACGATGAAGCCGGCCACGACGATCGCGAGCCAGATCGGCCAGCCGAGCAGGGCGTTCACCACCAGCGCGAGGGCGTAGAGGTTGACGCCGGCGATCAGCACCGAGGCGACGGCGAAGAGCACCGCCTGCAGGCGCTGCGTCGTGCGGTCGAAGCGCTTGCGCAGAAACTCCGGGACGCTGCGCGCCTGCGAGCGGTAGTAGAAGGGCATCATGAACAGCCCGAGGAACAGCATCGCCGGCACGGCGCCGATCCAGTAGTAGTGCAGCGCCTGCTCGCCGTACTGCGCGCCGTTCGCCGACTGCCCGAGCAGCTCGGTCGCTCCCAGGTTCGCGGAGACGAACGCGAGACCCGTCACCCACGCGGGTAGCGAGCGGCCCGACAGCAGAAAGTCGAGGCTGCTCGACACGGAGCGGCGTGCGGCGAACCCGATGCCGAGGACGAGCAGGAAGTAGAACGCGACCAGGATGTAGTCGATCGGCTGGGCGTCGATCTTGAGCGGATTGCCGGCCATCGGAACGGCCGGGAGGAACGTGGTCGTGATGGTCGTGCTCCTTCACACTGACGTCTCGCTCGTCGCCGGCAACGCTGCCGGGACGCCGCGGAACGCTAACATCCCGAGCCCGGAAATTGGAACCGATCGCGCCCACCGTGTTCCATGGCGGTTTCCCTCAATCCCTGAGGTACCTTCTCGCTGCAGGCGCCCCTCGGGAGGCGTCGCCCGACGCTCGGAAGGTTCAACCATGACCGCCACCGCCCGCACGACCACGACCACGACCTCCGTGCCCACCGGACCGCGCCGCGCCTTCGCTGTGCTGATCGGGCTCAGCGCCCTGTTCGTGGTCTTCCAGTACTTCACCTCGGGCGAATTCATCACCGACGACATCCCCCATGAGACCCGCGAGACGTGGACGAACATCCACGGATTCGGCGCGTACCCGGTGATGGTGTTCGCGCTGATCGCGGCGATCGTCGCCTTCGCGCGCTTGCGTGCCGTGCGGGGGCTCGCGGTCGCCGCCGGGGTCTATTTCGTGGCGACCGTCGTGCAGTGGCTGCTCGGGCACGCCATCAGCACCCTGGGCATCGACGCGCTCACTCCGCTGCACGTCGTCGTCGCGGCGGTCGTGCTCGGACTCGCCGTCTGGCTCTCGGTCCGGTCGGCCCTGCTGCGTCGCTCGACGACGTAGCCCGCGCCGCTGACCCGCAGGCGGTCGGTCAGCGCCCTGCGGGGGCCGGTCACCGCCCTGCGCGGGCCGGTCAACCTACCCCCCCTACCCCCCCCAGCGCGGTCGATCAGCGGGCGGGCCGGATCAGCAGGCGGGCGAGCGAGACCCGGCTCCGCGGATGCGTCAGGCGACCGTGACCCGCTGCACCGCGGCCTCGAGGGCCTGGTCGAGGTCGTCGATGATGTCCGCCACGTCTTCGATGCCCACGCTGATGCGCACGAGGCCCGGCTGCACACCGGCGTCGACCAGCTGCTGCTCGGTCAATTGCGCGTGCGTGGTGGACGCCGGATGGATGACCAGTGTCTTCGCGTCGCCGATGTTCGCCAGGTGGCTGGCCAGGTCGACACTCTCGATGAACGTGCGGCCGGCCTCCCTCCCGCCCTTCACGCCGAAGCCGAACACCGAGCCCGGCCCCTTCGGCAGGTACTTCGCGGCGCGCTCGTGATGCCGGTGGTCGGGCAGGCCCGCCCAGGTGACGTACTCGACGCGGTCGTCGGCGTCCAGCCACTCCGCGACGGTGCGCGCGTTGTCGACGTGGGCCTGCATCCGGAACGGCAGCGTCTCCACGCCCTGAGCCAGCAGGAAGGCGGAGTGGGGAGCGAGCGCGGGCCCGATGTCGCGCAGCTGCTCAGCGCGCAGCCGGGTGAGGAAGGCGTACTCGCCGAAGTTGCCGCTCCACTCCAGGCCGCCGTACGAGGGGACGGCCGCGCCGAACAGCGGGAAGCGCTCGCTGTGCCAGGGGAAGCGGCCCGACTCCGACACCACGCCGCCGAGGGTGGTGCCGTGGCCCCCCAGGAACTTGGTCGCGGAGTGCACGACGATGTCGGCGCCCCACTCCATGGGGCGGGAGAGGTACGGGGTCGCGACGGTCGCGTCGATCATCAGCGGCACGCCGTGGGCGTGCGCGACGTCGGCCAGGCCGGCGATGTCCGCCACGTCGCCGGAGGGGTTCGCCACGCTCTCGGCGTAGACGACCTTGGTCTTCTCCGTGATGGCAGCGGCGAAGTCGGCGGGGTCGTCGGACTGCACGAATGTGGTCTCGACTCCGAAGCGGCGGAGCGCGACGTCGAGCTGGGTGAGCGAGCCGCCGTACAGCTGGGCGGAGGCGACGATGTGGTCGCCCGCGCCGGCCAGGGCGGCGAAGGTGATGTACTGCGCGCCGAGCCCGGAGGCGGTCGCGACGGCGCCGAGCGCGCCCTCCAGGCTGGCGATGCGCTCTTCGAAGCTGGCGACCGTCGGGTTGGCGAGGCGGCTGTAGATGGTGCCGAACTTCTGCAGCGCGAAGCGGGCCGCGGCGTCGTCGGCGTCGTCGAAGACGAAGGCGCTCGTCTGGTAGATCGGCAGCGCCCGGGCCCCGGTCACCGGATCAGGGATGTTCCCCGCGTGGATCGCCCTGGTGCGGAAGCCGTATTCGCGATCAGCCATGCGTCGAGGGTATCCGCGGCGCGCGGTGACGCGACGCGGGGCGCTCCTCCTCCGCTGCTCTGCCCCTCCGACAGTCCGAGGAATTCAGGAGAAGTCGAGGAATGCAGGCGGAATCGGCCCGAATCGGGACCCGGACCTCGATCTGTCCTGAATTCTTAGCAATTCAGGAGCCGCAGCGTGCCCGTCAGCGGTCGGCGAGCAGGGCCTCCGCCGCTCGACGGCCCGAGCGGAGCGCGCCCTGCGACGACGGGCTCTCGCGCCAGTCGCCGGCGACGTACAGGCCGGGCGCCAGCCGAGGTGTCACACGGACCTGCACGCTGCGCCGGGTGCCGCCGGGCAGGGCAGGGACCGCCTGCGGCACGCGGCTCTGTGCGACCTGCCGCCAGGATGCGGTGTCGACGCCCCACAGCCGGGCGAGCGTCGAGCGCAGCACGTCGTCGGGCAGCGGCTCCGGTCCGAGGGTCGAGGAGGCGATCAGCGCCCGGCCGCCGGAGCCGTAGGAGGGGGCGGCGTTGCTCAGCACCACGCTGTTCGCGACCGGGCCGCCCTCGGTGTCGAGCGCGATCATCGGGCGGTCGGTCGGTGGCGTCGGAGTGGCGTGCCAGGTGGTCGTGATCGCGTGCATCGTCGGCTGCGGCAGCCCGAGCAGGCTGGAAGCGCGCACGGGGTCCGCGGCCACGATCACGGCGCCGGCATGGACGGTCCCGGCGCCGGCGACGTCCACCTGGCCGGGCCGGACGGCCGTGACGACGCGGCCGGTCTGCACCGTGTCGGTCGGCAGCCGCTCCGCCAGCAGCGCCGGCAGCGCGCCCATGCCGGCAGCGGGCACCACCACGTCACCGCGGACGAAGGTGCGCAGCACGTACTCGGCGAACCGGCTGGAGGTGGTGAGCGCGTCCTCCTGCAGTACGCCGGCCAGGAAGGGGCGCAGGAAGTGCTCGGTCGGCGCCCCGTCGATTCGGTGCCGCTGCAGTGCGTCGCGGAAGGGCACATCCGCTCGGCGGCGCAGCAGGCCGACGGGGAAGTAGGCGACGCCGAGCAGGAACGCGCCGAGCCGCGCCCGTTCGGCGAGCGTGCCGAGCGGCCCGGTGAGCAGCCCCACGACTCCGGCCGGTATGCGACGGGGATCGGCGAGCAGGTGCAGCGCGTCGCCGGACCGCAGATACGCGCCGCGGTCGAGGCGCCGCAGGTCGAGGTGCTGCAGCACGTCCAGCCGTTGCAACTCGGAGTAGGCGGTGTTCAGCACCTGGAACCCGCGATCGACGATGAAGCCGTCCACCACCTCGGACCGCATCCTGCCGCCAGGAGCGTCGGCGGCTTCGAGCACCTGGACGGACCGGCCCGCAGCGACGAGCCGGGTGGCCGCCGCGAGTCCCGCGAGTCCCGCCCCGACCACCACCACGTCCGCCTCGGTCACCCGAGCGAACCTAACCGCGCCCGCTGCGAGGGCGGGATGCGGCGGGCCGCCGGGTAAGCGGGCCGGATGCCAACCGCGATGTTCCGACGACCCCTCAGGGCGCGTCGACGCGCCAGTCCTTCGGCGGGAGGCCGAGGAAGTCGAGGACTCGGGCCGCGTCCTGCTCCAGGTGCTGCAGCGCCCGATCGGGCAGCGGCTCGAAGGGGGTGAGGCGCACGTGGTCGCCGTCCAGCCGCCACAGGGCGACGGCGCGACCGTCGACCATCGCGAAGGGGCGGAAGATGCCGTTGGACGTGACCACGCGGGCAGCGTGGGGGCCGAGGATCGCCTCGCGCGAGGCCCAGCCGTGCAGGATCGGGTCGAACGGGCCGAGCAGGCGCGGTGGGGCGATGTCGTCCACGGCGGCCCGGTTGGTCAGGTCGATGAGACCGTCGGCGTCGGTCGTCGTCTCGTCGGCGATCGCGGCCAGCCCGCGTCGGGCGTCGCCCAGGTTCACGCCGCCCCAGACGGCCAGGTCGCGGGCGTCGGCCGGGCCGTGGCCCGCCAGGTAACGGCGGGCCAGGCGGCCGAGCGCCTCCGCTCGATCGAGGGGCTGCGGCGCCGGGCCGAGCCACGACTCCGCCACTACATACGCGTGCTCGCCCGCCACGATCGGCCCGCGGATCAGGTGTCGGCGGAGCGCCGCCGCGTAGATCAGGTGCATGAGCGCCTGGCCCGCGGTCGGGACGCCGGCGGCGTCGAGGACGGCGCGCAACTCGGCCCGTCGCTGTGGTCCGGCTTCGATCGTGCGGGCGGCGACCACATCTATGCCGCGAGCGGCATGCGACTCCGACACGCCTGCCCGACGCAGCCGGAGCGTGTTCGCCGTCGCTAGCTGCGGGGTCGTCAGCGGGTGCAGCCACCAGTAGTCGGCGGCGCGCACCAGGTGCAGGGTGCCGCGGTTCAGCCACGCGACCACGAGCGACCGGGACTCGGTGAACGCGTCCTCGACGTCGGCCGCCGTCACTCCGGCGGTCCGCGCCCGCACGGCCAGGCGCAGGCCGCGCGGGTCCTGACCCTGCACCGCGAGGATGCGCACGACCGCCTGCTCGGCGCTCGTGGCCGGGGTGCCGCGCAGCAACTGGGCCGCCAGGCGCTGTGCCGTCGGGTAGCCGAGCGCACCGCGCACGGTCGGCGGATCGCTCTGCACGTGGCGAAGTCTGCCGGGGTGCGGCGCAGCGCGCACGGCGGTTCGGGTGATCATGGATGGATGAGGCGTCCCCTGCTCGTCACCGCGCTGGCAGCGAGCCTGCTCGCCCTGACCGCCTGCGCCGCGCCCGCGGCCGATCCGGCTTCCTCGTCGCCGGCTCCCTCCTCACCGTCGTCCTCCGCGCCCGCGTCGTCGACTCCGTCCTCCTCCGCCGGGTCCTCGGCCAGTTCCGATGCGGCGTCGACGGACGTGACCACCTATCACCAGGACGCCCAGCGGACCGGGCGGTCGGCCTCCACTCCGGCGCCCGCGAAGCTCGCAGTGGACTGGTCGCACGACCTGGACGGCGAGGTGTATGCCCAGCCGCTGGTGGTCGGCGGGATCGTCCTCGTCGCCACTGAGAACGACACCGTGTACGGGTTCGACGCGGCGAGCGGACTGCAGCGCTGGAAGCGGCACCTGGGCACGCCGCAGCCCTCCGCGGCACTGCCCTGCGGCAACATCGACCCGACCGCCGGCATCACCGGGACCCCCGTCTACGACCCGGCGTCGAAGACGGTGTTCCTGGTCGCGGACGAGCAGGGGCCGCACCACCTCCTGTACGGCCTTGATCCGGCGACCGGCGCCACGCGGGTCCGCACGGGCGCCGACGTGCCGGGCAGCGGTCCGCGCACGGAGCAGCAGCGCGGCGCCCTGGCGCTGGCCGGCGGGCAGGTCTACATCACCTACGGCGCCCTGTACGGCGACTGCTCCAGCTATCACGGTGAGGTGGTGACCGCGTCGACGTCCGGGACGATCGTCGCGACCCTGGCCCTGCCGACGCGGAACGGCGGCGGCATCTGGACGCCGGCGGGACCCACGGTCTCGAAAAACGGCGATGTGTACGTCACCTCCGCGAACAGCGCCGCGCGGCCGGGCGACCAATACGAGTTCAGCAACGGGACGCTGCAGCTCTCGCCGACGCTGAAGGTCGAGCAGTGCTTCGCGGCGAAGGACTGGCAGGCGAAGGACGCGGCGGATCTGGGCCAGGGCTCCACCGGACCGACGCTGCTCGACGACGGCCTGATCGTGACCGCCGGCAAGGACCTGCCGAACTACGTGCTCGACTCCGAGCACCTGGGCGGGATCGGCGGCCAGGTGGCGACGACCGCCATCTGCCCGGCGTACGGCGGAACCGCGAACGTGGGCACGACCGTGTTCCTGCCCTGCACCTCCGGCCTGACCGCGGTGCGGGCGGACCGCGGAGGGCTGAAGCGGCTGTGGTCCGCCGACGGAGTGACCGGGTCGCCGGTGCTGGGCGGCGGAGCGGTGTTCGCGCTCGCGCAGGACGACGGAGTGCTGCACGCGTACTCGCAGGCCGACGGAAAGTCGCTCGGCAGCGTGCGGCTTCCGGACGCGACGACACGGTTCGCGACGCCGGCGCTCTCGGGTAGGCAGGCGTTCATCGGGACGACGAAGGGGATCGTCGCGGTTTCGGGCGTCTGATCCGGCGCACCCGGACCTGCGCCACGGTACGCACTGCGTCTGGCATCGCGCGGTAGCTCTGGCCTCGCGCGGTGTGCATGCTCCTCCCCAGCCCGACAGGGGCTGTGGGCCCAGCGTGTAGGCGCGGGTACCGCGCGAAGGGGCTGTCAGGCGAGGCGGGCGACGAGGGCCGCGCCCAGGTCGTCGCCGGAGCGCCATGCGGCCTCCACGCGGCTCTTCGACGACCAGCCGTCGCTGCACAGGCCGATGACGGACTGGCCGATGCTGCGCGTGCCGGTGCCGCGCTGGCCGACTCCGCGCTGATTGACTCTGCTCTGGCTGACTCCGCTCTGGCCGATGCCGCTCGGCCCGATGCCGCTCGCGTCCAGATGGAACGTCGCGTCCCGGCCGCTGGTCGGCTGCGCGAACGTCCACCGCTGCACACGGGTCTCGACCGGGTCGTGGTCGATGCCGAGCACCGAGCGCATCGCCCGCAGCATCGGCGGGATCGCCGACTCCGGATCGGCCAGGTGCTCGCGCGCGAGCCCGGGTGTCGAGTGCGCGACCAGTACCGGGGCACCGTCACCGCGGCTGCGGCCGTCGTCGGCGAGCCACCGCAGCTCCGCGACCTCCGAGACAAAGGCGCCGTCGAACTCCGGCCAGTCCCGCCGCTCGAAGCGGGCGACGAGCACGATCCCCGGGTCGTACGGCTGGTCCGCCACCGCCGCAAGGGCCGGGCGACGCTCGGCCAGCAGCCGCGCGGCCTGCGGGCCGGGCATCGCCAGCACGACCGCGCGCGCCTCGTCGCCGTCGATCAGCCGCTCGAAGTCGGCCGCGTCGAGCGTCGTCCCCGACCGGACGTCGAGCCCCTGCGCCAGATCCTCGACTAGAGCGCGGAGGGAGGCGGTCCCGGCGTACCGCACGGGCCCGGACTTGGCCTCGCTCAGGCCGCCGGGTCCGGCGGTGCGGAAGGTGTCCGTCCACTCGCGCGCCAGACCGCGAGCCAACCAGTCGTCCACCACCGCGTGGAATCCGTCGTCGGACACCGTGAAGTAGGGCGCACCCAGGTCCGCCGGATGCGGTCCGCCGGGCAGGTCGCGCAGGGTTCGGGCCCCCAGGCGTCCGCCGAGGCGCCGACCGCGGTCGACGACCCTCACGGACAAGCCGGCGTCCGACACCCGCCGCGCGCACGCGACGCCGCTGATACCGCCGCCGACGACGACCACGTCGGTGGTCACGAGCCGCCCGCCGTCCGCGCGAGGTGCGGGTGCTGATCCGCGCCGTTCCGCTCGGCCGGGCGGTCCCGCGACTCCGTCATGGCCTGATCCTCGCAGGCCGTTCCGGCGCGCTGGTCCGAGCCGGGCGACTCCACACCGCACCGACCTCCACTCCAACTACGGAGCGCCACCCCAACTACGGAGCGGCATGCACAACTACGGAGAATGGGAGCTCGAACTCGGCGCGTCGCCGAGGATCTCCGTACTTGGGATGATCTCCGTAGTTGGGGAGGTGGACTGAGGCGCCAGGTCCGGAACCTGCCGGAAACGTGCGGCGGGCAGACTGCATCGCACGGGCGGTGACACGGACGGCGATACCGACGGCGATACCGGACGGTGACACAGACGGCGATACCGAACGGCGATACCGACGGCGACACCGAACGGCGGTACCGACGGCGACCCGGACGGCGACTGGAGGAGTGACCATGGCGGACGGTGCTGCGACGGTGCACACGGCGGTGCCCACGGCGGTGCCCACCGCGACAACGGTGCCCACGATCGACATCGACCGGGATCCGGCGGTGGTGGGGCGGGAGATCGACGACACGCTGCGGTCGGTCGGGTTCTTCCAGATCGTGCAGCACGGCGTACCCGACGACGTCGCCGACGCCTGCTGGGACGCCGCCGCAGCCTTCTTCGACCTGCCGGTCGAGCAGAAGCTCGCCGTGGAGCGGGAGGAGGGCGGCCTCTACGGCTACTTTCCGATGCGCAGCGCGTCCCTTGCGGCCTCCCGCGGCGTGCTGACGCCCGGGGACCTGAAGGAGTCGTTCAACATGGGGCCGACCGCCCCGCCGTCGCATCCGTTCGCCGACGCCGACGAGGCCGCGCTATTCGCCCCGAACCGGTGGCCGGCGGCGCTGCCGGGCATGCGGCCGGCGTGGGAGGCGTACTTCGCGGCGATGCAGTCGCTGTGCGCGCGGCTGATGTCGATCTTCGCGCTCGGCCTCGACCTGCCCGCCGACGCGTTCGCCGAAGCGATCGACGGGGGAGCGGGGGCCCTGCGGGCCATCAACTATCCCGAGCAGCGGACCGCGCCCGAGGCCGACCAGTTGCGGGCCGGCGCGCACACCGACTACGGCACCCTGACCGTGCTTCGCCAGCAGGTGGGGCGCAGCGGCCTGCAGGTGTTCGACGAGCGGACGGAGGCGTGGCTCGACGTGCCGGCCGTGCCCGGCGCCCTGGTGATCAACATCGGCGACCTGATGGCCCGCTGGACGAACGACCGGTGGACGTCGACCCTGCACCGCGTGGTCGACGGAGGTACGGGTGCCGGCGCCGGGTCGGGCGTCTCGACGCGGCGGCAGAGCATGCCGTTCTTCCACAACGCGAGCTACTCCGCGCCGATCGAAGCCCTGCCGACCTGTATCCCTGCAGGCACGCAGCCGCGGTACGAGCCGGTGCTGGCCGGCCCGCACCTGGCCGCCAAGTCGCGTCGCTCGGTGGTCGCTCCGGCCTGACCCGGCCGGCACCGACCTCGCCTCCGGTCAGGACAGATTCGCGACCGAGCGCACGAGCGCCGCCATCGCTTCGGCGCCGAGGCAGCGCATCTGCAATGTGCTGGAGCGGAGGGTGTCGGTGCCGCTGGCCGTGAGCACGGTGGTGATGCGCAGGTCGCCGACCGGCACGCCTCGACCGACGTCGATCGAGCGGATCGATTGCAGCTCGAGCACGATGTCGCGGCCCGCGTCGACCGTGGCGCTGCCGGGGCGGAACTGCAGCGTGCGGTCGGTCAGCCGTAGCCGCCCCGCGACCCAGACCGGCGCCGTGGGTCGAGCCCGGCGGACCGCGCGGGCAAGGGGTGCGAGCGCGGCCGGCGGCCCGAAGTGCCGCACGCCGTCGACCTCCGCGGGCAGAGCGGCCACCGGCAGCAGCACCTCCGCCCGCCGACTGGTGAGCACGTACTCGTCGTCGGCCCCCTCGCCTAGGGCGTCCTTCGCGGCGTGGTCCTCTGTGGCGTCGAACCCGTCGGCACGCGCGGTCACGGCGCCACCGTAGCGCCCGGCACTTCACAGTCGGCGGGTGCTGCTGCCGGAATGACGCCATCCTCAGGGAGGACTGCCACGATGCCGCGATGAGCGACTCCGACTCCGTGCTGCTGCCCGACGGGCGCCGGCTCGACATCGCGATCTCGGGGCCCGCGGACGGGCTGCCGCTGATCTTCCACCACGGGACGCCCGGCTCGGCGCTGCAAGCGCGGGCGATGCAGCGGGCCGCCGCCGAGCGCGGGCTGCGGCTGGTCACGATGTCGCGGCCCGGGTACGGCGACTCCACCCGCCAGCCGGGCCGGCGCGTGGTCGATGCCGTCGCGGACACGCGGGCGGTGTTGCGCTCGATCGGCGCAGACCGGTGCCTGGTCGCCGGATGGTCGGGCGGCGGTCCGCACGCGCTGGCTTGCGCCGCACGGCTGGACGCGGCGGCCGCGGCGCTCGTGATCGCCGGCGTCGCGCCCTTCGACGCGGACGGCATCGACTTTCTGGCCGGCATGGGGCAGGACAACATCGACGAGTTCGGTGCCGCGCTCCACGGCGAAGGGGCACTGCGGACCTATCTGGACGCGCAGCGGCCGGAGCTGCTCGAAGCGGATGCGAGCGGGATCGTCGCGGCGATGAGCAGCCTGCTGCCGCAGGTGGACCGGGCGGTGCTGACCGATGAATTCGGGGAGGACACGGCGGACGGTTTCCACGAGGCGCTGCGTACCGGCGTGGACGGCTGGCTGGACGACGACCTCGCATTCTCGACCGACTGGGGCTTCGACCTGGCCGAGATCGCGGTGCCGACCGCGATCTGGCAGGGGAGCGAGGACCTGATGGTGCCGTTCGCACACGGCCAGTGGCTCGCGGGCCGCATCCCCGGCGTCGTTCCGCACCTGCAGCAGGGCCAGGGTCACCTCTCCATCGGCATCGGCGCCATGGCCGCGATGTTCGACGAACTGGTCGCCGCCGCCTGACGCCTTCGCGGCGCGAGGAATTCAGGCGATTCCGACTTCCGGGACCGGATCCGGCCGGTTTGCGCCTTCGTTCCTCGATTTCTCCTGAATTCCTCGGCGCCACGGGGGCTCAGGAGGAGGGCGTCAGGCGTGGCGCAGGCAGGTGGTCGCGAACGGGCGCGCTGCGAGCCGCAGCGGCGGGATCGGGTCGCCGCACACCGCGCAGCGGTCGGACGTGCCGGCATCGACGCGGGCGATCGCGGTGTCGATCTGCGTCAGCCGCGACACCGCTGCCGATCGCAGCGCGTCGGCCTGCGATCGCTCGAACGCGATCGTCGCCCCCTCAGGATCGTGCTCGTCGTCGGTGTTCGCGTCCGCCCGCGCCGCCGTCACCCGCTCGATCTGACGATCCAGCACCTCGATCGTCGACACCGTCTCGGATTGCAGGGCAGTCAGCACCGAGCGACGCTGCTGCGCCTCCGCTGCCCGGTCATCCCGACCCCGGCTGAGCTGGTCCGCGCCCGGATCAAGACCGGCCTCGGCGTCAGACACCGAACGAGTTCCACTCCGTCACGCGAATCCGGGCGAATGCGTACGGGTGGGCGCGGTCGTCGTACGGTTTGCCCACATAGTGCTGCGAGAGCCGATCGATCACGGTCAGGTCGGGGTCGTCGCCCACCTCCTGCGCCTCGCCGTGCAGGGTCACCTGCCGATACCAGCTGGAGTCGTCGAGCACGGTCAGCGTCAGGCGGGGATCCCGCTCCAACTGGCGCCGACGAGGGCTCGACGCACCCATGGTCAGCAGCACGACCGGCTCCTCCCACAGGTACCAGACCGCCGCACTGACGGGAGCGCCGTCCGTGCGGATCGTCGCCACCACCGCAGGATTCGGACGACGGAGCAGATCGAGGACGGCGGGCGACATGGGCTCCATGCGCACATTCTCCGCCCGTGTGCCTGCCCGGCCCTCCGCCCTCCGCTCGCCCGCCCCGCGCCCACGTGAGCGACACGTGAGCGCGGTGTGAGCGGCGACCGCCATCATCGTGAGTGCGGTCGAACTGACGGCTGCACCGAGCGAGAAGCACGAACGAAAGGAGGGACGCGCATGACGACCACTGCGACTCCCGCCATCGAGGCGACCGGCCTCGTCAAGAACTTCGGGGACAACCGCGCCGTCGACGGTGTGGACCTGACCGTGGCCGCCGGCACGGTCTACGGCGTGCTGGGCCCCAACGGCGCCGGCAAGACCACCACCATCTCCATGCTCGCCACCCTGCTGAAGCCGGACGGCGGCAGTGCCCGCATCTTCGGCCACGACGTGGTGCACGAGGCGCGCACCGTGCGCGGCCTGATCGGCGTGACCGGCCAGTACGCCTCCGTCGACGAGAAGCTCTCGGCCACCGAGAACCTGGTGATCTTCGGCCGCCTGCTCGGCCTGAAGCACCGCGACGCCAAGCAGAAGGCCGCCGAGCTGCTGGAGGAGTTCGCGCTCACCGAGGCCGCCCGCCGCCCGCTCTCGAAGTTCTCCGGCGGCATGCGCCGGCGCCTCGACCTGGCCGCCAGCCTGATCGCGCAGCCGCCGCTGCTGTTCCTGGACGAGCCGACCACCGGCCTCGACCCCCGCACCCGTGCGCAAATGTGGGACACCATCCGGCGCCTGGTCAGCACCGGCTCCACCGTGCTCTTGACCACGCAGTACCTGGACGAGGCCGACCAGCTGGCCGACCGGATCGCGGTCATCGACCACGGCCGCGTGGTGGCGGAGGGGACCGCGGACGACCTGAAGGCCTCCGTCGGACTGGCCTCGCTGCAACTGCGGCTCGCCGACCCCGCGGACGGCCGTCTCGCGCGGCAGAGCGTGCACGACGTCCTCGGCGTGACCGTCGCGGCGGGCACCGACCCCGGCCTGCTCGTCGTGCCGCTGCAGAACCCCGACCGGGTCACCGACCTGCTGGTCGAGCTGCGCGGCAACGGAATCCGCCTCAGCGAGTTCGGCGTGCAGAAGCCGACGCTCGACGAGGTCTTCTTCGCCATCACCGGCCGCCCGGCCGACGACCAGACCGCCGCTACGCCGGAGAAAGACGAGGTGCTCGCATGACCACCACCCAGCTGATTCCTGCACCGGCGCCCGCGCCGCTCGCCCGCGCGTACCCGCGCACCGGTCCAGCCGCGACCGTCTCGCAGTCGATCACGATGGCGTACCGAGGGCTGCTGAAGGTCAGGCGCACACCCGAGCAGCTGTTCGACGTGACCCTGCAACCGATCATCTTCACGGTGATGTTCGCCTACATCTTCGGCGGCTCCATCGCCGGGAACGTGCAGGACTACCTGCCGATCCTGATCCCCGGCATCCTCGTGCAGACCGTCATCACGGGCTCGGTGGTCACCGGCGTGCAGCTGCGCGAGGACATGGACAAGGGCGTGTTCGACCGCTTCCGCTCCCTGCCGATCGCGCGCATCTCGCCGCTGGCCGGCGCGCTGCTCGCCGACACCGTGCGCTACGCCATCGCGACGACCATCACCTTCGTGGTCGGCGCGATCATGGGATACCACCAGATCACCGACCACCTGGGTTGGACGGTCGTCGCGGGCCTGCTCGTCGTCGTGGTCGCCTGGTCCATCAGCTGGATCTTCGCCCTGTTCGGGATGCTCGCCCGCACCGCGTCGAGCGTGCAGGGCATTTCGTTCCTCGTGCTGTTCCCGCTGACGTTCCTCTCCAACGCATTCGTGAATACCGACAAGCTGCCGGAGGTGCTGAAGGTGTTCGCGAACATCAACCCGATCTCGCACCTGATCAGCGCGGTGCGCGACCTCGTCAACGAGCAGGCGGTGACGGGCGACTTCTGGCTTTCGCTGCTGGGCGCCGCGGTCGTCGTCGCGATCTTCGCGCCGCTGACCGTGCGTGCGTACATGCGCAAGGCCTGAGCGGAGGGCTCAGCCTGTCGGGTCAGCCGGGTCAGTCCGTCGGGAACGGCAGGCGCAACTCCGGGCGGCTCAGGATCCGCACCGCCTGTGCGATGGCGTCCGGCCCCGTCGCGGGCGTCGCGGAGTCGGGCGGGGAGCCGGGCGGGGAGCCGGGCGGGGAGTCGGACTGGGAGCCGGCTGGAGAGCGGGTCGGAACGGCGGATGCGCCCCCGACCAGCTGCGCCACCGCAGCGATGCTCGGCAGGTCGAGTCGGGCGCCCGTGGTGGCGGCCAGGCGCACCAACTCCGCGCCCGCCGAGCGGCGGGCGTCGTCCGACCGCAGCAGCACGCCGGCCAATCCCAGCAGCCCGGTCCCGTACACCGGCGTGTCGACCATGAACGTCGGGACCCTCGGCAGCGCGAGCAGCAGGCTCCGCAGCCGCCGGTAGCCGGCCACGACCGCGGGATCCGTACGAGCGTCCGGTCGCGCGGCGAGCGCCGCCAGGGCCGACCCGCGCGCTACCACCAGCCAGGGTGCGCCGGGCGGGATCGGCACCTCCATCGCCTGCCGCCACCACTGATCGGCGTCACCGGTGCGGCCGCGCGCCTCGGCTATCTCCGCGAGGGCGACCAGCGCGATCACGAGCACGTCGTCCTGGTCGTCGGGCCGCGCACTCGGCAGGTCGGCCAGATGCTGCAGCCGACGCTCCGCCGAGGCGAGGTCGCCCCTCGCGAGCTCGTTCACCGCGATGATCCAGTCCAGCTGGCGCACATCGGCCCGCGTGTCCAGATCGAGCAGCCGGTCGCGCACCGCCGTGGCCGTGCGCAGGGCGCGCTCCCGGTCGCCGGATTGGCTGTACAGCTGCGCGAGCGCGGCGCGGGCGGTGAGGCCGATCCACGCCAGCCCGAGGCGCTCCGCCAGCGCGCCGGCGCGGGACGCGTCCCGCTGCGCGTCGGCGATGCGGCCGAGGTTCTCCCGTAGCAGCGCGCGGACGAGCAGGGCGAACGACGCCACCGCCGGATCCGTCGACGCCGTCGGCGCGTCGATCAGCTCCTCCGCGTCGCGCGGCAGCCGGACCTGCAGCAGCAGTCGCGCGTAGGTCGGCCAGAACCGCTCGTCGGCGGGATCCAGCCCGTGGACCGCCCGACGCAGCAGCGCCGTCGCGCGCAGGGTCCCGGGCTGGTTCGCCACCTGCAGGACGACGGCGGCGAGGGTCAGCGCCCGCAGCTCGGTCTGCTGCGCGAGGGGAGTCGTCGCGCGCCGCCGGGCCGCCGCGACGGCGACCGGTGCGGTCGCGAGCACGCTCGGGAACTCGCTGCGGGACAGCCACCACTCGCCGAGCAGCGCGTAGACGGCCAGCACCACTCCCTCCCGGCCGTGCACGTCCGCGCGCAGCAGCGCGAGCAGCGTCTCCTCCTCGTCGGCGAGGGCCCGGACGTCGCTCTCCTGGACGGCGGTGCTGATCCCCGCCGCGGTCCGCTCCGTGAACGCCGTGGCCCAGGCGTCGAGCGCCGCGGCGGCCCGCTGCTCCTCACCCGCCTGCGCCAGCGCGCGCAGCCCGAACTCGCGCACCGTCTCCAGCATCCGGAACCGCGCGCCCAGCGTGCCCTCGCGCAGGGTCAGCAGCGACTGCTCCACCAGCTCGTCGAGCACGGCGGCCGGGTCGTCGCCCAGCACGACTTCGGCGGAGTCGGCGGTGAAGCCGTCGGGGAAGATCGCAAGCAGCGCCAACGCCGTGCGGGTGCGCTCGCGCAGCAGCTGCCAGCTCCAGTCGATCACCGCGAACAGGGTGCGGTGGCGTGCGGGCGCGGTGCGGTCGCCGCCCACGAGCACGCCGAAGCGGTCGCCGAGCCGTCGGTCCAGCTCGAGCAGGGTCATGGATCGGAGCCGTGCCGCGGCCAGCTCGATCGCCAGCGGTAGGCCGTCCAGGCGGGTGCAGACGCGTTCCACCACGGCGGTGTCCAGCACCGCATCCGGCCGTACCGCCGCGGCGCGCTCGCGGAAGAGGGCGGCCGCGTCGGTCACGGGATGCAGCGGAGCGAGGGCGACCATCCGCTCGCCGGCGACCAGCAGGGGCACGCGGCTCGTGGTCAGCACCGTGAGCGACGGGACGGCGGCCAGCAGGTCCGCGGCCAGTGCCGCGACCGCGTCGACCACCTGTTCGCAGTTGTCCAGGATCAGCAGGGTCCGCCGCGCGGCGAGCGCCTCCCGGATGCGAGTGGGCAGGTCGGCGACCGGAGCGTCCGTCAGGCGCCGGCCGGCCCGAACGGTGCGCGCTCCCACTGCGTCGCCGAGCACCAGCGGCACGTCGTCGCCGCTGCGTGCCCCGGCCAGCTCGACGAACACGATCCGCTCGAACCGGTCCGTCAGCGCGGCCCCCACCGCGTGGGCGAGCCGCGTCTTGCCCAGGCCGCCGGCACCGCCGATGGTCGTCAGGCGGTGCTGCGGGATCGCCGTGACCAGGGCCCGCACCTCCTCGTCGCGGCCGAGCAGCGCGTTCGGGGCGGCGCGCAGGCCGACCGTCTGTGCCTTCTGCGCCGGGGCGCTCTGATTCCGTGTCTCCTGGGCCGGGGCGGTCAGCGTCTGCTCTGCCCGAGCGCCTCGGTCCGGTGCGCCGGGTACGCGGGCGGAGGTGCGGAGCAGTTCGGCGTTCAGGGCGGTCAGCTCGGCGTCCGGGTCCGCGCCCAACCGGTCGGCCAGACGCTCGCGGTAGGCCGCGAACGATCCCACGGCCTCGCTGACGCGGCCCGCCGCGGCGAGGGCCCGCATGCGCAGCAGCTGCAGGGGCGCGTCGACCGAGTCGGCTTCGAGACGATCCAGGTCGGCGAGGGCCCCGTTGGGGTCGTCGGCAGCCAGCAGCGCGGTCGCTCGAGCGCGGAGGAGGCGGTTCCGCGCTCGATCCGTTCGGGTGCGCAACTCCTCCGTCAGTTCGGAGGGCTCCAGGTCGGCGGCCGGCTCGCCGTCGAGCAGGCGCAGCGCGTCGGCGAGTTGCGCCAGATCGGGCGGTGCGGCCGAGGTCAGCAGGTTCGCGGCGTGCTCCACGAGTGCCAGATCGGACTGCGGCAGCGTGTAGCCGACGGCCGTCGAGAGCACGGTGTCGGGTCGGGCGACGGCTCGCAGGCGCGAGACGAGCATCTGCAGCGCGGCGCGCGGGTTGCGCGGCGGCTCGTCGCCCCAGACGTCCTCGATCAGCCCGGATGCGGAACGGCCGGCCCCGCCCGCAAGTGCGAGCGCGATGACCAGGCGCTTGCCGAGCGTCCCCGGCGCCTCCGCGGTCGACCCGTCGGCAGCCGTGATCCGCACGGCGCCCAGCACGCGAACGGCGATGGCCGCCGAGGTCGGATCCGCGAACCGGCCGTCGGGGGCCGGCCTCACATCCGCAGGCCGGGCCGCGGGGACGGCGCCTTCCGCCCCGCCCGCCTCCACGCCGCGAGCCTAGCCAGCGCCCCGTCCGCCCCCGTCCTCCGCCCGTCCGCCGATCACTGAGCACTTGAGCAGGACCAGGTCCCGACAGCAGGTCCACCGTCGACGGGGAGCCTGCTGACGAGACCGTGTCCTGCTGTCGCGCTCGCTCAGGCGGCGAGCAGGCCCGCCATCTCGTCGAAGAAGCCGTTCCAGCCGGCTTCGGCCTGCCTGTACTGCTCGTCGGTCAAGTTGCCGCCGCGCTGGGTCATCGTCATCCGGGTCCCACCGTCGACCTCGGCGAGGTCCACGGTGACGGGCTCCCGCGCCGGGTTCGCCGGGTCGTCGGTCATCGTGAAGGCCAGCCGCTGCGGCGTCTGCACCTCGATGTACTCGCCGGTCCAGTCGATCCGCTGCCCGTCCGGCAGGTGCATCACGGCCGACCAGGCGCCGCCGACCCGCACGTCCATGACGATGGTGGCCAGCGGGACGTCGACGGCCGCCGTGCCGAACCAGACGGAGAACTGCTCCGGAGCCGTCCAGGCCGCCCAGACGACATTCCGCGGAGCATCGAACACGCGGGTGATGGTGATGCCGTCGGTCATGGTCGTGGCTCCGTCCGTCCGGTGCAGTCAGGTGCCGTGCGATCGAGTGCGATGCGGTGCGGTGCGGTCAGCCGAGGTGCGGGCCGAGCAGGGCTGTGTCGGCGGGGCCGAGTCGGTCGGCGGCGGTGTTCGCCTGGTGCCAGTGGGGGTAGCGCAGCGGCTCCACGCTGACCGCGTCCAGGCGGGCCAGCTCGTCGGCGGTCAGTTCGAGATCGGCGGCGGCGAGGTTGTCGGCCAGCTGCTGCTCCGTGCGCGCGCCGACGATCACCGAGGTGACGGCCGGCTTCGCGATCGTGTATGCCAGCGACACCTGCGCGGCCGAGACGCCGTGCGACTCCGCGATCTCGACGAGCACATCGATCGTGTTGTACAGGCGGTCCTCGTCGTTGACGGGCGGCTCGTTCCAGCCCTCGAAGCGGCGCGTTCCCTCCGGTGCGTCCTGCCCGCGGCGGTACTTGCCGGTCAGCAGGCCGCCGGCCAGCGGACTCCAGACCAGGATGCCGAGGCCCTGGTCGATGGACACCGGCACCAGCTCGCTCTCCGCGTCCCGCGACTGCAGCGAGTAATAGATCTGCTGGCTGACGAAACGCGGCAGGTGCTCGCGCTCCGCGGTCCAGAGCGCCTTCACCAGCTGCCAGCCGGCGTAGTTGGAGGCGCCGACGTACCGCACCTTGCCGGAGCGGACCAGGTCGTCGAGCGCCCCGAGCGTCTCGTCGAGCGGCGTCTGGCCGTCCCACTCGTGCACCTGGTACAGGTCGATGTGGTCGGTGCCGAGGCGCCGCAGGCTGTCCTCTGCCCCGCGGATGATGTGGTGGCGCGAGAGCCCGGCGTCGTTCGGCCCGTCGCCCATCGGCATGCGCACCTTGGTCGCAATCAGCACGTCGTCGCGGTCGACGCCGAGCGCCTTGCCCAGGATCTCCTCCGAGCGGCCGGCGGAGTAGACGTCGGCGGTGTCGAAGAGGTTGACCCCGGCTGCGCGGGCCAGATCGATCTGCCGCCGTGCGCCGTCCACGTCGATGCTGCCGACCGGCTTGGCCCAGCCCTCACCGCCGAATCCCATGGTGCCGAGGGTGATCGTGGATACGCGGAGGCCGGAGCGGCCCAGTTGCCGATACTGCATGGTTCGACCCTAGATCCGCGGTCCTGGGGGTGAGCAGTCCCCGACTATGGAGGCCCACCCCGACTACGGAGCCCACCCCACCTACGGAGTTCCGTCCCAACTACGGAGCCGAGTACACAAGTACGGAGGATCCGGCCCCGAATACGGCGTGTCGCCCAGGATCTCCGTAGTTGCGCGGGATCTCCGTAGTTGGGGAGGGTGGTCGTGGAGGAGGAGCCGAACCGGAACCGGCTCGGTCGGCGGCGCTCAGCGGCGGCGGACCGCGTCGGCCATCCGCTGCACCGCGTCGATCAGGATCGGCCGGGGCGTGGCGAAGACGAAGCGCACGTGGCCCTCGCCCGCCTCGCCGCACGCGGCGCCGTCGGTCATGGCCACCCCGGCCTCGCGCAGGAAGAAGTCCGCCGCGGGTTCGCTCAGGCCGAGCGCCCGCACGTCCAGCCACGCGATGTACGTGCCCTCGATCGGCAGCATCGACACCTGGGGCAGCAGGTCGGCAAGCCGGTCGCGCAGCGTGCGCCGGTTGCCGTCGAGGTACTGCAGCACCCCGTCCAGCCACTCGCCGCCCTCGCGGTACGCCGCGATGTTGCTGAGCACACCCGGCGTGCTGGCCCCGTGCGTCGACCACATGCCGATCTGCTCGAAGCGGGCCTGGTCCTCGTCGTTGTGCAGGATCAGTTGCGCGCATTTCAGCCCGGGCAGGTTGAAGGCCTTCGAGACACTCGTCGCGGTCACCGTGTGCCGCGCAGCCTCGGGGGAGACGGAGGCGTAGGGCACGTGCCGCGTCTCGCCGTAGACGAGCGGCGCGTGGATCTCGTCGGCGAACACCCGACCGCCGTGCGCCTCCACCACCGCTGACAGCGCCAGCAGTTCGTCGCGGGTCAGCACCCGGCCGATCGGGTTCCACGGGTTGCAGAGCAGTACCAGGTCGCCGCCCGCGGCGAACGCGGCCGCCAGGGCGTTGAGGTCCAGCTCCGAACGCCCGTCGCGCACGGTGCACGGGACCTGGATCACCTCGCGGCCGAGCGCGCCGGGCAGGGTGAGGAACGGCATGTACGCGGGCGTGGGCACGATCACGGGCGCGCCCGGCGCGGAGAAGTGCCGGATGGCCAGCTCGGCGCCCGCCAGCACGTCCGGCAGCGGGTGCACGCGCGCGGGATCCACACCCACCCCGTACCGGTCGGCGTACCAGGCGGTCGTCGCAGCGGCCAGTTCCCCCGTGAGCGCCCTCGGCAGGTAGCCGGTCGCGCCCCGGTCCACCGCCTGCACGAGCGACTCCCGCACTGCCGGGGCGAGCCCGAAGTCCATCTCGGCGACGAAAGCGCCGATCGCGTCGGGGAACGCGGTCCACTTGGCGCTGCCGGCTGCGACGAGCTGCTCGCGCGTGATCGCGTCGAAGGACGCGTGCAGTGCGCTCAGATCCATGTCGTCGACCACATGTGGATGTGCCAGAACCAGTACGGCGTCTGCATGCCGTTCGTCAGTGGGTAGAAGAAGACGCTCACCAACACGATGGCGGCCAGCAGCCCCGTGACGATGCCGCGACGCACCCGCAGACCGTGATTCCGCTCCGCCACCACTATCTCTCTTTCGCCGAACGCAGCTTCACCGAACGCAGCCTCGCCGGCCAGGTCGGAGGCGGGCGGCCGCACCACCATCAACCCGATCGTGGCGGCCAGGCAGAGGATCAGGTACGGCTCGAAGGCGATCGAGTAGAAGAAGAAGATCGTGCGCTTCGGGTACAGCAGCCACGGCAGGTAGCCGCCCACGTAGCCGAGCAGGATGATGCCGCCCTGCCACTCCCGCCGCCGGACGAACCGCACGATCAGGTAGATGGTCGCGGCGATCCCCGCGTACCAGAGCAGTGGATTGGGGATGTCCAGGATCGCTGCGATGCAGCTGCCGTACTGGCAGCCGTGCCCGCCGGCGACCGAGGCGCCGTCGGAGTAAATGGAGGTCGGCCGGGCGATCAGCGGCCAGAGGATCGCGGGTGCGGAGTAGTTGTGCGGGCTGTCGAGCCCGATATGGAAGGCGTAGATACTCGCGTGCCAGGCCCACAGGTTCTGCAGCGGCAGTGGGACCCAGGCCAGCAGACCGGTGAATCTGGCCGTTGCGCCGTCCTCGACGGCGTGGCGATCCCACCCGCCGTTCGTGACGAACCAGCCGGTCCAGCACACGAGATAGGCGACCACGGCGACGGGGATCGTCACGAGCACGGTCGCCCAGGCCTGCTTCAGCAGCGTCGCGCTGTACCAGAAGCGGATGCCGGCCCGGCGGCGCAGCATCATGTCCGACGCGATGCTGTAGAGCACGAACGCCGCCAGAAAGTAGAGGCCGGACCACTTCACGCCGGTGCAGAGCCCGGTCAGCACGCCGACGCCCAGCAGCCACGGCCGCCACAGCATGGTCGGGCCCCAGCCGCCGGCGTCTCCGTCGTGGTCCATCAGCCAGCGGCCGAACCGGCGTTCCACCCAGAAGCGGTCCTCGATCAGGCAGGCGAAGGCCGCCAGCGCGAAGAACATGACCATGTTGTCGAGCAGCGACACCCGGGACATGACGATCGCCTGCGTGTCGATCGCGAACAGCCCGCCGGCGACGGTGGTGACCAGGGCATTCCGGAACAGGCGGTGCGCCACGACCATCAGCAGGGCGACCGCCAGCACGCCGACGATCGCGACGGACAGCCGCCAGCCGGCCGAGTTCTGCGCGCCGCCGGCCGCGAGTTCGCCCAGGCCGATGATCCATTTGCCGAGCGGCGGATGCGCCACATACTCGGCGGAGGCGGAGAACCCGTTCACCTGTCCGGACTGGAACAGCGCGTTCGCATCGGCTGCCAGCCAGCTGCCTTCGTAGCCCAGGTGCACCAGGCTCCAGGCGTCCTTGACGTAGTAGGTCTCGTCGAAGTTCAGGGTGCCGGGCGCGCCGAGCGACCAGAAGCGGGCCAGTGCCGCCACGACGAGCACGCCGAGGGGTCCGGCCCACCGCAGCGAACCGTTCGTCGGCGCCGCATGCCGGCCCGAGCCGCCCGGAACCCGCACACGGCGACGCACCCGCGGGCGGGCGCGCCGGCGCACGCCGAGGACCGCGGTCCCGGAGGCGGGCGCCGAGGTGCTGGGCTGGGCGGCTGGAGCCACCGCGCCAGCCTAAGGTCGACCTCCGGCGCCGCCCGCGCGACTGCTCGCCCGGCTGCGAGGATGCCTCCCGTGTTGATCCTCGCCGGCACCCCGATCGGCAACCTGGGCGATGCGAGCGCACGGCTGCTCGCGACGCTGGAGGCCGCGACGGTGCTCGCAGCGGAGGACACCCGGGTCGCGCACCGCCTGCTCGCCGGCCTGCACATCCTCAACCGCCCCCGGCTCGTGATCGTGAACGAGCAGACGGAGCGGGGTCGCGCCGCCGAGCTGGTGCACCTCGCCGCCGACGGCGACCTCGTGCTGGTGACCGATGCGGGCATGCCGACGGTGTCCGATCCCGGCTACGCGCTGGTCCGCGCCTGCGTCGACGCGGGCGTCACGGTCAGCTCGGTGCCCGGCCCCTCCGCAGTACTCACGGCTCTGGCAGTCTCGGGCCTGCCCACCGACCGGTTCGTCTTCGACGGGTTCGCGCCGCGCCGGGCGGGCGATCGCATGCGGTATCTGGCCGCCGTGGCGCGCGAGCCGCGCACGACGGTGCTGTTCGAGTCCCCGAATCGGCTGGCTGCCCTGTTGCAGGCGATGGCCGAGGCGTTCGATCCGCAGCGCCGCGTGGTCGTCTGCCGCGAGCTGACCAAGCTGTACGAGGAGGTGCGGCGCGGCTCGGCGGCCGAGTTGGCGGAGTGGGCGGCCGGCGGTGTGCGCGGCGAGATCGTCGTGCTGGTCGAAGGGGCGCCGGCGTCGGTCGCGTCGCTCGAGGACGGCCTCGCGGCGGTGCAACGCCTGCTGGCCACGGGCACAGGGATGAAGCAGGCGGCGGCCGAAGTGGCCGAGGCGACGGGTCTCGCCAAGCACGACCTCTACGAGGCGGCGCTCGCGGCCAAGCACCGCTGACCGCCGCGGTCCTGGTCCTGCCAGAGTCGCATCGTGATGATTCCGGGAGAGCACGAGCGGATCCGCGAGGCGCTTGACGACGCCGACGACGTTGCCTTCGATGAGGCGATGGCGGAGGAGGGGCCCAGCATCCCCTGGGCACAGGTCAAGGCCGACCTCGGCTGGGGGTAGGACACTGCTGGAGATCCGACACCGACGCCAGCGGCGGACGCCCAGGGGCGCTCGCGCACACTCGACCCCGGTCGATGAGGATCGGCGACGATCGATGACGGGCTTCAGGAGGGTCGGCGGATGCGCGCGGTGCGGTTCACGGAGTACGGCGGCACGGACGTGCTGCAGGTCGTCGAGGTCGAGACGCCGTCGCCCGGTGAGGGCGAGGTGCTGGTGCGGGTGGTCGTCGCCGGGCTGAACCCGGGCGAGGCCGGGATCCGCTCCGGCGCGATGCAGCAGATGTTCCCCGCCGTGTTCCCGGAGGGCGAGGGCAGCGACCTGGCCGGCGTCGTCGAGGCCGTCGGACCGGGCGTGACGGGCGTGGCGGTGGGCGACGCCGTGCTCGCCGTCTCGGACGGGCGCAATGCGCAGGCGGAGTTCGCCGTCGTGCCGGCCGACCGGGTGGTGCCGAAGCCCGACGGGCTGGGCTGGGCGGTGGCCGGATCGCTCGGGGTCGCCGGCCTGACGGCCGTGGCGATGATCGCCGCGGTGAAGCCGGTCGCCGGTGAGACGGTCGTGGTCACGGGTGCCGCGGGCGGCGTCGGCACCCTGGCCACCCAGCTGGCCGTGCGGACCGGCGCCACCGTCATCGCCATCGCGAGCGCCGCGCACCACGAGCAGCTGCGGGTGTGGGGCGCGCTGCCGCTCGCGTACGGCGACGACATGGCGGATTCGATCGTCGCGCTGGCCCCGGACGGCGTCGACGGGATGCTCGACACGTACGGTCACGGCTACGTCGACCTGGCGCTGGGCCTCGGGGTGCCGAAGGACCGCATCGACACGATCATCGACTTCGAGGCCGCAGAGCGCACCGGCGTCGCCGCCGACGGCCAAGCGACCGTCGAGCACCCCGCCGCCGCGCTCACCGAGCTGGCGGGCCTGCTGGCGACCGGCGATCTGGAGCAGCCGATCAAGGGCCGATTCCCCCTCGACGCGGTGGCGGAGGCGTACCAGCAGTTGGAGCAGCGGCACGGCCTGGGCAAGATGGTGCTGGAGGTCTCCCAGCCCTAGAGCGAGGTCCGGCGTCTGACCGGATATGAGCGATCTGTCAGTGCGCGCGCATGGGCAGATCGCGCGGATCTGGGCAGAAGGTCAGCCGAAGGCGGCGTCGATCGGCGCACCTGCCCGCGGTTCGGCAGCGCAGTAGTCGTACCCCAGCAGCCGTGCGATCGTCGCCGCGATGCCGTCGTTGGTCGCCTGCTCATCCGCCGCCTCGCCGGCCGCCGGCGTGTCCGGGCCGAGGAATGCCAGCCACGTCGCCTCGGAGCCGGGCGTGTCCGTCCCATGATCGGTCCACCGCGGCCCGTCGCCGCGCCCGTGGTCGCAGGTCAGGATCAGCGTGGTGGTGTCCCGGTACTGCGGCAGCAGTTGCAGTATCGCCCAGAGTTCGCCGACGGCCGCGTCCCACCGGCGGGTCGACTGCAGGTAGCGGCCGTAGTCGCCGTGGTGCGCCCATTCGTCGGGCTCGCCCAAGCCCAGGAAGGTGAGCCGCGGCCCGTTCGCCGCGATCCACTCCAGGGCTGTACGGAACGTGAGCGGGTCGTACGGCTCGTCCGCCCAGCCCCGCGGCAACTCCGCCTTCAACCGGTTCAGCAGCGCGATCCCGCTCGTCGTCCGCCCCTCCGTCAGCGGGTCGTACCCGACGTTCACCGCGAATGGCGCGCGGCCCTCGTGGAACACCTCTCCGATGCCGTCCCAGGCGCCGAACACGCCGATCTCGCCCCGCCGCCAGTCGGGCTGCCGTGCGAGCCACTCGAACACCGTCACGTTCGGGTTGGGTCCGTGCTCGTTGTCCACGATCGCCGGGCCCACGAAGCCGCACAGCGTCTCGCTGTAGCCCGGATAGGAGAGGTTGCGCCCGTTGGTCACGGCGCAGCGGGAGCCGAGGTCGTGGTTGCCGAGCACCGTGCCCTGCCGGGCCACGACCGACCACAGGAACGGCAGCAGCGCCTCGCGTCTCGCCGCGGGCGTCACGCCGCCGAACGCACGCCGCACCTGCTCCTGCTCGTCCTCGCCCGGCATGCCCGCCTCCGGTACGTCCGCCTCCGGCACGCCCGCCAACAGGCGCGGGTCGGCGCCCCGGAACACCTCCTGCCACCGCACGCCGTCCACCATCATCAGCACGACGTTGCGGGTGCGGAGCGGCGGGGCCGGCGGAGTAGGCAGGGCTCCTGACATCACGAGCGCGGAGGCTAGTGAGGGCTTGAGAACGCCGGTCGAACGCCGATCGAACGCCGGTCGTCATCGAACCGCGGCGTCCTCCGGCGCGCCGGTACGATCGACGGATGCCCGAAGGCCGGTCGTTCTTCATCACCACGCCGATCTTCTATCCCTCCGACGTGCCCCACATCGGCCACGGCTACACCGAGGTGGCCGCCGACGTCCTGGCGCGCTGGCACCGGCAGGCCGGCGACGACACCTGGCTGCTGACGGGCACCGACGAGCACGGCCAGAAGATGCTGCGCACCGCCACGGCCAACGACATGGGGCCGCGGGAATGGGCCGACCGGCTGGTCACGGAGGCGTGGCTGCCGCTGCTCGACACGCTCGACGTGGCGAACGACGACTTCATCCGCACCACCCAGCAGCGACACGAGTCGGGTGTCGCCGCGTTCGTGCAGAAGCTGTACGACGCCGGCTTCATCGAGGCCGGCGACTACCAGGGCTACTACTGCGTCGGCTGCGAGGAGTACAAGCAGCCGAACGAGCTGCTGCCCGGCACCGGCCAGTACGACGGCCAGCTGGTCTGCGCCATCCACTCCATCCCCGTCGAACTGCTCGCCGAGCGCAACTACTTCTTCCGGATGAGCCAGTTCACCGACGCGCTGCTGAAGTTGTACGAGGAGCGGCCCGACTTCGTCCAGCCGGAGTCCGCCCGAAACGAGGTGGTGCAGTTCGTGCGGCGGGGGTTGGAGGACCTCTCCATCTCGCGTTCCAGCTTCGACTGGGGCGTGCCCGTGCCGTGGGACGAGCGGCACGTGGTCTACGTGTGGTTCGACGCGCTGCTCAACTACATCACCGCCGTGGGATACGACTCCGACCCGGAGACGCTGCAGCGCCGCTGGCCCGCCGTGCACCTGGTGGGCAAGGACATCCTGCGCTTCCACGCGGTCATCTGGCCGGCGATGCTGATGGCCGCCGGGCTGGAGGTGCCGCGGCAGGTCTTCGCGCACGGCTGGCTGCTGGTGGGCGGCGAGAAGATGTCCAAGTCCAAGCTGACCGGCATCGCGCCGAACGAGATCACCGACGTGTTCGGGTCCGATGCCTTCCGGTACTACTTCATGCGCGCCATCCCCTTCGGGCAGGACGGCACCTTCTCGTGGGAGGACCTGGCCGCGCGGTACCAGGCCGAGCTGGCGAACGGGTTCGGCAACCTGGCGTCCCGGGTGATCGCGATGATCGGGCGGTACCGGGAGGGTCTGGTACCGGAGGCGACCGAGTCGAGCGAGCGCGACCTGGGCGTGCAGGCGGTGGTGCGCGATGCAGCGGCCCACGCCGATGCGGCGATCGATCGGATGGCGCCGCACGAGGCGATCGCCGCGATCTGGCGCATCGTGGAGGAGTTGAACGGCTATCTGACGCTGGAGGAGCCATGGACGCTCGCCAAGCAGCCCGACTCCGCGGCACGGCTCGACGCCGTGCTCGCGACGGCGGCGGAGGGACTGCGCGCGCTCGCCGTGCTGCTCTCGCCGGTGCTGCCCGAGGCGACCGCACGGTTGTGGGAGGCGCTCGGCGCGCAGGCGGCGCTCGGATCGCTGACCGACCAGCCGATCCGGCAGGCCGGGCAGTGGGGCCAGCTGCCGGCCGGCACTCACGTGGGGACGCTCGCGCCGCTCTTCCCGCGCATCGAGGCCGACGTGCTCAGTGCCTGAGCGTGCCGGCGCCGATGCCTGACCGTGCGGATGTCTGACTGTGCCGATGTCTGACCTCGCCGATGCCTGACCTCTCCTACCCACCCCTGCCGCAGGCGCTGCGCGTGCCCGTCTACGACAACCACACGCACCTCGATCCCTCCTCCGCCGCCGGTTTCGGACTCGACGGCCAGGGGCTGGACTGGCGCGAGCAGCTCGACCGCGCGTCGTCGGTCGGCGTCCGGGGCGTCGTGCAGGTCGGTACCGACCTCGCGTCCAGCCGCTGGTCGGCCGAGGCGGCGGCAGCGGAGCCGCGGATGCTCGCCGCGGTGGCGCTGCATCCGAACGAGGTGCCGGCGCTCGCCGCGTCCGGCGAGCTGGATGCGGCGCTCGCCGAGATCGACGAACTGGCTGGCAGGCCCCGCGTGCGGGCGATCGGCGAGACCGGCCTCGACTACTTCCGCACCGACGAGACGGGGCGCCCCGCTCAGATCGAGTCGTTCGAGGCGCACATCGCGATCGCGAAGCGGCGCGGCCTGGCCCTGCAGATCCACGACCGCGACGCGCACGACGACGTGGTCGCCACGCTGCTGCGGGTCGGGGCGCCGGAGCGCACGGTCTTCCACTGCTTCTCCGGCGACCCCGAGCTGGCGCGTCTGGCCGCGCAGCACGGCTGGTACTGCTCCTTCGCCGGCACCATCACCTTCAAGAACGCCCAGAGCCTCCGGGACGCCCTCGTCGTGCTGCCCCAGCAGCGGGTGCTCGTGGAGACCGACGCGCCCTACCTGGCGCCGATGCCCGTCCGCGGCCGGCCGAACGCCCCCTATCTGATCCCGCACACCCTGCGCTTCATGGCGGACGTGCTGGGCACGGACGCTTCGATGCTCGCCGCGACCATCACCTCCAACACCGAGGCCGTCTACGGCTCGTGGGACGCGGAGGCGCCGACCCAGTCCGCCCCGCCCCGCGGCGACGGCACCGAGTAACCCGAGCCCTCATCCGCCCCCAGGCACGAGCGCGATAGCAGGACAGGGTCCCTTGAGCAGGTTCCCGGTCGACGGCGGACCTGCTGTCGGGACGTGGACCTGTTGTTGTGCTCCGGCGCTCGGCGGGTGTCCAAGCGGGGAACGCCAGACTGCTGGGCGTGGTAACGACGCGCACCGCGACCCGGCTGACGGATGTCTGCACCTTCCACGGCGAGGGGCCGTTCTGGGATCCGGTGGGCGGCCGCCTGCTGCTCGTCGACATGCTCGCCGGAGCCGTCGTGCAGGTGCACGCCGACCGATCGACGACGCGTCACCCCGTCGATCGCATCGCCGCGGTGATCCGCAGCCGGGCAAGCGGCGGATTCGTTGTCGGCGTCGAGCGCGGGTTCCGATTCTTGGACGAGCACCTGCACCCGGTCGGCGATGCGATCACCGTGTTCGACGACCCGACGCTGCGCATGAACGAGGGCGGATGCGACCCGCTCGGACGCTTCCTCTGCGGCGCGATGGCCTACGACCAGACCCAGGGTGCAGGCACGCTCTTCCGCCTGGACGCGGACCACTCGGTGCGGCCGGTGCTGACGGACGTGACCATCTCCAACGGCCTGCAGTGGAGCGCCGACGGTCGCACCGCCTTCTACGTCGACACGCCCACTCGGCGGATCGACGCGTTCGACGTCGATCCCGGCGACGGCGCGTTCAGCAACCGGCGACCGTTCGTGTCGCTGCCGGATTCGCTGGACGGCAATCCCGACGGGCTGGCGATCGACGCGGACGACGGCCTGTGGGTCGCGCTCTACGGCGGCAGCGCGGTACACCACTACGACACCGCGGGCGTGCTGCAGGACGTCGTGCAGGTGCCGGCCAGCCATATCACCGCGTGCGCATTCGGCGGCCCCGACCTGGACGCCCTGTTCATCACCACGTCACTCGAAGGTCTCGAGCCCGACGCGGAGCCCGACGCCGGTGCCGTCTTCACGGTCGACCCGGGTGTGCGGGGCGCACCCCTGCACACCTACGCGGGGTGAGGTCGCGTCGAGCCCGCGTCGATCGGCGGGCCTGCGGGCCGATCTCACGCATGTTCGCAGACCGTGAACACCCGGCGACGGGCACACTGGACGCATGGTCACCGACGACAACTCCGATTCCTCCGCCCGCCCTACCCCACCTCTCTCACCCGCACCCCACCCCGCCGCACCCCGCAAGACCGCGGTGGTCGGCTCCGGTTACATGGGCGGCGGCATCGCCCAGCGGCTCGCGCTCTCGGGCGCGTCCGTCCTGATCGCCGACGTGTCCGCCGAGATCGCGCGCAGCAACCTGGAGCGCCTGATCGCCGAGTCGGACCAGTTCGTGACCGACGGCCTGTTCCCTGCCGGTGCGACCGAGACGATCCGGGCCAACATGACGGCAGCGGAGTCGATCGAGGCGGCGGTCGCCGACGCCGACTTCATCGAGGAGGCGGTGCCGGAGCGCACCGAGATCAAGCGCGAGACGCTGCGCCGTATCAGTGCCGCGGCGAAACCCGACGCCATCATCGGCAGCAACACCTCGACGATCCTGATCGGCTCCCTCGCGTCGGTGGTCGAGAATCCGGGCCGGTTCCTGGGCGTGCACTTCAGCAATCCGGCGCCGTTCATCCCGGGGGTCGAGATCATCGCCCACGACGCCACCGACCCGCACGCGATCGAGGTGGCCGAGGCCGTCGTCGCAGCGACCGGCAAGGAGTCCGCCCGCGTCAAGGACGTCACCGGGTTCGTCCTGAACCGGCTGCAGTACGCCCTGTTCAGCGAGGCGACCCAACTGGTGGACGAGGGCGTCGCCACCCCGCAGGACATCGACACCGTCGTGCGCACGACCTTCGGCTTCCGGCTGCCGTTCTTCGGTCCGTTCGCGATCGCCGACATGGCCGGGCTCGACGTCTACGCCCTCGGGTACGCCTCCATGCAGACGGACTTCCCGGAGCGGTTCGCGACGCCGGCCATCCTGCAGCAGCACGTGGATGCGGGGGAGTACGGCACCAAGTCCGGCGGCGGCTTCTACGGCGTCGGCCCCGAGCGCACGCCCGAACTGGTCGCGTACCGCAATCGCGCCTACGTGGCGATGTCCAAGCTGCTGGCCGAGCTGGGCCCCGCTCCGCTCTGAGGCCGAGCGCCCGAACGACCTGCAGCCGCCTCGTGGTAGACCGAGAGGCGCCCCACCCGAGTGCCCGGCCCGAGTGCCCGGCCCGAGTGCCCGACCCGAGTGCCCGACCCGAGAGCCCGACCCGAGTGCTCGAACAGATGAAGGAGCGACCATGGCGGACGAGCCGATCGACCTGAGCGCCGGAGTCGCGCTGGCGGACATCCCCGCGGACGGCACGCTGGCTGCCCAGTTGGACGGTGCGCAGCTGATGCTCGCCCGCTGGACCGACGCCACGGGCCGCGAGCACGTCAGCGCCCTCGACGCGATCTGCACCCACTCCGGAGCGAAGCTGCCCACCGGCATCCGCACCGGCGACACCGTGCACTGCCCCTTCCACCACGCCTGCTTCGACCTGCGCACCGGCGAGGCCACGGTCGCTCCGGCGTACAAGCCGCTGAAGCGCTGGCAGGCGGACATCGACGGTGACACGGTGCACGTGCGCGACGCGGCGCCCGAGGACGAGCCGGCCCTGCGGGAGGCGGCCGACTCCGGAACGGCGGAGTCAGGACCGCTGCCGGGCACACCGGAGCGGGTCGAGAACCTGCGAGGCGTCGAGCGCGTCGTCGTGGTCGGCGGGGGCGCCGCGGGCTTCGCGACCGTGGAGCGCCTGCGTCGGGCCGCGTACACGGGTGCGATCACGCTGGTCAGCGGCGAGCCGCACCTGCCCATCGACCGCACCCTGCTCTCCAAGGGGTACCTGGACGGCAGCGCGGAGGCGAGCAAGCTGCCGCTGCTGCCCGACGACTGGTACGCCGCCCACGACGTGGACGCCCGGATCGGCGTGCACGCCACCGCGATCGACACCGCGGAGCGCATCGTCACCCTCGACTCCGGCGCCGAGGTCGGCTACGACGCCCTCGTGCTCGCGACCGGTGCCACCCCGGCCCGGCCTGAGTTGCCGGGCTTCGATCGCGATGACGCCTTCGTGCTGCGCGGTCAGCAGGACGCGCAGGCGATCATCGCGGCAGCGCAGTCCGTGGCATCGGAGGCGGCGGGGTCGGGGGCGAAGCGGGTGATCGTGGTCGGCTCCGGCTTCATCGGCCTGGAGGTCGCCGCAGCCATGCGCACCCGAAAGGTGGCGGTGACCGTGGTCAGCCGCTCCGAACTGCCCCTCGCCCGTCAGCTGGGCGCCGACCTGGCGGGCCTCGTCAAGTCGCTGCACGAGGAGCAGGGCGTCGAATTCGTCACCGGCTCGCCCGCGTCGTGGGACGGGGCTGTGCTCGAACTGGAGGACGGCGGCACGGTCCACGGCGACCTGATCGTGGTCGGCCTGGGCGTCTCACCGAACACCGAGCTGGCCGAAGCCGCGGGGCTGCCGGTGACCGACGGCGTGGTGGTCGACGCATACGGCGAGACGACCGTGCGCGGGGTGTTCGCCGCCGGCGACATCGCCCGCTTCCCCGACCCCGTGACCGGACGCCTGATCCGCGTGGAGCACTGGGCGCAGGCCGAGCGCGCCGGGGCGCTTGCCGCGATCAACCTGCTGGGCGGCCAGGAGCCCCTGACGGAGCCGCCGTTCTTCTGGAGCAAGCACTACAGCACCAGCCTGCGCATGGCCGGCCACGCGGAGTCCGTGGAGGACGCCGAGGTGGAAGGATCGACGGCCGAGAAGAGCGCCGTCGTCCGCTTCACCGAGCAGGGCCGCGTGACAGCGATCGCGGGCGTCGGCCAGGACCGCCGGGTACTGGAGTTGGAGGAGGAGCTGCTCCGCCAGCCCGCTGGGGCGTAGAGCGGGGCCGGGGTTCTGCCTCAGGCGCCAGCAGGCGCTTCAGGCGATCGCGTCGCGGATCAGCTCCGGCTGCGTCGGGCCGTCCAGCCAGAAGTGCGTCTGCAGCCGCGCCAGCTCGTCGAGGTTGCCGGCGGCACAAGGTCGCTGAAGGTCGACCCTTCCGTCCACGGGGTCTCGCCGTACCCGCGGCGGTCGTACGCGACCACGCGGAACCCATCACCGTTCAGCCGGTCCGCGACCCCGGTCCACGCCCGCGGTCGGCGACCGCCGCGTGGCAGCCGGCGCCGTCCCGGTCAACCCGACCGCGCCGCTCCTAGCTCTGTGCGCGGAGAATGGTCCTCGACGGCCGCAGCGAGGTTGCAGCGGGGTGGCGGGGCGGTGGCAGAGCCAGACGCGGTCCGCGATCCAGACGGACTCGCGATCTGATGACGAGGAGGGGTGTGCCCGAGGCCGACGCAGACCTGCTCGCCCACGACGGCCGGCTGCCGGACGCGACGCTCCTGGCCGACTTCACCGCCGCGTATCGCGGACCGCACGATCCTCGTGATGCGCTCGCCTGGCTATTCCACCCGTCGTCGATCGGCCCGTCGGGTGTGCCGTCACCGTCGGCGCAGCTGGCACCGCTGCGCGAGCGCCTGTACCGGCCCGACGTCACCGCGGCGGAGCGGAAGCACTTCGATCAAGCGTCGGCCCGGGTGCAGGCCGACGCGCAGCAGGCGGCCGATGCGCTGCGGACGGCCCTCGCTCGTTCGAGGCCGCTTCCGGATGCCGAGCAGCCGGACCCGCTCCCGATCGCGCCGGACCGAACCGGCGGTCGGCGCCGCGGATCGACCTGGGGAGTGGTGGTGGCCGGCCTCGTCGTCGCGGTCGGCGTTGCCCTGGTCCTGCTGCCCCGGTCGGCGGACGCCCCGACCGGCTCCGCCTCGCCCGTTCCGCGCCTGTCGCCGCTACCGCCGGGGGTCGTCGGCTCGGCACCGCTCGCCTTCGTCGGCTCCGCGGCTCAGCGCCGCAGCGACCGGCAGGACCTGGCCGCGCTCTTCGCACCCGGCAGCACGCACACCATCGGCGACTATCTCTTCGCGCACCGCACATCGCTGACCGGCGCGATCCGCACGGACAGCATCGCCGTGGATCACCGCGGCCGCGGCCCCGCAGTCGTGTCGCTGCTCGGAATCGACGGAGGGGGCGGGCCGGGCAACGTGAGCGTGCTGCTCACGTGCGCCAAGCCGGCCGCCTACTCCTGGACTCTCACGACCGATACCCCCGAGGGTGACCGCTCCCGGATCGGGCGCAGCAGCGGTGCAAATTGCTCGGGTGCCCTGATCACGTCGTCGTTCGTTCCGGCGCACCTGCTGATTCCCACCTCGATCACGATCCAGGTGCCCGAGGATGTGGACTACCTGCTCGAGGTCGACCTCAGCCAGTACTGAGAACGAACGCAGTCCTGAGAACGAACGCAGTCCTGACAGAACGAACGCCGCCCCGACGCGGTGTGCGTCGAGGCGGCGTCCTGTGGAGATGCTGCGCTTCTGGGCGGGTCAGCCCTTCTTCGCGAGTGCCTCCAGCGTCGGGTCGGGCGCGTACGCCTCCACCGCGTTCTCCTTGGTGACCAGCACCGGGGAGAGCTCGACGGCCGGGACGACCTTGACGCCGTTGTTGTTCTGCTTCGCGTCGATGACCACGTTGGACGGCTTCGCGCCGCTGGCCAGCTCCTTGATCAGCGTGACGGCGGCGTTGGCCTCGTCGGTCGTGTTCTTGAAGATGGTCGAGTACTGCGTGCCGTTCATGATGAGCGGGATCGACGCGGTCTCGGAGTCCTGACCGGTCACGACCGGGTTGGGCTTGCCCGCGGCCTTGGTGGCCGTCAGGATCGCGCGACCCAGAGTGTCGTTCGGCGACAGGACGCCGTCGATCTTCGTCTTCGAGTAGTGCGCCGTCAGCAGGTTCGTCATGCGGGTCTGCGCGTTCTGCGGCAGCCAGCCCTGGGTGTCGACCTGGTTGAACTTGGTCTGACCCGAGGCGACCTTCAGGGTGCCGTCATCGATCTTCGGCTGCAGCACGCTCATCGCGCCCTTGAAGAAGATGCCGGCGTTGGAGTCGTCCGGTGAGCCGGCGAACAGCTCGACGTTCCAGGGCTTGGTGCCCTTCAACTTGGCGAGGCCGTCGAGCAGCGCCTGACCCTGCAGCTCACCCACGTGGTAGTTGTTGAACGCGACGTAGTAGTCGACGTTCGGCGTGTTGGTGAGCAGACGGTCCCAGGCGATCACGACGATGCCGGCCTTCTTGGCCGCCGCGACCTGCGAGCCGAGCTGGCTGCCGTCCGCCGCACCGATGACGATGACCTTGTCGCCCTTGGTCGTCATGGCCGTGACCTGCTGCTGCTGGTCGGGCACGGGGCTCGTGGCGTTCGCGTACTGCACGTCGGGCTTGAAGCCGGCGGCCGTGATGGCCTTCGTGAAGGCGGCACCGGCGAGCACCCAGTTCTGGCTGGTCTTTGCGGGGAGCGCCACACCGATTGTGGAACCCGCCGGGATGGCTGCGGCTGCGGATGCGCTGCCGGACGGCGCTGCGGAACCGGAGGTTCCAGAGCTGCTGCCACTGCGCGCGGAGCAACCGGACAGCATTGCCACGGAGAGGGCGATCGCGCCGACCCCGAGGAGGATCTTCTTCTTTTGCATCTGTGTACTTTCTGTTGTGGAGCGGCCCGAATGCGTTGCGGCCTGTTGTGTGGTGCGGGCGGGACGGGTGCGTCCCGGGTATCACTGCGGCGGACGTGAGCCCGACGCGGCGAGGTCTTCGGAGGTGGTCGCCGTCGTTCCGACGGTCGGCTGGTCGACGATCGAGCGCGGCGTGTCGTCACCGGGCGGGCGGCGCAGACCGCCGAGCAGCCTGCCGGTGAGAGAGGGGCGGCCCTGCGTCTTGCTGTAGACGTCGAACGCCACGGCGACGAGCAGTACCAGGCCGCGGACGATCTGCACGATGTTCGAGTTGGTGCCGACGAGCGAGAGCCCGTTCGTCAGGAATGCGAGCACGAGTCCGCCGATGATGGAGGCGGTCACAGTGCCGACGCCGCCGGCTACCGCGGCGCCGCCGACGAAGACGGCGGCGATCGCGTCGAGCTCCCAGCCCAGGCCGTCGGCCGGCCCGGACGCGGTCGCGTTGGCGATGAACACCATGCCGGCGATCGAGGCGAGCACCGACATGTTGAACATCACGAAGAAGTTGATGCGGCGTGCCGAGACGCCCGACAGCACGGCAGCGTTCGAGTTGCCACCGACGGCGTAGATCTGCCGGCCGAGGATCGTGTTCTGCGTCAGGAAGCCGTAGAGCAGCACGAGGACGCCGAGGATCAGCGCGACGATCGGCACGCTGGTCCCGACGGGGCCCGCGGCGAACTCGTAGGTGACGGCGATCGCCACGGCGCTGAACACGACGACCCGGACGACCGAGCCCCACACGGGCAGCACGTTCGCCTGCATCCGCTCGCGGCGGCGGCGGGCACGGACCTCGCGAACCACGATCGCGACCACCGCGAGGATGCCGAGGATCACGGTGCCGTTGCTGAACGGGGTCGAGGGGCCGAAGTCCGGAATGAATCCGTTGCCGATGAACTGGTACCCGGCGGGCACCGGGATCGAGATCGAGTTGCCGATCACCTGGTTCACGCCGCGGAAGATCAGCTGCCCGGCCAGCGTGACGATGAATGCGGGAACCCGTACGAAGGCCACCCAGAAGCCCTGCCAGGCGCCGATCGCGGCACCGACGAGCAGGCCCAGAACGATCGCGAGCGGCACCGGGACGCCGCCCGCCATGGCCTGCGCCACGACGATGCCGGTGGTGGCCGCCACCGAGCCGACGGACAGGTCGATGTGGCCGGCGATGATCACCTGCACCATTCCGATCGCCAGGATCAGGATGTAGGAGTAGGCCAGGAACACGTTGATGACGTTCGTCGGCAGGATCGTCTGGCCGCCGGTGAGTGCGGAGAAGATGATCAGGATCGCCACGAGCGCGATGATCATGCCGGCCTGGCCGGCGCCGGAGCTGTTCGCGTTGCCGAACAGTCGCTGCAGGGTCTTCATCGCGCTCCCACTTTCTTGACGTTGGCGGTCATGCTGCGCATGAGGATCTCCGGATCGGCGCGGTCGGCCGTGATCTCGTCGGTGATGGTGCCCTCGAAGATCGTGTAGATCCGGTCGGAGATGCCGAGCAGCTCGGGCAGCTCGGAGGAGATGAGGATGATCCCCTTCCCCTGTGCCGCGAGCTGCTGGATGATCCCGTAGATCTCGAACTTGGCGCCCACGTCGATGCCCCGGGTCGGCTCGTCGAGGATCAGCAGGTCGGGGTCGGTGAACATCCACTTGGACAGGACGACCTTCTGCTGGTTGCCGCCGGACAACTTGGAGATGCCCTCCTCCACGCTCGTCGCCTTGGTGCGCAGCAGCTTGCGGTACCGCTCGGAGACCTCGTACTCCTGCGCCTGATCGACGACACCGCCGCGCGAGATGCGGCGCAGATCGGCCGATACGGTGGTGCGCTTGATCGTGTCGAGCAGGTTGAGTCCCAGCGCCTTGCGGTCCTCGCTCACGTAGCCGATGCCGTTGCGGATCGCGTTCTGGACGGTGTTGGTCTTGATCTCCTTGCCGTCCTTCAGCACCGTGCCCGAGAGCACCGTGCCGTAGGAGTGCCCGAACAGGCTCATGGCGAGCTCGGTGCGGCCGGCTCCCATCAGCCCGGCGAAGCCGACGATCTCGCCGCGTCGCACCGTGAAGTTGGAGTGCTTCGCCACCAGTCGGGTCGGGTCGACGGGGTGCTGCACGGTCCAGTCGCGGACCTCGAAGAACGTCTCGCCGATGTGCGGCTCGCGGTCGGGGAACCGGCTCTCGAGCGACCGGCCGACCATCCCGCGGATGATCCGGTCTTCGTCGACGCCGCCGGCGGACACGTCGAGCGTCTCGATGGTGCGGCCGTCGCGCAGGATCGTGATGTTGTCGGCGACCTGCTCGATCTCGTTCAGCTTGTGGCTGATCATGATCGAGGTCACGCCGCGGCCCTTCAGCCCGACGATCAGGTCGAGCAGGTGCTGCGACTCCGCCTCGTTCAACGCCGCGGTCGGCTCGTCGAGGATCAGCAGCTTGACGTCCTTGTTCAGCGCCTTCGCGATCTCGACCAGCTGCTGCTTGCCGACGCCGAGCGACTTGATCTGGCTGTCGGGGTTCTCGTTGAGCCCGACCCGGGCGAGCAGCTCGCGGGCGCGCATCTGCGCTCCGGTCCAGTCGATGATGCCGAATCGTGCGGGCTCGTTGCCGAGGAAGATGTTCTCGGTGATGGACAGCTCGGGGATGAGCGCGAGCTCCTGATGGATGATCGCGATACCGGCGGCCTCGGACTGCTTGATGCCCGAGAAGTGCTGCACCTCGGCCTGATAGACGATGTCGCCGTCGTAGGTGCCGAACGGGTAGACCCCGGACAGCACCTTCATCAGGGTGGACTTGCCGGCGCCGTTCTCGCCGCAGATCGCGTGGATCTCGCCTGCTGCGACCTTCAGGTTGACGTCCGCGAGCGCTTTGACGCCCGGGAACTCCTTGGTGATCGAGCGCATCTCGAGAAGGATCGGTCCACCCGGCACCACGCACTCGTTCCTTCGACCCTATGAACCCTGTGTCTGATCAACACTGCCTTGATCAAGCTGCCCGATCAGGCACTGATCGGGCACGCCGACGGTGGCGGGGGTCGAATCGACGCCGGTGTCGGTGTGGGACATGTGACCGGTCACATGCCGAACGAGATACTACGACCTCCGTGCGCACGCAGTGCAACCACGACGCGATCGTGACCAGCGACTGTGTCCGATTCGTTAGCGAACGAACCGTTTCACCGGCGGGCCGGCCCGATCGACCTGCGTGGCGGGGCGGTCGACGCGCGGACGATCAGGTCCACGGCCGGTTCCGTCTCTGCATCGAGCGCGTCGTGCACCGGATCGCTGGCCCCGTCGAGCAGGCGGGCCACGCAGCGCCTGCCGAGCGAGGCGAAGTCCTGCCGCACCGTCGTCAGCGGCGGTGCGAAGTGCGCCGCCTCCGGCATGTCGTCGAAGCCCACGATGCTCAGGTCCTCGGGTACGCGCAGTCCCATCTCCAGGGCGGCATGCATCAAGCCGAGCGCCATCTGGTCGTTCGCGGTGAAGAACGCGGTCGCGTCGCGCCACCGCAGCAGCTCGCGGCCCGCTCGATAGCCGAAGTCGGCTGTCCAGTCGCCGAGGACCGGAGCGAGCAGCGGCAGGTCGCGATCGGAGACCTCCAGCAGGAAGCCCTGCATGCGGGCCTCGGCCTCGATCCAGTCCCGCGGTCCGGCCAGATGGCGGATGTGGCGGTGGCCGAGGTCGAGCAGGTGGCGGGTCGCGAGCCGGGCGCCGCTGATCTCGTCGACCGACAGCGCGTTCTGCGACCCCGGCATGGAGCGCAGGGTCACGTGCGGCACGTCCAGCTGCAGATCCGCGATCACCTCGAACACTCGTTGCTGCGGAGCGATGACGACGAGCCCCTCGATGTCCTGGCTCATCAGATGGGCGAGGGCGTCGGTGATGGCCGGCCTGCCCGGGGAGGCGACGGATGCTGTGGTCACGTAGTAGCCGCGCTCGCGGGCCGCCTGCTCGATGGCCTGGATACTGCGCGCCGGACCGTAGTGTCCGCGGATCGAACTGAGCACGCCGAGGGTCTTCGACCGGCTGGTGACCAGCGTGCGCGCGGCGCGGTTCGGATGGTACGAGAGCTCCGCCATCACCGCGAGCACTTTCTCGCGGGTCTCGTCACGAATGCTCTCGGACTTGTTCAGCACCCGCGACACGGTCTGGTGCGAGACGCCCGCGGCCCGCGCCACGTCCCGGATGCTCGGCGCACGCGCCGGCTTGACCGGGGACGGGTCCATCTGCGGCAGTCCTTCACATCCGGTGCCCGGCGTGCCCGGGATCGGTGCTCATTATGGGCGACGGCGGGCGGCTCCTTTCCACCTGCTGCGCGAGGGCGCACCTACCGTGCACGCGGGGGCCCTCGGGTGGGAGGCGGTACCGTCCACCTCGTGCCGCGTGCCTCCGGAACCCGCGCCGGCGCGGAGTGGGGCCGATGACCGTCGAGCCCCGGCTGCTGACGCCCGCGGACGTCCGGCGCCTCGCCGCCGGGCTGGGGCTCACTCCCGCGAAGCGCCTCGGGCAGAACTTCGTGCACGACGGCAACACCGTGCGGCGCATCGTCCGGCTCGCCGGCGTCGCACCCGCGGACATCGTGCTGGAGGTCGGGCCGGGACTCGGCTCGTTGACCCTCGGGCTGCTCGCGGCCGGCGCCTCCGTCGTCGCGATCGAGCTGGACGAACGGCTCGCGGCGCTGCTGCCCGCGACCGTCGCGGACGCCGCTGGAGTCGACGGTGGGGCACGCCTGACCGTGCTGTCCGGCGACGCGATGACGGAGCCGGTGCCCGCCGGCGTCACTCGCCTGGTCGCCAACCTGCCCTACAACGTGGCCGTACCGATCGTGCTGCGGCTGCTCGCGGATGTGCCCTCGCTTGCAAGCGGCGTGGTCATGGTGCAGGCGGAGGTGGGGGAGCGGCTGGCCGCGTCGCCCGGCTCCAAGATCTACGGCGCTCCGAGCGTCAAGGCCGCCTGGTACGGGCGCTTCGCCCTGGCCGGCACGGTGGGACGCTCGGTGTTCTGGCCGGTGCCGAACGTCGACTCCGTGCTGGTGCGCTTCGAGCGGCACGCGCCGCCGGGCGACGATCGGCTGCGGGGGGCGGTCTTCCGGCTGGTCGACGCCGCCTTTCAGCAGCGGCGCAAGACGCTGCGGCAGTCGCTCGCGAGCGTGACCGGAGGTCCGGCAGCCGCCGCTGCGCTGCTCTCGGCAGCCGGCCTCGATGCCGGCGATCGTGGCGAGCGGCTGGACGTCGGCGCCTTCACCGCGCTCGGTCGTGCCCTGCTCAGAGGGGCTCGGGAGTCGGCCAACGGCACCCCGTAACGTGTAGCCGTGGGCGCTGCAGCGAGGTCGGTGCATGTCAGGGCACCGGGCAAGGTGAACGTCTGCATGCGCGTCGGCCAGGTGCAGGCCGACGGCTACCACGACGTCGCCACCGCGTATCAGGCCGTCGCGTTGTTCGAGGAGCTGCACGCCGAGCAGGCCGACGACCTCTCCGTCGCATTCTCCGGGCCGATCGCCTCCGCCTCCCTGCCGGTGGACCGCCGCAACATCGTGCTGCGGGCCGCGCACCTGCTGCAGGCCCGCACCGGTTTCCGCGGCGGCGCCCGCATGCAGGTGGTGAAGCGGGTGCCGATCGCGGGCGGCATGGGCGGAGGCTCGGCCGATGCGGCTGCCACGCTGGTCGCTCTGGACGCGCTGTGGGGGATCGGGCTCGGCCGCGAGGAGTTGCTGTCGCTCGGCGCGGAGCTGGGGGCCGACGTGCCGTTCGCGTTGACCGGCGGCACCGCGATCGGTACGGGCCGCGGCGACAAGCTGAGCCCGGCGCTCGCGAAGGGCACGTTCCAGTGGGTGATCGCCACCGCCGAGCGGGGGATGAGCACGCCCGAGGTGTACGCGGAGCTCGACGCGCACCGTGAGCGTCACGCGGAGCTGTGCCCCACCTCGCCGCCGACGGTCGACCCGGATGTGCTGCAGGCGCTGCGCGCCGGCGAACCGCGCATGCTGGCGGAGGCGCTGCACAACGATCTGCAGGCCGCGGCGCTGCACATGCGCCCCGAGCTGGCCGCCGTGCTCGAACTCGGTGAAC
Organism: uncultured Amnibacterium sp.; assembly: GCF_964250715.1. GTDB lineage: Bacteria > Actinomycetota > Actinomycetes > Actinomycetales > Microbacteriaceae > Amnibacterium. Next base: position 104,962 of record NZ_CAXUGX010000001.1, read on the forward strand.
GCAACGGGGCGCTCGCCGGCATCGTGTCCGGCTCCGGCCCCTCCATCGCCTTCCTGGCCGCGGACCTGGACAACGCCCTCTCGCTGCAGATCGCCCTCTCTGCCGCGCGGCACACCGTGCTGCGGGCGACGGGCCCGGCCCCGGGCGCGCGCCTGATCGCCTCAGCTTGATGATCACCTCCGCCTGATCGCCTCGCCGGATCGGGTCGGCGTGAGCGAGTCGGCCTCGGCGAATCGGCTTGCGCGCCCGCGCCCACTCGGCGGATGAGGGGCTCTGTCTTCATCCCGGTCTACATCCGCTTCGACGCCTCGCGCTTGGGGTTGATGGGGTGTCGTTGCATGCGGTGTCGGGGCAGTGGTGGTCCCTTCCAGCCTTTCGGTACCAGGTGTGGCTGCTTCGCGTGGAGTCGGATCTCGTGCCGGCCGGTGTTGTGGATGAGGTGGTGGTGGTGGCTGCAGAGCAGTACCCCGTTGTCGATGTCGGTGGGTCCGTGGTCGCGGTGCCACCAGGCGATGTGGTGCGCGTCGGTCCAAGCGACCGGTGCGGCGCAGCCGGGCCAGGCGCAGCCGCCGTCCCGTGCGGCGAGCGTCTTCTTCTGTGCAGGAGTGAACAGGCGATTCGAGAGCCCCAGGTAGAGGGGCTCGCCCTGCTCCCCGGTGACCAGGAGTCGTGCCCGTCCGTCGCACGCGATCCGCTCGACGGTGGGGACGGGGAGACGCGCGAGGATCCCGGTCGGCCAGCCACCCCCGGTGCGCTGCTCCAACTCGGTGGCGGTGACATGCACGACGACCTCATGAATCGCCTTACTCCCGACCGTCCCGTCATTCTCCGCCTGGACTCCGGCGGTGACGATCGCGGCGAAGGTGTCGAAGTCGTACTGCGTCGTGGTGTGTTGGTCGCCGTCGGTTTCGCGCCAGGTGGATTCCAGATCCTCGGCGTCCTCGCCGCCGGGTGGCTGGTAGGTCATCTGCACACCACGCCGGTGTGCTTGGAGTGCTTCCCGGAGGAGGGCGGCGACCTCGGGGGTGGCGCGTCCGGCGAACGACGTCAACCCGTCGATCCCGAGGCGTCCGAGCCGGAACGCACGCTTCTGCCGTCGTGCTTCGTCGGCGGGTTCGGTCCCATCGGGATCCAAGTACTCCGCCCATGTTGCGGTCTGTACTGACAGCAGGTCCGGGGTCAGGATCCCGGCGGCTTCGCTCAGTTGGGCTTCGGCGATCTCGAGGTTCTCGACCGTGGTCCGCTTCCGCACGGAGTTCAAGGTCTCCACCACCAGGCGGGCTGCTTCGATCCCGACCTCGCCGGCGTTCACGGCGGCGGTCATCACCGGGTACCGGCCGGGCAGCTCATCCCCGGTCAGGCCGAGGCGGGGCAGCAGCGCGGTGCCGACGCCGATGCGGCGTTTGGCTTCCTTCGTCCCGATCCGGGCGACCGTGGAGACCAGGTCCGCGCCATCGCGGGCGTCGTACTGCTCGGCGAGACCATTCGGGCTCAACTGCACCCGGGACCGCCACTCCACCTCCGCGGCGGCACGGACCCGGCGGGCATCGACGACCCGACCGATCGCCTCCCACCCCTCCACCGCAGCAAGCACCTCCGCATCCGTCGCAGTCCGAGACAGCACGGGTGCAGCGAGCACCGCGGCGAACGCGCCGTCGAGCGCTTCGCGGGTGGTAGCTGCTGACTGCATACCTGCACTCAACCACCCACCACCGACACTCCCTGCGGGACGAAGAAGCACTCCGGACCAGCGGAACTTCGCCTCGCATCCCGGCGCGTCGACTCCTCCACAGGCCACGTCCGCGACGACTTCTCCACAGCCCTCCGAAACCTGGCACAGGTACCGCGCGAGCGAGCGCGCAGCGCAGACGAGGAAGGCCCGCCCCGCGAGTGCGGGACGGGCCTCCGTCGTGCTGTGGTGCTGTGTTCAGTGGACCTGGGTCAGCTGAGCTTGATGGTGATCTTCGCCACGCCGACCAGCAGGGTGTCGGTGACCGCGGTCGTGCCGAACGTCTTGTTCAGCAGGGCTGCAGCGTCCGGGGAGACCAGCACGCGGGTGCCCTCGAGCACGCCGTTGCCGTCGCTGTCCTTCGACAGCGGCTTCACGGTGTTGCCGTCCAGCGTGAACAGCGTGGCGCCCTTGACGACCGACTTGCCGTTCAGCGACACGTCACCGGAGAGGTGCGAATTGTTGCCCGGGTCGATGACGAAGTTGGTCAGTTCGACCTTCTTGCCGCCGGCGGTCAGGGAGATGCCGGAGCCGTCGTGGTCGACCTCGCCCTGGACGAACGGACGGTAGGCCTTGGTCGGGTCGAAGTACTTGATGTTGCCGCCCGTGATCGGGAACGTCAGCACACCTGCCTTCGAGAGCGTCGCCGTGCCGACCACGCCGGGCGTGAGCTTCAGGGTGGTGAGCGCCTTCAGGAAGCCGGCGTCGAGCGTGACCTGGGTGTGCACGCCGGTCAGGCTCGGGAGGTCGGCCACCGGCGTGGGCGTGGCGTCCGGCGCCGGAGCGGAGGACGAGGGAGCGGCGGACGATGCTGCCGCGGCCGAGGAGGACGGGGACGAGGACGCCGGCTCGGAGCAGGCGGCCAGCGAGCCGACCAGCAGGCCGGCGGAGGCGAACGCAAGAACGCTCTTGGTGATGGTGCGCATGTGCTGTGTCTTCTTTCGGTCGACCGGGCTTCCGGTGCGGAAGCGGGCGACCGTCGTGTGAGTTCCGGCCGATCCGCAGTTGGCAGGTGTTCGGTGAGGGCCCCCGAATCGCTTGGGTCTGATCGACAAGACTCAGGAACGGGAGCGGGCGGACAGCGTGCTCCGGTGGCGGAATAGTGCTCCGACCAGGCAGATCACTCCGGCCCCGACGAGCCAGAGCGGAACCGCGATCGACGGCCCCGTCAGCTGAATCAGGGTCAGCACGAGCGCGACGGCGAACCACTCCCATCGGCCGGTCATCGCGATGAAGGGCACGAGCAACAGGCCGTACCAGCCGTATCGGGGACTCGCGAGCAGCAGCGCCGCCCCGACGATCACGAGCTGCGCGACGAACGGATCGCCCCGCTGCGCGCGGATCGTCGCAACCACGACGACCGCTGCCAGCAGCAGCGCCGCGGCGGGCGTCACGAGCGGCGGCGGCAGCACGGCCGCCAGCACGGCGGACCTGGTTCCGGAGTCGTAGCCCTCCTCGTTCAGGTACCCCGGCAGGTACCCCAGCACGCGCGAACCGCTCGCGAGCACGTACGGCACATAGAGCAGAGCGACGGTGAGCAGGGCGGCGAGGCCCACCCGCAGGGGCGATCGCTTCAGGATCGGCGGAGCGACCAGCAGCGGGGTGAGCTTGACCGCCACGGCGAGGCCGAGCAGGACGCCGCCGAGTACAGCGGTGCCGCGCGCCGCGAGCAGGCGTGCACCGCGCCCGGCGCCGCGCGCGACGAGCAGGCTCGCCCCGAGCGCGAGGGCTGCACCCAGCAGGTCGATGTGCGAATTGGTCACTCCCTCCGCAGCCACCAGCGGGCACCAGCCCCACAGGGCTGCCAGTCGCGGGTCCCGGCCGCGGCGGCGCAGCGCGGCCAGCAGCACCGCGGTCGTGGCCAGCATCACGAGCAGGCCGAGCGCCTGCATCGGCCAGTACTGCGCGGAGACCGGGACGATCGCGCGGACCGCGGCGTACACGATCTCGGCCGCCGGCGGATAGATGGTGGGCACCTGCGGCCGGTTGATGACGGTGCAGATCGTGCCGGGGGCGCCGATCTGCTGAGTCGGATGGGCCTCACCGATCGAGCCGGCCGGATCCCCGGGGCAGACGGGGCCGGCGGCCGTGATCACCGGCGCAGGGAAGAGCCACTCCGGTCGCAGCCGGGCCAGGTGCACATCCGCGGGGACGTAGGCGTAGGGCGAGATTCCGGCTTTCTGCACGATGCCGTCCCAGGCGTAGCGGGCGGAGTCGGTGGTCGTGTCGGGCGGTCCGGCGATCGCAGCCCCGCCGATCGCTGCGGTGCCGATCAGCACCAGCGCGGGCACGGCGCGCAGGGGCACCCGGCGCAGCAGCACGACCGCGACGCCGAACAGCACCCAGCACGCGCCGAGCAGCAGCAGGTACGTCGTCGCCCGGCCCGCATGCTGATAGGGGAGCGCCGCGACGATGAACGCCGTGAGCGCCGTCAGTCCCGCGAGGACCGCGGCGACGGCGGCGACCACCGGCCCCGAGGCTCGCCGGGCGACGGCGACCGCGGCCGCTGGCGTCTGAGGCGCCGGTCGCACCGCCTCATCCTGCCGTGCCGCTCCGAATACCCCTTGTGCCGCTCCGACTCCCTGACCCGCCGGTGCGGCATGGTGGGAGTGTGCGCCACGGCGAGAACATATGCCGTGGCGGACATGGGCACCCGGGGATGACGCCGTGAGGCGCCTGCTCGGCACCGCGCGCCTCTCGCTGGCGAGCCCCGCCCGGCATCCGCGCACGGCCGTGGTGATCGGCCGGCTGCTGGGCGTCGCGTTCCTCACCTGCTTCGCGACCGGCCTGTACAGCCACCTGATCCAGAACCCGCTGCCCGGCGAGGCGTTCTTGACGCGGCCCGTGTGGATCTACCGGGTGAGCCAGGGCCTGCACGTGACGACCGGGATCGCCTGCATCCCGCTGCTGCTCGGCAAGCTCTACACGATCTTTCCGCTGCTGTTCAAGTGGCCGCCGGTGAAGACGATCGGATCGCTGCTGGAGCGCGCCTCGATCGCCCTGTTCGTCTCGTCGTCGCTGGTGCAGCTGGCGATCGGCCTGGTGAACACCTACCAGTGGTACCCGTGGCACTTCGGGTTCCGGCAGGTGCACTACGCGCTCTCGTACGTGATCATCGCCTCCCTCGCCATCCACATCGCGGTGAAGCTGCCGGTCATCCAGCGGTGGTGGACGAAGCAGGCGAGCGTCGACGCGCAGGGCGAGCTGCTGCCGGTGGGCGACGGCGAGGGGGAGTCGGCGCGGCCGGTGCCGGCCGACGAACGGCCGCGCGGCGTGACCGGACTGCTGATGCGGCTGATCGACACCCCGCCGAAGCCGTCGCCGAAGGTGAGTCGCCGCACGGTGCTCGGCGCGGTCGGCGTCACGACGGCAGCCGCAGTGGTGCTGACGGCGGGGCAGACGGTGCCGGCGCTCGACGCCGTGAACGTCTTCGCGCCGCGCAAGCAGCGCTACGGGCCGCAGTCGCTGCCGGTGAACAAGACCGCGAGGTCGGCCGGAGTGATCGACGCGGCACGCTCCCCGGACTGGCGGCTGTCGGTGCGCGGGCCCTCCGGCACTCTCCGATTCACGCTGGATGAGCTGCGGGGCATGCCGCAGACCAGCGTCACCCTGCCGATCTCGTGCGTGGAGGGGTGGAGCACGAACGCCGACTGGCGCGGGGTTCGGTTCTCGCACCTCGCGTCGCTGGTCGGCGGCTCCGGGCGGGAGTTCGTGGTGCGCAGCATCCAGAAGGGCGCGTACAGCGTCTCGATGCTGCAGCCCGCGTTCGTGCGGGATCCGCTCACCCTGGTGGCGCTGGAGCTGAACGGCCAGATCCTCGACATCGACCACGGGTATCCCGCGCGGCTGATCGCGCCGGCCCGGCCCGGGGTGCTGCAGACCAAGTGGCTGCGATCGCTGGAGGCGCGATGAACCGCTCCGTCCCCGCCCAGGTGCTGCGCCTGCTGCTCGTGCTGGCCGGAGCCGTGCTCGCCGTCGTGGTGGCGCAGGTCCGACGGCGGCCGCGGGCCGTTTTCGACGTGGATCCGACGGTGCAGGAGGGGCCGGATGGGTCGGCGCGGAAGGGGCTGGGCGCGGTGCAGGCGGCGCGACCGGTCGCCCGAACCACGCAGGCGGTGCGCGGCGTCCTCATCGGCATCGGGGTACTGGGACTGGCGTGGTCGGCGTACGTGCTGACGCAGACCGTGCCGCCGCAGGGAGCGCTGAACGTCGCGATCTGGCTGGCGGCCGCGATCGTGCTGCATGACGGGGTCCTGTCGCCGCTCGCGTTCGGCGCCAACTTCCTGCTGCGCCTCGTCGGCCGGCGCGTCCCGGCGGCCGTGCTCGCGGTCGTCCAGGTGGCGGTCGTCGTCGGAGTGGTGCTGACCCTGATGGTGCTGCCCGAGATCAAGGCGAAGGCGCTGGGCCCGCGCAATCCCTCCGTGGTGCCGCTGGACTACACGCTGAACCTGGTGGTCATGTGGGTCGTGCTCGCGATACTCGCCGGGATCGTGAGTGTGATCGTGCTGCGGGTGCTCGACCGGCGCTCGCCCGCCCACCGCGGACCCCGCGGTTCCGGCCCCGCGGCCCGACACCGCGGCGCCCATCCCCGACTACGGAGTTCCATCCCAACTACGGAACTGCCTACCTGACGACGGAGAATCCGGCGCCGAACGCGGCGTGTCGCTCGGAGTCTCCGTAGTTGTGCAGGATCTGCGTCACTGGGAAGGGTCATCCGCCGCGCCGCCCTGCACCACTTTCGGCCTCCGCGCCGCCGTGCAGCACTTTCAGCGCTTCGCACCGCCGTGCAGCATTTCGGCGCTTCGCGCCGCCGTGCAGCATTTTCGGCGCTTCGCGCCGTACTAGGACTATGAGCAGTGTCGGAGTGCTGTGCGCGGAGAGGACCCGGATGCCCGAGACGGCGGACGCGGACTTCGCGCGCTTCGTCGTAGCGCAGGGCCCACGCCTCGTGCGCCTGGCCACGCTGCTGACCGGCAACCGCTTCGACGGCGAGGACGCCGTGCAGGAGGCGATGATCGCGCTTCGCCGAGCCTGGCCGAGGGTGCGCCCCGGCACGGCGGCTGCCTATGCGCGGAAGGCGGTGGTGCGCAAGGCGCTGGACGTGATCGCGGGCCGGCGGGAGGTGGCGGTGCAGGACGTGCCCGACACGGCGGTGTTCGATGCCCGCCTGCTGCGCTACGAGGAGGATCGCGCGTTCTTCGAGCGGCTCGCGTCCGTGCCGGGTCAGCAGCGCGCGGTGCTGGTGCTGCGCTACTACGCCGACTTCGACGACCGCACGATCGCGCGCCTGCTGCACTGCACCACGAGCACCGTGCGCAGCCAGGCCGCCCGCGCGCTGCGGCGGCTGCGTCGCGAGGCGCTGGCACGCGAACAGACCGAAGGAGCCGAGCGATGAACCATCAGGATCGGACCACCGAGGGCCAGATACATGCCCACGATGGCATGCACGCCGAGGACCGGCAGAACGTGGAGCGGCTACGGCGGCTTCGGGACGACGGCCGCTGGCTGGACGAGCCGTACGTGCAGCGCGACCGCAGCACGCGACGCTCGTGGCGGACCTGGTTGCCGGTGCCGATCGCTGCGGTGGCGACGCTCGCGATCGTCTTCGGAGCCGTGGCGCTCAGTCGCCCGGCACCCGTCTCGGACCGTGGTCCGGCGGCTCCGGCGACAGGTGCCGCTGCGGCAGGGAACGCCTCGCAGACGGTCGTGCCGTGGGCCCCGCTTGCGGCGCTGCCGGCGCGATCCTCGACTTCCGCAGCACCGACTTTCACTCCGAAGGGCAGTGGCCCGCTCAGCGCCCTGACCGCCGCCATCGAACTGCCGGCCACCCTGCACGCCGGCGTGACGACGGACTATACCGTGCGACTGACGAACTCGACCGGCACGGCGATCGCGCTGACGCCCTGTCCCAGCTACACCCAGATCGTCCTCGGCGCGCCGCAGAGCGCCGCCAACCGGCCCGCCGGCTCCCGGTTCCGCCTGAACTGCGCCTCCGTCGGGTCACTCGCCGCGGGTGCGAGCGTGACCTTCGCGATGCGGGTCACCATTCCGGCGGACGCGCGGGGCGAGACGAAGGTCACCTGGTCCCTCGAGTCGCCGGGCGCCCCCAGCGTCGTGGCGGAGCGCCCGGTCACGCCCTGAGCGGGTCCAGCAGCGGCGTCCGGTCGCCCTAAAGCTGTGGGGTGTCGAAGTCCTCCGAGGCGACGCGGGAGCAGGACAGCAGGACAGGGTCCCGACAGCAGGTTCGTGGTCGACCACCAGCCTGCGATCGGGACCTGGTCCTGCTGACGGGACGGACGGATGGACGGGAGTGACGGGACGGACAGGTGGGTGGGGACGGGCGGGCGGGGGAGCGTCAGCGGCGGCGGAAGCGGCTGAAGGTGCGCTCGCCCACCTGCCAGGTCGCATCGACGTCGAACCCGGCCGTCGTCGCCAGTGCCGCCAACGGGTCGGCCCCCAGTTCGGTCCAGGGGAAGGAGTCGCTGCGGCCGCCGGTCGCGTCGACCAGCGTGCCGAGGAACGTGCGGTCGTGCGCGGGAGTCGGGTGCGTCTCCGCCACCAGCATGCCGCCGGGGCGCAGCAGGTCGGAGCAGCGGGTCAGCAGCGCCGCGACCGCGCCGCCGATGCCGATGTTGCCGTCGAGCAGCAGCACCGCACCCCAGCGGCCCTCGCGCGGCAGCCGATCGAAGACGGAGCGACGCAGCACGGGCAGGCCGGCGCTGACACAGACCTCGACCGCCGCGTGGGCGACGTCGATGCCCATCGCGTTCAGGCCCGCGTCCAGGGCCGCGCGCACCATGCGGCCGGGTCCGCAGCCGATGTCGAGCACCGGCCCTTCGAGTCCGTCGAGGGTGCGGCGGTCGGTGGAATCCGCGGCGGCGGACCAGCGGTCGAAGGCCAGCGCGTGGTCCGTCGAGGGAGCCTCGTGCTCGGCGACCAGGTAGAGGGCCCGGCCCGCTCCGCTGAGCGCGGCGGTCCAGGGTTCCTCGCCGCCGGCGCCGAAGGTGGGCGTTGCAGACGCCGGCCGCTCGCGTGCGAGGACAGAGGCGAGGGCCACGTGCGACCGCGCCGGCATCGGGGGCACCGCGCTCACGATGCGACCGGCTGCAGGCGCTCGACCCGCGGCAGTTCGGCGTCCAGCAGTTCGGGCCGCAGGAGTCCGGTCCGCAGCAGCTCGGGCCGCAGGAGTTCGGCATGCAGCGCCGCGGTGAATGCGGAACCCGGCAGCAGCGCCGCCACCTGACGGGCGGAGTCGATGGTGTCTACATCCGTGACCACCGGCAGGTCGCGCACCCGCAGCCCCGCTGTGGTCAGCCGCGCCCGCTGCTCCGCTCCGGTTGCTGCGAGCGACATGCCGACGCCCCGGATCAGGTCGCCGCGCGGTCGATCCATGCCCAGGGCCCAGAACCCGCCGTCGGTGGCCGGACCGAACCAGGCGTCGGCGCCGGAGTCGTCGTCCAGCACGGACTGCAGCACATCCCGCTCGAGCTGCGGCGTGTCCATCCCGATCAGCAGTGTCCGGTCCGTCATCGCGTCGAACAGGGCCGCCAGCCGAACGTCGAGCGTGCCGGCCGGCTGCTGCAGCACATCAAAGTCCGCCGCCGCCGCCGGAGGCGCCCCCTGCAGAAAGAGCACATGCCGGTCGGCGCGGACGGCACGCGCGGTACGCAGGGTGGCTTCCAGACTCGCCGCGGCGACGCGGGCCGCGCCGGCCGGGCTGAGCGGCGGGGTCAGGCGCGTCTTCACGGCTCCGGGCAGGCACTCCTTCGCGATGACGACAAGAGTGCTCACGCAGATTGGTTCGGCGCGGACGGCGTTTGCGCCTGGTCGCCGGCGTGAGCCGCAAGCGCGACCCGCATATCGCGGATGGCGGTCAGCGTGCCCCGCAGCGTGCCGGTGACCTTCGACCGGCCCACGCGCGGCCGGTACGGCACGCCGATCTCGCGGACGCGCCAGCCCCGAGCGGCCGCCGCCAGCAGCATCTCCAGCGGGTAGCCGCTGCGCCGATCCGTCAGGCCCAGGTCCAGCAGATCCTGGCGCCGCGCGACCCGCATCGGCCCCAGGTCGTGGATACGCAGGCCGGTGGCCCGGTGTACGCGGGCGGCGAGGGCGCGGTTCGCCAGCCGGGCATGCAGGGGCCAGGCGCCGCGGGAGGCGGGTAGGCGGCGGCCCAGCACCAGATCCGCGGTGCCGTCCTCCACCAGCCGGATCAGCGCGGGCAGATCGGCGGGATCCAGGGAGGCGTCCGCGTCGCAAACGGCGACGAGCGGAGCGGTCGCCGCGGTGATCCCGGCGTGCACTGCGGCGCCGAAGCCGCGCCGCTCCTCCGTCACGACCAGGGCACCGAGGTCCGCCGCGATCGCCGCGGAGCCGTCCGTCGACCCGTTGTCGACGACGATCGCCCGCACCCCCCCCGGCAGCCGGCCGAGCACCCAGGGCAGCGCGCCCGCCTCGTCCAGGCACGGCAGCACCAGGTCGACCGCGATGGATTCCTCGGTCATGCGTCCGAGACCGCCGGACGCAGCGGTGCTGTCGCGAACTCGGCGACGCCCTGCTCGAACGGAACCGGATCCGGCACGTCCAGTTCGCGGCGCAGGCGGGCGGAGGAGGCGGTGATGTGCCGCACGTCGCCCAGCCGGTAGCCGCCGGTGACCACGGGCTCCGGCCCGCCGCGCGTCCGGCTGAGGGCGGCCGCCAGGTCCCCGATCGTGTGCACCGCGCCGCTGCCGACATTGAACGGCCGCACCGTGCCGGCCGGTCGCTCGGCCGTCCACGCCAGTGCCGCCACGTTCGCGGCGGCGACGTCGCGCACGTGGACGAAGTCGCGGCGCTGTCGCCCGTCCTCGAGCACCGTGGGCGCCTCGCCCCGCTGCAACTGCGAGCGGAACAGGCTGGCCACCCCGGCGTACGGGGTGTTCTGCGGCATGCCGGGGCCGTAGACGTTGTGGTACCGCAGCGCCGCCACCCGGCCGCCGGTCGCGCGGGCCCATGCCGACGCCAGATGCTCCTGTTGCAGTTTCGTCGCCGCGTAGACGTTGCGGGGGTCCATCGGCGCGTCCTCGTCCACGAGTTCGGGGTCGAGCGGCGCTCCGCTGACCGGGTCGAGCGGCTCGAACCGGCCGGCGTCCAGGTCGGTGACGGCCCGGGGCGGCACGCGCACCGGCATGCCGCCGCTCGAATACGCGCCCTCGCCGTAGACGACCATCGACGAGGCGAGCACCAGGCGGTCGATGCCGCGCTCGGTCATGCCCGCCAGCAGCACCGCGGTGCCCAGGTCGTTGGACCGCACGTAGTCCGGAGCGTCGCGGAAGTCGACGCCCAGCCCCACCTTCGCGGCCTGGTGGCAGACCGCGGTGACGCCGTCGAGGGCCGCGGCGACCGCTGCGGGGTCGGCCACATCGCCGATCCGCACGTCCATGCCGTTCGCTGCATGTATCGCTTCGCCGTGCACGTCCGAACGCAGGGAGTCGAGGATCCGCACCGCCCAGCCGGCCGAGACCGCCGCGCGGGCGACCTCGCCACCGATGAAGCCGGCCCCGCCGGTGACCAGCAGCAGCCCGCTCATCGCAGGACGCTCAGCGCGACCCGGATCGTAACAACCCGGATCACGGCACGACCGGGCGCGTGAGCACCTGCTGCACGGCGTCGTCGGCGATGCCCGTGCGAGGCTCGAAGTCGTCTGGGACCCCCGCCACCACCGCGGCGATGGCCGTCCGGATGACCGGCTGGGCGTCGGCGAGCCGCCGCAGCACCAGCTCGCCGGAAACCGCATCCGCGTGGCCGCGCTCGACGGCGGCGTCGCTGTCCGTGACGAAGGACAGGTTCACGGTGCCGATGCCCAGTTCCAGGGCGAGCGGTACCTCCGGGGCCAGGGTCATGTTGATCGTGTCGCCGCCCATCGCCGCGTACCACCGCGACTCCGCCCGGGTCGAGAAGCGGGGACCCTGGATGACGACGGCGGTGCCGTGGTCGAACAGGGGCACCGCCTGCTGCCCGAGGGCGTCAACCGCCAGCGCGCGCAGTGCGGGATCGAAGGGGTCGGCAGCCGCCAGGTGCTCCACGCGGCCCTCGTCGAAGAAGGTGCTGTCGCGCCCGGTCGTGCGGTCCACCAGCTGATCGGTCACCACGAAGGTGCCGGGAGCCACGTCTGCACGCAGCCCGCCGACGGCTGAGGACGTGACCAGTGCCCGCACGCCGAGCGACGCCAGCGCCCAGATGTTGGCGCGGTAGGGGATGCGGTGCGGCGGCAGGGTGTGGCCGGAGCCGTGCCGGGTGAGGAATGCGACGCGGCGGCCGCCCAGCGTGCCGACCGTGATCGGCGATGAGGTGGGCCCGTAAGGCGTGGCGATGTCGCTCTGCGCGGCGTCCTCGAACAGCGAGTAGAGGCCCGACCCACCGATCACGCCGATCGTCGCCGGTGCGTCCGATCCAGCGGTCACACGGCTCACCCCCTCGGCGTCAGCAGGCGCTCGGCCGGCGTCGTCCCGACCTGATTCTCCCAGGTGTTCGGTGCGGATCACCCGGGCGACTGCAGGGCACCCGCCGGCGCCGCCTACCCTTGGGTTCTCGTGGCACACCTGGTCGGCGCGGAGCGCATCCGCCTGGAGTATCCGACCCGGGTCGTGCTCGACGAATTGAGCCTGGGTATCGAGACGGGCGACCGCATCGGCGTAGTCGGCCGCAACGGCGAGGGCAAGTCGACGCTCTTCGGCATCCTCGGCGGCACGATCGCGCCGGACGACGGCCGGGTCACCCGGCGGGGCGGCGTGACCATCGGGATGCTCGACCAGCGCGACGCGGTCTCGGGCGAGACCGTGCTCGCGGCCGTCGTGGGCGCGCGGGCCGAGCACGAGTGGGCGGGCGACCGCCGCATCCGGGATGTGATGACCGGGCTGCTCGACGGGCTGGACCCCCTCACCCCGCTGGACGACCTCTCCGGCGGCCAGCGCCGACGGGTCGCGCTCGCCGCGCTGCTGGTCGGCGACTGGGACGTGCTGATGCTGGACGAGCCCACCAACCATTTGGACCTGGAGGGCGTGCGCTGGCTGGCGGCGCACCTGCAGGCCCGCTGGGCCACGGGGCAGGGGGCGCTCGTCGTCGTCAGCCACGACCGGTGGTTCCTGGATGCGGTCTGCACCGCGATGTGGGAGGTGCACGACCGCACCGTCGACGCGTTCGAGGGCGGGTACGCCGCGTATGTGCTGCAGCGGCTGGAGCGCGATCGGCAGGCGAACGCGATGGAGTCGCGGCGCCAGAACCTGCTGCGCAAGGAGCTGGCGTGGCTGCGCCGCGGCGCTCCCGCGCGCACGTCCAAGCCGAAGTTCCGCTTGGATGCCGCCAGCGAGCTGATCGGCAACGAGCCCGATCCGCGCGACGGCGTGCAATTGCAGCGGATGGCGACCGCCCGCCTGGGCAAGGACGTGGTCGACCTGCTCGACGCCTCCGCCGGCTACGGCGACGCGCCCGTGCTCCAGCACGTGGAGTGGCGCATCGCGCCGGGCGAGCGCACCGGGATCCTCGGCCGCAACGGCGCCGGCAAGTCCACGCTGCTCGCCCTGATCGACGGAGCGCTGCAGCCCTCCGCCGGTCGGGTGAAGCACGGCAAGACCGTGCACATCCGCCGGCTGACGCAGCAGTTGGAGGAGTTGGCCGGCATGGAGGACGAGCGCGTCCGCGACGTGCTGGCCACGATGCGCACCGCCTACCGGGTCGGCACCACCGAGTTGAGCCCGTCGCAACTGCTCGAGCGGCTCGGCTTCCCGAGCGCCCAGTTGTCCAGCCGTGTCGGCGAGCTGTCCGGCGGGTGGCGGCGGCGCCTGCAGTTCCTGCTGATCCTGCTGGACGAGCCGAACGTGCTGATCCTGGACGAGCCGACGAACGACCTGGACACCGACATGCTGACGGCGATGGAGGACGTGCTCGACTCCTGGCCGGGCACCCTGATCGTCGTCTCGCACGACCGGTACCTGATCGAGCGCGTCACCGACCAGCAGTACGCGGTGGTCGGCGGCCGGTTCCGGCACCTGCCCGGCGGCGTGGACGAGTACCTGCGGCTATCAGACGCTGTCGCGGGCGAGTCGGGCCAGAGCGCGGTGGCGTCGGCCACCGCGGCGTCCCGGCTGGGCGGAGCGGAGCGGCGCATGCTGGAGAAGGAGGTGGCGTCGCTCGACCGGCGCCTCGCCCGCGCGGCCGACGGCATCCGGGCCGAGCACGACGCCCTTGCGTCCCACGACCAGGCCGACTACCCGGGCCTGGAAACGATCGCCGCCCGCCTGCGCACCCGCGAAGCGGAGCAGGCCGCCCTGGAAGCCGCCTGGCTCGCGGCCGCGGAGCGCCTGGAACAGGCCGGCTGACCACCCGCCTGTCGCGCTATGCGGTGACCGGCTCGTAGGAGCAGATCGCGTCCACCTTCTGCGCGGAGGCCGAGGTGGGGTCGAAGCGGTAGTTCAGCCACTCCTTCGCCAGCCGGCGGGCCAGCTCGATGCCCACCACCCGTTGCCCGAAGCACAGCACCTGGGCGTCGTTGCTGAGCACCGCGCGCTCCACGGAGTAGCTGTCGTGCGCCGTGACGGCGCGGATGCCCGCCACCTTGTTCGAGGAGATGGCGACGCCCAGGCCGGTGCCGCACACCAGCAGGGCGCGATCTGCGCGGCCGTCCGCCACCATGCGCGCCGCCTCGACGGCCACGTGCGGGTAGTCGGTGTGCCCGTCGGCGGTCACGCCGACATCGGTGACCTCGGAGACGCGGTCGTCCTGCTGCAGGTCGGCCTTCAGGATGGTCTTGTAGTCGTATCCGGCGTCGTCGCTGCCGACGACGATTCGCCACTGCTCAGCCATGGTCTCTCCTTCGTGTGGTCGTGTGGTCGGTGGTCGTCTCACGATTCTGCGCGCTTACTAGCCGTTCCGGATGCGCTCGGCGATCCGCGCGGCGATGCGCGCGAACGAGACCGCCCCGGGATCGGGGTGACCGATGCTCTTCTCCGCGAGCGGCCGGGCGCGACCGAGCTTGGGCTTCAGGTCGGCGGTGGCCTGCGCGGCGGACTCGGCGGCGTCCGCGGCGGCCGCCCAGGCGTCCGCCAGTGAGGCGTTCTGATCGGCGGCGTGCTGCAGCGCGTCCACCAGCGGCGCGAAGGCGTCGATCAGGGTCTTGTCGCCGACCTGCGCCTTACCGAGCCGCTGCACGGCCTCGAGTGCGGCCGCGGTCGCCCGCGCGCTCGCCTCGGTCGAGCCCACCTGCTTCTCGCCGGCCAGGCTCGCGCCGGCGCTCGTCAGCAGCACGCCCCAGATCGCTCCGGAGGTGCCGCCGGCGTGCTCCGACCAACCGTCGCCCGCCTCCGCCAGCAGCGGTCCGATACCGGCGCCGCGCTCCGCGGCGTACTCTGCCGACTCGACCGCAGCCGTGACTCCGCGGGACATCCCGATGCCGTGGTCGCCGTCGCCGGCGATCGCGTCCAATCGGCCCAGCTCGTCGGAGGCGGCGATGATCAACTCCGCCACGTCCTGCAGGCCGGCGAGCACCGCCGTCGCCTCCGCGGCGTGCCGGGTGTCCTCGTCGGCGAGGTCGTCCTGCTGCGCCTGCGCTTCGTCGCGGTCGGCGGTCGCGGCGGCCTCGGCCGTCGCCGGAACCTTGGTGTACGCCGGGCTGGAGGCCGGCGCCGCCCACAGCTCCAGCAACTCGTCGTCGAGCCAGCTGAGGGTCAGCGAGACCCCGGACATGTCGAGGCTCGTCGTCGTCTCGCCCACCTCGGGCTGCACGATCTGCACACCGGCGTCGCCCAGCCGCTCGGCAACCAGGCCGTACAGCACGAACAGCTCCTCGTACTTGAAGGTGCCGAGGCCGTTCAGCAGCACGACGGCGCGATCGGGGGAGCCGTCGGGCCGCTGCGCCAGCAGCCGCTCGGTCAGCAGGTCGGCGAGCTGCTCCGGCGACGGCAGGGGCAACTCCTCGATGCCCGGCTCGCCGTGGATGCCGAGGCCCACCGACATGGTGCCGGGATCGACCGTGAAGAGCGGTTCGTCGGCGCCGGGCAGGGTGCAGCCGGCGAACGCGACGCCGAACGAGAAGGTGTTCGCGTTGGCCCGGCGTGCGACGGCCTCCACGCCGTCCAGATGCTGCCCCGCCGCGGCGGCCGCTCCGGCGACCTTGTAGACGACCAGGGCACCCGCGATGCCGCGGCGCTTCGCGACCTCGTCCGCGCCGCCGCTTGCGATGTCGTCGGTCACCTCGACGACGCGCACGTCGATCCCTCCGGCGCGCAGCCGCTCCGCGGCCTGGCCGAAGTTCAGCACGTCGCCGGCGTAGTTGCCGAAGGTCAGCAGCACACCGCCGCCGTGCTCGGCCGCCTTCGCGACGCGGTACACCTGGCCGCCGGAGGGGGAGGCGAACACGTTGCCGTACGCGGCGCCGGTCGCGAGCCCCGGGCCGACCAGGCCGGCGAACGCGGGGTAGTGCCCCGACCCTCCGCCGATCACCACGGCCACCCGACCCTGCGGCTCGTCGCCGCGGCGAACCACGCCGCCGTCCACGCGGCGCAGCGCGGGGTTCGCCGCGAGCAGGCCGGTCAGGGCGCGGTCGGCGAACGTGGTCGCGTCGTGCTGCAGCGTGGTCACGGCGTCTGGTGCCCGGTCTCGGCGGGAGGGGTCGCGGGCGCGGTCGACGGAGCGGTGGCCGGCAGGATGCGGCGCAGATACTCGCGGTTCATGGCGCTGACGCCGATGCCGTCGCCGCCGTAGTGCTCGCACACGAACGTCCCGGTGAAGCCCAGCGCGACCGCCTGGCGCACGACGCGGCGGTAGTCGATCAGGCCCAGTTCCAGCGGCGCAGGTGTGGAGAACACGGCGCCGGTCGCCGGATCCTCGTCGCGGGAGTAGTTCTTGATGTGCCAGTAGTTGGCGTGCGGCAGCACCGCGGCATAGGTCGCGGCCCAGTCCACGAGCGGCCGGTGCAGCCGGATCAGGTTGCCGACGTCGGGGTTCAGGCCCACGTTCGGCAGGCCGACCTCCGTGACCATCCGCACGGCGCTCTCGGCGGTGCCGAGGTAGGTGTCCTCGTACATCTCCAGGGTCAGCTGCAGGCCGAGGTCGGCGGCGTGCCGGCCCAGCTCCTGCACGCGGCGCACGACCAGGGCGAAGTGCGTAGCGTCGTCGGGATCGTCGCGCGCCCCGGGCTCCAGCCAGAACCACATCGCCTGCTTCTGGGCCGGGGTGAGTGCCTGGTGGAAGCCGATGGAGACGATGCCGGCCCCGAGGCGGGCGGCGGAGTCGAGGGTGCGGTGCGAGTACGCCAGGTTCTGCTCGCCGTGCTCGGGGTCCGTGACGCTGGAGCGGACGATGGCGACCGAGCCGGGCGCCAGGTTCGCTGCCCGGCCGGCCTCGGCCAGCTCGTCCACGCGCTCGCCGGTCAGGTCGCCGATCCGCAGCCAGTTGTCGTTGACCTCGACGCGGTCGAAGCCGACGTCGGCCAGCTCGGCGAAGGTCGCGGCCCACGCCTGCCCGGAGTCGTCCTGCACGCGGCTGCCGTCGGGGTGCACCGCCGGAAATTGCAGCATCGCCCCGGCGATCGGCCAGTTCTCGCGCGTCAGGGGGGTCGATACGGCGGAGGGATCGAGCGGCGCGGGTGACAAATCGGACTCCTTCGTCCCGTCGGGTGCGAGCGATCCGATCCTAGAACGCGTCCATCCCGCGTTCACCGGCCGAGGAATTCAGGAGAAATCGAGAATTGAGGGCCGGATCAGCCGGTTCGCGCCTTCATTTCGCAATTTCTCCTGAATCCCTCAGCAGGCAGGCAGGCAGGCAGGCTGCTCAGACAGCGGCGTGCTGCCGGCGGCGCAGCACGACTGCGGCCACGACGAGCGCGCCGACGGTCAGGGCGACGCAGCTCGCGGCCAGCGCCACCGGGACGCCGATCAGGCCGCCGATGAAGCCGACGGTCACGCCGCTGCCCACCCGCAGCCCGTTCGCCGCGACGCTGTACACGCCGATCACCCGGCCCCGCTGCTCCGGAGCCGCGCGCAGCTGCACGACCGTCTGCCCGATCGACATCGCCGCGATGCTGGCCACACCGGCGACGAACAGCAGCAGCACGGCGATCACGAAGCTGCTGGTCAGGGCGAAGCCGAGCGTCCCCAGCCCGAAGACGACCGTGGTCCAGACCGCGGCGCGCACGTCGGGACGCAGCCAGCCCGTCGCCTCCAGCACCAGGCCGCCCACCACGCCACCCGCACCCGCCGCGAACAGCAGCAGGCCGTAACCGAGCGGCGAATCCGGCCCCGCCAGCGCGTCCGCGAACACCGGCATCGCCGACTGCAGCGCCTGCCCGACGAACAGCGAGGTGAGCCCGGCGAGCGCGATCATGGCGACAATCGTGCGGTCCGCCGCCACCTCGCGCAGCACGCGGACGGAGTCGAGCAGCCCGACCCGCGGGCGGCGCGCGGTGCCGTCGCGGCGGTGCCCGGTGGCGCGGGTGCGGAACAGGAAGATCGTCAGCGGCAGATAGATCGCGGCGTTGACGAAGATGCCCGCCTCGGGTCCCAGCCCGGTCAGCAGGGCGGCGCCGACGACCGGCCCGAACAGGATGCCCAGGCTGCGGAAGGTGGCGTTCAGCCGCACGGCGCTCGGCAGCGTGGCGGTGCCGACGAAGTCCTGCAGCATCAGCTGCTCCGCCGGTCCCCACAGCGAGCCGGCGATCCCGTGCAGGACCAGTAGCACGCAGGCCGCGGGGATGGAGAGGGTGTGCGTGACGAACAGCACGCCCCAGGCGATGGAGACGAGTACGAACAGTCCCTGCGCGGCCTGGATCACGCGGCGGCAGTCGTACCGGTCGGCCAGTGCGCCGAACCAGACGGAGAACAGCAGGAACGGCAGCCAGTGGCTGATCACCTCGAAGCCGACAAGGGCGGGGGAGTGGAACTGCTGCCACAGCACCCAGTACGTGATGACGTGCTCGACGTTGTCGGCCATCATCGACAGGCAGCCGCCGACCAGGTACGTGCGGCAGTCGGGCACCCGCAGCGCGGCGAAGCGGATCGGCGCCGCCGCCGCTCCTTCCTCGGCACCCCCTCCCTCCGCCGAGGAATTCAGGAGAAATCCAGGACTGCGGGCCGGATCAGCCGATTTGCGCCTTCGTTTCTCAATTTCTCCTGAATTCTTCGGCGGGAGGCGCACGGGAGGGAGAGCGGAGGGAGGGGGCGGGCCGGGTTCAGCCGCGGCCGACGAACGGCATCTTCGTCGCCATGATCGTCAGGTCGGCGACGTTCGTGTGCAGCGGCAGACCCGCCATGTAGAGGACCGCGCGGCCCACCTCCGCGACGTCCATCACCGGCTCCGGCCGAACCGTGCCGTCGGCCTGCGCCGCCCCGCCCGCCAGTCCGCTGCCCATCGAGGTTGACGCGTTGCCGATGTCGATCTGGCCGCAGGCGATGTCGTAGGGCCGGCCGTCGAGCGATGTCTGCTTGGTCAGGCCCGTCACCGCGTGCTTCGTCGCGGTGTAGGCAATCGATCGCGGCCGCGGCGAGTGCGCCGCCATCGAGCCGTTGTTGATGATCCGGCCGCCCTGGGGCGTCTGGGCGCGCATCACCCGGAACGCCTCCCGCGTGCACAGGAAGACGCCGGTCAGGTTGACGGCGACCACCGCGTTCCAGTCGGCCAACTCGAGCGCGTCGATGTCGGTGGGCGGGGTACCCGTGCCGGCGTTGTTGAACAGCAGGTCCACTCGGCCGAACCGCGCCACGGCCCCGTCGAACAGGTCGCGGACCGCCTGCTCCCCGGTGACGTCCGTGGGGACCGGATGCAGCGAGCCCGGCAGGTCCGCGCCGGAGTCGGCGACCTGGCGCAGCGCCTCCGCCCGCCGTCCGGCCAGCACCACGTTCCAGCCGGCAGCCGCGAGCGTCGTCGCGACCGCCGCGCCGATGCCGCTGCCCGCGCCGGTCACCACCGCCGTGCGCGCTGTGTCCGCCACTGAGTCCCCCTCTGTGGGTGCCATCCGACCCTCCGCTCGCCGGGCCCCATTCTGTCGGTCGCCGTCGAGTCGGCGCCGTGCGCCGTGGGACCCTGATCGAGCAGCAGATCGCCCACGGCGGAGAGGCCGACACGATGCCGTTCGAACCCATCCCGGCCGACCGCTGGCCGGACGCGCCGGCCCGCTACCCCGACCCGTCGTTCCGGGTGCTCGACCCGCGGTTCGAGCACGTCGTGCTGCACAACGCGGCGGTGGAGCGGATCGCGACCGGGTTCGTCTGGACCGAGGGTCCGGCCTGGTTCGGCGACCACGACTGCCTGATCTTCTCCGACATCCCGGCGGACCGGATGTACCGCTGGGACGCGAAGTCGGGGGCGACCTCGGTGTTCCGCGACCCGTCCGGCCACGCCAACGGGAACACCCGCGACCGCGCCGGCCGCCTGATCACCTGCGAGCACCTGGAACGCCGCGTCACCCGCACCGAGCACGACGGATCGCGGACCGTGCTCGCGGACGCCGTCGACGGGGTGCCGCTGAACGCGCCCAACGACGTGATCGTCGCACCCGACGGCGCGGTCTGGTTCAGCGATCCGGGCTACGGCATCCTGACCGACTACGAGGGGCGGCGGGCGGAGCGACAGCTGCCGCCGGCCGTGTACCGGGTCGACCCCGACTCCGGCGCGATCGAGCGCGTGCTCGACGACCTGACCGGCCCGAACGGCCTCTGCTTCTCGCCGGACGGCACGCGCCTGTACGTCGTCGACTCCAGCGGCCCGCCGCGGGGCATCCAGGTGTACGACCTGGTCGACGGCCGGCCCACGGGCAGTCGGCCGTTCACGGACATGCGCCCCGGCTCCTCCGACGGCATCCGCTGCGACATCGACGGCAATCTGTGGGCGGCGGCGACCGTGGGCGGCGACGGGTTCGACGGCGTGCACGTCTTCGCGCCCGACGGCACGCTGATCGGCCAGATCGTCCTGCCCGAGATGTGCTCCAACCTCTGCTTCGGCGGCCGCCACGGCAACCGCCTGTTCATGACCGCCAGCAGGTCGGTCTACGCGGTCTACGTGCACACCCGCGGCGCCTGACCCGCCGCGCCGACCCCTCCGCACCGCCCGTCCTCCGCCGAGGAATTCAGGAAAAATCGCGGAATGAAGGCGCGACACGCGCGGATCTGCCTGCATTGCTCGCGATCGCCTGAATTCCTCGAAGTGGAGTGGAGGATCGGCACCCGATGGGAGGGGCTGGCAGACTTGACGCCCGTCCCGGATGCGGGCGATCCGCCTTGGTGTAACGGCAGCACGACAGCCTTTGGAGCTGTTAGGACTAGGTTCGAATCCTGGAGGCGGAGCAGCGTCAGCAGCCGGTCCGGGCTCCGCCGTGCGGCGACGGACAGGTGAGGACGGCCCGATGACCGACTCGCAGTTGGCCGTCGTCGTGCTCGCCGCGGGTCAGGGCACGCGCATGCATTCGCGCGTGCCGAAGGTGCTGCATCCGATCGCCGGGCTGCCGATGATCGCGCACGTTCTCGGCGCCGCAGTGGCGCTGCAGCCGGCGCACCTGCTGGTCGTCGTGCGCCACGAGCGGGACGCCGTGGCGGCCGCCGTGCAGCAGGCAGCGCCGACGGCCCGCGTCGTGGACCAGGACGAGGTGTCCGGCACCGGCCGCGCGGTCGAGGCGGCGTTGGCCGCGCTGCCCGACTTCGGCGGCGACGTGCTGGTGCTGAACGGCGACCTGCCGCTGCTCGACTCGGCGACCGTCCAGGCGCTGCTCGACGCTCATCGCGACGGCCGGGCGGCGGCGACCGTGCTCACCGCGCGCTTCGCCGACCCCTCCGGCGCCGGCCGTATCGTCCGGGGCGCGGACGGCGCGATCGTCCGCATCGTCGAGCATCGCGATGCGACGCCGGCCGAGCGGGCGATCGACGAGGTCAACGCCGGCGTCTACGCCTTCCGCACCGACGGCCTGGCGCCGCGCCTGGCCGCGCTCGGCACGGCGAACGATCAGGGCGAGCGGTACCTGACCGACATCGTGGCCGCGCTGCTGGCGGAGGGGGCGTCGGTCGCCGGGTTCGAGGCCCCCGACGAGCGCACCGTCGCCGGGGTGAACGACCGCGTGCAGCTGGCGGAGGCTGCCGCCCACCTGAATGCCGCGATCGTGCGCCGCTGGCAGCAGGCGGGCGTGACCGTGCAGGATCCGGCCACTACCTGGATCGACGTGACCGTCACCATCGCCGAGGACGTGACGGTGCTGCGCAACACGCACCTCGCGGGTGCGACGGTTATCGCCCGCGACGCGATCGTCGGCCCCGACAGCACGCTCACCGACTGCGAGATCGGCGAGGGCGCGCACATCCGCAGCAGCGAGGCGACCCTGGCCGTGGTCGGTGCACGCGCGGAGGTGGGTCCCTACAGCTACCTGCGCGCCGGCACGCTGCTGGGTGCGGACGGCAAGATCGGCGCCTACGTCGAGACGAAGAACGCGCAGATCGGCGCCGGTACCAAGGTGCCGCACCTCAGCTACGTGGGCGACACCGTGGCGGGGGAGCGGTCCAACATCGGCGCCGGCACGATCACCGCCAACTACGACGGGGTCGACAAGCACCGCACGGTCATCGGCTCCGATGTGCGCATCGGATCGGGAAGCACCCTGATCGCCCCGGTTAGTGTGGGCGACGGCGCCTACACCGGTGCCGGCGCGGTGGTGCGCAAGGACGTGCCGCCTGGCGCACTGGCCCTCACCGTGGCTCCGCAGCGCAACATGGCGGGCTGGGTGGAGTCGAAGCGTCCGGACAGCGCGGCGGCACGGGCCGCGGCCCGCGCAGCGGAGCAGCAGACGGCGACCCCTCGGGCCGCCGGGCAGGACGAGGCGGCCACCCGGACCGCCCGTGATGCAGGAGAGGGCGACCGGACGTGACCGGCATCAAGGCCACCGGAGAGAAGCGGCTGGTGGTCGTCAGCGGCCGCAGCCATCCCGAGCTGGCCGAGGCGGTCGTGCGGGAGTTGAACACCACCCTGCTGCCGGTCGACGCCCGCACCTTCGCGGACGGCCAGATCTACACCCGCATGGACGAGAGCGTGCGCGGCTGCGACGTGTTCGTCATCCAGAGCCACGGGTCGCCCATCAACGAGTGGCTCATGGAGCAGCTGATCATGGTGGATGCACTGAAGCGCGCCTCCGCCAAGCGCATCACCGTCGTCGCTCCGTACTACCCGTACGCGCGCCAGGACAAGAAGCACCGCGGCCGTGAGCCGATCTCCGCCCGCTTGATCGCCGACCTCTTCAAGACCGCCGGCGCCGAACGCATCATGTCGGTCGACCTGCATGCGGCGCAGATCCAGGGCTTCTTCGACGGTCCGCTCGACCACCTGTTCGCGATGCCGGTACTGATGCATCACATCCGCGACACCGTGGACACGCAGAACCTGGTCGTCGTCTCGCCCGACATGGGCCGGGTGCGCGTGGCGGACGTGTGGAGCGACAACCTGCACGTGCCGCTCGCGATCATCCACAAGCGGCGCGATCCGATGGTGCCGAATCAGGTGTCGGTGCACGAGATCGTCGGCGACGTCGCCGGCAAGATGTGCCTGGTCGTCGACGACCTGATCGACACGGGCGGCACGATCGTGAAGGCCGCGCAGGCGTTGAAGGAGGCGGGCGCGATCGGCGTGATCGTCGCCGCGACCCACGCGGTGTTCTCGGGCGACGCCGTGCAGGTGCTGAACTCCGAGCACATCCATCGGCTGATCGTCACGGACACGCTGCCGCTGCCGCCGGAGAAGCGGTTCGAGAAGCTGACCGTGCTGCCGATCGCCCCGCTGATCGCCCGCGCGATCCACGAGGTGTTCGAAGACGGCAGCGTCACCTCCATGTTCGACGGCGCCGCCTGACCCGCGCCGCTCAGTCACTATGGACGCTCGGGTACCGGAGGGGGAGCGACCGTGAGTGAGCCGACCAGGCTGCCGCCCGCGGGGTGGTTCCCGGATCCGAGCGGCAGCGGCCGTCAGCGGTACTGGGACGGCACCGCCTGGACCGAGCACACCGCCGAGACGCGACCCGCTGCCGCACCGGCCGCGATCGAGCAGCCGCCCCTGCCGGACGGCGCGCGCGTGAACACGCTGTGGGCCTGGCTGCTCGCGTTCCTGCCGCTCGTCACCCTGATCTCGCTCCCGCTGCTCGACCTTCAGGCGTTCATTCAGAACAGCCTGAATTCGGCCGCCGACCCCACGGCGACCCTGCGCCAGTTCTCGAACGCGGGCCTGCTCCTCTCCCAACTGATCGGCGTGCTCGCCATCGCCGCCACGGTGGTGTTCGCCGCCCTCGACCACCGCGCGCTGCGGGCCGTCGGCATCGTGCGGCCGTTCCATTGGGCGTGGGCGTTCCTGCAGCCGACGTACATGATCGGCCGCGCCGTGGTGCTGCGACGGCGGGTGCACCGCGGTTCGGCGCCGACCTGGGTCTACTTCGCGGTGTACCTGCTCGTGCTCATCATCACCTTCACGGTCATCGGCATCGCGCTCGCCGCCGCCTTCGCCGATTTCGACCCGTCGTCGTTCAGCTCCGCGGGCCTCAGCAGCGGCACCTGAGCAGCGGCACCTGAGCGGAATCGCATGACGGCCGACGACGCGGCGCTCACCGACCTGCGCACGCAGATCGGAGCTGCACTGCACACGCCTCCGGCAGCCGAGGTGACCGGCTCGGGCAAACTGCGGTCGGTCTTCCCGATCTCTGCGCTCGCCACCGCTGCGATCTGCGCAGTCGCCGACCAGACCGCCGCGCTGGCCGGCCAGAACACCGCGCCGGTCGTCGACCGCGCCCTCGCCGACGCGTGGTTCGTGCAGGCGCTGCGCCCGGTCGGCTGGAAGCTGCCTTCGCCCTGGGATGCGGTCGCCGGCGACTACCGCACCGCCGACGGCTGGATCCGCCTGCACACCAATGCGTCGCACCATCGCGCTGCCGCGCTCCGCGTACTCGGCGTCGCCGCCGACCGAGCGCTCGTCGAGCAGGCGGTCGCCCGGTGGGGCGCCGACGAGCTGGAGTCGGCGGTGGTGGGCGCGGGCGGAGCAGCGGCGACGATGCGCAGCGCCGCCGCGTGGGCCGCACATCCCCAGGGCGTCGCGGTCGCGGTCGAGCCGCTCATCGGGCTGGAACGCACCGAGAGCGAGAGACGCATCGGCAGCGAGAAGTCGGGCTCCGCGCACCGCATCCCGGTGGCAGCCGCAGCCCGGCCGCCCGCTCGCCGGCCTGCGCGTGCTCGACCTGACTCGGGTGCTGGCCGGGCCGGCCGCGACGCGCGTGCTGGCAGGCCTCGGAGCGACGGTGCTGCGCATCGATCCGCCCGACTGGGACGAGCCGGCGATCGTCCCGGAGATGACCCTCGGCAAGCGCACCGCCCGCCTCGACGCCCGCGAGCCGGGCGGGCGGGCGCAGCTGCACCGGCTGCTCTCGCAGGCGGACGTGCTCGTGCACGGATACCGCGCGGGCGCGCTCACCCACCTGGGCCTCGCGGCGGACGAACGCCGCCGGATACGGCCGGCACTCATCGACGTCGCCCTGACCGCCTACGGCTGGACCGGTCCCTGGGCGAACCGGCGCGGTTTCGATTCCCTGATACAGCTGTCGACGGGGATCGCGCAGGCGGGCATGCAGGCCGCGGCAGCGGACCGGCCGGTGCCGCTGCCCGCCCAGGCGCTGGACCACGCGACGGGCTGGCTGCTCGCCGCGGCGGTCCTGCGAGGAGTGCGCGATCGCGCGGCCGACGGGCTCGGCACGACCGCGCGGCTGTCGCTCGCGCGCGCCGCGGCGGCGCTGCAGGGTGTGGCGCCGTCCGCATCGGCGGCCCGCCTGGAATCGGCCGATGCGTCGACCCTGCCCGCCGACCGGATCGACACTCCGTGGGGCGCGGCCGACTTGCTGCACCCGCCGTTCACGGTGGCGGGCGTCGAGTTCGCGTTCCGCGCAGGTCCCGCTCCACTCGGCAGCGATCCGGCGGAGTGGCCGGAAACCTGAGCGAGACCGGCCGTTCCGGATCTGGCGTCCCGCACATCTGCTCGCGCGGGTTGCGTCGTACGGTGAACCCGCCGCACCAGGACCCGCCGCACCAGGACCCATCGCGCCAAGGAGAGGACAACCCATGCCCACGATCGTCACCGCCGTGTTCACGCCGAAGGAGGGGGCGAAGCAGTCGCTGATCGAGGCGTTCGAAGCCACCATCCCGGCCGTGCATGCGGAGCCCGGCTGCGAGCTGTACTCCATCCACGACGCCGAGGACGGCACCATCACCATGATCGAGAAGTGGACGACGCGCGAGCAGCTCGACGCCCACGGTCGGGGCCAGGCGGTGGCCGCGCTCGGCGCCGCCGCGGGCCCCTACCTGCAGCAACCCGCGGTCGTCACGTTCATGACGCCGCTGCCCGCGGGTACTGCGGAGCAGGGCGCGCTCTGACCTGAGGGCGCCCCGGTGCATGGGAGAGGCGCCTACAGTTCGCTCCAGCCCGCGCTGAACGGTACGCCGGAAGGGGATGCGCGTGATCGTCACCCTGCTGTTCATCGGCCTGGTCGGCGGGCTGATCACCGGGATCTCGCCCTGCATCCTGCCGGTGCTGCCGGTCATCTTCCTGTCCGCCGGCGCGCAGGCCGCCCGCCCCAGCACCTCCGGCAGCACCACCTCCGGCCCCACCACGTCCGGCAGCACGACCTCCGAAAGGCCGGTGCCGCCCGCCGCGCCGCCGAACAGCGAGCTGTGGGGTTCGACCACCCAAGCGCCCACCGCTGTCGTCGCCACCCGTCCGGTCGCCGCCCAAGCGTCCCCGCAGGTCTCCAGCTCGCGCCCGTTCCTCGTGATCGCCGGCCTGGTGGTCAGCTTCAGCGTCTTCACCCTGATCGGCACCCTGGTGCTGTCGCTGCTGCACCTGCCGAGCGACCTGATCCGCTGGGCCGGGCTCGTCGTGCTGATTCTGATCGGCCTGGGCCTGATCGTGCCCCGCCTGGAGGCGCTGCTGGAGCGGCCGTTCGCCCGGCTGCCCCGACGGAACGTCGGTACCGACCGGGGCGCGTTCGGCCTGGGGCTGGCGCTCGGCGCGGTCTACGTGCCCTGCGCCGGACCGGTGCTCGCCGCGATCACGGTCGCGGGTGCGACGGCCCGCATCGGCGCCTCGACGATCGTGCTGACCCTCGCGTTCGCCGTCGGCTCCGCCGCCCCGCTGCTGGTGTTCGCGCTCGCCGGACGCCGCGTCGCCGAACGCGTGCGCGCCTTTCGTGCCCGGCAGCGGCAGATCCGCGTTGTGGCGGGCGTCGTGCTGATCGCGCTCGCGGTCGGGCTCACCTTCAACGTCACCGACGCGATCCAGCGGGCCATCCCCGACTACACGGCCGCGTTGCAGCGGGCGGTCGACGATCCCGGTGCGCTCGGCAGCGGCGCCGGCGGCGGCGCCGACGGTGGATCCGCCAGGCTCAGCACCTGCGTGGCCTCCGCGCCCACCGGCCTGACCGACTGCGGTCCCGCGCCCGCACTCGCCGGCCTGACCTCGTGGAGCAACACCGCGCAGAACGCGCCGCTGACCCTGAAGGCGCTGCGCGGCAGGGTGGTGCTGCTCGACTTCTGGGCCTACTCCTGCATCAACTGCCAGCGCGCCATCCCGCACGTGGAGGCGTGGTCGAAGGCGTACGCGACGGCCGGCCTGACCGTGATCGGCGTGCACGCCCCCGAGTACGCCTTCGAGCACAGCGCGGCGAACGTGCGGGCCGGCGCCGCCCGGCTGGGCATCACCTATCCGGTCGCGCTCGACAACGACTTCGCCACCTGGAAGGCATATGCGAACGACGCCTGGCCCGCCGACTACTTGATTGACGCGAGCGGCGCGGTCCGCTCCGTCGCTCTGGGCGAGGGCGACTACGGGCAGTCCGAGCAGGACATCCGCACCCTGCTGACCGCCGCGCGTCCCGGAGTCGCCCTGCCGAAGGCGACCGACGTGGCCGACACGACGCCGACGAATCCTGCCCAGACCCGCGAGGCGTACCTGGGTGCCGATCGCGCGCAGACCTTCGCCGGCGGCATCCTCACGCCCGGCAGTCGCTCCTACCGCTATGCCGCCCTGCTGCCGCAGGATCAGTTCGCGCTCAACGGCCGATGGACCATCACGGGCGAGTCGCTGACCGCCGCCGCCGGCAGCGGCCTTGCACTGCACTACAACGCGGCCAAGGTGTACCTGGATGTGGGCGGCACCGGCACCCTCACCGTGCAGCGCGGCGGACGTACTACGCACTTCGCGGTGTCCGGCGCACCGAACATCACGGCCGTCGTCGACGACACGAAGGCCTCGCGCGACACCGTGCGCATCACCCTGTCCAAGGGCCTGTCGGTCTACTCGTTCACATTCGGATAAGCGCCTGGCACGTTCGGCTGAGCCGACCGGCACCCCTCGGCTGCGCCGCGCCGTCCAGTCGCCGTTCGGCTGCCGCTCAGTACCCTCGGAAGCGGTCATCAGGCGCGGACGGTCCTGCCTGCGGCTCGGACGGAAGGCGCACCACATGCAGTACCGCTACCTCGGCAACTCCGGGTTCAAGATCTCCGAGATCACCTACGGCAACTGGCTCACCCACGCCAGCCAGGTCGAGAACGACCAGGCCATCGCCTGCGTGAAGGCGGCGCTCGAAGTCGGCATCACCACCTTCGACACGGCGGACGTGTACGCGAACACCGGCGCGGAGTCGGTACTCGGCGAAGCGTTGAAGGGCGAGCGTCGAGCGGGCCTGGAGATCCTGACCAAGGTCTTCGGGGCGACCGGCCCCAAGCAGCACAACGACGTCGGCCTGTCCCGCAAGCACCTGTTCGACTCGATCGACGGGTCGCTCACCCGCCTGCAGACCGACTACGTCGACGTGTACCAGGCGCACCGCTTCGACTTCTTCACGCCGCTGGAAGAGACGATGCAGGCGTTCGCCGATCTGGTGCGGATGGGCAAGGTGCGCTACGTGGGGGTCAGCGAGTGGACCGCGGACCAGCTGCGTGCCGGAGCCGCGCTGGCCAAGGATCTGGGGTTCCAGCTGATCTCCAACCAGCCCGAGTACTCCGCCCTGTGGCGGGTCATCGAGAGCGAGATCGTGCCGACCTCGAAGGAGCTCGGCATCTCCCAGGTCGTCTTCTCGCCTATCGCGCAGGGCGTGCTGACCGGCAAGTACGTGCCGGGCGCCGACCTGCCCGCGGGCAGCCGCGCGACGGACGAGAAGGGCGGTGCCGGCTCGATCCAGCGCTGGCTGCGGGACGACGTGCTGACCGGCGTGCAGCAGTTGCAGCCCATCGCGAAGGAGTTGCACCTCTCCATGGCGCAACTGGCGGTCGCGTGGGTGCTGCAGAACCAGAACGTGGCCGCCGCGATCGTCGGCGCCTCCCGGCCGGAGCAGGTGCGCGACAACGCGGGAGCATCCGGCGTGCAGATCCCGGAGGAGTCGATGAATCGCATCGACGCGGCGATCGGCGGCGTCGTGGAGCGCGACCCGGCCCGCACGGCGGAGCGCTCACCCAAGCAGCGCGAGGCCTGAGCGTCGGGCATCGTTCCGGCGCGGGACATCCGCGTGGTGGACGGACAGGCGATCAGATCCGGTCGTGCAGGGTGACGTGGTATCCGTCCGGGTCGGCGAAGGCGAAGGTGCGGCCGAAGGGCCCGTCGAACGGGTCCGTGACGATCGGCACTCCCGCTGCCTTCAGGGCGTCGTGCACGTCCTGAGCGTCGGGCGCGTGCAGCCAGACGGCGACACCCATCCCCGGGTACGGAGCCGCGTCCAAGTCGACGTCGGCGTCGGGCGGCCGGACGGCGAGCGCGATCGGCTTGGTGTCGAACACCACGGCGTTCGGCGGCCCGGCCTGCCGCTGCAGCCCCAGGTACTCCTCGTAGAACGCGGCGGAGCGCGGCACGTCGCGCACCTGCAGCGCGATGAAACTCGGTCCGGTGACCGTCATGATGACTCCTTCTTTGTCACTTTCCTGACACGCGGAGTATGTCAGGCTTCTGACATGAGTCAACACGGGGAGGTCCAGCTGGCCGGCTCGGTCGGGTACCTGCTGAAGGAAGCGGCCTACGGGCTGCGCGTCGCGCTCGACGCGGTGCTCCGCCCTCTGGACCTGAGCGTGACGGAGTACTCCTGCCTGGAGCTGCTCGCGCAGCGACCCGGACTCTCCAACTCCGAGCTGGCCCGCAGTGCCTTCGTCACCCGACAGTCGATGAACGTGGTGCTGCAGGCGATGGAACGCGACGGGCTGATCGTCCGCCCGGCCCAGGCGCCCGCCGGACGTGCCCTGCCGGCGCAGTTGACGGCGCTCGGCCAGCAGCGCCGAGCGCAGGCGAGCACAGCGGCACGAGCGGTCGAGGACCGCATGCTGACCGGTTTCGGGCCCGGCGAGATCGATCGGCTGCGGGAGTTGCTGCAGGTCTGCGCGGCGTCCGTGAACGACGAGCGACGCGATCCGGTCAGCGCGGGCCGTCCATGAGCTTCGAGCTGGGGGCGTACAGCTTCGGCGTCGCGGGACGCAGCCCGGATGGCGAGGTCGTCTCCACCGCGCAGGCGGTGTGGAACATGCTGGAGCAGATCAGGCTCGCCGAGCAGGTGGGCCTCGACTTCTACGGCGTCGGCGAGCACCACACCGCGGCGATGCCCGTCAGTTCGCCGGCGTCCGTGATCAATGCCGCCGCAGCGATCACGTCGACGATCACCCTCTCGACGGCAGTGAGCGTGCTGTCCACGGACGACCCGATCCGGCTGTACCAGCAGATCGCGACCGCCGCGATCGTCAGCGGCGACCGGGTGGAGATCATCGCCGGGCGCGGGTCGTCGACGGACTCGTTCCCGCTGTTCGGCCACGACCTCGGCGACTACGACCGCCTCTACGCCGACAAGCTGGGGCTGCTGCTCGCGATCAACGACAGCGAACGGGTCAGCTGGGAGTCGCCGTTCCGCCCGCCCCTCGAGGACGCGCTGATCGTGCCGCGACCCGAGAAGCCGATTCCGATCTGGCTCGGCACCGGCGGCAATCCGCCCTCCACGGTGCGCGCCGCCCGCGCCGGCCTGCCGGTCTCGTACGGCATCCTCAGCGGCACTCCGCAGTACTGGGGTCAGATGGGCACCCTCTACCGTCAGGCAGGCGAGCAGGCCGGGGTCGAGCCGTCCAAGCTGGCGATCTCGGTCGCCGGCCACGGCTTCATCGGCCGCGACGGCGCCGCGGCGAAGCAGACGTTCTTCCGGCACGAGTCGGCGGCGTACGCGGCCTCCGGCCGGTTCGCCCCCCGCTCCTATGCCGAGGTCGAGGCCGGCTACGCGCCCGGCGGCATGGTGTTCGCCGGCGACCCGTCCGAGATCGCGGACCGCATCATCGACCTGCACCACCACCTCGGCCACCGCCGTCACTTCCTGCAGATGGACATCGGCGGTATGCCCCACGCCCAGGTGCTCAGCTCGATCGAACTGCTCGGCACCGAGGTCGCTCCCCGAGTGCATGCGGAGTTGGACGCCCGGGTCGCGCAGTGATGAGCTGCTTGACGCTCCACTGAGCCTCGACCCCGCGTTCTCACTCACCGACATCCGTGTCGATCAGGTGGAGCGGTCGGATCCTCGCCCTACTGACCGACCAGCGGGTGATCCTCTCGGGCACGATTGTGTCCTGGTGTGACGCGGGTGCGGCGGGCGCACCGGCTCGGTTCCTATCGTCGGAGGGTCCACCGAACCGAGGGAAGCGCCCCTATGACCCGTGCCCGCGTCGTTGCCGTCTCCGGCAGCCTGCATCATCCGTCCAAGACCACCGCGCTCGTCAGCGAGATCACCCGGTCGCTCGGCCGGGTGCTGCCGATCGAGTCGCGGCTGATCCGCATCGACGAGCTTGGGCCGCAGTTCGCCGGGGCGCTGCGCCGGTCCGATCTGCCCGCGCCGGTCGAGGACGCGCTGCGGGCGATCGAGACCGCCGACGTGCTGATCGTCGGCACACCCGTCTACCGGGCGTCGTTCACGGGACTGTTCAAGCATCTCTTCGACTTCGTGGACCAGTTCGCCCTGGTCGATCTGCCGATACTGCTCGCCGCGACCGGTGGCAGCGAGCGGCACTCGCTGATCATCGAGCACCAGTTGCGGCCGCTGTTCGGGTTCTTCCAGGCGCTCACGCTGCCGGTCGGGGTCTACGCCCACGACTCGGACTTCACCGATCATGCCGTCAGCGGCGCCCGCCTGACCGAGCGCATCGACAAGGCGCTGGAGCGAGCGCTTCCCCTGATCAGGTCGTCGTTGGCCGAGTCGCAGCGGATCCGCGCCGAGGTGGAGGCCGGTGATGGCGCCCAGCCGACGACGGCGGATGAACCCCGCCCGGTGCGGCTGATCTCCTGACCCGCCCCCGGCACGCGCAGCCACCCGTCGCGGTGACGGCGCCCATGATCCCTGTCGGCGAACCGGCGATCGACCGCATCGGCGTACTCGGAGTCGGCCGGATGGGGCTCCCCATCGCGACGCGGCTGGCCGTGGCGGTGCCGGTGCGCGTGTACGACCTCGACCCAGCGGCGATCAGGGCTGCGCGTGTCGCCGGCCTCGATGTCGTCGCCGACGCTCCGACGCTCGCCGCTGACGTCGATGTGATCATCGCCGTCCTGCCCGGCCCGGTCGAACTCGAGTCGGCGATGAGCGGCCCGGACGGGCTCCTTGCGTCCATGCCGCCCGGGGCATGTTGGCTCGATCTGACCAGCGGCGACCCCCGGATCAGTGAGCGCCTGGCCGCCGAGGCGGCCGACCGGAACGTGGCGAGTATCGCCGCGCCGATGATCGGGGGAGTCGCCGCGGCGCGCGACGGGTCGCTGCGGTTCGTAGTAGGTGGAGAGGCAGCGGTACTCGACCGGGTGCGGCCGATCCTGGCCCTGCTCGGCCCGGCTGCCGGGATCGACCACGTCGGGACCAGCGTCGGCGCGGGACAGACCGCCAAGCTGCTGGGCAACCTGCTGTGGTTCGGCCAGGTGGTCGCGGTCACCGAGGCGCTGCTGCTCGGGCAGCGGCTGGGGCTGGCACCGCAGGTGCTTCGCGGAACCCTGGCCGCCGGCCCGGGCGGCAGCGCGTTCATCGATCAGCACCTGGACGCGCTGCTGCACGGCGACTACTTGACCGACTTCGGTATCGACCGATGTCTGGAGGAGCTGCAGACCCTGCAGTCGCTCGCCGCCATCGCGGGCGTGCCGTGGGAGCTGTCCAGCACGGTCACCCGTCTGCACGCTGAAGCGCTCGACCGTTTCGGGCCCGTCGGCGGTGAGTTACTCGCGGCCAAGCTGCTGGAGGAGCGCGCCTCAGCCATCCTGCGCGCCGCAGGCGACGGTGGTCTCGGGACGTAACAGAAGCGCTGATCGGCGGGTCGGAACGTCGTCCGATGCCAGGGTGGGGGCCGGGGATCGCCTGACCAGCGGCCGGCCGAGCATCCGTCCTTCCATCCATTGCATCTGTTCGAGAGGGGAACGACCGTGGGGGAAGTGGACGCCGCGGCAGCCGGGAGCGGCCGGGTCGCGCCGATCGTCGGCGGATTCACCACCGAGCAGGTGCACGGCGGCGCCCTGCCCGATGCCGCATTCGGCTCGCGCGTACCGCCCATCTACCTGAGCGCCGGGTTCGTGTTCGACGACTTCGAGCAGGCCCGCGACCGCTTCGACGGCGACGAGAGCGGCTACACCTACACCCGGCTGGGCAACCCGACGAACGCCGCGGTCGAGCGGCGGATCGCGGGCCTGGAACGCGGCGCGGAGGCGATCCTGGTCGGCAGCGGCCAAGCCGCGGTGACCGTGGCGATGCTCGGCCTGCTGCAGGCGGGCGACCACCTGCTCTCCGCCGGCAGCATCTACGAGGGCAGCCGCAATCTGTTCCTGCACAACTTCGCCCGCTTCGGCATCGAAGTGGAGTTCGTCGACAACGCCGCCGATCCCGCCGAATGGGTCCGCCGCATCCGCCCCACCACCCGTGCCCTGTTCGGCGAGTCCATCCCGAACCCCAAGAACGATCTGCTCGACATCCGCATGGTCGCCGACATCGCGCACCGCGCGGGGCTGCCGCTGGTCGTCGACAACACCCTGGCCACGCCCTACCTGGTGCGGCCCATCGAGCACGGCGCCGATGTGGTGGTGCACTCGGCCAGCAAGTTCCTGGCCGGCCACGGCACGGCGATCGGCGGAGTGGTCGTGGACGCCGGCCGGTTCGACTGGGCCGGCCGGTCGGAGGAGCAGGGCCCGTCGGACCAGCACGGCCGGTTCCGCCACCTGACGGAGCCCGACCGCATACTGCACGGCGCCAGCTACGTGGAGCGTTACGGGCGCCGCGCCTACATCGTCTACGCGCGGGACATCGTGGCGTCACGGCTCGGCCCGTCCCCGTCGCCGTTCAACGCCTTCCTCATCCAGCAGGGCATCGAGACCCTCTCGCTCCGCGTCGAGCGGCACTGCGCCAATGCGCTGGCCGTCGCGCGGTGGCTGGAGCGGCAGCCGGAGGTGCTCTCGGTCGACTACGCGGGCCTCGACTCCAGTCCCTACCGCGCTCTCGCCGACCGGTACCTGCCGCGCGGCGCGGGTTCCGTCTTCGCGTTCACGCTGGACGGCGGCGAGCCGGCCGCGAAACGCTTCGTGAACGCCGTCGCGCTGTTCAGCCGCATGACGCACCTGGGCGACGTGCGGTCGCTGATCCTGCACCCGGCCTCCACCACCCACGCGCATCGCGCGGCGGACGAGTTGCGCACCGCCGGTATCGGCCCCGGCCTGCTGCGCCTCTCGATCGGCATCGAGGACGTGGACGACCTGATCCTGGACCTGCAGCGCGGCCTGGCCGCAGTCCGTGCGCCGGCGGTGCGCGAGCCCGCCGACACCGCCCGGGACCGCTTGGTCCGCTCCGCCTGAAGGGCGAACCATGCCCCGTCAGCAGCACTTCGGCTGGTTCTTCGCCCGCGGCTTCGGCCCACAGGGCTGGGGCAGGCCCACCTACGACTGGAACCATCGGTGGACCAGGCCGGAGCTGTACCAGCAGTCGGTGCGCGAGCTGGAGCAGGCCGGCTTCGACCTGCTGATCATCGAGGACGCCCTGTCGCTGGGGAACCCGCAGACGCTGAACCTGCGCACCCGGCGGGCATACGGCGGCCCCAAGCACGATCCGCTGATGCTGGTGCCGTACCTGTTCGACGTGACCTCGCACATCGGCATCACCCCAACCGTGAACGCGGGCGCCTACCCGCCGTACCTGGCGGCACGGCAATTCGCCACGCTGCAGCACCTGAGCGACGACCGGTTCGGGCTGAACCTGGTCACCGACACCGGCAGCGCCCGGCACTTCGGGCTGGAACCGCTCGGGCACGACGCAGCGTACGACCGGGCGGAGGAGTGGCTCGCGGTCGTGCGTCGGCTCTGGCACAGCTGGGGCGAGGGCGCCCTTGTGCAGGACCGGGCGACCGGCCGCTTCGCCGACGGCGACCGTCTGGACGCGTTCCAGCACGACGGCGAGTACTTCTCCCTCGCCGGTCCGCTGAACGCGGTACCGTTCGACAACGGCGATCCCGTCGTCGTGTCGCCGGGCGGGTCGCCGCGCGGGCTGACGTTCGCCGGAACCCAGTCCGACGTGCAGCTGGCACTGGCTCCGCTGCACATCGAGACCGTGCGCGACTACCGCGGCAGGATCATCGCCGCCGCCGAAGCCGTGGGCCGGTCCGCGGCCGACATTCGAATCCTGTTCGTCTTCGCGCCCGAGATCGTCTCGAGCGCCGAGGAGGCCGATCGCGTGGTGGCCGCCTCCCTCCACCCGGGCGACGACGTGCTGCTGGCGATCGCGGAGGGGCAGTCCAGCGACCTGGAGACCGACTTGACCGGCCTCGACCTGGACCGTCCGATCGATCCGGTGATCTTCGGCGAGCATGTCTCGCGCGGCACGATCAAGGGCCTGCTCGGCCGGGTCGACAGCTTCGCGGACGCCACCCTGCGGCAGCTCTTGACGGCGAAGGCCAAGAAAGGCCGAATCAGCGACCGGTCGGGCTTCGTGGGCACCGCGGAGGAGGTCGCCGACTTCATCGAGCAGTTCGGCGACGAGGCCGACAACGACGGCTTCATCTTCTCCGGCGACCTGCATCCGGTGACCCTGCACCGCATGCTCGACGAGCTCGTCCCCGTGTTGCGCCGCCGCGGCGTGCTGCGCGCGGAATGGGGCGACGGCGGCCTGCGCGCGAACCTGCACGAGTTCTAGCCGCACTGCCTCTCAGCGCACTCCTGCTCAGCGCACTCCTGCTCAGCGCACTCCTGCTCACTGCACTCCTGCTCACTGCACTCCTGCTCAGCTGCACTGGTGCGGCGCAGCGGTGACCAGACGCTTCTGCCCCCAGAAGTGCCGCTGACGTGGGCAACACACGACGTGAGCGTTACCGTGACTGCTGCAGTTTTCGGCGAGAGGAGGTGGAGGCGGTGTTCACCACCGTGTACATCAGCAGATCGACCACGGATCTGAACGCGGACGATCTGACGGCGTTGCTCACGGAGTGCCGTATCAAGAACCGAAGACGGGGCCTGACCGGGATGCTGCTCTACCGCGAGGGCCAGTTCATCCAGGCCCTCGAGGGCCCCGAGTACATGGTCCACGCGACCATGGACCGCATCATGAAGGACCCCAGGCACGTCGAGGTCGAGGTCCTCGCCGAGGAGGAGGTCAAGGGGCGGCAGTTCCCCGGCTGGTCCATGGGCTACCGCGAGATCGACGAGGCCGCGTCCCTGACCATGCCCGGCTATCGGGGCGTGCTGACCAGCGGCAGGGGAGCGGCGCAGAGCTCGACGACGGAGGCGAAGCTGCTTCTGGAATGGTTCCGCGCGAACTGACCGCAGCGCCGTGCCCGGCCGATGCCGACGCTCCTGACGAGCACCTCGCTGCTGCTGCGGCGGCGTGACCTCACAGTTCCATCCCGTTGCGAAAGCAGGACCAGGTCCCGACAGCAGGTTCGTGGTCGACCAGGGTCCTGCGATGCGGACATCGACCTGCTGTCGTGCTCGCGAAGACGCCTGCCCGGCCGCGGGTGGGAGGACACGCGGCGGGTGGGAGGACAATCGGGGCGGCCGTCTGCCGCACCACCCGGGAGGACACCCATGTTCATCGCCATCAGCAACGAACCCCGCGACTACGCCTGGGGGTCGCGCACCGCGATCGCCGAGCTGCTCGGCCGCGCCCCGAGCGGCGGGCCCGAGGCGGAACTGTGGTTCGGAGCCCACCCCGGTTCGCCCAGCCGCATCCTCGAACCCGGCAAGACCGGCGGAGCGACCACGCTCGACGCCTGGATCGAGGCCGAGCCGCTGGTCGCCCTCGGCGCCGGGCGCAGCGGCCTGCCCTTCCTGCTGAAGCTGCTCGCCGCCGATCGCGCCCTGTCGCTGCAGGCGCATCCGAACGCCGAGCAGGCCCGCGCCGGCTTCGAGCGCGAGAACGCCGCCGGCTTGGCCGTCGACGCCCCAGGCCGCAACTACAAGGATCCCTTTCCCAAGCCCGAGCTGGTCCTGGCTCTGTCGGAGACGTTCGAGGCTCTCGTCGGCTTCCGGCACGTCAGCGAATCGCGCCTGCTGCTGGCCGAGCTGTCCGCGTTCGCCACCGGCGCCGACCGCGCCGCGATCACCCGGTTCAATGAGCAGTTGCAGGCCGGCGCCGATCCCGCGGCGGCCGGCGCCACCGGCAGCGCGCTGGACGTGGGCCGATACGGCGCCCCGTCCACGCCCGAAACCACCCCGGCCGACGCCGACGGCGACGCGAACCCGCTGCACCAGGCCGTGTCGTGGATCCTGGCCGGCGGCGCCGAGATCGAGGAGCTGGTTTCGGCGATCACGACCGCGGCTACGGCGGCGGGCACCGGATCCAGCTTCAGCCGCGAATGGCAGACCGTCGCCACGCTCGCCGAGCAGTACCCGGGCGACTCCGGTATCGCGATCAGCCTGCTGCTCAACCACGTCTCGTTGCGGCAGGGCCAGGCCATGTACCTGTCCGCGGGCAGCATCCACGCCTACTTGAGCGGCGTGGGAGTCGAGATCATGGGCGCCAGCGACAACGTTCTGCGTGGCGGCCTGACCGAGAAGCACATCGATGTCGCCGAGCTGCTCGATACCGTCGCGTTCACGTCACTGCCCGCGCCGATCGTGCAGACCGACTCGCCCGTCGACGGCGTCGTCGCCTTCCGCGGCGACACCGAGGAGTTCGTGCTTGCGCAGGTGACGCTCGGCGAAGCCGGCTACGACCATGGGTATCAGCTGTCGGGCCCCGCGGAGGCGACGTTCGGTCTGACCGGACCGGCGATCGCGTTCGTCCTGACCGGCGGAGTCGGTGTGCGCGGCCAGCACGACCGCGCGTCGCTCGGGCGGGGGGACGCCGTCTACATCACCCCCGACGAGGATGCGCTGACGTTCACGGGGTCCGGGCTGGTCTTCGTCGCGACCACGCCCTGACGCCCGGGCCACCCGAACTGGGGGCCTGCACGCCCCGCGGCGGGCCGCCTAGTCTCGAGTACGGACGCGTACCCCGCGCGTCGACCCGCTCACCGCTTCAACGGCGTACCCCCGCCGGTGGTGAATCAGCTACGAGGTATCCCCCCAATGCCTGCCGAGCCCACGGTCCGCGCCGCGTCGCGCCCGCCGGTCGAGCACGTCCGCTACGGCGACGTGCTCGACCGGCTTCGCTCCGCCCAGAAGCCCGCCGGCAGGGGTGCGCCGGCGTACTCCATCTATGTCAATCGGCGCCTCGGCCGGTACATCGCCGCGGGGGCCTACCTGGCCGGGCTGACGCCGAACCAGATCACGCTGATCAGCGCCGCCCTGACCTTCCTCGCGATCGCCGGCCTGGCCGTGCTGCCCGCCTCCTTCGGGCTCGGCATCGCCGTGACCGTGCTGCTCGCGCTCGGCTACGCCTTCGACTCCGCCGACGGCCAGGTCGCCCGGCTGCGGGGCGGAGGCAGTGCCGCGGGGGAGTGGCTCGACCACGTCGTCGACGCGATCAAGTCGTCCGCCCTGCACGCAGCCGTGCTGCTGTCGCTGTTCCGGGTCCTGCCCGTGCGGCAGCAGGGCTGGCTGCTGCTGCCGCTCGGCTTCATGGTCGTCGCCAGCGTCGCGTTCGCCGTGTTCATCCTGAACGACCTGCTGAAGGCGGCCCGCAGCGGCGGTGACACGCTGAGCGTCATCCGCACCGGCAGCACGCCGCTGCGCTCGCTGCTCGGCGCCCCGACCGACTACGGCGTACTCGTCTACGTCTTCCTGCTGCTCGGACTGCCGCCGGTGTTCGTCACCGTCTACGGTCTGCTCTTCGCAGCGAACGCCGCCTACCTGCTGCTCGCGCTGCCCAAGTGGTTCCGCGACCTCCGCGCCCTCGGCGCCTGACGTCTTCGCACGAACACGAAGCAAGAAGGACCCGAATCGATGTCCGACCAGAACCCCGAGCCCACCTCCGGCACGCGCCGCGGCACCGTCGCGATCATCGCCGCGCTCGCCGTCGTGATCGTCGCCGCCGTCGTGGTCGGCATCGTGTCCGCACAACGGCAGCACACCGACACGGCGCTGACGTCGCCGACGTCGTCCGCGTCCATCTCGGCCGCGCCCACCTCCGCCGCGCCTGTTTCCGGAGCGTCGACCGCCGCTCCGACATCCGCAGCTCCGGGCGCTGCCGCGACCCCATCGGCCTCCGCGGCGCCGTCCGCCCCTGCACCGTCCGCGAGCGCGCAGTCGTCGTCCGCCGCTCCGGCCCCGCAGCCCACGACGACCGCCGAGATCGCGAAGCAGGCCGTCATCGTCAAGGCCCTCACCGCCAAAGTGACCAAGCAAGCCGCCGTCGTCGGCACGGCGCAGGGACCCGGCGAGATCGCCGGACCCTCCGTGCAGTTCACCATCCAGATCCGCAACACCACCGGCACGACCGTCGACCTGACGAGCGCCGTCGTGAACGCCTACTCCGGCACCGACCGGGCGCCGGCCACGCAACTCGAGGAACCCGGCGGCCGCGCCTTCCCCGACTCGGTGAGGAACGGCCGAACCGCCACCGGCGTCTTCGTGTTCAATATCCCGGTCGCGCAGCGGGGTACCGTACTCGTGACCCTCGATACGTCCGTCGCCAACGCCGTCGTCGCCTTCAAGGGACCCGCACCCAGGTAATCCTCCGGCCACCCCGCCGATCCGGGCTGTCTCCGATATCCGTCAGCTCACCCGCCCGCAGGTCCACCCGCAGTTCCTTTTCTTGTCCAGCCCACCCGCAGTTCCTTTTCTTGTCCCGCCCACCCGCAGTTCCTTTTCTTGTCCCGCCCACCCGCAGTTCCTTTTCTCGTCCCGCCCACCCGCAGTTCCTTTTCTCGTCCCGCCCACCCGCCCTGAGGCGGCCCACCCCGGCCGCCGCTCTCGAAAGTGAACCCCAGTGGGTCGACCCAACTCCCGCCGTCGTCGCGTCATCGCGTTCGTCGTGATCCCCCTGACGACCGCAGCCCTGGCCATCGGCGGTACCACCGCCGCTCTGGCCGACACCCGGCCGCAGAACTCCGGCCCCGCCACAGTCAGCGCCGACGCCCTGCCCACCGCGCAGATCAACGGAGTCGCCTGGACCCAGGTGATCGTCGGTGACACCGTCTACGTGGGCGGCGAATTCACCAAAGCCCGCCCCGCGGGCGCGAAGCCCGGCAAGGACGAGGTCAGCCGGCGCGACCTGCTCGCCTACCGCCTCTCCACCGGTGAGCTGCTGCCCTGGGCGCCCAAGGTCGACGGCGCCGTCAAAGGCCTCGCCGCCTCCGACGACGGCGCGACCATCTACGCCGTCGGCACCTTCGACACCGCGAACGGCGCCAAGCACCAGCGCATCGCCGGCTTCGACTCGCAGTCGGGCGACGTGCGCGACAACTTCGACCCCGGCCTCAACAGTGCCGCCTACGCCGTCGCGGTGAGCGGCGACACCGTGTACGTCGGCGGACACTTCACGAGCGCCAACGGCAAGGCCCGCGCGCATGCGGCCGCCTTCACCCGCACCAACGGCTCGCTCACGGCCTGGGCGCCGAAGACCAACGAGAACGTGCAGGCGATCGTCGTATCCGGCTCAGGCAACAGCGCGGTGCTCGGCGGCCGGTTCACGAAGGTGAACGGCGAGACGCAGCGCGGCAGCGAGCGGGTCAGCACCTCAGGCGTCGGCAAGAACCTCAGCTGGAAGCTCAACTCGGTCGTCGGCAACAACGGCCCCGACGCGGCCGTCTACAGCTTGAGCACCAGCAACGGCATCGTCTACGGCACCGGCTACTCCTTCCACCCGAAAGCCGGCACGCCGGGCAAGCGCATCGAGGGCACCTTCGCGGCCAGCTTCGACGACGGCTCGATCAAGTGGCTCGAGGACTGCCACGGCGACACCTACGGCGCGACCGCGAACAACGGCGTCGTCTACATCGCCGGTCACCCGCACTTCTGCGGCAACGTCGGCGGCTTCAAGTCGGTCCCCTACAACTTCCAGCGCGCGCTCGCCTTCACCACCGCGGCGACGCACAAGCTGAAGGCCAACAAGGTGAAGCCGTACTCCAGCTTCGGCGGCGAGCCGGCCCCCTCGATCCTGCAGTGGTACCCGTACTTCGAGGCGGGCTCCTACACCGGTCAGAACCAGGGCCCCTGGACCGTCGCCTCGTCCGGCCGATACGTGGCCTACGCGGGCGAGTTCAAGCACATCAACGGGCACCTGCAACAGGGCCTGGCCCGGTTCGCTCCGCCCGAGCTGGCACCGAACAAGCAGGGCCCGCTGCGGCACGGCACGGCGTTCACGACGAGCGCCAAGTACGCCAAGGGCAAGGTGACCGTCACCTGGCTGCTGAACTCCGATCGGGACAACCAGTCCCTGAACTACGCCGTGTACCGCGGCTCGACCCTGATCGCGACCGTGAACCGCAGTTCCAAGGTGTGGTACTCCGGAGCGAAGACCTCGCTCACCGACTCCGGCGGCAAGAAGGGCGACACGTACCACGTCGTCGCCACCGACCCCTTCGGCAACTCGGCGACCGGAGCGACCATCAAGGCCAAGTAGCCCGCGAGCGCACCGCGCTGCACCGCGCACGTCGCGCGGTACTTGGGCCTTCGCGCGATATGCATGCCTACCGCGCGAAGGCACAGCTACCGCACGACGGCCGGGCTACGCGCCCACGGTCGCAGGGTTCGGCCAGAGGCGGCCGAGGGTGGCGGTGAAGGTGCCGCCGTGCTCGTCGGCGTGGATCTGCGCGGCCAACAGCACGGTGCACTGCATCAGCAGGTCGTCGTCCACGGGTCCGGTCACCTCTGCCGCCCGGTGCAGGGCGCCCAGTTCGTGGGCGAACGCGCCCGCGCGCAGCTGGTCGAGCAGGATCCGGTCGCGCAGCAGCAGGGAGTAGGCGTCGAAGAAGTAGGGACGAGGCCCGGCATCCTCGAAGTCGATGGCTGCCCACGAGCCGTCGGCGTCCGCGAGCACGTTCTGCCCGGTCAGGTCGCCGTGGGACAGCGCCAGGGGGCTCGCCGCGGCCAGCCGGTCGACCCGCTCCTGCAGCGCCGTCACGTCGGTCGTCGACAGCACGGAACTGCCCGCGGTCGCGGCCGCCCAGCCCATGGCCGCGGTCAGCATGCCGCCGGAATCCCCGAAGCTGCGACCGGCGACGGCCGCCGCCGATGCCGTGATCACGCTGCGGGCTAGAGCGATGCGCGCGGCGGGTTCGAGCAGGCCCGCCGGCACCCCAGGGGCGAGGGCCTCGGTCAGCACCCGGCCGGACGGGTCGAGCGACCAGGAGGGGTTCGGCAGGTATGCCGACAGCTCGCTCCGCCGCTCGGCGTAGTGCTGCGCGAACGGCTCGCGGCGCACGTGCAGCACCCGTCCGCCGGCGTGGTCGAACAGCACGAGGCCGCCGTCCTTGGTCAGGCGCGCCTCCACGGCACCGCCACCCGCGCCGCTCTCGATCACCACCGCTCGGGGGCCGGCGACGGACAGGCGCAGCGCGATCGCCCGTCGGCGGAGGCCCGCGGGCGAAGCGGCGCGCGCCGCCGCACCACGCTGCGCCGCGCGTCCCTCGGGCCCGGCGTGGAACGCCGACGAGCCGGAGGCGACGATCCAGCGGCCGGCGCGCAGGTGCGGTGCAGCCGTCACCAGCGAATCGACCAGCCTCTGCTTACGGTCGGCATCGCGGGCGAACCCGCGCAGCAGGCGCGCGAACGCCGCTCCGGCCCGGTCGCCGGCCATGCGGGAGCCGAAGCTCAGCACCGTGGCGACATCGCGACGGACGGGCGGCAGGACGATCGCCAGTAGGGCGAAGTACGCCAGGGCGAAGGTGCCGCCGCAGAGCAGTTGCAGGATGGGGGCGATCGGCAGCAGTGAACCGAGGTAGGCGACCACGCCGCTCGGCAGGCTGACCAGGAACACGGTGCGCATCGCGTTGACGAACAGCGGCCGCGTGCTGATGCCGGTGACGACACCCACGCGCCAGAGCGACACCGCCCAGTGCAGCAGGTACGCGACCGACTGGCCGATCGCGACGCCCACCGGACCGAACGGCAGCCCGCAGAGGATGAGCGCCACCATGATCGGCCGGGTGGCGAGGAACATGCGCAGCTGCGCACCCGTGCGCGCCTTGGCCAGGTACATCCAGTACGACACCTGCGCGATCGAGCGGAACACCCCGCCGATCGCCAACGCCGTGAAGATGCCGGCCACCCCGCTCCAGCGTGGCCCGAACAGCACGGCCACGAGCGGTGTGGCGAGGCCGGCGGACACGGCGAACACCGAGGCGGTCAGGTAGCAGCCGATCAGCTGCGCCTTCTGCAGGTACCGCGAGAAGTCCGCATCCGACGTCGCTCGCGACAGGATCGGCAGCGCCACCCGCGTCATCGGCGCGTTGATCTGGTTCAGCGGCGTCATCAGCAATTGGTACGCCCGGTCGTAGAGGCCGAGCGGGCCGGCACCCCACACCGCGCCGACGCCCACGTTGTCGACGTTCTTCGTGATGTACGACAGGCCCTGCGTGCCGAGCACGCCCAGCCCGAACCGCACGAACCGCCGGATCGAGACGTGGCGCTTCGGCCAGCCGGGGTGCCAGGCGGAGTTGATCGCGTTCTGCACGCACGAGAGCACGGTGGTGGTGATCTGCTGGATGACGATCGACCAGTATCCGAAGCCCAGCACCGCGAAGACGATGCCGATCGCGAAGCCGCCGCCGACACCCACGACATCGCTGATCGCCAGCGCCTTGAACCGGAACGACCGCGTCAGGTCCGCGCGGAACTGGGTGTTGATGCCGCTGACCAGGAAGGCGGACGACATCGCGACGACGATCCAGGTGAGTCGCGGCTCGCCGTACAGGGCCACGATCAGCGGTGCGAGCGCGATCATCACGAGCCCGCAGGCGCCCCCGAGCGCCGTGTTCAACCAGAACAGGTTGGTGCGTTCGTCGTCGCTGACGGTCTTCGCCTGGATCGCCGCACTGGAGAGGCCGAAGTCGCGCACCATCTCGGAGATGCCGATGATCGCGGCGACCATCGCGATCAGGCCGAAATCCGACGGGCTCAGCAGTCGCGCGAAGACGACCGTGGCGGCGAATTGCAGGACCGCGCGAGCCGCCTGGCCGAGCAGCGTGATGCCGGTACCGCGGGCGGCGATCGCGCCGACGCCATTCGCTGCACCGGTACTCATATGCCTCTGTACATGTGATCTGCGTGAGGGGGAGAGGATTGGAATTCGAAGGAATGCGGGCACGCTTGAATCGCCCCCGGGCACCAGAGTACATTCATATCGCTCCACGCAGACGACGGTTTTTGCGCGAGCGGCGAATCCGGGGGAATCCATGTCGAT
Source organism: uncultured Amnibacterium sp. (assembly GCF_964250715.1). Taxonomy (GTDB): domain Bacteria; phylum Actinomycetota; class Actinomycetes; order Actinomycetales; family Microbacteriaceae; genus Amnibacterium. Next base: position 149,460 of record NZ_CAXUGX010000001.1, read on the forward strand.
CGATATTCGATCAACACGCGAGGTCACCGCGCCGGTCGAGTCGCCGACCGGATTGCGCTTCGCCCGATCCGCCGCCCTCATCACGCTGTTCCTCCTCGCGTCGCGGCAGTTCCTGGGCGAGGGGGTGACGCTCGGCCACGTCGCCGCGCTGCTGACCGCGCCCCTCTGGCTGCCGGCGCTGAAACGCACCGTCGGCTGTGTCTGGATCGGCATCGGCTGCGCAGTCGCGGCGATCGCATCGGTGTGGCTGACGATCGCGGCGAGCGCCGACCACGCGTGGACGATGAACAGCCTGGTCGCCGACACCGTGCTGATCGCCGGGGCCGGCGTCGCCATCGGCGTGCTCGTCTGGGCGCGCGAGGTGCTGCCGCTGTGGCTCGTCGGCCTGGTCTACGGCATCGGCATGCTGGTGGCGGCCCTGACCCGCTCCGACCCGTTCGGCGTCAACGCGTGGAAGTTCGCCCTGGCCATCCCCGTCGCGATCATCGCCCTGTCGCTCGCGCATCGCAGCGGGCGTCGATGGGTCGACATCGCCGTACTGGTCGCGCTCGGCGCCGTCTCGGCGGGGCTCGACTCCCGGTCCTACTTCGGCGAGTTCGTCATCGCCGCCCTGCTCGTGGCCTGGCAACTGCTGCCGGCTCGCAGACGGCGCCGTGGTGCCGCAGCGCGGGTCATCGGACTCTTCGGCGTCGTCGCCGTCGCGGTCTATTACGCGGGAACGGCGCTGCTGGTCAGCGGTCTGCTGGGTGCGCACACCGCGGAGCGCTCAATCGATCAGATCCGGCGGGCCGGGTCGATCATCGCGGGCGGCCGCCCCGAGATGGGCGGCACCGCCGCGCTGTTCCTCAGTCGGCCGTTCGGTTTCGGCGGCGGCACGCAGGCGAACAACGCCGACGTGCAGACCGCGAAGGCCGGCATGGCTCGGCTGCACTACGACTCCACGAATGACAGCTACGTCGAGCACTTCCTGTTCGGACGGTCCAAGATCGAACTGCACTCGTCGGTGGGCGACCTGTGGGCGTATGCCGGATTCGCCGGCATCGCATTCGGCGTGATCCTGGTCGTGCTGCTGCTGGTCGTGGTCGGCCACGGTATCGCCGGGCGCACCGCATCCGGAGTCGTGCTGTTCCTCGTGGTCGACTCGCTGTGGAACTGCTTCTTCAACCCGCTGTACGGGTCGACGCCCATTCTCGTACTGGCTCTCGGGCTGGGTCTCGCGCACCGATCCCGGTCCGCCGCCGCGAATGACAGCGTGGTAATTCCCTCGGGGTGAACGGCCGGGTCCGCGGTGTCCCGTGCACTGGGGTGGCATTCGTTTCTCGGCGCAGTAGTGGCGCGCCTACCATTGGTATTTCCTGCCCGATGAAGGATTCCCCCAGCACATGACCGCGGACCAATTCTTACTGGCGCTGTCGAAATATTGGCGCGGCGGCATGGCCCTGGTGCTGGTCGGTCTTCTCGGCGCGCTCGGCTTCGCCGCCACGCGGCCCGTGCTCTACGAATCCCGCAGCACCGTCTACGTGTCCGCCGACGAGGCGGGCAGCCGCGGCGGGGTCATCCAGTCCTCGCACTACGTCGACACCGCGGTGCAGTCGCTCGCGAAGATCGGCGCGACGCCCGCCGTGCTGAACCCCGTCATCACCGCGCTGGGCCTGCGGGCGACCGCTGCGCAGTTGGCGCAGCGGGTCTCGGTGGACGTGGGCACGAACACCGTCGTGCTGACGGTGCGGGCGCTGGCCGGTACACCCGCGGACTCGGTGCGGCTCGCGAACGCGGTGCGGACGTCCCTGTCGCGCCAGCAGGCAGTGCTCTCCACTCGCGTCATCGACGGGAGCGGCCTGGTCGTGCCGGCCCTCACCGTGCACCTGATCACCGCACCGCGGCTGCCTTCGGCGCCGGCGTCGCCGAACCTCCACCTGATCCTGGCCACCGGCGCACTGATCGGTCTGCTGCTCGGGCTGTTGTACGCCATCGCCCGCCAGCTGGTCGGCACGCGCGTGACCTCGGTCGCGGAGCTGCGTGGCGTGGCGTGCGCCGACAGCGTGCCCTTCCTCGGCGCCGTCCCGCCGACCGACCCGACGGCGGATATCGATGCGCGCGACGCGTACCGCACGGTCGCCCTGCATCTGGGGGTGCCCGGCGCCGGTCCTCGTACGCTGGTGGTCGCCGGTACCGGCCACGACGACAGCGTGACGGCTGCTGCGCGCGGAATCGCGCAGGCGGGCGCCGAGCGGTCGGAGCGGGTGCTGCTCGTCGATGCCGACCTGCGTCGCCCCGTCGCCGAGCAGCCCGGGCTCGGCCTAGCCGAGGTGCTGCAGGGGACCTCGTCGCTGCAGGATGCGGTGCAGCAAGGGAGCGCCTTCACCGTGCTCGCCGCAGGCACTCCGCCTGCGGACCCCGGCGCACTGCTCGGGTCCGACGCCGCACGCCGGCTCATCGCACAGCTCGCCGAGCGGTTCGACCTGGTCGTGATCCAGGCGCCCGCCGTCCTCGCCGGACCGGACGCCGTGGCCTTGGCCCTGGCCGCCGACGGGGCGGTCCTCGTGGCTCACGGCGGTGCCACTCGGGCGGCGGACGTCACCCGCAGTGTCGAGTCCGCGCACTTAGCCGGGGTGACGCTGACCGGCATCGTCTTCGAGCGCCCGCGCCCGCGCCGCGCTCTCCGCCGCACGCGGCCCTCGACGGTGCGCTCCGGCTCCGCGGCCGCCGCGCCGACCGCCTCTGACGATCATCCGGCTCCGGCATTCGCGGCGGCTGCACCAGCGGATACGGCGCCCGTGACCACGCCGTGACCGTCTCCGTCTCCGTCCGGGACCGTCCGCGACCGTGACCGATCGCGCCGCCCGACTGACCGTGCTGCAGTCGTTCCCCGAGCGCAGCGCCGCCACGAACCCCTACCTGCTGCAACTGGTCGACGCGCTGCGCCGAGCCGACCCGGATCTGCGCGTCGTCGGCTTCGGCTGGCGGGCCGCGCTGCTCGGCCGTGTGGACGTGTTCCATGTGCACTGGCCGGAACGGCTGGTACGGGGTTCGAGTCCGCTGCGCACCGCGCTGCGCCGGGCGGCGTTCCTGCTGTTCCTGCTCCGCATCGCCGCCACCGGCGTCGCCGTGGTCCGCACCGTGCACAACCTCGACAGCCACGAGCGCGGGGGCTCGGTGGAGCGCATGCTGCTGCGGGCACTCGATCGGCGGGTGACGGTGCGGGTGCGCCTGAACCCGTTCACGCCGATGCCGGACGGCGCCGTGACGCGCACGATTCTGCACGGCCACTACCGCGATTGGTTCGCAGCGCCGACGCATTCGCCGGTCCGCGGGCGCCTCCTATTCTTCGGTCTCGTCCGCCCGTACAAGGGGATCGAAGAGCTCATCGACGCGTTCCGGGGCGTGCGCGACGCCCGGGCGTCCCTGCACATCGTCGGTGGTGCGCAGGACGCCGCCCTGACGACCACGCTGCGGTCCCTGGTGGATCAGGACCCCCGCGTGCAGGCGCACTGGGCCTACCTGCCGGACGACGACCTGCGCAACGAGATCGGCGAGGCGGAACTGGTGGTGCTGCCCTACCGCTCGGTGCACAACTCCGGAGCGGCCCTGCTGGCGCTGTCCCTCGAACGCCCCGTGCTGATGCCCAGCGCCGACACGACGGAGTGGCTGCAGGCCGAGGTGGGTGCCGACTGGCTGCCCACCTATGGGGTGCAGCTGACCGCGGTGGAGCTGCAGTCGGCCCTCGCGCGGGTGCGCGCCCGCACGACGGCGCAGCCCGGGCTGACCGACCGGGACTGGGGCCCGATCGCGCATCAGCACATCGAGGCGTACGAGACCGCGTTGCGCCGAGTCGGCCGCCCCCGCGCGCGGCCGGGTGCCTGACAGCCCGTCAGTCCGATCTCGCGCGGTACCTGTGGCCTTCGCGCGGTGTGCACACCCACCGCGCGAAGGCAGAGCTACCGCGCGACCTCGTCGGCGGCGCTCGGGCTGCGGCGGTACTCCACATAGGCGCGGCCGAGGGCGCCCGCCAGCATGCCGGCGCCGCGAGCACGACGCCGCGATCCTCGAGCCGCCAGCGGCAGCGACCCCGTCAGGTGGCCGATCAGACCGGGGACCGCTCCGGCCACCACCCGCGCGGCGCCCCGGGCGAGGAACCGCAGCCGGACGGCGGCGCGGCCCGCATCGCTCGCCATGGCGACGGCGGTCAGTGCGTCGCTGTTGCCGCTGCGGTACGCCCGGTGCATCACCCACTCGCGGCTGACGCGGGACGCCGGCACCACGTCCGTGACGATCGCCTCGTCGCACCAGACCATCCGCCCGCCCGCGGCGTACAACTGTCGCGTGAACAGCGTGTCGGAGCCGCCCGTCAGGCCGAACCGCTCGTCGAAGCGCAGCGCGTATCCCCGCACGACCCGCAGATCCAGCAGCAGATTGTTGGTGGCGGCGACCTGCACCTGCGTTCCGGTCGGCATCCGCCTGCGGCTGAAGAACCGCCCGGCCTGCACCCACGGCGACGGCTGCTCGTCGAAGGTCGACACGACCGGTCCGATCACCGCCGCTGCCCGCGTTCGCCGCCAGGTGGCGACCAGCAGTGTCAGCCAGCCCTCGACGGGACGTTCGTCGTCGTCGATGAAGACGAGCAGGTCGGCGTCCACCGCCGCGTCGAGCGCCGCGTTGCGGGCGGCGGCGATGCCGGGCGCCGCCGCGTGCAGGTAGCGCACGCCGCCGCCGAAGTCTTCGACCTGCCGCCGGGCCCCTGCTTGCGGGTCGTTGTCGACAATCAGGACCTCGACCGGGCCGCCGGTCGATCGCGCTTGACTGCTGATCGCTGGCAGCAGCGCGGCCAGGTCGTCCGGCCGCCGGTAGGTCAGGGCGGCGACGACGACGCGCGGCTCGGCGGGCGGCCCAGGGTCGCCCGCTCGCGGAACGACATCCGACCGGCTCGACACGCCGATAATCGTAGGGAGCGGGCCCGCCGGACCCCTCCGCACCGCTGTCACCAGTTCGGAGGGCGCGCGGCGCGGGCCGGGAGTCGGAGTCGGAGTCGGAGGCCGGTCAGCGATGCCGGGCGAGCGATGACGGGGGAGCGAGGACGGGGGAGCGATGACTGACGAGCGCGACCAGGTTCGTGTGCTCGTCGTCTGCACCGCCAACATCTGCCGGTCGCCGCTGGCCGAACGCACGCTGCAGCGCGCGTTCGCCGGGTCGCCCGCGCTCGCCCACCTCACCGTGCGGAGCGCCGGCACCTTCGCCGAGCAGGACGCGGCCATGTGCGCCCTTTCCGCCACGCTGCTGGACCGCGACGACGACGGCGACTGGGTGCAGGCGCACCGGTCGCGCCGGCTCACCGCCGAGCTCGTCGCCGCCAGCGATCTCGTCCTGACCATGGAGCGCGAGCAGCGGTCGATCGCGGCCCGGCTCGCACCCGGATCGCAGGCGAAGATCTTCACGATCACGGAGGCCGCCCAGCTCGCGGAGCTGCTCGCCGACGACCGTGCGACCTCGGGGGACCGCTCGATCGTGTCGCTCGCCCAAGGCCTGCACGGCAAGCGCGGCTACGCCCCGCAGCCACCGGCGCCGCCGCGGCGGTGGGGTCGTCGGCGGGTGGAGCCGGTCGATCACCTGACCGTGCCGGACGGGCACGGGCAGAGCGAGCGGGTGCACCGCCAGGCCGTCGAGGCGACACGGGCGGCGGCGACGCGGCTCGCAGCAGCACTCGAGCGGGCGATCGGGGCAGACGGGGCCTGAGGCCCGGCGGATCTCTGGACTACAGACGAGCCCGACGCAAGCGGCCCGGGCCGGGCAGGCGCGACACGCCGCAGCCGTCCGCGGGCGTCGTCGGCGGTGCGGGGGACCATCGACGGGTGAGCGATTCGGAACTGCCCGGCCCCGGGCCCGAGTCTGCGCCCGTTTCGCTCGACCCGGTCGACGCCTCCCTGGACACACCGAATTGCGAGGCGTGCCTGAACCGGATGGAGCCGCAGGTCACGCCCACCGGGGCGGCCTACTGGTCCTGCCCCGAGTGCGGGCAGACCCGTATCGCGTGAGCACATCCCGACACGGCGCCGGCGTCGGCGCGGTTCTGATGATCGTGCTCGCGGTGATGGCGCTGGCGGTGCTCGGCGGGCGCTCCGCCGCCTCGTCGGCACCGCGGGTGACCCCGGGTTCTTCCGCGCCGCGCGCAGTGCAGGGTTCGTCGGCGCCGCGTGCGACGCAGAGTACGGCTCCGTTCCTCGACTCCGCGGCGAGCCACCCGCCCGGCACCGCGCTCGCACTGCTTGCGACGCTGCCGGTGAAGGGGCGGGCGCCGTTGACGGGGTACGACCGCGTGCGCGACTTCGGGCCCGCCTGGTCGGATGTGGACCGCAACGGCTGCGACACCCGCAACGACGTGCTGCGGCGTGACCTGACCGGGATCACCGGCACCGGCTGCCGGGTGCTGACCGGCACCCTGCACGACCCGTACACCGGGGCCGTCATCCGGTTCCGCCGCGGCCAGAGCACGAGCACCGCGGTGCAGATCGATCACGTCGTCGCGCTGGGGGAGGCGTGGCAGACCGGCGCGCAGCAGTTGACGGCCGTGCAGCGTCGTGCGTTGGCCAACGATCCGGTCAACCTGTTCGCGGTCGACGGTCCCACCAACGAGTCGAAGGGCGACGGCGACGCGGCGACCTGGCTGCCGCCGAACAAGGCGTTCCGCTGCACCTATGTGGCACATCAGGTGGCGGTGAAGGCCGCCTACCACCTATGGGTGACGCGCGCGGAGCGGACCGCGATCGAACGCGTGCTGAGCAGCTGTCCGGACAAGAAGGCGCCCCGGGACTCGGCCGGCTGATCGCGACGGCTGCTTGCGACGGCTCCTCCGCCGGCCGGCCCCGACGACGAACCGCGCTGCTGCACCGGTCGTTAACCGAACGCTCAGGACGGTTGCAGGTGCCGCCCACAGGGCTGTCAGGCGACCCGGCCAGCGTTGTCTCACGACCCACAGAAAGGACCAACGCATGATCGCAACACCGGACATCGACGAGATCATCGGAGCCGACGTGGTCGACGCCGAGAACAACAAGGTCGGCAAGGTCGGCCAGGTGTACCTCGACTCCGAGGACAACCACCCCAGCTGGGTCAGCGTGAAGACGGGCCTCTTCGGCACCTCCGAGACCCTCGTGCCCATCGGGGACGCGACCTGGGACCAGTCGGCCCTGCACGTCTCCTACGCGAAGGACCGTATCAAGGACGCCCCCCGGGTGGACCCCGACCAGGACCTCTCGCCCGAGGAGCAGGACCGCCTCTACAGCTACTACGAGCAGGGCGGCGCCTACACCGACTCCGTCGGCACGACGGCGACGGCTGGCGACTACAGCGACAGCAGCACCTCCGACTACACCGGCACCGAGGGCGCGACGTCCGTGCAGGGCGTGCAGATCGACGACGGCGCGAGCCGCGGCAGTACGGAGGTGCAGGACGCGACCGTCGTGTCGGACACCGCCGGAGGGCACGACACGTCCGGCCCGAACACCGACGACGCGATCACCCGTTCGGAGGAGCGCCTGAACGTCGGCACCCAGTCCGTTCAGACGGGCAGGGCCCGCCTGCGCAAGTACATCGTGACGGAGCAGCAGAGCGTGACCGTGCCTGTGACGCACGAGGAGGTCCGCGTCGAACGCGAACCGATCACCGACGCGAACGCGGCCGACGCCTACCGCGGCGCCGACCTCTCGGAAGAGCAGGCGGAGGTCACGCTGAACGAGGAGCGGGTCGTCGTCGACAAGGAGACGGTGCCCGTGGAGCGGGTCCGCCTGGAGAAGGACGTCGTCACCGAGAACCAGAACGTGACCGAAGACGTCCGCAAGGAGCAGATCGACTACGAGGACGGCACGCCGGGCACCCGAGCCTGACCCGCGCGGGTCCACCCCGAACGCCGCTCGCCGACTCCGGTGGGCGGCGTTCGCCGTCACCGATTGCCGAGTCCCTGCCGGCGATCCCGAGCACGACAGCAGGACCAGGTCTCTCAGGCAGGTCCCCTATCGACCGGCGACCTGCTGTCGGGACCCTGTCCTGCTGTCCTGCTGTGCGGGTCGGGTGTGTGGGGCTGAAAATGGAGGAGGGCCGGCGGTTCAACCGCCGGCCCTCCTCCACTCCGCCGCTCAGAGCGGGCGAATGTTCGCTGCCTGGGGGCCCTTCGTGCCCGGGGTGACCTCGAACTCGACGCGCTGGTTCTCCTCCAGGCTGCGGAAGCCGCGGCCGTCGATGGCGGAGTAGTGCGCGAACAGGTCGGGACCCTGGTCGTCGGGAGCGATGAAGCCGAAGCCCTTTTCGCTGTTGAACCACTTGACGGTGCCGGTTGCCATGCTTTGTTCTCGTTCCACAATCATTGAGGTGTCACTGTTGTGAGGTGTACCTCTTGGGGATCGCCGCGCCTACCGCGGCGGTCGCATCACGCTGCCTATACGCGTTCCAAGAAACGTCCGACCGCTCGCGCGGCGATTCCGTGTCGCACAACGCTCAACACAACTGCATCGCCATCTTATGGGAGACATCGCCCGTTCGGGAGCCCCGGATACCGCCCCATGATCCAGGTCGTCACCGGGTAGCGCCGCCATCCGCTTGACTTGGTTCGGCTCGTGTCCGAGTCGAACCCGCGGAGAGACGAGAAGGACGGCATGCGGCTATCGGTGATCGGGTGCGGGTATCTCGGCGCGGTGCATGCGGCGGCGATGGCCCAACTCGGCCACGACGTCGTCGGCATCGATGTGGACGGCGCCAAGGTGGCGGCGCTGTCGGCGGGGAGCGCGCCGTTCTTCGAGCCGGGGCTGGCCGACATCCTGCGCGCGTCGATCGGCTCGGGGCGGCTGCGATTCTCGACCGACATCGCCCTCGTTGCCGACGCCGAGGTGCATTTCGTCGCGGTCGGCACCCCGCAGGCCCGGGGCGGAGGCGCGGCCGACCTCACCTACGTGGACGCCGCCATCGAGTCGTTGCTGCCGCACCTGAAGGCCGGCTCGCTCGTCGCCGGCAAGTCCACGGTGCCGGTGGGCACCGCAGCTCGGCTGGCGGAGCGCCTGCAGACCGCCGGCACCGGGGCGATCCTCGCGTGGAACCCGGAATTCCTGCGCGAGGGCTACGCCGTGCAGGACACCATCTCGCCCGACCGCCTCGTGTACGGGCTGCCGGCCGACGACGGCCGCGAGCACGCGAAGGCGGCCCTCGACACCGTGTATGCGTCGGCGCTCGCCTCCGGCACCCCCGTCGTCGAGACCGACTACGCGACCGCGGAACTCGTCAAGGTGGCGGCCAACGCCTTTCTGGCGACCAAGATCTCGTTCATCAACGCGATGGCCGAGATCGCGGAGGTGACCGACGCCGACGTCACCGCCCTCGCCGACGCGATCGGTCATGACACCCGCATCGGCCGTCGGTTCCTGAACGCCGGCATCGGCTTCGGCGGCGGATGTCTGCCGAAGGACATTCGGGCCTTCACCGCCCGGGCGGAGGAGCTGGGCCGCGGCGAGAGCGTCGCGTTCCTCAAGGAGATCGACGCGATCAACATGCGCCGTCGCCAGCGTGCGGTCGATCTGGTCGTCGACGCCCTCGGGGGATCGGTCTACCGCAAGAAGGTGGCGGTGCTGGGGCTCGCGTTCAAGCCGGACTCCGACGACGTGCGGGACTCTCCGGCTCTCGACGTCGCGGTCCAGCTGAACGGCCTTGGCGCCCGCGTGATCGCGACCGATCCGGCGGCGATCCCCAATTCCATCCGGCTCCACCCTCAGCTGGGCTTCGCCACCGACACGATGGACGCCCTGCACGAGGCGGACGCGGTGGTGCTCGTCACGGAGTGGCGCGAGTATCGCGACCTCGATCCGGTGGTGACCGCCGCTCTGGTGCGGGACCCGGTGATCATCGACGGCCGCAACGTGCTGGACCCCGCGGTGTGGCGGGCGGCCGGCTGGCGCTACACCGGCATGGGACGGCCCTGACCGCAGGCGGCGTCTGACCAGGTCCCGGTCACGTGCGGCTGCGCGCGCAGCGGCAGGAGTCGCGGATCGGAGCGGAAGGGTCAGCGGGCGGAGCAGTCCGCCGGGGTCAGTCGCCGATGAAGCGCACGAGCTGTTCGGTGCGGTCCTGGCCGTGCACGATGAGGTGTACATCGCTGCGTCGCTGCAGATTCGGGCGGTCGTAGTAGGTGCGGGGCAGCACCACCGTGAAGTGCGATCCGGAGAAGACCGGATCCACGATGGTCACCTTGGCGCTGCCGCGGTCGGAGGCGATGCGGATGGGGCCCTGGTGGTTGCCGAGCAGCACCGGGCGCACCATCCTGACCGCGCCGCTGACCCGCTCCAGGTTGATGCCGACGCGGCCGTTGTCGGTGGCGATCGTGTCGATCAGCGTGATGCCCTGCACCTCCCAGAACGTGGCACCCATGCTGTAGCGGTTGTCGTGGAAGTAGCTGTCGCGGATCGTGATGTTCTTCGACACGTTCGCGCCGAACCCGGCGCCGCCCACTCCTGCCCCGTCCACCTCCACCCGGGTGTAGACGGAGCCGTTCGTGCGGTAATCGTTCAGGCCGAACGTCTCCCCGGGCGGTGACGACGACGAGCCGGGCACGCCCTGCACCTTGACGTCGTGCACGTCGAGCCGGTCGGCGTGGTCGATTCGCAGCCCGTTGTACAGGTGGCCCTGGTTCGTGCCGCGAAGGGTGAAGCCGCTGACGGTCAGGTCGTCGCCGGTCAGGCGCACGAGCGACAGCTGGTTGGTCGCCGGGAAGGCGCGGGGGATCATCGCCTTCTTCGTCGAGGTGTGCGCCTTCATCTGCAACACGGTCCGGCCCACGCCCGACCCGCGCAGCCCGGTGATCCACGCCGCGACCCCGTTCCAGGTCCCGCCGGTGCCCGCGTCGAAGTCCGTGAACGTGTAGATCCCGGCGCGCAGCGCCACCTGATGGCCGGCCGGAGCGCCGTTCAATGTCGCGGAGAGGTTGGACCGCTTCACGAGGGTCTCGAACTGGCTGATCGTGGGCCCCTTCGGCCCGGTCGTCACCTTCGGCTCCCAGTAGGTGGGGATGTCGCCGACGTCCGTCTGGACGGTCGCCTTCGCCGTGGGCTGCGGAGTCGGCCCTGGTGTCGAAGTGGCCTGCGGTGTTTCAGAGGTCGGCCTGGGGGGACCCGGCAGGTCGGTGGCGCAGCCGCCTAGGCCGAGCGCCACCGTCAGCGCCAGGCAGGCGGCGCGCAGGAGGATCCTCACGGTGGGCACGACGGGACATGCCTTTCGGCGGTCGACAACAGGGGCCCGGGTCCGGCCCCGCGTTCAGTGTAGGTGCGCCGCCGGCGGCAGGACGGGGGCCGCCGACCGGCAGACGGGCCGCCTCCGAGTGCTCAGCCGACCCACTGGACCACCTGGTCGGTGCGATCGACGCCGTGCACCAGGACGCGGATGTCGCTGCGTTTCTGATCGTTGTGCGAGCCCATGTAGTGCGGCTGCAGCATGATCCGCAGCTTGGATCCGGAGTACTCCGGATCGATGATCGTGTACCGGGTGCTGCCGCGGTCCGAGCCGATGTGCAGGTCCACCTTGTTGCCGTGGAAGACGGGCCGGTCGATCAGCACCGAGCCGCTCGTTCGCTCGAAGTTCAGGCCGGTCTTGTTGTCGGTCGAGATCACGTGCTTCAGCGTGATGCCGTGCGTCTCCCAGAAGGCGGCCCCGGCGCTGTGCGGGTTGTCGTGCAGGTACGAGTCGACGATCGTGACGTCCTTCGACATGTTGGTGCCGATCCCGGTCGCGCCGACCCCCGATCCGTCCACCTCCACACCGTCGTAGACGGTCCCCGATGTCCGGAAGTCGTTGATGCCGAACGTCTCGCCCGGATTGACGTGGTCGTCCCCCGGAATGGCCTTGACTCGCACATTCGTCAGTCGCGCATCATGCGTTTTCGACAATCGCAGTCCGTTGTAGAGATGACCCTGCTTCGTGCCGAGCAACGTGAAATCGGAGAGGTTCGGGGAACCGCCGACCCGCATGAGCGACAACTGATTCGTGGAGCCTTTGGCGCGCGAGGCGTGGGAGCCCTTTGTGGAGGAATGCGGCGTCATCTCCAGGATGGTGCGCGCGGTGCCGTCGCCGTGGATGCCGGCGCCGCCCAGGGACACGCCGAGCAGGTCGTCCGTGAAGTTGGAGAAGCGGAACGCTCCGGTGCCGAGACGCAGGGTGGCGGACGGCGAGACGTGGCGGACCAGGGTGCGGAGCGGTGCGGCCGGAATCGGATTCGCTGTCGGGCTGGGCGTCGGCGTCGCGCTGTGGGTGGGTGCCGGGCGGGGTACAGGCGTACCCGTGGGCGTCGATGTTGGCGGGCTCGGTGTCCGCGTGGGCGTGGGATCGGCGGAGGCCGTGGGCGCGGGCGCGGCTGTCGGTGTCGGTGTCGGCGTTGCGGTCGGTGCGGGACCGAGCGACGCGACAGGTGCGGGCTGAGTGCTCGGGTTGGCCGGGCTGCTCGGGAAGACAGGGCTTGTCGGATGGGTCCGGCGGTGGCTGTTCAGCTGTCCGTTCAGGTCGCGTTCCGATCGGCGCGGTACCGGAGTCGGTGCGGCGGTCGGTCCAGCAGTCGGTGTCGGGGTGGGGCTCGGAGTCGGCTGCGGCCGGGGTGCGTCGCCGAGCCCGGGAACGGGCACGGTGTGTGCGGGCTGGGACGGGGCCGGCGTTGCTCCGATGGTCGGGCGGACCACGGGCCCGACGCTTCGACGCACGGGGATGCCGATCGGGCGGCAGGAGCCGAGAACCTGGCCGGCGCGCAGGCCGGGAGACGCGGTGTCGATGCGGGTGGTCGGCGTCGCCGTGCGCAGTGGGACGACGCCCGCCCCGGCCGCGGCCTGCTGCCCGGGGAGCAGGATCGCGCCGGTGGTGACGACGCCCAGCACGGCCACCGCGTAGGTGGCCGCGGTGCGCTGCTGTCGGGTCCTGCGGTCGGCGGTCTGCTGCGTCCGGCGCGGCACAGCCGCTGGCGAGGGCACCGCGCGGCGCGGCGCGCGCTCGAACGAGGAGCGGCTCTCGGCCGTGGCGCTTCTGGGGCGGACCGCGAGCGCCGCCATGCCGGTGTCCGCCGGCGGATTCGCCCGTCCGATATGAGCGGTGCGCGAAGTGCTGCGTCGGCTGCTCGATTCCGGTGCCGTGCGGGACAGCGCGGACGGGAGAGTGACGGTCGGCGCGGTGAAGGACGACGGCACGTAGCCGTCGACCGCGTCGATCGGCAGCGCCGCCGCGTGCCGGCCCTGACGCTCCGAGGGTTCCGACGGTGCCGACCCGGCGGCGTGGCGGCCTGCGCCGGTCATCGGTCGCGCCGAGCGGCTGCCGCCCCACACTCGGCTCCGCAGGTCCGGGAAAGGCTGCTTCGGTGCTGCATGTGCTGATTCCTCTGAGCTGATTCTTCGGGGCTGATTCTTCAAGGCGCTATGAAGGAAAAGGATCCGGCGGGTCCGCATCTGAGGGGTGACGGTAATCGCGCCGTGACGCGCTCGGCAATTCAGAAACGGCTTCGCCGACCAATTCGCCTCAGGGTCAACCAGAGGATGACGCGAATTCGCGGACGAATATCGAATTCACCCGCGTGTCCGCCGCCCAGGACGCCGACCCTGTGAGAAAACCCGCCGTGCTCCGTCGCCGGCGACGTGACCGGCTCGGACGGGCGGCCGGGGTCGACCGCCTGGAGTCGACGGGCCCGGAAGGCACGGTCTAGCGTGATCGGGATGGACCAGGCGCAGACCGGCACCGGGGCGCGGCCCGCGCTCGTCGCGTTCGACCTCGACGACACTCTGGCGCCCTCCAAGGCGCCGCTGCCCGATCCCGTGCGCGAGGCGCTGGTGCACCTGCTCGGCGTGGTGCCGGTGTGCGTGATCTCCGGCGGCCAGATCGACCAGTTCCGCCGGCAGGTCGTGGAGCGCCTCGGCGCCCTCCCGCCGGAGCGGGCCGCGCGCCTGCACCTGATGCCCACCTGCGGCACCCAGTACTGGCTGGTGACGGACGGGCAGCTCTCCCGCGTCTACGCGGAGGACCTGAGCGAGGCAGAGAAGCAGGCCGCCATCGTCGCCCTGGAGCAGGAGTCACGCCGATTGGGTCTGTGGGCGGCCACGACCTGGGGGCCGGCCATCGAGGACCGCGGGTCGCAGATCACCTACTCCGCCCTCGGCCAGCAGGCGCCGCTGCCCGAGAAGACCGCGTGGGACCCCGACGGCGCCAAGAAGAACGCGCTGCGGGCCGCCGTGCAGCAGCGGGTCCCCGACCTGGAGGTGCGCTCCGGCGGCTCCACCTCGGTGGACGTGACCCGGCGGGGCATCGACAAGGCCTACGGGATGCGGCGCCTCGCCGAGCTGACCGGTATCGCGCTGGCCGAGATGCTGTTCGTCGGTGACCGGCTGGACCCGGACGGCAACGACTACCCGGTGAAGGCGCTGGGTGTCCCCACCCGAGCGGTCACCGGATGGGAGCAGACGGTCGGCGTGATCGACGACGTGATCGCGGGCCTCACCGCCTCCTGACCGCGGTCAACCGGTCGCCAGGGGGCGGATGAGGTCGGGGGAGTTGTTGCGCACGTTGCCGACGGCGCGGTCCACTTCGTAGTGGGTCAGCGTCTCGGCCACCTGCATCGACTCCGCTTCGAGCAGCCGCAGCAGCTGGTCGGGCGACGAGTCGGCGCGCAGCCACTCGTCATAGCCGTCCGGGGTGAGGCAGGCCGGCATGCGGTCGTGCACCTCGCCCGGAGCGACGTGCGCGTCGCGCGTGATGATCGCCATGGAGAGCCGCCACCGGTCCGGGTCGTCGCGGGGCAGCGCCGGGTCGGCCCAGGCGCTGAGCACGCCGGCCATCGCCAGCGCCGCATCCGGTGCGCCGATGAAGTGCGGCTGCTTGCCGCCCGCAGTGATCGTCCACTCGTAGTAGCCGATCGCGGGCACGACGCAGCGCGCCTGCGCGAACGCGCGACGGAACATGCCGGAGGCCCCGACGGTCTCCAGCCGGGCGTTGATCGGCTGCGGCTTGGCCCTCGCATCCTTCGCCCAGCCCGGCAGGAACCCCCAGGACGCCCGGGTGACGGCCCGCTGCTCGTGCCGCTCGCGCACCACCGGCACGAGCGCCGTAGGAGCGACGTTGTAGTCGTCGTTCAGATCGCCGGAGTCCGCGAGCAGATCGGGCAGCAGGTCGGCGACCGCTCTCGTCACCACGTACCGGCCGCACACGACCGCCATTGTCTCGTGATGCAGAACCCGTGCGCACGGCGGCGCAGCAGCCGCGGTTCACGTGTCGTTCCGGTAACGAGGGGTACCCGTTCGGGGGGCACGCGGATACGGTTGGACCCGGCCAGGGAACGCAGGGACCTCGACGAAGCGGTCCGATGATTCCGGGCCCCGCAGCACCGAACAGCACGGCGATCAACCGGCTCCTTCCACCCGTTCCGGGTGCCCCTTCGGCCTCTTCTGCCGAACCTCATCCCGCCGACTGGAACGGCAGGCATGCATATGACCAGTTTCGTGAGCGACGATCCCGGCACCCGAGACGACTCCGGCACCCGAGACGACTCCACCCAGGCCGGTGCCGCGTCCCCGCAGCGGCCCGCCGCCCAGCACGTCGCCGCACGGTCCGTCGCGGTCGAGTGGCGGTCCACCACCAAGGGCCTGTGGATCGGGCGGGCGGGCGACCGCCACATGGGGATGATCGAGCACGGTCGCGACTACGCCGTCACCGACGCCGACGGACGGCGCCGCGGCTCGTACCGCAGCCTGAACGCGGCAAGGGCGTCCACCGCCGTCGAGGACGCCGGTGCCGGCGAGTTCGCTGCCGACGTCGCGCCGGCCTGGGAGGGCATCGCACTCGCGACCACGATCATCGGGGCGGCGACCGTGCTGCTCGCCGCGTACGGGCTGACCCTGCTCTGAGCCGTCGGAGGCCCGTCCTAGGCTCTGGCGCATGACGGGCTTTCGCACATGACGTGGTTGGTCACCGGCGGGGCCGGCTACATCGGGGCGCACGTGGTGCGGGCGCTGCTCGCCGCGGGCATCGACGCGATCGTCTATGACGACCTGTCCACGGGCCGAGCAGCCTTCGTACCGAGCGACGCCCGACTCGTCCGCGGCACCATCCTGGATGGCCGCCTGCTGAGCGACACCCTGACCGAGCACGCGGTCCAGGGCGTCGTGCACGTAGCCGGCTTCAAATACGCCGGCGTCTCGGTGCAGCGGCCGCTGCACACGTACGAGCAGAACGTCACCGGTACGGCCGTGCTGCTCGGCGCGATGGCGCAGGCGGGTGTCGAGCGAATCGTGTTCTCCTCCTCCGCCGCCGTGTACGGCACCCCCGACACCGACCTGGTCACCGAGGACACCCCCAAGCGGCCGGAGTCGCCGTACGGGCAGTCCAAGCTGATCGGCGAGTGGCTGCTGGCCGACCAGCACGTCGCCGCCGGTCTGCAACACACCTCCCTGCGCTACTTCAACGTCGTCGGATCCGGCGACCCGGCCGTGTACGACGTCAGCCCGCACAACCTGTTTCCCCTGGTCTTCGACGCCCTGCTCGATGGTCGCACCCCCCGCATCAACGGCGACGACTATCCGACGCCCGACGGCACCTGCGTGCGGGATTACCTGCATGTGGCCGACCTGGCGCAGGCGCATGTGGCGGCGGCGCGACGACTGTCGGCGGGCGAGCCAATGGAACCCGTGTACAACCTGGGATCGGGCGACGGAGTGAGCGTCGGCGAGATCATGCGCACCATGGCGCAGGTGACCGGCATCGAATTCACCCCCGAGATCGCCGCGCGCCGTCCGGGCGACCCGGCGCGCATCGTCGCTTCCGGCGAGCTCGCGGCGCGCGACCTGGACTGGCGCATGCGCCACACACTGCAGCAGATGGTGCAGAGCGCCTGGGACGCCCGCCGACGTGCGGAGGCCGGCTGAAGCTGCCGGCGGCGATACCTCGACTTGGCGACGCCGACCCGACAGCGCCGCCCGCACCACTGTTCCACTGATTCGTTCGAACATCCTTTCGGCGACACGCCGCGCGGTCCGTTCTCGTTTGTGAACATCGTGTTACCGGCGTCTGGGAGCCCCTCGGCGTGTCGTGGGACTTCGAGCAGCGGTTGAGAGTTGTGCGTCTGCCGTGAGCCGTGCGGCACTGAAGACGAAACGCCCGTTCACGGCCCTGAATGCGGCCTTCGCAGAGGCTTCCGGTGCCCTTGTTGCCGGACCGTGATCTTCTGTGTTACGGCGTGGCGCACTGCGACGAAATGCGCCGCGAGGGATAACGAGCGCCCCTTGACGCCTGAGAACGACATGTGTGTAATTACCCACACGCTTTCCGGGCGCGGGGCTCGGAAACGTATTTGTGAGAGGACGATCTTCTATGACCGTTTCCGACTTCCAGGCTTCGGTGCCGAACGACTGGTTCGTCGATCCGATCAACCTGGGTGTCCCGGGGGTTCGTCGCGTCGCTGCCGACGACGAGAACCCCTTGGCGTGGCAGGCCGACTCGCTCTGCGCACAGACCGATCCGGAGGCGTTCTTCCCCGAGAAGGGCGGATCCACGCGGGAGGCGAAGAAGATCTGCACATCGTGCGAGGTGCGTTCCCAGTGCCTGGAGTACGCGCTCCAGAACGACGAGCGGTTCGGCATCTGGGGTGGCCTCAGCGAACGCGAGCGCCGCAAACTGCGCAAGGCCAGCTGACCCGCGCGTCAAGCGGGCATCGCTACATCGCACACCGCAGCACTGGAGCGGGCGCGAGGATCGCTGATCCCGCGCCCGCTTTCCTTCGCCGTCGAGAGAGCCGAAGGATTTGCAATACCCTCCGAACGGGGGGCACGTGAAGGCCTTTCGATAAGAGACGTATTCGACGGCCTTCGGGTGAGTTCGCCACTCAGGCAGGCAGAACGGCGGCCGCCGGACCCGTCACCGACGCAGCACCGACGCCCGGGCGGCGGTGCCCGGCGGGTCGGCCTGGCCGCACGATGGCACACCCGTACCGTGGGCAGGTGACGCCCACCGTGACAGCGATTCTCGTCGCGGCAGACGGCGCCGACTATCTGCGTCTCACCCTGCAGGCGATCGCGGCTCAGACGCGTCGACCGGATCGCCTGCTGGTCGCGCAGGTCGGCGCCAATCCGGTGACGAGCGGCGTGATCACCGCCAGCGCGCCCGCGGAGCACGTGCGGATCGGCGCCCGGGCCGGTTTCGGCGCCGGGATCGAGGCCGCCCTGCAGGCGGGCGGCCCGCCGGCGTCGGAGGGCGACTGGCTGTGGCTGCTGACGACGGACTCCGCGCCCGCGCCGGATGCGCTCGAGCGGCTGCTGGTCGCCGTCGACGCGGCACCGTCGGTGATGATCGCCGGGCCCAAGCAGATGCAGTGGGACGCCCCGGACTACCTGCACTCCTACGGCGAGTCGATGACGCCGTTCGGCACCGCGGTCGAACTGGCGGAGCCGGAGTTGGACCAGGCCCAGTACGACCGGACGAGCGACGTGCTCGGCGTCGCGGCCGGCGGGATGCTGGTGCGCGACAGCCTGTGGCGGCAGCTGGGCGGGTTCGATCCGGCTCTGCGCGCCGTCGACGACGCCCTGGACTTCTGCGTGCGCGCACGCCTCGCCGGGCACCGCATCCAGCTGGTCCCAGCGGCCCGCGTGCGCTCAGCCGGACCGGCCGGTCCCGGTTCGCGCCTGCTCGGCGCCGCCGCGACCCCCGGCCGCCGGGCCCGCTTCGCGCGGGCCGCCCAACTGTACCGACGCCTGGTGTACGCGTCGCCGGTGCTGCTGCCGGTGCACTGGCTGAGCATCCTTCCGCTCGGCGTCGTCCGCGCGATCGGCCAGCTGCTGCGCAAGCGGCCCGGAGCAGCGCCGGCCGAGCTCGTCGCGGCGATCGTCGCGTTCACGACCTGCTTCGCCGGCGTCGCGCGCGCCCGGCACCGGCTGCGGCGGACACGGGTGACGGGCTGGGCGGCGATCGAGCCCCTGCGGCTGTCGTGGAGCGACGTGCGCCACCGCCGCGCGCTGCTGCGCGACAACGGCCGCGATCCCGGGCGTCGTCTGCCTGTGCGGTTCTTCACCGGCGGCGGCTTCACCGTCGTACTGGTGACGGCGGTGGTCGGCCTCGTGCTCGCCTGGCCCCGGGTCGGGGCGAGCGCGCTGAGCGGAGGCGGCCTGCTGCCGCTCGGCGATCTGCGCTCGCTCTGGGCGTCGGTCGGCTGGGGCTGGCATCCGCTCGGCACCGGATTCACCGGCCCCGCCGATCCGTTCGCCCTCGTGCTCGCGGTGCTCGGCTCGATCACCTTCTGGCATCCCTCGGCCGCCCTCGTCGGCCTCTGGGTACTCGCGCCGGCGATCGCGGCCCTCGGCGGCTGGCTCGCCGCCAGCCGCTGGACCCTCCGCCCGGGGCTGCGGGTCGTCGGCGCGCTCGCCTGGGTGCTGGCGCCCACCCTGCTGGTCGCGCTCGACACGGGGCGGCCCGCGGCGGTGCTCGTGCACCTGGCGGCACCCTTCGCCTTGCTGGCCGCCACCGCCGCACGCCGGTCGTGGACCGCCTCGGCGACTCTCGCCCTGCTGGCCGCCCTGATGCTCGCGTGCGCGCCGTCGCTGCTGCCGCTGTTCGTGCTCGCCTGGGTGGTCGCCCTGGTCGCGACGATGCTCGGTGCCGATCGTCGTCGCATCGTCCGGTTGCTGCCGCTGCCGCTGCCGGCCGTGGTGCTGATCGCGCCGGTCGCCCTGCAGCAGGCGCGCCTTGGTCACGCGCTCGCCGTGCTGGCGGACCCCGGAGTCGTGCTGCCCGCCTCCGCCGCGCCCGATCTGGCCGGTCTGCCGGCGCCGATCGTGCAGCTCGTCCAACTGTTCACCGGCTGGCCGGAGTGGCTGGGGCAGACGTGGGCCGTGCTGGCGGCCCCCACGGGGCTGACCGGTGCAGCCGCGGTGGCGGTGGTGCTGGCGCTCGTGCTGCCGTTGCTGCTCCTCGGCGCCGTGGGACTGCTCTGGCCCCGGCGCACCCTGCCGTTCCGGGCCGGACTGATCGGTGCGGGGGCGCTGCTGCTGGCGGTGCTCGACACGCGCTTCGTCGTCGCGGGGGTGGGCATCCAGCCGGTCGCTCTCTGGCCGGGCGCCGCCCTCAGCCTGACCTGGCTCGGCCTGATCGAGTGCGCGGTCGGCGGCCTCGATCGGCTCGCCTCGGGAGTGCGCCTGGAATCCGGCGCGCGCGCAGCCGGAGCCGTCCGCGCCGCCCGGCCGGCGTTCGCCGCCGGGGTCGGCCTGCTGGCGGTCGCCTGCCTGGCCGTCGCCGGAGCACCACTGCTGGTCGCCGCCCTCGCCGGCACGTCGCCCGTCCGGGCGGGTGCCGCGACCACGGCGCCGGCGCTCGTGGCCGCCGAGGCCGCTCGTCGGCCGTCGATCGGCCTGCTCACGCTGACCGGCCAGCCCGACGGCGGTGTCCGTCAGCAGCTGTCCCGGGGGAGCGGCCGCACCCTGGAGCAGCTGTCCACTCTGCAGACCACGGGCACCGTCCCGGACGACCTGGCCGCTGCGCGGGTCGCCGCCGCGCTGGTGCAACCTTCCGGCGACGACGTGCGCACCGACCTGGCCGCACTGGGGGTGGAGTACGTGCTGCTGCGTCCGGCCGCTGCGGATGCGGACGCGGCGAGCCGTGCGGTGACCGCCCAGGCCGCGGCGGTGCTCGGCTCCAGCGACGTGTTCGCGGCGGCCTCGCGCACCGCCTCCGGCACCTTGTACCGGGTCGCATCCCCGATGCCGCGAGTGGTGGTGCAGGGACCCGCCAACACGGGTACCCCGGTCGGCCTGGCTGTCCTGGCGATCCAGGTCCTGGTGCTCGCACTCACGCTGCTGCTGGCCCTGCCCACCGGCCGGCTCGCGGCCAGGTTCCGGCCGGACGCTGCCCTGGCCGCGCCGCGCAGCGATGTGCAGGCGACGCGGCGCGCGCAGGAATCCCTCGGCCGTCCGCTGGCGCTCGGCCCGCGTCCGCTGGCCGCACCGCGCGAGGTCGTCCCGTGAGCCGACGGTCGGTCGGTGCTGTCGTTGCGGTGCTCGCCGGCGCTGCGGCCGCCGCGCTCGGTTCGCAGGTGCCCGTATTCGGCGCCGTGCCCGAGGGGCGGACGGTCACGCCGGCCGCCGCGGTGGTGCGACTGGTCTGTCCTGGTGCCGTGGTCGAGGTCGGTGCGGACGGCGGCACGGCGAACGCCGTCACCGCGGTCGGCAGCCCCCGGCGGACGAGCGGTACCCCGGGCGGTGCGTCATCCACCACCGCACCCCGCACCGCGCGACTGAGCGACGGGCCGATCGTCGGCACCCGTGCCTCCGCCCCCCGCCTGGTGTCCGGCGGGCCGACCGTCGTGGCAGCGCAGTCGCAGGTGGTCACGACCGGAGACGCCACAGGCTTCGCGGCGTCCGCCTGCCGCGCCCCGGGGACGGGGGCCTGGTTCGCCGCGGGGGCCACGAGCACGGGCCGCGTGCAGGTGCTGCTGCTGACGAACGCCTCCCGCGTCGCCGCAAGCGTCACGACTGCGGTGTGGACGGAGCGCGGACCGGTGGCCGGGTCCACGGGCGCGGTGCAGGTGCCGGCCCGCAGCACCCGCGCAGTCCCCGTCGCGTCGCTCGCGCCCGGTGCCGCCGCGGTCGCCCTGCACGTGACGAGCACCGGTGGCCTGATCACCGCGTCGGTCGAACAGCGGGTCGTGCGCGGCCTGGAGTCCGGCGGCGTGGACCTCTCGGGCGCGA
The DNA here is from genome assembly GCF_964250715.1 of uncultured Amnibacterium sp. GTDB lineage: Bacteria > Actinomycetota > Actinomycetes > Actinomycetales > Microbacteriaceae > Amnibacterium. The sequence goes on from NZ_CAXUGX010000001.1 coordinate 171,176, forward strand.
CGATCGCCCCGGCGACCGTGCAGGTGATCCCCGGCGTGCGCATCCTGCACGGCTCGGCCGTGGCCGCGGCGAGCGGGGAGCAGGATTCCGGCGATCTGGCGCCGGTGGCGCGAGTGCTGGTCCCCGGGTCCGCCGACGCCGACGTGCGCGTCACCGCGGTCGGCGCGGACGGCGTCGCGGGTGGTGCCGCGGTCGCTCGGCATGTGGACGCCGGCACGGTCACTGACATCCCGCTCGGTGGCCTGACCGACGGCACGTTCACCGTCACGATGCGCTCGACCAGGCCGCTGATCGCCGCGGTGCGTGCGGCCGTGATCAACGCCGGCGTGCAGGCCACCAACACCCAGGCCACCAGTGCCCAGGCCGCGAACGGTGGGAGCGCCACCGCGAGTTCGGGAACCGAGGTCGGGATCGACGGGGCCACGACTGCACCGGTGACCGGATCCGGGCGCGGGATCGACATCGCGTGGTTCGTCGCGGCGCCGGAGCTCGGCGGAGCCACGTCGGTCGCGGTGCCCGATGGCCCCGCGGCGCTGCTCAGCCTGACCAACCCCACCACCGCCGCCGCGCACGTGACCCTGGCCGGAGCGACCGGCACGACCGTCGATGTGCCGGCCGGACGCACGATCGCGGTGCCGGTGTCGGACGGCGTGCTGACCGTCGCGGGAACGGCCGGGCTGCGGGGCGCGCTCAGCTGGGCGGGTCCCGGGGCGCTCGCCGGCCTGCCCCTGCAACCGGCCGCGCCGGCCGCGCGCGCAGTCCATGTGACCGGTTGAACCGACGCCGGTCGATGCCGACCTGCGGGCAGTGCACTCAGCCCGCTCATAAGTGACGTCCAGGAGTCGTGGACGGGCGCTGACTACCGTGCTTTCTCGGCGGAGCGGCCGGTGCCGCCGATCCGCGGTGCCGCGGCTCCCCGAACGACCGGGAGACCAGCCACCATGACGATGCAGCAGGACCGAGCCGCGATCGCGCGCTCCGACTCCCCTGCGTCGATTACCTCGCCCGGCCCCGGCGAGCAGCCCCGTCAGCAGCCCGCAGCGCGGCTCAGTGCGCTCGACGGCCTACGGGGCATCGCCGCGTTCGTCGTGGTCTTCCACCACATCTCCCTGATCGCGGCACCCCTGATCGAGCCCCGGCCCGGTGAGGCCGTGCAGGTCTTCAGCCTCTGGTGGTGGCTGGAGTACACCCCGCTGAAGCTGCTCACCGGCGGCCGCGAAGCCGTACTCGTGTTCTTCGTGCTCTCCGGCCTGGTCGTCGCGCTGCCGGCGCTGAAGCACCCCGACTTCTCCTGGCCCGGATTTCTGGCCGGCCGCTTCGTGCGGCTCTATCTGCCCGCGTGGGGCGCCATGCTGCTCGCGGCCGGCCTGATCCTGCTGCTGCCGCGGTCGCTCGACCGGGTGACCAGTACAAACTGGATCGGCACCACCAATGCGCAGGGGATCGATGTCGGCCGGTTCCTGAACGAGATGACCCTGATGGTGTCGGGCCCCAAGGTCGACAACGTGCTCTGGACCCTGCGGTGGGAGGCGACGTTCTCGGTCCTGCTGCCGGTGTTCGTGCTGCTGGCGGTGCTGCTGCGCCGCTGGTGGCTGCAGACCGCCGCCCTCGTCGTGGGGCTCGGCGTGCTGGGCGCCGTCATCGGCAGCGAGCCGCTCACCTACCTGCCCGTGTTCTTCCTCGGCACGCTGACCGGCGTCCACGTGCAGCAGATTCGGTCGTGGGGCGACCGCCTGCGCGCCCGCACGAGCGGCATCCGCTGGACCGTCGTCGTCCTTGCGGGCCTGCTGCTCCTGATCCTCAGCTACCTGCTGCAGCCCGTCATCCCGCTCGGGACGGACGGCAACCAGGGCCTGCAGCAGTTGGCCGCGCTCGGCGGTCTGCTACTCGTGTTCGCCGCGATCGCGCAGACCGGCTGGCGGCGGATGCTGGAGAGGGCGGTGCCGCAGTTCCTCGGCCGCATCTCCTTCAGCCTGTACCTGGTGCACGTGCCGGTGATCGTCACCATCGCGTATTTGATCGGCGACTGGAACTGGTTCCTGCTGCTGCCGATCGGCGTCCCGGCCGCGCTGCTGACCGGGTGGGCGTTCTACCGGGTGGTCGAGGTGCCGCTGCATCGGCTGGCGCGCACCGCCAACGCGGGAGCGACGAAGGCGATCACCGCGTTTTCCTCCCACGCCGCGCGGTAGCCCGCCGTTCTGCCCGGATTCGCACCTGCTGCCGCGCGCGCACGGGCAGTCGTCTCGAGTCCGCGCAGACGGGTCGCAGGGCGGCGCGCGTCAGAAGTGGTGGAAGCGGTCCGGAGCCAGGTCCCACGGGTCCTTGCCGAGCAGTTCGCTGACGGCCTGCACGACGCAGTGCTCCACATACATGCGCTGGTGCGCCTGGTCGTCGATGTGCAGGTGCGCGAGCCGTTCGATCGGCAGTCGGTAGAGGATCACGCGGTTGCGGGTCGTGTCCGCCCACCAGCGGTCCAAGCCCGAGCCGCCCACCGAGCGGGGAATGCCGGCGATCTCGAAGGTGACCGTCGCCAGCTCGGCCGGCCAGGCACCGCGCAGGTAGTCGGCGGTCTCGGCGACGATGTTCTCGAACGCCTCCGCGCGCGTCTGCAGCACCGGCAAGTGGGGCCCGGTGACGGAGGAGCGCAGCCCGCGCCCGTGCCGGTTCCGGAAGCCGCCTCGCGCGGACGGCGGCAGGGACACGCGTCGGGAGCGGGCCATGCGGTGAGCCTACCCGCGGCACGCCGGGTAGGACGCAGACGCGGCGGATGCGACGCGTAGGGTGACGCGGGTCATGACGAAACGGCCGTGTTCACGGGTGACCTGCTCCGCACCGGCCGTCGCCACCCTCACCTACGTCTACGCCGACTCGATGGCCGTGCTCGGTCCGCTCAGCATGAAGGCGGAGCCGCACGCGTACGACCTGTGCGCCCAGCACGCCGAGCGCCTCTCCGCGCCGCAGGGCTGGTCGGTGCTGCGCATCGCCGAACCCGAGGACATGCGGGATCCGCAGCCCAGCAAGGGGACGCTGTTCGGTCTGTGACCGGCCGCGGGCGGCGCCCCAGTTCGGGTTGTCCCCGCTCTGGGGTCTGGGCGCGGTGACGGCTTCGCCTGCAGGATGCGACCGGCGCCGCATACCCGTGCGGAGTCCGCCTCGACCTTGAGGCGATACCCCGTTGCCCTCCCCAGGGCACTCCTCCCCAAGGTTCCCCCGCCATGGCCACCCAGCCGTGTTCCTCCTCCGTCGTCGTCGCGCCCCGAGCCTCGACCGCCCGCCGGCTGCTGTCTGCCGCCGTCGCGCTGCAGGGCCGTGCGGCCGGATACGGTGCCGACCGGCGTGGCACCCGGCGCCGTACCGTCGGCCGCCGTCCGAGTCGACCCGCCGTGCGGTGGGCTGCCGCATCCGTCGTCGCCGCCCTGACCTCGGCGCTGCTGGTCGCCGGCGCGCCCGCCGCCCAAGCCGCTGATCTCGGCCGCTACGGCGCCGCGTTCGATCGCTCCCCGTCGGCTGTGGGCTCGCTCGGCGGCTCCGGCGCCGGTGATGCGGCACTGAGGGCCAAGCTGACCTCCTCGCCGGTCGCCGACTGGTACGGCGACTGGAACACCGCCGTCGGCGCCGACGTCGCGCAGCGTGTCGATGCGGCGGCCGCCCGCGGCGGCGTCGCCGTGCTCGTCACCTACGACATCCCGCGGCGCGACTGCAGCACCGGGTCGGGAGCGCGCTCGGCCGCGCAATACCGCTCCTGGATCAGGGATTTTGCTTCAGGACTCGCGGCTGATCGGGCGATCGTCGTGGTGGAGCCGGATGCGCTCGCGCTCGAGGGCTGCCTCAGTGCCGCCGGTCGTGCGCAGCGGGAGGCGCTGCTGCGATACGCCGTTGCACGCATCGGCGCGACCGGTTCCTGGGTGTACCTGGACGCCGGCCACGCGGGCTGGCAGACGCCGGCGACGATGGCCGGCCGCCTGCGCCGCGCGGGAATCGTGCACGCCGCGGGCTTCAGCCTGAACGTCGCGAACTACCGCCCGACCACCGACTCCCTGACCTACGGGACGGCGCTGTCCGGCCTGACCCGAGGCACGCACTTCGTCATCGACACGGGCCGCAACGGTGGCCGCACGGCGCCCGGCGACTGGTGCAACGCCGCCGGTGCCGGGCTCGGCCAGCAGCCGACCACGCACACCGCCTCTGCGCTGGCCGACGCGTACCTGTGGATCAAGCCGCCCGGCTACTCCGACGGCACCTGCCACGGCGGCCCGCCGGCGGGCCAGTGGTACCCCGACGCGGCCCGCTCGCTGGCGCGGCACGCGGCGTTCTGAACCCGGTCGACTGGGTGCAGTCGGTAGAGCCGGACCCGCGTTCGGGTAGTCCCGGTCGAAGCCACGGAGGAGGACGACTTCGTCCAGCAACGCCTGCAGATGGCGCTGATCAGGTGTTCGTAGCGCGAACTGGGGGGTTCTACCTCGAACACCTGTACGTACCCTGATGGCCGGTCGACCCGCGGCCGGAGGGAGGTACCCATGCGCCCTACGCAACTCGACCGGCCGCGCCCGCAGGACGAGCCACCATCGCTGTACCCCGAGGCGGTCGCCCGGGCGAAGGCCGCAGCGGCGAAGGCCGAGTCGACTCGCAAGTTCGCGGTCGGGCTGGTCGTCTCCGGACTGGTCGCCATCATCACCGGCACCGCGTTCTTCGCGCTCGCCGCGAACCTGCACCAGGACACCTACGGACGCTTCGGCGCACCCTTCGACGTGGAGCCGCACCCGGCGGGGCAGACGCTGCGCGCCAACGGCACGGTACCCGCGGCCGATACCGCGCTGCTCGCCAAGCTGACCACGACGCCGACCGCGACGTGGTTCGGGCCCTGGAACGGCAACATCCGCGCCGACGTCGCCGCGCGGGTGGACCAGGCCGCGGCCGACGGCAAGATCGCGGTGCTCGTCACCTATGAGCTGCCGCACGGCGACTGCGGCAGCGGGTCGCCCAGTATGGCCAGCGCCTATCGGACGTGGATCCGCCAGTTCGCCGCGGGCCTCGGCCACCACCGGGCGGTCGTCATCGTCGAGCCGGACGCGATCCCGCTGATGGACTGCTTGAACGCCACCGGACAGCGTGAGCGTGTCGCGATCATCAAGGACTCCGTGCAGCAGATCGAGCGCAGCGGATCGTGGGCGTACATCGACGCCGGGCATTCCGCATGGAAGAGCGCGTCGGTGATCGCGTCCCGCCTGAAGGCGGCCGGTATCGCGCAGGCCGCCGGCTTCAGCCTGAATGTCGCCAACTACCAGCCGACCAAAGACCTGATCGCATTCGGCTCGCAGGTGTCCGCGCTGACGGGCGGCAAGCACTTCGTGCTCGACACCGGCCGCAACGGGCGCGCCGTCGCGGGGAACGCGTGGTGCAACGCCTCCGGCGCCGGGCTCGGAGCACGCCCCACGACGCACACCGCATCGCCGCTCGTCGACGCCTACCTGTGGATCAAGACCCCGGGCAGCTCCGACGGCACCTGCAACGGCGGCCCGCCCGCCGGGGTGTGGTGGCCCTCCTACGCCCGCATGCTCGCCACCCGCGCCTCCTTCTGAACGACCGGTTCCCGGGATTCAGAAGGGCGGGTCGTCGGGGAGTTCCGTAGCTATCCGTGTTTTCACGCTGAGGGCTGGCCGGGTGATCCGCTTGCCGCCCCACTTGTCCCGCCACCTGATACTCCCATCGGGGAGTGGTTGAACGTCGAAGTAGCCCTCGTCTTTCATCTGGTGACTCTTGCGACACAGCACTTGCAGGTTGTCGTGCCTGGTCCGACCGTCGTGTTCGACCCGGATGATGTGGTCAATGTCTGCTCGGTGTGCGGGTAACCCGCAGTCGTCGCCCGCACACGACGGTGTTCGGAGGTGAAGGAGTTTTCTCAACCCGGCCGGGAGGTAGCGGTCGTGGGAGTCGATGCCGAGGATCGAGTCATCGATTGGGTCGACCCCCACGCGCGTCCAACTGCGGGTGTGTTCGACCACCTGTCGTGCGGTTTCCGCGTCGATCGCTCCCATCCCCGCCAGTTCCGCGGGTGTGTTGTTGGCACCGGTTGCCGTGTCGGCGGGAACGACGACGAGGACGGTGGCCTTGACGGCTTTCCGGTGGGGTGCTTTCAGCGATCCGATGCGTTCCATCGGGTAGGCCGGGTCGCTCACCTCGGCTGCGGGGACCGCGAGACCGTGCAGGATCACATCGGTGGCGACATCGGCCATGAGTTGTCCGAGGGTGCGGCATTCCCCGTCCCACCCGTGCAGGTCGACAGCGGCTTGCCGGATCCCGTCGTACATCGCCGCGACATCGATCGCAGTGGAGTGCACCTCGAGGACGGCCATCCCGTCGCTGTCGGGCCTGGCGCTGACCCACCGTCGGGTCGCTGCCTGTTCGTGGCGTTCGATCGCCCCGTCCGGGTCGAGCCGGTCCCGCAGCAGCCCGAGACGCTTCTCGACCACCGTCGGCTTCACCGCCTGCACGAGATCCGCGGCCTTGGCATCGAACTCGGCGAGCGCTCTCCCGCCTTCAGTCCGATGGTCTGGCGGGCGGCGGCCCTGATGGCTTCTTCGGAGGCGAGCCCGTCGAGGAACACCGCCCAGGTGGTGGGGAGCTTCTCCCGCACGGTCCGGCCGTCGTCGATGCGATGTTCGATCGCGTGCCGGGAGACGCGGAGCACGTTGGCCTGGTGCAGGCAGAACGCCCGCACAGCCGCATCATCCGGCCGCAACGCCCGCCCGGTCTCGGCTTGCTCCTCCAGCAGCATCGCATCGAACCCGGCCAGCATCACCTGCAAGCGCATCGCCTCGGCCGTGTTCACAACCCGATCCGCCTGCTCCAACGCCGACGTGAACAGAGCCTCACGCGCATCCAATGCAGCACCATTCGATGGCGTCGGACTGAGCTCGCCTGATCCCTCGTCGGGTGGATCATCCGCTCCGTCTTGCTGTGTCATGTTCGATAGTGTACAATACAAATTGACGTTTCATAGAACACGTGTTCACTTCATTTGAAGTACCGGAATGAGTCCGTTCGGAGCCGCGGAAGCGCACCTTGCCCGCTCACGGACGGCGGTCGGCGGGCGATGGGAGGATGGTGGGCATGAGTATCACGGAGGCGCCGCGCGCCGACCATGCACGCCAGATCGACCACCTGGTCGCCGACCTCGCGCTCGCCGAGGCCGGGCGGCACCAGATCCGGCTCGCCGAGCACGAGATGCCCGGGCTGATGCGCCTGCGCGACGAGTTCGGCCCCACGCAGCCGCTTGCCGGCGCACGTATCGCCGGCTCCCTTCATATGACGGTGCAGACGGCGGTGCTGATCGAGACGCTGACCGCGCTCGGCGCCAGCGTGCGGTGGGCCAGCTGCAACATCTTCTCCACCCAGGACGAGGCTGCCGCCGCCGTGGTCGTGGGACCCACCGGCACACCGGAGCAGCCGGCAGGCGTTCCGGTCTTCGCCTGGAAGGGCGAGACGCTGACAGAGTACTGGGCCTGCACGGAGCGAATCTTCGACTGGAGCGCCGAGTCCGCCGCCGCGGGGACGGACTTCGCCGGCCCCAACATGCTGCTCGACGATGGCGGCGATGCGACCCTGCTGGTGCACCGCGGTGCCCAGTTCGAGCGCGCGGGCGCCGTCCCGGCGACGACCGCAGCCGACTCCGCCGAGTATGCGGTGGTACTCGACGTGCTGCGCCGATCGCTGGATCGGGAGCCCGACCGCTGGCAGCGCATCGCGGCAGGCATCCGCGGGGTCACCGAGGAGACCACGACCGGGGTGCATCGCCTGCACGAGCTGTCCGAGGCCGGGCAGCTGCTCTTCGCGGCGATGGACGTCAACGGCTCGGTCACCAAGAGCAAGTTCGACAACCGCTACGGCATCCGCCACTCCCTCCCCGACGGGCTGAACCGCGCCACGGACGTGCTGATCGGCGGCAAGACCGTCTTCGTCGCCGGCTACGGCGACGTCGGCAAGGGAGCCGCGGAGGCGCTGCGAGGTCAGGGCGCCCGGGTGATCGTCAGCGAGGTGGACCCCATCAACGCCCTGCAGGCGGCGATGGACGGCTTCCAGGTGGCGCGGCTGGACGACGTGGTGGAGCAGATCGACATTCTGATCACCGCCACCGGCAACACCCGCGTCGTCACCGCCGACCACCTGCTGGGCCTCAAGCACCTGGCGGTCGTGGCGAACGTCGGGCATTTCGACGACGAGATCGACCTGGCGGGCCTCGCCGCTGTCTCCGGCGTCGACACGGTGCAGATCAAGCCGCAGGTGCACGAGTGGCGACTGCCCACAGGGCGCAGCGTGCTGGTGCTCTCCGAGGGGCGACTGATGAACCTCGGCAACGCGACTGGGCACCCCTCCTTCGTCATGTCGACCAGCTTCGCCAATCAGGTGCTGGCCCAGATCGAGTTGTTCGCCGACGGTGCGGCCTACCCGGTCGGCGTCTCGGTGCTGCCCAAACTGCTGGACGAGAAGGTGGCGCGCCTGCACCTGGACGCGCTCGGCGTGCGGCTGACCGAGCTGTCCGACGAGCAGGCGCAGTACATCGGCGTCGACCCCGCCGGGCCGTTCAAGCGCGACGACTACCGCTACTGACGGGCGGGATCCCTCCGACTCGCACACCCGCGGGAGACACGCACACCCCGGCGCCGGGGAGTGCGTGTCCCGAACGGGCGTGTGCTGGGCGCGTGAACGCTGGGAGGGGTACAGCCGTACCCCGGCATGTACCCCCAATCCAAGGGTTATTCGGGGGAGAACGAGGTTTCTGTACCCTCCTCGGCTTGCCTCCGTACCCCTGAATTTCTACTGTCAGGGGTACGAGGCGCGGGGGCGCCACCGTACCGGGGAGACACAACGATGAGCGTTCTCAGCGCAGGGACCACCGTCCGCATCCGTCGCAGCACCGCGGCGTCATACCTGCAGCCCCAGACGGCGCAGGCCACTCAAGTCTTGTCGTGGACGACCTCTCGCGACGGTCTCTGGACCGCCCGCATCGGTGAGACCGGCACCGACGCCGATTCCCGCATCGCCGGCACGATCGAGCGCACTGCCGCCGGGTTCCAGGTCCGCGATTGGCGGGGCACCGTCGAGACAGTCCACCCCACCCTGGAGGCGGCCCAGTTGAGCCTGGAGCCCGCTGTCCGTGCCGCGGCCCGCACCATGACCGCCGCCATCCAGCGACGCGCCGGTCTGCTCGCCTCCTCCACCGTCGTTACCGCACTGGTCGGCTTCACCGGCATCATCGCCACCTGGATCGCCATCAACCCCAGCTGAGGCTAGAGCCGCTCGCAGGCGCCACTCCCAGCTCGTGCGGTACCGGTGCATTCGCGCAGGAGGCATGCCCACCGCGTCAAGCCCGCAGTACCGCGTGAAGTCCCCGGCGCGGTTCAGCGGTCGGGGAAGCCGTTCGGGTTGGCGGTCAGCACGTCGCCGAGGCGCTCCATGCGCGTCTGCTCGGCGGTGAGCGCCGCCAGTTCGCGTTCGCGCCGCACCGCCGCCACCGCCGCCAACACCAGCCGTGGCGCCGCGTCGGGTATCGGCGCCACGAACGGCGCCGCCTCGGCCAACAGATCGCTCGCCAGCCGGTCCCGGCTCGTCGCGCTCATCCGACCGGATTGGATCAGGAAGGACGCGATCCGTCGGGCAAGGCGATCAGGCAGTCGCGCGACGTCGGCGGTGACGGACCAGTCGCGCAACTCCGCGGGGACCGAGAAGGCGGTGCTCGGCACCTTGGGCATCCGCTCCAACTGGCTGATCGTGCCGGCCAGCAGGTCGCCCAGCCGCTGCGCCTTGCGCGTGACGAGCCCCGTCAGCGCGGCGATGCCTCCGAAGGTGACGACCAGTTCCACCGTGCCGACCAACGCCCGGATGAACGCGTGCCGGGCCGAGATCGCGCCGCCGTCCACCCGGACGATTCGGCCGCCGACCACCAGCTTGCCGAGCGACCGGCCGTGCGTCGCGGTCTCGAGCACCGCGGGTGCGATCACGAACGAGAACACGAGCACGATCACCGCCAGGGCGCTGCCGAGGCCGTCGTCGAGCCCGGCCACGAGCGACAGCACACCGATGCCCAGGAAGAGGCCGATCGCCAGCAGCACCTCGGCGGCGACGTCGATGGCCGCACCGGCGGCGCGCAGGGCGTAGCCGGTCGGCCGCACGTCGACGCTCACGGCCTCGCCGGTGACGATGCCGAGGTCGGTCGGCGCGGTCCACGAGTCCGTCACGCCGCTTGCCGTTCCATCGCGCCTGGTCCTCCCGCACGGCGCCGTGCGCGCCGTGGTTACCATCGTGCCGTGGACCTGGACGCGCTCCGCGCAGCGCGCGAGCAGGAGTGGGCCAGGCTCGACACGCTCGCGCGCACACGCCGCCTGGGCGGCCGCGAGGCGGATGAGCTGATCCTGCGCTACCAGGACGCGGCGGCGGACCTGGCCGCGATCACCGCCACGGCCGGCCCCACGCCCCTGACGGACCGGCTGTCGATCACCCTGTCCAGGGCCCGCATCCGCTTCACCGGCACCGGAGCGAATCTGCTGAGCAGCGTGCCGCGCTTCGCCGTGCTGCAGTTGCCGGCGGCGCTCTACCGGTTGCGGTGGTGGACGCTCGCCATCGCGGTCATCACCGCAGTCGTCGCAGTCGTCTACGGCGTCTGGGCGGCGAACAGCCCGGCGGTGCAGGCGGCGATCGGCGATCCGGCGACGCTGAAGAAGCTGGTCGATCACGACTTCGTCGACTACTACAGCGAGAACCCGGCCGCCTCGTTCACCGGCGAGGTGTGGACGCACAACGCACTGCTGGCGGCGGAGTGCATCGCGTTCGGCGTGCTGGGGCTGTTCGTGCCGGTGATCGTGCTGCAGAACGCGCAGAACATCGGTATCGACGGCGGCATCCTGATCGCCTACGGCCGCGCGGACACGTTCTTCCTCTACATCGCGCCGCACGGCCTGCTGGAGCTGACCAGCCTGTTCGTGGCCGCCGCCGCGGGGATGCGCATCTTCTGGGCATGGATCGCGCCGGGCGCCCGATCGCGCGGCCAGGCGCTCGCCGAGGACGGCCGCGCCCTGTTCACGGTCGCGGTCGGACTGACGGTCTCCCTGTTCGTGTCCGGCTGCATCGAGGGCTTCGTGACCCCGTCGCCCCTGCCCTGGCCGGTGAAGATCGGCATCGGAGCGCTCGCCCTGGCGGCGTTCCTCACCTACATGCTGGCCGTCGGCCGTCGAGCGACGCGGGCGGGCCAGACCGGCGACCTGGACGAGTTCGCCGCCGGCGCCCGCTGCATCGCGGCCGCCTGACCCGCGCCTGTCGTGGCGGGTACTTCGTCCGTATCCGTGCCACTTCTGGGCGAACAGCAGCTCAGAGTGAGGTGATCGTCTTCTCGGCGTCGTCGATGAGCAGGTACAGGGCCCGCCGGCTGTCGGGCATGAGTGTGAAGTCGTATCGCTGGTAGAACCGCACGGCAGTCTCTGAGAGCGCGTCCACCAGGATGGCTCTCGCCCCGATGAGGCGGCTCGCCTCGATGCTCTTGAGTGCGGCGTCCTGCAGCAGTGAGGCGCCGAGGCCCACACCCCGGTATCGCTGATCCACTGCCAGGCGGCCGATCAGCACAGTAGGGATGGGACTCGGCATGTTCCTCCGTACCGCGCCGGGAGCGTCCTCACGTTGCAGGGATCCGGCGGAGAGGCAGTAATAGCCGGCGACGACCCCTGCGTCCTCGTCGAGACTGACGAAGGTGCGCGACGCCCCGTTCGTCTCGTTCTTCACCGCCCTGAGCTGGATCCACCTGTCGAGGGCAGGCTCACCGCATTGAAAGGACGAGCTGTCGTCGCTCGGCCGGATGGGGCGGGGCCTGCGGAGCCGCACGCCCTACTCGACGAAGACGGAATCGCGGCGCAGCAGTTCGGCGAAGGCCTTGAGCGGGCGCGCGGGCTGCTCGATCGCTCGCCCGAACTCGTCCCATGCCGTCTTGGGCAGCGTCAGTTCGTGGTCGCGTCGCAGGACCTCGGCCGCCTCCTCGGTCAGGACGGACACCGAGAAGTCGGTGACGGTGCGCCCAGCGATCGCCGCCGCCCGCTCGATGTCCATCTTCTGGTCGTCCGTCAACCGCAGCTCGAGGCGTTGCGTCTTGATCGGCATGGCGCAAGTGTACGGCAATTATCCGTACATCCAGATACTGAGTCCTGCGAGGAGAGAGACGCTCCTGATCCGGTCGTCGCGGGGCGCGATCAGAGGCGGCCGGCTGCCTTCAGGGCCAGGTAGCGGTCGGCGAGGGCCGGCGGCAGGTCGGCGGGAGTCGCACTGACGACGTCGGCGCCCGATCGGCGCACCGCGTCGGCCAGCCGGGCGGCGTCCAGCAGGCTGCGCTCGGCGGCGGCCGCCAGGAAGACCGAGTCCCGGTCGCGCCGATCCGAGGTCAGTCGCTGCACATCCGGATCACTGACCGCGGCGACGAGCACGGTGTGGCGCCTCGTCAACTGCGGCAGGACGGCCAGCAGGCCGCGCGCGGAGCCCGCACCTTCTAGCGGGGTCAGCAGGACCACGAGGGCCCGCTGCGCGGTCAGCGCGCGCACCTGCGCCGGCACGGCACTCCAGTCCGTCTCCAGCAGCTCCGGCTCCACCGGCGCCATCGCCTCCACCATGCGGTGCAGCACGTCCGACGGCGGCGCGTCGTGCACCCGAGCGCGCAGGCGGCGGTCCCACACCAACAGGTCCACGCGATCGCCGGCCCGGGTCGCCAGGGCGGTCAGCAGCAGGGTCGCCTCGAACGCCGTGTCCAGCCGAGGCTCGTCGCCGATCCGTGCGGCGGAGGCGCGCCCCGCGTCCACGACCACGACGATGCGGCGGTCGCGCTCCGGCCGCCATGTGCGCACCATCAGCGTTCGGCCGGCACCCGGCAGGTCGGGGCGGCGGGCGGTGGCGCGCCAGTCGATCGAGCGCATGTCGTCGCCCCGCACGTACTCCCGCAGCGAATCGAACTCGGTGCCCGCGCCGCGCACCTGCAGCAGGGTGCGTCCGTCCAGCTCGCGCAGGCGCGCCAGTCGCGACGGCAGGTGCCTGCGCGAGTTGAAGGGCGGCAGCACGCGGATAGCGCCCGGCGCCGACAGCGTCGCCTGGCGGCCCGCGAGGCGCAGCGGCCCCATCGATCGCACGGTCACCTGCTGCACGCGGCGCTCGCCGCGGCGCGTCGGCACGAGCGTCGCTCCGAAGGCCCGCCGCTCGCCGGCGGGCAGGTCGAGCGGCCAGCGGGTGGGGCTCGCTCCGGCGGAGGGCTGCCATGCGTCCCGCAGTGCGCCGCGGATGGGTCGGCCGCCCGCGCTCGTGACCAGCAGCAGGACCTCTGCCGGCTCCCCGAGCCGAACCGAGTCCGGCGACCGCCGCTCGAGCGCCACCGCTCTGGGCGAGGCCGCGACCGCCACATCGACGACGAGCAGCAGCACGACGAGCGCCAGCCACGCAAGCAGCACCGCGACGGCCGCGTCGGGGATCGCGGCGCCCAGCACCACCACCGGAACCGCGCCCACCACCACGAGCAGCGGCACGCGCCCGGTGATCAGCACGCCGAGCCGCTCACCGTGCTGACACGGGCACCGCTCACAGCGCCACCGCTCACAGCGGCACCTGCACCGACGACAGCACGGTCGTGAGCACGGCGTCGACCGAGACCCCCTCCAGCTCCGCCTCGGGACGCAGTCGGATGCGGTGGCGCAGCACGGGCAGAGCGACCTCCTGGATGTGGTCCGGGGTCACGCTGTCGGCGCCGCGCAGCCACGCCCACGACTTGGCGGCCGCCAGCAGCGCCGTCGCTCCGCGGGGGGAGACCCCGATCTGCACGGACGGCGCCGCGCGGGTGCCGCGCACCAGGTCCACGGCGTAGCCGAGCACGTCGGGGCTGCTCGACACCCGCAGTACCGCGGCCTGAGCGGCGGCGAGCTGCGCCGGGCTGAGCACCGGATGCACGCCGGCGGCGGCCAGGTCGCGCGGATCGAACCCGGCCGCGTGCCGGGTGAGCACCTCCACCTCCGCCTCGCGGGGCGGCAGGTCGAGCACCGCCTTCAGCAGAAAGCGGTCCAGCTGCGCCTCGGGCAGCGAGTAGGTCCCTTCGTACTCCACGGGGTTCTGGGTGGCGGCGACCAGGAACACCGCCGGCAGGGGCCGCGAGACGCCGTCGACCGTCACCTGCCGCTCCTCCATCGCCTCCAGCAGCGCGGACTGCGTCTTCGGCGGGGTGCGGTTGATCTCGTCGGCGAGCAGCAGATTGGTGAACACCGGACCGGGCCGGAAGTCGAATCGACCGGAGGCGGCGTCGAAGACCGTCGAACCCGTGATGTCGCCCGGCATCAGGTCGGGAGTGAACTGCACGCGCTTGGTCTCGAGGGCCAGCGACGCCGACAGCGCCCGCACCAGCAGGGTCTTCGCGACGCCGGGCACCCCCTCCAGCAGCACGTGGCCGCGGGCCAGCAGTGCGATCATCAGCGCCGTGACGGCGGCGTCCTGGCCGACCACCGCACGGCCGACCTGGGTGCGGACGGCGAGGAATGCGTCGCGGAGATCGTCGGTCATTCGGGTTCCCTTTCATGCGGGGCCGGAGGGGCGTGCGGGCTCTGCGGAGCCCGGGAGGTCTGAGGAGGTGGAGTGGCCTCACGGTCCTGCGGGGCCGGAGTCGTGGGGCGCGTGGGGCCGATGGCGGCGGCCCGCACCGCCCGTTCCAGGTCGGCGAGGCGATCGCTGAGGGCGATCAGGTCCCGCTCGCTGCCCGGGGAGGCGGCCAGCAGGGTGTCGCGCACGGCGGCGGCCGGTCGCCCGGTGGCGGCCGCGGCGGCGCGCGCCACATCCTCGACGTCGGTGCGGCGGGACAGCCCGAGCAGCGGTGCGATGCGGCCGAGCACGCCGATGCGCAGCGCGTCCGCGGCGCGCAGCCGGTCGCCGCCGCGCTGGTAGAGCCGGGCGCGTCCCTCCACCGTCTCGCGGGCGCGCACGATCACCGGTAGCCGTTCGACGACCAGCGGCCCGAACCGCCGGCCCCGCCAGACCGTGGCCGCCACTCCGGCGAGCAGCAGCAGGATCGCGAGCGGCGTGACCCAGGCGGGCGTCAGGTCGGCGAGCGTGGGTGCCGCCGCGCCGGGGACGTCGAGCGGGCTGGGCCGGTACCAGGTCAATTCGGGCGTCGCGCCCAGCAGGTTGAGGGCCAGGGCGGCGTTGCCGGCGACCGCGATGTGCTCGTTCGTGAACGGGGCGCTGCTCGCGAGCAGCAGTACGGTCGTCTCGCCCGTGCGGACGCGGACCAGCTGGGCGCCCTCGCCCGGCGCCCGATAGCAGGTGGACCCCGGCCGGCCTGCGGCCAACCGCAGCCCCGTCGCCGTGTCCGGCAGGCGCAGCGCGCCGGATCGCACCGCCGCCGCCACCGTGCAGCCCGGCCGCACCGTGGTCGCGGTCACGAGGCCGGACTGATCCACTCCGGGTGCCACGACGCGCAGCGCGGTGAACGCCGGCCCGACCACGATCAGCCGACCCGTACTCGCGAGCACCCGCCGCCACTGGGCTGCGGTCAGCAGACCGGCGGAGTCGTCCACCAGCAGGGTGGACTGCGGATCCGCGATCGCGGCAGCCAGCCGGCCGACCGACCGCACCTGGACGCCCTGCGCCGTCAGCACCTGGGCGAGGGCCCGGCCGCCCGCCGGATGGGCGTTGTCCGGAGCGAAGTCCGCCGTCGACGACCCGCCCCGGCTGACCAGAGCGACCGCGAGGGTGCCGAGCAGCACCAGGACCACGGCAACGACCGCGAATCGCCACCGCCCGAGGCTCTGCCGGACAGTCGGAGTGACGGGCGCCGCGCGGGCGAGCGTCGGCGCGCTCACGGCAGCGGGACGAGCTGCGGGCGGGTCGCCTCGGCGCGCTCGTCCAGGGCCGTGATCTGCCGCCACTGCGCCTCGGTGCCGGGCCTGCCCGCGTAGCGGACGTCGTCGAAGGCGCTCGCCGCATCGCGCAGGGCCGCGGTCTCGGTGGGCAGGGGCCCGGCTGCGGAGCGGGCGAAGCCGACGGCGGTCGTACCGGGGGACAGGGAGACGAGCGTCCGCTCCTCCAGTCCTCGTGCCAGCGCGCGGAACGCCTCCACCACCGCCAGGGAGTGGTCGCCGGTGGCGGCGGCCCGGGCGGCGGCGGCCCGGATCTGCGCGGCGCTGCGCCGATCGGCGGCTCCGAACAGGGCGTCCCCGGCCAGGCGGCTGCGGCGGTTGACCCGGGGCAGGCCGTACAGCAGCAGTGCCGCGACCAGCAGGGCGACGACGACCAGCACGCCGACCACCAGCAGCACCCGCGACGCGGGGTCGCCGCTCCTCCCGAACAGCGAGGCGAGGAACCGGCCGACGGCCTGCGCGAGCAGGTCGAACGGGGTCGGCCTGGCCGCCTGGTAGGGCTGCTTGGCCAGCTCGTCGACCAGCAGGCGGCGGCCGTCCGGACCGTCCGGCTGCAGGGGGACCGACCACGGCGCGAGCAGTGCCACAGCCGTCATGCGGGCGGCGGGCCGTACGGGTCCTGCTCGCCCACCTCGCCGGACTCGACCAGGGTGCGCAGGCGGATGTCCAGGCCGTCGGTGCGCATCCGCAGGTCGATGTAGAGCAGGGCGATCGCCGCGACCTCGGCGATCAGGCCGATACCGGCGACGATCGCCGTCACGGCGCTCGCCGGCAGCGCGGCGAGGATCGAGGTCTGCAGCAGGGCCCCGGTGTCGCCGGTGGCGCCGTTCGGCAGGACGAGTGTGGTCAGCAGCGAGCCGAGCAGTTGGAACGGCAGGCTGATCACGCCGGCGACCACCTGGATGATCAGCCGCGGCAGGGCGATCAGGCCGAACGTGCGCCAGAACGATCCGCGGGTCAGGCGCCACGACCGCCGGACGGCAGCGACGATGCCCGCTCGCTCTAGCACGATCACGCTCGGTGCCACGGCGATCCTCACGCCGATCCACACCGTCAGCACGATGCCGCCGAGCGCGCCGAGCACGAGCAGCACGATCGCCAGCACCACCCCCGCCGTCTGGCCGGCGGCGACGCCGACCGCCACACCCAGCAGGGCGGCGAGCCCGGCGATCACGGTGAAGCCGACCACCAACGCGACGCTCTCGAGCAGGGAGTACAGCAGCAGGCGCCAGAACCGGCGGCCCACCCGCGCCAGCACCGCGCGGATCGTCGGCTTCTGCCCGAGCGCCCCGCGTGCCACCACGACGACCACGAGGCCCTGCATCAGGGCGGTGAAGACCGTGCTGACCGCCAGCACCGCTCCGCTCGCGAGCAGCAGCTGCCCGACCCCTCCGGCGACGATCGCCTGGCGATCCGCGTCGCTCGCGTCGAAGAATCGGCTGGCGACACCGATCAGCGTCGTCTGCAGGCCGAGCACGCTGATCGCACTCTGCAGCAGTGACACGACGACGGCGGGGGCGACGAGCGCCCGCGCGTTCCACCGGATGGCACTGAACGCGGTGCCGAGCAGCGTGCCGAAGCCCAGCGGATGCAGCGGGATCAGGCCCGGCTTCGGCGGCGGAGTCCAGCCGCTGCTGCTGTTGCCGCCGCCGAGCGGCGCAACGGCGACCGCCTGCGGCGGCGTGTCCGGCGCAGAGGAGGGAACCCGCACACCGAACCGGGGCGGCGCCTCCTGGCCCGTCGACCGTGGGAGTGACTGGCCGGCCTGCGGGGAAGCAGGAGCGCCCGGCGGCGTCCATTCATCGCCCTGACCAGCCACGTCGAGCATCGTGTCACGGATCCGCCGTCACACGGTCGTCATCCTCCGCCCCTCCGCGTGCCGCCGTCTCCCCTCGTTGCACGCCCCCGCCGTGGCGCGGCGCTGGCGTTACCATGACGTGACCCGCCACGGTCCGGCGGCGGTGGCAACACGAGACGAGGCGCATGACCGGGCGCATCCTGGTCGTCGACGACGACACGGCGCTGGCCGAGATGATCGGCATCGTGCTGACCACGGAAGGGTTCGAGCCGTCGTTCTGCGCCGACGGCGGCGAGGCGATGGACCTGTTCCGTGTCCTCGACCCGGACCTGGTGCTGCTCGACCTGATGCTGCCCGGCATGGACGGCATCGAGGTGTGCCGCGCGATCCGCACCGACAGCGGGGTGCCGATCATCATGCTGACGGCCAAGTCCGACACCACCGACGTGGTGGAGGGGCTGGAGTCGGGTGCCGACGACTACATCGTCAAGCCGTTCGACCCCAAGGAGCTCGTCGCCCGCATCCGCGTGCGGCTGCGGCCCGTCACCGCCGCGCCGGGCACCCTGCTGCGGATCGGCGACCTGACGCTCGACGCCGCCGGCCACGAGGTGCGGCGGGGCGGGACGCCGATCGCCCTCACCCCGCTCGAATTCGACCTGCTGTACGCGCTGGCCGCCAAGCCCCACCAGGTCTTCACCCGCGAGATGCTGCTCGAGCAGGTGTGGGGCTACCACTACAAGGCGGACACCCGCCTCGTGAACGTGCACGTGCAGCGCCTGCGCGCCAAGGTCGAGCAGGACCCGGAGCAGCCGCGCATCGTCTCGACGGTTCGCGGAGTCGGCTACCGCGCCGGTGCCGCGGGCTGAGGCTCGTCCCGTGGCGCTGCGATCGGAGTTGGACAGGCCGTTCCGCGAGCCCGTGACCGTCGAACGGCGGCCGGGCCAGCGGGTCGTGGTGACGCCCGGCTTGCGCCTGCTGCAGGCACGCCGTTCCATCGCGGCTCCGTTCCTCGCCGTCGTCCACTTCTGGCGTCGCTCGCTGCAGGTGCGCACGGTGACCGGCAGCGTGCTGCTGTCCGCGGTCGCCCTGCTCGCGGTCGGCACCTACGTCTCGTTCACCGTCAGTCGGGCCATCTTCGAGGACCGGGTGCAGCAGGCCCTGGTGCAGTCGGAGCGGGCGACGGATGTCGCCACCAAGCTGTTCCAGGCGTCGCCGGCCGCCGATTCCGCAGCGGCCGGCGCCGTCGCGGACAATGCGCTGCAGGCCGCGCAGACCACGGCGGCCGCCTCCAGCGGGTACGCCCTGCAGGCGGCCGACGGCCCCGGACCGGTCCTGCTGCAGACCCGGGCGAGCGGCGACGGGATCTCCACGTCGCCCAGCGAGGAGTTGCAACGCGCGGTCACCCGCACCCCGAGCGGCACCCACTGGCAGTCGGTGGGCATCCCGGTCGCCAGCGGCGCGGTGCATCCCGGGATCATCGTCGGCTCGACCCTGCAGATTCCGGGTGCCGGGGGGCAGTACGAGCTGTTCCTCGTCTACGACTTCGAGGATCTGCAGAGCACCCTCGACTTCGTGCAGCGCACGCTGTTGCTCGGCGGTGCCGCGCTCGTGCTGCTGATCGGCGCCGTCACCCTGCTCGTCGTCCGCCTGATCGTCGTCCCGGTGCGGCAGGCCGCCGCGGTCAGCGAGCAGCTTGCCGGCGGCCGGCTCGACCGCCGCATCCCCGAGCGCGGCGAAGACGTGGTGGCCACGCTGGCGCGCTCCTTCAATCACATGGCCGACGGCCTGCAGCGCCAGATCACCCAGCTCGCCAACCTGTCGCGCGTGCAGCAGCGCTTCGTTTCCGACGTCAGCCACGAACTGCGGACGCCGCTCACGACCATCCGGCTGGCCAGCGACGTGCTCTACGACCGACGGGACCGCTTCGACGCACCGACGGCCCGATCGGCGGAGCTGCTCCGCGCGCAGGTGCAGCGGTTCGAGTCGCTGCTGGCCGACCTGCTGGAGATCAGCCGCATGGATGCGCACGCGGCGGAGCTCAGCGTCGAGCCGGGATCGGTGGTGGACGTGGTGCGCGAGGCGGTGGACGCGCTCGGCAATCTGGCCGAGCAGACCGGCACCGAGGTGCGCCTGGAGACCCCGGGCGGCCACGGTGAGGTGCAGATGGATGCGCGGCGCGTGGCCCGCATCGTGCGCAACCTGCTGGCCAACGCGATCGAGCACGGGGAGGGCCGACCGGTCGTCGCCACGATCGACAGCTCCGCGACGGCCGTTGCGCTCGGAGTGCGGGACCACGGCGTGGGAATGACCGGGCCGCAGACGCTGCGGGTGTTCGACCGCTTCTGGCGGGCGGATCCCTCGCGGCATCGTCGTATCGGCGGCACGGGACTCGGGCTCGCGATCAGTCTGGAGGACGCGCAGCTGCACGGCGGCACGCTGGAGGTGTGGAGCGCGCCGGGCCAGGGTGCCCACTTCGTCCTCACGCTGCCGCGGGCGACCGCCGTGCCCGCGGGCGAGTCGCCCATCGCGCTCGTCCCGCCGGATGCCCGCGCCGCCGGTCCCGCGGTCCGACCCGCTCGCCGGCGTGAGCGGGTGCGCTCATGAGGCGCCCTCCGTCGATCAGGCGCGCTGTGTCCGTGCGATACGGCTCCGCTGTGCCCACCCGGCGCGCCGCCGCGGTGCTCGCCGTGGCGGTCGCACTGCTGCTGGCCGGCTGCGCCGGCATCCCCGTCAGCGGCGGCGTGAACGTCGGCGTCGTGCAGAACGCCGACGTGCAGGGCGCGTCGTCGTTCACCCCGCGCGGCCCGGCCGGCAACGCCTCGCCCACGGACATCGTCCGTGGCTTCATCGATGCCGGCACCGGTCAGAAGTCCGCCATCGGCAAGAACAACGGGTACGGGGTCGCCCGCTCGTTCCTCACGCCCGCACTCGCCACGCAGTGGGATCCGAACGCCCGGGTGCTGGTGCACGCCACCAACTACAGCGTCACCCGGTCGGGGAGCGATGCGTACACGGTCACGGTGCCGACCGTGGCGCGGGTCGACGCCCGCGGTTCGTATACGACGACCGCTGATCCTTCCTCGTCGGGCGCGGTCAAGCCCAGGTCGGTGGCCCTGCGCATGCAGCTGACGAAGACCGCCAAGGGCTGGCGTATCGCGAGCGCGCCGGCCGGCATCGTGTTGCTGCAGGTGAACTTCGACAAATTGTTCTCCCCGACGCCGCTCACCTTCTTCGATCCCACCTTCACCCGCACCGTTCCCGACCTGCGCTGGTACGCGAACTCCGCCGACGTGCCCCACGCGGTGCTCGCCGGCCTGGCGGCTGGTCCGGCCGGCCCCATCGCCGCGCCCGTGGCCGTGTCGGCGTTCCCGACGGGCAGCCGCGTGACGAGCGTGCGAGTGACCTCCGGAGTCGCCGCCGTCGACGTCACCACGCCGTCGCCCCTGCCCGCCGTGACGGTGCAGCGCATCCGCACGCAGGTGCAGTCCTCCCTGCCGGCCGTGAGCGATGTGCAGGTGTCCGTCGACGGCGTGCAGCAGGCGAGCACGGGGACGCCGGCTGGGCAGACCGACTCGCCCGACCCGAATCCGCTCATCCGTCGCGGGGCGGCGGTCGGCTTTCTGGAGGGCTCCATCCTGCGCCGCGACACGGTGCTGGGGCGGCAGGTGCAGGCGGTCGGGCCGCTCGGCGCGACCGTCTCCGATCGGCTGCGGATCGCCGCTGTGCGCACCGCGGACGGGGTGCGCGTCGTGACCCCCACCGCGCATGCGCTCGTCGACGCTCGGGACGGCCTGATCGACCCCTCCCTCGACCCGCTCGGCTGGACGTGGTCGGTGCCGCGCGACGATCCCGACGGCCTGATGGCGTTCCACGGCCACGACCGGGCGCAGCACCTGCACGGGCCGTTCGGCGCTGCGCAGTCGATCGACACGATCGAGGTGTCGCGCGACGGCACCCGGTTGCTGGTGCTGCTTGCGACGCAGGCCGGCCCGGTCGGCCGGGTGATCGGCATCGAGCGCGATGCCAAAGGTGCCCCGATCGGCCTCTCGTCGCAGTGGTACGCGGTACCTGCACCGGGTGCGCGGGGCCTCGATGCCACCTGGGTCGACTCCGGCACCGTCGCGGCACTGACCAGTACCGCCGACGGCGATCAGGTGACCCAGGTGCAGGTGGGCGGCGCCCAATCGGTGCCATTGGCTCGGCCGGGCGACGCCACCGCCATCGTCGGCGGCGCCGGGCGGAGCGAACTGACGGTGCTGCTGCGAGGTGGCGGCCTCGCCCGCTACGACGAGGCGTGGCGCACCATCGGCACCGGCGTCTCCCTGCTGGCCGTGCAGCGCTGACCCGCCTGCTCCCTGGCCTGCTCCCTGCCCCGCCGCACTTCCCATCCGCTCCTCCCCGTCCGCTCCTCCCCAATCGGGGAGCGACGCCGGTTTTCGCCCGGTCTGCCGGTCACGCCGCCCGCGCGGAGTGAGTGCGCAGCACACTGCTCGTCGTGGCGGGATCGGGCTGGCGTTCGGCGGCCCTGGAACTGGTCGACCTGGTGCTGCCGGTGGACTGCGTGGGCTGCGGGTCGCCCGGTCGCACACTCTGTGGGACGTGCGCGGCGCTGCTGCAGGTGCGGCCGCGCTCTCGAAGCGTGGCGGGCGTCGGCACGGTGGTCAGCGGTGTCGAATACGACGGCGTCGCACGGGCGGCGGTCCTCGCGTTCAAGAATTCGGGTCGCACCGATCTGGCCGGGCCCCTGTCGGGTGCGCTCGGCGTCGCCGCGCGGCACGCGCTCGAGCCCCTGGCGGCGCCGGTCGCCCTGGTCCCGATGCCACCCACCCGGCGTTCCGCGGTCGAGCGGGGCTACGACCCGGTGGCCGTGCTGCTGCATCGGGCGCGGCTTCCCGCCGTCCGGCTGCTGTCGCTGCAGCGCCGAGCCTCCGACCAGGCGTCCCTCGCGCGGGCGGCTCGCCTCCTGAACGCCGCGGGCAGCATGCGCGCCGCACCCGCGGCGGCCGGGCTGCGGGTGGTTCTGGTCGACGACGTCGTCACGACAGGCGCGACGCTGCTCGACGCGGCGCGCGCGGTGCGGCAGGCGGGCGGCACGGTCCTCGGTGCCATCACGTTGGCCAGCACTCCCGAGCACCGACCCATCGGCACCGAGCAGTGATGCACCGACCCCGAGCATCGATTCACGACGCAGTGCAGACAGCGCACCGGTCGCCGCCGTAGGGTGCGGATACGGCGAACAAGACCGCCTCACGGACCACGCACACGCCTTCACGGACGTGCGTCGCGGCCCTCCGAACCGAGGCGACGCGCCGCTCATCGGGGAGGACGCTGATGGATATCACGATCACCGGACGCAACGTGGGGATCACGGACCGGTTCCGCGAGTACGCGGTCGAGAAATCGGACCGGGTCACCAACCTGGCCGACCGGGCGCTGGCGCTCGAGGTGCGCCTGTGCCGGCACCACGAGACCCACGGGTCGTCCGGGGACGACCGGGTGGAACTGACCCTGATCGGACCGGGCCCGGTCGTGCGGGCCGAGGCCGCCGGCATCGACAAGTACGCCGCCTACGACGCGGCGCTCGCCAAGCTGCTGGAGCACATCCGCCGTGCGCGGGACCGCAAGAAGCTGCACCGCGGCCACGGCAGCCGCATGACCAGCCTGCGGGAGGCGAGCGCGAGCGGTTTCCAGGGCGTGGGCGTGGTACCCGCCGACGGCGACTCGCTGCGGTGGGCGGCGACGGGTCCCACCGGCCCCGAGACCCTGCCGCCGACCGCCGCCGACATGGAGGGCGACGCTCGGGGCGTTGGTCGGGACGGGGATGAGGAGGGTGCCGACGAGGAGTACACGCCCGTCAACATCCGCCGCAAGACGTTCGAGGCCGCACCCATGAGCGTCGACGACGCGCTGTACCGCATGGAACTGGTGGGCCACGACTTCTACCTCTACTTCGATTCCGAAACGCAGCGCCCGAGCGTCGTCTACCGCCGCAAGGGGTGGGACTACGGGGTGATCGGCTTGCAGCAGCAGGTCTCGACCGACGGCGCACCGGACGAGACGCGAGAAGACGCGCGAGAGGATGCGCCGGTGCAGGCGGTCGCGGCGGCCCGCTGAGCCGCGGCGGCCGCCCGGCCGAGTGGGGTCCGCTGAGCACGGCGGCGCGGGTCCACCTGCGCCGCGCGGGTAGCCTGGGTCGTTGATCCGGGCCGTGCTCGATGCGGACTTCCGCCACCCACGCCCTCCGATCGACGATAAGGAGACACGCGTGGCATCGGTGCTCGAGAAGGCACTGCGCGTCGGCGAGGGTCGAATCCTGCGCCGGCTGCAGCAGGTCGTACGGTCCGTGAACGCCCTCGAGGACGACTTCCGCCACGTCAGCGACGACGAGCTGCGCGCCGAGACGGCGGAGTTGCGCGAGCGCTACGTCAGCGGCGAGACCCTGGACGACCTGCTGCCGGAGGCGTTCGCCGCCGTCCGTGAAGCGGCGGCGCGCACCATCGGACTGCGCCCCTTCGACGTGCAGGTGATGGGCGGCGCCGCCCTGCACCTGGGCAACATCGCCGAGATGAAGACCGGCGAGGGCAAGACCCTGGTCGCCACCCTGCCCGCGTACCTGAACGCGATCGCATCGCGCGGTGTGCACGTCGTGACCGTGAACGACTACCTCGCCTCGTACCAGTCGGAGCTGATGGGTCGCGTGTTCCGCGCGCTCGGCATGAGCACCGGGGTGATCCTGGCCGGCCAGACGCCCGAGCAGCGACGCGAGCAGTACCTGGCCGACGTGACCTACGGCACGAACAACGAGTTCGGCTTCGACTACCTGCGCGACAACATGGCCTGGCAGCCCGCCGACATGGTGCAGCGCGGCCACTACTACGCGATCGTCGACGAGGTCGACTCCATCCTCATCGACGAGGCCCGCACGCCCCTGATCATCTCCGGCGCCGCCTCCGGCGAGGCCAACCGCTGGTTCGACGAGTTCGCCGCACTGGCGAACCGCCTCCAGCCCGGCGAGGATTTCGAGGTCGACGAGAAGAAGCGCACCGTCGGCGTGCTGGAACCCGGTATCGAGAAGGTCGAGGACTACCTCGGCATCGACAACCTCTACGAGTCGGCGAACACTCCGCTCATCTCGTTCTTGAACAATGCGATCAAGGCGAAGAGCCTGTTCAAGCGCGACAAGGACTACGTCGTCATGAACGGCGAGGTGCTGATCGTCGACGAGCACACCGGCCGCATCCTGGTCGGCCGCCGCTACAACGAGGGCATCCACCAGGCGATCGAGGCCAAGGAGAACGTGCAGGTCAAGGCCGAGAACCAGACCTACGCGACGATCACGCTGCAGAACTACTTCCGGCTCTACAAGAAGCTCTCCGGCATGACGGGCACGGCCGAGACCGAGGCCAGCGAATTCATGGCCACGTACAAGCTCGGCGTCGTCCCCATCCCCACCAACAAGCCGATGCGGCGCACCGATCAGGCCGACCTGATCTACAAGAACGAGCAGGCCAAGTTCGCGCAGGTGGTGGAGGACATCACCGCTCGCCACGAGGCCGGTCAGCCGGTGCTCGTCGGCACGACCAGCGTCGAGAGGAGCGAGTACCTCTCCAAGCTGCTGGCCCGCAAGGGCGTCAAGCACGAGGTGCTGAACGCCAAGAACCATGCGCGCGAGGCGTCGATCATCGCCCAGGCGGGGCGGATGGGCGCCGTCACGGTCGCGACGAACATGGCCGGACGCGGTACGGACGTGATGCTCGGCGGTAACGCGGAGTTCCTGGCCGTCGCCGAGATGCAGCGGAACGGCCTGTCGCCGACCGAGACGCCCGACGAGTACGAGACGGCGTGGGACGCGGTGTTCACGCAGGTCAAGCAGACCGTGGAGCAGGAGGCGGCGCGGGTCGTGGAGGCCGGCGGCCTGTACGTGCTCGGCACGGAGCGCCACGAGTCCCGGCGCATCGACAACCAGCTGCGCGGCCGCTCGGGACGCCAGGGCGACCCGGGTGAGAGCCGCTTCTACCTCTCCCTCACCGATGATCTGATGCGCCTGTTCAACTCCGGAGCGGCGGAGGCGCTGATGGGCCGGGGCGGGGTGCCCGACGACCTGGCGATCGAGTCGAAGGTCGTGTCCCGCGCCATCCGCTCCGCGCAGTCGCAGGTGGAGGGGCGCAACGCCGAGATCCGCAAGAACGTGCTCAAGTACGACGACGTGCTCAACCGCCAGCGCGAGGCGATCTACAGCGACCGGCGGCACATCCTGGAGGGCGACGACATCCACGCCCGGGTGCAGACGTTCCTCACCACGGTCATCGACGACGTGCTGAACACGCACACCGGCGAGGGGTCCGGCGACGACTGGGACTTCGACGCCCTGTGGGCAGAGCTGCGCACGCTGTATCCGATCTCGATCACGATCGAGGAGGTGCTGGCCGAGGCAGGTAGCCGTGGGCGCGTGAACCGCGACTTCATCCGCACCGAGATCGTCTCCGACGCCCAGTTGGCGTATGCGCGCCGCGAGGAGCAGTTGGGTTCGGAGGCCATGCGCGAGCTGGAGCGCCGGGTGGTGCTGTCGGTGATCGACCGCCGCTGGCGTGATCACCTGTACGAGATGGACTACCTGAAGGACGGCATCGGCCTGCGCGCGATGGCGCAGCGCGATCCGCTCGTGGAGTACCAGCGCGAGGGGTTCTCGCTGTTCCAGACGATGATGGGCCAGATCCGCGAGGAGTCGATCGGGTTCCTGTACAACCTCGAGGTCGAGGTGAACCCGTCGGCCGTCTTCGGCGGACCCGACGTGAACGCGAAGGGCCTCGGCGCCTCCGCGGTGCCCGCTGGCACGCTGCGCTTCACGGCGCCGACGGACGACGGCGGGGTCGAGGTGCGCAACCAGCGCGGCCTGCTGGAGCGCGCCGCGACAGCGCGCGCCCAGGTCGCCGCGGCCCAGCAGTCGGGCTTCGACGAGTTGATGGCGGGCGATGCGGGCCCGGGCGACCTGCCGCCGGTCGACCCCACGCGGCGCCCGCGCACCTCCCCATCCCAGTCCCCGTCGCAGTCGCCGCGCCCCCCGGCCCCGGCGGGCCGCGGCGCCTTCGGCCAGCCCACCTCCGCCCCGGCCAACCGAGCCGCCCGCCGCGCCGCCGAGCGCAACAAGTAGGCGTCGCGCCGCCCCTGCCGAGGAATTCAGGAAATCTAGACTTCCGGCCCCAATATCGGCCGCTTCCAGCCTGCACGCCTCGAAATCTCCTGAATTCCTCGCACCTCAAGTGGCCGCCGACGCGCTAACGGCAACCCGGGCCTGCGCTGGGTCGGGAGCCCGGCCGATTCAGTCGGCCGGGCGGACTGTCCCCGACTCGCGCCCGACGCTGGTTCGGGAGCCCGGCCGACTTGTTCGGCCGGGCGGACTGCCCACGACCCGCGCCGCAGCAGCGGCGGCGCGGTTACAACACATGCAGCGCGGTGGCGCGCCACCGCGAGTCGAAGCCTTCCAGGCGGATGGCGATGGCGCGGGTGCGGGCGCGGCCGTGCATGATGACGGTCGCCTCGATCACGCCGTCGGCCGGTGAGGTGATGCGGGTGGCGCCGAGCTGGAACACGGGTCGGCTGGCGCTGGCGCCGCGCGCGGCGCGGCCGCGGCTGGCGAGCACGACGCGTTTCAGCAGGTGCTGGTAGACGGTCTCGTTCAGCCAGCGGGCGATCTGTTCGATCTCGCGCGCTCCGCTCAGCACCTCCACGACGCTGTGCGCGAGGTTCTCGACCAGGGGTCGGGGATCGGGCAGGCGCGCCGTCGAGGTGGGTTGCGGGGCGAAGTACGCGTCGGTGTCGACAGCATGCAGCGGTCTGGGACGGTCGACGACGGGTGGAACGGCGCTCATGGGGACTCCGGCGGGTGACGAAGCGTCGCGGCCTGGGGTGACCGGCGGGGTAACACAAGCAGTCCCGCATCCCGTGCGTCCAGGCCGTGGCGCAATCTGTGGATAAGTCCTCGTCGCCGGTGGGGCCGGCCGGTACGGTGCAGTCGCCATGCGCTGGGACGAGCTGTTCGCCGACCTCGAGGGTCAACTCGAGGCGGAGTTGACGGCGGGCGAGCGTGAGGAGCAGGTGGAGGAGGAGCGGCTGCGCCTCGGCCGACTGTCGCTGCGCGACCGGATCAGCGGTATCGCGGGCGCAGCGGAACCGCATCGTGCGGTCCGGCTCGTACTGACCAACGGCGACCTGCTTGCGGTACGCACCCGAACGGTCGGGCGCGACTGGATCGCCGGCGACCTCGCCGAAGCGGCCGACGGCGCCCAAGTGGTGCTGCCGTTGGCTGGGATCGCCGCTCTCGTGCCGACTGCGGCTCAATTGGAGCCCAGCCTGTCCCCGCCGGTGGCGACCTCCGGGGCGCTCACCGACCGGCTGGGCCTCGCGTTCGTGCTGCGGGACCTGGCCCGCCGTCGGCGAACTGTGGAGGTGCGCACCCTGTCCGGCGTGTTGACCGGCACGTTCGACCGCGTCGGACGCGATCACGCGGATCTGGCCGTACATGCCGCGGACGCGCCGCGACGCAGCAGCGCCGTGCAGCAGCTGCGGCTGCTGCCCTTGACCCAACTCGTGGTCGTGATCGTGCGCTGAGCGATCGTGCGCCGACCCCGCCGCGCCTCACTCAGAGCAGGTCGGTGCGCAGCTCGGGCAGGATCGCGAATTCGGTCTGGTTCCAATGCGCGCGACGCCGTGATTCCTCGTATCCGGCCTCGATGTATGCCTCCAACTGCACACGTTCCACGCGCCAGTGATTGCCGGCGCCGACGCGGATCGCCGGCAGTTCGCCGGAGCGCACCAGCGAGTAGACCTGGTGCAGCGAGACGTTCAGCACCTCCGCCGTCTCGGCAACGGTGAGGAAGCGCCCGAGTGCGTCGGTGTGCTGCTCAGGAGGCATGGCGGGAAGTCTGGCACCGGGGTTGTGAGCCGAGCCGACCGCGACTTCTCCTGTGGATAACTTTCGTCGACGGCGCGCCGGTTCGAGCACGATGGCGTCGTTCGCACGGAAGGGGTCTGCTCATGGCCACCATTTCGCTCCCGTTCCGGGCGCGCCGCACCTGGTTCGATCCTCGCGTCGCCATCGGGGTGGCGCTCGTCGTGGTGTCGGTGCTCGGCGTCGTCGGCGTCGTGGCGGCATCCGACCGGACGCAGGTCGTGTACGTCGCGGCCCAGCCGCTCGCCGCAGGTAGCCGCGTCACTGGCGCCGACCTTTCGCCGGCCCATGTTCGGCTCGGCTCCGCGAGCGACCTGTATCTGACTGGACCCGTTCCGGCCGGCGGCTATGTGGCCACCCGCAGCGTGGCTGTCGGAGAGATGGTGCCCGTCTCGGCGCTCGGTCGTGCGGCCGGTGCTCATACGGCCGCGATGGTGCTGACCCTGGCGGACGAGTTGCCGGGCATGGTCGCCGCCGGATCGATCGTGGACGTCTGGGCGGCCCCGAAGACGACCGCCACCGCCTACGGACCGCCCGAGGTACTGGTCACTGCGGCGACAGTGGTGCGCATCGTGCCGGGCGACGGTCTGATCTCATCGGGCGACCGGACGCGAGTGGAATTGCGGGTGCCGAGCGGCGACGTCGCCCGGGTGCTGCAGTCGGTCGCCGGCGGCGACCAGATCTCGGCGGTCAGCATGGGGGAGCCGCTCCGATGACCGCGCCGCGCACCGTGGTCCTCAGCCTCGCCCCGCTGGTCGAGGACCGGCTGCTGCCCCAGCTCATCGACGCCGGCGTCGTCGTGGCCGCGCGTCCGGCGGGGACCGCCGAGGCCGCCGCGCTAGTACCGCGGGTGAGTGCCGACCTGGTGCTCGCCTCCGCCTCCACTCGGCATCTGGATGCGGCCCTCATCGCCGCGTGCCGAACAGCGGGTGTCCGCCTGGTCGTGCTCGCCGACGGGCCCTTCGAGCGGGATATCGCCGCAGCGCTCGGCGTGCTCGATCCGCTGGACGGCGACGCGCCGCTCGACGCGATCCTCGCGGCCGCAGACCGAAGCGACCTCGAGCTCGACGGCAGCGGAGCGAGACGGCCGTCCGACCTGGCTGCACCCGCCGCGCGGCCGGGCGGCTCCGTCGTCGCCGTCTGGGGTCCGACCGGTGCGCCGGGCCGTACCACCACGGCCATCACCCTGGCCGTGGAGTTGGCCGCCACCGGCGCCCGGGTCGCACTCGTCGACGCCGACAGCGTGGGTGCTGCGGTCGCGCCGTCCCTCGGTCTGTTCGACGAAGCACCCGGGTTCGCTGCGGCTTGCCGGCTGGCTGCAGCGGGAGCACTGACGAGCGGCGAGTTGGATCGAGTGGCGCAGCGGTACCGGTTCTCGCGCGGCGTCGTCTCGGTGCTGACCGGCATCGGCAGGCCGGCCCGGTGGCCGGAGTTGTCCATGGACCGGGTGACGCGCGTGCTGGAGCAGTGCCGGTCGTGGGCGGATGTGACCGTGGTCGACGCCGGGTTCAACCTGGAGGCGGACGAGGAGATCGTCAGCGACCTCTTCGCGCCGCGGCGGAACGCCGCGACCATCGCCGCCGTGCGGGCCGCCGACCATGTCGTGGCGGTCGGGGCGGCCGACCCGGTGGGGCTCGCCCGGTTCGTGCGGTCGTACGGCGACCTGATCGAGACGCTCGAGTCGCCCACCGTGTCCGTCGTCATCACCAAGGTGCGCGCCAGCGCGGTCGGGCTGAATCCCGGTGGGCAGGTGCGGGCGACGCTGCTGCGGTTCGGCGGCATCGACGATGTGACGCTGGTGCCGTGGGACGCGGCGGGCTGCGACGCCGCCTTGCTGACGGGGCGGGCGCTGTCGGAGGCGGCACCCCGGTCGCCGGCGGTCGCCGCACTCCGACGCCTGGCGGCCGATCGGCTGGCCGTCGCGTCTCCTGATCCAGTCGCCCGCCGACGTCTGCGCCGGCCGCGAGTCGCGACCGCCTGACCACGTCGCCCATCCGGCGTGCCGGGCCCCGGTGCGGCTGGAAGGGCAGACTGCCGGCATGCCGTCCCGTGTCGTCGCACTGTTCGAACCCGTCGGCGTTCCGCACGCGCGGCTCGTGTCGCCCGGCTCGCCCGTCGTGCTCGCCTCCGACCTGGGCGCGACGCGGGGCGACGGCGTCTTCGAGACGATCGGCGTCGTCGCCGGCCGTCCGCAGGCGCTGCGGCTGCATCTGGACCGGTTCGCGCGGTCCGCGCGCCTGCTCGAGCTGCCCGACCCTGACCGGCGGGCCTGGACGAAGGCGATCCGGGAGGTGGTCGCGGCGTTGCCGCCCACCGGCGAGGCGTTCGTGAAGATCGTCTTGACCCGCGGCGACGAGGGCGGCGACGGAACGCCGACCGGCTGGCTGCTCGGTGCGCCGGCGCCCGACCACACGAACGCGCGGACCGAGGGGATCGGTGTCGTGCTGCTGGAGGCCGGCCGGTCGGCCGGCACCGCGCAGCAGGCGCCGTGGCTGCTGCTCGGCGCCAAGACGCTCTCCTACGCCGCCAACCGCGCCATGCTGCGGGAGGCGCAGCGGCGCGGCGCCGACGACGCGCTGCTCCTCAGCACCGACGGTCTGCTGCTGGAGGGTCCGACCTCCACGGTCGTGCTGCGGACCGGCGACCGCCTGCGCACGACCCCGCCCGAGTTCGGCGTACTCCCCGGGACGACCCAGGCGGATGTGTTCCGGTTCGCCGCGACGCGCGGGTTCACCTGCGCTGTCGAACCCCTGACGACGGCCGACTTGCAGCGGGCGGACGCGGCCTGGCTCGCCTCCAGCGGACGCCTGATGGCACCCATCCGCGCCGTCGACGACACACCCCGCCCAATCGACGCGCCACTCACGGCCGACCTGAACGCCTGGCTGCTCGCCCGCCTGAAGTAGCCGCCCCGCCCGAGCAGGACGAGCACAACAGCAGGACAGGGTCCCGACAGCAGGTTGCTGGTCGACGGCGAACCTGCCGTAGGGACCCGGTCCTGCTGTCGAGACGCGGGAGTGGCCCGTGGGGGCGCGGGACGCGTGAGGGCGTGGCGTGGGCGTGGGCCTGCGGACGACTGCCGACGGCCGCGCCGTACGCTTGCGGTGTGCCGACGTTGACCGAGCTCGTCACCGCCCAGGGGCGGACCAACGAGGACGACCTGAGCTGGCTGCACGCCCTGCTCGGCGATCTGCAGCTGCTTGCCGACCTCGCCTTCGCCGACGTCGTGCTGTGGGCGCCCGCCCCGGACGGCGGATTCGTGGCCGTCGCGCACGCCCGCCCCTCCAGCGCCGCGACCCTCTTCTACCGCGACTTCGTGGGCCAGGTCGTCAAGCCGGACTGGCGCCAGATCGTCACCGAGGCGTTCGACACCGGCACGATCGTCGACTCCTCCGCGCTCGACTGGTTCGAGGAGACCCCGACGCGCGTACGAGCCGTGCCGGTCTTCCGGCGCACTGGCAGCAGCGTGATCCCGCAGCAGGTGCTCGGCCCGATCGCGGTCCTGACCAGGCATTCGAACCTGGCTGAGGCGCGGATGCCCAGCCGGCAGGAGCTGACCTTCAACGAGTGTGGAAACGACCTGTTCCGCATGATCGCGGCGGGGGACTTCCCGCAGCTCGCCGCCCCGACCGCTCCCCGTCGCGGCGCCCCCCGCGCCTCCGACGGCCTGATCCGCCTGGACCAGGAGGGCACCACGGTGTTCGCCAGTCCGAACGCCCTGTCGGCGGTCAACCGCATCGGCTTCACGGGCGAGCTGGAGGGGGAGTCGCTGGCCGAGGTGGTGGCCGAGCTGCTGCCCGACCGCCTCGCGATCGACGAGACGCTGCCCCTGGTCGTCACCGGCAAGGCGCCCTGGCGCACGGAGGTGGAGGCGCGCGGCGTCACCGTCTCGTTCCGGGCGATCCCGGTGCGGGAGGGCGGCGAGCGCGTCGGTGCGATCATCCTGTGCCGCGAGGTGACGGAGCTGCGTCACCAGGAGCAGGAGCTGATCACCAAGGACGCGACCATTCGCGAGATCCACCATCGCGTCAAGAACAACCTGCAGACGGTCGCCTCGCTGCTGCGCATCCAAGCGCGGCGCTCCAACTCCGACGAGGCGCGGGAGTCGCTGACGCAGGCGACCCGGCGGGTGTCGGCGATCGCGGTCGTACACGACACCCTGGCGCAGGGCCTGACGCAGAGCGTCGACTTCGATGAGGTCTTCGACCGCGTGCTGATGCTGATCGCGGAGGTCGCGTCGTCACACGGAACGCGCGTCCACCCGATGAAGAAGGGCGCTTTCGGAGTGCTGCCGAGCGACTACGCGACTCCTCTCGCCCTGGCGCTGACCGAACTCGTGACCAACGCCGTGGAGCACGGGCTGGCAGGCCGCGAGGGGACGGTCGTGATCACCGCGCACCGGTCGGAGGAGGGCATCACCGTCAGCGTGCGCGACAACGGCGTGGGCTTGCCGGAGGGCAAGGTGGGCGCGGGACTGGGCACGCAGATCGTCCGCACCCTGATCGAGGGCGAATTAGGCGGGATCATCGACTGGCACACCATGTCGGGCCGCGGCACCGAAGTGACCATCGCGGTTCCGTTCCGCTTCATCCCCGAGCGCTGAAGCGAGTCGCCCGAGAGTCGAAGCCGCGGGCTGGACGCCGCCCAGCCGACCAGTACGGCGGAGCGAGCAGCCGGGTCAGGCGGAACGGCGGGCGCGCGCGGCGCGACGCTTCAGCGCGCGGCGCTCGTCCTCGCTGAGGCCGCCCCAGACGCCGGAGTCCTGGGACGTTTCCAGGGCATACTGCAGACAGGACTCCGTGACGGTGCAGCGTCCGCAGACGGACTTCGCGCGGTCGATCTGGTCGACGGCGGGCCCTGTGTTCCCGATCGGGAAGAACAATTCAGGGTCTGCAGTGAGGCAAGCTGCCCGGTCACGCCAATCCACTCGCGTGCCCTCCATTCGTCGTCGCGCACGCAGGCGTGCATGGCCGGTGCTCAACCCGAGGGTCTGAGACGCGGAAGTGTCGGTCGACGGCATGTCGTGGGCAGCCGGATGATGGGGAGTCCGCACGCGTGCCCGGTGCTGGCGGGAACGGTGCTCCCGCCATCCTGCGCTGCCACATGCCCGCGTCGATGGGGGCACCGTTAATCAACCTGAAACATCGTTGCATACGGCCGACCGGCCGGACAAGGGGTGGAAGTGTGAGCTCACCATGAGCGGAGTCGGCGGTCCCCGCCGCTCGGAGGAGGATTCTGCGCCGATCCGGACGCCTGCAGTCGTCGCTCTTGCGGTTCTGCTGCTCGCCGAAGGCGTCGCGCTCGTGGTGATCACGGTGGTTTTGATCGTCGAGACCTTCACGGCTCCGAGCACCTCGATCACGAGCGCGATCGCCCTGGCGGTCTGCGCGGGGATCGCCGCGGCGGCGATCCTGGCGGCGGGTCGGGCGACCCTGCACGCCGCGAAATGGGTACGCGCGTTCGCCTTCACGGCCGTGATCGTGCAGGCATTCGTCGGGCTTTATGCGTTCCAAGGCCCGCAGCCGAGGCCGGATGTCGGGGCTGCGCTGGTCGTGCCGGCGCTCGCGATCCTGATCCTGCTGTTCACGCCGAGCGTGATCGAGGCGACCAGGCGGAACTGAGCTCGGTCAGTCGGTGTGACCGGTCGACGATGTGCCGGTCAGTTGATCAGCACAGTCAGTCGATGTGGAGCTTCTTGCGCAGGCTGCTGACGTGGCCCGCGGCCTTCACGTTGTACAGCGGCAGGGTGACGGCACCCTGCTCGTCGATCACGAAGGTGGAGCGGATGACGCCGGTCACGGGCTTGCCGTACATCGACTTCTCGCCGTACGCGCCGTAGGCGCGGTGCACGGTCAGGTCGGGATCGGACAGCAGCGGGAAGTTCAGCGCCTCCTGCTCCGCGAACTGCGCATTCGCGGCCGGCTCGTCCTTGGAGACGCCCAGCACCTGGTACCCGGCGCCGGAGAGGGAGTTGAGGTTGTCGCGGAAGTCGCACGCCTCGGTGGTGCAGCCGGGCGTCATGGCGGCCGGGTAGAAGTAGAGGACGACCTTGCGCCCGGCGTAGTCGCCGAGCGACACCGGCGAGCCGGTGGAGTCGTCCAGGGTGAAGGTCGGCGCGCTCGCGCCGGGCTCGAGTCGGGTGCTGTCAGTCATGGGGTTGCCTCCGCCCGCCATGCTAATCTGAGCGACCGGCCGAAGCGGACGCCGAAGCCCGCCAAGCACCTCTAGCTCAATTGGCAGAGCAACTGACTCTTAATCAGTGGGTTCCGGGTTCAAGTCCCGGGGGGTGTACCAGAAGTCCTAATCAGGCACGGGATTCATGTCCGGCGCCTGAGTCGTTTCCGCCGAGTACCCCTAGTTGGTGATCTCGCCTTCGACGTTGTTCAGCCGCTCGCGCCAGTCCTGCAGTGCCTGAGGTGTCAATCGGCGCCAGTCGGCGACCTCGCCCGTGATCAGCAGGGGCTCGGCGCTGCGGTAGGACCGCGTCGGGTTGCCCGGGAACTTCTTGTCCGTGACGTTCGGATCGTTCTCGAAGGGTCCAGTGAGCTGCACGACGTACACCCGTGGAGGTCCGTCGCCTCTCGCGAGCTCCGCGGCAAGGCCTGCGCCGTCGGACAGCGCGGTGAAGTAGACGTGGTCCATGACGACTTCCGGCCGGTAGTTCGAACGGAAGCCGCCAGTGATGAGATCGCCGACGCTCAGGTCGGCTCGCGTTCCGTGGAAGAAGGGTCCTGGATCGGAGGTCGGTTCGTACAAGCTCATCAGGTGCTCCTCGAGATCGTCGATCGGTTTGCGGTTTGCGGTTTGCGGTTTGCGGTTTGCGGTTTGCGTTCGTCGACCGATCCATCGGCGAGGCAGCCGGTGCGACGCGATCCGACGCTCCCCGTGGGCCTCGTAGGTCGAGCAGTGCGCGGAAGGCAGTCATCCGCTGACGACGTCCCGTGAACCGGGCCCGGACAGCCGTTACGGCCGGTACTCCGCCGGCCTGCTCCTGTCGAGCGGCCGGGGAGGAAGCCGCCGTCCGTCAATGGCTATGAGTCGATTGGCCGTTCAGTGGGTTCCGGGTTCAATTCCCGGGGGCTGGATGCGATCCGCGTCACGCGCAAATGCGTGGGCCGGCCGGGGAATCGGCCCGATCGAGTCCTCACCGATCAGGCGTACTCCCACCTCACGACCCGACAGGTGTTGCGTCGATGCGGCATCGAATTCACCGGCAACGGTCGGCGGCTGGCACGGGCGTGCGGCGCAGAGGCGGTGCTCAGGCCTGCGCCGCGAAGTAGGACTCCAGGAATCGGCTGAACTGCTGCTGCTTCCACGCTTTCGCGTCCCTGGCGACCTTCGCGCGCGGCGCGAGGGCGTCGAATGCGTGCCACGCGCCTTCGAACTCGCGGAACGAGACGGGGACTCCGGCCGATCGCAGGTTCTCGACGTAGGCGATGGTCTCGTCGCGGAACGGCTCGATCCCGCCGACGAATGTCACCGTCGGCGGCAGTCCGCGATAATCCGTCTCCCGCGCCGGAGCCGCAGTCGGCGGGACATCGCCGCCGTAGAGGTCGCCGAGGTACACCTTCCAGTTGGACTCATTCGATGTCCCGTCGTACAACGGCGCATCGTTGTCCTTCGACGACGGTGTCGGCCGGTCGTCGATCATCGGATACAGCGGCATCTGGAACGCGACGTTGACCTCGCCCTCGTTCCGCGCCCGAATGGTGACTGCAGCGGTCAAGCCGCCGCCGGCGCTGCCTCCAGCGACGATGATCTGGTCGGTCCTCACCCCCAGTTCCGCTGCGTGCTCCTTCAGCCACAACAGCGCCAGATAGCAGTCGTCGAGAGCGGCGGGATACGGCGCTTCGGTGCTGAGTCGGTAGTTCGGAGAGACGAACACCGCGTCGGTCAAGCCGAGTAACTCCTTGATCGCCAACAACTCGCCCTGCGCGGTACCGATCGAGTACCCACCGCCGTGTATCCACAGGATGCCGGGTCGGTCGGTTCGAGTCGACGCCGGTCGGGTCGCGACGATCACCTTCAACTCCGTGCCATCCGCCCGCGTGATCCCACGCTTGGCCACGGACACGCCACGCAGCGGCAGCGCGCCGACGACTCGCATCGCCAGCGGCGTCCTGGAGCTGCGCACCTGCGCCTCCGACGACTGTCCCTTTCCGAACAGCAGCCGGAACAGTCTCGCCGGGCCTCGAAGTTCCGGATCGATCATGTCTTGGGTTACACGCATGACGAGATCCTCCTCCAGCAGTGGGCCATCGATGTGACGGCAGCGTTTCGTTTCGAACCCATACCGGTCCTCGAGGACCTGCGGTGTCGACCGCGGCCGCCCATGGGGCGCTCGTCCAACGGGCGGAGGCGGGGAGTCTCGGTCGCCGTGAGGATGGGCGTGGGGGCCTGATCCGCCGGACGGCAGACCGACACCTCGCGCGTGTCGCGCCCACGACGCGCAGCAATCGAGTCGGCGGCGTCGACGATGAACATCGCCGCCCCGCTCTCGGTTGACACTCGACCGCCT
This sequence comes from uncultured Amnibacterium sp., assembly GCF_964250715.1. Lineage (GTDB taxonomy): Bacteria > Actinomycetota > Actinomycetes > Actinomycetales > Microbacteriaceae > Amnibacterium. Next base: position 208,357 of record NZ_CAXUGX010000001.1, read on the forward strand.
CCTGATTCGCCGCGCCGCGCCTCAGCAGGGGCTTTCGCTCCTACCGGCTCACCTGCATTGCCAGGTGGACGCGCCGACTCGGCTCGGGTCGACAACGGGCCGCTTCCGACGAGGCTGACCGCTGTCGCGATGAGCGCCGGTCCCCAGCCGACTGAGTCTTCACGCGTCAGTCACACCAGTTCGGGGACGAAGACGCGGCGTTCCTCGACATTCGCCACCGGCTGAGACATCTTGCACACCCAATGTCGAGATGGGCGCCCGCTGGCAGACGGCGAACCAGCGGGGACCGGCCGGCCTCATTGACGGGCACGGTGGGCTCGATACGGTCTGCCCGATGGATGGGCCGCGTCGCGGCCCGCGCAGGTGAGATGGGGTTTCGGTGGCCGACGGGATGAGCTACGTCGTCCTTCAGGTTGTGCTGAAGGAGAAGCTGGTGGGGACCGGATCGGGAAACCTCACCGAGCTGGAGAAGTCGATCAACGCCCAGGCCGCACTCGGCTACCGGCGTCACACCGGTACAACGGCGTCCTCCGCGAGCACAGGTTTCGCAGGTGGTGACCGCGTCCAGGCCACGACGGTCTTCGAGCGCCGGGCATGACAGCGATCGCTTCGCGGGCAGGTCGCGAGCGGCCCTCGATTCTGTTCGTCTGCGTGCACAACGCCGGCCGGTCGCAGATGGCGGCCGGGTTCGCTGCGACCCTCGGGGACGGGTGGGTTCGGGTCCTGTCGGCCGGAAGCGAACCCGCTGAGCAGATCAATCGAGTCGCGGTCCGGGCGATGGCCGAGGTCGGGATCGATATTGCCGACAAGCAGCCCCGTGTGCTCGCGGTGGACGATGTGCGCGCGTCCGACGTGGTGATCACGATGGGCTGCGGGGACGCCTGTCCGATCTTCCCGGGCAAGCGCTACGAGGACTGGGGCCTCCCCGACCCGGCAGGGCTGCCCATCGATCAGGTCCGACCGATTCGCGACGAGATCCGCGACCGCGTCACGCGCCTGCTGGCGGGGCTCGACGGCTGAATGACGCGCTCGGTATCGACGCGAGAGCGGGTACGGCGCGACGACGACGACGACGACGCCGCCGCCGCTGAGCGCACCGTGCGTCGCTGTCGACTGGTCGATGTACGTCGCCGAGGGATCGCCAGCCGGACACCTTGAACTCGTCCGTTCCCTGGTGCTCGATCCGCTGAGTCGTGAGAGCAGCGAGGTGTGGTATTCCAGGAGCACTATGCGCCGACCCCGTCGAATCGCGTCCGGGTGTTGCCGCAGGAAGCGCGACGGGTGAGGGTCGCCGTGCTCGCCCCGGTGGCCTGGCGCACGCCGCCGCGCCATTACGGGCCGTGGGAGCGGGTGGCGAGCCTGCTGACGGAGGGACTCGTCGCTCGGGGAGTGGACGTGACGCTCTTCGCGACCGCCGACTCCATCACGACGGCGGAGCTCGACGCGACGGTGCCGCACCCGTACGCCGAGGATCCGAGCATGGACGGGCGGGTGTGGGAGGCGCTGCACGTCGCGCATGCGCTGGAGCGCTCGGCCGAGTTCGACATCGTCCACAACCACCTCGACTGGCTGCCGCTCGCGTTCGCGGGGGCGTGGCGCGCGCCGCTCGTGACGACGATCCACGGCTTCTCCGGGCCCGGGATCCTCCCGGCGTATGCCGCCGCTTCCTTGAACTCCGCCTCCTCCAACGCCGCTTCCTCGAGCTACGTGTCGATCTCCGACGCCGACCGGTCGCCGCTGCTCGACTACGTGGCCACCGTCCACCACGGCATCGATCTGACCGAGCTCGACTTCTCCGCCACGCCGGGGGAGGACCTGGTCGCCTTCGGCCGCATCCACCCCGACAAGGGCACGGCCGACGCGATCCGCATCGCCAGGCTCGCCGGCAGGCGGCTGATCATCTGCGGCATCGTGCAGGACCAGGAGTACTTCGAGGAGGCGGTCGATCCCCACATCGATGGCGATCGCGTCCGCTACCTGGGGTCGGTGGGGCCGTCGGACCGGTCCGCCGTGCTCGGGTCCGCGGCGGTGCTGCTCCATCCGATCCATTTCGACGAGCCGTTCGGGCTCTCCGTCGTGGAGGCCATGGCCACGGGCACCCCGGTGATCGCCTACGCCCGGGGGTCGATGTCCGAGGTCGTCGACCCAGGGGTCACCGGGTTCCTGGTCGACGGAGTCGACGCCGCTGTGGCCGTCGTCGACGCGGCATCGGCACTGGACCGACGCGAGGTTCGCGCGGTCGCCGCACTGCGCTTCGGGGTGGATCGCATGGTGAGCGAGTACCTCGCGGTGTATGAGCGCATCCTCGCCCGCTGAGCCGAGTCGGTGTTAGCCTCGGCGAAGAGCCCCGAGCACAGCCTGTCCGGCTGAGGCAGGGGTGGACCGGACCGCGACGAGGGTGACGCGATTCCCACGGGGGATGCCACTCGGCAGACGTCTCGCCACGTCCGTCCGCGAATCTCGCGGCGGATCCGAGCAGGACGGTCGCCATGACCCGATTCGGTTTTCTCAGCACCTTCCCGCCGACCCGCTGCGGCATCGCGACCTTCACCGCGTCCCTCGCCACGGCCATCGAGGCCGGGCACGAGGGCGAGACGCGCATCGTTCGCCTGCTCGACGCCGAGGAGGCCAACGTGCCGACGGCGCTCCATGCCGCCGGCGTCGCCGGCACCCTGGTCGCCTCCGACTCCGATAGCCGTGGGCGCGCCGTCGCCGTGCTCGATGAGTGCGATGTCGTGATCGTGCAGCACGAGTACGGGATCTATGGAGGCACCGACGGCGACGAGGCCGTCGCCGTGCTCGCGGCGTTGACGGTACCGGCGATCGTCGTGCTGCATACCGTGCTGCGCACCCCGACCCCGGGCCAGCGGACCGTGCTGGAGCAGGTGTGCGCGCTCGCCGACGTCGTGGTCGTGATGACCGACACCGCCTACGACCTGCTTCGCGGGTACGCGGTCGCGCACGAGAAGGTGCGTGTCATTCCGCACGGCGTGATGGCGACTCCGGCGGTAGCGACGCCGAAGTCCCGCGTCCGCCACGAAGGGCGACCTCGCGTGCTCACGTGGGGTCTGATCGGCCCCGGCAAGGGCATCGAGTGGGGGATCCGCGCGATGGCGCGGCTGACCGACCTTGCGCCGCGACCCCTGTACTCGGTGCTCGGGCAGACGCATCCCAAGGTGCTGGCGCGGCATGGTGAGCGCTACCGCGATTCGCTCGAGGTCCTCATCGACGAGCTCGGTGTGCGGGAGTCCGTGACACTGCTGTCCCACTACGTGGAGGCGGAGGAGTTGGCGGCCGCAGTCGCTGCGGCGGACGTCGTCCTGCTCCCCTACGACTCCCGCGAGCAGGTCACCTCCGGCGTGCTCGTCGAGGCGATCGCCGCCGGAGTCCCGGTCGTCGCGACAGGATTCCCGCACGCGGTCGAACTGCTCGATCGCGGCCCCGGCATCGTCGTCGCGCACGAGGATCCCGCCGCGATGGCCGAGGCCATCCGATCCATCCTGACCCGGCAGGATCTGGCCGGGCGGATGCGGCGGGCCGCGACCGCCGCTACGGCGGAGTCGAGTTGGGCCGATGTCGCGAGGCGCTACGGCCAGCTCGCCTCCGAACTGCGCAGGGTTGCGGCATGACGCCGCCGACCCCGCAGTATGCCCATCTCGCGCGACTCAGCGACGCCCGCGGACTGTTCGAGCACGCGCGCTATGCCGACCCGCGCCCCGAGCACGGCTACTGCACTGACGACGTCGCTCGCGGGCTGCTCGCCACGATCCGAACGAGCGACTCCCTCCGCGTTCCGCCCCACCTGATGACGACCTACCTGGGCTTCCTGGAGCAGGCGATCGGGTCGCAGGGACGCGCGCATAATCGGATGTCCGTCAGCGGCACCTGGACGGACGAGCCCGGTGCCGGTGACTGGTGGGGACGGGCGGTCTGGGCACTCGGAGTGGCGTCGACGACCGCTCCCGTACCCTCGGTCCGCAGCCGCGCGGCACGAGCGTTCGACCGGGCGGCCCGGCAGGCGCCCGTGCACCTGCACGCCGCCGCGTTCGCGACGCTCGGCGCCGGACCCGTCCTGCGCGCCCGACCCGGACATGGCCCGGCGGAGCGCATCGTGCGCCGATTCGCGGAGATGGTGACGCCGGGCGACGACACGGTCTGGCCCTGGCCGGAGGCCCGCCTGCGCTATGGCAACGGCTCGATCGCCGAGGCGACCATCCTCGCCGGCGTGGTTCTCGGTGACGATGCGGTACGACGGCACGGCTTACGACTGCTCCGGTTCCTGCTCGATACGGAGGTGCGGAACGGTCGGCTGTCCGTCACGGGTGTCGGCGGCCGCGGGCCGGGGGAGCACGGTCCGCAGTTCGACCAGCAGCCGATCGAGGTCGCTGCGATCGCCGATGCCTGCGCCCGCGCGTTCGCGGTGACGGGCGACCCGGCGTGGTTGGACGGGATCCGCCTGGCGTGGTCCTGGTTCGAGGGGGACAACGACAGCGGCGTTCCGATGGTCGACCTGGCGACGGGTGCGGGCTTCGACGGCTTGGAACCCGCGGGGCGCAACCAGAACCGAGGAGCGGAATCGACGTTGGCCGCGCTCAGCACCTGGCAGCACGCCGTCGCACTGCCCGAGGCGCGGGTGGCGGCATGAAGCCGGCGGTCACGCTGCACCCGGGTCAGCTCGCCTCCGACCCCTCCCGGGTCGTGGCGCAGCTCTTCCTTCCCGGGGAGGGAGTCGCCTCCACGCACTCCCGAGCCGCCCAGATCGTGCAGCGGGTGCTCGCCGTCGAGCCGGAAGCAACCGCCGCGCTCGCGGCCGCCCTGCTCGAGGACTTCGGAACGCGCCACGTCGACACGCCGGGGATCCTGCGGGCGAACGCCAGCGCGGTCGGGTCACGGGTGGGCGCCAACGCGGCCGTGCTCTCCGCGGATGAGGCGATCGTGCTCGGCGCGAGCTTCACCGCCGAGTACGCGATCGAAGGTGCGGCGCTCTGCAACCCGAGCGTGGTGGAGCACCCCGACCAGCGCGATGTCGGACCGGGCCGCCTGCGCGTCGCGGTCGCTCTGCGCGCCATCGGCGAAGGGCACTTGTCGTGCATCGAGTTCTGCGAGGCGATCATCGGGCCGGGGGAGCACTGGACGTTCCTGCCCCGCCCGACCCCGCCCGCCACCGCGACGGTGACGCCCGGGCGATGGCACGCCGACCGGCTGCGCAACTCGCTCGAGTACGAGAACCAGCTGAACGAGCTCTCGTCCTGGGCTCTGGAGGCGCTGCCGGCCGAGTTCACCGCCGACGACGTGGAGCGGGCGATCCTGTCCCTCCCCGCCGAGCTCGTCCACCATCGCGACACCCTCGAGGGGATGAGCACGCTCCGAGCGATGGTCTCGTCCGCTTATGAGGCGGAGTTCGATCCCGCAAGCGATCTCGGGCAGCGTGTGCTGCTGCCCGCGGCGGTGGAGGAGCACCACGGGATGGAGGACGCTCGGTTCGTCCGCTTCACGGACGACACGGGCGGGTCGGAGTACCGCGCGACCTACACGGCCTACGACGGCCGGGACATCGCGCCGCGGCTGATCACGTCCCCCGACCTGCGGACCTTCGCCGTCCACCGCCTCAGCGGCCCTTCCGCTCGCAACAAGGGCATGGCACTCTTCCCGCGGCTGGTCGGAGGGAGCCACCTCGCGCTCGCGCGCACCGACGGCGAGAGCATCTCGCTCGCCCGGTCGGACGACGGCTTCGGCTGGAGCGATCCGACCGTGATCCACGTGCCGACCGAGCCGTGGGAGCTGGTCCAAACGGGCAACTGCGGCTCACCGATCGAGACCGACCGCGGCTGGCTCGTGCTGACGCACGGGGTGGGGCCGTTCCGCGTCTACTCGATCGGCGTGCTGCTGCTCGATCTGGACGACCCCTCCATCGTGCTCGCCCGCTCGTCCCAGCCGCTGCTGCGGCCGACGGGCAGTAACCGGAACGGGTACGTGCCGAACGTCGTCTACTCGTGCGGCGGCATCGTGCACGAGGGCACGCTGTGGGTGCCCTACGGCATCGGCGACGCCCGCATCGGCGTGTTCTCCACCGACCTGGAGGAGCTGATCGATTCGCTGGAGCCGGTGGCCGAGGCCGCACGGCGCTGATCCCTCCGCGCTGATCCCTCGGGCGATACGGTCGGGCAGTGACGACGATCGCCGCTCTCACCGCCGCAGACCGCGACGAGTGGCTGCGGCTGTGGGACGGCTACCTCACGTTCTACGAGCAGGTGCTGCCGGCGGCCGTGACGGAGGACGTGTTCGAGCGCCTGACCGCCGGCGCCGGTATCCACGGCGCGATCGCCCGCGACGAGCACGGGCACGCCGTCGGCCTCGTGCACTGGCTGTTCCATCCCTCCACCTGGACGAGGTCCGCCTACTGCTATCTCGAAGACCTCTATGTGGCACCCGACAGCCGCGGCGGCGGGGTCGGCCGCGCGCTCATCGCGCACGTGCGCGAGCGGGCGCACGTAGCGGGGGCGGCGAAGGTCTACTGGCTGACGGAGGAGACGAACATCACGGCTCGAACGCTGTATGACCAGGTCGCCGACCTGACCGGGTTCGTGCACTACGAGACGGACATGTCTGAGTAGGACATTGCCGAGTGGACATCGCTGAGTAAGCGGATAGCGGTCGTCCTCGAACCCGACTGCAACACTGTGCGTGTGCAGCATCGTGCCCGAGCCGCATCGCAGATCATGTTCCTTCTGGCCTGGGCCGTCGGCATCAGCATCGTGTTCCTTGGTGCGGTGTGTCCGCGCGTGCAGGGCGGCTGGGTGAGTGTGGTGACTCAAGTCCTCGCCTACGGGCTCATCGCACTTCCGGCTTTTCTCCTTCGCCCACCAGTCGACCTCCCGCTCGGCCTGACGCCACGGGTGCCGGTCGTCGCTGCGGTCCTGATCGTCGCGGCGACGGTGTTCCGAGGAGCGTTCGGCCCTGCGAGCCTGTCGGATGTGCTGCAGCACGTCGCACGCAGCGTGAGCGCGGGCGTCGGCGAGGAACTGCTGTTCCGCGGTGCACTGTTCAGCCGACTCCGAATGCTGATCGGTTCCGCAGTGCTTCAGGACCTGGTCGGTGGCCTGTCCTTCGCGGGATTTCATATTCCCGTCGTCGTGATCACGCATGATGCCCCGGTGGTACTGGCGGTGACGTTCGCGCTCGGTGTTCTCTTCTCGATACTCCGACGCCTGAGTAGGGGACTCCTGCTGCCGGTGGCACTGCACGTCGCGGTCGACATCAGCGGGTGACGTGCCGACAGCGTCGGTCCTGCTGCTGTGCCGGTTCGGGTCAGTCCCAGAGCGTTGCGATCGTCGGTGCGATCGTGCGACCGAGTCGTCTTCCGGCTTCAGCGGCAGGGGCTCGGGTAGCTGGGTCGAGCGGGTTGGCGCCCATCGCGGCCAGGGAGTGATCGTCGGCGTAGACGATCCGCACGCGCGCGTCACGGAGGGCGGCGAGCTCTGCGGGCGGTACGGCGGGACCGAGAGGTGTCGTCTCCGTCGCGGAAATCAGGATCAGGACCCGTGAAGCGCCGGCGGCGAGGTCGGCGTTCGCCAGGCTCCTGATGCCTCCGTCCATGTAGAGGGTGCCGCCGATCTGGACGGGCGGCCAGATCGCGGGCACGGCGCAACTCCGATGCGCGTGCGCGTCTCCTCCGGCGAGGTCGCGCCGGCGATCGCGTCGGCCATCATCGACCCGAACGCCTGGATGTCGAGCGAAACCCGGATCTCCTTCGCCGTTCCGGCGATCTGGGCGTCGAAGAGGTCCTGCAGCGTCGCGCCGCAGGCCAGCTGCGCGGCAACCGTCGAACCCGCCGCCGTGCCGATGGACCGGGTGCGCTCCGCGGCCAGGTGACGGGCGATCGAAGGGCTGCCCTCGGTCAGGCCGAGCAGCACGCCCGTCTCCCGGGCGATCCGGGCGGCGCCTCCGCCGGCAAGCACCAACGCATCCCACTCCACACCGGGAACCTAGGCGGCCCACATCCTCGCGTGCCTCATCGCGTGCAGATCCGGCTTCCGGCATCCGGTGTCAGAGCGGGAGTAGCGTCCAGGCCGGAAGCCCGAGCGGGCGTCCTACTCGACGACGAGGAGCAGAAGATGGCTGATCGGCTGACCGGCAAGGTGGCATTCATCACGGGGGCCGCGCGCGGCCAGGGACGCGCTCACGCGGTCCGGCTGGCGAGCGAGGGAGCGGACATCATCGCGGTCGACATCGCCGGTCCGCTGCCCGGAGTGCCCTACGACTCGCCCACGATGAGCGACCTCGAGGAGACGGTGCGTCTGGTCGAGGGGCTGGACCGGCGCATCGTGGCGAAGCAGTGCGACGTGCGCGACCTTGCGAAGATGCGCGGGCTCGTCGACGAGGCGGTCGCCGAGCTCGGCCACCTCGACATCGTGGTCGCGAACGCCGGCATCTGCATTCCGGCCACCTGGGACGAGACCACGCCGGAGATCTTCCGCGACACGATCGACATCAATGTGATCGGCGTGTGGAACACCGTGATGGTGGGCGCTCCGCACCTCGTCACGGCGGGCGGCGGCGCGATCGTGCTGACCAGCTCATATGCCGGCAAGAAGATGCAGCCGTTCATGGTGCACTACACCGCGAGCAAGCATGCCGTGACCGGCATGACCCGTGCCTTCGCGGCCGAGTTGGGCAAGCACAAGATCCGGGTGAACAGCGTGCACCCCGGTGCGGTGAACACGCCGATGGGCTCCGGCGACATGATCGGCGCGATCACCAGGACCAACGAGAGCAACCCGCCGCTCGCGCAGATGGGCACCCCCTTCCTGCCGCAGTGGGTCGCCGAGCCCGAGGAGATCGCCGCGGCCGTCGCCTACCTGGTCTCGGACGAGGCCAAGTGGGTCACCGCCGAGCACCTGAGCGTGGACGGCGGCGCCCAGTACTTCTAACCCGGGCCACAGATGCGCACCGATTCGGCACTTGGCGGTGTCGAGGGGCAAGCGACGACGTGCCGCACCATCGGTACCGACCTGCGACATCTCCGAGCGATCTGATCCTTCCGGCCGCCTGGCTCAGCACAGCACGGAGGAGATGGCCGACACCGTGTCCATCGGCGCTTGATCACTGCCCGCTCGGCGGGACGACGATGGGTGGTTGGCCGACACCTATCCCCGCTTCGGCGAGGACGTCGGCGATCGTGCGCCGTCGAAGCGTCGACTGCACGGCCTCGGCCGCGTCCGCGTCGATGCCTGCCAGGACGCCCTGAATGCCGCGACCGACGCGGCAGCCCGGGTTGGGTCCGTGCAATCGCACAACGCGCGGGTCGGCACCGGAGACGGCCCGCCACACCTCGTCCAGGTGGATGGTGTCGGCGGGGCGGGCGAGTCCCCAGCCGCCCTGTGTACCTGGACGTGACGACTCCCGCCATCCGCGGCGGCTGGCTGTCGGAGGTCACGGACTCCGTCGCCGCACTCACCGGCCACGCTCCGACCGCCTTCGCCGACCTCGTACCCGCCCCGGCCCACTAGCCAGCGGAGCGCCGCAGCGTCGGAGCGCGGTCGTGCGGGTCCTCGTCACGCCCCGCGTCCGCGCTCGAATTCACGGGTAGCTGAAGAACCACAGCAGGACGACGCCGGCCGGCTGAGAAGCCGCTGCGCAGAGGAGCCAGCGTCGGGCTCGGGCGGTCGTCGCCGTGAAGGTCGATGCGCCGAGGAGCGGTGCCAGCGGCATCAGCAGCCGGGGGAGGCTGAACTGGGGGAGGAACACTGCGGCCAGATACAGCAGGTGGGCGAGGCTGTACGCGCGGATCGGGGTGCCCAGCTCACGACGTGATGCCCGGACGATCCACAGCACGAAGAGGGTCGCAAGGACGAGTGCCAGGACGACTCCGGGCGGGCCGAGCCACCGCGACGCGATCAGGAACCACGGCGTGAACGGGATGAAGTCCGGGCGGCCGACCCAGCCGGTCCACCACGCCAGTTCGGTGTGGAGGTACGCGCCCGACTGCCCGGTGACGGCGTCGGCGACCAGCGGCCACGCGAGGCAGGCCGCCGAGGTGACGAGGACCGCGCCGATCGCACGTCCGACGCCGCGCGGTGCGCGGCGGTCTCGGAACCATTGCACAGCCAGCTGCAGTCCCACTGCGGCCGGGATCGCGATCGCGCCGGGTCGGGTGAACGCGGCGAGGATCGCGAGGGGTATGACGCCGAGGTACCGCTGACGCTGCATCGCCAGCAGGGCCGCGAAGACCAGCAGGAGGAAGACGCTCTCGGCGTACGCGACCTGCAGCAGGAACCCGAGGGGGCCGAAGACGAACAGCGCCACGGTCCACAGTGCTCGGCCTTCCCCGATGCGGGCGGCGAGCAGGCGCTCGAGGACGATCGCAGCCCCTCCGCCGGCAGCCGTGGCGACGATCATCCCGGCTGTATAGGTCGTGACGCCGGTCAGGCCGGCCACTGCTCGCTCGAGCATCGGGAAGACGGGAAGGAACGCCCACGAGTTCGGCAGCACGTGCCCTGCATCGTCGACCGGCAGCACTGCGGGGTAGCCGTGTTCCGCGATGGATCGATAGAACCAGGCGTCCCAGGAACCGGAGAACGTGAAGAACGTGGCATCGCTGCGCACGCTCGCGAACGGCCACTGCAGCGCGTTCGCCAGGAGGAACATCCCGCCGAGCAGCAGCGAGCTGTATGCCCTGGAAAGCGCGTAGACGCCGAGGACACGCACCCAGGGTCGGGCCAGCAGGCCACGTCGCCCTCGATCGTCGGCCCTCGCCGGCGCCAGCGGGAGGGCACTCGACACGTGCTGATCCTGGCAGCGGCCGCAGCGCGAAGCGACTGCGACGCTGGGCGCGTCAGTCCGAGCGGGCCCGGGTCAGCGAGCGCGGCAGGTGGTGCTGCGGATCGGCCTGCAGCGGGGCGCTGATCACGGTCGCTGCTACCGCACCGAGGAACGCCGCCGTCGCTCGGAGCACACCGGAGGCGAAGACCAGCAGGGGCACCGACTCGGGCCGGGCGCGGAGACGTCTCGGCAGCGTCGCGAAGGCCGGGACGGTACCAGTGGGCGTCGTGCCGATCGGCGTGCTGCCGGTCGAGTTCGGGATCGAGGAAGCCATCACGGGCGACGGTAGGGGTTCTCCGTCGACGGGGGGTTACCACGCGCCGTCGCGGAGAGGAACAGTGGACGACTCGACCGATGACGCGACCGGCGCCTTACCGCCGAACACGAACGGCGCCCGACCGGAAGACCCGGTGGACGCCGTTCGAAGGAGCGTGCTCAGTCGCGGGGGACGTCGCCGCGCCACGCGCCGGTCTCGGCCGGCCGTGACTCGATGAACTCCTTGAAGTGCTTCAGGTCGGACTTGATCGCCCGCTCGTCGAAGTTCAGCAGGTCGCCGGCCTTCTCGACGAGCCCCTCCGGAGCCCAGTCGATCTGCACGGTCACGCGCGAGGTCGTTTCGGCGAGCTTGTGGAACGTGACGACCCCGGCGTGCGTGGTCCCGTCGATGCTCTTCCACGCCACCCGCTCGTCGGGGTGCTGCTCGGTGATCAGGGTGTCGAACTCGCGCTCCACCCCGCCGATCTTCACCTTCCAGTGGCTGTGCGTGTCGTCCTGCTGCGTGATCGACTCCACGAAGCTCAGAAAGTGCGGGAACGACTCGAACTGTGTCCACTGGTTGTACGCCTCGGTGATCGGCACGTCGACGTCGATGGTCTCGATGACCTGACTCATGGGTCCTCCTCGGATCTCGGTTCTGCGTCCGATACCGTACGGCGCTCGCTTCGGCGGTTCCTGAACGCTGTCCGTGACCGGCCGGAGAGCGGAGTGGGAGCGGAACGTGGCGCGCCCCCCGGACTGGGGCCGTGGCGTACCGGCGACGGGTATTCGGCCCGGCAGTAGCTTCGGGCCGTCCGCAGCCGGAGACGATCCGGGAGCGACGATCCGAGTGCGACGGGTTGATTCCGACGGGCACATCGAGGGAGCCATGGTCCACGCCGCACTCGGTCGCCTGAGGATCGTCACCACAGCGGTGGTCGCCGCCGCGGTGCTGCTGGCGGTGGCGCTGCTGCTCGCCCTCGCGCCCGTACCCGTCAGATCCGCCGCCGCCGCTGTGCAGCCGCCGGTCGGAAGCGCAGGCACCCCGGTCAGCACGGTCAGTACCGCCGGCATGACCTCCTCGGCGGGCGGCCTCGCCGGCCACGTCATCGGTACGTCCGCGGTCAGCGGCAGCCGCGCCACCGTCACGCTGCGGGTCACGAACGGGCCGGTCGTCGCGGTGGCCCGCACGAATCGCTCCGGCGCCTTCGCGTTCCATGACCTGGCGACCGCGGACTACACCGTCACCACCCATCCCACGGGCGTCCTGCAGGTGTCCGCCCGACGCGTCGTGGTTCCCGAGGCGACGGTGGTGGCCGACCTGCGGCTGCGCACCGGCGGGTCGATCACCGGGCGGGCGATCCGCGCCTCCACCGGCAAACCCGTGCCTCACCTGGGAGTCGAACTGCTGGGCGCGCACGATCGGCACCTGCGCACCGTGACCACGAACGCCTCCGGGACCTACACGCTGGGCGGGCTCGGCGCCGGCGCGTACAAGCTGCACTTCGCCGCGCCGACCGCCGGGGCGAGCCGTACCTACGTGCAGGCGTGGCAGGCGGTGCAGGTGCGCGCCGACGCTGCGACCCACGAGGACGGCTATGTGCAGCGCGGCGGCAGGCTCACCGGGCGGATCGTCGGCGTCGACGGTCGGCCCGTCGCCGGCGCGACGGTGCGGGCGGTGGGTCGGGACAAGGTGATGCATGCGACAGTCGCGTCCGCGAAGGGCGAGTACACCGTGCGCGGCCTGGCCAGCGGCGGATACGCGATCTTCCTGTGGGATCCCCGCCACCGTTCGGCCGGAACGAAGGCGGGCGGAGTCGCGGTGGCGGAGCAGACTCGTACGGCGAACCTGCGGATGGCCCATCATCCGGCGACGATCTCCGGGCGGGTCACCGAGGGCACGCATGCCGCGGCGACCCGAGGCGGCGCGGTGACCGCGCTCTCCAGTACCGGCCAGTGGTATTCGGCCCCCATCTCCAGCACCGGCCACTTCGTACTGAAGGGATTGGGCGTGGGGACGTATCGGCTGCGGGCCATTCCGTTCGGCGCATACGCCCAGACGACGGTGCCCGGACCGACGGTGCGCACGGCGACCGTGTACCCGGATGCGGATGTGCACCTGACCGCGTGGGGTGCGGCCTTGACCGGCGCGGTGCACGACCCGGACGGCGCCGCGCTCGCCGGTATCGGCGTCTCACTGGTCGACCGCGCCGGCACGAAGGTCGCCTACGTGAAGACCGACGCCGACGGGTCGTACGCCCTCGGTTCCGCGCTGCCGACCGGCACCTACACCGCTGCATTCCACTCCTACGCCACCGGCAAGACGGTGCGGGTCGCCGGAGTGGTGCTGGCCCGCGGCCAACGGGTGCGGCTGTCGCAGGTCCTCCCGCCGAAGTAGCAACCCGGCGAGCACTTCGCGCGGGAGCCACGCCTTCACGCGCCACGCATGCGTACCGCGCGACCGCAGGGCTACCGCGCGAGGTGGGCGGCGATCGCGTCCGCGGCGCGCACGAGGGCCAGGTGTGAGAGGGCCTGCGGCGTGTTGCCGGCATGGCGGTGGTCCGCCACGTCGTACTCCTCCGAGAGCAGGCCCACGTCGTTCGCCAGGCCGACCAGGCGATCCATCAGCGCCGTCGCCTGTTCGATCCGCCCGCTGTTCGCGTACTGCTCCACGAGCCAGAACGAGCAGGCCAGGAACGGGTGCTCCCCGGCGGGCAGTCCGTCGCTGCTGGCCTCGGTGCGGTACCGCATGACCAGGCCGTCGACCAGCAGGTCCTGCTCGAGCGCGGCGACCGTGCCGAGCATCCGCGGGTCGTCGGCGGCGAGGTAGCCCACCTGCGGCAGCACCAGCAGGGAGGCGTCCACCTCGTGGCTGCCATACGACTGCACGTACGAGTTGCGCTTCTCGTTGAAGCCGTGCTCCTCGATCTCCGCGCGCACCGCGTCGCGCAGGCGTCGCCAGCGGTCGACCGGGCCCTCCTGACCGAACTGCTCGCACGCCTTGACCGCGCGGTCGAACGCGGCCCACACCATCACCCGCGAATGGGTGAAGTGCCGCTCCCGGCCACGCATCTCCCAGATGCCGCTGTCGGTGCGCCGCCAATTCGACTCCGTGAACGTCATGAGCGACCGCGTCAGCGGCCACGAGTGCTTCGACTCCGCGAGCCCGACCTCGCGGGCCTCGTGCAGCGCCACGATCACCTCGCCGATCACGTCGGCCTGGTACTGCGACACGGCGCCGTTGCCGATCCGCACCGGGGAGGAGCCCTCGTAGCCGGGCAGCCAGGTCAGCTGCCGCTCGGGCAGGTCGCGTTCCCCGGCCAGCCCGTACATGATCTGCACGTCCGCGGGATCGCCGGCGATCGCCCGCAGCAGCCACTCCCTCCAGTGCGACCCCTCCGACTTGAAGCCGTGCTTCAGCAGCACCGAGAGGGTCAGGGAGGCGTCCCGCAGCCAGACGTAGCGGTAGTCCCAGTTGCGTTGGCCGCCGAACTGCTCGGGCAGGCTGGTGGTGGCCGCCGCGACGATGCCGCCGGTGTCCTCGTGCGTCAGGGCGCGCAGCACCAGCAGCGACCGCTCCACCACCGATCCGTACGGACCGTCGTGGGTGATGGAACCCGCCCAGTTCTGCCACCACGCCGTGGTCGCCGCGAGCGCCGCATCGGCGTCGACCCGCGGCGGAGTGTCGCGGTGCGAGGGATACCAGGTCAACGAGATGTCGACGGTCTGCCCCGCAGCCACCTCGAACTCGGACTGGTGCGACTGGCCGCGGGCGCGCAGCCGCGGGCCGTGCACCGAGATCGCGTCCGGACCGGCGACAGCCAGCAGCTCGCGGTCGTCGCCGTCCCTGACGCCCTGCCGCACCCACGGCACTGCCGTGCCGTAGCCGAAGCGGATGCGCAGGTCCTGCCGCATCGTCACGGCGCCGCGGACACCGCGGACGCGCCGCACGATGTCGGCACGCCGGTTGCCGAACGGCATGAAGTCGGTGACCTCCACCTCGCCCGTCCCGGTGATCCAGCGGGTGACCAGGATGAACGTCTTGTCCACGTACGACCGGGATGCGATGGCGCTGTCGTCGGTCGGCGCGACCAGCCACCGGCCGTGACTCGGGTCGCCGAGCAGGGCGCCGAACATGCTGGGGGAGTCGTAGCGGGGGAAGCAGAGCCAGTCGACGCTGCCGTCCCGGCCGATCAGGGCCGCCGACTGGCAGTCGCTGATCATGGCGTAGTCCTCGATCGGCAGCGGCATGCTCACATCCTGGCCCGCCCGGGCCTGCCGTTGCTTCGAGAGCGCTCCGGTGCCGCGGTGGCGAGGATCCTCAGCGCACCGACGACGGCTGCACGTCGCCGTAGCCGTCCTCGACCGGATCGCGGTGCAGGCCGCCGGTCATCGCGTACTCCTCCTCCGGCGACAGCACCAGCCGGTGGCGGCCGATGAGCAGGAACAGCACGAGGCCGATCACGTAGACGACCGCGATGGCGGCGATCGCGATGACGTAGCCGGGGTTGAAGAGGAACGCGATGAAGATGACGAGCGCGATTACGCCGGCGACGACCGCGCCGGGGATGCCGGTGGGGCTGCGGTAGGGACGGACCGCGTTCGGGAAGCGTCTGCGCAGCACGACGAACGAGACCATCTGCAGGATGTAGGCGACGACCGCGCCCCAGATCGCGATGTTCAGCACGACGGCGCCGGCGGTCCCGGCGGTGCCGCCGGCCGCGTCCACGATCACGAGCGCGATGTAACCGATGACGGCGCCGACGATCAACGCGACCCACGGCGTCTGCCGCTTGCCGGTCAGCGACAGGAATCGCGGGTAGTAGCCGGCGCGCGACAGCGAGTACATGTTGCGGCCGTAGCCGAACATGATCCCCTGCAGCGACGCGAGCAGGCCGATGAGCGCGAAGAGCGCCAGGACGCCGGCGAGGCTCTTCGGCACCATCAGCGCGAAGCCGTCGAGCAGGGGCTGGCCGGAGTCGGTGATCGCTTTCGCGCCGTTCACGCCGGTGTTCACGATGAAGACCGCGATCGCGCAGACCAGCAGGGTGAGCAGGGCGACGACACCGGCGCGCGGAATGTCCCGCTGCGGGTTGTGCGACTCCTCGGCGGCGAGCGGCAACTCCTCGATGCCGAGGAAGAACCACATCGCGAACGGGATGACGAGCAGGACCGCACCGAAGCCGCCGGGCAGGAACGTGCTGTTGCCGGCGGTCGGCGTGACGTCGAAGAGCTTGTCGACGGAGAAGCTGCCGGTCGCGAAGGCGACGACCACGAAGACGCCCAGAATCGCGATCGACAGGATGGAGACGACGATCGCCAGCCGGAATCCGATCGCCGCGCCCAGCGAGTTCACGCCTAGGAACACCGCGTACAGGATCAGCCACCACACCGGCGCGGGCAGGCTGACACCGAAGAACGCCTTGGTCACCCCGTCGGCGTAGCCGGCCGAGAAGTAGACGACGACAGCGGTGGTCATCACGTATTCGATGGTCTCCGCGAGCCCGGTGACGAAGCCGCCGAGCGGCCCCATCGCCGCGCGGGCGAACGAGTAGGCACCGCCGGTGTGCGGCATCGCGGCCGACATCTCGCCGATCGAGAACAGCATCGTGAAGTACATGACGATCACGATCACGAAGGCGATCGCCATCCCGCCGAAGCCCGCGGAGGCGAAGCCGAAGTTCCAGCCGGAGAACTCGCCCGAGATCACCGCGGCGACGCCGATGCCCCAGATGCCCCAGAATCCAGCCGAGCGTTTCAGCTGCCGCTTCTCGAAGTAGCCGGCCTCCGCCTGCGTGTAGGTGGTGGACGTGCGGCGGACGGGTGTCGACATGGCGGACTCCGAACGGGGGACGACGGCACGGGAAGAGGCTCGGGCGCAGCCTATTGACCGGTGGACTCCGGATGCGGGTTCGCTCGTTACAGTCGGATTAAGGGGCTGGGCGGATCCACGGGCCGGTCCGGTCACGCGGTGCCCGATAACGTCGCACCGCCCAGCGAAGGAGTCGCCGTGTCCCTCTCCGATCCGCAGGTGCGCACCGGCAACCTCGAGCTGGCCGAGTTGGAGCGCCTGATCGAGGGCGGCTCGATCGACACCGTGATCGTCGCGTTCACCGATGTGCAGGGGCGGCTGACCGGCAAGCGGGTCTCGGCGCGCCTGTTCCGCGAGGACGTGGCGCAGCACGGCGCCGAAGCGTGTGACTACCTGCTGGCCGTCGACATGGACATGAACACGGTGGGCGGCTACGCCATCTCGTCGTGGGAGCGCGGCTACGGCGACATGGTGCTGCGGCCGGATCTGACCACCCTGCGCCTGGTGCCGTGGCTGCCCGGTTCGGCGCTCGTGACCGCTGACCTGTACCGGCCGCCGCAGGTGGGGGAGGCGATCGGGGAGCCCGTCGCCGTCTCGCCGCGGCAGGTGCTGCGCCGGCAGTTGGACCGCCTGGCCGAGCACGGCCTGGTGCCGTTCGTGGGCACGGAGCTGGAGTTCCTCGTGTTCGAGGACGGCTATCGCGCCGCCTGGGCCAAGAGGTACCGCGACCTGACTCCGGCCAGCGACTACAACATCGACTACGCCCTGCTGGCGTCGACGCGCATGGAGCCGCTGCTGCGCGAGATCCGCACCGCCATGGACGGCGCGGGGATGTACTGCGAGGGCGTGAAGGGCGAGTGCAACCTGGGTCAGCAGGAGATCGCATTCCGCTACGCGCATGCGTTGACCACCTGCGACAACCACTCCGTCTACAAGAACGGGGCCAAGGAGATCGCGGACCGCCATGGGAAGGCGCTGACCTTCATGGCCAAGTTCAACGAGCGCGAGGGCAACTCGTGTCACATCCACCTGAGCGTGCGGGGCGTCGACGGCTCGGCGGTGCTGGCGGATTCGGGTCGGCCCAACGGGTTGTCGGAGTTGATGGAGCACTTTCTGGCGGGCCAGCTGGCGGCGATGCGCGAGTTCACCCTGCTGTTCGCCCCCAACATCAACTCCTACAAGCGGTACGCGGCCGGCAGCTTCGCGCCGACGGCGGTGGCGTGGGGGCTTGACAACCGCACCTGTGCCCTGCGCGTCGTCGGGCGGGGACAGGCGCTGCGGTTCGAGAACCGCGCACCGGGCGGCGATGTGAACCAGTACCTCGCGGTCGCCGCGATGATCGCCGCCGGCATCGACGGCATCGAGCGGGCGCTGCCGCTGGAGGACGTCTTCACCGGTAACGCCTACGAGAGCGACAAGCCGCGATTGCCCACCACGCTGGCGCAGGCGGCCGAGCTGTTCGCCGGCTCCGCGCTCGCGGAGCGCGCCTTCGGCGCCGACGTGGTGGCCCACTACGGCAACGCCGCGGCGGTCGAGCTGGCCGCGTTCGGGTCGGCGGTGACGGACTGGGAGCGCGTGCGGGGGTTCGAGCGTGGCTGAGCGTGTGGGTGAGCACGTTCCCGCGGAATCGGTCGGGCGACGGCCGCTGATCGGGATCAGCGGCTACCTGGAGCAGGCCGCGCAGGGGCCTTGGGAGCAGCGCTACGGCATGCTGCCCGAGACCTACCTGGCGGCCGTCGAGGCCGCCGGCGGGGTGCCGGTCATCCTGCCGCCGCAGCCGGCGACGCCGGAGACCGTGGGACGGGTGCTCGACGCGCTCGACGGCCTGGTGCTCTCCGGCGGCGCCGACGTGGACCCTGCGCTCTACGGGGCGCAGGCGGCACCGCACACCCAGTCGCCGCGCCGCGACCGGGACGCCTGGGAGCAGGCGCTGACGACCGGAGCCGTGCAGCGCGACATCCCGCTGCTCGCGATCTGCCGCGGACTGCAACTGCTGAACGTGACCCTCGGCGGCACGTTGCATCAGCACGTGCCGGACATCACGACCACCGACCACGGCGATGCCCCCGGCGACTACGCCCGCACCGAGGTCGCGGTCGTCGACGGCACCCTCGTGCGCGGGGTGCTCGGCGACGGCCGCCTGGGCGTGCACTGCCATCACCATCAGGCGCTCGACCGGGTCGCCGACGGCCTGCTCGTCGCCGCGCGCAGCGACGACGGCATCGTCGAGGCCGTGGAGTCGCGGGACCACCCGTTCGTGCTCGGCGTGCAGTGGCATCCGGAGCAGGACGCCGGCGACCTGCGGCTCTTCACCGCGCTCGTGCACGCCGCAGTATCGTCCGGTCCCGCCCGCCCGCCCGGTCCCGCCCGAGCGTCCGGTCCCGCCCGAGCGTCCGGTCCCGCCCGATCGTCCGGTCCGGCCCGCGCGGCCGTGCAGAGTGCCGCCGCCGGTGGGTGAGTCGTTCACGCTCGTCGACCCGGCGACCGCGGAGCCGTTCCGCATCGTGGAGCTCGCCGATGTCGAGCGCCTGGACGAGGTGGTCGCCCGGGCCGTCCAGGCGCAGCGCGGCTGGGTGGCGCTCGCGCCCGCCGATCGGGCCGCGGCCCTGCGGCGCTTCGCCGCGGTGGTCGACGCCCACGTGGAGGAGTTGGCGGCGCTGGAGGTGCAGAACTCCGGGCACCCGATCAGCAGCGCGCGGTGGGAGGCGGGGCACGTGCGCGACGTGCTGCTCTACTACTCCGGCGCCCCGGAGCGGCTGATCGGCGCCCAGATCCCGGTGGCCGGCGGCATGGACGTCACGTTCCACGAGCCGCTCGGCGTCGTCGGCGTGATCGTCCCGTGGAACTTCCCGATGACGATCGCCGCGTGGGGGTTCGCCCCCGCGCTCGCCGCCGGCAACGCGGTGGTGTTGAAGCCGGCCGAGTGGACGCCGCTCACCGCTCTGCGGCTGGGCGAGCTGGCGCTGCAGGCCGGGCTGCCGGAGGGACTGCTGGAGGTCGTGCCCGGACGAGGCGACCTGGTCGGCGAGCGCCTGGTCGCGCATTCGGACGTCGCCAAGATCGTGTTCACCGGCTCCACCGCGACCGGCCGGCGCGTGATGGCCGGGTGCGCCGCGGGCGTGAAGCCGGTCACGCTGGAGCTCGGCGGCAAGAGCGCGAACGTGGTCTTCGCCGACGCCGACCTGGATGCCGCCGCGGCCGCCGCACCGTCGGCGGTCTTCGACAACGCCGGCCAGGACTGCTGCGCCCGCAGCCGCATCCTGGTGCAGCGCGACGTGCTGACGGACTTCCTGGAACGCCTGGAGCCGGCGGTCACGGCGGTGCGGGTGGGGCCGCCGATCGAGGAGGCGACCGAGATGGGCCCGCTCGTCGCGGGCGCGCACCTGGAGCGGGTTCGCTCGTTCGTTCCCGACGATGCGCCGGTCGCGTTCCGCGGCAGTGCGCCGGACGGCCCGGGATTCTGGTTCCCGCCCACGGTGCTGCTGCCGGAGCGGCAGGACGACCCGGTGCTGACGGAGGAGATCTTCGGTCCGGTCGTCGCCGTGCTGCCGTTCGACACCGAGGCCGACGCGATCCGCCTGGCGAACGCCACGGAGTACGGCCTGTCGGGGTCGATCTGGACGCGGGACCTCGGCCGGGCGATCCGCATGGCCCGCGCCGTGCGTTCCGGGGCGCTCAGCATCAACTCCAACTCCTCGGTCCGCTACGGCACACCGTTCGGCGGGATGAAGCACTCCGGACTGGGCCGCGAGCTGGGCCCGGACGCGCCGCTGGCCTTCACCGAGACGAAGAACGTCTTCTTCGCCGGCTGACTCCCTGACTCGGCAGACTCGACAAACCCCACAGACAGGACGCATCCGATGCCCATCGAACCGATCGACCTGACCGCGCGCCTGCGGGGCCGGGTCGCCGTGATCACCGGTGGTGCCAGCGGCATCGGGCTGGCCACCGCCGAGCGGCTCGCCGCCGAGGGCGCCCGCGTGGTCGTCGCCGACCTGGACGACACGGCTGGGCGCGCCGCCGCCGAGCGTGTCGACGGCTACTACGTGCGCGCCGACGTGTCGGTGAAGGCCGACGTCGATGCGCTGTTCGATGAGGTCGCTGCCCAGTTCGGCTCGGTCGACATCGCCTTCAACAACGCCGGCATCTCGCCCGCGGACGACGACTCGATCGAGACAACCGAGCTGGATGCGTGGGACCGCGTGCAGCGGGTGAACCTGACGTCGGTGTACCTGTGCTGCCGGGCGGCGCTGCGCCACATGGTGCCGCAGGGGCGCGGGTCGATCATCAACACCGCCTCGTTCGTCGCCGTGCTCGGCTCGGCGACCAGCCAGATCTCCTACACCGCCTCGAAGGGCGGGGTGCTGGCGCTCAGCCGCGAGCTGGGCGTGCAATATGCCCGGCAGGGCATACGGGTGAACGCGCTCTGCCCCGGCCCCGTCGACACGCCGCTGCTGCGGGAGCTGTTCGCCGCCGATCCGGAGCGGGCAGCCCGCCGCCTGGTCCACGTTCCCGTCGGCCGGTTCGCGCAGCCGGCCGAGTTGGCTGCCGCGGTCGCCTTCCTCGCCAGCGACGACGCGTCGTTCGTCACGGCCTCCACGTTCCTGGTCGACGGCGGGATCTCCTCCGCCTACGTCACACCGCTCACCGACGCATGAACCGCTTCATCGGTGACGTGATCACGAACCCCCTCGGCCGCGTCGCCGTGGAGGTGCTCATCGCGGTGGTGGTCGCGCTCGTGATCACCGTCGTGGTCGGTGCGGTCTTCCGCGCGGTAGCTCGGCGTCGCGGCTGGCCGGACCAGGCCGTCGGCCGGCTGCGCCGCCCCTTCCGCGTGCTGCTGATCCTGATCAGCGCCTGGATTGCGGTCGACGTGGCGCTGCCGAAGTCGATGCGCCGGGGAGTACCCAGCGACGGCCTGGACATCGACCGGATGTTCTCGATCGCGACCATCGCGGTGGGGGCGTGGTTCGTCGCGAGCGTCGTCAGCTTCCTGGTGGAGCTCGGCCTCTCCCGGTATCGCACGGACGTGGCCGACAATCGCGTCGCCCGCCGCATCCGCACGCAGGTGCTCGTGATCCGCCGTGTGGCGATCGCCGCCATCGTGGTCATCGCGGCCGCAGCGATCCTGCTGACCTTCCCCTCCGCCCAGGCTGCCGGAGCGAGCCTGCTCGCCTCCGCCGGTCTGCTGTCGGTGATCGCCGGCGTCGCGGCGCAGTCGACGCTCGGCAACGTGATCGCCGGCGTGCAACTGGCCTTCTCGGGCGCCATCCGCGTGGACGACGTCGTGATCGCGAACGGCGAGTGGGGCCGTATCGAGGAGATCACCCTGACCTACGTGGTCGTCCACATCTGGGACGACCGCCGCATGGTCCTGCCCTCGACCTATTTCACGACCACGCCGTTCGAGAACTGGACCCGCACCGGCAGCGAACTGATGCAGGCGGTGGAATTCGACCTGGACTGGCTGGTCGATCCGGGCGCGATGCGGGAGGAGATGCACCGGATCCTCGACCGCACGACCCTCTGGGACGGGCGGGTGTCGGTGCTGCAGGTCACCGACGCGGTCGGCGGATTCGTGCACGTGCGCATCCTGGTGACCGCGATCGACGCCCCCACCCTGTTCGACCTGCGGTGCTTCGTGCGCGAGGAGATGGTGCGCTGGCTGCACGAGCACAGCCCGCAGTCGCTGCCGAGGACGCGATTCATGTCGGTCGAGCCGAGCCCGAACGCGCCCCCACGGCGGTCGTCCCGAGCCGACTCCGAGTCGGAGGACCGGTCGCTGTTCAGCGGCGACAAGCGGGCGGAGCAGCGGGCACGGAACCTGACCGGACCGATCACGGTGCCTGATCGCGACGACCTGCCGTGACCGACCTTCCTGACCGCCGAGGAATTCAGGCGATCTCGCAGATCAGCACCGAATCCGGCCCGATTTCACCTGCGTTGCTCGCGATCGCCTGAATGCTTCGGAACTCAGGCAGCGCGAGCGGGGTGACGCCAGCAGGTCAGCGGGGGTCCTTGGCCGGCTTCGGGCCCTTGGCCGCCTTCGGCTGCTTCTTGGCGATCGGGTCGTCGGCGCGCAGCGACTCGATGCGAACGGTGCCGAGCGCGACGACCAGGGTCAGGCCCCACGAGATCCAGGTGAGGATCGTGCGCCAATCGGTCGGCGCCTTGCGCTGCTGACGCAGCGCGGAGGTACCGGAGATGACCGCGGAGATGATGGAACCGTTCAGGAGGTATTTCCGCAGGCTGCCCATGATCGGGCAAGGGTAGGGGAGGACCCGCGGTCGAATGCTGGACAGAAGCTGACAAGCGGATGTGCGGCAGGGCCGGTCGGGTCTGCGGGAGTGCCGCCCAGCGCCGCGCCCCGCCGTACCCGCCTCACGGATCGGTAACGGCCGGGCGAGCCTGACCGATCGGGCAGTACCGTTCCCGCCGTGCCAGCCTCCTCCGCCGATGCCCTGCGGCAGGCGGCGCTCGCCCACTTCGCCACGCACGGCTTCGAGGGCGCCTCCCTGCATCGCATCGCGGAGACGGCGGGGCTCTCGAAGTCGATCGTGCTGTACCACTTCGCGAGCAAGGAGGCGCTGCTGGAGGCGGCGCTGCGGCCCGCGGTCGACGACCTGCGCGACCTGGTGGGCCTGGTGCAGGCACGCAGCACATGGGCACCGCCTTCGTGGGCACAGCCGTCGCGGGCGCAACTGCTGGACGCGTTCGTCCAGTTCCTGTTCACCCACCGACTGGCGGCTGCGACGCTCGTCTACTCCGGCCGAGCCATCCCCGCTGTGCCCATCGTCGCCGAGGCCGACGCGCTCATCAGGCGGCTCGCGACATCGCTGGCGCCTGCGCACGCCGACGACCTGGATGCACTGCGCTTCGGCATCGCGCTCGCCGGCGCCACCTTCGCGCTGCTGTCGGCCGACCGGTGGTCCACCGCTTCGATGTCCGAGCACGATCTGCGGATCGCGATGACCCAGGTGCTCGCCGGCCTCGTGTTCGGATCCGAGTCGGCACCCACGCCCGAGCCCGTCCCATGACCGCGCTGCTGCACCGCCTCGGCCGGGCCGCGCTCACCGCCCGTCGCCGCATCCTCGCGGCGTGGGCGCTGATCTTCATCGCCTTCGTCGTCGGCGGGTTCGGCTTCGGCGGCGCACTCGCCAACTCCTTCACCATCCCGGGAACGGAGTCGCAGACCGCGCTCGACCGGCTCGCAGCCGTCTTCCCGCAGGCGGCCGGCGGCAGCGCCCAGGTGCTGCTCATCGCCCCGAGCGGCTCCCGCATCGACGATGCCGCACCGAAGTCCGCCATCGCCCGCACCGTGAAAGCCGTCTCGGCCATCTCGGGCGTGCAGAACGCGTCCAGCCCGTTCAGCGCCTACGCCACGCGGGCGGTCAGCCCCGACCACCGAGCGGCCATCGTGAGCGTGCAGTTCACGAAGATCGACGAGCAGGTGCCGGGCGCCACCGTCCGCGCCCTGACGAGCACCGGGTCGATCGCACGCGACGCGGGCCTGCGCGTGTCGTACAGCGGGCAGGTCTTCCAGACCGACTCCGTGGCGGTCAGCCCGACGGAGGGGCTCGGGGTGCTGTTCGCCGCCGTCGTGCTCGTGATCACTTTCGGCGCCCTGGTGCTGGCCGGTCTGCCGCTGATCAGCGCGATCATCGGAGTGGCCCTCTCGCTGGCCGCACTCCGCATCATCGCGCTGTTCGCGACCGTCTCCACCTCCGCGCCCACCCTGGCCCTGATGCTGGGCCTGGCGGTCGGCATCGACTACGGCCTTTTCATCGTCTCGCGCCACCGCGAGCAACTGGCCCGCGGCATGACGGTGGAGGAGTCGCTGCCGGCCGCCGTCGCCACCGCCGGCACCGCGGTGGTCTTCGCGGGCACGACCGTGATCATCGCCCTGCTCGGGCTGCTGGTGGTCGGCATCCCCTTCCTCAGCATCATGGGGATCGGTGCGGCGTTCGCGGTGCTGGTCGGCGTCGCCTCGTCCATCACGCTGTTACCGGCGCTGCTGGCCATCGGCGGCACGCGATTCGTGCCGAAGCCCGGCTCCCGCGTCGCCCGGCGGGCCCTCGCGATGCAGGACGGGGGCCGCGGCCGCACGCTCGGCGCGCGTTGGGTGGCGATCGTGCAGAAGATGCCGGTGGTCGCCGTGCTCGCGGTGGTCGGGGTACTCGGCCTACTGGCCGTTCCGGCCCTCTCCCTGCGACTCAGCCTGCCGAACAACGGTAGCCAACCGGTCGGCACGCCCGCCCGCAGCGCCTACGACCTGACGACGAAGTACTTCGGCGAGGGCCGCAACGGCCCACTGCTGCTGCTGGTCGACATCACGCAGGACGACGACTTCGGCACGCACCTGGATCGGGTGCGCGACCGCATCGCCGCCCTGCCCGACGTGGTGGCGGTCGGCCGGGCCACTCCGAACGCCTCCCTCGATACCGCGATCGTGCAGGTCGTACCGGGGTCCGGACCCGACTCGCCGCGCACCGAGCAGCTGGTGCAGCGCATCCGCGCCCTGGAGCCCGCCTTCCAGCGCGAGTATCACCTGCCGGTCGCGGTCAGCGGCGCGACGGCGGTGGGGATCGACATCTCCGACCGGCTCGGACAGGCGTTCCTGCCGTTCATCCTGGTCGTGGTCGGGCTGTCCGTCGTGCTGCTGATGATGGTGTTCCGGTCGCTCGTGGTGCCGTTGAAGGCGGCGATCGGCTTCCTGCTGTCGGTCGGCGCCAGCCTGGGCGTCACCGTCGCGGTCGTGCAGTTGGGCGCCGGCGCCGGACTGCTGCACACCGAGCCGGGGCCGCTCCTCAGCTTTCTGCCGATCCTCGTGATCGCGATCCTGTTCGGGTTGTCGATGGACTACGAGGTGTTCCTGGTCTCCGGCATGCGGGAGAGCTGGGTGCACGGCGGCAACGCCCACGATGCCGTGCGGAAGGGCTTCACCGGCGGCGCGCGCGTCGTCACCGCCGCGGCGCTGATCATGCTGTTCGTCTTCGCCTCGTTCGTGCCCGAGGGCGGCAGCACGATCACGCCGATCGCGTTCGCGCTGGCATCCGGGATCCTCTTCGACGCGTTCCTGGTGCGCATGACCCTGGTCCCCGCGGTGATGACCCTGGTCGGCCGGGCCGGCTGGTACCTGCCGAAGTGGCTGGACCACATCCTGCCGTCCGTCGACATCGAGGGGGCCGGCCTCGTGCGGCAGCGCGCCGACGAGCAGTGGGCGGCCGGCGAGTCCGCTTGGGCGCTCAGCTGCAGCAACCTGCTGCCGGCGGTCGGCTACACCGGTCGGCCGCTGACGCTGCACGCCTCCGCGGGCCGAGTGACCGGACTCGCGGTGCCCGCTGCCGCCCGTCGCGGCGTGGTGGCGACCCTGACCGGCCTGATCGCGCCCGCCGGCGGTCACGTGCAGGCGGCGGGGTACGCCAGCCCCGGCGCGGCGACCCAGGTGCGGCGCGTCGCGGCGGCCGTGTTCGACGACGGGAGCGCGGGCGGCGAGTCGATCGGCGCGCTGATCGCCGAGCGCCTGCGGTACGCGCCCCGCGCGCGACGGGTCGGCTCCGTCGAGTCGTGGCTGAGCCGGCTGCCGGTCGGTCGCGCCGGGCTGCGCACCCGCTTCGACTCGCTGGTCGCCACCGACCGGCTGCTCGCCCTCGCCGCCGTTGCGCTCGCGGGCGGCGCCTCCATCGTCGTGGTGGACGTCGGCGACATCGGAGCGGAGGCGGAGGAGCGACTCGCGGCCGCCATGACCGCGCTGCTCGACCCCGGCACCGCCGCGGTGCTCGTCACCGTGCCACGCACCGCTGACTCCCGCACGCTGCCCGCCGCCAGGACCGCTCCACTGCAGAAGGTCATCGCATGACGCGCACCCGTGTCCGCATCGCCCGGCTCGCCGCCATCGCCGTCGTTCCCGCGATCGTGCTCGGCGTCTTCGTCGGCGCCCTCGCCTCGGCGGACGCCGGCACCGCATCGGTCCCGGCCGCCGTCGTCAACCAGGACGCGCTCGTGCAGACGACGGGGTCCGACGGCAAGGCCATGACGGTGGCGGCCGGCCGCCTGCTCGTGACGGGCCTGACCAAACCGCAGTCATCCGGCGGCGGCGTGAAGATCGACTGGCGCCTCTCGAACGCCGCACAGGCCGCCGACCTGCTGCGCACCGGCCAGGTGTACGCCGTCGTCACGATCCCCGCGGGCTTCTCCCGCTCGGTGCTGTCCCTCAGCACGGCGGCGCCCAGGAGGGCCGACATCGCGATCCGCACCGACGACGCGCACGGCTACGTCGTCAGCCAGCTCTCGCCCGTGCTCGCCGGCGCGCTGACCACCACGCTCGGGTCCACGCTGTCGCAGAACGTCGTCAAGGGCCTCTACGGCGGGTACGGGTCGCTGAAGACCTCCCTGGTGAAGGCCGGGAAGGGAGCCGCGCGGCTCGGCACCGGCGGACGCACGCTGGCCGACGGCCTCGGCGACGCGGCGACGGGCGCCGACGGCCTGGACTCCGGTGCTGCGCAGCTGAGCGACGGCGCCAGCACGCTCGCCGCCGGCGGACGCTCCCTCGGTGCCGGGCTGGACAAGGCGGCCGATGGCGCGCGATCGGCCACCTCCGGCGCCAAGCAGTTGAGCAGCGGGCTCAGCACCTACGCCGCGGGGGTGGACCGCCTCGCAGCCGCGCTGACCGCGCCGGGCGAGACCTCCGCGGGCGCCGGGCTGCAGACGTCGGCCGCGTCCATCGGGCAGATCCTTGCCACCGACACCACCTTGAGCGCCGCGACCCGCGCCGAGCTTGCGGCGGATCTGCAGCGGTTGACCGGAGTCGGCACCGCGCTGAGCGCAGCGGCCGCCGGTCGGCAGCAGCTCGCGACGCAGGTCGGGGCGCTGGCGACCGGTGCGCAGCGGCTGCAGAAGGGGGCCTCCTCCTTGACCGGCGGACTCCGCTCCCTCTCCAGGGGCATCGGAACGAGTGCGGACGGCGCGCGCTCCCTCGGCTCCGGAGCCGAGGGCCTCGCGACCGGCGCGGACGGGCTGGCCGCAGGCGCCGGCAGCCTGGCGGACGGCCTGCGCTCCAGCGCCACCGGCGCCGAGAAGCTGGCCGACGGCGCGCGGTCACTCGGGACCGGTCTGCAGTCCGGTGCCGAGAAGGTCCCGACCGCGACGGGGACCACGCTGACGAAGATCGCCCGGATCGTCGCCGACCCGGTGGGGTCCGTCGCCACCCGGCAGCACGAGGTGGCGAGTCCGGGGCGCGTCGTCTCGGCGCTCATCCTGCCGGTCGGGCTGTGGATCGGAGCAAGCGCCGTGGTCCTGCTGTTCGGATCGGTCCGCCGGCGGCTGCTGACGACCGGCGTCGGTACGGGCCGCCTGGTGCTGGCCGCATTCGTTCGCGGCGGGGCGCTCGGGATCGTGCAGGCGCTGCTGCTGATCGCCCTGCTGCAGCTCACGCTGCCGCTCGCCTGGCCCGCGGCGGGGACTGCGGTGCTCGTGGCGGCCGTGGCTGCGATCGCGTTCTTCGCCGTCCATCAGCTGCTCGGGACCCTCTTCGGCCGGGCGGGTACCGTCCTGTCGATCGTGCTGCTCGGGCTGCAACTGGTCGCCGTCGGTGGCCTCTATCCGATCGAGGTGGTCGGCGGTCCGTTCCAGGTGATCAGCCCCTGGCTGCCCCTGACCGCGGCCGTCACCGCGATGCAGTCGGTGGTCACCGCCGCGGGCGGATCGGCCGTTCCATCGGGGATCGCCCTGCTGCTGCTCTATACCGTCGTCGCCCTGGCGCTCACGGCCGCGGTGACGGCCCACCGCCGCTCTTCGCCGGCGTTCTTCGCACCGCGAGCACTCCCGGCCGGCACCTGAGCACCGATCGCCTGGCCGACGGCGCTGACGACCGAGCACCTGACCGCTGCGCCTGACCGCTGCGCCTGGCCGCCTAGCATCGTCAGGTGGCGTCCGGCGCATTCACGAAGCGGCGGGCGGAGGCACCACCGGGCTTCTTCGAGGCCGAGGCGGCGGGCCTCGCCTGGCTCGCCGAGGCCGGCGGCGCTCGGGTCGCCGGCGTGCTGGCGGTCGCACCCGGCCGCATCGACCTCGAGGTGCTGACAGCAGCTCGTCCCTCTGCAGCGCACGCCCGCCAGTTCGGCCGCGCCCTGGCCGCGACCCACGACGCCGGTGCCGCAGCATTCGGCGTGCCGCCGCCCGGACTCGACGGACCCACCTACATCGGCAACCAGGGCCTCACGACCAGGCGCGAGGGCTGGCCGCAGTGGGGTGCCTTCTACGCCGCAGAGCGGGTGCTGCCGTACGCGCGCCGGGCGGCCGACCGGGGATCGCTCGGCGGAGGGGAGCTGCGACTCGTGCAGCAGGCGTGCGAGCGCATCACCGCGGGCGACTTCGACGACGACGCCGCGCCGGCGCGCATCCACGGCGACCTGTGGAACGGCAACGTGCAGTGGACCGCCGACGGCGCCGTGCTGATCGACCCCGCCGCGCACGGCGGTCATCGCGAGACGGACCTGGCCATGCTCGCGCTGTTCGGGTGCCCGCACCTGGACGACGTGCTCGCCGGATACGAACAGGCGCATCCGCTGGTCGACGGTTGGCACGACCGCATCGAACTGCACCAGCTGCATCCGCTCGCCGTGCACGCCGCCAGCCACGGCCCGACGTACGCCGCACCGCTCATCGACGCCGCGAACAGCGTGCTGCACTCCTGAGCCGGCCGCTCGTGCGGCGTCTCCTCCGGCGACCCCGATCGGTCGTGGCCTACCCTGGAACCGCACCGCCGCCCGCCGTGGTGCTGCACCATCTGCCGCCGCCCAGAACCGACGGCGCCGCGGCCCGTGAAGCGGAGCACCCCCATCGACACGGAGCACCCGATCGAGCACGAGACGAGCCCCTCCGACGGCGCGGGTGACGACTCCGGCGGCGAACACTACTCGTTCGTCGTCATCTCCAACCGCCTGCCGGTTGACCGGGCGACGAAGCCGGACGGAACGCAGGACTGGAAGCCGTCGCCGGGCGGCCTGGTGACCGCGTTGGAGCCGGTGATGCGGTCCAACGACGGTGCGTGGATCGGCTGGACCGGCCTCGCCGACGATCCCACCGCCCCGTTCGATGCGGACGGCCTGCGCCTGATCCCGGTGGAGCTGCACGCCGACGAGGTCGAGCAGTACTACGAGGGCTTCTCCAACGACACCCTCTGGCCGCTCTACCACGACGTGATCGCCCAGCCCAGCTACCACCGTCCCTGGTGGGACAGCTACAAGGAGGTCAACCGCCGGTTCGCCGCCGTCGCGGCCGACATCGCCGCCCCGGGTGCCACGGTCTGGGTGCAGGACTACCAGTTGCAGTTGGTGCCCAAGCTGCTGCGCGAGGCGCGGCCCGACCTGACCATCGGCTTCTTCAATCACATTCCGTTTCCGGCATACGGCATCTATTCGCAGTTGCCGTGGCGCGCCCAGATCGTGGAGGGGCTGCTCGGCGCCGATCTGATCGGCTTCCAGCGCCGCGCGGATGCCGGCAACTTCGCCCGCGCGGTGCGTCGCCTGTTCCACCTGCAGACCAAGGACGGCCGCATCGCCCTGCCCGCGGCGGGGAGCGGCGTCTGGCCGAACTCCGGCTCCGAGCGCGGCCGCACGGTGCGGGCCCGGCACTTCCCGATCTCCATCGACAGCGCCAGCTACGTCGCCCTGGCGAAGCGCGCCGACGTGCAGGCCCGCGCGGCGCAGATCCGGCGCGACCTGGGCAACCCGAGCACGATCATGCTCGGCGTCGACCGACTGGACTACACGAAGGGCATCGGGCATCGCATCGCCGCCTACGCGGAGTTGCTCGCGGAGCAGAAGCTGGACGTGGACGACACGGTGCTGGTGCAGATCGCCAGCCCCAGCCGCGAGCGGGTGGAGTCGTACCGGTCGCTGCGCGACGAGATCGAGCTGACGGTCGGCCGCGTGAACGGCGACTTCGGCACCATCAAGCACAGCGCCATCAACTACCTGCACCACGGCTATCCGCGGGAGGAGATGGTGGCCCTGTTCCTGGCCGCCGACATCATGCTCGTCACCGCCCTGCGGGACGGAATGAACCTGGTCGCGAAGGAGTACGTGGCGGCCCGCCACGACGACGACGGCGTGCTGGTGCTCAGCGAGTTCGCGGGCGCCGCCGACGAGCTGCGGCAGGCGCTGCTGGTCAACCCGCACGACATCGAGGGGCTGAAGCGCGCCATCCTGAACGCGGTGCACATGCCCCGCTCGGAGCGCCGGCAGCGGATGCGGGCCCTGCGGCGCCGAGTGCTGGAGCACGACGTGGAACGCTGGTCCACCGAGTTCCTGTCCGCGCTGCGCCGTGCGCGCGAGGAACGTCACCTGACGGTCACTTCGGTGCCCGAGGATCAGGGCCTCGAGGATCAGGGGCTGACGGATCAGATGTCGGGGAGCGAGGGCTGACGTGCAGGGGGACGGGGACGGAGTGGTACAGGACGAAGTGATCCAGGGCGGTTCGGGCGGCAGTGCCATGGGGCGCCGGCAGTTGAGCGACGCCGTCGCTGCGCTCGCGGCGCGGCCCCGACTGTTGATCGCGCTCGACTTCGACGGCACCCTGGCCCCCGAGGTGGACGATCCGCTGAAGGCTCGCGCCCTGCCCGCCGCGCGGCGGGCGGTGGAGCGGCTGAGCGCCCTGCCTGCCACGCGTGTCGCCCTGGTGTCCGGGCGCTCGCTCGACGACCTGGAGGCGGTCGCGGGCTTCGGCGACGAGGTGCTGCTGGTGGGCTCGCACGGCATCGAGCTGCGCCTCGACGGCCCCGACGACGACCTCGCACTGGACACGCAGGAGCAGGCGTCGCTCGCGGTGCTCGAGGACGTGCTGGAGCAGGTCGCCGACACCCTGGACGCGGTGTGGCTGGAGTCCAAGCCCGCCGGCTTCGCACTGCACACCCGGCTCGCGACGGAACGGAACAGCCGCGTCGCCCATCTGGTGGCGGCGCAGGAGGCGCGGGCGGAGGTGGACGACCTCAAGGTGCGCATGGGCAAGAACGTGATCGAGTTCTCCGTGCGCTCTGCGACCAAGGGCGAGGCGGTGGAGCACCTGCGCCGGTACACGCGCGCGGACGCCGTCTTCTACGCCGGCGACGACGTCACCGACGAGGACGTGTTCGTAGCGCTCGGCCCCGCGGACATGGGAGTCAAGAGCGGCGACGCCGAGACCGCAGCGGGCTTCCGGGTCCCCGGCCCCGAGGACGTGGCACGGGTGCTCGCCCAGCTGGCCGACCTGCGGGCAGGTACCGTCGGGCGGTGACCACGAGCCGGGCGACGACCCTGCGGGTGATCTTCGCGGGCGATCGCGGTCGCCTGCTCGTCGGGCTGCTCTTCGCCGAGTTCGGCACCGCCGTGCAGACGGTCGCCGAGGCGGCGGTGCTGCCCCTGGCGTCGAAGGAGTTGCACGGCGCCGCCTACTACGGCCCCACCGTTGCGGCGCCCACGCTGACGGCGATCGTCTTCATCGTGCTCGGCCCGGCGCTCACCGCCCGGCTGGGTCCGGCTCGCGCACTGCTCGCATCCACCGTCGTGTACGTCGCCGGCGTGCTGCTGGCCGTGCTCGCGCCCACCATGGCATTCGTGCTGATCGGCCGCCTGGTGCAGGGCGCGGCGATCGGACTGCTGGCCGGATTCGGGCTGAGCGCGATCGGCACCCTCTATGAGGACGCCCTGCGCCCGCGCGTCATCGGCCTGTTCTCGCTCAGCTGGCTGCTGCCGAGCCTGCTCGGGCCGGTGCTGAACGCCGCGGTGGCGGGCGTCGCCGGGTGGCGAGGAGCGATGGCGTGGCCCGCGCTCGTGGTGCTGGCCGCGCGGATCGTCATCGGTCGCCGGGCGGCGATGCTGCCCGACCCGGACGCGCCGGCGCGGGTGCCGGCCGGCTCGGCCGTCCTGGTGCTCGGCGGCCTGATCCTGGCCACGATCGCGCCCGGCCTGCCTGCGCCGCTGCACCTCGGTGTCTGGGCGGCGGGACTCGTGACCGCGTTCGCCGGCGGCGTCCTACTACTGCGGCGACTGCTCGGCGGCACCGGCGTCGGCCTGCTACTGATCGGCGTCGTGGCGGGGCTGAATATCGGATTCTTCGGCGGCGAGGGGCTGCTGTCGCTCGGCGTGATCGCGGTGACCGGCGGCGGGGTGCTCGGCGCCAGCATCGCGTACACGGCGGGCGCCGCATCCTGGTCGATCCTGGGGCTGCGGCCGTCAGGGGAGCGCCTGCGGCGCTACACCGGCGCGATCGGCAGTACGGCGATCGCGATCGCGGCTGCTCTGCTGGCGACGGTGACCCTGTCCGCGGCGAGCGGCGCGGCCGCGCTCGGCGTCGTTGTCGGCGCCTGGGCGGTCGCGGGATTGGGGATGGGGCTGGCCTACCCGGTGTTCGCGGCGCGTCCGTTCGACGGCGTCGAGTCCGGGCGGGTGCCGACCGTGTCGGCGGCGGTCGCATTCGCTCAGACGGCCGGGGTCGCCGTCGCGGGCCTGCTCGGCAGCGGCTTCTACTCCGTCACCGCGCAGACCCTGCCGGCGTCCGCGGGAGTCGGCATCGGCTACCTGCTGATCGCAGCCGCCACGGTCGCGACGCTGTCCTGCGCCGTGATCCTGCTGCTGCGCCCGCGCCCATCCGCTTCCGGCGTCGCGCCCCTGCCTGCCTGACCCGCCCCGCCTCCTCCCTCAGCCGTCTCGACAGCAGGACCACGTCTCGTGAGCAGGCTGCTGGTCGACCAGCGACCTGCGGTCGGGACCTGGACCTGCTGTCGGAACAGGGGAACGGGGAACGGGGAACGGGTGATGGGGATCGGGAGGTGGGGGAACGCGGAGCAGCTGCGCTGCGCCGGGACGGCGACGTGGGGCCGATACCCTTGAAACATGCTGGAAACCGATGCGGGACGGCCCCGGGACGACGCGCCGCAGGCCGCCGCGCTGCTGACCGAGTTGTCGACCGCCGCGCTGGCCGACGCCCGGACGGCCGCGCAGCCGATCGACATCAAGCCGCGCTCCCGGATCGTCACCGACGGCGTGGAGGCGATGACCTCGCGGGGCATGCTGCGCGCCGTCGGCATGGGCGACGACGACTGGGAGAAGCCGCAGATCGGCATCGCCAGCTCGTGGAACGAGATCACCCCCTGCAACCTGTCGCTCGACCGCCTGGCCCAGGCCGCCAAAGAGGGCGTGCACCGCGGCGGCGGCTACCCGCTGCAGTTCGGCACCGTCAGCGTCAGCGACGGCATCTCGATGGGCCACGAGGGCATGCACTTCTCCCTCGTATCCCGCGAGGTGATCGCCGACTCCGTCGAGACCGTCATGCAGGCCGAGCGCCTGGATGGGTCCGTGCTGCTGGCCGGCTGCGACAAGTCGCTGCCCGGCATGCTGATGGCCGCGGCACGCCTGAACCTGGCCAGCGTCTTCGTCTACTCCGGCTCCATCGCGCCGGGCTGGACCAAGCTCTCCGACGGCACCGAGAAGGAGCTGACCATCATCGACTCCTTCGAGGCGGTCGGAGCGGTCAAGGCCGGCAAGATGAGCGCGGAGGACGCCTACCGCATCGAGTGCAACTTCGCGCCGGGTGAAGGTTCCTGCGGCGGCATGTACACCGCCAACACCATGGCGTCGGTCGCGGAGGCGCTCGGCATGGCGCTGCCGGGGTCCGCGGCCCCGCCCTCGGCCGATCGCCGCCGCGACGCGCTGGCCCACCGCTCGGGCGCCGCCGTCGTCAACCTGCTGCGCCTCGGCATCACCACCCGCGACATCCTGACCAAGGACGCGTTCGAGAACGCGATCGCCGTCGCGATGGCGTTCGGCGGCTCCACCAACGTCGTGCTGCACCTGCTCGCCATCGCCCACGAGGCGGAGGTGGAGCTGACCCTGGCCGACTTCAACCGCATCGGCGATCAGGTCCCGCACATCGGCGACCTGAAGCCCTTCGGCCGGTTCGTGATGAACGACGTGGACCGCATGGGCGGGGTGCCGGTCGTCATGAAGGCGCTGCTCGACGCCGGCCTGCTGCACGGCGACGCCCTGACCGTGACGGGCAAGACGGTCGCGGAGAACCTGGCGGGGATGGACATCGCCCCGCTCGACGGCACGGTGCTGCGCACCCTGGACAACCCCATCCACGCCACCGGGGGCCTGACGATCCTGACCGGCTCGCTCGCCCCCGAGGGCGCCGTGGTGAAGACCGCCGGCTTCGACGCCAGCGTCTTCACAGGCCCCGCCCGCGTCTACGAGCGGGAGCGTGCGGCGATGGACGCCCTGACGAACGGCGAGATCACCGCGGGCGACGTGGTCGTCATCCGCTACGAGGGCCCCAAGGGCGGCCCCGGCATGCGCGAGATGCTGGCGATCACCGCCGCCATCAAGGGCGCCGGCCTCGGCCGGGATGTACTGTTGCTGACCGACGGCAGATTCTCGGGCGGCACAACCGGCCTGTGCATCGGCCACATCGCTCCGGAGGCGGTGGACGCAGGTCCGATCGCCTTCCTGCGCGACGGCGACCCGATACGGGTCGACATCGCGGCCCGCACGATCGACCTCCTGGTCGACGAGACGGAGCTGACCGCCCGCCGGAACGGCTGGGCACCGCTCCCTCCCCGCTACACCCGCGGTGTACTCGCCAAGTACGGCAAGCTCGTGCAGTCCGCCGCCGTCGGTGCGATCACCGGCTGACCCGACGCAGACAAAAGGTCCACTCATGTCCCTCCCGACCTCCACGCCGCTGCCGTCCGCCCTGCGCTCCGCCGCGCACCGCGTGCAGTCCGCACTCGCTTCACCGCCCGACCCCCGAACCGACATCCACTCGACCCGCGGGCCGGAGCCGGAGGTGCTCACCGGCGCGCAGGCGGTCGTCCGCACGCTCGAGTTGCTCGGCGTCACGGACGTGTTCGGCCTGCCCGGTGGCGCGATCCTGCCGGTGTACGACCCGCTGATGGACACCGAGAAGATCCGGCACATCCTGGTGCGGCACGAGCAGGGTGCCGGCCACGCCGCCGAGGGCTACGCCGCCGCCTCCGGCAAAGTGGGCGTCGCCATCGCCACCTCCGGTCCCGGCGCCACGAACCTGGTCACCGCCATCGCCGACGCGTACATGGATTCGGTGCCGCTGCTGGCGATCACCGGCCAGGTGTTCTCCACCCTGATGGGCACGGACGCGTTCCAGGAGGCCGACATCGTCGGCATCACGATGCCGATCACCAAGCACAGCTTCCTGGTGAAGACGGCCGAGGACATCCCCGCCGCACTCGCGGCCGCGTACCACATCGCGGGGACCGGGCGGCCTGGCCCCGTGCTCGTCGACATCACGAAGGACGCCCAGCAGGCGTCCGCGCCGTTCATCTGGCCGGTCGCGCTTGACCTGCCGGGCTACCGCCCCACGCCCAAGGTGCACGGCAAGCAGGTGCAGGCCGCGGCCGCCCTGCTCGCCGCCGCCGCGCGCCCCGTGCTCTACGTGGGCGGCGGCGTGATCCGCGCCGAGGCAGCCCCGGAGTTGTTGCAGCTTGCGGACGTCACCGGTGCGCCGGTCGTCACCACCCTGATGGCGCGCGGTGCATTCCCCGACACGCATCCGAGCAATCTCGGCATGCCCGGCATGCACGGCACGGTGCCCGCGGTGCTCGCGCTGCAGGAATCCGACCTGCTGATCGCCATCGGCGCCCGGTTCGACGACCGGGTGACCGGCAAGGCGTCGCTGTTCGCCCCGGATGCGAAGGTCGTGCACATCGACATCGACCCGGCCGAGATCGGCAAGATCCGCCAGGCCGAGGTGCCGATCGTCGGCGACGCGAAGGAGGTCTGCCGCGATCTCGCGCAGGCGTTCCTGGCGGCCACCGCGAACGACGCACGGGCCACCCCGCAGGATCGCTACGCGACCTGGTGGACCCGGCTGCAGGGCCTGCAGGCGGAGTTCCCCCTCGGCTACAGCGAGCCCGCCGACGGCCAGCTCTCCCCGCAGAAGGTGATCGAGCGGATCGGTCGACTCTCCGGACCCGAGGCGGTCTACGCCTCCGGCGTCGGCCAGCACCAGATGTGGGCGGCCCAGTTCATCCGCTACGAGCGCCCCAACTCGTGGTTGAACTCCGGCGGCGCCGGCACCATGGGCTACGCCGTGCCCGCGGCGATGGGCGCCAAGGTCGCGCAGCCCGAGCGCGTCGTGTGGGCGATCGACGGCGACGGCTGCTTCCAGATGACCAATCAGGAGCTCGCCACCTGCGTCATCAACGAGATCCCGATCAAGGTCGCGATCATCAACAATTCGTCGCTCGGCATGGTGCGCCAGTGGCAGACCCTGTTCTACGACGGCCGCTACTCCAACACGCACCTGAACACCGGGCACGGCACCAAGCGCATCCCCGACTTCGTCAAGCTGGCGGAGGCATATGGCGCACTCGGCATCCGGGTGGAGTCCGAGGACGAGGTCGACGCCGCGATCCAGTTGGCGCTCGCCACCAACGACCGACCCGTCGTGATCGACTTCGTCGTCTCGGCCGACGCCATGGTGTGGCCGATGGTGCCGCAGGGCGTCAGCAACTCCTACGTGCAGTACGCGCGGGAGCACGCTCCGGTGTGGGACGGCGACGAGGCGCCCGACGGCCAGGACGCCGACCTGGCGACCCCGCCGCTGCCCGTGCCCGACGGCGACGCCGTGCGCGGCACCACGCCCGCGCCCCAGGCATGAACCACGTCCTCTCGCTGCTCGTCGAGGACAAGCCCGGTCTGCTGACCCGCGTCGCCGGCCTGTTCGCGCGCCGCGGCTTCAACATCGAGTCCCTCGCCGTCGGCAAATCCGAGGTGCCCGGGCTCTCCCGGATCACCGCGGTGGTCGACGTGGAGGATCTGCCGCTGGAGCAGGTGACCAAGCAGCTGAACAAGCTGATCAACGTCATCAAGATCGTCGAGCTCGACCCCGCCTCCTCGGTGCTGCACGAGCACGTGCTGATCAAGGTGCGGGTGGACGGCACGACGCGCAGCCAGGTGCTGGAACTGGTCTCCCTGTTCCGCGCCGCGGTCGTCGACGTGACCACCGACGCCCTGGTCATCGAGGTCACCGGCGACACCACCAAGACCGCCGCACTGCTCAAGGTGCTGGAGCCGTACGGCGTCCGCGAGCTGGTGCAGTCCGGCCTTCTGGCGATCGGCCGCGGACCCCGCAGCATCACCGAGCGCGTCCCGCGCCCCTGATCACGCGCCCGACGCGCACCGACTGAAGCAGCCTCACCCCGTCTACCCACCAAGGAGCACACCATGACCGAGATCGTCTACGACGGCGACGCCGACCTCAGCCTCGTCCAGGGCAAGAAGGTGGCCGTCATCGGCTACGGCTCGCAGGGCCACGCCCACGCGCAGAACCTGCGCGACTCCGGAGTCGACGTGGTCGTCGGCCTGCAGGAGGGCTCGAAGAGCCGCCCGAAGGCGGAGGACGCCGGCTTCCGCGTCGAGACGCCGGCCGAGGCGTCGGCCTGGGCCGACCTGATCGTCGTGCTCGCCCCCGACCAGGTGCAGCGCCACGTGTACGCCGACGCGATCGCCCCGAACCTGGCCGACGGCAAGGCCCTGCTCTTCGGACACGGCTTCAACATCCGCTTCGGGTACATCCAGGCGCCAGCCGGCGTCGACGTGATCATGGTCGCCCCCAAGGGCCCGGGCCACACCGTGCGCCGCGAGTTCGAGGCAGGCCGTGGCGTACCCGTCATCGTCGCCGTCGAGCAGGATGCCTCCGGCTCGGCCTGGGACCTGGCCTGGTCCTACGCCAAGGCGATCGGCGGCCTCCGCGCCGGCGGCATCAAGACGACCTTCACCGAAGAGACCGAGACCGACCTGTTCGGCGAGCAGACCGTGCTCTGCGGCGGCGTCTCCCAGCTCGTCCAGTACGGCTTCGAGACCCTGACCGAGGCCGGCTACCAGCCGCAGATCGCCTACTTCGAGGTGCTGCACGAGCTGAAGCTGATCGTCGACCTGATTTGGGAGGGCGGCATCGCCAAGCAGCGCTGGAGCGTCAGCGACACCGCCGAGTACGGCGACTACGTCTCCGGCCCCCGCGTGATCGACCCGCACGTGAAGGAGAACATGCAGGCCGTGCTCGGGGACATCCAGGACGGCACCTTCGCCAAGCGCTTCATCGCCGACCAAGACGCGGGCGCCCCCGAATTCCTCGCGCTCCGCAAGAAGGGCGAGCAGCACCCCATCGAGGAGGTCGGCCGCGAACTGCGCAGCCTCTTCGCCTGGCGCTCCACCGATGACGACTATGTGGAGGGCTCCGTCGCGCGCTAGCGCGGACTCCGCCGTCCACATAGTCGTCTGCGACGACACTGTGCTTATTCAGGGATGCGCAAGCGCATCCCTGGCCGAAGCCTCCGTCGCGCGCTGAAGCGCCGGACTTCGCCCTCGACATAGTCGTCTGCGACGACACTGTGCTTATTCAGGGATGCGCAAGCGCATCCCTGGCCGAAGGGCCCGTCGCGCGCTGAAGCGCCGGACTTCGCCGGTCACGCCGTCTGCTCGGATTCGCGACGCCTGACCACGTTCGCGCGTGGGCAGTTGTCCTGAACCAGGGCAGAAGGGGCCGGTAAGGCGGGTGGCGGCGCCCCTCGGACCGGGGGAGGCGGGCGCCGGAAGCGGTTGCTACCGTCGGATGGTCGGTCGTACCCCGATCGACGCCCCTACCCGACGCACTGAATTCGTCCTGGGCAAGGGGTGCACCCGACCCAGGGAGATCACCGTGCCGCAGATCCGGCGTGCCGGCGTGCCCGGGTTCAGAGCGTCGACGGGGCGTGGAACCGCGATCGTCGGCGTCCTCGTCCTCGTGCTCGCTCTGGGCTTCGCCCAGCCGGCCGTCGCTGCCACCGCAGCAACGCCGCGCTCCGCGGAGAGCGCCGCGACGGCGCAGATCCAGCGCGTCGGCGCCGGGATCATCGGGCTGCAGCACCGCGCCGACGTCGCCCGGCACCGCGTCGCCCTCGCCCGCACGGAGGTCCGGTCAGCACGGACCGCAGCCGCCCAGGCCGCTGAGACCGCCGCCGCCCTGCAGGCGCAGGCCGCCGCAGCCGGCGCACTCACCCGCGACTCCCGCCACCGCGCCGGCATGCTGGCCGTCAGCCTCGCCCGGAGCGACATGAACTCGATGCCGGCGCAGCTGATGCTCGACAGCCGTGGCGCCGACGGGGTCCTGCAGGGCCTCAGTAACCTGTCCCAGCTCGCCGTGCAGAGCCACGCCGTGCTGACGGCGGCCGAGGCCGACCAGCAGCGGGTCACCGACTTGCGCATCGCCGCCGTCCAGACCGTCCGCGATGCCGCGAACCGCCTGGACAGCGCGACCAGATCCTTCCACCGGGCGCAGCGCGCGTCGAAGGCCGCGCTCGACGCCGTGCACGCGCAGGAACGCCTGGTCGAGCGCCTCATCTCCAAGCTGGTCGATCTGCGCGTCGCCAAGGCCCAGGACTGCCGTACGTCCGCCGACACGGCAACGGTGTGCGCCGTCAGCACCGCGGCGCTGTCCGCCGACCAGCACAGCCCGGGTGCGCGAGCGATCCGGTTCGCCCGCAAGCAGATCGGCGAGCCCTACCGGCTCGGCGGCGCCGGGCCGGACGTCTGGGACTGCTCCGGGCTGACCATGGGCGCGTACGCCTCGCTCGGTATCGACATCGGCCCGCACTCGGTCAGTGCGCAGTTCCTCGCCGCGAGCGGGGCCGACGAGCTGGTGCCCTTCGCAGAGGTGCAGCCCGGCGACCTGCTCTTCTTCACGGCCGCGGACGGCGACATGGACCACGTCGCGCTGTACTCGGGCGACGGAATGATGATCGAGGCGCCGCACCCGGGTGCCTCCGTCCGCGAGGTGCCGTTGCGCTTCGGCGGGCT
Organism: uncultured Amnibacterium sp.; assembly: GCF_964250715.1. GTDB lineage: Bacteria > Actinomycetota > Actinomycetes > Actinomycetales > Microbacteriaceae > Amnibacterium. Next base: position 249,094 of record NZ_CAXUGX010000001.1, read on the forward strand.
GGTCGCGCAGGTCGCCCACATCCGCGGCTGACCCGCCCCACCCGTCCGCAGGTCAAGAGACCGACCGGAGAAGTCCCTGAGAAGCTGCTGCTCGGTTCCTTGAGGGTCACGGGAGTTTAACGAGCGTGTACCGAGATGGAAACATCCGGTGTCCCGCCGGCTTCTAGCGTCGTCGCATTGATCGGCGTCCGGCCGGTCGCGGACCGCGAATGGATGGCTGGCCATGGTCGACACCGCCTCGAAGGAGCAGGAGCAGGGGTCGCCGCAGCGCGACTTCTCGCACGAGCAGGAGGGCTACAAGAACGGTCTGAAGCCCAGGCAGCTGCAGATGATCGCCATCGGCGGGGCGATCGGCACCGGTCTCTTCCTCGGTGCCGGCGGCCGCCTCGCCTCCGCCGGACCGTCGCTCGCGATCGTCTACGCCGTCTCCGGCGTCTTCGCGTTCCTGATCCTGCGCGCGCTCGGCGAACTGGTGCTGCACCGCCCGTCGTCGGGATCGTTCATCTCCTATGCGCGGGAGTTCCTGGGCGAGAAGGCCGCGTTCGTCTCCGGTTGGATGTACTTCCTCAACTGGGCGATGACCGCGATCGCCGACGTGACAGCCGTGGCTCTGTACGTGCAGTTCTGGAAGGCGTTCACCTCGGTGCCGCAATGGCTGCTGGCCCTCATCGCCCTGCTCGTCGTCCTCGGCGTGAACCTGGTGTCGGTCAAGGTCTTCGGCGAGTTGGAGTTCTGGTTCGCGCTGATCAAGGTCACCGCCCTGGTCGCGTTCCTCGTGATCGGCGTCGTCGTACTCGCCCTGCGCTTTCCGCTGCACGAGGGCGGCCACGCCATCACGACCGGATTCGGACTGCTCGCCGACCACGGCGGCATCTTCCCGAGCGGCCTGGTCGCCACCGTGCTCGTGGTGCAGGGCGTCGTGTTCGCCTACGCCGGCATCGAGCTGGTCGGCACCGCCGCCGGCGAGACGGCCGACCCCGCCAAGATCATGCCGAGGGCCATCAACTCCGTCGTCTTCCGCATCGCGGTCTTCTACGTCGGGTCGATCGTGCTCCTGTCCCTGCTGCTGCCGTACACGGCCTACAAGGCGGGCACGAGCCCGTTCGTCTCGTTCTTCCGCAGCCTCGGCGGCAGCCAGACGGGCGAGATCGCCGCGTCGCTGATGAACTTCGTCGTTCTGACCGCTGCGCTCTCCAGCATCAACGCGGGCCTCTACTCGACCGGCCGCATCCTTCGGTCCCTCTCCCAGTCCGGAGCGGCACCGAAAGTGCTCGGCCGGATGAACGCCTCCGGAGTTCCGTACGCCGGCATCCTGCTGACGGCGGCGGTCGCCCTGATGGGCGTCATCCTGAACCTGTTCGTGCCGTCCAAGGCCTTCGAGATCGTGCTGAACATCTCGGCGATCGGCATCGTCTCCGGCTGGGGCACGATCATCCTCTGCCAGATGCAGCTGCGGAAGTGGTCGCTGGACGGCCGAGCGAAGCGTCCGTCGTTCCGTATGCCGTTCGCGCCGTACACCTCGTGGGCGACCCTGGTCTTCCTGGTGGTGGTCCTCATCCTGATCGGCGTCGACTTCCCGACCGGCACGCTCACCATCGGCGTGTTCGCCGTCATCGCGGTTCCTGCGCTGATCGTGGGCTGGATGCTCTCCCGCAAGCGGATCTTCGAGATCGCCGCCGCCCGCGACGGTGTCACGGGCCCGTTCCCGGTCGTCGCCAGCACGCCGGGCATGGCGGCACAGCAGGCCCGCAACAAGGACGGGGACAAATCGGATTCGGACGCGGAGCGCGACCACCACGAACCCTGAGTTCGCAGCCGACCTGCGAGGTCACCGCAGGCGCCGAAGAACAGACTCCGCTCTGCACCCGATCGGCGTGAGCGCTTGCATGCAGCCCCGAGCCCGCGTCGCCCTCATGGGCGCAGGCGCGCGGCAGACCAGCCGTCCCCGCTTCGCCGGTACTGCAGCCGCAGGTGTTCGCGCGACACGTCGCCCTGCCAGAACTCGATCAGGTCGGGGTGGAGTGCCCACACCGTCCAGTCGTCGGCGACCGCGTCGGGCTCGCGTCGTAACCGGTCCGCAGCCGCCTCGACCGTCGCGTGCAACTCCACGATGTTGTTCAGCGGCTCGCTCTGCCCGCCGGCGAGGGCGACCGCGCGGGCCGATGCGCTGCGGGCGGCGAAGTCGGCTCGGCGCACCGGCTCCGGCTCCGTCGTGACACTCCCGCGCAACCGGATCGCCCGCGCCTGCGCCTGCCAGGAGAAGGTCAGCGCGGCCACCGGGCGGTCAGCCAACTGTCGGCCCTTGGCACTGGACGCACTGCTCGCGAACGTCCACGATCCGTCGTCCGTCACGTCCTTCAGCACCAGCACCCGCGCGTCCGGGACGCCCGCCGCATCCACGGTCGAGAGGGTCACGGCGTGCGGCTCCGGCACGCCAGCATCCACCGCGGCCGCGAACCAGTCGGCGAACAGTCGAACCGGGTCCGCGGGCGGTGTGTCGGCGTCGAACGGCGGCGGCGAACCGGTCAGGCTGCGCGCGCTGCCAAGGGCTGCGCGCAATCGATCGAGTGCATCGTCCACGGACAGATCGTCCCACCGACCCTGAGCCCGAGCCCGGTGTCAGCGACGCGGGGCACGACCGAACGGGAACGCGGCGAACGCGGCCAGACCGGCCAGGGCCACCTGCGCGGCCAGGCGCGGCCAGAACGCGATCGCGACCGGACCGAAGCGCTCCGGGTCCTTTGCCGCGTACGCGTTGGCCGGGAACACCGCCGCGAAGAAGACGATCAGGGCGGTCCCGGCCGCCACGCGGGTTCTCGAGTTGAGCAGGCCGATCGCACCGGCGATCTCGCACACGCCGGTGATCCGCACGAGCGACACCGGTGACAGCAGGCCGCGGCCCCGCAGTCGCGGCGGGATCATCGCGGCCATGCCGCGCGTCCCGGCCGGCACGAAATGGAACGTGCCCATCCCGACCAGCCCGGCCGCCATCGTCGCGCGCACCCTCGCAGCAGCAGCGGGCACGGTGGGCATTGCCCCACTGAACCGGGCCGCGATGTGCGCTCCCTGAACCCCGCCGCGTACAGTGCGGCCATGGCGGTGAGCGACGTGTTCCAGAAGATGGGCGACGAGCAGTTCGTCTCTCTGACCACCTTCCGCAAAACCGGCGCGCCGGTCGCCACGGCGGTCTGGGTCGCCCGCGACGCGGACGCGCTCGTGGTCACCACCGGCGGCGGCAGCGGCAAGATCAAGCGCCTGCGCAACGACGCCCGCGTGGAGCTTCGCCCGTGCACCCGGATGGGCGCGGTGGCCGACGACGCTCCGGTCGCCCACGGCCTGGCCGAGGTCGTCGACGACGAGGCCGGCGGCGAGCAGTTGCGGCAGGCGATCGCTGCGAAGTACGGGCTGCAGTACAAGGCGTTCGCAGGGGCCGGACGCATCGCCTCCGTGGTGCGCTCCGACCGCGCTCCGAGCGTGATGATCCGCATCACCGAGCCGCCCGCATCGGGCGGCCCCACCGCGTGAGCACCGGCCCAGGCGACAGTCCCGCCGGTGGTCCCGCCCCTTCCCGGTCGAACGGCGCGCCCGATGCCGACGAGCCGGGGCCGAGCGAGCCCGAGCCGGAGGAGGTCGAGGAGGCGTTCCGCTGGAACGGCGACGAGGCCGATCGACGCATCGCCCGACCCGCACCGCGTCCCGTCCCGGCCCTGCACGTTGAAGAGGAGCACGAGCCGGGTGGCAGTGCGGCAGGACTCGTCGCGTTCGGCGTCGTCGCCGGGGTGCTGCTGCTGGAGGCGGTCGGCTGGGTCCGGGCCATCCTCGGACCGATCAGCGGCACGATCGACGCCGGTTCCGGTTCGCCAGCCGAGCTGGTCAGCTTCGCCCTGAACATCGTGGTGCGCATCACCGCCGTCGCCGCGGCGCCGGTGTGGCTCGGCTTCGTGCTGTGGCGCATCCCGGCCGGCGCGCGACGCGTGGCCGCCCTCGCGATCGGTGCCCTGGTCCTCATCCCGTGGCCCGCGCTGGTGCACGCGTGACCGCGGCGGTGGCGCGACCGGCCGGGTCGCGCCGGGCGACGCTCGGCGTGCTGCTGCTCGGCGCGATCTGCTTCGCGTGGCAGGTGAAGGATGCGGTCATCAACCTGGTCGCGCTGCTCGGCCTGTCGGCGGCCAGCGGTCGGTCGCTCACCGCTTTCGTCTGGGTCGTGCTGGTGCTCGGCTTCGTGATCCCGATCCTCGCCTTCGTGATCGCGATCGCCGTGACCCGGCAGCGTCCGCCTCTGGTGCTCGCGGGCGCCCTGCTGGTCGCCTTCTGCGCCGCCGAGGCCCTGTCTCTCAGCGTCCTGTCCCTGTTCCAGAGCGCCCTGGTCACCCAACTCGTCGCCTGAGTGATCTGTCGGAGCCGAGCGGCTCTCCGGCTCGGAAGGGTGGGTCGTCGGGGAGTTCGACGGGTGTGCGTGTTTTCACTGTGAGTGCTGGTCGGACGAGTCGGTTGCCGCCCCATTTGTCGTGCCAGCGGATGGTCCCGTCGGGGAAGGTCTGGACGTCGAAGTAGCCCTCGTCCTTCATCTGGTGACTCTTCCGGCAGAGGACTTGCAGGTTGTCGTGTCGGGTCCGTCCGTCGTGTTCGACCCGGATCACGTGGTCAATGTCTGCTCGGTGGGCGGGCAACCCGCAGTCGTCACCGGTGCAGGAGGGGCTGCGCAGGTGGAGAAGTTTCTTCAACCCGGCCGGGATGTAGCGCTCATGGGAATCGATGCCGAGGATCGAGTCATCGATCGGGTCGACCGCTACGCGGGTCCATGTTCTCGTGTGTCCGATGACCTGTCGCGCGGTTTCCGCGTCGATCGCTCCCGTCCCGGCGAGCTCCGCGGGTGCATTCCCGCTACCGGTCGCGGTGTCGGCGGGCACAACGACGAGGACGGTGGCCTGCACTGCTTTCCGGTGCGGTGCCTTCAACGACCCGATCCGTTCCATCGGGTACGCGGGATCGCCCATCTCGGCTGCGGGGACTTCGAGCCCGTGCAGGACCACATCGGTAGCCACGTCGGCCATCAATTGGCCGAGGGTGCGGTGTTCCCCGTCCCGCCCGTGCAGGTCGATGGCGGCTTGTCGGATCCCGTCGTACATGGCGGCGATGTCAATCGCGGTGGAGTGCACTTCCAGGACGGCCATCCCGTCGCTGTCGGGTCTGGCGCTGACCCACCGTCGGGTCGCTGCCTGTTCGTGGCGTTCGATCGCCCCATCCGGGTCGAGCCGGTCCCGGAGGAGCCCGAGTCGCTTCTCGACCACCGTCGCCTTGACGGTCTGGACGAGGTCGGCGGCCTTCGCGTCGAACTCGGGTAGTGCAGCCACCTTCAATCCGACCGTCTGGCGGGCCGCGGCGCGGATGGCTTCTTCGGAGGCGAGCCCGTCGAGGAACACCGCCCACGTGGTGGGGAGCTTCTCCCGCGCAGTGCGCCCATCATCGATGCGCCGCTCTATGGTCTGTCGGGAGACGCGGAGCACGTTGGCCTGGTGCAGGTAGAACGCCCGCACCGCCGCATCATCCGGCCGCAAGGCCCGCCCGGTCTCGGCTTGCTCCTCGATGAGCATCGCGTCGAACCCGGCCAGCATCACCTGCAACCGCATCGCCTCGGCCGTGTTCACCACTCGATCCACCTGCTCCAACGCCGACGTGAACAGAGCCTCACGCGCGTCGAAGGCAGCGAAGCCCGGCCCTGTCGGAGTTGGGTCGCTCCGCCCCTCGTCGGGCGGGTCATCTGCTCCCGCCTGTTGGTCCATATTCGAAACTATACCATATAGCTGTGTTCTAGAATAGAACACGTATTCCAACGTTGGAAGACCTGCTCAACCCACGAATCGACCGCCTAGGGTGACCGGCGTGAAAGCGGTGCACTTCGGTGCGGGCAACATCGGCCGGGGGTTCGTCGGCGATGTGCTCGCCGCCAGCGGCTACGAGGTGGTCTTCGCGGACGTCGACCAAGGTCTGATCGATGCACTGCAGGCGGAGGGCTCGTACACCGTGCGCCAGGTCGGCCGCGAGCACGCGCATCGCGTCTCCGGTATCCGGGCGGTGCACAGCACGGCGGAGCAGGAGCAGTTGATCGACGAGATCGCGACGGCGGACCTCGTCACCACCGCCGTCGGCGTGCGCAACCTGCCGGCCGTCGCCCCGGTGATCGCCCGAGGGATCCAGCGCCGCGTCGAGACGGGGGAGGACGTGATCGAAGGCGACCGCAGGCTGGCGGTCATCGCCTGTGAGAACGCGATCGACGCGACCGGCTTCCTGGAGTCGGAGGTGCGGCTGAACCTGCCGGAGTCCGAGGCCGACGCACTGTCGGCCGTCGCCCTGTTCGCGGGCACGGCGATCGACCGCATCGTGCCCGGCCAGCCCGCCGGAGCGGGTCTGGACGTCACGCTGGAGCCCTTCTTCGAGTGGATCATCGACCGCACGCCGTTCGCGGGCGCCGAGCCCGAAATCGCAGGCGTGCATTGGACAGACGACCTGGCGCCCTACCTCGAACGCAAGCTGTTCACCGTCAACACCGGCCACGCCGTCGCCGCCTACCAGGGCTTCGTGCGGGGCATCCACGCCGTCACCGATGCGATGGCCGACCCGGCGGTGCTGGCGGAGGTGCGGGCCGCCGTCGCCGAGACCCGGGCGCTGCTGATCGCCAAGCACGCCCTGCACGACACCGAGCAGGCGGCCTACGGCGACACGAGCATCGGCAGGCTGGCCAACCCCGACCTGCCCGACACCGTCGAGCGGGTCGGCCGCGGACCGCTCCGCAAGCTGGGCCGCGACGACCGCCTGATCGGGCCGGCCGCGCAGTTGGCCGAACGCGGCCTGCCCCGCGACGCGCTGCTGCGGGCGGTCGCCGCCGCCCTGCGCTTCGATGTGCCGGACGACCCCGAGAGCGCCGAGCTGCAGCGCATCCTGCGCAACTCCTCACCCGCACAGGCGCTGCGCCGGGTGACGGGCATCCCGGTAGACCACCCCCTGCACGACCAGCTGCTCGCGGTGTTCCAGGGCGCCCGTACCGAGTGAGCGGCCCGCAGCCGCACCAATAGACTGCGTTTCGCTCCAGCCGCGCCGGGAGACCCGCGGCCTCACCTCGCGAAAGAGTCAGATCATCGTCGTGTCCACCGAGACCGTGCGCCGCCCCGTCGTCGTCATCGCCGAACAGCTCTCGCCCGCCACCGTCGAGGCGCTGGGACCCGACTTCGACGTGCGCGAGGTGGACGGCACCGACCGGCCCGCGCTGCTGACCGCCCTAGCCGATGCCGACGCCCTGCTGGTGCGCTCCGCCACGAAGGTCGACGCCGAGGCGATCGCCGCCGCGCCCCACCTGACGGTCGTCGCGCGCGCCGGCGTGGGCCTGGACAACGTGGACGTGCCGGCTGCCACGACCGCGGGCGTCATGGTCGTGAACGCGCCGACCTCCAACATCGTCTCCGCCGCCGAGCTGGCCATCGGACACCTGCTGGCGCTCGCCCGGTTCCTGCCCGACGCCCACGCGTCGCTGAAGGCGGGGGAGTGGAAGCGGTCCAAGTTCACCGGCGTCGAACTGTTCGACAAGACCATCGGCATTGTCGGCCTGGGGCGCATCGGCACCCTGGTCGCGCAGCGGCTGGCCGGCTTCGGCGCCACGCTCGTCGCCTACGACCCCTACGTCACTCCGGCGCGCGCGCAGCAGCTCGGCGTCGTCATGCTCTCGCTGCCGGAGGTGATGCAGCAGGCCGACTTCATCACCATCCACATCCCGAAGACCCCCGAGACCACCGGCCTGATCGGCGGGGCGGAGTTCGCCCTGGCCAAGCCTGATCTGCGGATCGTGAACGCCTCCCGCGGCGGCATCATCGACGAGGGCGCGCTCTACGAGGCGCTCAGCACGCACCGCATCGCGGGCGCCGCGCTCGACGTGTTCACCGCCGAGCCGCCGACGAACCGTGCCCTGATCGATCTGCCGAACCTGCAGGTCACCCCCCACCTCGGCGCCTCCACCGACGAGGCCCAGGAGAAGGCGGGCATCGCCGTCGCGAAAAGCGTGCGACTCGCGCTCGGCGGCGAACTGGTACCCGACGCGGTCAACGTGGCCGGCGGCGTGATCGACCCCTACGTGCGGCCCGGCATCCCGCTGACCGAGCAGCTGGGGCAGGTCTTCGCGGCGCTGGCGGACGGACCGGTCACCGCCATCGACATCACGGTGCGCGGCGACCTGAACGACTACGACGTCAGCGTGCTGAAGCTCGCGGCATTGAAGGGGTACTTCTCCGGCGGCGTCACGGAGCAGGTCTCGTACGTGAACGCGCCGCTGCTGGCGGAGCAGCGCGGCATCCAGGTGAGGCTCCTCACCGATCCGGTCAGCGAGGACTACCGCAACGTCGTGGCCCTGCGCGGGGTGACCACGGACGGCCGCACCGTGTCGGTCGCGGGCACCCTGACCGGGCCGAAGCAGACGCCGAAGATCGTCGAGATCGACGGCTACGACGTGGAGGTGCCGATCGCCACCCACCACGTCGTCTTCACCTACGTGGACCGGCCCGGGATCGTCGCCCTCTACGGGTCGCTGTTCGGCGATGCCGGCGTGAACATCGCGGGTATGCAGATCGCCCGTCGTACCGCCGGCGGCACGGCGCTCAGCGTGCTGACCATCGACTCGCCCGCCCCGGCCGGTGTACTCGACTCCATCCGGCACGGAATCGACGCGGCGACCCTGCACGCAATCGATCTGGTCGGCTGAGCCGGCATCCGGCCACGGGATCGCGCGTCGATGCCGAATCCGACCGCGTAATCCGTCTGTCACACGTTCGAGTTACGCTCCCTGCGGGCGCCTCGTCAGCAGGCGCGAAGGTCGTCGGCACACGGTCGTGCCGGTCCCCCGAGAGGAGACGTGTCGTGTCCGAACCGCTCATCAAGCAGGTCGCCGCCGATATCGATTCGCAGGGGAAAGGCCTGAAGCCCGGCGCCATCGGGCTGATCGGCAGCGTCGTCGTGGGGGTCGCCTCCACGGCTCCGGCCTACAGCCTCGCGGCGAGCCTGGGATTCGTCGTCGCGACCGGAGGCGGTGAGCTGCTCGCCGGCGTCAAGGCGCCCGCGATCATCCTGCTCGCGTTCGTGCCGATGTACTTCATCGCGCAGGCCTACAAGGAGCTGAACGAGGCGGACCCCGACTGCGGGACGACCTTCACCTGGGCCTCACGCGCATTCGGCTCGATCACGGGCTGGATGGGCGGCTGGGGCATCATCATCAGCGACATCATCGTGATGTCGAACCTGGCCTACATCGCCGGGCAGTACAGCTTCACGTTCATCGGCGGCTTCGGGCTGCCGGCGGTCGCCGCGCTGGCGAGCAACGTGTGGCTCTCCACCATCGTCGGTCTGCTGTGGATCGCGGTGATGACCTACATCTGCTACCGCGGCATCGAGGTCTCGGCGCGTCTGCAGTACGCACTGCTGGGGTTCGAAGTGGTGCTGCTGCTGCTGTTCGCGATCATCGCCCTCGCGCGGGTCGCGGGCGGCGACGGCGAGTCGTACTCCGTCGGGTTCTCCCTGGACTGGCTGGACCCGGTCGGGCTGGATTTCGGCGGCGTGATCGCTCCCGCCCTGCTGACGGCGATCTTCATCTACTGGGGCTGGGACAGCGCCGTCGCCGTGAACGAAGAGACCTCCAACCCCGCCAAGACCCCGGGACGTGCGGCGGTGCTCTCCACCGTGCTGCTGCTGCTCACCTACCTGCTGGTCACGATCGCGACGATCTCGTTCGCGGGAGTCGGCACCAAAGGCATCGGGCTCGGCAACCCGGACAACTCGGGCGACGTCTTCTCGGTCATGGCGCCCGCGGTGTTCGGCGGCGGCGTGGTCGGCCACATCCTGCAGGTGCTCTTCGCCGCGACCATCCTGACCAGCGCCTCCGCCTCGACGCAGACGACGATCCTGCCGACCGCGCGCACGTCGCTGTCGATGGCGGTGCACAAGGCGCTGCCCAGCCACTTCGCGCGCATCCACCCGCGCTTCCTCACTCCGACCTGGTCGACCATCGGCATGGGCGTCGTCTCGGCGGCGCTGTTCCTGGCGTTCACCCTGATCAGCCAGGGCCTGCTGGCCTCGCTCATCGCCTCGCTCGGCCTGATGATCGCCTTCTACTACGGCCTCACCGGCTTGGCCTGCGTGTGGTTCTACCGCAACACGCTGCTCAGCAATGTGCGCAACTTCGTCTTCCGCGGCCTCTTCCCGTTCCTGGGCTTCGTGATGCTGGCCGTCATCTTCGTCTACGGGCTCATTCAATACGCGGCGCCGGACTGGACGCAGGATCCGACCACCGGCAAGGACGTGACCATCTTCGGCATCGGAGCGACGGCCGTCGTCGGTGTCGTCGGCCTGCTCATCGGGTTCGTGCTGATGGGCATCTGGTGGTTGCGCAACGCCTCCTACTTCCGTGGTGAGGTCATCCCCCGCGGGGCGTTCCTGGAGGACAAGCCGCTGGACGGGCCCGCTCCCGTCGCCTGACTCCGCTCGTCTCGCCTGTCGGGTCTGTCAGACATGTCGGGTCTGTCGGGCGAATCGGGGTCGGGCGAGGCCGCCGTTCGGCCTCGGGCAGCGGGAGTCAAGCTGCCGCGGGTACCTTCGGATTTCGAACTTCGAGGAGGACCCGATGGCCTCGGCCAGCACAGCGTCGACCACCAGAGCCGCAGCCGGCCGTTTCGGCGGCACGCAGGTGAGCGCGCTGGCACTCGGTCCGCAGCAGCGCGCCGCGGCGCTCGCGGTGCTGCGCGAGACCGAGGTGGACGTGCTGGTCGTCGGCGGTGGGATCGTCGGCGTCGGCAGCGCGCTCGACGCCGCCACCCGCGGGCTGACAGTGGGTCTGCTGGAAGCCCGCGACTGGTCCTCGGGCACCTCGAGCCGATCGTCCAAGTTGGTGCACGGCGGCATCCGGTACCTGGAGCAGCTGAACTTCGTGCTCGTGCGCGAGGCCCTGGTAGAGCGCGGACTGCTGATGCAGCGCATCGCACCGCACCTGGTCAAGCCGATCCGACTGCTCTATCCGCTCACCCACCACGTGTGGGAGCGGTTCTACATCGGCATCGGCATGACGATGTACGACGCGTTCAGCTGGACCGGCGGCCGCCCGCCCGGTGTGCCGCATCACCGCCACCTGACGCGCACGCAGCTGTATCGCGCCATTCCGGGGTTGAAGAAGGACGCCATGATCGGCGGCCTCACCTACTGGGACGGGCAGGTCGACGACGCCCGCTACGGCGCGACCGTGGCCCGTACCGCGGCGCACTACGGTGCGCAGGTTGCGACCCGCGTGCGCGTCGAGGGCTTTCTGAAGGTCGGCGAGCGGGTGGTCGGCGTGCACGCCCACGACCTGGAGACCGGCGAGCGCTTCGACGTGCACGCCAAGCAGGTCGTGAACGCCACCGGGGTGTGGACGGACGACACGCAGTCCCTCGCGGGCGAACGCGGCCAGTTCCACGTGCGGGCGTCCAAGGGCGTGCACCTGGTCGTGCCGCGCGACCGCATCCGCTCCAGCCTCGGCATGATCCTGCGCACCGAGAAGAGCGTGCTGTTCGTGCTGCCGTGGGGCCGGCACTGGATCCTCGGCACCACCGACACCGACTGGAACCTGGACAAGGCGCATCCCGCCGCGACCGCGGCCGACATCGACTACATCCTCGACCACGTGAACGACGTGCTCGCCACCCCGCTGACCCGCGAGGACGTGGAAGGGGTCTACGCCGGCCTCCGGCCCCTGCTGTCCGGTGAGAGCGAGTCGACCAGCCAGTTGAGCCGCGAGCACGTGGTCACCCATCCGGTGCCCGGCCTGGTCGTGGTCGCCGGCGGCAAGTGGACCACCTACCGCGTGATGGCGAAGGACGCCATCGACGCCGCGGTGGACGCGCTGGACGGGCGCTCGCCCGAGTCGGTGACGCAGGACGTCGCCCTGGTCGGCGGCGAGGGCTACCGCGCCCAGTGGAACCGCCGCGACCTGATCGCCAAGCGCACCGGCGTGCATCGGGCCCGCATCGAGCACCTGCTGAACCGGTACGGCACCCTGGCCGAGGAGGTGCTCGGCCTGATCGCGGACCGGCCCGAACTGGCTGAGCCCCTGCCCGGCGCGGACGACTACCTGCAGGCGGAGGTCGTCTACGCGGCCGCCGCCGAGGGCGCCCTGCACCTGGACGACGTGCTCGCCAGGCGGACCCGGGTGTCGATCGAGGCATGGGACCGGGGCCTGTCTGCAGCACCCGTCGCCGCGGCGCTGATGGCCGAGGTGCTCGGCTGGGATGCCGAGCAGCAGCAGCGCGAGGTCGACGTGTACGTCGAGCGGGTGCGCGCCGAGCGCGAGAGTCAGCTGCAGCCGGACGACTTCTCGGCCGATCGGGTGCGCCTAGCGGCGCCGGAGATCATCCAGGCCGTCTGAGCGCTGGCCGTCCGAGGGCGAGCGGCCTGAGAGGAGGAGCATCCCGTGCCCGACTACATCCTCGCCATCGATCAGGGCACCACCTCCACCCGGGCGATCATCTTCGACCACGCCGGCTCGATCGTGCAGACCGGCCAGTTGGAGCACGAGCAGATCTTCCCGAGGGCGGGTTGGGTCGAGCACGACGCGGAGGAGATCTGGCGCAACACCCGCGAGGTGATCGGTCAGGCCCTCTCCCGTGCCGACATCACGCGGCACGACATCGCCGCGGTCGGCATCACGAACCAGCGTGAGACGACCGTGGTGTGGGACAAGGCCACGGGCAAGCCCGTCTGCAACGCGATCGTGTGGCAGGACACCCGTACGCAGGACATCGTCGAGCGACTGGCCGAGGACGGCGGCGTGCAGCGGTTCAAGGACGTGTGCGGACTGCCGCTGTCGACCTATTTCGCCGGGACGAAGCTCGCCTGGATCCTCGAGCATGTCGACGGCGCTCGCGAGAAGGCAGAGAACGGCGAGCTGCTGTTCGGCACCACCGACACCTGGGTGCTGTGGAACCTGACCGGCGGCACGGACGGCGGCGTGCATGTGACGGATGTCACCAATGGGTCGCGGACCATGTTCATGGATCTGGACACCCTCTCGTGGCGCGACGACATCCTGGCGGCGTTCGACGTGCCGAGGTCGATGCTTCCCGAGATCCGATCCAGCTCCGAGATCTACGGGACGGTCGAGGCGTCCAGCCTGCTTCGGGAGGTGCCGATCGCCGGGATTCTGGGCGACCAGCAGGCGGCGACCTTCGGCCAGGTCGCCTTCACGCCGGGCGAGGCGAAGAACACCTACGGCACCGGCAACTTCCTGATCTTCCCCACCGGCACCGAGAAGGTGATGAGCGAGCACGGCCTGCTGACCACCGTCGGTTACAAGCTGGGCGACGGCGAGACGCACTACGCGCTCGAAGGCTCGGTCGCGGTGACCGGGTCGCTGATCCAGTGGCTGCGCGACAACCTGGGCCTCGTCGGCCAGGCGTCCGAGATCGAGGCGCTCGCCAGCACCGTCGACGACAACGGGGGCGCGTACTTCGTGCCCGCCTTCTCCGGCCTGTTCGCTCCGTACTGGAAGCCGGATGCCCGGGGCGCCCTGGTGGGGCTGACGCGCTACGTGAACCGGGGGCACATCGCTCGGGCGGCGTTGGAGGCGACCGCGTTCCAGTCGCGCGAGGTGCTGGAGGCGGTGAACGCCGACGCCGGCGAGGCGCTCACGGAGTTGAAGGTCGACGGCGGCATGGTCGGCAACGACCTGCTGATGCAGTTCCAGGCCGACATCCTGGGTGTGCCGGTCGTGCGGCCGAAGGTGGCCGAGACCACGGCCCTCGGTGCCGCGTACGTCGCCGGCCTGGCCGTCGGGTTCTGGAAAGACCTGGACGAGCTCGCGGGGCACTGGCAGGAGGACACGCGCTGGGAGCCGTCGATGGGCGAGGAGGAGCGCGAGCGCCTGTACCGCAACTGGAAGAAGGCGGTCACCCGCACCTTCGACTGGGTCGACGACGACGTGCGGTGACGCCCGGCGGCGCCGAGGCGCAGTGAAGCCGGGCGGTGACGTGCCGCCGGTAGCCTTGAGCGGCGTCGGGCGGGTGTCCCGGCGCTGCTGAGGGGCATGGCATGCCGAGAACGATCCGGGTCGCGGTGGTCCCCGGTGACGGCATCGGACCCGAGGTCACCGAGCAGGCGCTGCGCGTGCTGCAGGCGGCGGCCGGCGACGACGCCGAGATCGTGTCCACCCACTTCTCCCTCGGCGCCGACCGGTTCCTCGCGACCGGGGACGTGCTACCGGATACGGAACTGGCTCGCCTGGCCGAGCACGACGCGATCCTGCTCGGCGCCGTGGGCGGCGTTCCCGGCGATCCGCGGCTGAAGGACGCCAATATCGAGCGCGGGCTGCTGCTGAAGCTGCGGTTCTCGCTCGACCACTACGTGAACCTGCGGCCGACGATCGTGTACCCGGGTGTGACGAGTCCGCTGGCCGATCCGGGCCAGGTGGACTTCGTCGTCGTACGGGAAGGGACCGAGGGTCCCTACGTCGGCAACGGCGGCGCCATCCGGGCCGGTACCCCGCACGAGATCGCCACCGAGGTGAGCGTCAACACCGCCTACGGCGTCGAGCGCGTGGTGCGCTACGCCTTTCAGCTCGCCGCGCGCCGCCGCAACGCACTGACGCTCGTGCACAAGACGAACGTGCTCACCTTCGCGGGATCGCTCTGGCGGCGGATCGTCGACGCGGTCGGCGCCGAGTTTCCCCGTGTGACCGTCGACTACCTGCACGTGGACGCCGCGACGATCTTTCTGGTCACCGATCCGGGTAGGTTCGACGTGATCGTCACGGACAACCTCTTCGGCGACATCCTCACCGACCTGGCCGGCGCGATCAGCGGCGGTATCGGTCTGGCGGCCTCGGGCAACATCAACCCGTCCGGCGCCTTCCCCTCGATGTTCGAGCCGGTCCACGGGTCGGCGCCCGACATCGCCGGGCGGGGCATCGCCGACCCGACCGCCGCCATCCTCTCCACGGCCCTGCTGCTCGACCACCTCGGGCTGACCGAGGCGGCGGGCAGGGTCACGGTCGCCGTCACCGCCGACATCGCCGGGCGGCAGGGCCGGATCCGCTCGACCGCGCCGGCTCGCTCGACGGCGCAGATCGGAGACGCGGTTCTGGCCGCGCTGACCGCCGGCGCTCGCAGCTCCTCCGACTGATCACTCCGACGAGAAAGGTCGCCGCACATGACCACGACGTTCCCGCTCGCGTTCACCACCACGCCGTCTCGCGCCGTTCGCGCCGAGGCCGAGCGCGAGGCGATCCTCGCGAGCCCCGGCTTCGGTGATCACTTCACCGACCACATGGTCTCCATCCACTGGACCGTCGCCGAGGGCTGGCACGATGCGCAGGTCAACCCGTACGGGCCCTTGCAGCTCGAGCCGGGCGCCGCCGTGCTGCACTACGCCCAGGAGATCTTCGAGGGACTGAAGGCGTACCGGCACGCCGACGGCTCCGTCTGGTCGTTCCGGCCCGACGCGAACGCGCAGCGGATGCAACGCTCCGCCGTCCGGCTGGCCCTGCCCCAGCTGCCGGAGGCGGACTTCATCGCCGCCGTTGAACAGCTGGTCGCGATCGACAGGTCGTGGGTGCCGACGGCGCCGGAGACCAGCCTGTACGTGCGGCCGTTCATGATCGCGTCGGAGTCCTTTCTGGGCGTGCGCGCGGCGCAGGCCGTGGACTTCCACGTCATCGCCTCGCCGGCCGGCGCCTACTTCCCGAACGGGGTGGCGCCCATCTCGATCTGGCTCGCGACGGAGTACTCCCGCGCGGGCCGCGGTGGCACCGGTGCCGCCAAGTGCGGCGGCAACTACGCCTCCAGCCTGCTGCCACAGGCGGAGGCCTACGCAGAGGGCTGCCAGCAGGTGCTGTTCCTCGACGCGGAGGAGCGCACCTTCGTGGAGGAGCTCGGCGGCATGAACGTCTTCTTCGTGCACGCCGACGGCACGGTGGTGACGCCGGCCTTGTCGGGCTCGATCCTGGAGGGCGTCACCCGATCCAGCGTGCTTGCTCTGGCTGAGGACCGCGGCCACCCGGTGCAGGAGCGACGCGTGCCGATCGCGGAGTGGATCGAGGGCGTCCGCTCGGGCGAGATCACGGAGGTGTTCGCGTGCGGCACCGCCGCGGTGATCACGCCGATCGGCCGATTGAAGGGCCCGGGCTTCGAGGTGGGCTCGGTCGACGCACCCGCCGGCGCGCTGACGATGTCGATCCGCGAGGAGCTGACCGATATCCAATACGGCCGCCGCTCCGATCCTCACGGCTGGATGCGCCGCCTCGCCTGACGCTCTGTGCCTGGATGCGCGTCACCTGCGTCTGCGCGCGCACGGGCACGCGTCTTGACCCTGGGCACGCGGGACTTCATGTTCGAAGTAGATGAATATCTACCTCGACCGATACGCTGATGCGATGAGGACCATCACCGTGGCGCAACTGCGGCAGAACCCGACCGAGGCGATCAACGCGGCGCAGAGCGGCGAGCCGTTCTTCGTGACCAAGCACGGTCGCGTCGTCGCTCGCCTGATGCCTCCCGAACGAGATCCTTGGGTCAAGTTCGAGGACGTGCGGGATCTCTTCACCTATCGGGATGATGTGTGGGCCGCCGAGATCGAGGCGGAGCGAAATGCAGACCGCATCGACCCGACCGTCTGAACTCGTCCTGCTCGACACCGGAGTGCTCGTGTCGGACACACTCGAGTTGTCTCCGAGTACGAGAACCGCCATTGCCGCGCTCACCCTCGCTGAACTCGAATTCGGGGTCAGTGCGGCGGCCGTGCGCGGCCAGGCGCTGGAGGTCCGCGTGCGTTCGGCCCGACTGGCTGCCGCACACGCGAAGTACGGCGACGGGCTGCCGTTCGACGGGGCGGCGGCGATCGCGTACGGCTCGATCACGACTGCAGTGCTGCGGCGTGGCCGCAACCCTCGGGCGCGGTCCGTCGATCTGCTCATCGCGGCGGTGGCCCTCAGCCGTGGGGCTGCGCTGGTCACCACGCAGCCGGACGAATTCGCCGGGCTCGATGATCTGTTGGAGATCCGCGGAGCTTGATGGCGACTGCGCGACGCATGCTGTCGGCGAGGCTCAATACCATCACCGGATGACCCGCACGACCTACGGCGTCTTCCGCTATCTCAGTGCGGAGAACGCGCCCCTCTACCGCGAGGTCATGCGGGAGTTCGTGCGCGCGAAGGAGCGATTCAAAGTCGCGCTGCGGCCGGAGGAGGTCGTCGACGCGCTCGACGGCGCGCACGCCGAGGCGGTGCCGGCGGCGCTCGGGCAGCTCGAGCAGTGGGGCAACATCCGCTCCGACCCCGACACGAGCCGAGTCACCACGGTCGCCGATTTCCAGCGGGTCCGGGTGATGTACCAGTTCACGCCCGAGGGGGATCGCGCTGCGCTGGAGGACCTGCGGCAGAGCGCCAGGGCGGTCCGTGCGTTCACCGCCGAGTATGCCCGCTACGCGACGGTGGCCTCGGGGCGGGCGGCGGAGGGCCCGCGCCGCGCGCAGTCGGCGGTCGACGCGGCGCAGCGCGCACTCCGTGAGGCAGGGGCGATGCAGCGGCAAGCCGCCGATCGGCTGCGGGCGGCGCAGGCTGCGGCGGCCGCGATCGAAGACGAGGTGGAGCGGGCCCGCGCCGCGATCGACGCACTGCGCGACCTCCGTGCCTCCGATACCTACACAGGGCTGCAGGCGGCGAGGCAGGAGGCGGACCGTGCGGCGGGAGAGGCCGACCGGCGGCGCGATCAGGTCGCCGCGGTGCGCACGGCGATCGGTGCGGAGCAGGCCGCGAACGCGACACGCACCCGTACCCGGCAGGCCGTCGACGACGCGCAGGCGTGGCTGGCCGCAGCCCGCGCGGAGGCAGCTGCGCTTGAGGATACCGCCGCGCGCGCCGCGAAGGCGTGGGTGGAGGCCGCGCGGTCGTCGCTCGGCGGCGCTGTCGAGTTGCGGCTGGCCGACCGCGACCGGCCAGCCGGTGGTCTGCGTGCGCGGCCAGCCGAGCGCGGCGTCTCGGCGCCTCCTGAGGCTGCTCGCTGACTCCGGCGCGACGCTGCGGTACCACGGCGACTTCGACTGGGGCGCCATCCGGATCGCGAACCGCATCATGGAACGGTTCGGTGCCGTGTCCTGGCGCTACGGCACGGAGGAGTACCGAGCAGCGGATATGGGTGGTCGGCGCCTCTCCGGTCTCCGTGTGGAAGCGGTCTGGGATACCGACCTCGCCGACGTGATCGCCCTCCGCGGCACCCGGATCGAGGAGGAGCAGGTGCTCGCCTCCCTCCTCCCCGACCTTGGACGGAAGATTTCGTGAGCGGGGCCGACGGTGCTGCTAAACTGCATGCATGGTGAGTATGACCATCCGCAACCTTCCGGCAGTGACCCGCGATCGGCTGGCCGAGCGCGCGGAGCGGGCCGGGCAGTCGCTGCAGGAGTACATGCGCGCATTGCTCGTGGACACGGCTACGGCACCGACCGTCGACGAATGGCTCGAAGCGGCGCGAGCGACAGCACGGGGCTCTGGCGTTCGTCTGTCGGCCGAGGAGTACGTCGCCGCCGCTCGCAGCGGACGCAGCGGGGTTGAATGAGCCACGTCGTCGCGGATGCGTCGGTGCTTGTTCCGCTGACCGTCGATGACGGCGAGCGAGGGGCGCAGGCCGCCGCTGCGCTTCGGGGACATCGACTTCTTGCCCCGCAGATCGTCCGTTTCGAGACCCTCCAGGGCGTCTGGAATCTCGAGCGGCGGTCGGTCATCTCGGCCGCGCATGCCGTCCGCGCCGTGCAACTGTTCTCGGAGCTGCGCATCGAGCTCTTCCCGATCGACGGGCTGGTCGACCGGGTGTGGCAGCTTCGTCACAACGCGACCGTGTACGACGCGAGCTACGCCGCAGTCGCAGAACTCGCTCGGGTGCCGCTGATCACCTTCGACGCCCGACTTGCCCGAGTGCCCGGTATCCGCTGCGAGATCGTCGTTCCCGCCTGACCTCAGACCGTGATGCCCAGCCGAGAGAGGGCGCGGTCGGCCAGCGGCTTGCCGCCGGTCTGGCAGGTGGGGCAGTACTGCAGCGAGTTGTCGGCGAACCGTACCTGGCGCACCGTATCGCCGCAGACCGGGCACGGTTCACCGGTGCGGCCGTGCACGCGCATCGAGGCCTTCTTCTCGCCCTTCAGCTCCGTCGCGGGCAGGCCGTCCGCCCGGGCGATGGCCGCTCGCAGGATGCTCTGGGTCGCGGTGAACAGGCGCGAGACCTCCTCCGGCGTCATGGCGGCAGGCTTGAACGGCGACATCGTGGCGGCGTGCAGGATCTCGTCGGAGTAGGCGTTGCCGATGCCCGCGATCCGCCCCTGGTCGCGCAGCACACCCTTGATCTGCGCGCGCCCCGCGGCGGCGAGCACGGCCGCGAAGGCGGCTTCGTCGAAGGAGGGGTCGAGCGGTTCGGGCCCGAGGGTCGCGATGCCCGGTACGTCGGCCGGGTCGCGCACCACCCACAGCGCCAGACCCTTCTTCGTGCCGGCCTCGGTGATCGTGATGCCGGAGCCGTCCTCCAGCACGATGCGCGCTGCGGCGGCGGTGCGGGCGGTCCGGTTCAGGACGGGCAGATGATCGGACCAGCGCAGCCACCCGGCGCGGGCCAGGTGGATCACCAGGTGCAGGCCGGAGTCGACGCGCAGGTCCAAGAACTTGCCGTGCCGTGTGACGTCGTCCACGATCGTGCCGCCGAGCTCGGACACCGCCGGGTCGAACGTCTTCAGCGCGGCGAACGAGAGCACCTGCAGGCTGCCGATCCGACGCCCGACCAGCTTGGCGGCGAGGTCCGTCGCAAGCGCTTGCACCTCCGGCATCTCCGGCATGCCGCCATTCTGACGCGCTTCCCCTGACCGCGCGCCCCTTCCCCCTGCTTGAACCCCACCTCAGTTACGGAGACCCACCTCAACTACGGAGACCCCCCAACTACGGGGATCTCGGGCGACACGCCGAGTTCGCGGCCGGATACTCCGTAGTCGTGCATGTTTCTCCGTAGTTGGGGAGCCACAGGTGTCGGAGGGGAGGAGGGAGGCATCTGAGGGCAGGGCGGCCGCCTGCACCCCCGCCTAGGGTTGGGAGGTGAAGATCGCGCGGTTCACCTCCGGGGGCAGCGACCCGCAATTCGGGATCATCGACGACGACGAGCTGGTCGTGCTGACCGGCGACCCCATGTTCTCCGGCTTCGAGACCACCGAGGAGCGCGTGCCGATCGCCGAGGCGAAGCTGCTCGCGCCGGTCATCCCGCGCTCCAAGGTGGTCTGCATCACCGCGAATTACCCCGACGATCCAGAAGCCGAACCCGGCGACCGGCCCGTGTTCACGATCAAGCCGAACACGACCGTGGTCGGTCCGGGCGACCCCATCCGGATCCCGCCCATGCAGGGCCGTGTCGCGCACGAGGGCGAGTTGGCGATCGTGATCGGCGCGGTCGCCAAGAAGGTGCGAGCGGAGGACGCTGAGGCCGTGATCTTCGGCTACACGATCGCCACCGACGTGACCGCGATCGACGAACTGCTGGCCGACGGGCAGGCGGACCGCGCCAAGGGCTATGACACCTTCTGCCCGGTCGGGCCGGTGATCGAGACCGAGCTGGACCCGCGCGGCGTGGACATCATCACCACGGTCGACCGCGAGGTGCGTCGCTCCGGCAACACCCGCGACATGATCTTCGGCATCCCCGACCTGGTCGAGTACGTCTCGAACGTGTTCACTCTGCTGCCCGGCGATCTGATCCTGACCGGCTCGCCCGCCGGGTTCGGCGAGTTCGTCGCGGGTCAGACCGTGGAGGTGCAGATCGGCGGCATCGGCCGGCTGGTCAACCCTGCGCGGCTTCGCGACTGAGCGCCAACACGGATGGCGCACCGGGGTGTGACCGACCGGGGTGCGGCGCTCCAGGCGCAGCTGCCCGGTCTGGCGGTGGCGCTCGCCGCTGTCGGTGTGGCCTTATTCGTCCATCTGGCGATCCCGGCCGTTCCGCAGCTGACGGTCTGCGTGGTGCTCGGCGTCGTCGCCGCGCAGGTGCCACGTACCCGCCGCGCGCTCGATGGACTCCTCCGCCCCGGCATCGCCACCGCGGCGAAGCGCTGCATGCGCCTGGGCGTCGTCCTGCTCGGTCTGCAGTTGGTCGTCGGCGACCTGCTGCGCCTCGGCTGGCTCACGATCCTCGCGGTCATCGGCGTGACGGTCGTCGCCTTCGCCGGCACCTACCTGATCGGGCGCATCGCCCGCCTGCCGGGCCGCGAGCCCCTGCTCTTCGCGGCCGGCTTCGCCATCTGCGGCGCATCGGCCGTCGGAGCGATGGCGGCCGTGACGCGGAGCGACCCCCGCGAGCAGTCGCGGCCCGTAGCCCTGGTCACCCTCTGCGGCACCCTCGCGATCGTCGTGCTGCCGCTGCTCGGCACGGCGTTCGGGATGACCCCCACCGAGTTCGGCCGTTGGACCGGCGCGAGCGTGCACGACGTCGGCCAGGTCGTCGCGACGGCGCAGCAGGCGGGCGGCGCCGCCCTCGCCGTGGCGATCGTCGTCAAGCTGCTGCGGGTACTGCTGCTCGCTCCGCTCGTCGCGGTGACCGGCCTGGTGCTGCGCCTGCGTGGCGGAGCGGAGGGGAGGCGCGCGCCGATCGTCCCGCTGTTCGTCGCCGGGTTCATCCTGGCGGTCGCGCTGCGCAGCCTCCTGCCACTCCCACTGGGCGTGCTGTCCGCGGCGCAGGTACTGCAGACGATCCTGCTCGGGATGGCCCTGTTCGGCCTGGGTGCCGGCATCCGCTTTGCGGAACTGGCGAGCACCGGCGTCCGCACGGCCGTCGCCGGCCTCGCCGCGTGGGGCCTGATCGGCGTGGTCGCCTACGCCGTGGTCGCGCGCTGACCCGGCTCAGTCGCCCATCGAAGGCGTGAGTTTCATCCGCATCGTCGCGGTGTCATCCGTCCAGATTGCCGCGTCCGCGCGGACGACCACCACCGTGTCGACCAGCCGCGCGGTGCGGATGCGCACGCCCTGCTCGCGGGCGAGCTGTCGCGCGGTCTTCCGCACGACCGAAGCATCCTCATCCGACCGCACTCGCCTGACCGACTGCTGCTGCTCGATCGTTTCGGCGAGCATCGCCGCTGCCAATCGCTCCGGAGTCATGGTGCCGGCAGTCTGCTACGCCGCCGACCGTCGTCCAGTAGCGCAGCCGCCGGCCGGCGGAGGGGGAGGGGGGAGGCTCATCGGTACACTTTCGGGGCCATGCCGAGCGCCCATCCCGTCACGACCGCGAGCGGCAGCGACATCCGGGTGCGGTTCTGTCCGTCGCCCACCGGCACGCCGCATGTCGGCCTCGTGCGCACCGCCTTGTTCAACTGGGCGATGGCGCGGCATGCCGGCGGCACATTCGTGTTCCGCATCGAGGACACCGACGCCGCCCGCGACTCCGAGCAGTCGTTCGATCAGCTGCTGGATGCGCTCACCTGGCTGGGGCTCGACTGGGACGAGGGCGTGCGCATCGGCGGGCCCCACGGCCCCTATCGGCAGTCGCAGCGCGGCGAGATCTACGCCGACGTCATCCAGCGGCTCACCGCGGGCGGAGCGCTGTACGAGAGCTACCTGACCGCCGACGAGATCGAAGCGCGCAACCGCAGCGAGGGCCGGCCCGTGCAGCAGGGCTACGGCAACTGGGAGCGCGACCTCTCCGACGCGGACCGGCAGCGCTACCGCGACGAGGGCCGGCAGCCGGCGCTCCGCCTGCGCGTGCCCGACGAGGACCTCTCCTTCGACGACCTGGTGCGCGGCCCGATCACCTTCGCGGCGGGCTCCTTCCCCGATTTCGTGCTCGTCCGGCCCGGCGGCCAGCCCCTGTACACGCTGGTCAACCCCGTCGACGACGCGCTGATGGGCATCACTCATGTGCTGCGCGGCGAAGACCTGCTCTCCTCCACTCCGCGCCAGATCGCCCTGTACGCGGCGCTCATCGACATCGGCGTGGCCCGTGAGATTCCCCGGTTCGGGCATCTGCCGCTCGTGCTCGGCGAGGGCACCAAGAAGCTGTCCAAGCGCGACCCGGAATCCAACCTGTTCCTGCACCGCGAGCGCGGCTTCATTCCGGAGGGGCTGCTGAACTACCTGGCGCTGCTCGGCTGGTCGCTGGCGCCCGACCGCGACGTGTTCGGCCGCGACGAGCTGGCGGCGGCCTTCGAGATCGGTCAGGTCAATCCGAATCCCGCCCACTTCGACCTGAAGAAGGCCGAGGCGATCAACGGCGACCACATCCGGTTGCTCGATGTCGGCGACCTGGCGGCCCGGATGCTGCCGTATCTGCAGCTGGCCGGACTCCTGCCCGAGCGGCCGAGCGCTGCCCAGCACGAACTGCTGCTAGCACTCACCCCGTTGGTCCAGGAGCGGATGCGGCTGCTGGGGGAGGCGCCCGGCCTGCTCGGCTCGTTCTTCGTCGAGGCGGCGGACCTGGTCCTCGAGCCGGAGGCGCTTGCTGCGCTGCCCGCCAATGCCGCGGAGGTGCTGCAGGCCGCCATCGACGCCCTCAATCACGTGGACGCCTGGCACGCCGAGGCGATCCAGGCGTCCCTCCAGGCCGCACTCGTCGACGGCCTGGGACTGAAGCCCCGGATCGCGTTCGGCCCGCTGCGCGTCGCGACCTCGGGCCGCCGCGTCTCCCCGCCGCTCTTCGAGTCGCTGGCGCTGCTCGGCCGCGCGGAGTCACTGACGCGCTTGACGGCATTCGCCGCACGCACGCGGGCCTGACCGCGACGCCGTGGAGGCACGACACCCGCGGGTGGACTACTCTGATGCGTCGGCCCGTACGGGCCCACCTGCGGACCAGCCCTGAGGTTCACCACCCCGGGGCGCCGCGATGGGGTGTGGTGTAATTGGCAACACGGCTGATTCTGGTTCAGTTGTTCTTGGTTCGAGTCCAGGCACCCCAGCACTGACTTCGTTGAGTTCTCGCGGAATTCCGGCTTCCTTCCGCCCCACTGAGTGGGTCAATTCGAGTCTGGCGACCAGCTTGGTGATCAGACCCTCCGCCGACGCGGTGCCGGTCGGATCCCGCGTCCCGCCGGGGACAGATATCGGTCAGAACCAGATGGTCTACACGCCGCCCGCCCTGACCCCGGCGATGAGTCCGAAACCAGGTCGGTCCCCTCGTTCAGGCCTTGAGTCCTGGCCGGGACGAGGATCGCGCTCCCCGGGGCGCGATAAGCCCTGCAGGTGAACTGACCGCGCGGTGGGTGGTGGAGCCGTTCAGCTCCGACGTCTTCGGGTGCCTGTCGCGATGTCGGCGGAGTCGTACGCTTGTCGTGCGAGGTGAAGCGTCGGAACGCCTCGTACTGCATGGCTTCCGTGGCGCGTTCTTCGTACGCGCATTGGAGCTGTTCATGTCTGATCCCACTCGCAAGCCCACTCTCGTCATGGGCGCTGGTGGCAGCGTCGGCAAGCACGTCCTCGACGGGTTGCTGGCTCGGGATGTTGCTGTGCGGGCGTCGTCGCGGAAGCCGCAGGCGGGTCGATTTCCTATGGGTGTGGAGGTGGTCGCCGCCGACCTCGGCGATCCCGCAAGCCTCACCGTGGCATTCGACGGAGTGGGCCAGGTCTTTCTGTATGCGAACCACCCGGGGGTGGACGGGGTGATCGCCGCTGCTCGAGCTGCTGGCATCGAGCAGGTCGTGCTGATGTCTTCTGGCAGTGTGATCCACCCCTCCTCGAAAGGGAACGCAATCACCGAAGAGCACCGCGAGGTCGAGAAGGCCTTCTCTGCCGCGCCCGACCTGAGAGTGGTGCCGGTCCGACCCCTTGTGCTGGCCACGAACGCACTGGGCTGGTCGTACCCGATCAAGGCAGGGGCGGTTCTTCCCCTGTACAAGCCGGACGCAGTCACTGCGCCGATCCATGAGAAGGACATCGCCGCGGTCGTGGTCGCAGTGCTGACCGGCGCGGAAAGCGTCGCGGCGAGTGGACTGCTGACCGGCCCCGCGCGGATGTCCCAGCGCGAGCAGGTCAACGCGATCGCCGCCGCTACGGCCCGGGACATCGCGGTGGAGGAGCTCGGGCGAGAGCAGGCGTTGGCGCAGTTCACTCGGTTCATGCCGGCGGGGGAGGCGGAAGCAGTGCTGCAGTTCCTCGACGACGCTGCTGCCGGCAACTCGCCCGCCACAACCACGGTTGAGGACGTGCTTGGACGGCCCGCGATCGGATTCGACGTCTGGGCGGCCGACCACGCCGCCGACTTCACTTGAAGCGCGGAGGCACTGAGCGAGGCCGAGCAGGGGAGCGACCCGCTCCCGAGTGATGTCAACCCTGCGAGCGCCTCGATCCGGTCGGCTCGAGGCGACCGTTCTCGACAAGGGTTCCGCCCTGTTTGACTCGCCTCAGCACGGGGACCACTTCGACGTGTCCGACCGCGGAGAGGGCTCCGACTTTCATAGTCACGTAGTCGTAGAGAGCGTCGGTGTCGCGACAGGTGACCGCGAGCATCAGGTTGGCGTTTCCGGTCATCGCCGCGGCGAAGCCTGTCTCGGCATGGCGCGAGAGCGCTTGCGCGGTTGCCTCGAGTGCCCCTGGCGGAACGGTGAGCCAAATGAACGCAGTGGTGTTGAAGCCGAACTGTTCCGGCGTGAGGTCGATCTCCGTGGCGACCGAGCCCGTGGTGAGGAGTTCCGTGAGGCGCCCTGCCACGCGCGACGTGGGCCATCCGGTGGCCTTGGCCAGAGCCGTCACACTCGATCGACCGTCGGCAGCGAGCTGAGTGAGCAGCGCCCCGTCCTCCGGAACAAGTCGCGCTGGGGTGGTCCTTTCGGTTGCGGCTCCCCTGGGCGAGGCGCCCTCGAAAAGTGCGGTGACCTGTGCAGGAGTGAGCGGGTCGTCGAATGCCAGCCATTGGGTGCCAGCACCGGTGTAGGTGTGCATGACGGTAGAGGCGTCGAAGCCGAGGATGTGGGCGACTCGAGGAAGTCGTTCAAGCAGGGCAGTGCCGCCGTTGTCGGTCGTGGTTTGGATCGCGCAGAGGACCTCGGCGCCTCCCGAGGCCAGGCCGACTCGGGAGACGTCGGGACGCGCTGCGATGCTTCGGGCGATCGTGTCCGCCGTGCCGGGGCGGCAGAGGATGCGCACGAACCAGCTCTGGCCGCCGACGGCTCGGACGTCTGGAAGGACCATCACCCGGAGGGCCCCCGCTTCGCGCAGTGCGCGGTATCGGCGCGCCACCGTCTGCTCCGAAACGCCCACCACCTCGCCGATTCGACGGAACGGGATCCGCCCGTCCCGCTGCAGGCAGTGCACGATCTGCCGGTCTATACGGTCCACGTTGGAAGATTAATGCGTCTCAGGCCAGCTGGTGGAGGATCTAGCGCAATCACCATGATCTGCTGGGCCGGATTAGTTCTTCTCCGGAGACTTGCGTGGACGCTGGACTCCCGGCGCGGAAGGAGGACGGCGTGAGTTCGTCACCGCCGAGTAATCGGCTCGAACCGCAGGTTCGAAGGGTTGCGACGGTCGTGATCGTCGGCGGTCTGGCCGCGATCTTCGACACCACCATCGTCAGTGTCGCGCTGCACACACTCGCGGGACAGCTGCATGCCGCGGTGGCCGCGATCCAGTGGGTGAGCACCGGGTATCTCCTCGCGTTGGGAGTGACGATTCCGTTGGTCGGGTGGGCCCAGGGCCGGTTCGGCGGCAAGCGGGTGTGGATGTTCGCGTTGCTCGTCTTCCTGGCCGGCTCGATCGCGTCCAGCTTGGCGTGGAACGCGCCGAGCCTGATCGCCTTCCGAGTCGTGCAGGGGATCGGCGGTGGCCTGATGGCGCCGCTGATGTCGACCCTGGTCATGCAAGCTGCCGGGGGCAAAGCGCTCGGCCGAGCGATGTCGGTCGTGAGTCTCCCGGCGAGCCTCGGACCGATCCTCGGCCCGGTTTTGGGCGGGACCATCCTGAGCTTTCTCGACTGGCGGTGGCTGTTCTGGGTCAACGTCCCGTTCTGCGTGGTCGGCTTCATCCTCGCCTGGATCCTTCTACCGGCCGACACCCTGCTCGCTCGTGCACGACTGGACGTCCTGGGGTTCGCCCTTCTGTCCCCGGGCATCGTCGGCATCTTGTACGGAATCAGCAACGCCAGCAGATCCGGCGGCTTCACGCGACCCGACGTCCTCGTCCCAGCGATTCTCGGCATCGTGCTGCTGGGCGGATTCGCCCTCCATGCCAGCCGGGTTGGTGAGCGCGCGCTCATCGACGTGCGTCTGTTCACCCGTCGCGCCGTCACCTCCTCCTCAGCGCTGCTGTTCCTTTCGGGTGGCGCGCTGTTCGGGGCCATGCTGTTGCTGCCTCTTTACTTCCAAGAACTGCGGGGCGCGACCGCCTTCACCGCCGGTGTGCTGCTGATCCCGCAGGGCATCGGAACGCTGCTCAGCCGATCGGCCGCGGGACGCCTGACCGACAGCATCGGCCCCAAGTGGGTCAGCTTCGTCGGCTTCGTGATCGTGGGCGCCGCGACGATCCCGTTCGCCCTGGCTACCTCCACCAGCAACGAATGGGTTCTTGCTGGCGTGCTCCTCGTCCGCGGATTCGGGTTCGGTGCGGTCACAACCTCACTGTTCGCCGCCGCGTTCGTGGGCCTCGACCGCACGGAGGTTCCCCACGCGAGCATCATCACCCGGATCGCCCTCCAAATCGGCGGCTCCTTCGGGGTCGCGATTCTCGCCGTGACCCTGGACAGACCTCAAGCCATCAACCTCGGGCGCACTGATTCATCCGTCGCCGCATTCGATCAAGCGTTCTGGTGGTCCATCGGCTTCACCGCCGTCGCTGTCGCCCTGACGCTCGCCATCCCTACCCGATCACGAGCCTCCGTGAGCGGGTCCGCGGTCGCTGACACAGCGAAGACTCCGTAACGAGTGTCGGCCGGCGGGGATTTGGTGTTCCGCAAAGATATGAGAATCGGCTAGCGAAGAATCTCGATAAGGAGAATCCAGGCGTAATAAATTGAAATGGCGAACGCGCACACGAGCTCGATCAGCACCCAGTACAGACCACCGCCGGCTCCGACCACAAGCGAGATCCCCCCGATGACAAGCGGCACAGTCGACACGAGTGCCAGAAGAAGGTTCTGTATCGTCCACTTCATCAAGAACTCGGCCCCGTGACGACGTAAGACGACGATCAGCATGACCCCGGTCACGACGACGCCGATGATCGAAAGCTCGATACCGAGCGAGAGCCTGGGTTGCCCGGGTGCCAGTGTCACCATGCAGATGAGCATCAGCGAGAACAGCAATGTGATCGACTGACCAGCCAGGGACGGCAGATGCTTCTCGGCGATGATCTGCTTGATGTTGATCGACACCGCCACGAAGATCAGACCAAGTAATGCCGCGGCCGCCCCAAGGACAGCTCCGAAAAGGTCGTGCCACTCGGCCGGCTGATAGGCGGTCATGGACGACACCCCACGATCATAGGGACGCTCGACCACCCGCCGCGGCGGGCAAGACGATGCCCCGAGAGTGCCGAAGATGGTCGAAACCTTCGGCGCACGCGGCACCATCCGCCGCTACCTCGGGCAAGACATGTCCGCGGGCTAGGCAGACACTCCTCGGCTCACAGCCGTCAGCAAAAGCGCTTCCTATCGCTTTCGTCCGACAGTCGGACCGATCCCGTCCGCCAGCCAGTTGACCGATTGCTGCGCGGCGGGGAGCGGACATCCGCATGCGGCTATGCGGCTGTACCTGACGCTGAAGTCGAGGGACAAGCCGAACGCACGGGAGCGACGCGGCCGTAGTGCGGAGGCCGTCGGCGCAATCACCGTTGGGCCGCGCCGTGCAGCGGGACCGCCAGGTCGCTTCTCCCTGTCCGCGGTGTGTATCCGCTCTCTCACCGTCGGATCCGGTTCACGCCGACGCCGTGCGAATCCGGACCTCGCGCTCCATGCGATTCTCATGACGCTGGCGGCCCTTGATCGCTTCGAGGTCCCGGCTTTTCGGCGGCGCGGCCGTCACCAGCTGGTCGAGCATTCGCCGGGTCGCATTCGCGATGTCGTCGATCGCCTGCTCGAACGCGGGAGTGTTCGCGCGGGACGGGTGCGTCGACCCGCTCACCTTGCGGACGAACTGGAGAGCGGCCTCCCGCACTTCGTCGTCCGTCGTCGGCGGTTCGAAGTTGTGAAGGCAGCGGATGTTCCGGCACATGCCTCCGACGATAAGCCGTGTCGTCGAGCACCACCGGCTCAGAGCCGCCCAACCCGCCGGAGCCGCCGAACCGGTGGGACACGATCGTGTCGGACGGAGGAATCAGGCCCAGTCCTCACTCTCCCGACCCGCCGGTGGACGTCTACGGTGTCTCCATCCGCTTCACTCGGTCGACCAGGAAGGGTGCGAGTAGCAGCGATGGCCCAGGGAGACCGCACAACGATCGCCCCGATCCTCGTGGCCGAGTTGCTCGTCGAGGGCGGGCGGATGCCGGTCTACGTGCATGTCATCGACCACCCCGACGCGCGCATCCTGGTCGACACCGGCATGACTGAACTGCACCCCGCGGTGGCGGACATGGATCCCCGCCTCACACCGCTGAGCGAGCAGGCCATCGACCTCGCCAGCATCGACATGGTCGTCAACACCCACCTGCACTTCGATCACTGCGGCGGCAACCACCTGTTCGCGGGCCGGCCGCTCTACGTCCAGCGCCAGGAGCTCGACGACGCGCTCAGTGAAGACGATTACACGATCCGGGAGTGGGTCGGGGCGCGCGGCGTGCAGTACGTGCCGGTCGAGGGCGAGCTCGAGCTGCTGCCCGGGCTCCGACTCCTTCCAGCGCCCGGGCACACCCGCGGGTCGCAGGTCGTCGTCGTCGAGACGGAGGCGCGTCCGGTCGTGATCGCAGGCGACACGGCAGTCTTCTTCGGCGACCTGGACGAGCCGCGCACCGAAGGGCAGCATCGGGTGCGCGCGCTCAACCCGGAGTCGGTCTGGCTCGCGCACGCGCACGACCCATGGCGGCCCCCGGTGCCGGGAGCTTCGCGGTTCACCTGACGTGTCGCCCTCGGCGGGTCCGTCCTCCCGTCTTCCGAACCGAGGTGTGGCCACAGTCTCGCCGTCCGGTCAGGGCTGGTACGTGCTCGGTACGTGATGCATGACCGGTTAGGGCGGTTCCCAGTCGCGGTCAGAGTCGTCGTTCAGGGCGGTATCGCTGACCAGGCCGCGATCATGAACCGCGATCGCCTTGAGGCGATCTAGCCGCAACTGGCGTTGCCGGCACGGGTTCGGCGTCTTTAGGAGGACCGCTTCCCGACGCTGGCCGCGACGGTTCGCCTGTGAGCGGTCTCGACCTGCAGCGTCGCGTGACCTGACCACGGTGAAAGAACTGCGAGAGCTCGGCCTGCGCGGTTCCCGTGAGCGCTGCGAAGCAGCACGGCCTTCGATCGGCCCGCGGAGCGCGGTGAGTGAACTCAGCGGAAGTCGCGGGAGGTGTGGCGGGCGCCGATCGGGAGGCGTTCGAAGCGGTCGGCGACGATGTTGATCACGCCCTCGGGAGAGCGTTCCAGGATGCCGCGCACGATCATCGCGGGTGCCTCGCGGGCGACCCGCCGGTAGCGCTGCCACACCCCGACCGAGGCGATCACGTTGATCATCCCGGTCTCGTCCTCGATGTTCAGGAACGTGATCCCGGAGGCGGTCGCGGGCCGCTGCCGGTGGGTGACGACCCCGCCGATCTCCACCCGGCGGCCCGACTCCGCACGCTTCAGCGCCGCGCCGGTGAGCACCCCGCGCTTCGCGAGGTCCGCCCGCACGTGCGCGACGGGGTGGTCGTCGGGGGAGATCCCGGTCGCCCACAGGTCGGCGGCGACCCGGTCCATGCCCGTCGTCTCGGGCAGCAGCGGCGGCTGCACGACGATCGAGGTGTGCGGCAGGGTGTCCGGCCGCTCCTCCGCCGCGGATCCGGCGGCCCATAGCGCCTCCCGGACGCTCATCCCGAACCCCTCGAATGCACCGGCGGTCGCGAGCGACTCGAGCTGCGCGCTCGTCAGCCCGATCCGGCGGGCGAGGTCGCGCAGGTCCCGGTAGTCGCCGTGCTCGGTCCGCTCGAAGACGATCCGCTGCGCGAGCGTCGCGCCGATGCCGTTGATCGCCGCCAGTCCCAGTCGCACCGCGTGCTGCGCGTCGCGCCGATGCAGGGCGTTCTCCACCGGCGCCGCAGGGTCGAATGCGCCGACCGGCGGCTGCTCGCCGAGGCAGGCGGCCGTTCCCTCCTGAACGGCACCGTCGATCCGCTCCATCCCCGCCTCGGCGAGGGACCGGTTGATGTCCGGCCGCCGCACGACCACACCGTGCCGGCGGGCGTCCGCGGTGAGGGAGGCGGGGGAGTAGAAGCCCATCGGCTGCGCCCGCAGCAGCGACGCGAGGAACACGCCCGGGTAGTGCAGCCGCATCCATGCGGAGGCGTACACGAGCAGGGCGAACGACAGGGAGTGGCTCTCCGCGAAGCCGAAGTTCGCGAACGCCTGGATCTTCGAGTAGATCTCATCGGCCGAGTCACCGGTGATCCCGTTGCCGGCCATTCCGGCGTACAGCTTGTCCTTGAGTGACTCGATCTTCTCGATCCCGCGCTTCGACCCCATCGCGCGGCGCAGCAGGTCCGCGTCCTCGCCGGTGCAGCCACCGACCGCCATCGCCACCTGCATCAGCTGCTCCTGAAAGATCGGCACCCCCAGCGTGCGCTTCAGCACCGGCTCGAGCAGCGGATGGAGGTAGGTGACCGGCTCGTCGCCGGTTCGCCGCCGCACGTACGGGTGGACGGCGCCGCCCTGGATCGGTCCGGGGCGGATCAGGGCGACCTCGATGGCGAGGTCGTAGAACCTGCGCGGCTGCAGGCGAGGCAGCGTGCCCATCTGCGCCCGCGACTCGACCTGGAACACCCCGATCGAGTCGGCGCGGCACAGCTGGTCGTAGACGCCCTGCTC
Source organism: uncultured Amnibacterium sp. (assembly GCF_964250715.1). GTDB lineage: Bacteria > Actinomycetota > Actinomycetes > Actinomycetales > Microbacteriaceae > Amnibacterium. The sequence goes on from NZ_CAXUGX010000001.1 coordinate 281,061, forward strand.
CTCCTTCGGGATCGTCTCGATCGTCCAGCGCTCGCCGATGTGCTGCGCGGCCAGGTCGAACGCGTACTGCAGCGCCGCGAGCATGCCGAGGCCGAGCAGGTCGAACTTCACGAGCCCCATGTAGGCGCAGTCGTCCTTGTCCCACTGCAGCACCGTGCGCCCCTGCATGCGGGCGTGCTCGATCGGCACCACCTCGCCCACCGGGCGGTCGGTGAGCACCATGCCGCCGGAGTGGATGCCGAGGTGCCGCGGCGCCTTCAGCACCTGCTCCGCCAACTCGACGACCGGCGCGGGGATGTCGTGGTCGTCGGAGGAGGTGACCGCGCCCCAGCGCTCCACCTGCCGGCTCCACGCGTCCTGCTGCCCGGTGGAGGCGCCGAGTGCTTTGGCCATGTCGCGCACCGCGTTCTTCGGCCGGTAGGTGATCACGTTCGCGACCTGCGCCGCGTTCCGCCGACCATAGGTCGCGTAGACGTGCTGGATCACCTCCTCCCGCCGATCGGAGTCGAAATCGACGTCGATGTCGGGCTCCTCGTCGCGGAGGGAGGAGAGGAAGCGCTCGAACGGCAGGTCGTAGTAGATGGAGTCGACCGCCGTGATGCTGAGCAGGTAGCAGACCGCGGAGTTCGCCGCGCTGCCGCGGCCCTGGCAGAGGATCCCGCGCGACTTGGCGAAGTCGACGATCCCGTGCACGATCAGGAAGTAGCCGGGGAAGTCCTTCTCCTCGATCACCGCGAGTTCCCGCTCGATGCGGGCCAGGTCCGCCGGGGTAGCCCTCGGGTACTTCGTCGGGACGGCGTCGTGCACGAGCTGCCGCAGCCATGTCATCGGCGTGTGGCCCTCCGGCACGGGCAGCTTCGGCAGGCCGGGCTTCAGGCTGCGGAGCACGAAGCGGGTCTCGTCGGCGACCTCGACCGTCGTCTCGACCGCGCCCGGGTAGCGGATGAACCGCGTCTTCTGCTCGGCGCCGCTGCGGAGGTGGCTGACGGCGGCGGGCAGCCAGCCGTCCATCTCGTCGAGGCTGCGTCGGGCCCGCACGGCGGCCAGCGCGGTGGCGAGTCGGCGGCGCTCGGGAGAGGCGGCGTGTGCGTTCGACGTGGCGACCGTGCGGAGACGTCGGGCCTGCGCGAGCGCGGACAGGGCGTCGTTGGCGGAGCCGTCGAGCGGTCCGCCGGTGTCGAACAGCTCGACCACGACTCCGTCGCGGCCGAATACCTCGACCAGGCGGTCGAGCTCGCGGCCCGCCGCACCGGCGTCGAGCCCTGCGGGGGTGACGAGCGCCTGCCGCACCCGCCCCTTGCGGCAGCCGGTGAGGGCGATCACCTTCCCGGCGAGGCGATCGGCGATCATCGCCTCGTCGTACTCGGGTCGCCCCTTCTCCGCCTCCGCGGCGAGCTGTCTCGACCGCCTGTCGGCGGTCGACCCTGCCACTGTGTTCGTCGGGTCGGCGCAGTACAACTGCGCCTCCGTGATCACGCCGGACATGGCGTGGTAGCCGGCCGCGCCGCGGGCGAGCAGCAGCAGGTGAGAGCCCTCCGGGTCCGGCACGCCCTGCTGCGGCGCTCCGAGGCCCAGCGACAGCTCGGCGCCGAAGATCGTGTGCACGGGATGCTGCTCCGCCGCCTCCGCCATGCGCACGGAGCCGTAGAAGCCGTCGTGGTCGGTGAGGGCGAGCGCGTGCAGGCCGAGCCGGCTCGCCTCCTCCAGCATCTCCTCCGGCCCCGAGGCGCCGTCGAGGAAGCTGAAGTTCGAGTGGGCGTGCAGTTCGGCGTAGGGCACCGCCTGCGGGTCGTGCTCGGGGGGAGGCGTGACGGGCCGATAGGGGTGTCGCTTCAATGACCAGGCGGGGGAGTCGCCGCCGTCCGCACCGGCCGGCGGGCCGCCCGGGCGCCGCGAATCGCTGAGCCGGCGCTCGAACTCCGACCACGGGATCGGCGGGTTGCTGTACCCCATACGCATAGTATCGAACTCGTGTTCGATTTCCGCAACTCCGCACGCAGCCGCCCGGATCTCGGTCACCGTCCGTCCAGTCGGGGGCCTGCATCCGCGCTGCGGCCTGCACCGCAGTCCGGCCGCTGTACACACTCGTGCGGCGGCGTGCGCGAGATCGGGCAGCAACCGGTGTCGGGAGCGCCCGACGGCGGCGCCGTTACGCTTTCACCCAGGTAGAGCGCACCGACGCGCGAGCAGGAAGGACGAATCATGCCCGAAACCGCTTCGGAACCCTCGACCGAAACCCTCGAGAATCTCGCCCACGAGGACCGTCGCTTTCCGCCGTCGCCGGAGTTCGTCGCGCAGGCCAACGTCACCGAGAGCGCATACGCGGACGCCGACACCGACCGGGTCGCCTTCTGGGAGCGGGCCGCCGACCGCCTGACCTGGGGCGAGCGGTGGACGACCGCGCTCGACTGGTCCACCCCGCCGTTCGCGAAGTGGTTCGTCGGCGGTCGCCTGAACGTGGCCGTCAACTGCCTGGACCGGCACGTGGCGGCGGGCCTCGGCGACCGGGTGGCGTTCCACTTCGAGGGCGAGCCGGGCGACACCCGCACCATCACCTATCGCGACCTGACCGAGCAGGTCTGCCAGGCGGCCAACGCGCTGACCGACCTGGGCGTGCGCGCCGGCGACCGCGTCGCCATCTACCTGCCGATGATCCCGGAGGCCGTCGTCGCGATGCTCGCGTGCGCGCGCCTGGGTGCGCCGCACACCGTCGTCTTCGGCGGCTTCGCCGCGGAGTCGCTGGCAACCCGCATCCTGGACTGCGACGCCCACGTCGTGATCACCGCCGACGGCGGTTACCGCCGCGGCGCTCCCAGCGCGCTGAAGCCCGCAGTCGACGAGGCGCTGCAGCAGTGCCCGGACGTGACCGCCGTGCTGGTCGTCCGCCGCACCGGGCAGCCGATCGAGTGGACGGAGGGCCGCGACCGCTGGTGGCACGACACGGTCGGTCAGGCGCCGACCACCCACCAGGCCGAGCTCTTCGATGCCGAGCACCCCCTCTACGTGATGTACACCTCCGGCACCACGGGCAAGCCGAAGGGGATCCTGCACACCTCCGGCGGTTACCTGACGGGCGTCGCGTGGACGCAGTACGAGGTCTTCGACCTGAAGCCCGAGACCGACGTCTACTGGACCGCCGCCGACGTGGCGTGGGTGACCGGCCACAGCTACATCGTCTACGGACCGCTCGCGAACGCCTCCACCTCGGTGATCTACGAGGGCACCCCCGAGACGCCGCACCGCGGACGCTGGTGGGAGATCGTGCAGAGGTACGGTGTCACGATCCTCTACTGCGCGCCGACCGTCATCCGCACCTTCATGAAGTGGGGGGCGGAGGTGCCGGCGCAGTACGACCTGTCGTCTCTGCGGGTCATCGGTTCGGTGGGGGAGCCGATCAATCCCGAGGCGTACGTCTGGTATCGCCACCACATCGGCGGCGACCGCACCCCGGTGGTCGACACGTGGTGGCAGACCGAGACCGGGTCGATGATGGTCAGCCCCCTGCCCGGGGTGACCGCCGGCAAGCCCGGCGCCGCGATGCGCGCGCTCCCCGGGATCGCGGTGGATGTGGTGGACGATGCCGGAGTCGGCGTGCCGGACGGCGCGGGCGGCTACCTGGTGGTCACCGAGCCGTGGCCGTCGATGCTGCGCACCATCTGGGGCGACGACGACCGGTACGTCGACACCTACTGGTCGCGGTTCCCCGGCAAGTACTTCGCCGGCGACGGGGCCAAGAAGGACGACGACGGCGACCTGTGGCTGCTCGGGCGCGTGGACGACGTGATGAACGTCTCCGGTCACCGCCTGTCGACGACCGAGATCGAGTCCGCGCTCGTCGCCAATCCCAAGGTGGCCGAGGCGGCGGTCGTCGGCGCGTCCGACGAGATGACCGGTCAGGCCGTGGTCGCGTTCGTGATCCTGCGGGCAGAGGCCGGCGACGGAGGGCCCGAGGTGGCGAGCGAGCTGCGCGAATTCGTGGCGACGCAGATCGGCAAGATCGCCCGTCCGCGGCAGATCATGGTCGTCGCCGAGTTGCCGAAGACCCGGTCGGGCAAGATCATGCGACGCCTGCTGCGCGACGTGGCCGAGCACCGGCCCGTCGGCGACGTGACGACGCTCGCCGACTCCAGCGTGATGGCGACCATCAGCGCGGGGATGGCGGCGGCGGCTCCGGAGGACTGAGCGGGGCCGGGTGAGCTCTTCCGGTCTTCGACCCACCTCAACCGCGCCTCAGCCCGCCGGCGCCCCGATCCCGATCGTCGCGAGCTGCAGGTTGTGGTCGGAGCCCTGCAACTCCGGAACGAACGCGGTGCCGTTCAACGCGAGCACGTTGGCGTAGGCGAACGTGTTCGGGGAGTGCAGCAGCAGGATGTAGTCGATGCGGCTGGCCGGAGTCGTGCGCGGGATCACGTGCCGCGGGTAGCCGTCGTCCGGTCCGTCGTTGCCGTTGCCGGAGTTCTGGGTGCCGTACTGGATGCCGACGCGGTTGGTCGTGGCGGCGGCGTCGACGTAGCCGGCGCGGATGAATGCAGTCGGTGCCGCGTTCTGCTGGCGCACCGGGTCGGCGTTCAGGTCGCCGGTGAAGACGATGGGCAGGTGTTCGGTGTTCAGGCGGTCCAGGTAGGCGATCAGCCGGGTGGCCTCCTCGGCGCGGAGTGCCACGATCTGCGCGGTGTTCCCGACCGGGAAGTGGCTGGCCACGGCGATGAAGCGCCGGTTCGTCCCGTCGAGCATCGTGAACCGCGCCCAGGACGCCCAGCGGTCCCCGATCGCAGGCGTCCACCCCGGCACCTGCAGGTCGAAGACGGGGGAGACGAAACCGTTCGCCTCGGGATGCAGGCGGGTCGGGTCGTAGAAGATGTGCGCCCCGGCGGTGACCGCGTTGTTCCACTCCGGGTGCTGCAGCATCTCGAGGTGCACGAGCCGGTAGGCATCGGGCGTCGCCAGGGCGTAGGGCGCAGGTCCGGTCGCCAACTGGCCGGCCAGGTCGGAGTCCATCGAGTCCGCGCTGCACCAGATGTTCGCGGCGGGGTCGTTCCCGCTGATGCAGGGCCGCACGAGCGAGGTCGACAGCTCGGCCGTCGTCAGCAGGTCGGGATGCGCCCGCTCGATCGTGGCCACGACGCGCGGCTTCCGCGCGGCCCACTGGTCGGCCACGGTGAAGCCCTTGCTGGCACCGACGCTCTGCACGTTGAACTCGCCGACCGTCAGGCGGCTGCTGTCCGCTGCGGGGGCGGGCGGGCCCGCGAGCGCCCACGCACCCGGATCGGAGAGTCGCAGGCGGGCTGCACTGTCGTTCCCTGTCCCCTTGACCGGGTGGAGGCTCACGGAGTTGGTCTGCAGCACGCGCACGAACACCGGCTGCGCGCTGGTGGAGCCGAGCTGCGGCCGGAGCGCCTCCGGCACGGTCAGCACCACGCTGCGGGTCGTCGCCGGCAGCCACGTGGAATGGAAGCGCAGGGTCACAGCCAGCAGGTCGGCGCCGGCCGCGACGGCCACGTGGGTCGCGGTCCCACCGCCGCTCCAGCGCACGCGCACCCGGTTCGCTCCGGCGGCGGTCGCGGTGACGCCGGTCACCGGGGTCGGCAGCCCGGCGGAGGGAGTCGTCGTGCGCACCGGCGAGCGCAGGGTGCGGCCGTTCGTCAGCTCGGCGGTGACCTGCATCCAGAGGGTGCGCTCGTTCTTCAGCGAATGCAGGATCGCGTGAGTCAGCGTCGTATGCTTCGTCGTCGCCGCCGACATCGACTTGTGGCGGCTGATCCGCACCGCGTAGCGCTTCGCGTGCGGCACCGCGTGCCAGGACACCGACACGGTTCGGTTGCCGGCGATGAGGTGCGTCAGGCTCACTGGGGGCTTCGCTGTGGGCGTGGCCGCCTGCGCCGGCCCGATGACTCCGCCGCCAGCGAGCAGCGCACCGGCGAGCGTCGCGACGAGCGCCCCGACCACGGCTGTGCGCAGTCGACGGGCATGGCCATCGGAGCGGTGCATGGGTCGGGACATCGTTCGGTGCACGGCGGACCCCCCTCGTCGGCTCCGGGCAGCGGAACCAGCACGGTACGCGGCGGGCGTCCTCGGACACTCCTGCCACGCGGCAGTGGAGGTGCGCGACTAGGGGTCCCCGATGCCCAGCCAGGCCATTTGCAGGTTGTGGTCGGTGCCCTGGTACGCGGGCGTGAAGCGGTTTCCGGTCAGGTGCAGCACATTCGTGTAGCGGAATGTGACGGGCGAGTGCTTGACCAGGATGTAGTCGATGCGGCTGGTCGGGTAGGCGTGCTCGACGGCGTGCACCGGATAGCCCGGGTCGGCGCCGTCGGTGCCGTTCGTGCCGTTGGACGTGCTGTACCGGATGCCGCTGCGATGTGTCGTCGCCGCTGCATCCGCGTAGCCGTGCTGCACGAAGACGGTTGCGGCCGGCTTCGGGTCCCGAACGGCGTCGGCGTTCAGGTCGCCGGCGAATACGATGGGGGTCGGGCCCGCCAGGTGGTCCAGGTACGCGGTGAGTCGCTCCGCCTCCTCGTGGCGCAGAGCGACGATCGCGGCGGTCTTGCCGACGGGAAAATGGGTTGCCACGGCGTAGAACCGCCGGTTCGTGCCGTCCAGCAGCTGGAACTCGCCCCAGGAGCTCCAACGGTCCCCGATCGCGGGCGTCCACTCATCCATGTGCAGGTCGTAGACCGGTGAGATGTAGCCGTGCGCCAGCAGCGTCATCTTCTCGGGGTCGTAGAACAGGTGCGAGCCGTCGGTGACCGCGCCGTCCCATTTGCGCCCGTCCCGCGCCATCTCGGCGTGGACGGCCGCGTAGGCGTCCGCGGTCGCCAGGGCGTAGGGGTGCGGTCCCGTCGCAAGCGCGCGGGCCAGGTCCATGTACTGCGTCTGGTCGGTGCACCAGCGGCTGAGGCTGGGGGCGTTGCCGGCGGGGCAGGGTGCCGTCAGCTGGGTGGAGAGCTCGGCGGTCGCCAGCAGATCCGGATGCGATGCCAGCACGGTGGCAGCGATCCGGGGCAGCCGCGCCGGCCACTGGTCACCCGCCGTGAACGTGGCCGTGGCGCTGACGCTCTGCACGTTCAGTTCGCCGACGGTGATGCGGCTGACGTGCTCGGTGGGTGTGTTCGGGGTTCCAGCCATCGACCAGGTGCCGGGTGGTGAGAGCCGGAAGGCGTGGCGGGCGTCGAAGAAGAGCTCCTTCGCCGGCTGGGCGGTCGTGGCGTTGGATGCGATCACCTTCACGAAGACGGGCTGACCGCTGACCACGCCCAGCTTGTCGCGGAGCCGCTTCGGCACGGTGATCGTTACCGACCGGGTGGTCGCCGGCAGCCAGGCGGTGGTGAAGCGGTTGAACCGGGTGATGCTGTCGGAGCCGGCCGCGACGGCCACCTTCGTCGCGCGGCGGATGCCCGGCCAGCGAACCAGGATGCGGTTCGCCCCGGCGCCGCGGGCCGTCACTCCGGTGATCGGCTGCGGGACGCCCGCCGCCGGCGTTCCCGACGCCGTGGCACTCACGCGGTCGCCGGTGCGGGCGTGCGATGTGACACGCACCAGATACGGCGTGCCGTCCGTCAGGCCTTTGAACCGCGCGTGCAGGCCGGCGGTGCGGGCCGTGCGCGTGGGATGGTGCGGGGCGGTCAGGACCACGTCGTAGCGGGTGGCGTGAGGGACGGCCGCCCACGCGACGGTGATCGTGCGGTGACCGGCGACGACCCGCACGACGGGCGCGCCGGCGCCGCTCGCGTCGGCGGACGGACCGACCGCGACCGCGAGCGGTACCAGGGCCAGGGCGAGCGCCACCAGCAGTACGACGCCCGCTCGGCGGGCTCGCACAGCGGTGGGTATCGGAGGCACGTGGGACTCTCTCATCGGACTGGCCGGTACGGGCCGGGGGAGTCGGGAGGCGCCACGTTAGTGCCCTGCGGGTCCCGAACGGGCCGCGGCCCGCCCCCTCTTCTCGGGTCGCGCGTCTTCTTGGGCGCGTTCCCCTCTAGGGCGAGCGCCGCCGGACCGTGCGCAGGCGCTGTCTAGGCTGAGGCGATGACGGCGCTGAATCTCACCCGGCAGCGCCCGCTCGCCGATCGCAGTTCCTCAACGCCGTATCCGGTCGACGGCCCCGCCGACGCGCCTGTCGACGGACGCCCGGCCGAGGTACTCACCGCCGGTCGCCCCGCCCGTGGCCTGCTCGACCGGTTCGGCCGGACCGCGACGGATCTGCGGATCTCGGTGACCGAGAAGTGCTCGCTGCGCTGCACGTACTGCATGCCGGCGGAGGGGCTGCCCGCGATACCCGGGTCCGATCTGTTGACGCCCGCGGAGATCGGCCGGCTGGTCGGTATCGGCGTGCGCGAGCTGGGGGTGCGCGAGGTGCGCTTCACCGGCGGCGAGCCGCTGCTGCGCGCCGACCTGGCCGACATCATCGCGGCCGCTCGGCAGGCCGCGCCGGCCGTTCCACTCGCCATCACCACCAACGCGGTCGGCCTGGACCGGCGCCTGCCCGCGCTGCTCGCCGCCGGCCTGAGCCGGGTCAACGTCTCCCTCGACACCCTGGACCGCGAGCACTTCGCGCGCCTCACCCGCCGCGATCGCCTGCCGGCCGTGCTCACCGGCATCGAGGCCGTGCAGCACGCCGGCCTGACGCCGCTGAAGGTCAACGCCGTCCTGATGCGCGAGACCCTGGCCGATGCGCCCGACCTGCTCGCGTGGTCGCTGCAGCGCGGCGTCCGGCTGCGCTTCATCGAGCAGATGCCCCTCGACGCCGACGGCGTCTGGACGCGCGACGGCCTGGTCGGCGCCGCCGAACTGCTGGCACTGCTGGAGCGGCGCTTCGACCTGGTGCCGGTGGGCCGCGACGATCCGCACGCACCGGCGGAGGAATGGCGTGCTGTCGAGCGCACCACGACCGGGACGTCGACAGCGACCCCGCGCTCCGGGACCGTGGGCATCATCGCCTCCGTCACCCGTTCGTTCTGCGTGGAGTGCGACCGCACGAGGCTGACCGCGGAGGGCAGCGTGCGCGCCTGCCTGTTCGGCGACGACGAAACCCCGCTCGCCCCCCTGCTACGCGGCGGCGCTCCCGACCGGGTCGTCGCAGACGCCTGGCGGGCCGCGATGTGGGGCAAGCAGGCCGGGCACGGGATGGACGACGCCGACTTCCGCCGCCCGATCCGCAGCATGGGAGCGATCGGTGGCTGAGCCGATCGACGTCACCGTGCGCTACTTCGCCGCTGCCGCCGAAGCCGCGGGCCGCGAGCAGGAGGTGCTGCAGGTCGCCCCCACCGCCGGTGCCCTGCGCGCCGAACTCACCGCCCGGTACGGGCCGGCGATGGCGCACGTGCTGCAGATCGGCTCGCTGCTGGTCGACGGCGTGGTCACCCGCGACCCCGACCGCCCGGTGCGCGCCCGCGTCGACGTGCTGCCCCCATTCGCCGGCGGCTGACCCCCGCCCTCTCCTCCCGCCCCGCCCTGTTCCGCCCCGATCGCGCGAGGAATTCAGGACTTTTCGAGGATCTGAGCCGAACTCGGCCCGGTTTCGCCTTCATTCCTCGAAATCGCCTGGATTCTTCGAGGCGGAGGCGGAGGCGGAGGCGGAGGCGGAGGCCGAGGAGGGCGGCGGGGCGCCGGTCAGAGGTTCTGCCAGGTCGAGGTGCCGTCGTCGTGGTGCTGGCGCTTCCAGATCGGCACCGTCGCCTTGATGTCGTCGACCAGGGCCGCGCACGCCGCGAAGGCCGCCGCGCGGTGCGCTGCCGCAGCCACCGCCACCAGGGCGACGTCGCCGATACCGAGCACGCCGATCCGGTGCTGCGCCGCCACCGTCACACCGTCGACCGCGGCCCGGTCGCACGCCGCCAGCAGGAACGCGGCGGCGTCCGGATGCGCCGAGTAGTCCAGCCCGGTCACGCCCCGGCCGCCGTCGTGGTCGCGGATCACCCCGCGGAAGGTGACGAGCGCGCCGTCGGCCGCGTGCAGCACCGCCCGCTCCAAGGCGGCGGCATCGAGCGGCTCGTTCGTCACAGCCGCCGAGACGACCCCGCTCACGAGCTCGTCGAGGGCGGGTCGACCGGATGCGGCGCGAACTGGTGGGCAGGCGACTGGTGGGCGCCGTGCTCGTGGTCGGCCCGGCCCCGCACCTGCCGCAGCAGATGCGGCATCAGTTCGCTCAGCACCTCGAGCCCGTCGGTCACGCCGCCGGCCGACCCGGGCAGGTTCACCACGATCGTTCCGCCCGCCTGCCCGGCGAGACCGCGCCCGAGCGCCGCGGTCGGGGTCGCACGCACGCCGCGCGCGCGGATCGCCTCGGCGATGCCGGGCATGGTGCGGTCCAGCAGCGCGGCAGTCGCCTCGGGCGTGCGGTCGGACGGACTCGGCCCCGTTCCACCGGTGGTCAGCAGTACGGCGGGCCGCTCCCGGATCGCCGCTGCCAGCGCGGCACCGACGTCGGCATCGGCGACGACCCGGGGCTCGCCCACGTGCAGTCCCGACTCGCGCAGCCAGGCGACGAGCAGCGGCCCGGTCGTGTCCTGCCGCGTCCCCTGCGCGACGCCGGTCGAGACGACCACGGCGATCCCCAGCGGTGCAGCATCCTCGTCCGGCGCCGCGAGGGACCCCTGCCGATCACCTTCCCGCCCGCCCTCCCGCGTCCAGGTGCCGCGGGTGCCCCCGCGCTTCTCGAGCAGCCGCACATCCGTCAGCATCGCTCCGGGGTCCACCGCCTTCACCATGTCGTGCAGGCTCAGGCCGGCGATCGCCACGGCGGTCAGCGCCTCCATCTCCACGCCGGTACGGCCGGTGGCGCTTGCGGTCGCGGTGATCGACACCGCATCCTCGCCGACGGTCAGGTCGACCGTCACCTGGTCGAGCGGCAGCGGATGGGACAGCGGGATCAGATCGCTGGTGTGCTTGGCCCCGGCGATGCCCGCGATGCGGGCGGTCGTCAGCGCGTCGGCCTTCGGCAGCCCGTCGGCGCGCAGCAGGCGAGCGACCTCGGCGGTCGTCACCAGCCGCCCGGCGGCCGTGGCCGTGCGCCGCGTGACCGGCTTGCCGCCGACATCGACCATGCGAGACCGCCCCGTCTCGTCCTGATGGGTCAAGCGCTCCCCGGTCACAGCGGCAGGACCGTGACTCGGTCGCCGGCCGCCAACTGCAGCACCTGCTCCGGCACGTCGATCAGCACGTCGGCCCGCGCCATGGTCGTGACCAGGTGCGAACTCGCCCCGCCCACGACCCGCACCGTGTCGCCGCGCGCCTGCCCGCGCAGCCACTGGCGCTTGCCGGGGACGGATCGCACGTGGGCCTCCAGCGTCAGCAGCCGCGGCTCGATGGTCGCTAGCCCGGCCGCCCGCCGCAGCAGTGGACGAATGAACACGGTGAACGAGACCTGCGTGGAGACCGGATTGCCCGGAAAGCAGACGATCGGCACACCGCTCAGTACCGCCGTCGCCTGCGGACCGCCCGGCTGCATCGCGATCTCGGTCACCTCGGCGCCCGCCGGCTCCAGCACCTGGCGCACGACCTCGTAGTCGCCCTGCGAGATGCCGCCCGAGGTGACCACCAGGTCGGCCGCGGCCACCGCGTCGGCCAAGACGTCCGCGAAGGCCCCGGGGTCATCGTCCACCAGGGCCTGCAGCACCACCTCCGCCCCCGCCTCGCGAGCCAGTGCGGCCAGGGCCGTGCCGTTGGAGTCGTAGATCTCGCCGAATTGCAGGTGCCGACCCGGAGCGACGACCTCGGCACCCGTAGTCAGGATCGCGACGCGGGGCCGGGCACGGACCGCGACGTCGGCGGTGCCGGATGCGGCCAGCGCGGCCAGATGCCGGGCGGCGAGCACGGTGCCTGCGGCGACGACCAGCCCCCCGCGATCGAGGTCGGAGCCGACGATGCGCACGAAGTCGCCGGCCGCCCGGGAAGCGAGCACGGTGGCCGTGCCGTCGCCGGTCCTGGTGTCCTCCACGGGGACGACGCAGTCGGCGCCGTCCGGCAGGGGAGCGCCGGTCATGATGCGCAGCAGGTGCCCGGCCGGCAGACCGCGTGGCGCCGAGCGCTCCGCCGGCGCCACCCCGGCGACCGGCAGGGTGACCGGCAGCGTCGTGAGCTCCTCCGCCCGCGCCGCGTAGCCATCCATCTGCGCGTTGCGGAAGGGCGGCAGGGGGATGGCGGAGTGCACGTCCTCGGCCAGCGGCCGGCCGGCAGCCTGGGCGATCGGCAGCCGCTCGGTCCCGAGGGCGACGAGGGCCGGCTCGACGATGCTCGCGATGCGCACCGCGTGCTCGTCGACGCTGCGTCGTCGCGCCGGCATCAGTAGCGGGGCACCCGCGGGTCGACCATGTTGCTCCATGCATTGATGCCGCCGCGGAGCGAGGTGGCTTGGAAGCCCTGCGCGGTCAGCAGGCGAGCGGCTTCGGCGGAGCGGACGCCCGAGTGGCAGTACGTCACCACCGCTCGTTCCCGGTCCAGCTCGCCGAGCCGACCGGGCAGCTCGCCGAGCGGGATCAGCACGCTGCCGGGCAGCGTCGCGATCTGCGCCTCCCACTGCTCGCGCACGTCGACCAGCTGCACGTCGCCGTCCGGCGACTGCAGCAGCCGCTGGAGCGCGGGCGCGTCGATCTCGGTCGGCCGGACCGGCGCCGCGGGGGAGTCCTGCTCCTCGGCTTCGCCGGCCGTCCCGGTCTCGTCGGCCGAATCCGGGGAGACGGTGGCGTCTGCCGGTGCGATCATGCTCGACGAGGCGGCCGTATCCGACGAGTAGGGGATCTCGCAAATCCGTCCCGTCAGCGCGTCGACCACCAGCACCCGGCCGATCAGCGGCTCGCCGAGGCTCGTCAGCAGTTTGATCGCCTCCGTCGCCAGCAGCCCGCCGACGGTCGCGCACAGTCCGGGGAACACGCCGGTCTCCGAACAGGAGGGAGTCGCGTGGTCGGCCGGCTGCACGGGGAACAGGTCGCGCCAGCGCGGGCCGGCGGTCGTCCACGCCACCCCGACGTATCCGGTCGTGCCCTGTGCGGAGCCCCACACCAATGGGATGCGCGCGCTCGCCGCGGCGTCGTCCAGCGCATACCGCGCGGCGAGTGAGTCGGAGGCGTCGATCACCAGATCCGCTCCGGCGATCAGGGCGGCTGCGTTCTGATCCGTCAGGCGACGCCGCACGCCGGTCACGGTGCCGGCCGCGAGTGGTCGCAGCGCCTCGACCGCCGAGTCGGTCTTGCCCCGCCCGACGTCGGCCGTGGTGTGCAGAGTCTGGCGGTGCAGATTGCTCGGTTCCACGTCGTCGTGGTCCACGACGACCAGTTCGCCGATGCCCGCCGCGGCCAGGGCCGGCAGCACTCCGCTGCCGACGCCGCCGGCGCCGACGACCACGATCCGTGCGGTGCGGATGCGCTGCTGCTGGCGCGGGCCGAATCCGGGCACCGACAATTGGCGGTCCCAGCGCCCCGCGAGCGGCCGGACATGGCGGACGGCCTGGAGGGGTTCGACGTCGATCAGGGTCATCTGAGGATCATCCCACCCCCGGCCAGGCGGCGACCAGCTGCCGCATCCGCGGTGGAAGGTAGTCTGGAACACCGCACCTGCGGGGAGTGGATCGGAGGTGCACGTGCCCGATCGCATCCGCGTGGCCGACGGCGCCGCGTTGCTCGGGGTCAGCGACGACACGCTGCGCCGCTGGTCGGAGGCGGGCCGCATCACCATCCACCGCGACAGCGGTCGTGCAACGGTGGACGGCGCCGAGCTGGCGGCGCTCGCCACGCAGCTGGCCGCGGAGTCGCCGCTCGCGCACCTGGGTCCCTCCGAGGGCACGTCCTCGGCCCGCAACCGCATCCCGGGCATCGTCACCCGCGTCGTCCGCGACACCGTGATGGCCCAGGTGGAGTTGCAGGCCGGGCCGTTTCGCGTCGTCTCGCTGCTCAGCCGTGAGGCGGCCGACGAGCTGGATCTGCAGCCCGGATCGCTTGCCACCGCCACCGTCAAGGCCACCAACGTCGTGATCGAGCGCAGCGAACCGCCCGCCCACGATCCGCACCGAACCAAGGAGTCCCGTTGAGCCGATCCCAGCTCCAGGCCCGCTTCCCGGCGCACCTCCTGACGCGCTCCCGCGCTCGTGGCGTCGCGGCCCTGATCACGGCCGGGTCGGCGGCCGTATTGCTCGCCGGCTGCAGCAGCACCCCGTCGACGCCCGCGTCCTCCGCGGTGCCGCAGTCGGCGGCGGCCAGGACGCCCGCTGCCGACAACGGCCTGACCGGCTCCATCACGGTGGACGCGGCAGCGTCGCTGAACGGCGTCTACCCCACGCTCGCCGACTCCTTCACCGCGGCCAACCCGGGGACGAAGATCGCCTTCAACTTCGGCGGCAGCGACTCCCTGGCCGCGGCGATCGTCTCCGGTGCGCCCGTCGACGTCTTCTCCTCCGCCAGCACCAAGACGATGCAGACCGTCATCGACGCCAAGCTGACCGCCGCGACGCCGGTGGTGGTCGCCCGCAATCAACTGGAGATCGCCGTGCCGAAGGGCAACCCCGGCAAGATCACCGGGCTGGCCGACTTCGCGGACGCCGACAAGACCATCGTGATCTGCGCGCCGACCGTGCCCTGCGGCGCGGCCGCCCAGACGGTGTTCGCGGCCGCGAACGTCACGGCCAAGCCGGACAGCACCGAGCAGGACGTCACGAGCGTGCTGAACAAGGTGAAGCTGGGCGATGCCCAGGCCGGATTGGTCTATAGGACGGACGTGCAGGCTGCCGGCGGCGCGGTGAAGGGCATCCAGTTCCCGGAGTCGTCGCAGGCGATCCAGAGCTACCCGATCGCACCGCTGACGGGTTCGAAGAACCCGACCCTGGCCGCCGCCTTCGTGCGCTACGTGCAGCAGCAGGAGAGCGTGCTGCAGGCCGCCGGCTTCCTGACCCCGCAGTAGCGACGAGCGTCACCGCGAGGGTGCAGTAAAAGAGGAGTCGTGGGGCGGCAGGTGACGGCTCGGCGCGGCCGGCGACCCGGTCGGGCGCCGGGCTGGGTGATCCCGCTGGCCGTCGTGGGTGCGCTGCTGCTGGTCGGGCCGCTCGTCGCGCTGCTCGTGCGCGCGCCATGGAGCCGCATGCTCGCGATCATCACCGGCCCGGTGGTCCCGCAGGCGGCCGGTCTGTCGGTCGGCACCGCAGCCATCGCGACCGGACTGAGTGTCGTGCTCGGCGTCCCGCTCGCGGCCGTGCTCGCCGGCGCGGACGGCTGGCCCGCGCCCCTCCGACGACTCGCCCGGGCCCTCATCATCACGCCGCTGGTCCTGCCGCCCGTCGTCGGCGGCATCGCCCTGCTGCTGCTGCTCGGCCGGTTCGGGCTGCTGGGCGCACCCCTCTTCACGCTCTTCGGCGTCACGGTCCCGTTCACCACGGCCTCGGTCGTCATCGCCCAGGCGTTCGTCGGGCTGCCCTTCCTCGTGCTGTCGGTGGAGGGGGCGCTGCGCGGCGTCGATGCCCGATACCCGCGCGCGGCCGTGCTACTGGGCGCCGGTCCGCTGACCGTGTTCCTGCGGGTGACCCTGCCGCTCGCCGCGCCCGGACTGCTCGCCGGCACCGTGCTCAGCTTCGCCCGGTCGCTCGGCGAATTCGGCGCCACGATCACCTTCGCCGGCAGCCTGCCGGGGGTCACCCAGACGCTGCCGATCGCGGCCTACCTCTCCCTGTCCAGCGACCTGGACTCCGCCGTCGCAATCGCCGTCGTGCTGGTCGTCGTCTCCGCCGTCGTGCTGATCAGCCTGCGCGACAAGTGGCTGACAGGGCTGCGCACGTGAGCCGCGGTCGTCTCGACGCGCGCGTCGCGGTCCAGCACGGAGCGTTCGCCCTCGACGTCGCGCTGACCGTCGAGCCCGGTACCACCGTCGCGCTGGTCGGCCGCAACGGCGCCGGCAAGTCGACGCTGCTGAACGCGCTCGCCGGCCTGGAGCCGGTGCAGCGGGGGAGCATCGTCCTCGATGACCAGGTGCTCGACGGCGGTCCCGGCACCGAGTCCGTGTCGCCGGAGCGGCGCCCGGTCGGCTTCGTGCAGCAGCAGGTCGCCCTGTTCCCGCACCTCAGCGTGCTGGACAACGTCGCGTTCGGGTTGCGCACCGCCGGCCGCTCCCGTTCCTCCGCCCGGACGGCCGCTCGTCGCGCACTGGAGCATGCCGGCCTCGACGCCCTGGCCGAGCGCCGCCCCGCGGCCGTCTCAGGGGGTCAGGCCGCCCGTATCGCCCTGCTGCGCGCCACCGTTCGGCGCCCCGCGCTGCTGCTGCTCGACGAGCCGCTCGCCGCGATCGACGCGGAGTCCCGCCCGGCTGTCCGGGAACGCATCCGCGCCGACCTGGCCGACTTCGACGGCTCGGCGATCGTCGTCACCCACGACGTGCGGGATGCGGATGCGCTGGCCGATCAGGTGGTGGTGCTGGATGCGGGGCGGCTGCTGCAGATGGGCACCCTGGCTCACCTGCGGGCCGCCCCGGTGGATCCGGTGGTCACGCTGCTGCTGAAAGGGCAGCGACAGAACGGTCAGACGTCCAGGAACTCGCCGGCGGTCAGTGGGTAGTACTCGCCGCCCGCCGCGCGCGTCACGGCGGCGATCCGGTCGTTGGTCACTCCGAGCCCCGCCGCCGACAGCAGCCCGTCATGGGTGGGGAAGGCCCGCTTCGGCGCGACCGCGGTGACGTAGTCCATCACCTCGGCGACCTTCATCCACGGGGCGCTCGCCGGCGCCGCCAGCGTGTCCACGGTCACGCCGTGGGGGATCGTGAACGAGTCGCCGGGCGTGTAGATGCGATCGTTGATCAGCACCCCCAGGTTGTCGACGATGGGGATGGAGGAGTGGATCAGCGCGTGATCGCCGCCGAAGAACTGCAGGTGGAAGACGCCGACATCCACGATGTCGCCCGCGGCGACCGTCTCGACCGCGAAGTCGACAGCGGCCGCGGCGACGCCGGCCGGCCCGAAGATGCGGGCGGCCGGGTTGGCCTCCAGCAGCCGCTGCAACTGGGCAGGCGTCCAATGATCGGCGTGCTCGTGCGTGATGACGATCGCCTGCACGCCGTGCACCCCCGTGATGGGCGTCGTCAGACTGCCGGGATCGACGACCAGCGTGTGCCGCCCCTCCTCGACGATGAACGCGGCGTGCTCGAGCTTGGAGATGCGCATGCGCTCAGCCAAGCCCCACGCCGCTGGGGGAGTACTGCGAAGGCGCGGCGGAAGCGCCGGGGCCAGCGCGATCGGTCGGAGCGCTCGGCCGGAGCGCTCGGCCGGTATGGCATACTCGGGGGTCGCGTCGACACGGCGCACGGCACGCGGCCCCATCGTTTAGCGGCCTAGGACATCGCCCTCTCACGGCGGTAACGCGGGTTCGAATCCCGCTGGGGTCACAGCACGACAACCGAACGTGTCGTCCGCTTGGCCGGCCGGCCCGCCTCTCCGTCGCCGAGCACGGTGCGGTGGGCCGACACGTCAGGCTGCGCCGAGCGCCTAGCGCACGAGGAAGCCGGCGTCGACCGGCAGGGTGACGCCGGTGATGTAGCCCCCGTCGTCGCTGACCAGGAACAGGATCGCGTTGCTGATGTCCACCGGCTCGATCAGATCGACCGGCATCAGGTTCGCGGTCATCTTGGCGGCCTCGGGGTTCTCCTGGATGTAGTGCCCGATCACTTCGTTCATCACCATCGGCGTCCTGACGCCGGTGGGGTGCACGGTGTTGACCCGGATGTTGTGCGGGGACAGCGAGTTCGCGAAGCTGTGCATCAGGCCGACCACACCGTGCTTCGCCGCCGCGTATCCGGTGGCCGCCACCGATCCGTCGGCACCGCGCCCGGTCAGGCCCTGCGTGGAGCTGGTGAGCACGATCGCGCCGCCCTGACCACGCTCGATCATGTCGGGGGCGACCGCGTGGACGGTGTTGAAGACGCCGTTGAGATTGATGTCGATGACGTCCTTGTAGGTCGGCAGCGGGTCCGGCTCCTTGCTGCCGAGCTGTGCGATGCCCGCGTTCGCCAGGACGATGTCCACCGGGCCGAGCTCGGCGACGCCCGCGTCGTAGGCGGCCTTCACCTGGCTGAAGTCGCGGACGTCCGCCTTCTTCGCCACGATGCGCCGGTCGAGCGCCTCGATCTGACGGACGGTCTCGTCCAGGTCCTCCTGCGTCGACATCGGATAGTCGATTGTCCCGACCTGGTCGATCAGATCGAACGCGATGATGTTCGCCCCCTCCTGCGCCAGCCTGAGCGCGTGGCTGCGCCCCTGCCCGCGCGCCGCACCGCTGATGAAGGCCACTTTGCCGTCGAGCTTGCCCATGTGCTTCTCCTCTTCGAGTCGCGCCGAGCACCGTGCGCCCGGCCTCGGTCGCATTGTGGCACCGGGTGCCTCGGCGTGACCTGCGTGTGGCCGCCTTCGTGGGACGGGCAGGGAGCGTCGGGCGGATGACAAGAGCGGCGTCAGAGGTGCGACCAGGCCGCGTCGTTGCAGCCCGACCGCTGCACCACCTTCTTCAGCGCCGGAACTTCAGGGGCGTATCCCCGACTGAAGCGGCCTGAACCCGTTAGCTGTTGACCGACCGGGCGGCCCGGATGCGTGCTGCCTCGGCGATCGCATCGTTCTCCGGCGCGTTCGATCGTCCGAAGGGCCGCGCGATGACCATGTACAGCACGCCGATCAGCACGACGATGCCGAGTCCGATCAACACGATCCACCGGTCCACGAAGTCGACGTCCGGCGCTCCCGGCTGCGCCAGGATGACCATCGCGGCGATGCCGTACACGAGCGCGAGCACGTTGATGACGATGCCCGCGCGGCCGAGCGACCAGATCCCCGCGGGCTTCCAACCGCGGATGCGCTGCACCAGGCTGGCGAACACCACCATCTGGAAGCACACGTAGATCCCCATCACCGCGAAGGCGGTGACTCGGGTCAGGCTGTCCGGCGAGAGGAAGACCAGCAGGCAGATGATCGCGGGTGCGACCGCCGCGACGACCGCGGCGTTGCGCGGTGCGCCTCCCGTACCGCCGACCTCCGTCCGGAGACGGGCCAGCCAACGGTGACCGGGCAGCATCTCGTCGCGAGCGAACGAGAACAGCAGGCGGCTGAGCGCCGCCTGCAGCGACAGCATGCACGACAGGAACGCCGTCAGCGCGATCACCAGGAAGACCTTCACGCCGACCGGCCCGAGGCTGCCCGTCAGGATGGAACTGATCGGGTCGGCCACCTTGCCGGCGACGATGGCGCTCAGGTTCGGCGCCGCGAGGATGTATCCCAGGAAGGCGATGAACGCCGAGACGAATCCGATGACGATCGTCAGGTACATGGCGCGAGGGATCTGGCGGCCCGGATTCGCGACCTCTTCCGCGACATCGCCGCACGCCTCGAAGCCGTAGAAGAGGAACAGGCCCACGAGCGCCGCACCGACGAAGGCGGGGAAGTAGTTGCCGCCCTGCGCCGTGCCCATCGCGTCGAAGACCACGCCGAAGTCGTTCTTGCGCTGGAAGATCAGCAGGAACAGGCCGACGGCGATCACGCCGATGATCTCCGCGAAGAAGCCGACGCGAGCGGCGACGGACAGCACCTTCGTACCCGCGAGGTTCAGTACGAAGGTGACCCCCAGGAGAAGGACGGCGATCAAGAGGGTGGAGCCGGTCGCCGGAGTGAACCCGAACAGGGAGCCGACGTATGGCACCGCGAACTCGGCGATCGACGTGATCGTGACGATGAGCGCACAGAGATAGATCCATGCGACCAGCCAGGCGTACTTGCGACCCCAGAGGCGCCGGGCCCACGGGTAGAGGCCGCCGGTGATGGGGTACTGCGAGACCACTTCGCCGAACACGAGAGCGACCAGGAACTGTCCGCCGGCGACGATCGCCAGCCACCAGATGGCTGGCGGGCCTGCGGTGATGAGGGCGAACACCAGGAGCGAGAGCACGCCCGCCAGCGGCGACAGGTACGTGAAACCCAGGGAGAACGTCGCCACGAGCCCCATCGACCGGTCGAAGGTCTGAGGCGCGCCGTCCGGCTGCGTCGAGAGCGGCTGATTCCGAGTGGTCGACATAGCGCCGCCGTTCTGAGCGTTGGGACCAACGAGAAGGAGCAGAGAGAAAAGGGGAGGAGCACGTCCGTGGGACAGAGAGGCACCGCTACCCCGATCGAGGTGAGACGACCCCTCGAGTGGCGCCACACTATCGAGCGGGTGCAGTGGCGGGCAAGAAGTTGAACGAAAAACATCTCACTGTGGAACTTTCCTGCCTTGACGGTCCGGTCACGGCCCCGGACGACCTCGCGATACGCTCGGGCATGCGCGCGGACGAGGTCGTCGCGGCACCGGGGGCCGGCGTCGTCTTCCGCGCGGTTGACTCGTCGCGGCCGACTGCGGCGATCGTCGAGCGCATCCAATCGGGCATCAGTGTCGGCGTGCTGGGCGACGGTCAGGGATTGCCGTCGGAGCGCGAGCTGGCACGACTGTTCGACGTTCCGGCATTCACGCTGCGGGAAGCGCTGCGGGCTCTGCGGAGCGAGGGGTTGATCGAGACCCGACGCGGTCGCGGCGGAGGCAGTTTCGTTCGCCTTCCCGAGGGGCTGAACCGCGAGGTGGCGACCCGCCGACTGCGTCTGCTGTCCTCGGCGCAGATCAGGGACATCGGCGATTGGCGTCAGACACTGATGCTCGGTGCCGTCACGCTGGCCGTCGATCGCGCGGATCACGGCCAGGTCGAGCATCTCGTCGATCACGCTGTTCGGGTCGCCCACGCGGATTCGCTGACCGTGGCACGCCAAGTGCACTCGCGCTTTCACCTCGAGCTCGCGGCTGCGTCGCAGTCCACCCGCATCAATGCCGCCGAGATCGAGTTGCAAGCAAGTCACGGCTGGCTGTTCGGTACCGTCATCGACCGCGCGAGTTACCGAGCGACCGCATCGGAGCTGTTCGTCCAGATCGCGGCCGCGATCGACGGCCGCGATCGCGATTCGGCGCTGGACCGCACACGCGACTATCTGAATCACATCAACACCGCGCTGCTCGAACTCCGGATGGCGCCGGAGGAGCAGCCCTCGTGACCGACGGAGCCGAACCAGAACCACCGATCGCTGAACTCCAGCGCATCGTGGCGGACTTGGTCGACTCGACGGGCGCGACTCTCGATCGGCTGGCCGAGCAGGTGTCCCTCGCGCTGCCGGCTCGCAACGCCACGGCGGCACCCGCCGCCTTCGACGCGTTCGACGCCATCTGTCGAACCACCCTGCAGAGCGGACGCGGCCTTCGCGGCCTCGGCTTTCTGGCCGCTCCGGGAGAGGTGGCGACCGTCCGTCTGTGGGAGCGATGGTGGACGCGGACCCCCGCCGGCCGGCTCGTCCAGGGCGAGCACGATCTCGACCAGCACAGCCCGACCTTCTACGACTACTCCGAGCGCGATTGGTTTGTTCAGGTGCGGTCGTCGGAGGCTCGGTCGGCGGTCTTCGGACCGTATGTCGACTTCAACGGCACCAACGAGTACACCGTGACGTTCACGCGCGCCGTGCGGGTCGCGGCTCGATTCCTCGGCGTCGTCGCCGCGGACATGCACATCGACCAGATCGAGTCGCAGGTGGAGCCCGCCCTGCACGGGTTCGCCTCCGCCGTCGTCCTGCTCAACGACCAGCAGCGCGTCATCGCGTCGACGACGCCGCTGCATCCGCCGGGATCCATCGTGCGCTCGGCTGCGGACCAGATCGCGCTCCCCGTGCCGCCATGGGTCCTGGTCGAGGTCGGACATTGACTCGGAGCCCCGCCGCGTCGAAACTTGCGCAGACGCAACACTGCGTCGACCAATCACTGCGTTCCTGCAGCACTGGCGGAAGTCGAGGCCGAGCGTGACCGCAACCGACACCCATACCTTCACCAACTGGGCAGGCAACCAGCACTGCACGCCGACGGCGATCGTGCAGCCGACCTCGGTGCAGGAGGTGCAGGAGGCGGTGACGCGCGCGACCGGCGACGGCCTGGGTGTGCGCGTGCGGGGAGCAGGCCACTCGTGGACGCCCCTCGTCGTGACCGACGACGTGATGCTCGACGTCGCTCGGCTGCACGGCGTCCGGTCGGTGGACACCGAGCGTTCGCGCGTGACGGTCGGGGCGGGGACGACGGTCGAGCAGTTGGGGCCGCTGCTCTGGGACCACGGGCTGTCGCTCAGCAACCAGGGCGACATCGACGCACAGACGGTCGGCGGCGCCATCAGCACGGCGACCCACGGGTCGGGTCTGCAGTTCACCGGCTTCTCGGGGGCGGTCACCGCCGTGGAGCTGGTCACCGCGTCGGGTGATGTCGTCCGGTTCGACGAGGGCACGCCCGAACTCGACGGCGCGCGCACGGCGCTCGGATCGCTGGGCGTGATCACAGCGGTGCAGCTGCAGGCGATGCCGGCGTACCGGCTGGCCGAGCGGATCGACTACTGGCCGCTCGAGCGGGTCCTCGACCAGTGGGAGTTCGAGACCTCGACCCGGCGGCACTTCTCGTTCTTCTGGGGGCCGTTCCCGGGCTCGCTCGCTATGTACGGGCTCGGCGCCGATCCCGAAGGAATCACCGATCCGTGCTTCGTGAAGCGGTACGACCAGCTCGCTGTCGACGACCTCGAGACGGTCGACGGTGCCGATCGCCTCGATCGCGCCTACCGAGTGTTCCCTCAGCCCTTCGACCTGGAGTTCTACGAGCTCGAGTACTTCGTCCCCTTCGCGGTGGCACTCGACGCGGTCGACGCGGCCCGCCGAGTCATCCTCAGCTACCCGGAGCAGCGCTTCCCGCTCGAAGTGCGCACTATTCGCCAGGAGCCCGGATGGCTCTCGCCGATGTACGGCAGTGACGCGGTGTCGCTGTCGGTGTCCGGCGTTCCGAACACCGACTACGAACCGTTCCTGCGTGCCTTCGATAGGGCATTGCAGCCGTTCTCCGCGCGTCCGCACTGGGGCAAGATGCACTACTTCGATGCCGAACGACTGCAGCAGGTGTATCCCGAGTACCAGCGGTTCGTCGATCTTCGACGTCGCATGGACCCGGACGGCGTCTTCCTGAACGACCACTTGACCGAGATGGTCCGCTGATGGCGGCGCTCCCGACGACCGCAGTGCTCGGTCTGGGCAACATGGGCGCCGCGGTCGCCGAGTGCCTGATCGGAGCCGGTGCACCGGTGATCGTGTGGAATCGCACTGCGGCGAAGGCGGCGGCGTTCGACGGGCGCTGCACTGTCGCATCCGATGCCCGAACGGCCGTGCAGGGTAGCGATGTCATCGTGTCGGTGCTGCCCGACTACGACACCGCTCGCGCGGTGCTGGGCGACCTGCGATCCGACCTGAGCGGCAGAACGGTGGTGCAGTTGTCGAGCGGCACCCCGGATGAGGCGCGCGAGTTGAGCGCGTCCCTCATCGCGGACGGGGCCCGCTATCTGGACGGCAAGATCTTCACCTATCCCGCCCGTGTCGGCGCGCCGATGACGCGATTCGCGTACTCCGGGTCTGCGGCCGCCTACGAGTACTGGAGTCCGGTCGGTACGGCGCTCGGCGGCCGGTCGACCTTCCTCGGCGACGACCCGGGCGCTGCCGCCGCGGTGGACCTCGGGTGGCTGTCGTTCCTGTACGGCGCGAGCGTCGGGCTGTTCCAGGCCGTCGCCTACGCCCGGGCAGAAGGGGTCGACGCAGCAGCGGTCTTCGACTCCGTCCCCTCGTGGCTGTCCGAACTCGACGCGGAGTCGTCGTACTACGACTTCCTGCACGGCCGTGCCGACTACTCCGGCGACCAGGCGACCCTGGAAGTCCATCTCGCCGCGATGAGCCACCTCGCCGAGGCGGCCCGGTCGCGCGGCATCTCCGCCGCGCTTCCCGACGTGCTGCTGCAGGTCTTCGGCCGAGCGATCAGCCTCGGCCACGGTTCGGACGAGCTCGCCGCGGGAATCGAAGCGCTCATTCACCCCTGACCAGGAGGCCCGCGGGCGGTGGAACGACCACCCGGGCAGCCCTGCCCGACGCCCGTGTGCGACTCCGCGATACACCAGCACGTCAGGCGAACGCGCCCGAGGTATCCGCATCCAGCGCATGGATGACCTCTGCGACGCCCGGGTCTCTAGGACGTCGATCGGTCGTGAGCCGTCGAAGAACGCGTTCGCTTCGACGAGTTGTGATGACGCTGGGTGGGTCGACCATGCTCAGGTGCACACTCCATATGACGACGCTCCGCAGCATCGCGGGCGGCATGAACGACCAGGAGAACACCCATGACCCTTGAAACCGGCTCGCCGCTGACCCTGCACGTCCGTCAATCCGACGGAACGCCGTTCGACCTCGACACCTACCGAGGCACCAGCAACGTGTTCGTCTACTTCATGCGCGCGCTCAACTGCGCGCAGTGCAACTCCGCGGTGCGAACACTGACCTCGCAGAAGGACGAGCTCGCCGCCGCGGACGTGCAGGTGGTCGTCGCCGTACCGGAGGACGCAGCCGCGGCGACGGCGTGGAAGGCGAAGCGGGGCGTGCCGTTCCCGGTGGTCGTCGGCCAGGACGGTACCCCGCATGCCGAGGCCGGCCTGCTCAAGAAGGTGTTCGGCGCCATTCAGCAGTCCGGAGGCGTGCTGCTCGACAAGCACGGGCGGGTCCAATACGCCCACGTCAGCACGAATCCGGGCGCCAGCTACCAGCGCGACGAGCTGAAGGCGGCCGTCGCGGCACTCCCGGCGGCCTGACCGAACCGGCGCCAGATCGCGCGGGGCTGCCGACGCGTGGCCCGTGAGCGGGTCGTTAGGGTTTCGCCGAACGGCGTGAGTTCCCCGTAAGGACCGGTGCCGTGCGCCGGATCCGGGACGACGCTGAATCGTGACGCTTCGTCATCCCGATTCTCCGGCCCGCCTGCGGCCACATGGCGTGGTCGACCGTCTGCTGCACGGGGATCGCGCCTGGGGCGGCTTGGACGTCTGGCCCTCACGGGGCGGTGTGGTGCGCTACCGGCTGACCGTGTACCCGCCCGGCACGAATGCGCGGGAGCGGATGCTGCACCGGATGTGGCGGGCATGGCCGCTGACCGGCGGCATCGTGTGGCTCGCCATCATGCTGGTCGTCGGCTCGTTCGCTTCGGCGCCGCAAGCCCTCTGGGCGGCCACGGGCACGATCGGCGTCGCCACCGCCGTGACGGCGTGGCTCACCAGGGGCCGGCCTCGGCCGCGAACACTCACCGCGCTGCTGGTCGACGACATCGGTGGGCGGCTGACCGCCGGGTGGTTCGTCGAGCTTCGCAACGCGTTCGAGGAGCTGGAGGCGACGGAGTTGCGCCTGCGGGCCGGCCGTATCTCCGCGGTGCAGTTCGAGGTGCGGTGGAGCGAGGTGTTCGCCGGGCTCGACCTTCCGCGCGTTCCGTCGGACGGTGCTCGGGCCCGGTACGGTGCGACGAGGAGCGGTCGAACCGGTCTGCGGCACCCCGAGCCGTGACCGATCCCGAACGCTGCCGGCCGTTTCTGCGCCGGGGCGATCAGTGCTGGGTCGGCTCGGTGGCCGGCTCCGGCACGAATCGGTAGCCCATGCCGGGTTCGGTCAGCAGGTACTTCGGCCGGGACGGATCCGGCTCGAGCTTCTTGCGCAGCTGAGCCAGGTACAGGCGCAGGTAGCCGGTATCGTTCGCGTGCCCCGGGCCCCACACCTCGCTGAGGACCGTGCGCTGCGTGACGAGGCGGCCCGGGTGGCGTAGCAGCAGCTCGATGATCGCCCACTCCGTGGGGGTCAGCCGCACGACCTGCTCCGTGCCTCCGACGCCGCGCGTGACTCGCCGGCTGGCCAGGTCGATCGCGACATCGCCGAACCGCACCGCCGGCGCCGCCGACGCATCGTCGGCGGCGATGCGCCGGGTGAGTGCCCGGATGCGGGCGAGCAGCTCGTCGGCGGCGAAGGGCTTGGTCACGTAGTCGTCCGCACCGGCGTCGAGCGCGGCGACCTTGTCGGCGGAGTCGGTGCGCCCCGACACCACCAGGATCGGGATGCGGCTCCAGCCGCGGATCGCCCGGATCACCTCGATGCCGTTCAGCTGCGGCATGCCGAGGTCGAGCATCACCAGATCGGGATGGTCGTGTGCCGCCGCGTCCAGGGCCTGCTTGCCGGTCCGCGCCAGCACCAGTTCGTACCCGTGCGCGCGCAGCAGGATCCGAAGCGCAGCGAGGATCTGGGGATCATCGTCCGCGACGACGACCTTCACGCGGTCGTCTCCAGATCCGGGTGCAGCACCCGGTCGCGCTCGGGCTGCCCGGCCTCGCCGATCTGCCCGATCTGCCCTGTGTGCTCGGCGGGGTCGAGCGGCAGGGCGATGACCATGGTCAGGCCGCCGCCGGGCGTGTCCTCCGCTTGCAGCGATCCGCCCATCCCCTCGGTGAAGCCCCTGGACAGGGCCAGCCCCAGTCCGATGCCGACCGTGTTGTCCGTGTCGCCGGACTGCTGGAACGCCTCGAACATGCTCGACCGGCGGTCCTCCGGCACACCCGGGCCGTGATCGACCACGCGGATCTCGACCGAGCCGCCGAAGACGCTCGCCCCGACCTCCGGGGGAGCACCCGGCGGCGAGTACCGCAACGCGTTCGCCAGCAGGTTCACGAGTACCCGCTGCAAGAGGCCGGCGTCCGCGCGGACCGCCGGCACATCGTCCGGGATCCGCAGCACGACACCGCCCGGCGGTACCGCGAGTTCCTCCAGCACCGGCGGCAGCACGTCGTCCACGTCCACCGCGGCGAGCGAGACCGCCAGCACCCCCGCCTGCACGCGGCTGACGTCCAGCAGGTTCGTCACGAGGTCGGCCAGGTTCGACAGTCCCGCCTCGGCGCTCTTCAGGAGTGCGGCGCGGTCCGCCTGCGAGAGCTTGGTGGAGGGGGAGCGCAGCCCCGTCACCGCCGCCGTCGCAACCGCCAGGGGGCGGCGCAGGTCGTGCCCCACCGCGGCGAGCAGCGCGCTGCGCACCCGGTCGGTCTCGGCCAGCGGTGCCAGCTCGCTGGCGGAGACGGTCAGGTTCTGATGCTGCAGCGCGGCGTCCAGCTGAGTGACGATGACACCGAGCACGCGCCGGTCCGTGGCCTGGATGTCGTTGCCGACCAGCATGAGCGAGGCCCGCTCGCCGACCGGCAGCGTCGTGACGGTCCCCTTCGCCCCATCGGCGCCGTCGCTGGCGATGACGACGTCGCCGGAGACGAGCCGGACGGCCTCCAGGCCGAACGCCTCGCGGGTGCGCGAGACGATCGCGCCGAGCGCGTCGCCGCCCCGCAGCACGCTGCCCGCCACGGTGGCCAGCACCTCCGACTCCGCCGCGGACCGGTTGGCCGAGCGGGTGCGCCGGGCGGCCTGATCGACGACCAGACTGACCAGCACTCCGTTGACCACGTACAGGGCCAGGGCGAGGAAGTGGATCGGGCGCGCGACGCTCAGCTGCTCGATCGGCTCCACGAACAGGAAGTCGAGGGTGAGCCCGGACAGCACGGCCGCGAACGATGCCGGCAGCACTCCGCCGACCAGGGCGACGAGCACGACGAGCAGTTGGAACGCCAGCGCGTCGGCGGTCAGCGACTCGGTCGACCGCAGCGCGACGAGCAGCAGGGACAGCAGCGGCCCGCCGACGAGCGCCACCGCGAAGCCGGCGACGCGCCGCTCGATGCTGAGTGCGCCGCGGGTGTGGGGCAGCACGAGCCGCTGCCGGCCCGCCGCGGCGTGGTTGACGATGTGCACGTCGATATCGCCGGAGTCGCGGGTCACCGTGGAGCCGATGCCCGGCCCGGTCAAAAAGGCGAGCAGGCGGCTGCGCCGCGAGACGCCGATCACGAGCTGGGTCGCGTTGACGCCGCGCGCGAATGCGACGAGCGCCTCCGGGATGTCGCGGCCGATCACCTGGTGATAGGTGCCGCCGAGCTGTTCGACCAGGGTGCGCTGGCTGGCCAGGGCGTGCGGGTCGATCTCCCGAAGCCCGTCGTCGCTCGTGACGTGCACCGCCAGCAGATCTCCGCCGGACGCGCGGGCCGCGATGCGGGCGCCGCGCCGCAGCAGGGTCTCGCCCTCCCGGCCGCCGGTCAGGGCGACGACCACGCGCTCGCGCGCCTCCCAATGGGCGTCGATGCCGTGTTCCTGCCGGTACCGCTGCAGCGCGGAGTCGACCTCGTCGGCGAGCCACAGCAGCGCCAGCTCGCGCAGCGCGGTCAGGTTGCCCAGGCGGAAGTAGTTCGACAGGGCGGCGTCGATCCGGCTCGCCGGGTAGACGTCGCCGTCGGCGAGCCGATCGCGAAGCGCCTGCGGCGTCAGGTCGACCAGCTCGGTCTGGTCGGCGCGGCGCAGCACCGCGTCGGGGATGGTCTCGCGCTGCGGGACGCCGGTGATCTGCTCGACGACATCGTTCAATGACTCGATGTGCTGGATGTTGACGGTCGACAGCACGTGGATGCCGGCCTCCAGCAGCGTCTCCACGTCCTGCCAGCGCTTCTCGTGCTGGGAACCCGGGGCGTTCGTGTGCGCGAGCTCGTCGACCAGCGCGATCTGCGGACGCCGGGCCAGGATCGCATCCAGGTCCATCTCGGTCAGATGGACGCCGCGGTGCTCCACCTCCCGGCGGGGGATCGTCTCGATGCCGGGCAGCAGTGCGGCGGTGCCGCGTCGCTCGTGGGTTTCCACGACCGCGACCACCACGTCACGGCCGAGGCCGGTCAGCCGCAGGCCCTCCTCCAGCATCGCGTAGGTCTTGCCGACCCCGGGGGCGGCGCCGAGGAACACACGAAGTCGTCCCCTGCCCATCGCCCCTCCAGCCTCAGCCGTTGCCGTTCGGATCCATCGTCGCCAATGCGACGTTCAACTGCAGCACATTCACCGTCGATTGTCCGAGATAGCCGAGATCAGGGCCCTGCGTGAACTTATCCACCAGGGCGCGCACCGCGGTTGCGCTGAGGCCGCGCTCCTCGGCGATGGCGCCGACCTGCAGCCGCGCGTAGGCGGGGGAGATGTGCGGGTCCAGGCCGGAGCCGGAGGCGGTGACGGCGTCGGCGGGGATCTGGTCGGCGCTCACGCCGTACAGCGACTCGATCTGCTGCTTGCGCTCCTCGATCGCCTTGACGAGGTCGGGGTTGTTGGGGCCCAGGTTGCTGGCGCTGGAGGCGCCGCCGTCGTACCCGTCGCCGGCGGCGGATGGGCGTGACTGGAACCAGCGGACGATCGGAGCGCCCTTGGCGGTGGTGAAGGACTGTCCGATCAGGCTGGAGCCGATCGTCTTGCCGCCGACGACGACAGCGGATCCGTTGGACTGCGCCGGCAGGATCAGCTGGCCGATGCCCGTGATCGCGAACGTGTAGAGGATCGAGACGACGGTCAGCGCGATCAGGACGCGCAGGGCGACCAGGTACTGCCGGGACGAGCCGCGCAGCGGGGTGGTGGACATGGGAAGTGGTGCCTCTTCGTTCGGTCGTGCGTCGGTTCGGCGGATGCGGGTGCGGCTCAGAAGCCGGGGATCAGGCTGACGAGCAGGTCGATCAGCTTGATGCCGAGGAAGGGCGCGATCAGGCCGCCGACTCCGTAGATCAGCAGGTTCGTGCTCAGCAGCCGGGACGCGCCCGACGGCCGGTACTGCACGCCGCGCAGGGCGAGCGGGATCAGGGCGACGATGATCACCGCGTTGAAGATGACGGCGGAGAGGATCGCGGAGTCGGGCGAGTGCAGCTGCATGACGTTGATCGCCTGCAGCCCCGGGAACACGCCCACGAACATCGCCGGGATGATCGCGAAGTACTTGGCGACGTCGTTCGCGATCGAGAACGTCGTCAGCGCACCGCGGGTGATCAGCAACTGCTTGCCGATCGTCACCACGTCGATCAGCTTCGTCGGGTCGGAGTCGAGGTCGACCATGTTGCCGGCCTCTTTGGCCGCCGACGTGCCGGTGTTCATCGCGACTCCGACGTCCGCCTGCGCGAGCGCGGGCGCGTCGTTGGTGCCGTCCCCGGTCATCGCGACCAGGTGGCCGCCCTCCTGCTCGCGCCGGATCAGCGCGAGCTTGTCCTCCGGGGTCGCCTCGGCGAGCACGTCGTCGACGCCGGCCTCGGCGGCGATCGCCTTCGCGGTGATCGGGTTGTCGCCGGTGACCATCACGGTGCGGATGCCCATGGCGCGCAGGCTGGCGAAGCGCTCCGCCAGGCCGGTCTTCACGATGTCCTTCAGGTAGATCACGCCGAGCAGCTGGCCCCTGCCGTCCGGTCCCTGCGTCGCGACCGCGAGCGGGGTGCCGCCGGATTCGGAGATGTGCTGCACCTCGCGATGCAGGTCGTCGACGGCGGCCTGCGCAAGCGGTCCGGACTCGCCGGCCCAGGCCAGCACCTGGGCGGCGGCGCCCTTGCGGATACGTGTGCCGTCGGTCAGGTCGAGTCCGCTCATGCGCGTCTGCGCGGTGAACGGGACCGCTTCGCCGCCGCCGTCGGCGGGGCGCTCGTGGCCGAGCTCGGAGGCGAGGTCGAGTACAGAGGCGCCCTCGGGCGTCGGGTCGCTGAGCGAGGCGAGCGCCGCGGCGCGGATCAGTGCCACCTGCGACGCACCGCCGACCGCGGTGAAGGCGGCAGCGCGGCGGTTGCCGTAGGTGATGGTGCCGGTCTTGTCGAGCAGCAGGGTGGTCACATCGCCGGCGGCCTCGACGGCACGCCCGGACATCGCCAGCACGTTGTGCTGCACCAGCCGGTCCATCCCGGCGATGCCGATGGCGGACAGCAGCGCGCCGATCGTGGTGGGGATCAGGCACACCAGCAGCGCGATCAGCACCGTGATGCTGGGCGCGGCCTTCGCGAAGCCGGCGATCGGCCCGAGCGTCAGCACGACGACGACGAAGATGATCGTCAGGCTGGCGAGCAGCACGTTCAGGGCGATCTCGTTCGGTGTCTTCTGCCGAACGGCGCCCTCGACGAGCTTGATCATGCGGTCGACGAACGTCTCGCCCGGCCGGCTCGTGATGCGCACGACGATGCGGTCGGACAGCACGCGGGTGCCGCCGGTCACCGCACTGCGGTCGCCGCCGGACTCGCGGACGACGGGCGCGGATTCGCCGGTGATCGCGGACTCGTCGACCGAGGCGATACCCCAGATGATGTCGCCGTCGCCCGGGATCGGCTCCCCGGCGCTCACGACGACGACATCGCCGAGCGTCAGATCGGCGGAGGCGACCTGACTGGTCGCCGCGCGCTCGGCGCCCGCGTCACCGCGCTCGTCGTACTGATCGACACGGTTGGCGATGGTGGTGGTGCGCGTCTTGCGCAGGGCGGCGGCCTGGGCCTTGCCCCGCCCCTCCGCCACCGACTCGGCCAGGGTGGCGAAGAGCACCGTCAGCCACAGCCAGATCGCGATCAGCCACGTGAAGGTGATCGTCGCGCCGGTGGTCGTCGAGTCGCCGACGAAGGGCAGCGCCACGGCCAGCACGGTGGTGAGCGCCGCGCCCACCTCGACGATGAACATGACGGGGTTGTGCCAGAGTTCCCGCGGGCTGAGCTTCACGAACGCACCGGGCAGGCCGCGGATCAGCTGACCCGCGCTGAACGCGCCCTGCGGCGCCTTCTGGGGCGTGTGCTTCTGCGGGGCCCGGTCCGGCGCCGTCTCGGGCGTGGTCGGTGTGGTCGTGGTGGTGGTCATGGTCAGACGAGCCCTTCCGCCAGGGGACCCAGCGCGAGAACGGGGAAGTAGGTCAGTGCCGACACCACGAGCACGGTGCCGAAGACGAGCACGGCGAACTGCGGCCGGTGCGTCGGCAGGGTGCCCTCGTTCGCCGGCCGCACGTCCTGCGTCGCGAACGAGCCGGCCAGGGCGAGCACGAACACGATGGGCAGGTAGCGGCCGAGGAACATAGCTCCCGCCAGTGCCGCGTTCAACCACGGCGTATTCGCGGTGATACCGCCGAACGCCGAGCCGTTGTTGTTGCCCGCGGAGGTGAAGGCGTAGAGCACCTCGGAGAAGCCGTGCTGCCCTGGGTTGAAGATCGACACCTTGGTCAGGTCGCCGGTCAACGCGGGAATCGCGAAGCTGATCCCCAGCCCGGCCAGCACGATGGCCGGCGTGGTCAGCAGGTAGAGGCTCGCGAGCTTGATCTCGCGGCCGCCGACCTGCTTGCCGAGGAACGTCGGCGTGCGGCCGATCATCAGTCCGGCGAGGAACACCGCCACGATCGCGATGATCAGGAAGCCGTACAGCCCCGAGCCGACGCCGCCGGGAGCCAGTTCGCCGAGCATCATGTTGATCAGCGTCATCATGCCGCCGAGCGGCGTCAGGCTGTCGTGCGCAGCGTCGACCGCGCCGGTGGAGGTCAGTGTCGTCGAGGTGCCGAAGAGCGTCGAGGCGAGGATGCCGAAGCGCTGCTCCTTGCCCTCCATCGCCCCGGCGGCGGTGCGGGTGGCACTGCCTCCGCCGGCGTACTCGAACAGCGTCAGGGAGATCAGCGAGAGCAGGAACAGGCTCGACATGACCGCGAGCACCGTGCGGCCCTGGCGGCGGTCGCCGACCATGATCCCGAAGGTGCGGGCCAGCGAGAACGGGATCAGCAGCATCAGGAAGATCTCGAACAGGTTCGTCCATGCCGTCGGGTTCTCGAACGGGTGCGCGGAGTTGGCGTTGAAGAAGCCGCCGCCGTTCGTGCCGAGCTCCTTGATCGCCTCCTGCGATGCGGCCGGACCGCCGGGGATCGTCGCCGTGCCGCCGGTCAGGGTCTGCACGTGCTCGAACCCGTTGAAGTTCTGCACGACGCCGCCGATGATCAGCACGATCGCCGCGACCACCGAGAACGGCAGCAGGATCCGCAGCACCCCACGGGTCAGGTCGACCCAGAAGTTGCCGATCGTCGTGCTGCGGCGAGCGGCGAGCCCGCGCACCAGGGCGATCGCGACGGCCAGACCGACCGCGGCGGAGGCGAAGTTCTGCACGACCAGGCCGGCGAACTGCACGGTGTAGCCCATGGTCAACTCCGGCGAGTACGACTGCCAGTTCGTGTTCGTCACGAACGAGACGGCCGTGTTGAACGCGAGCCCCTCCGGGATCGCGGGCAGGCCGAGCGACCCGGGCAGCACCGCCTGCAGCCGCTGCAGGGCGTAGAGCACCAGCACGCCGAGCACCGAGAACGCCAGCACGCCGCGCAGGTAGTTGCGCCAGCTCTGGCTGGACCCGGACTGCACGCCGACCAGGCGGTAGAAGCCGCGCTCGATCGCAAGGTCGCGGTCGGAGGTGAAGGTGCGTGCCATGTAGGCGCCCAGCGGGCGGTAGCAGAGGGCGAGTAGCAGCGCGAGGGTCGCGAGCTGCGCGATGAAGAGGAGCACGGTCATGGTCAGAACCGCTCCGGCTTCACGAGCGCCACGACGAGGTAGACGAGCGAGGCGAGGGCCAGCACCGCGGCCAGCAGATCGAAGACGATCACAGCTTCTCCACCGCCCGTCCGACCAGTGCGACCATGGCGGCGAGCACGATCACGCCCGCCACACACACGACATCCAGCACGGCTACTCCGTCACAGATCGACCAGCACGCGGGCAGGGTCCTGCCGCGATCCCCGGTCGCTGTGACCGGAACGACTGATCTCACTCCCGGCCGGAGCGCGGACCTGCGTTCCTAACGCGATCCCTACGGGCGGGCCGCGATTCCTCACACGCTGCTCACGCCCGCTCGGGCGCTGCGGTCCATCCGCACGACCGCGAAGTATTCAGGCGATGTCGAGACCGCGGGCCGGATCCGGCCCGGATCCTCCTTCGCTTCTCGATCTGTCCTGAATTCCTCGGCTCGGGACGGTGGACTCGAAGGTTGTCAGGGCCGATTCGAGCATGCCGACGAGCACCTGCAGTTCGGCCTCGGTCGTCACGAGCGGCGGAGCGACCAGCACCGCGTCGAGGAATCCGCCCGTCGCGACGTAGACGATCGCCCCGGCGGCTCTGGCGTTCTCGGCGAACCGTGCGGCGGTGACGCCGGGGGCGGCGCCCGGGTCGAGTTCGAGCTCGACGGCCTGCAGCATCCCAATGCCGCGCACCTCGGCCACCACCGGGTGGGCGGCGGCGAGGCGGTCGAGCAGGAGTCGCAGCACCGCGCCCGTGCGCTCGGCCCGCTCGACCAGGCGCTCCTGCTCCATCACGTCGAGCACGGCGAGGGCCGTCGCGGCGGCGAGCGGGTTGCCTCCGTAGGTGTGACCGCCGGCGATGCGCCCGCTGCCGGCGGCGATCGCGTCGAGCACCGGCGCGTCGAGGAGCACGCCGGCGATGCTCGCGTAGCCGGCACCCAGGCCCTTGCCGAGGGCGACGAGGTCGGCCCGCACACCCCAGTGGTCGGCGGCGAGCACGCGGCCGGTGCGGCCCATGCCCGAGAGCACCTCGTCGAACACCAGCAGCGCACCGAACTCGTCGGCGAGGGATCGCAGTCCCGGCAGGTAGCCGTCCGGCGGCACGGTCGCCCCCAGGGTGGCGCCGCCGACGGGCTCGACGACGATCGCCGCGATACGGTCGCGGTTCCGTTCGAGCGCTGCGCGGGCGCCGGCGAGCAGCTGGTCGGTGTGCAGCCGTTCCGCGGCGGGGGACGGGTCGCGGCGGGTGGCGGGCGCCTCCAGTTCGGCGAAGGCGTACGCCAGATCGCCCACCACGGCGCGCCGCCCGTGACCGGAGAGCGACAGACCGCCGAGCGTGTTGCCGTGGTAGCCGCGCCGGTGGGAGAGGAACCACTGCCGCTCCGGCCGCCCCGTCTCGCGGTGGTACTGCAGCGCGAACTGCATGGCCGCCTCGACCGCCTCCGATCCGCTGCCGACGAGCCACGCCGCGGCG
The DNA here is from genome assembly GCF_964250715.1 of uncultured Amnibacterium sp. GTDB lineage: Bacteria > Actinomycetota > Actinomycetes > Actinomycetales > Microbacteriaceae > Amnibacterium. The sequence continues at coordinate 315,801 of NZ_CAXUGX010000001.1, forward strand.
TAGCCGGTCAGGGCGGTGAGGCGCTCGGCGAGCCGCAGAGTCGGTTCGGGCGCGAACGCGCCGCGGTGCACGAAGGTCAGCCGGGCGGCCTGGTCGGCGATCGCGGCCACGATCCGCGGGTGGGCGTGACCGAGGGCGGACACGACCGCGCCGCTGCAGGCGTCGAAATACCGCCGGCCCGCGTCGTCCTGCAGCCAGACGCCCCGGCCGCGGACCGCGACCGGCAGGTCGGCGTTCAGCACGTTCTGCACCAGCGCGCGCCGCCGCGTCTCGATCACGCGGGTCAGGGTACAGGCGGGGCCGGATGCTCCCTCGGCCACACGTTCACGCTGTGGATCCAAATGCACTGCCGGTATCTGGCCGCCCGGACGTTCATAGACGACGCACTGCAGACCCATCGGAGCTGCGTTGTCCGCGCTCAGACGATGAGCACATGACGACTTCGACAGTTGCTGCCGGCCGCGCACCACACAGTGTTGACAGCCGCGCCCTGCACCGCCCGGTGGAGCGCGATCGCACGCGGATCCGGTGGGTGCGCCCGTCGTTCTGCGGGCTGCTCGCCCTCACCGCCGCCCTGTACCTGTGGGCGCTGGCGGACAGCGGCACGGCCAACAGCTTCTACGCCGCCGCGGTGCAGGCCGGCGCGACCAGCTGGAAGGCGTTCTTCTTCGGGTCCCTCGACTCGGCCAACTTCATCACCGTCGACAAGCCGCCGGCCTCCCTATGGGTGATGGCGTTGTCGGCGCGGCTCTTCGGCTTCTCCAGCTGGAGCCTGCTGGTGCCGCAGGCGCTGATGGGCGTCGCCTCTGTCGCGCTGGTGTTCGCCACCGTCCGCCGCACTCTCGCGATGCTGGGTGCGCGGGCGAGCGCCGTCGGCGGCCTGCTCGGCGGTCTGGTGCTCGCGGCGACGCCGGGCGCGGCGCTGATGTTCCGCTTCGACAACCCGGATGCGCTGCTGACCCTGCTGATGACGGTCGCCGCGTACTGCGTCGTCCGTGCGCTGCCGGCGGCATCGTGGAGATGGCTCACGCTCGCCGGTGCGGCGCTGGGCTTCGCGTTCCTGACCAAGATGCTGCAGGGTCTGCTCGTCTTGCCGGCCTTCGGCCTCGTCTACCTGGTCGCGGCCGACGCGACCCTCGGGCGCCGCATCCGGCACCTGCTCGTCGCCGCCGGCGCGCTCGTCGTCGCGGCCGGCTGGTGGGTGCTGGCGGTCGCGCTCTGGCCGGCGGACGCCCGGCCCTACATCGGCGGCTCGACCAACAACTCCGTGCTCGACCTGGTGTTCGGCTACAACGGCCTCGGTCGCCTGTTCGGCGGCAGCGGGAACGGCGGAGGCGGCGGGTCCGGGTCCTCCGGATCCAGCTTCGGCGGCGAGACGGGGCTGCAGCGGCTGTTCTCCGGCGAGATGGGCCTGGAGATCTCTTGGCTGCTGCCGGCCGCACTGCTGGCCCTGGTGCTCGGCCTGGTCGCCACCCGGCGCCGCGGTCGCCTGGACCCGCTCCGCGCCGGCCTCGTCACCTGGGGCGGCTGGCTGCTGGTCACCGGCCTGGTGTTCAGCTTCATGAGCGGCACGATCCACCCCTATTACACGGTCGCCCTCGCACCCGCGCTCGGCGGCCTGGTCGGCACGGCCGGGGTGCTGCTGTGGACGCGGCGGCGGACCTGGCTCGGGCGGGCGGGCCTCGCCGGGATGGTCGCGGTCAGCGGTGTCATGGCGTTCGTCCTGCTGAGCGAGAACGCGAGCTGGCTGCCGTGGCTGCGGTGGACCCTGCTGACCGGCGCGGTGCTGTCGACCGCGGGGATCGTGCTCGGGTCGTGGCTCCGCTCCCGTGGTGCGGCCCGACTGCTGGCCGTCACGGTGCTGACCGGCACGCTCTTCGGGCTCGGTGGCAGTGCCGCCTGGGCGGTTTCGACCGCGTCCGTCGCGCACACGGGATCCATCCCCTCCTCCGGCTCGGTGACGAGCGCATCGGGATTCGGCGGCGGCGCGGGCGGAGGCATGCCGGGTACCGGAACTGGGTCCGGTGGGAGCGCGCCGAGCGGCACGCGCCCGGGCGCCGGCGGCGCCACCGGAGCGGGCAGCGTCACGGGAGCAGGCATGGCGACCGGCACCGCCGGCGTCGGTACGCGGGGCGGCACGGCGACCTCCTCCGCGGCGCTCACGACGCTGCTGAAGTCGGCCGGCACGCGGTGGTCGGCGGCGACGGATGGATCGCAGCCCGCGGCGACCCTGGAGCTGGCCAGCGGCACGGCCGTGATGGCGATCGGCGGCTGGAGCAGCGACCCCACCCCGACGCTGGCGCAGTTCCAGGCCGCGGTGAAGGCGGGACAGGTGCACTACTACCTCGGCTCGACAGGTGGTGCCCAAGGCGGCGGCGCCGGCGGTGCGGGAACGGGTGCGGGAACGGGTACAGGAATGGGCGCGGGCGGTCAGGGCGGCTCGACCTCGACCGCGATCAGCACCTGGGTGAAGGCGCACTTCATGGCGACGACGGTCGGCGGCTCGACGGTCTACGACCTGACCAAGGCGACCTCGTAGCCGGTCGCCGGTTCGGTTCTCGATGCCTCGCTCACGCGGGTGCGTCGAGAACCGAGCCGTGAGCGCGGGTGCGAGGGCGCCACCGGGGACCGCCGACGGCCCGGCACTCAGGTGCATCCGCTACGGATGGACCATGCCGGATGTGGTGCTGATCGATGCCGGCGACGGGGCGCTGCCCGACGGCGCGATGCCCGGCGGGGCGATGCCCGGCGGGGCGATCGAGCAGGCGCGCGCCGCAGCCGGCGACGTCGATGCCGCGATCGGCCTGGCCCGCACCCTGGCCCAGTCCGCGCCGTATCCGGGGGAGGGTCGCACGAGCGGGCTCTGGTCGCTGCTGGCGAGCGTGGCGGCGATCGACCTGACCGTCGCCCGCGTCGTCGAGCCGCACCTGGACGCCCTGGCGATCCTGCGGCAGGCGGCGCTGCCGGCCGAGCCCGACGCGGTGTACGGGGTGTATGCCGCCGAGCGTCCCGGGCTCGTGGTCAGCGCGTTGCAGCGGGACGGTGGAACCGTGCTCGACGGGGTGAAGCCGTGGTGCTCGCTCGCGGGTTCGCTCGACCGTGCGCTCGTCACGGCGCAGACCCCCGCCGGCCGGCGACTGTTCGCCGTCGACCTGCACCACGACGGCGCCAGCGCGCTACCCGGCCAGTGGCACGCTCTGGGCCTCGCGGCAGTCGAGAGCGGCGATCTGCGACTGCAGGACGTTCCCGCCTCCCCGGTCGGTGAGGCCGGCTGGTACCTGGAGCGGCCCGGCTTCGCGTGGGGCGGCATCGGCGTGGCCGCCTGCTGGTACGGCGGGGCAGCGGCGGTGGCGCAGCGGCTGCTGGATTCGACGCGCGGCCGCGAGCCGGACCAGTTCGCGCTCGCGGCGCTCGGCGAGGCCGACCGGCTGCTGCACGGCGCCCGCCTGGCCCTCGCCGCGGCCGCGCACCGCGTCGACGACGGCGACGCGGTCGGCCCGGCCGGCGCGCTGCTCGCCGCGCGGGTTCGCGGCGTGGTGGCGACCGCGGCCGAGCGGGTGCTGATCCTGGCTGGCCATGCGCTCGGCCCAGCGCCGCTCACCCTCGACGGTGAGCACGCCCGCCGCGTCGCCGACCTGACGGTCTATCTGCGTCAGCACCACGCCGAGCGGGACGACGCCCGCCTCGGCGCCGCCGTGCGCGAGGACGCGCCGGCATGGTGACGCCCGACGCGGTGACCCCGGACGCGGTGATGCCAGATGCGGTGACGCCAGACGCGGTGATGCCGGATGCGACGACCCCGGGCGCGACGACCCCGGGCGTGTTCGACGGCTCCGAGCCGGGCACCCCGGAGTCGGCCTGGAGCGAGTACCGCGGCCGCGCCACACCGCTCGACATCGGTCCGCTGCACCGGCTCGTCGTGCTGGCCGCGCACCCCGACGACGAGACGCTGATGGCCGGCGGCCTGATCGCGACGGCGGCCGCCCGCGACGTGCCCGTGCACGTGGTGGTCGCGACCTGCGGCGAGGCCTCCCACCCCCGCTCGCCCACCTGGACGCCCCAGGCGCTCGCGGCGGAGCGGGAGCGGGAGGTGCGGCAGGCGGTGGCCGTGCTCGCGCCGCAGGCGTCCGTCACGCTGCTGCGACTGCCGGACGGGCGCCTGCGTGAGCACGCCGACGACCTGCGCGCGGGCATCGCCGACCTCATCCAGCCCGGCGACACGGTCGTCTCGACCTGGCGGGGGGACCGGCATCCCGACCACGAGACGGTCGGCGCCCTCGCCGCGCAGGTGACCGAAGCCGTCGGAGCGACGCTGCTGGAGGCGCCGATCTGGCTGTTCCACTGGGGCGTCCCGGCCGATGTGCCCTCCGATGTGACCTCGGGCACCTCCTCCGGTACCCCGTCGGGCAGTCCGTCCGCCGCCCCGGTCGCGGTGCGGTTCGAACTGTCCGCCGAGGCAGGCGAGGCCAAGGCGGCGGCGATCGCCGTCCACGCGACCCAGATCGCGCCCCTCTCGCCCGAGCCCGGCGACGAGGTGCTGCTGCTGCCCCAGATGCTCGCCCACTTCCAGGCGGGCAGCGAACTCTTCTTCGTCACGCCGGCGCCGGCCGCCGGGGAAACCGACTTCGACGCCATGTACGCGGGGAGCGACGACCCGTGGGGCTTCGCCGAGCGCTGGTACGAGCGGCGCAAGCGCGCCCTCACCGTCGCCTGCCTGCCCGCGGAGCGCTATGGGCGCACCCTGGAGATCGGCTGCTCCACGGGCCTGCTCGCGCAGGAACTGGCTCTGCGCTCCGACAGCCTGCTCGCCACGGACGTCGCTCCCCGGGCGGTGCGGCTGGCCGGCGACCGACTCGCCGAGCTGCCGCACGCCGCGGTGCAGCTGCGCCGCCTACCCGAGCAGTGGCCGGAGGGCACGTTCGACCTGATCGTTCTGTCCGAGACGGGCTTCTACCTGACCGGCGACCGCCTGCCCGCACTCGCCGAGCGCATCCGCGACTCCCTGAGCCCCGCCGGCACGGTGCTGCTCTGCCACTGGCGCCCGTTGGTCCTCGGCCTGGACCGGGGCGGCGACGCCGTGCACCGGGTGATCCGGGAGGCGCTCGACGCGACGGTGATCGTGCGGCACGACGAGGATGACTTCGTGCTCGAGGTGCTGCAGGCGGGCGCGGCCCGCAGCGTTGCCCAGGCGACCGGGCTGCGGTGATGCCGATGTACGAGGGGTCGGACCTGCTCTCGAGTTCTGCGGCGCCGGCCGTGCGCCGGATCGACCACCTGGTGGTCGCCATCCCGGCGCGCGACGAGGCGCCGAACCTGCCGGCGGCGCTCGCCGCGATCGAGACCGCCCGAGCGGCCCTCGCCGCCTGGGACCCGCATCCGCCCCGGGTGGTGGTCGTCGTCGCCGCGGACAGTTGCACCGATACGACCGCCGAACTGGCACGCGAGGCCGGCGCGACCGTGGTGGAGACGTTCGTGGGCAAGGTGGGCGCCGCTCGGTCCGCGGCGGTCGCGACCGGCCTGGCCGCGGCCGGAGCGCCCTCGGCCTGCTGGATCGCCTGCACGGACGCCGACTCCGTCGTGCACGTGGACTGGCTGCGGGTGCACCTGGCCGCCGCTCGCGGGGGAGCGGACCTGCTGCTCGGATCGGTGCGGCCCTCCCCGGTCGACCTGACACCGCACCAGCTCGCCCGGTGGCACCGGCTGAACCCGCAGGCGGAGGCGCATCCCTATGTGCACGGCGCGAACCTGGGCGTGCGCGCGGACTCCTACCTGCAGGTGGGCGGCTTCGCCGACGTCGGCGAGCACGAGGACGCGGCCCTGGTGGAGGCGCTCCGCACCGCCGGCGCCGTGGTGGTGACGACCGACCGTGCGCCGGTCACCACCTCGGGCCGCACGCACGGCCGCACTCCCGGCGGCTTCGCGGCCTACCTGCGCACCGCGGTCCTCCGGGACACCCCGGAGCGCTGAGCGGCACCTCCGCCCCCTCCGTCTTCGCGCGACCCCGTATCGACGGCGGTGGTCGGGCGCGCGACGTATGCGTGGGCTAGCCTTGGCAGCGCGAGTGGGAGTATCCCGTCTCCGCCGGATCCGTCATCACGAGCCGCAGTCGCCGCGGCTCCGGGCCGGTGGCATCCGCTGCGTCGAGCGGATGGGGAGAGACGTTCGGACGAGCGGCGTGTCCGCAGACCGGAGACCACCCGTGACCATCATTGCGCTGCCGTTCGAGATCGTCTCGATCGTCGTGCTCGTGCTCATCCTGGCCGCCGACGTGGCCCTCGCCTATCTGCGCCCGCGGGTGCCGACGACGCGGGAATCCGCGATCTGGGTCGGCTTCTACGTGGTGCTCGCCCTGGCCTTCGCCGCACTGCTGATCCCCGTGGGCGGGATCGATCACGCGACGGAGTTCGTCGCCGGCTGGCTGACCGAGTACTCGCTGTCGATCGACAACCTGTTCGTCTTCATCGTGATCATGACCGGCTTCGCCGTGCCGAAGAAGCATCAGCAGGAAGTGCTGATGGTGGGCATCATCCTGGCGCTGATCTTCCGCGGCATCTTCATCCTGATCGGTGCGCAACTGATCGAGACGTTCAGCTGGATCTTCTACCTCTTCGGCGCGTTCCTCGTCTACACGGCGATCACGCAGGCGTTCGGATCCGACGACACCGACCGCTCCGACGGGCGGCTGATCCGCTTCGCCAAGCGGCGGCTGTCCGTCACCGACGAGTACGACGAGGGCAAGCTGCGCACGACCGTCGACGGCAAGCGCCGGTGGACGCCGATCCTGATCGTCTTCATCGCGATCGGCAGCACCGACGTGCTGTTCGCGCTCGACTCCATCCCCGCGATCTTCGGCATCACCGAGAGCGCCTTCATCGTCTTCACCGCGAACGTGTTCGCCCTGATGGGGCTGCGGCAGCTGTACTTCCTGCTCGGCGACCTGGTGGAGCGGCTGCGCTACCTGAAGTACGGGATCGCCGTCATCCTGGCGTTCATCGGCGTGAAGCTCGTGCTGCACGCCCTGCACGAGAACTCGTTGCCGTTCCTGAACGGCGGTGAGCACATCACCTCGGTGCCCGAGATCGGCACGGGCCTCTCGCTTGCGGTCATCGTGGTGTCGATGGCCGTCGCCACGGCCGCGAGCCTGATCCACATCAAGCGCGACCCGAACGAGTCCTTCGCCGACCTGAAGCCGGGCGCCCCCGAGCACCGGGAGTAGCGCCCTCCCCGACTACGGAGCCCCACCCCAACTACGGAGCCCCTCCCAACTACGGAGATCCTCGGCGACACGCCGAGTTCGAGCCCGATTCCTCCGTCGTTGCGCATTCCGCTCCGTCGTTGCGCAGTCGGCTGCGCGGTAGTCGGAGGCATAGCCTGCCCGGAGGTGAAATCGCGTCGAGCAGGTGGTGCGCCGGCGGTATCGACGCTGGCGCTCGCGCTGGTGACCGGGTTCGGCCCCTTCGGTGTCGACGCCTACCTGCCGGCCTTACCCGCCGTCACACGCACGTTCGGCGCGTCCTCATCGCTTGTGCAGCTGACGATCACCGTGTTCCTGGTCGGCCTCGCGATCGGGCAGCTCATCGCCGGCCCGGTGTCCGATGCCGTCGGCCGGCGGCGCCTCGTGCTCGCCGGCACCGTGGTGGTGGCGCTGACGTCGGCGCTCTGCATCCTGGCGCCGACCATCGGATCGCTGCTGGTGGCCCGCAGCGTGCAGGGCCTCGCCGCCGGCAGCGGTGCGGCGATCGGGGTGGCGATCGTGTCCGACCGGTTCTCCGGTGCGGAGGCGGCCGCGAAGTTCGGCACGCTCGCGGCGATCCGACTCATCGCTCCGGTCGTCGCCCCGGCGATCGGCGGCCTGATCCTCGTCGTCTCCGACTTCCGCGGCGTGTTCGCATTCATGGCCGCCCTCGGAGTGATCGTCCTCGTCGCCGCACTGCTCGGGGTGCCGGAGACGCTGCCGGTGGAGCGGCGGCAGCCCGGAGGCGTCCGCAACCTGGTCGCCCGGACCGCCGACCTGCTCCGCGACCCGGCGTTCCGAGCACCCGTCATCGTGCAGTGCCTGGCCACCGCCGGATTCTTCGTCTACATCGGCGGCTCCTCCTTCGTCCTGCAGCAGGACCTGGGCATCGGCGAAGGTCTGTACTCGGTCGTGTTCGCCACCGACGCCGCAGCCATGGTCCTCGTCACCCTGCTCTTCCGCCTCCTGGTGCACCGGGTGCCGACGGCGCGGCTGCGCGGCGTCGGCCTGCTCATGTCGAGCGGAGCCGCCGTCCTGCTGGTCCTGCTGGAGCTGCTTGCCGGAGGTACCGCCCCGCTGGCACCGGTCTGGGTGCTGCTCGGTGTCGCGGTCGCCGGGAACGGCTTCTGCATCCCGGCGACCACCGTCCTCGCTCAGGCAGCGGGGCGCCGCTCCGCGGGCACGGCGTCCTCGTTGAGCGGGGGACTCAGCTTCCTCGTCGGTGGACTGATCACCCCGCTCACCGGGTTGATCGGCGTGCAGACCGTCCCGGTGATGGCCCTCGCCATGGCTGTGCTCTCGACCGCCGCGCTCGTCGTCTCGCGGGTGCTGCGCACGTCCGCGGCGCGATGACCCGTTCGGCGTCTCACCCGCGATCGCGGGCCGGGTTGATCACGTTCGGGCTCCGCTGCGTCGCACTCGCCGAGCTACTCGGCGTGCCGCTCACCACCATCGATCGGCGGCTCGCTCGCGATCCGGGCCTCCGCTGCCAGGTGATCGTCCCGTCCTGACCGATGGACGGTCCTTCAGCTGACGCTTCGCATCGAGCAGTTCGCGCTCCACCCAGGCCGCATCGCGCCGATACAGGTCCGCGTGCGCGCCGAGCTCAGGGCGCGCGCCCGCCCGCGAAGCGGTGGAGTCGGCGAGTTCCCGCAACCGCGCGGGGAGTATGTGCAGCACCGAATCCGAATCCGCCCCGTCGCCGTAGGCCCCGCACAGCAGGTCGAGGCGCTCGAGGAGGGTGGCCCGGTCGAACACGGGCAGGTCGGGGTTCGAGGGATCCGCCAGCGGGATCAGCCGGTAGCCGAGGTACGCCAGGTCCCAGAGGCGCGGTCCCGGGGACGCCTGGTCGACATCGATGACGCCCACCAGCACGTCCCCGCGGAAGACGAAGTTGTACGGCGCGAAGTCGTTGTGGCAGACGACCTCGACCGGCTCGTGGGCTGGCTGCTGCCAGATCCGCCCCTCCATGGGGAATCCGCCGCAGGCGTCGTGGTAGTCGCGCAGCCGACGGCCGGCGTCGAGCAGCACCGCCTCCGACCACACCCGGTCGGGCATCGGATACTGCGGTACGTCGCCGGGCAGGAACGAGAGCACCTCGCGCCCCTGCTCGTCGAACCCGAGGGGCTCGGGCAGCCAGTCGATCCCGCGGCCGCGGACGTGCCGCAGCAGGGCGTGCACGGAGGCGGACCACGGCCCGCTCTCCCGATGCACCGCGGCCCCGCGCCGTACCGGCGCGTTCCAGTTGCCGCCGCTCAGCCGCTCCTCGTCGGGCACGATCACATCCTGCTCCCGTGAAGCTGGTGGCCCGGGTCTGCCCGGGTTCGGGTCATCCGCCCTTGCGCGCGCATGGGCGGATGACTCCGATCTGGGCAGACGGCGGGAGAGTCGACGGCGGCGGCGGGAGGGGCGCCGTAACACGGTGGTAACGTCGGGGCGTGCTCGATCGCGTCCTCCTTCTTCCCTGCCGCGACGAGGCCTGATCCGCTCTGGCCCCTCGTCGCGGAGTCAACGCGCGCCTGGAGCCACGCAGTCAGACAGCAGAAGGAACACTCGGCATGATCGAAACGACCGCAGCACCTGAGACACCCACCGTCGGCCCCAAGACCCTGGCCGAGAAGGTGTGGGCCGCCCACCTCGTGAAGCCCGGCGAGAACGGCGCTCCCGACCTGGTGTACATCGACCTGCACCTGGTGCACGAGGTCACGAGCCCGCAGGCCTTCGACGGCCTGCGCGCCGAGGGCCGGCCCGTCCGGCGCCCCGATCTCACGATCGCGACCGAGGATCACAACACCCCGACGATCGACATCGACAAGCCGATCGCCGACATCACCAGTCGCACGCAGATCGAGACGCTGCGCCGCAATGCCGCCGAGTTCGGCATCCGGCTGCACTCCCTGGGCGACAAGGAGCAGGGGATCGTGCACATCGTCGGCCCGCAGCTGGGCCTGACGCAGCCCGGCGTCACGGTCGTCTGCGGCGACTCCCACACCTCCACCCACGGCGCGTTCGGCGCCATGGCGTTCGGCATCGGTACCAGCGAGGTGGAGCACGTGCTCGCCACGCAGACGCTGCCGCTGCAGCCCTTCAAGACCATGGCGATCACGGTCGAGGGCACCCTGCGGCCGGGTGTCACCGCGAAGGACATCATCCTGGCCGTCATCGCCAAGATCGGCACGAACGGCGGTCAGGGCTACGTGCTGGAATACCGCGGCAGCGCCATCCGCGCCCTCTCCATGGAGGGCCGCATGACGATCTGCAACATGTCCATCGAGGCGGGCGCCCGCGCCGGCATGGTCGCACCCGACGAGACCACATACCGCTACCTGCATGGACGAGCGCACGCGCCCAAGGGCCTGGACTGGGACGACGCGGTCGCCTACTGGAAGACGCTGCCGACCGACGACGACGCCGTGTTCGACGCGGAGGTGTTCCTCGACGCCGACCAGCTGGAGCCGTTCGTCACCTGGGGCACGAACCCCGGCCAGGGCGTCACGCTGGCGGGCTCGGTACCCGATCCGGCCGCGATCGACGATCCGCAGCAGCGGGACAGCGCCGAGCGGGCGCTGGAGTACATGGCGCTCACCCCGGGCACCCCGATGAAGCAGATCCCGGTCGACGCCGTGTTCATGGGCTCCTGCACCAACAGCCGGGTCGAGGACCTGCGCGCGTTCGCCTCGATCATCAAGGGCCGCACCAAAGCCCCGGGCGTCCGCGTCATGGTCGTACCGGGCTCCGCCCGCGTGCGGCTGGAGGCGGAGGCGGAGGGGCTGGACAAGGTCATCACCGACTTCGGGGCGGAGTGGCGGTACGCCGGTTGCAGCATGTGCCTTGGCATGAACCCCGACCAGCTCGCCCCCGGCGAGCGGTGCGCCTCCACCAGCAACCGCAACTTCGAGGGCCGGCAGGGCAAGGGCGGGCGCACCCACCTGGTGTCGCCCCTCGTCGCTGCCGCCACCGCCATCCGCGGCACCCTCAGTGCTCCTTCAGACGTCCTTCGGCCATCCGATCCCGCCGATATCGCTGCGCTGCCCAGCGCATCCGAAGGTGCCGAGGAGGTGCTGGCGTAATGGAACCGATCACCACCCACACCGGGGTCGCGGTGCCGCTGCAGCGATCCGCGGTCGACACCGATCAGATCATCCCGGCGGTGTACCTGAAGCGGGTCACCAAGACCGGGTTCCAGGATGCGCTCTTCGCGCACCTGCGTCAGCACGACGACTTCGTCCTGAACGACCCCGCGTACGCGCACGGCTCGGTGCTGTTCGCGGGGCCCGACTTCGGCACCGGATCCAGCCGCGAGCACGCCGTCTGGGCGCTGCGCGACTACGGCTTCCGCGCCGTGTTCAGCCCGCGGTTCGGCGACATCTTCCGAGGCAACAGCGGCAAGCAGGGCCTGCTCACCGGAGCGGTCTCCGAGAGCGACATCGAGAAATGCTGGGAAGCCATCGTTGCGGAACCGGGTCGGACGGCTAGCGTCGACCTCCACACCCGGACCGTCTCGATCGGCTCGCTCGTCGTGCCGTTCGAGATCGACGAGTACACGCGCTGGCGCCTCCTGGAGGGTCTGGACGACATCGCCCTCACGCTCACCAACGAGGCGGACATCACAGCGTTCGAATCCGGCCGCGAGCACTGGCGGCCCCGAACATTGCCGGTGACGACTTGAGCAACCTGATCACGGACGCCCGCCGAGCCGGAGCCAGCGTCGGCCTCACCTTCGACAGCATCACGATCGAGGGCGGCCTGCCGCTGTCGGGCGAGGTCGACGTGCGCGGGGCGAAGAACCTCGTCACCAAGGCGATGGTCGCCGCACTGCTGTCGGAGGGCCGCAGCGTGCTGCGCGACGTTCCCGACATCAGCGACGTGCGCGTCGTGCGCGGGCTGCTCGAGATCCACGGCGTCACCGTCACGAAAGGGGTGGAGGACGGCGAGCTGATCCTCGACGCCTCCAAGGTGCGCAGCGCGCACTTCGCCGAGATCGACGCGCACGCCGGTTCCAGCCGCATCCCGATCCTGTTCTGCGGGCCGCTGCTGCACCAGCTGGGTGAGGCGTTCATCCCCGACCTCGGCGGCTGCCGCATCGGCGACCGGCCCATCAACTTCCACCTGGACGCCCTGCGCAATTTCGGCGCCGTCGTCGAGAAGCTGCCGGCCGGCATCCGCATCACCGCGCCGAACGGCCTGCACGGCGCCCAAGTGGTGCTGCCCTACCCGAGCGTCGGAGCGACGGAGCAAACCCTGCTCACCGCGGTACGCGCCGAGGGCGTCACCGAGTTGCGCAACGCGGCGATCGAGCCCGAGATCATGGACCTGATCGCGATCCTGCAGAAGATGGGCGCGATCATCTCGGTGGAGCCCAACCGCGTGATCCTGATCGAGGGCGTGCGCACCCTGTCCGGCTACACCCACCGCGCGATCTTCGACCGCAACGAGGCCGCCAGCTGGGCCTCCGCGGCGCTGGCGACGCAGGGCGACGTGTTCGTCAAGGGTGCCAAGCAGGAGCACATGATGACGTTCCTCAACATCTTCCGGAAGGTCGGCGGCTCGTTCAACGTGCGCGAGGACGGCATCCGCTTCTGGCATCCCGGCGGCGACCTGAAGCCGGTCGTCATCGAGACCGACGTGCACCCCGGCTTCATGACCGACTGGCAGCAGCCCCTGGTCGTGGCGCTCACGCAGGCGATCGGCACCTCGATCATCCACGAGACGGTGTACGAGAATCGGTTCGGCTTCGTGTCGGCGCTGCAGAAGATGGGCGCGGACATCGTCGTGCATCCGCACGGCCTGGCCGACACGCCGAGGCGGGTGCCGCGCCGCGACCTGGAACAGGCCGCCGTCATCACGGGGCCGACCCCGCTGCACGGTGCGAATGTGGAGGTGCCCGACCTGCGCGGCGGCTTCTCGCATCTGATCGCGGCGCTGACCGCGACGGGGCGTTCCACGGTCAGCAACGTGGGCATCATCAGCCGGGGATACGAGAACTTCGAGGGCAAGCTGCTGGCGCTGGGGGCCCGCTTCTCCGTCGATGGTTGATCCGCTCCCACCCGTGACGGGGCCGCTGACGGTGCAGGAGCCGTCCGGCAGCGCCCGACCCGGGCAGGAGAAGCGGCGCCCGTCGCTCTGGTGGGTGCTCGGTGCGATCGCCGTACCGTTCGTGCGGGGCAGCAGCCGCCTGCGCGTGCATGACGCCCACAAGCTGCCGGCGACCGGCGCCTTCGTGCTCACGCCGAACCACCTGAGCAACATCGATCCGCTCGTCGTGGCGGTCGCGGTCTGGCGGCTCGGCCGCGCACCCCGGTTTCTGGCGAAGGCCTCCCTGTTCCGCGTCCCGGTGATCGGAGCGTTGCTCCGCTCGGTCGGGCAGATCCCGGTGGAGCGGGGCGGCATGCATCGTGCCGCAATCCCGCTCGACGCCGCCCGCCGACTGGTCGAGCACGGGCAGTGCGTCATCGTCTACCCGGAGGGCTCGCTGACCCGCGATCCGCAGCTGTGGCCGATGCGCGGCAAGACCGGGGCCGCGCGGCTCGCCATCGAACTCGGCATCCCCCTGATCCCCGTCGCCCAGTGGGGGTCGCAGCGCCTGATGCCGGTCAACACGACCCGGTTGACCCTGCACCTGCGGCGACCGCGGATCGACGTCAGGTTCGGCGATCCTGTGGATCTCAGCGAGTGGGCGGGTCGCGCGACGGATGCGCAGGCCCTGCACGCGGCGACCACCCGGGTGATGGCCGCGATCACCGAGCTGCTCGCGCAGGTGCGCGACGAACCGGCGCCGCGGGAGCGGTGGGACCCACGTGGCCACGGGCAGACCGAGACCGGGGTGTTCTGACGGTGGGCGCCAGTCTGTCGACCGGATATCTCGCTTGACCGGCCGTTTGGCCGTGCTGGGCGCCGGCAGCTGGGGGACCACCTTCGCCAAGGTGCTGAGCGACGGCGGCAACCCGGTCGCGCTCTGGGCGCGGCGTCCGGCACTGGCGGATTCGATCCGGCGCCGCCACCGCAACGACGACTACCTGCCCGGCGTCCTGCTGCCGGAGTCGATCGAGGTCGACTCCGACGTCGCCGTCGTGCTCCGCGACGCCGAGATGATCTTCTTCAGCGTCCCGAGCCAGGCCCTCGCCGGCACGATCACGGAGGTGCGCAGGCACGTGCCGCCCGACGCGCTGGTCGTCAGCCTGATGAAGGGCGTCGAACACGGCACCGGCCGACGGATGAGCACGGTGCTGCGCGACGACCTGGGGGCGTCCGACGACCGCATCGCCGTGGTCTCCGGTCCGAACCTGGCCACCGAGATCGCCCGCGAGCACCCCACCGCCGCGGTCGTGGCCGCCACTTCGCCCGAGACGGCCCGGCGGGTGGCGACCGCGGCGACCAATCGGTACTTCCGCTCCTTCGTGAACGGCGACGTGATCGGCACCGAGTTCGGCGGCGTGCTGAAGAACCTGATCGCGGTGGCGATCGGCATCGTGATCGGGGTCGGCTGGGGCGACAACACGAAGGCGTCCATCCTGACCCGGGGCCTTGCGGAGATGACCGACTTCGCCGTCGCCTTCGGCGGCCGGCCCGAGACGCTGGCGGGCCTCGCGGGCCTCGGCGACCTGATCGCGACCAGCGAGTCGCCGTTGTCCCGCAACAATCGCGCGGGCCGGCTGCTCGGGCAGGGCTACACCCTGGACGACGTGGTGCGCACGATGGACCAGACCGCGGAGGGGCTGACGTCGATCGCGCCGGTACTGGAGCTGGCTCGGTCGCGCGGCGTCGCGATGCCGATCGTCAGCCAGGTAGCCGACGTGCTCGCCGGCACGCTCGACCCCCGGGACATCGCCCCCCACCTGACCGACGACCTGCTCCCGGTGGGGGAGTAGCGGGCGCGACCGTCGGGGTGTGGGGGTGTCGGCGCGGGAGGTTACGGTCCGCGCATGCCCCCGCTACCCGCACCTCTCCCCACGGTGCCGATCCACGCCTACCCCTCCCCTTGGCGCCTGGACCGGTCCTTGCCCTCGCCCTGGTTCCGACTCGAGCATCGGGGCTTCGAGCCCGCTGAAGCCGTGACCGTCACGCTGCTCGGTTCGGCCCGACTGATCGCCGCAGTCCCCGGCCGCGTCCATCCGGGTGAGCGAATCCGGTTCGCGATCCGTGGTCAGGACCCGGCGATCGATTCGACGCTGATCGTGCGATGGCTCCGACCGGGCGGAGAGGAGTACCTCGCGCGCGAGGTGTTCTAACTACGCTCCGCGCTCCGCGTCGGGATGCTGCGACCGCTCGGCTTTGAGCCGCCGGCGGTTCTCCGACCGTGGCTGCCGCACGGGCACCATTTCCGCCGTCAAGCCCGTCACGAGTTCACCAGGGTCCATCCCGAGCGCGCCGGCGATCGCGACCAGGGTCGATAACCGCAGGTCCGTCGCGCCGTGCTCGGCACGGCGGATCGTCAGCAGGTCTTGGCCCGCCTTCTCGGCAAGACGCTCCTGCGTGAACTCGACGACCCGTCGCCGGGCGACGATCCGCTTTCCCACCTCATCGGCCGCGAGGGATGAGGTCTGCACCTCGGCAATGTTCGCGACCCCCGTGCACGTGCTACCAGGGCGCACGAGCACGGTGCTTATATGCACTGTGCTCGATCGGACGACGAAGCCCCTCGCCATCCGCGCGCAGCAGGTCACCTCCTGGCGTGATGTGCCGCCTCCCGGCGTCGTGCTCGACCGGGTGTACTTCGGACCGGATCCGGTCGGCGTCGGCCTGCAGGTCGCGGTCGCCCACACATCCAGTCGGCCGAGTCGGGATCTCCTTCGGAAGCTGTGGGATCTTCGCGGTGCGAAGAAGAGCCTCAACGTCATCGTCGCGGTGGTGCACGGCGACCAGGTGTCCGTGCTCGGTCCCGACCTGCGGGCGCAGCCGATCGAAGACCTCTCGGTTGGTCAGGCGACGCGGCACCTGCAGTCCGTGCTGGACGAACCGGATTCGCATACCGCGTACGAGCGATCCGGCACGCTGCGCAAGGCGCTGAACAGCACCGGGATCGCCGGATTCACGAACAGCGGCCTCTTCGCGAGCCACCACGTGTCGCGGCGGGTGCCCGAACGCAGCGACTGGGCCGCATCCGCGGTGGCCGCGCAGCGGATGCTGCCGCTGCGCGGCCGACCACTGATCGAGGCGCTCGGCTTCATGGTGCACGAAGAGGGTGCGGCCCTGGTGCTCTCAGGCCGTGGCGAAGTACCGAGGGCCGTGGCCGTGCTGCTCGATGAGACCGAAGCGTTCGATTCGAGCAGCCCGCGGTTCCAGCTGTCACCGGTCGCGTTCGGCCTCGCCGAAGCGTCGCGTCGCGGGGTGAACTGGCTGGTCGTGCTGCGCCGACACCAGATCCGTCTGTACCCCGCGCGCACCGGCGTGGGGGTCGGACAGAAGGGGCAGGTCGAGACCTTCTTCGAGATCGACCTCGCGGCTGTCAGCGACGAACATGCGGCGTTCCTGCCACTGGTCTTCGCGGAGGCGGCGCTCCGGCCCGACGGGTCGGTGCAGCAGATCCTCGACGGCAGCGCGAGGTATGCGACCGAGCTCGGCGAACGGCTCCGCGAACGCATCTATGACAATGTCGTGCCGCCGCTCGCCCGTGCGCTGGCGGCGCGGCTGCCCGAGCTGGGACTCGCCGCCGACGAGGAAGGTCTGCGGACCGCGTATCGGCTGACCCTGCGCATCCTGTTCCGGCTGCTCTTTCAGGCGTACGCAGAGGACCGCGGCCTGCTGCCGTCCGGCCGGAACGAGCACTTCGACAGCCGCAGCCTGAAGACGGCGGCGCAGCGGTACCGCGACAGCGTCACCGGCGACTTCAGCGCGACCGCGACCGGCCTGTGGGCGGACCTCGAGGGCGTCTGGCAGGCGATCGACCAGGGCAACGAGCAGTGGTCTGTACCGGCGTACAACGGCGGCCTGTTCTCAACCACCCAGCACGAGGGCGCACACATCGCGCGGCTGACGCTGCCGGACGCGGTCGTCGGCCCGCTGTTCCAGGCGCTGCTCGTCGACGTGAACCGCGACGGCGAGCGCGGCCCGGTCGACTTCCGATCGCTGAACGTGCGCGAGTTCGGCACGATCTACGAGGGCCTGCTCGAAAGTTCACTGTCGATCGCCGATATCGACCTCGCCGTGGATCCGGCCGGAGGCTGGGTGCCGGCCAGAGCAGGGGACACGATCGCGGCGAGGGCTGGCGAGCCCTACTTCCACTCGTCCTCGGGCGAGCGCAAGGCGACCGGCTCGTACTTCACGCCGCCGATCGTCGTCGACCACCTCATCGAGCGGTCGATCGTGCCGACGCTCACCGCGCACCTCGACCGGATCGCTGCACTGCTCGGCGCGGGCGACACCGCCGCGGCCGGCAAGCAGTTCTTCGACTATCGCGTCGCTGACCTCGCCATGGGTTCCGGCCATTTCCTCGTGGCCGCGATCGACCGCGTCGAGGCGCTCTACCGTGATTTCCTCACGACCCATTCCGTGCCGTCCGTGCAGCAGGAGCTGGTGCGGATCGCCGAGGCGGCCAAGCGCGCGCTCGGCAAAGACCTGACAGCGATCGCCGAGATCGAGGACGTGGCGCTGCTGAGACGGCAGGTCGCGCGGCGCTGCATCTACGGCATCGATATCAACCCGCTCGCGCTCGAGCTCTCCCGCCTCGCGCTCTGGATCCACACATTCGTGCCTGGCCTGCCGATGTCGAGCTTCGACCACAACCTCGTCTGCGCGAACAGCCTGACGGGCATCGGCACGGTCAACGAGGCGCTCGTCGCGCTGGAACCGGGTAGGAAGCCTGGCGATGTGACTCTTGTCGACGGCGTCGTGCAGCAGAGCCTCGAACAGGCGGCCGCTCTCTGGTCCGAGGCGGCGAATGCTGACGAGGCAGACAAAGCGGGCGTCGAAACGGGTACCGCCCTCGCAGTCGAAGCCCGGCGACAGGCCGCACCCGCCGGAGCCGTCCTCGATCTTGCGGTCGCAGTTCGGTCGCGCGTCGTCGCGCCGATGATGGCGGTCGACGCAGACCAGCTCGTGCAAGCGGCAGCGGTGCCCGAGGTGCAGGATCTCGTCGACCGCCTGAAGCCGGCGCACCTGCCGCACCTCTTCCCAGAGGTGTTCATGCGGGAGCGACCGGGGTTCGACGTTCTCGTTGGTAATCCGCCATGGGAGAAGCTCCACGTCGAGGAACATCAGTGGTGGGCGCTGAGGTTGCCGGGGTTACGGGGTTTGACGCAGGCGAGACGCCAGGCCGCTCTCGCTGGCCTAAAGGCAGATCGCCCAGACCTGCTGGTCGAATTCAGAGCCGAAGTTGACCGAATGGCGGCCGCTCGCGATGCCATCGCCGTCGGCCCATTTCCGGGCATCGGTGCGGCGCACTTGGACCTCTACGCAGCCTTCGCGTGGCGAAACTGGCAGCTTGTGCGTCCCAACGGACGCGCTGCATTGGTGCTACCACGTGGCGCCCTGTCGGGTTCGGGTCTGCAGCACTGGCGCCGGGAGATCCTGTCCAGTGGAGCGTTTGCTGATGTCTGCTTTCTCGCGAATAACGGCGGTTGGCTCTTCGAAGGCGTCCACAACTCATACACGGTCGGGCTCACGGTGCTTGACCGGAGCGAGCCACATGTCGTTCGCTTCGCGGGACCCTTCGCGTCCGAGCGGGAGTTCGTGGCCGGCGCAACTCAGCTGGCAGAGGTCAGTGGTGAGGAATTTGCTACCTGGTCATCGACAGCGGCCTTTCCATTGGTACCTGACCCGACATCAGCCGAAGTGTTCGGCCTGATCAACCGCCAGCCCGAGTTTGGCGCCGCTTCGGCCACGTGGGAGTTCCGGCCGATCCAAGGGGATGTGAACACGACCTCGAACAAGAGCCTGCTGCAATTTGACGTTGACGAAGCGCTGGATCGCATTCCCGTGATTTCGGGCGCGTCTTTCAACCTGTGGGACCCAGGCGCTGGGCCGCCCTACGCATACGCCCAACACGGAGTGCTCCGCCCGTATCTACAGAGCAAGCTCGATCGAGCTATTGGATCGACACGCTCGGCATACGCAGATCTGATGTTTTCGAAAGGCCAGTTGCCGCTCGACCGTGCGCGAATCGCGTTCCGCGATGTCGCTCGCGCCACCGACACACGAACGGTTATCGCTTGCATGCTGCCTCCGGGCACTGCGGCCGTGCACACCGCGCCCATCCTGGTCTCAAGAAGGGGCGGCCCGACGGCGGAAGCGTTCCTGCTCGGGGTGATGAGCAGCATCGTCTTCGACTGGGCGGCCCGCAGGTGGGTCGAACTGCACCTGACATTCGAGCTGCTCAACGCCCTGCCCGTGCCACATCCGGACGACGGCCGCCTCTCGCGTCGCGTGATCGAGATCTCAGGCCGTCTCGCCGCAATCGACGCCAGGTACCAGGACTGGGCGGACGAGGTTGGCGTGCCCGTTGGTTCGGTGCGCTCACCGGCCGAGAAGTCGGATCTTATCCATGAGCTCGATGCGCTTGTATCCCTGCTCTATGGACTTTCCGAAAGGCAAGTCGAGCACGTGTTCGCGACGTTCCACCGCGGCTGGGACTACCGGCCGCGGCTCGACGCCGTGCTCGAGCACTACGCCACCTGGAAGGGCAGCGCATGACCTCCGACTTCCTACCCGTCTTCGCCACCAACCGGGCCGATCTCGATCTGACCGTGGCCGGCGAGGTGAACCGGTTGTTCCGAATGCTCCGAGAGCACTACTCCGCCAAGCCGGACGCCGCGATCGCCACCGCCTACATCAATCCGGGTGGGTTCGCCCTGCTCGCCGACGAGCTCGAGCGCGTGCCGCGCATCCGGCTGCTGCTCGGCGCCGAACCGGAGCAGGAGACCGTACGACGGTTGGCGGCGCAGGACGCCGACTACGATGACCGACTCTCCCGCGCCCTTGCAACGCACGAGGACTGGCTCGTCGCCGAGCGCGACACCACCGGCTTCAGCAGGCAGGCGAGCGACGACGCTCGACGCATGGTCGGGTGGCTGCGGTCGGTGGATCCGCAGGGCGAGGCGCGCGTCGAGGTGCGCCGGTACAGCGATGGATTCCTGCACGGCAAGGCGTACATCGCCGACCATCCCGTGCTGCCCGGCGTACTCGCCGGCTCCAGCAACTTCACCTTCGCCGGGCTCAGCCGCAATGCCGAGCTGAACCTCGGGTACCCGACCGGCGAGCACACCAGCCGCGTCATCGACTGGTTCGAGCACTACTGGGCGAACAGCGACCCCTACGACCTGGCTGGCCTGTACGCCGAGCAGTGGCAGCCGCACGAACCGTGGCCGATCTTCCTGCGCATGCTCACCGAGCTGTACGGCGATCACCTCGACGAGGAGCGTCCCGGTCCCACCGAACTGCACCTGGCCCCGTTCCAGAGCGACGGCGTCGCCCGGATGGAACGGCTGCTCGACTCCATGAACGGCGTGCTCGTGGCCGACGAGGTCGGCCTCGGCAAGACGTTCCTGGCGGGCGAGGTCATTCGGAAGGCGACGGACGAACGCCGCCAGCGCGTACTGGTGATCGCGCCGGCGGCGCTCAAGGAGAACGTCTGGAAGCCGTTCATCCGGCAATACGGACTGCGCCTCACCGAGGTGCTGTCCTACGAAGAGGTGCGGGACCGGATGCGCGAGACCGACCCGCGGCACACCCAGTTCCTCGGCGAAGTCGAGGACACCGCCATGGTCGTGGTCGACGAGGCGCACAACCTGCGGAACGCTGGAGCGGCGAGATCCGAGGCAGTCGATCGCGTCATTCTGAGCGGTAAGTACCCGAAGCAGGTCGTGCTGCTGACCGCGACGCCCGTGAATAACAGCCTGACGGACCTCGAAACGCTCATCCGGTACTTCGTGCGCGACGACGCGCAGTTCGCGTCCATCGGCATCGCGAGCATTCGCGAGTACATCAAGCACGCCCAGTCGATCGAACCCGAGAACCTGTCCCCCGAGCACCTGTTCGACCTGATGGACCAGGTCGCCGTGCGCCGAACACGCAAATTCGTGAAGGAGCAGTACCCGAACCAGCGAGTGCCCGGTCCCGGCGGCACCGAGGTCGTGGTCGCGTTCCCGAAGCCCGAAGTGCGTCGCATCGACTACGAGCTGCCGCCCTCCGGCATCACGCTGATCGACCGGATGATCTACGCGCTCGATCGGCCCGATGACAGCGAGCTGTACGTCTCGCATTCCGCACCCGATGCCGACCCGTGGCGCCTGAAGCTCGCGCGATACACGTCGAGCGGCTACCTGATCGGGCAGAGCCGGCCCGAGGGCTTCCAGGTCAACAACGCCGGGCTGCTCCGATCCGCGCTGCTGAAGCGGCTGGAGAGCAGCCCGAACGCGTTGCGCAGCACGCTGACGACCCTGATCGATGCGCACCGTGTGTTCCTCGACGCACTGTCCCGCGGGTGGGTTCTGCAGGGCGAGGCGCTGCGCGACTGGGGCTCGTCCGAGTCCGACGAGCTCGACGAGTATGTCGAGCACCTGGATGCTGATGAAGCGCAGCAGGCACAACCCGCCGCGGCGTTCCACGTCGATGAGCTGACCACCGATGTCGAGTCGGATGTGCGGCTGCTCCGCGAACTGCTCGAATTGACCGACCAGTCGATCGCCGAGGCCGAGACGAAGGCGCAGCGTCTGGTCGAGGAACTCGCCGCGATTGCCCTCGCGGCGCGCAGCATCGATCCCACCGGGCTCTCCAGTGCCGACCGACGAAAAGTCATCGTGTTCTCCACCTACTCGGACACGATCGTGGCCCTGCACGACTTCCTGGTGGCAGCAATCCGGGATGCGCCCCACGGGCATCCGCTCGTCGACTATCGGGACCGGCTCGCGCCGGCGGTCATGGGCGCGTATGCATCCGTGCAGAAGCGCGGCGCGACCGGCGGCGTCGATCAGGCCGGGCGCAAGAACACCATCGAGGGCTTCGCGCCGATGACCGCCGGGCCGCTCGGGGACGACGGCCGGCCGCTCGCGAACGACCTCTACGACATCCTGCTGACCACCGATGTGCTCGCGGAGGGCGTCAACCTGCAGCAGGCCGGGCAGATCATCAACTACGACCTGCCCTGGAACCCTATGCGCATCGTGCAGCGACACGGCCGTGTCGACCGCATCGGCAGCAGGCATGCCGCCGTGCGCCTCGGTCTGTTCTTCCCCGCCGAACGCCTCGACGAGATGCTGCACCTGGAGACGACCCTTGAACGCAAGCTCGCTCAGGCGGATGCCGCAGTCGGTGCCGGCGAGGTTCTGCCGGGACGCCGCAGCACCGACCCGCTCGCCTACTCCGACCAGCACGGTGCCGATCCGGACCGCGCGGTCGCCGAGTTCGAGGAT
The DNA here is from genome assembly GCF_964250715.1 of uncultured Amnibacterium sp. Classification (GTDB taxonomy): domain Bacteria; phylum Actinomycetota; class Actinomycetes; order Actinomycetales; family Microbacteriaceae; genus Amnibacterium. The sequence goes on from NZ_CAXUGX010000001.1 coordinate 338,379, forward strand.
TTGCTCGAACAGCGCGGCAGCAGTGCCGCGCTGTCGGGCGAGGAGTACCGGCGCCGCCTGTTCACCGCGGTCCAGCACGACACGTCCCTGCGCAAGCACGTCGGGGCACTGCCGTTCGGGTCGGGATCCGGCTTCGAGAACGCGCACGCCCGCGCCAACGGCTATGTCTTCTGCGTGCGGATCGGCGAGGAGGCAAAGCCGTGGTTCCGCTATGTCGAATGCGACGAGCGGTGGTGGCCGACGGGGCGGATCTCCGACGACACGCTGGTGAGTCTGGTTGCGGCGGATCCGGTCGTCGCTGGCACCCCGCGGTGGATGACCGACGACGTCTACGACGGCGCGTTCGACTCGTGGGTCCTGGCCCGCAGGTCGGTGTTCGAGGGTTGGGACCGGCTGACTGACCCGAACAACCTCGTGCCCGATGTGCCGAAGGCGTTCCGTGATGCGGCCGACCTCGTCCGCCGTGCCGGCGCGTTCCTTGGCACGGCGGACCAGCGCGCGCTGCTCGACAAGCTGCGGAGCGTACCCACGGCTCGCGTCACCCGGGCGGTTCGCGCGGCGCTCGCCGCCGACGCTCCGGACGAGAACCGCATCCGACTGGTACTCGCCGAGGTCCAAGCCGCCGGCCTGCAAATTCCAGTGAAGCCGAAGCCGCTCCCCGAGGTCTCGCTCGACCAGGTGCGCCTTGTGTGCTGGATGGCGGTGCGAGGTACCCACCCGGCATGACGCGCCGGTCGGTGATCAGGACAGCGCTCGCGCCGGACTCGTCTCGGGCTCATATGTCCTCCGGTCGACGCAGCAGATCGAGAAGCCGGTGATTCACGAACAGAAGTTGCGCGCCGACCTGGACGCTGAAGAGCACCTCCGCGTCGGCGAACGATGCTCCGAGGTGTCGAGCTCGCACCTCAATCAGGTCCCCGAGAGCCGCGACGACTCAGGTCGGAGTGCGCGGCCAGCACATGAGTCGACGGGAAGAAGTGATATCAGTGCGTCCCGCACCTCGCACACACCCCGGGTCTGCTCTGCGCGAATTCCCAACTTCCTCGCCGCTTGGACATGTTCGTAGGAGTCGTCCAGGAAGACGATTCTGTCGGCAGTGGTACCGACGGCACGGATAGCGTGATGAAACATCTCAGGATCCGGCTTCATCATCCCCAGTTCATGCGACACGAATGTCCAGTCGAAGTAACCGACAATGCCCCAACGGTCTCGATGCCGTTGCCAGTGAACGGAATTCGTGTTACTGAGGCATCCCATCGGGATGGTGCCATGAAGAGTTCGAATCAGCTCGACCGATCCCTCGAAGGGGCCCGCGGGCCATCGCGTGAAGTCGTCCACAAACTCGCTTACCGTCAGTGTGAGTCCCCAGTCGCGCACGATACCTTCGCCGAACGTATAGGCATCGCACGTACCCCGTTCAAAAGCTTGTACCCATCTGGATGCAACCCACCTAGATTGCAATGCTGCGTCGTCGTTCTCGCCTGTCAGTTCGGCAAGTCGACTCAGCCCGACGAAGTTCATCAACACGCCGCCAAGATCGAATAAGATCACATCGGATCCAGGTTCCTCAGACTCTTTCACGTTCAGACAAGTCCGTGACGTACGCATCGCATCCGTCAATCGGTGAAGAAAGCTTCGGTCACGACTTGTCCTCCTCGTCCTCGAACAGGATGTCGAGGAATCGGGTGTTGACGAAGAGGCGGTCTCGGCCGACCACGACCTGGTCCAGCACACGGGCTTCTACCAACGCCTCCAGCCATTTCGTGGCGGTCGGCCGCGACACCCTGCACCGTTCCACGACTGTTCGGATCCGCAGATACGGCTGCTCGAACAGGACCGCCAACAGGTCGGCGTCGACACCGCGGGGGAGGGCGGCGGCGATCTCGTCATGCACCACTGATTGCAGCACACGGATCGCCCCGATCTTCGTCAGGGTGAAGAGCGTGGTCTGTCGGACACCCTCGAGGATGTAGACCAGCCAGTCCTCCCAGGCGCCGTCCCGAGTGACCGCAAGGAGCAGGTCGTAGTACTGCTGCTTCGTCCGAATGATGTAGCGCGACAGGTACAGAATCGGCAGCGAGAGCAATCCGCTGGACACGAGCAGGAGCACGTTGAGAATCCGGCCGGTCCGGCCGTTGCCGTCCGAAAACGGGTGGATCGCCTCGAACTGATAATGCGTGATCGCCATGACGACGATCGGGTCGAGGTCGCTCTCGGAGTGGATGAAGTGTTCCCATGCCCGGAGCATCGCGACGATGACCTCTCGACCCTCGGGCGGCGTGTACACCCGCCGACCGCCCTGGCTGCCGATGAATGTTCCTGGTCCGGATCGGAAGTCGCTCTGGTACCCCTGGATCCTGGAACAGATGTCGACCGTCGTCGACGCGCTGAGCGGGCGCTCCCGGACAGTATCGAAGCCTGCACGGAGCGCCGACCGATATCGGAGTGCTTCGCGGGTCGCGGGATTCGTCGCGCCTTGCTCGTCCTCCGCCCACCGGAATAGCTCATCGGTCGTCGTGACGACGTTCTCGATCTCGGAACTCGCTTGCGCCTCGAGCAGTGGGATCGCGTTGATGAGCACCGTCGGGTCCGGCAGGGCTCGTGCCGCCTCGTCCAACCGAGCGAGTTCGGCGCGTGCCGCGATCGTCGCTTTCAGTACCCGCTTCGACTCGAGGTCGACGGGTGGGGGCAATGCGGGAAGCGCGTTGTACGGCTGCTCCGGCCACCAGATCCCCACTCCGCGAGGATACCGACCATGTAAACTTTTGGGTCATTTGTTTACAACCGGTGGAAGTGTTGTAAATCTTCTTGGCGCGACCTGCGCCCTCTGTTCAGGGCCGGTGGAACGTGAGGGCAGCCAGCGTCTGGCGCTCCTCGCCGCTGCTCGCTTCGATGTCGGCCGCCGTCGGGTCGCGCCCCAGATTGCGTGCGGCGCGGAGGTATGCGTCGAGCCCCTCGCGACGGCCGACCGCGATGGGTTGGACCGCCACGACCCTGAAGGCTGCTCGACCGGAGCCAGTAGACCAGCCGGAACCGAGGCTTGATGTCCCTCCGTCGGGGTCGCCGGTAGTGCGCTAGAATTCTGTACATGACCACGTTGTCAACCGCGGATGCCCGCGCCGGGTTCTCGAAGCTCGTGGAATCCGCTTCCACGACGCACGAGCGGTTCGAAGTCACGAGGAACGGTGCGCGCGCCGCAGTGATCCTCGGTGCGGACGACTACGACGCGCTGATCGAGACGATCGAGGTGTTGTCGGACCCGGATACGGTGCGCGACGTGCGCCGCGCCCTCGGCGAGTTCGCGTCAGGCGACACCGTGTCCAGCGATGAGATGCGTGAGCGGATGAAGGCCGCCGGACGCCTCCGGCAGTGACCGGTCCGTACGAAATCCGACTCTCGTCCTCGGCAGCCCGTGCGCTGGAGCGTGACCTGCCGGAGGCGGTGGCCGCCGCGGCGTGGGAGTTCATCGACGGCGCGCTACGGGCCAATCCGCAGCGGGTGGGGAAGCAGCTTCGCGAGCCGCTCTTCCCGCTGTACTCGGCTCGACGCGGTGAGTACCGCGTGGTGTACCGCATCGAAGAGCGGGTCCTGCTGATCGCAGTCGTCCGGATTATGCACCGCCGAGACGCCTACCGCGGTTCTTGAACCGGCCGGAGGGTCGAATGATCCCGCCTGGTGGTCTCGGTGTCGAGACTCACGCGTCGTCGCCTCGGTACGCTCGTCAGCGATGAGCGCGCCCGACACGGAGTCCACCGCCGGCGGCCCGGATGGCGGCAGCGGAGTGTCCGGCGAGCCGAGTCGGCGCCGCATCCGCGTCGCGCTGGTCTTCGGCGGGCGGTCCAGTGAGCATGCGATCAGCTGCGCCACCGCTGGGGGTGTGCTGTCGGCGATCGACCGCGACCGGTACGAGGTGGTGCCGATCGGTGTGACGCGCGAGGGGGCGTTCGTGCTGGAGCGCGACGACCCGGCGGCGTTCGCGCTCGATCCGGCCGCCCTGCCCGAGGTTCGCGACGACGGGTCGCGGGTACGCTGGCCCGCCTCGATCGCCGAGCGGGAGCTCATGCTCGAGGCGCCGGACGGGTCGCGGCGCTCGCTCGGGTCGGTCGATGTTGCATTCCCCATACTGCATGGACCATTCGGTGAGGACGGCACGATTCAGGGCATGTTCGAGCTGATCGGCGTCCCCTATGTCGGCAACGGGGTGCTCGCCTCCGCCCTCGGCATGGACAAGCACTTCACGAAGACGCTGCTGGAAGCCGCCGGCGTGCCGGTCGCGCCCTGGGTCACGCTCGGCCCCACGGACCGCACCGGCGACTCCGCCTATCTGCGCCGCCGGGTGGAGGGGCTGGGGTACCCCGTGTTCGTCAAGCCGGCTCGTGCGGGATCGTCGGTCGGCGTGACGCGGGTGACGGGGGAGGAGGGGTTGGACGCAGCCCTCGACGTGGCGTTCGCCGAGGACTCCCGGGTGCTCGTGGAGCGGCAGATGGTGGGGCGCGAGATCGAGTGCGGGGTGCTCGGCGACCTGGCCGGCGGCGCACCGCGGATCTCCGTCGCCGGCGAGATCGTGGTCACCGGACGCGATTTCTACGACTTCGACGCCAAATACCTGGACGCTCCCGGCGTCGACCTGGTGTGCCCCGCGTCGCTCACCGACCGCGAGCACGCGGAGTTGCAGCGCATCGCTGCGCGAGCGTTCCAGGCGATCGACGGGCGCGGGCTGGCGCGCGTGGACGTCTTCCTCACCGAGTCCGGATTCGTCGTCAACGAGATCAACACGATGCCGGGCTTCACTCCGGTGTCGATGTTTCCGCGGTGCTGGCAGCAGTCGGGGGTCGGCTATCCCGAGCTGATCGACACCCTGATCCGCCTCGCGCTGCTGTGATCCGGCCGCCGCACCGCCGTCTGCGCCGTCTGCTGCTCGCTCCGCTCGCCGTCGCGTCTCTGCTGCTGCTGACCGCGTGTGCACCGACGGTCAGCCTGCCGACCGCGCCCCATCAGACCGCCAAGGGCTGCGCCGCGATCAGCGTCCGGCTGCCGGCGACGGTCGGCTCGGCGGCGAAGCGGCTGACCGATCAGCAGGGCACGGCGGCCTGGGGGACCGGGAATCCGCCGAGCGTGGTGCTGCGCTGCGGAGTGACCCCGCCCGGCGCGACAACGGACCAGTGCCTCGAGTTCGGGGGCGTGGACTGGCTCGCCCGTCCCGTCCCTGGGACGCAGCAGTACGTCGTCACCACCTTCGGGCGCACCCCTGCCGTGCAACTGGTCATCGACACCGCGAGGATCGGCAGCAGCGTCGCACTCCCACCGATCTCCGATGCGATCAAGTCCGCCATCCCGACGCAGACGGCCCGCTGCGTGGCGGCCGACCCGGCGACTCCGACTCCGGCTCCGACGCCGACTCCGGCCCCGACGCCGTGAGCGCTGCTCGGATCTCGACGGACTCGGTCGGAGCCGTGGGGGAGCGGGCGGCGCTCGCCCGGATCATCCCGCGCCTGCCGACCGGCGTCGCGACCGTGCTGGGGCCGGGCGATGACGCCGCGGTGCTCGCGGTCGCCGACGGCCGCGCGGTGCTGACCACCGACGTGATGGTGGAAGGGCCGGACTTTCGCACTGCGTGGTCGACCCCGGAGGATCTCGGCCGCAAGGCGGTGGCGACGAACTTCTCGGACATCGCCGCGATGGGCGCGGTTCCGGTCGCCCTGATGATCGCGCTCGCCGTTCCCGCGCCGACGCCGGTGCCGGATCTGGAGGCGTTCGCGGACGGGGTTGCGGCGGCCTGCCGGGACCTGGCTCCGGAGTGCGGTGTGGTCGGCGGCGACCTGACCGTCTCGCCGGTCTTCACGATCGCGGTCACCGCCGTCGGGTCGTTGCAGGGCCGCGAGCCGATCCGCCGTGACGGGGCGCGGGCGGGCGACGTGCTGGCCTATTCGGGCCGGCTCGGCCTGGCCGGCGCCGCGCTGCACCTGCTCTTCGCGCGGGCTGTCGATGAGGACGGGAACCCCGACGTCGCATCGGCTGCCGCCCTTCGTGCCGAGAACCCGGACGCGCTCGCGGCCCAGCTCGCTCCTCGCCCGCCGATCGGGGACGGCCCGCGCGCAGCCCTGGCCGGAGCGACCGCGATGCTCGACGTCTCCGACGGCCTGCTGATCGACGCCGGACGGATCGCGCGGGCGAGCGGCGTGGTACTCGATCTGGATGCGACCGCCTTATCGGAGCACGCGTCGGCCGTCGCCGCTGCGCTCCCGGATCTGGGCGAAGAGCCGATGCGGTTCGTCCTGGCCGGCGGCGAGGACCACGGCCTGCTCGCCTGCTTCCCTGCGGAGGCGACGCTGCCCGGCGGATTCCGCCTGCTGGGTGTTGTTCGTGCGGGGGAGCCCGAGGTGCGGATCGACGGTGTTACACCGCCTTCCGGCCGTGCCGGCTGGGACTCCTTCACAGCCTGACTGGTACTGCGTCTTGCCCTGTGTCCAACCCCGCACTGAGGGCCGTTGTGGAGGAGTCGACGCGCCGGTCGCTGAGGTGCGATTCCGCTGATTGAGGACGGATCTCAGTCCCGGAGGGAGTGTCGGTGGTGGGTGGTTGAGTGCAGGTATGCACACCGCAGCAGCCGCGACCCGCGAAGCGCTGGACGGCGCGTTCGCTGCGGTGCTCGCTGCACCCGTCCTGCCGCGGACTGCGACGGATGGCGAGGTGCTTGCTGCGGTGGAGGGGTGGGAGGCGATCGGTCGGGTCGTCGATGCCCGCCGGGTCCGTGCCGCCGCGGAGGTGGAGTGGCGGTCCCGGGTGCAGTTGAGCCCGAATGGTCTCGCCGAGCAGTACGACGCCCGCGATGGCGCGGACCTGGTCTCCACGGTCGCCCGGATCGGGACGAAGGAAGCGAAGCGTCGGATCGGGGTCGGCACCGCCCTAATGCCCCGCCTCGGCCTGACCGGCGATGAGCTGCCCGGCCGGTACCCGGTGATGACCGCCGCGGTGAACGCGGGTGAGGTGGGTGTCGAAGCCGCCCGGCTGGTGGTGGAGACCCTGAACTCCGTCAGGAAGCGGACCACGATCGACAACCTGGAGATCGCGGAAGCCCAACTGGCTGAAGCCGCCGGGATCCTTACACCGGACCTGCTGCATGTGCAGACCGCGACGTGGGCGGAGTACCTCGATCCGGACGGTACTGAACCCGCTGACGAAGCCCGACGACAGAAACGTGCGTTCCGGCTCGGACGCCTCGGGGTGGATGGATTGACGTCGTTCACCGGACGCGCGACCCCGGAAGTGGCCGCACTCCTCCGGGAAGCGTTACAAGCACACCGGCGTGGGGTGCGGATGACGTACCAGCCTCCCGGCGGTGAGGACGCCGAGGATCTGGAGTCCACCTGGCGGGAAACCGACGGGGACCAGCGGACCACGACGCAATACGACTTCGACACCTTCGCCGCCATCATCACCGCAGGAGTCCAGGCCGAACACGACGGGACCGTCGGGACGAAGGCCGTTCACGAGGTCGTCGTCCACGTCACCGCCACCGACCTGGACGAGCGTTCTGGTGGTGGCTGGCCGGAGGGGATCCTCACCCGACTCCCCGTCCCTACCGTGGAACGGATCGCCTGCGACGGACGCACACGACTGCTGATCACCGGGGAGCAGGGTGAGGCGCTCTACCTGGGGCTCTCGAACCGCCTGTTCACGCCCGCACAGAAGAAAGCCCTCGCCGCACGCGACGGCGGCTGCGCGTGGCCCGGCTGCACCGCCCCGGTCGCGTGGACCGACGCGCACCACATCGCCTGGTGGCACCGCGATCAGGGACCCACCGACATCGACAACGGGGTACTGCTGTGCAGCCACCACCATCATCTGATCCACAACACCGACCGGCACGAGATCCGGCTCCACGCGAAGCGACCGCACCTGGTACCGAAGGGCTGGCGCGGGCCGCCACTACCCCGACACCGCATGCAACGACACCCCATCGACCACGTGCGCGGCGGACCGCCGAAGCGGATGTAGCACCAGCCCGCTCGTCCGCTGTCGAGACTCTTCGCGAGGCGTTCTGAGACAGGCTCCACACCGGATGCAGGACAGAGCTCGAGGTGCGTCCCAGCGCACCGCGCAAGCGTCCTATTAGTCCGGAAGCAGTCCGAGTTCGTCGGTCTCGTGGTTGAGCGGGACCACGGACCCTGCGACCGCCCGCATGCGCTCGCTGTACAGGTCGACATCGAGACCGAACAGGTTCCAGCGCGGCAGGTAGGACAGCAGGAACGCGTTGCTACCCGCGAGGGACAGCTTGCCGACCTCACCGGCGAGCAGCAGCGTCCGCTCCGTTGCCGTCAAGTCGAACTCGTCGAGTGCCGCCTCAGGATCCCTCTGCGCGACGTTGCGAACGCGCTCATCCATAAGACAGGCGCGGCAGAACTTTCCAACCTGGTACGCGCTCATGCGAGACTCCAGAACCCATAGCCGTGCCCGAACTGCGGTTGCATGTCCAGCGTGGTCGGCGTGCCGCCACCGATCGCAGCGATCATCGCCAGCCAGTTCAGCAGCTCACCGCCGACGTTCCCAGCGGCGGCCATGCGCGCGCGTGTCGCAACGCTCAGTAATCGTTCATGGTCACCGGCTGCCAGAAGCAAGTGCACCTGTTCGGCCCAAGCGGGGTCCGGAACGCCGAAGATCTTCTTGGGCTCAATGAAATGGCCGCCTACATCGAGGGAAAAACTGCCGCTCCCGAGTACGACCACGCGCAGGTCTTCGGGCCATCGCCTGATTGCAGCTCCAACGGCCTCGCCGAGGGCCCACGCCCGTCGCGCGGAGGGCAGCGGTGGGATGTGCCCGTTGACGAAGACCGGGACGATGGGCATGTCGGCGGCGGGGCCGAAGAACTGCAGCGGTACCAGCCAGGAGTGGTCGAGTGTGAACTCCTGAGTGAGCGAGATATCGAACCCGGCGAGGATCGACGACACCCGGATGTGCTCGGCGAGTGCCTCATGCACAGCGAGGTCGACGTGCTTGAGGCCCGGGGTCCCATCGTTCGGACCGCTCGTCGACGGGGCGACTCCGACGCTGAGGGTCGGGAAGTTATCGAAGAAGAACGTGTTCAGGTGGTCGGTGGAGAACATCACCAGGACGTCCGCATGCGCGGCGGAGAGTTGATCGGCGATCCCTCGATAGCACCGTGCCGTCTCGTCCGACTCATCGCCAACTCGGACATTCGATGCAAATGCGGGGGTGTGCGGAACACCGATCCCGGCCACGATCTGAGCCACCGCGCCTTCCCTCCGTCGTCGCTCTACGACTATTCTTATACGCAGAATAGCACTCTGCTAGGTAGCGACACTGACCTTCGAGCAGAGGTCAGACACGTCACGCAAGCAGAGGTCCGACTGAGATCGCCGTAGGGCAGATCACAGTGTCCGCCCGGCGACTCAGCGCTCGGGCGGGTCATCCAGCTTGTAACGGTCGACTACGAGGTTCATGATGACCGGCTCCGACTCGACGCTATCGCCAAGAGCCGCGAGCACGGCCGCGAGCGCGGGCGACTTGTCATGTTCATCCGATCCCTGCTGGCCGTCGTAGGTTTCGAACATCGCGACGCTGTCGGGTTCGCCCTCAACCGACATCAGGGTCCACTCGAGCGTGCCAGGCTCGTTCTGTGTGTGCAGTCGATTCACCTCGAGTAGCTGCATGAAGTCCGTCTTTTTTTCGGGACGTACTTTGAGGTAGACGAACTTGGCGAGGTGCTGCATATGATCCTCCATGAGTGTCCTGCTGATCAAGGCTTAGACGTACCGATGAGAGCCGGCGTCGACCGAATAAGCGGCTCCGGTAATCTGCCGAGCAGAATCCGAGGCGAGGAATACCGCCACCGCAGCCACGTCTTCGGGCTCGTTCATACGTCCGAGGGGTAGTTGGCGCAAATCTCGCGCGAAGTAGGTCTTGGTGTCCTCAAAAGTTTTTCCCACCTCGGCCGACATGCTGGTCAGAAAGTCGTCCATCGCGGGGGTCGCCGTCGGTCCCGGTGAAATACAATTCGACCTGATTCCCGATGGACCAAATTCGATGGAAAGACTTTTCGATAGACTGAGGACCGCAGACTTTGTCACTGCGTAATCGACGAAGAAGGGGTCCGGCTGCCGACCGGCATCGCTGGCGATACTAACGATCGCACCTCGTCCCTTTGCCGCCATATGCGGGAGCACTGAACGGGTCGTCCTTACCATGGCGAAGAAGTTGATGTCCATCAGCCTCATCCATTCGGCGTCCGTGACACTGAGGAATCCTGCGCGGTACGGCGCAAGACCGACGTTATTAACTAGTACGTCGATCACACCGAGCGCCGACACCGTGCCCTCAACCCACGCCTCAATCTGGTCGGCATCTGAGAAGTCCACTACCGAGGCAAGGGGTGAGCGGCGGGCTTCGATGGCATCGATCGCCGCGGTGCGCAGGTCGCCCCCGACCACCTGGGCTCCTTCCGCAGCGAACGCGCGAGCAATAGCCAGGCCGATTCCTTGCCCGGCGCCGGTCACCATGACGACTTTGCCCTCAAGGCCAAGCTCCAAAGCCGTGCTCCCCTCCTCAGATGTCCAGCGTCGTCTAGCGCAGGAGCTGACCGCCGTCGATGCTGTAAACCTGGCCAGTAATCCAGGACGCGTCGTCGGACAGCAGGAAAGAAACCGCGGAGGCGATATCCGATGGGAGGCCGAGTCGGGTCGCGTGGATAGAATCCCGTACCTGCTCGTGCCACTCCGGACGCTCGGCAGCCTCCGCCAGGACGACCTCGGTCCGCGTAAGACCCGGCGCTACAGCATTAGAGCGAATACCTTCTTTACCCCACCGAGCTGAGGTGTGCCGCATCAGAGCGGTAACGCCCGATTTTGCGACGCCATAAGCGACGTGCAGTGGCTCGCCCATGAACGCGGCGGTTGACGAGGTGTGCACGATTGCGCCACCACCGCCCGCAATCATCTTCGGAACTGCGTGCCGAACCAAGTAAAGGTGACCTTTCAGCGCGACGTCGAGCGTTCGATCCCAGACCGCGATCGGCACGTTCACGGCGTTGTCGTCGGCGCCGAACGTGGCTGCGCTCAGGTCGGCGGCATTTGCGTGAAGTCCGTCCAGTCGACCGTGTCGAGTGATCACAGTTTCGACGAGGTCACGTACCGACTCCTCATTCGTGATGTCGAACTCGAGAGCGGTCACCTCCCCTCCTAGGTCCCGAAGAGTTGCCGCCGTCTGTTCGGCCCTTGTGATATTCACATCGCCAATAACGACTTCAGCGCCCTCCTCCGCGAGTCGTTCGGCGACTGCGGCCCCTATGCCGGTAGCCCCGCCGGCGACGATGATGACTTTTTCCTGGAGCCCGCGCATGTGTTCACATTCCTTCGTTCGTGCGATCTGATGGTGAGAGTGGTGATGTTATTTGCTAATATTCGCCTTGGCCGGTTGTGCGGTCGACGACTCAGGCGTCGACCGCGAACGCCGGGTTAGCCCTATTCGATCGCCAAGCACGGCGACTATGAGGATTACTCCGGTTACAATCTGCTGCCAGAAGCTCGGCACGCCTGAGATACTGAGCCCGTTCGATAGCACTCCGATGAACAGGACACCCATCGCGGTGCCGATCACGCCGCCAACACCTCCGCTGAGTAAAGTTCCCCCTAGGAGTACTGCGGCTATGGCCTGTAGTGGGAGGTTATTATCCACCTGCGGCGAGGCGACGCCAATACGTGAGATAGCGACGATGCCGCCGATCGCGGCACAGAAGCCCGAGAAGCCATATACCAGCATGATGGTGCGTGGAACTCGGATACCTGAGAGGCGAGCAGCGGTGAGACTGCCCCCGACGGCGTAGACGTCCCGGCCGAAGAACGTGCGTTGCTGGATAAACAAAGTCACGGCGAATAGAATGATCATGATGTAGACAGGCCCAGAGAGCCCAAGAAACCGGGTGACTGCTAGGTCGAGGATAGCGGGTGAGTTAACTGGAATTGACTCGGTATTCGACCAGAGATTCACGATACCTGTGAATCCAGTCATGGTTGCCAAGGTCACGACGAAGAACGAAACGCCGAGTCGACCGATGAGCACGCCGTTGATGAAGGCACCGATAGCGGAGCCGGCGACTAAACTGACGATAATTCCCAGCCACGCCGGGACGCCGGCACCAATTAGCTTTGCGAGCAATATTCCAATGAGCGCACCGACTGGCGCAACGGAGAGGTCGGCGCCAGCGGTGATCAGCACCAGGGTCATCCCCATGGATACAATCCAGAGAACCGACACCGCCGTCAGCAGATTCTGCAGATTAGCGGTGGTCGCAAATGCTGGCTGTGTGACTGCCAGGACGACGAAGACGATAACCAGGACGAACAGGACGGGCCGGAAGGGCCGGGACCCTCGCCAAATCGTCGTCCAGGCGGATGGCCGAGAAGATACTTCAGTGGTCAAGGTGACCTCCCGCTAGACCGGAGAGCAATGCTTCGTCGGCCTCGTCCCTCAGTACCTCAGCGACGATTCGGCCGTGGAGCATGACCGCGATCCGGTCGCAGATCGTGAGTAGTTCGTCGTTCTCAGATGAACTCACCAGCAGAGCTACGCCTCGGTCGGCCAGCTCAGTAAGGATTTGGTGGATCTCCGCCTTCGCGGCGACGTCGACGCCTCGACTCGGCTCGTCGAGTAGCAGTACTTTCGGAGGGTTGACCAGCCATTTGCCGAGAGCGACCTTCTGCTGGTTACCACCGCTGAGGGTGCCAACGGGCACGTTGGCCCCGTTCGCGCGTATCCGCACGCTCTCTGAGACCCGACGGGTCGCCACCACGTCGCGACTTGTGCGCGGAGGTGAGCCACGGAATCGCGAGCTCCCGGCGACCATCATCAGATTGTCGAAGACGGACATGCCGAGTATTACGCCCCCGGTCTTCCGATCGGGAGGCACATATCCGATACCGCGGCTTATCGACGACGATGGATGATCGGACGCCAGCGGGATCCCATCGATGAGGACCGTTCCCGACCGGCCCCTCGAACCGAACACCGCTTCAAGGAGGTCGCTGCGTCCAGCGCCGACCAGCCCCGCCAATCCGACGATCTCGCCACGGTAGAGAGAGAGGTCGACGTTGTGAAGGTCCGGTGCGGACGAGACAGCACTGAGCTTCAGTACGGGATCCGCGTGGCGCTGTCCGTTTCGACCGGAAGATTTACCGCGCGGAACACGCTCGGCCGCCCTCGAATCGCCCACCATTGCGGCCACCAGCGTGTCGGCGTTGAACGACCGTGCCGCCCCGCTTGCAACCGTGCGGCCGTCCCGCAGCACGGTGAGGTCGTCGCAGATCTCGAATAGCTCACTGAGGCGATGCGTGACGAGGATCGTCGACACCCCGCCTGTGCTGAGGTTCCTGATCACCTGGAAGATCGCGCTGACCCCGTCCTCGCTGAGGGAACTGGTGGGCTCATCGAGAATGAGGACGCGTGAGTCCATGGAGAGCGCCCGCGCGATCTCCACCATCTGGCGACGATCCGGACGAAGCGTGCCGACCAGGGCACGCGGATCGTAGTCCAGTCCGAGTCGGTCGAGAATCGAGCTTGCTCGTTCGTGCGAACGGGGCCAATCGATACCGGTCCGTCCTCTGACGAGGCGATGTCCGAGCAGGATGTTCTCGGTCACTGAGAGCATCGGTGCTAGTGCGGTCTCCTGCGACACCATCGCGATGCCGGTGCGCAGCGCATCGACCGGCGACAAGAAATTCACGGGCTTCCCGTCGACCTGCAACGATCCTTCGTCAGGCCGCACCTGTCCAGAAAGGACGCCGAGGATCGTGGACTTACCCGATCCATTTTCGCCGATTAATCCATGGACGGTTCCAGGGCGGTCAATCCTAAGTCGACCGTCCCGCAGGGCGCGGATACCCCCGAAACGCTTGCTGATTCCCTCCAGGTTCAGTAGAGGAGGGACAACCGTCTCGACCGTCACTGGGATGCCGACGAGACGTTTGATTTCGTGATGAACTTCATCGGGGTAGTGACGAAGGGCGGTACCTTTGCCTTCGGACTACCGATGAGCACCATCGCCGCATCCGCCTGATTCGTACCTATCGCCTTGAAGTCGATCTGCGTCACACCCCATAACACGCCGCTCTTCACCCCGGCGATCGCCGCCGGCTGTCCGTCGCTCGCTACGATCCGCACGTCCGTACGTGAAGACCCTCGAGCGGTGGACGAAGCGGCAAGGCCGGTGTTGTCGTTGTAGGCGAAAATTGTTTTCACTGTTGGATATTTCGCAAGGAGTGATCCCGCGGCTGCCGACGCACCCGCTGCGTTGTCAGATTGTGCGTCGACCTCGCCCAGGAACTTGAGCCCAAATTTGTCGGCCCAGTACTTCTGCCGCTTTGCGAAGTACGTCAGACCAGCGACCGGAGCCGCGAGTCCGATGATGGCATACGGACTACCCGGGTCTGCGTTCGCGACCGCCTGAGCACGGAGGAAGGCGTCGTGGTCAAAGCCTTGCACGATGTCCGTACGCAGCGTTGCGATGAGGGGCTGATCCGCGGCGACGGGCGCGTTCTGCGGTATCACAACGATTTGGGCCGCGGCCGCCGCTTTGAAGCACGGAGCCAGCGAGTTCGGATCAAGCGGGTAGAGAAGGATCGCGTTGACCTTCTGCGCGATGAGCTGGTTGCAGTTGTTCACCTGCGTGGTGACGTCGAGCTGGTCGTCCTTCGAGATGAACTTTCCGCTGTGTTTCAGCACCTCGGCCTTCGCGGCTGCCTCGCCGGCTTGCAGCGAAGGGATCGCCGAGTAGATGTTCATGTAGCCGACCGTGAAACCCGTCGGCGGCGTCGACACTCCGGTGTAGGAGGTGGGCAGACCTGCTTCGACGCCGTCGTAAGTCAGTTTCGGCGCACTTGCTGAGGTGCTCGACGATGGCTGAGCACTCGGCCCATCGGTGCTGCATGCAGCAAGAGAGGATACGAGTAGAGCCGAAGCAGTGAGTATAACCGCTCCGCGGACAGATCTTTTCACTGTTGTCCAATCATCTTTGACTCGAGAATTTGTAACGAGCTATATCTTGCGACGCGACGGGGATTGATTGCCATAGACCGATGTGTACCCGGACAGGCCGGAGGAACGCACCGGATCCGTCTACTAGGCGCGGACTAGTCCGCCATCGACCCAAATGGTCTGTCCAGTTACGAACGCGGCGTCCTCGGAGACCAAGAAAGCCATAACTCCGGCAAGATCTTCCGGCCGTTCAACGCGAGGAATCGCCTGCCCCCGAGCGAACTGGACCATCTCCTCGGGGTCCTCGAGCGACGTTGGATCGGCTTGACGGGACATAGTTCCGGGCGTTCGAGTGAGCCCCGGTGCGATCGCGTTGACGGTCACGCCCTGCGGTCCCAACTCCGTCGCAAGCGCGCGCGTGAGTCCGATTACGCCGCCTTTGGAGGCCGTGTAGTGGGTGACGCCGCTGATAACGATTCCGAATACATCGGAGGCTTGGTTCACGACACGGCCCCAGTTCCGCTCGCGCATACCCGGCGTAAAGGCCTTAGCGGTGAGGAACATCGAATCGAGGTTCACGGACAGGACCTTCCGCCAGTCTGAGAACTCGATCTCGTCCCAGGTCTGGAAGGGGTAGATGCCGGCGTTGTTGATGAGGATGTCGCAGCGACCGAGAGTCGAAAGCACATCCTTGCCGAGGTCAGCGACACTGCCCGGGTCACTGACGTCGACGATGAACGACGCCGACGCTCCGTCGAATCCGGCAATCCCGGTTGCAGTGTCGGCCGAGTCGGCGAGATCGGCGAGTGCAACCGTGTAGCCCTCCTTGGCGAGACGAGTCGCATACGCCCGTCCGATGCCTTGAGCCGCACCGGTTACGACGGCGACCTTGCCCTCAGGGTCGTGGTTGGCCATCTTCAGCTCCTTCGCTGTTTCTCGACACGCAGGCCAAGTCGTCGTCCTGATACGCGGCCGCACAATCTGTCCTGCAGAAGATTGTTCTGCACACTGTAGAAGGAGTGACCCTCTCAGTCAAGAAGCGTGTTCAAACGAGGAAGAGGCGCACCGATCCACCAACCCGAACGATGGCGGCACCCGTCCGAGGAGATCTGGGCGATGAGCGACGGAGGTGCTGAAGGCCTGAACCATGTCAGCCCTAAAAAATCTCGCCAGTTAGCGTATGTTTCTGCTGTGCAGAGTTTGCCGTCAGGTGGTGTGGGTCCTGAACCACTCGGCCTGCCGCAGTACCCGATCGAGTCGGTCGACAACGCCCTGAAGCTCATCCTGCTGCTCGGCGAGGAGCCGAACATCCGCCTCACTGACGCCAGCGCGTACCTCGACGTGGCGTCCTCCACCGCGCATCGGGTGCTTGCGATGCTGCAGTACCGTGGATTCGTCCGGCAGGACTCTCAGACCAAGGCCTACGGTCCCGGCCCGGCTTTGACCGGTGTGGCGTTCTCCGTCATCGGACGGATGAACATCAACCAGGTCGGGCGGCCCTTTCTGCAGGAGCTGAACGACTCGCTCAACGAGACGATCCACCTGGGGATGCTCGAGGGCCCGAACGTTCGCTTCATGGACGGGATCGAGAGCCGCAAGGCGGTTCGCGTCGCCTCGCGGCTCGGCAAGTCGCTGCCGGCGCACTGTACTTCGATCGGCAAGGCGATGCTCGCCGAGCTCTCCCCGGCCGAGCTCCACCGGCTCTATCCCGAGGCGACACTGGCGACACTCACGGAGAAGTCGATCTCCGACCGGGCGGAACTCGAGCGCCAATTGGCCAACACCAGGCGCATCGGGTATGCCGTCAATCGAGAGGAGAGCGAGGAGGGGGTGGCGTCCGTGTCGGTCGCGATTCCGACGAGCGTCCCGGGGCTTCGGCTTGCGCTCAGCATCTCCGCTCCCGCGACCCGCCTTCCCGCGCGAGCGGCTCGCGGTATGGCTGACGCACTGTTTCCGGTGGCGAGACGTCTTGGCGAGGCGCTGGGCTGAGGGAGTCCTTGACGGGTCGTCGGGCGAGCCATACAGTTTGCAGAATGCTCTTCTGCAGGACAGACAATGAAGTCGAGTCAGATGCCTGACACATCGGTGGCCGAACGCCCGTGGCGGACGCTGATCGGTGGCGCCCCGCTCGAGCCCGTCGGCGTGTACGCCGTTGAGAACCCGAGCACCGGGCAGCAGCTTGCCGAGGTTCCCGACGCGACCGCCGCCGACGTGGATCGCGCCGTCGAAGCGGCAGCCGCCGCGCAGCTCGCCTGGGCGAGGAGGACGCCGCGCGAGCGGGCGTCACTCGTTCGTCGGCTGGGGACACTGCTTCTGGAACATCGCGAAGAACTCGCTCGACTCGACTCGCTCGACATCGGTGCGCCGCTCCGCTCGACTCGCCTCGATGTCGAGGGCGCGGTCGAATTGATGAACATCTTCGCCGACTACGCGCTCGAACTCGGCGGCCGAACGCTGCCGGTCAGCAACAATCTGCACTACACGACGAGCGAGCCGTACGGCGTGGTCGCTCGTATCGGTGCCTTCAACCACCCGCTGTTCTTCGCCGCTTCGAAGGCCGCCGCGCCGTTGGTCGCCGGGAACGCGGTCATCCTGAAGGCGCCGGATCAGGCGCCGCTGTCGACGCTGCGGTTCGCAGAACTCGCGGCAGAAGTGCTGCCGCCGGACGTGCTCATCGCGATATCGGGCCGCGGCAGCGTGAGCGGTCGTGCGATCGTTCGGCATCCACTCATCCGCCGCATCGGATTCATCGGCTCGGCGGTGACGGGACGAAGCATTCAACGCGACGCGGCCGACGCCGGTGTGAAGCACGTCACGCTCGAACTCGGTGGAAAGAATGCTCAGATCGTCCTCCCGGACGCCGATCTCGCCGCCGCCGCCGCCGGTGCCGTGGCCGGCATGAACTTCACGGCGTCGGCAGGTCAGAGCTGCGGATCGACGAGTCGGCTGCTGGTGCATGAATCGATCGCGACCGACGTGCTCGAGCGAGTCGGAGCGATTCTGGCGGAGATCCGCGTCGGCGATCCGTTGGACGAGTCGAGCGAGATGGGCGCCGTGGTGTCCGAGGCGCAGTACGACAAGTCGATGCACTACATCGAGGTCGGTCTCGGCGACGGTGGACGCCTCGTCGCAGGCGGCGGCCGCCCGGACACGGTCGATGAGCACGGTTGGTTCGTCGCGCCGACGCTCATCGCCGACGTCGGAGCGCACAGCAGGTTGGGTCAAGAAGAGGTCTTCGGCCCGGTGCTCGCCGCAATGACTTTCCGCACGGAGGAGGAGGCGGTTGAGATCGCCAACTCGGTCGACTACGGACTGACCGCATCGGTGTGGACCAGCAACTTGTCCTCCGCGCATCGCATCGCGCGCGAGTTGCATGTGGGACACGTGCTCATCAACAGCGGCAGCCGTCACTTCTGGGGTCTCCCGTTCGGCGGAACGAAGTCGTCCGGTTTCGGCCGCGAGGAATGCCTTGAGGAGCTGCTCTCGTACACCGAGACCAAGACGACGACGGTGATGATTCCGTGAACGATGACGCGAACGAGTCCAGGTGGGGCAGCGATGTCGTCGCCGACTTCCTCCGCGAGACGGGCGTGCCCTTCATCGCCCTGAACCCGGGGGCGAGCTTCCGCGGGCTGCACGACAGCCTCGTGAACCACCTGGGCGCACAGGGCCCGGAGATCCTGATGTGCCTGCATGAGGAGCATGCCGTCGCCCTGGCCCACGGCTACGCGAAGGTGACGGGCACGCCGATGGCGGTCGCTCTGCACAGCAACGTCGGACTGATGCACGCGAGCATGGCGATCTACAACGCCTGGGCCGACCGTGTCCCGGTGTTCATCATCGGCGCGAACGGGCCGGTCGACTCCGCTCGTCGCCGTCCCTGGATCGACTGGATCCATTCATCGGGCGATCAGGCGTCGATCGTGCGCAACTACATCAAATGGGACGACCAGCCCGCGTCCCTCCCGGCTACCGTCGACTCGCTGATCCGGGCGTGGGACATCGTCCGCACTCCTCCGATGGCACCGACTTACGTCGTTCTGGACACCACGGTCCAGGAGGCCAGGCTCGAGCAGCCCGTCGCACTGCCGAAGCCGACGTCCGAGCCGGTCGTCACGCCGCCCGAGGCACCCGCCGGCATCGTCGCCGACGTCGTTGCACGACTCCAGAGCGCTGCGTCCCCCGTGTTCCTGCTTGGACGACTGAGCCGCAGTCCCGAGGACTGGGCACATCGTGTGTCATTGGCGGAGCAGGTCGGTGCTCGCGTCATCACCGACCTGAAGGCCGGCGCCTCGTTCCCGACCACGCACCCGGCGCATGTCCCGGGACCGGCGTTCTTCCTGTCAACCCATGGGCAGCGGGTGCTTGCGGAGGCAGACGTGGTGGTCGCCTTCGACTGGATCGACCTCGGCGGCACCCTCGCTCAGGCACCGGCGGTCGGAGCGCGCTACGTGGTGAACGTCAGCCAAGACGCGCAGTTGCACAACGGATGGAGCAAGGACCACTTCTCCCGCATCCCGGCCGACGTGACCCTGCCCATCAACCCAGATATCGGGGTGGCCCAGCTGGTCGCCGCGTCGTCGGCCGGTGCGCCGCTCCCGTCCGGCTCGGGTGGGTATCGCTCCAAAGCCTCAGGGGGCGCCTCGTCCGTGCTGGAGCGGACCGCGGCGGAAGCCGACGGCGGGCCCGCATCCGACGCGATCACGCTGCCCCTGCTCGCGCAGACCTTAAGAGAGGTTCTGCATGATGTCGACACCACGCTCGTCCGCCTTCCACTCGGCTGGGACGGTGCAGCCTGGCCGTTCGAACACCCCCTCGACTACCTCGGCTATGACGGAGGAGGCGGAATCGGCTCCGGACCCGGCATGCTCGTCGGCGCCGCACTCGCCCTGCGGGGCACGGGTCGAATTGCCGTCGGCGTGCTCGGCGACGGGGATTACCTGATGGGTGTGCAGGCGCTCTGGACTGCGGCGCACAACGCCATCCCGCTGCTGGCGATCGTGTCGAACAATCGCTCCTACTTCAACGACGAGGTGCACCAGCAGAAGGTCGCCGAGACCCGGGGCAGGGACGCTTCGCGCAAGTGGATCGGCCAGCGGATCGACGACCCGGCGCCCGATCTGGCCGGTCTCGCCCGTGCCCAGGGCCTCGAGGGGATCGGGCCGATCAGCGCAGTTCACGATTTGGCGAACGCCCTCCGCACGGCTGTGGACCTGTTCCGATCCGGGCGTCCCGTGGTCGTCGACGTCGTTGTCGAAACCGGATACAGCCCCTCCATGGCCGCCGGCCTCGTCCGCGAAGGATGAGCAGAAGCCGACGATGACGAACGAACAGCCTCCTGAGGAAGGACCTTCAATGTCAGACGATCCACGCGACCTCGTCGCGACGGCATCCCGGATTCTGGGGAACGCCGGGCACAGCGACCTGATCTGGGGCCACGCGTCAGCACGGGACGTGGAGGGACGGGGTGCGTGGCTCAAGTCGGCCCACTGGGGCCTCGAGGAGATCACACCCGACCGCGTCCACCTCGTCGGCTGGGACGGAGCACTGCTCGATGGCGGTGGACAACGGCACAGCGAATACCCGATCCACACCCAGGTCATGGCCGCCCGCCCGGACGTCGGGGGCGTCGTCCATGTCCACAGTCCCTATTCCGTCGCACTCGCATCGTCAGGGGCGTCACTGCGCCCGGTGAGCCACGCCGCAAATTTCTTCGCCCCACACGGTGTCCCGCGCTTCGTCGAGACGACCGACCTCATCCTCACCGAGCAGCTCGGTGACGCAGTCGCTGCGGCACTGGGTGATGCGCGCGCGGTTTTCCTCGTGAACCACGGGATCGTCACTGTCGGAGCGGACGTTCGCGAAGCGACGATCGCGGCGATCCTGCTGGAGATGGCCTGTCAGCAACAGCTCATCACCACCGGGTTCGGCGGGTGGCCGAGTTGGACTTCACCGGAGGAGTCGATCGCGAAGCGCGGGCACATCTATCCGGAGAGCTCCATCCGAGCCGTGTGGGACTACCTGGAACGGGGTCTCACGCCGATCGTGGAGCAGGTGTAGGACGGCGCCGGCTGCGTTACCGCAGATCGAGCTGCAGTATGTCGAGGCCGCCGTTCGCATCGACCACGGCCATCAGGCCATCAGCGGTCACGAAGACATCGTTGGTCTGCCGGACCGCGACCCGACCGGGCCGCGGGTCCAGCAGCGTGCTCGGGGGATCGGCTTCGAATCGGCCCACTTCGGTTGCCTCCCCGTCGGCGGCGACGCGGTAGATGAGCAATCCGGCGCCTTGGTGAGCGCTGAAGACGATGCTGCCGTCCATCCACGCTCCCGCCCGATACTCGTACAGGTTGTGCGGGCCGAACCGCGCACCTGCCACAGGCGACACCTCCGGACTGGGAAGCGTTCCGATACGTCGCGGATCCGATGGATCGTGGACGTCGATCATCGAGACGGACCTTCGCTGGGGCTCACCGGCACTCTCGATGCCTTCCTCGGCCACAGCGACCAACCCCATCTCGGGAAGAGGCAGCGACGTGTGCGCTGCGCTGCCCAGGCCGTCCGGGCCCGGCCAGACCAGGCGCGTCGCGGACCCGAGTGCACCGCTCGTCGCGACCGGCTGCACAGTGATGCCCCCGTCGCGCCACGCGCCGTACACGAAGCCGTCACGAACGATGGGGTGGTGCAGCGAGACCTTGAACTCGTCCGGCCACGTACGCAGAGCCTCCTCGTTCGGGCCCATGCCGGGAATCCAGTACCGGTCGACCTCGAACGGTTCGGTGGGATCGGAGAGATCGAGTACGAGCAGGATCCCCTCGTCGAACCCGTCGGGAAAGGCCGAGACGAAGGCGAGATCCGAACCCTCGAACCAGATCCGGTGCACCCCCTGGCCGCCGACGTCGGCGAACCCGATCTCACGTGGATGACCGGGCTTCGACACGTCGTAGATACGGACGCCCGCGGCGTATCCGCTCACGGATTCGAAAAGCGACCGTCCGGGATCGAAGCCGATCGGCGCGGCCCACATGTCCGGACCGTTCGACACGAGCAGCAGGTCGCCCTGCACCTGCAGGTGGACCGACCAGGAGTTCGGGGGCGCGGCGGTGAAGCTCAGGACTCGAGGGCGCCGGGGGTCGGTGAGGCTGACCTCGGTGAATCCGCCGGAGAACAGATGGGCGATGAAGACGCGATCGCCTGTGCCGACGACCTGGAGACCCTCAGGTCTGCCGTCGAGATCGGAGTGGCCGACGAACTGCACGCCTTCGAGTCGCATCGCCATCATCATACAGAACCTTGATCTGCACGACAGAGAATGAAGTGATACCGGTGACATCATCAGAACTGTTCCCCGCCGACCGACGGTCGGCGCTCGTCCTGCTGCATCTGCAGAACGAGGTGCTCGATCCGGACGGAATCGTCGGCCGGCGCGGTATCGCCGCCGTGGCTGAATCGTCCGGCGTAGTCGAGGCGGTGCTCCGCGCGATGAGCGCGGCGCGAGCCGCCGGCGTACCGATCATCCACGTCGTTCTCGTTGGACGAGAAGGCACCTGCACGTCGACCGCGTTGAACCTGCGGGCCGGGGTGGTCGAGGGCTTCCAGCCGCACAGCTGGGGCGTCCGGGTCGTCGCTCGGCTGGCGGCGGACGACGCGATCGTCATCGAGCACGACACCATGAGCGGCTTCGCGGGGACCGACCTCGCTCCGATGCTCCTCGGACGCGGCATCGACCGAGTCCTGCTCGGCGGCGTGAGCGTGCACCTGGTCGTTGCGGCCACCGCGTTCGCGGCGGCCGATCTAGGGCTGGACGTCGTCCTGCTGCGGGACTGCTGTGCCGCGCCGAATGAGCGCACTTCGGACGCAGCCTTCGCACAGCTGTCCGCTGTCGGAAAGGTGATGTCGACGCTCGAGACGTGAGCTGAACCCTCTGCTCGGCGGAAGCCTTCCCACCGCTCAGCAGCGCGCCCTTGTCCTCACGGGAGCATCCTGACTAACATCCACCCAACAGAGATTGTTTCTGCTTCAAAGAGGAAGTGTTCGCGTGTCGAAGATCGACCTGGGGCGAAAGAGTGCACCCGTGCACGGAGATCCCACACCACGGTCCGACGATCCCACCCGCGACACCCGAGGTGCCGCCGTCCCCAGCACTCGGTCGGCCGCTCGCTCGATCGCCGGGGCCGTGCGGACGTCGTCGCTCTCCGCGCGACTCGGAATCATCGCTGCGCTGCTGATCATCGTCTTCGTGACCGGCGCACAGCACCCGCAGTTCTTGACGGTGACGTCGCTTGCGAACGTGGCGCAGCAGGCGGCGTTCTTCGGGATCATCTCCCTCGGCATGGTCTTCCTCCTCGCGATGGGGGAGGTCGACCTGTCGGTCGGCGGCAACTACATGGTCTGTGCGGTCGTCGGGGCGCTCGCGATTCAGAGCGGACTCGATCCCTGGCTGGCCGGCGTTATCTCGATCGTGCTCGGTGCGGGCCTCGGGTTCGTCAATGGACTGCTCGCGACAGTCCTCCGTGTTCCGGTCATCATCGTCACGCTCGGCACCTTGACGCTCTACATGGGCCTCGGACTCGTCGCCTCCGGCAGCAACTCGATCACCGACAGTCCGTCCGACACGTCGATGTTCGACGTCCTCGGCAGGAGCTACCTCGGCTTCCCCGCGATCGCCTGGGTTCTCGTCATCCTCACCGTCGTCCTCGCTCTGGTCTTCACGCGGAGTCGCTTCGGGTTCGGCGTTCGCGCGATCGGCTCGAACAAGCAGGCTGCGATCCTTTCCGGGTACCCGACGGCACGCATGCTCATGCAGACGACAGCGCTGGTCGGGGGTCTTGCCGGCGTCTCGTCGGTGATGACGGTGAGCTTCTTCGCCGGAGCCGACCCGAACCTCGGCAGGTCCTACGAACTCCTGGTCATCGCCGCAGCCGTCATCGGCGGAACGTCACTCACCGGGGGCTCCGGCACAGTGGTCGGGGCGATGCTCGGCGCGTTCGTCATCGCCGTGATCAATGCCGCCCTGCTCCAATTCGGCGTGTCCGCAGACTGGACGACGCTCGTAACAGGTGCGGTCATCGTCGCCGCGGTGGCCCTCGACGCGATCGTGCGCCGCGTCCGGCGGCAACCGTGAGCATCGCCCCCGCTCCGGCGGAGGTAGCCGAACCGCTGCTGTCGGTGCGCGGCATCGAGAAGCGATTCGGTGGGGTCCACGCCCTCGCCGGCGTGGACCTCGACATCGCAGCAGGCCGAGTGACCGCGCTCGTCGGCGAGAACGGTGCCGGCAAGTCGACCCTGATGCGGATCCTCGCCGGGGCTGAGCGACCCGACGCCGGCAGTCTGCTGCTCGGTGGGGAACCGATCGCCCCCCGAGCGGTCGACGAAGCCAACCGGATGGGCATCTCGATCGTCTTCCAGGAACTCAGCCTGTTCCCGCACCTGTCGGTCGCCGCGAACATCTTCAGTCGGCGTGAGCCCGGCCGCGTCGGCTTCGTCGATCAGCGGTCAATGGCGAGCAGGGCGAAGGTGCTGCTCGATCGGGTCGGCAGCGCTGTCTCGCCGACCACCATCGTCGGCACGTTGAGCCTCGCCGATCGCCAGCTCGTCGAGGTCGCCAAAGCCCTCGCGACCAATGCCCGACTCCTCATCCTCGACGAGCCGAACTCGGCGCTCCGCCCTGCCGAGACGGCCCGACTCCTCGAGGTGGTCGACGACCTGCGCCACCAAGGCGTGGGTATCGTGCTGGTCTCGCACCGCCTCGAAGAGGTCTTCGCCATCGCCGATGAGGTCGTGGTACTCCGTTCCGGCGCTGTTGTGAAGCACACCCTGACGACCGACACGTCGATGGCGGCGGTCGTCGCTGACATGCTGGGCAACCCCTCGGGCGTCGTCGAAGCACCCGCTGCGCGTCAGGCACCCGACCCCCGCGATGAGCGACGGCTCGCTCTGACCAGCGTCTCCGTCGCCGGCCGGATCGACGACGTCTCGTTCGAGGCGCGTCCCGGGGAGATCGTCGGCCTGGCCGGGCTCGACGGGGCCGGGCATGCGGCTGTACTCGACCTGCTGTTCGGCCGGGTCCGCGGTACTGGAACGGTGGTGCTTCCCAACGGCAAGCGGTTGCCGCGCAACGTCCGTCAGGCGGTGAAGCGAGGGATTGCTTTCGTGCCCTCGGACCGGAAGAACGAGGGGCTCATGCTGGCCCAATCGATCGCGGTCAACCTGTCCCATGTCTCGACGGGCTCGATGGGACGATTCGGCGCGCTGGTCACGGCGGGCCGGCTTCGAAAGCGTGCGGAGATGCTGCGGGACGAGCTGCACATCCGGATGGGTGATGCGGACGACGGAGCGAACACCCTGTCCGGTGGGAACCAGCAGAAGCTGGTGTTCGGCAAGTGGTGGTCGATGACGAACGACCTCGTCCTCCTCGACGATCCCACCCGCGGTGTCGACGTGGGAGGAAAAGCCGACATCTACCGCCTCATTCGGGAACTCGGTGATCGCGGCAGCGTCGTCCTGCTGATCTCCAGCGACCTGCTCGAGCTCGCGGAGCTCTGCGACCGCGTCCATGTGTTCCACCAGCACAGAATCACCGGATCCATCGACCGCGACGGCCTGTCGCACAGCGTGCTGCTGCACGCCATCAACACCGGTGCCGTACCCCCGAGCAGTCGATCGACGTCGCTCGACCATCCGCGCCCGATGTCGGACGCGGGCGCAAGTCATGAGGAGACACCTTGAACGGAATCCGTATCCGCCGCACAGTCATCGCCGTCGCGGCGGTGAGCGCCATCGCCGCACTGACGGCCTGTTCGGGGTCGAACAACGGCTCGGCGGCGCCGCAGAAGTCCGCGGCGACGGTCAAGCTCCCGTCGATCGGAAGCGCCCCGGCAACGATGCGGGTCGACCTGCTCACGCTCCAACGTCTGGGTCTCCCGGCCGATCAGAACCTCGGCGCCAAGCTGGCGGCATCCAGCGCGAACGTCAAGTCCTACAACTGGTTCGGTCCTCCCGGACTGAACCCGCCGACCGAGGTGGCCGCGCTCCAGAGTGCCGCCGCCGCCGGGTCGAACGGGATCGTCGTCGGTGCCTTTCCGGCAGAACTGTTTCAGCGCCCGATCGACGATGCGGTGAGCAAAGGGATCACGGTCGAGACGCTCGATGTTCCGGCACCGGCCTCGCAGGCCAGCGCGCACTTCGGGCCATCCAAGTTCGCCCTGGGTGTCGCTCTGGCAGACGACTGGGCGAAGGTGCTCGGCAAAGGAGCCAAGGGATATGTGCAGCCCGGCGTCTGCGTGCCTGGGCTACCGGTACTCGACGCGGTCGTGCGTGGTTTCAAGAGCGAGATGACCAAGCTCGAGCCAGGCGTGACGACGAAGGCTGCGCTGAACGTCACGGGAGACCCGGCGAGCAACTTCACGTCGTGGCAGCGCGTGACCACGCAGGAGAGCGACGCATTGGGATTCTTCGGCGTGTGCGACCAGGACGCGCCGAACCTCGTGAAGGTGAAGAAGTCCTCGAACGCGAAATACCTGATCGGCACGACCAGCGGTGACACGGCCTCGACCATCACCGAGGTGAAGAACGGCACGCTGAATACCGTCGTCTCTCAGGACGGGTTCGTCCAGGGCTACACGTCGATGTATTTCTTGCTCCAGCACCTCATCAGCAAGAAGCCCATCCCGAAGGGCTGGTTCAACACGGGCCTGCAGGTCATCACGAAGTCGAACGCGGACGCTGCCCTCTCCCGGCTGAAGGCGACCGACCCGAAGGTGTCCTACCTCTACTACCAGTCGGTGATCGACAAGCTGCTGACCGAGAAGCCGACCGAGTCCCCGGCAGACGCCCTGACGTCCTCGGCCGCCGGGCCGACGCCCGGTCAATAGCGCCCGTCGTGAATAGCAGGGGGTCGCGCGGAATTCCGCGCGACCCCCTGCTACTTCGTAGCTCACAGCGGGCCCCTCCGTGTGGAAGTGGGGCGCGGCTGGCGGCCGTGCCGTCAGTGCATCAGCGCGACCGCTTGTCGCGCCGGGGCCGCAAGCATGAAATTCGAGAAGAATTCGGTGATCAGGTCGTATGCGCCGAGCGGCAGGACGGCCGCGACGTACTGATCGGGCCGGACGACGACGGCGGCGCCGCGCCGGCGATCGATGCCGCGCAGGTCGAAGACGTCCGTCTCGGACGATCGCAGGTCGGGACAGAACGCCTTCTCGTAATCGACGAGCCCATACCGCCCCTTGCGGGGCAGCAGCACCGCCGGCAGGACCTCGGGCGTGATCTCGTGGTGGCTCTGCTGGAAGACCGCGCGCAGATCGAAGACGGCGTCCACGTCCGCGAACTCGGGGGTGAAGCGCCGGGTCGGCGACTCGGGTGAATCGGCGAGGAAGTCGCACAGGCCACGGAGCCCGCTCGACGCTTCTCGAGGATCGTCGGCGTCGGCGAAGGCGTAGATCCGCCAGCGACCGTCTGCCTGGGCGACGTGTCCGAGTTGCATCGGTTTGGCGTCGGCGAGACGGATCACCGGCGCGGAGTGGAATCGTTCCCCGATGGGGAACCCGCTCGCCAGATTCTGATACGCCGACTCCCCGCGAAGGACGGAGCGCTCGTACCGGGTCGCGACTCCGGCCGTGTAGCGCCCGCTCTCGATGAAGCGGGCCTGGAACTGCTGAGGATCCACCCCGTCGTCGGTCGCCCGCGTCGGATCCTTCGGAGGCGTGCTGAACATCTTCGCGAAATCGCGGTCGAAGTCGATCAACGCGGCAGCGACGGCCTGCCGCTCGTCCGAATAGGTCCTCAGCAGCGAGGGACTGCTCTGTCCGCGAAGCACGGCGGCCAGCTTCCAACCCAGATTGAAGGCGTCCTGCATCGACACGTTCATGCCTTGGCCCGCCTTCGGGCTGTGGGTGTGGCACGCATCCCCGGCGATGAAGATGTGCGGCTCGTCCTGGCCCTCATCGAACACGTCGTCGAAACGGTCCGTCAGACGCTGCCCGATCTCGTAGACCGACCACCAAGCGATCTCCTGCACGTCGAACGAGAAGGGGTGCAGGATACGGCGCGCCGCGGCGATGAGCGTGTCCGAGGTGATCCCCCTCGCCGACACGCGCTCGCCGGGGCCGAGCTTGTCGAGCTCGATGTAGAGGCGAACCAGGTGACCTCCCTCACGCGGGATGATCAGGATGTTGCCGCCGTTCGAGGACTGCACCGCCGTTTTGAGCCGGATGTCGGGGAAGTCGGTGACTGCCAGGACGTCCATCACGCCCCATGCCTGGTTGGCGGCATCGCCGCGCAGCGATCGGCCGATCGCGGTGCGCACCGCGCTCCGCGCGCCGTCGCACCCGACGACGTAGCGGGCTCGAACCGTCGTCGGAGTGCCTGTCGGGGTGCCGTCGGACGCGAGCTGTCGGAGCGTGACCACGACCGGGTGAGTTGCGGCGGGTTCGACCTCGATCCGCTCCACGCTTCGGCTGTAGTCGGGCGTCAGCCGGCTCGGGGAGTTCGCCATCACTGCGAGCAGGTGGTCGTGAACACGGGCCTGATTGATGATGAGGTGGGGGAACTCGGACAGTCCCTCCTCCGTGTCCCGCACCCGACCGCTTCTGACGATGCGCGTCCGGTCGGATTCGTCGGGGCGCCAGAAGACCGTCTCGTTGACCCAGTACGCCTCACGAAGCAGCCGCTCGCTGAAGCCGAACGCGTCGAACATCTCGACGGTCCGGCAGGCGATTCCATCCGCCTGCCCTAGTTCGAGCGGCCCTGCCTTCTGCTCCACGATCCGAGTGGTGATGTCCGGGAATGCCGCGAGCTGGGCCGCGAGGACCAGGCCGGCCGGCCCCGAGCCGACGATCAGCACGTCGACCTCGTCGGGCATCGGCGCAGCGGATGCGGTCGCGCGAGCCGCATCCGCGCGAGCGCGGTCCGGATCGCCCGGCTGGAATCCGTCGAGGTGGAACTGCACAGCGAGCCCTCCATGAGCAATCGGCACGAACGGTCGAGCACCGCCATGCGCATGGGTCGGAGCCCGATCCTTCGGTCCGGCGCCCTCGTCGGCGACGGGCAGACCATCGGTTCCAACCAATTAGTACGTGTACGTCCTACTGTAAGAACAGGACGCGAAGCGTGCAAGGCCGATCTCGTGATCCGGCCGCTTTCGTGATCCGCTGGCTAGAGGAAGGCGTCGAGCGCCATTCCGGCGTAGGCCACCCGCTGCAGGAGTCGGACGAACTCGTCTCGGTCGGAGACGGTTATCGGAGCGAGCAGCCGGTGCTGTACCGCTTCGACGCGAGGCGACGCCTGCTCGGCCAGTCGGATCGCGTCGTCGGTCAGCGAGAGGACATTGCCACGCCCGTCGTCGGGGTCGCGATGTCGAACGATCCGGCCCTGCCGGACGAGACGGTCGACGATGTCTGCACCGGTGGACTTGTCGACCGCTGCGAGCAGGCAGGTAGTTCCCTGGTTGATGTGCGGCGACCGGGCGAGAACGTGCAGGACGGCGTACTGGGGCCCGGTCAACTCCCGACCGAACTCCGCCTTCCAGATCGCAGTGTGCGCCTGCTGTGCCCTGCGGATGTGGTGGCCCGGCACGTCGAGTGCCGCGACCTCGGTTGCTGCGTAGTCGACGTCCGGGGCGGACCGTCGCCGGTCTGCGCGCGGCGAGCCGACGGCGCCGGCTCCGCCCGCGATCAGCCGAAGACCGCGCAGCAGGTCGCCCCGGTCGCCGTCCGCGACCGCCTCGAGGAGACGATCTTGTACTCGTCCGACCTCGGGCACGAGCTGGGCGAAGGCGGCTCGAGCTGCAGGTGTCAGGGCCAACTCGTATCGCCGCCCGTCGTCCGCGTTCCGTCGGCGGGTGATCCATCGCGCGCGCATCAGGCGGGCGACGACATCGGCCGTGGACGACTTGTCGAGCGCGACGATCTCACTGAGCAGTCGCTGGTCGATGCCCGGACGGTCATCGAGTGCCGCGAGCACCCCGTACTGCACGCTGGTGACGCTCTCGCCGATCTCGTCGAGCCAGATGCCCGTGTGAATGCGCTCGCATCGGCGGATTAAGTGCCCGCAGAGGCTTGAGAGCTGCAGGGCCGTCGAAGGCGATGGGCGGTCCGAATCACGGTGTGTTCCGGACACGGTGGGCCTCCCTCCGGACCCGGACGGCCGAGTACCTCTCGACGTCCATTGCGCTTTGACGGGTCGCCCCACCCAACTATGGTGCGAGCGGCGGACGCGGTCGTCCCCTTCCAACGTATGCAGGAGGCCCCATGTCAACCGTCACGGCCGATGCGAACCGCGCAGACCTCACGAGGCTCGACGTGAGCCTCGTGGCTCCAGTCTTCAACAACGTGCCGCTGTGGGTAGCGGACCGACTCGGCCGCTTCGCAGACGCCGGCCTCGACGTGCGGATCGACGTCCTCTTCGGGGTCGAGAACGTCTCGCGGTCGCTGCTCGACGGGTCGACGCAGATCGCGATCGGTACGCCCGAGAGCGTCCTGAGCCTGACCTCCCCGAGCGAGCTGATCATCGTGGGAGGGAACGCCAGCAAGCTGAGCAACGCGCTCATCGCCAGGAGGGGCATCGGGTCCATCGGTGAACTCAGAGGCGGGGTCATCGGGGTCTCGCACACCAGCGAGGGAACGGGTCTTCTCGTTCGGGAGATGATGTCCGCGAACGGACTGCACCACCTCGAGGACTATGAACTGCGATCCATCGGTGTCGCATCCAGACGGTGGGAGGCGATCCTGGACGGGACCATCGACGCCGGCCTGCAGACGTCACCCCACCGGTACCTGGCCGAGCAGCTCGGTTTCCCGAGCCTCGGGCAGATCGCCGACTACGTGCCGGACTACCAGTTCACGACGATCAATGTTCGCCGCGATTGGGCCGAAACCCACGCCGATGCGCTCAGGCGCTTCACTCGATGCGTGTCGTGGGCGACTGCGTGGATGTCGGAGCACCGAGAGGCCACCATCGCAATCGCGTCGGATCGGGTGTCGAGCACCGAGGAGCACGCGGCTTTGGACTACGACCACTTTCGGGCGACCGGCAGTTTGCAGCCGGATCTGCAGCTGAGTGCTGCGGGCATGGCGAACGTGGTCCGGCTCATGGACCGGGCCGGGACATTGCGTGCGGGCACGCCCGAGGAGCAGGCTCGTCGGATCGACCTCTCCTACCTGCCGCAGGTGTGACCGTGACGCGGACCTGACAGAGCGGGATCGATTCGACTCGACACGAGTACGCTGCAGAGCAGAACCATAATCTGCCTTGCATAACAAGGTGCCGGCGCGGCCGAGCGGAGAAGTCATGTATGCGATGCGCGTCAGCATGGACATCAAGCCCGGTCGCATGACTGAGGCCGTCCGGCTCATGGGATCGATCATGGAGCGCGTGCGCAACGAGGACGGCTGCCTCGCGTTCGATGTCGGTACCTCGACGGAGTCGAACACCATGTTCATCTACGAGTCGTTCGTCAACAAGGCGTACCACGACGACGTGCACGAGTCCTACCCCGAGGTGATCGAGCTCCTGGGGTCGATCAACGACTTCGTCGAGGGTCCGATGAGTATTGAGACGATGCAGCTGCGGTACTCACGCGATTCCGGCGCCAAGCTGCTCGGTCCCGGCGAGTGACGTCTTCAAGGAAGTGCACATGAACACGATCAGTACCACGGGGACTGCCGGCGGAAGCCCGGACGGCCCCACCCAGGCCGTCATCAGCGCTGAGATCGCCGACGCTCACAGTGCGGCGCGGGCGGTAGGACTTCCGGTTCGCCATCCGTCGCGGGACTTCCCGCCGTACCGCAGCAGCACGTTGCGGCATCCCACTCATGAACTCGTCCGCGTCGACCCGGAGGAGATCGAGCGCACCGCCCCCACCTTCGGCCATGTTGACGTCGACGAGTACGAGAGCGATCTGACCATTCAGCACGCGGGGGAGCCGCTGGGCGAGCGGATCGTCGTGACCGGCCGGGTTCTGGACGGCGAGGGCCGTGCTGTGCGCGGCCAACTCGTCGAGATCTGGCAGGCCAACGCCTCCGGGCGCTACGTGCACAAGCGCGACCAGCATCCTGCGCCGCTCGACCCGAACTTCACGGGGGTGGGTCGAGCGATCACGGGGGACGACGGCTCCTACCGATTCGTCACCATCAAGCCCGGGCCCTATCCCTGGCGGAACCATCGCAACGCGTGGCGGCCGGCCCACATCCACTTCTCGCTCTTCGGTACCGCGTTCACACAGCGGCTCGTGACGCAGCTGTACTTCCCGGGCGACCCGCTCTTTGCGCTCGATCCGATCTATCAGTCGATCCCCGACCAGGCCGCGCGGGATCGACTCGTCGCAACCTACGATCACGATGTGACGCAGCCCGAGTGGGCCACGGGGTACCGCTGGGACATCGTGCTGACGGGCGAGACGTCGACCTGGATGGAGGCCGACGACGGTGAGCATTGAATCGACGGTGAGCACTGAAGCAACGGTGAGCGCTGAAGCGAGCGGTACGCCGCCTGAGCCGGACGTCGCGCGTCCCACGAGCACCGAACTGCTCGCCGATAATGAGCAGCTCCCGCCGAGGCAGCCGGCCGGTCAGACTCCGTCGCAGACGGTCGGCCCGTTCTTCGGTTATGCACTTCCCTACACCGGAGGTCCGCAACTCGTCCCGGCTGTTCGGCCGGACGCGATCCGGTTGCACGGCACCGTGTTCGACGGCGCCGGCGCTCCCATTCCCGATGCGCTGCTGGAGCTCTGGCAGCCCGATGCGTCCGGCGCACTCGTCCGCCGCGCAGGCAGCAGGCGCCGAGAACGCGGCGACTTCACCGGGTTCGGACGCGCCGCGGTGGACGTCGAGGGGAACTACGAGTTCGTCACGATCCTGCCGGGCCCGATCGGTGGATCCGCTGCGCATTGGGCACTGTTGACCGTCTTCGCCCGGGGTCTGCTGCACCATCTCTTCACCCGCGCGTACTTCGTGGAGCGTGACGGCGCCGTCCCATCGGACGCGCTGCTGCAACGCCTTCCAGCGGACCGTCGGGACACGCTGCTCGCGAGGGAGCACCAGCACGGACGCTATCGGTTCGACATCCACCTGCAGGGCGACAGCGAGACGGTGTTCCTGGACTACCCCGGTGTCGGCGCCTCGGATGGGCGCTGATGCCCGTGCCGGTCGATCTGGGCCTGCTCGATCCGCTCACCGACGACGTCGCGCTCCTCATCGGGGACGCCGCCTATCTCGATGCCATGGTGCAGGTCGAGCGGGCCCTGCTCGGGGCACTCGCCGACGTCGGGGCCGCAACGCCCGGGGTCGAGCACGCGCTCGACGCGGTGGCGGCTCGGCTGGACCTGCCGGCGATCGCGGCGGCCTCGGCACATGACGGCAACCCGGTCCTCCCGCTGCTCGCCGCCCTCCGCCGCGTGCTTCCAGACGAAGCGGCAGACCGGCTGCACTACGGAGCGACCAGCCAGGACGTCATCGATTCCGCCGCCATGCTCGTCGCGTCGGCTGCCCGCCTCGCGGTCCTGCAGACCCTCGCCATCACCCGGGCACAGCTCGCGACGCTCGCCGACCAGCACCGCACGACACCGATGGCGGGACGAACCCTGGGTCAGCACGCCGCACCCACGACCTTCGGTCTCCGCATGTCCGTGCTGCTCGATGGCGTGACCAGAGCGGCGGACCGCCTCGCTGCAGTGGAGCTCCCTGCACAGCTCGGCGGCTCCGTCGGGTCGCTTGCCGTGCTCGTGGATGCGCTCGGTATCGAGCGGACCGAGGCGCTGCGCCGTTCCTTCGCCAGCCGCCTCGGGCTCGCGTATCGATCCGGGGTGTGGCAGGTGGAGCGATCCGCTGTCGCCGAGCTGGGCGCGGCGCTCGCCGGGCTGGTGGTCGCTCTGGGGCGAATCGGGCTGGAGGTCGTGCAGCTCACCCGCACCGAGATCGCGGAGGTGGCCCTGGAGCAGAGTGGGGGCGGCTCGTCCGCGATGCCGCAGAAGCACAACCCCGTGCCTGCAGTGCTGCTCGTCGCCGCGGCCCGTCGCGCTCCCGGGCTGGCCGCCACGCTGCTGGCGGCCGGACTGGCGCTGGACGACCGCCCGGCCGGAGACTGGCACGCCGAGTGGCCGGCGCTCAGGGAGCTGCTGCGCCTCGCCCTCGAAGCTGCCGCGGCCGCGCGGTCGACTGTTGGCGCGCTGCATGCAGATCCCGCTCGCATGCTCCGCAATCTCGCTCTGTCACGTGGCGCCGTCCATGCCGAGCGGGCGCAGCGCGCTCTCGCCGTCTTCTTCGGTGGACGCGGCGCTGCGGATCTCGTCGCCGCAGCGCTCGCGGACGAGGGGGACTTCGTCGACGCCCTCATCGAGTCGGTCGAGCGGACGCCCGGTGTCGACCCCGTGGAGATCACGGCCCGCCTGCGGGAGGTCACCCGGCTCGGCGGCCCGATCGGACTCAGTCAGGAACTCATCGACGACGCGGTTGCCGCCGCCGAGGGGGACGTGAGGTGATCCCCCTTCTCCACGGGGTGACCGATCCGACCGGCTCCTCCGCGTCGGCGACACGGCTGCTCGTGCTCGGACCGTCGCTCGGCACCACCGCCGAGACATGGGACGCGGTCGCAGAACGGCTTCGCCCGACGTGCCGGGTCATCCGGTTCGACCTGCCCGGTCACGGTCGTAGTCCGGCCAGCACACACCCGTTCACGGTGGCCGAACTCGCCGATGCGGTCGTGGCGCTCGTCGATTCCGTCGGTGGTGGCCGGTTCGCCTACGCGGGCGTTTCGCTGGGTGGGGCGATCGGCATCGAACTCGCAGCCGGCCCGCATGCGGGCAGGCTGGACGCGCTCGCGATCGTGTGCTCCAACGCGCGGATCGGAACGCCCGACGGGTGGCGCGCTCGCGCGGCACAGGTTCGCGGTCAGGGCACCGCCTCGGTCGTCGCGGGTAGCGCCGAGCGGTGGTTCGCGCCCGGTTTCCTCCAGCGCGAGCCGGATGTGGGAGGCCGGGCGCTGAGTGCGCTCGTCGATGTCGACGACGAGTCGTACGCGGCGTGCTGCGAGGCTCTCGCCGGCTTCGACCGTACCGAGCATCTCGCCAAGGTGGTGGTTCCCGCCCTCGTCGTGCACGGCGACAGCGACCTGGTCGTGAACGTGGCCGACGCCGAGGAGCTGGCCGCCTCGATTCCCGGGGCGGGACGCGTGCAACTCCATGACGTCGGTCATCAGGCGGAACTCGAGGCGCCCGAACTCCTGGCCGCGGCACTCACCGACCTGCTCGACGGCGTCGTGGCGCCGGACCACCGCTACGCGGCCGGACTCGCCGTGCGGCGAGAGGTCCTCGGCACTTCGTACGTGGACGCATCGCTCGTCTCGATCACGCCCGAGACGGTCGACTTCCAACGATTCATCACCGAATACGCGTGGGGATCGGTCTGGACGCGACCCGGCCTCGATCGCAGGATGCGCAGCGCGGTGACCATATCCAGCCTGGTCACCGGACGTCACTGGCACGAGCTCGAGCTGCATCTGCAAGCAGGCCTTCGCAATGGACTGACCAGGACGGAACTCACCGAGATCCTGCTGCAGACGGCGATCTACGCGGGAGTGCCCGCGGCGAACAGCGCATTCGGCGTGGCCAAGCGTGTCTTCGCGGAGGACGACGAGGCGATCGGTCGCCGATCCGACGTCGCCGAACACTGATCGCGACGCGCGTCTCGCCACTGCAGGTACGAGGTCCACGCCTGGTGCGGACCACCCGTGCGACATGTCGAGTTGTGCGGCAACCCCTTCCGTAGCGCCGGTATCGCCGTCTTGCCCTGTAGATAACGCTGCAGTGAGGGTGGTTGTGGAGGAGTCGACGCGCCGTAGCCGAGGTAGGGGTTCGGCTGATCCGGTGTGTCTCTCGGTCTTGGATCGGCTGTCGGTGGTGGGTGGTTGAGTGCAGGTATGCAGTCGGCGACCACCACCCGCGAAGCGCTCGACGGCGCGCTCGCCGCGGTGCTCGCTGCACCCGTGCTGCCGCGGACCGCGACCGATTCGGAAGTCCTCGCTGCGGTGGAGGGGTGGGAGGCGATCGGTCGGGTCGTCGATGCCCGCCGGGTCCGTGCCGCCGCGGAGGTGGAGTGGCGGTCCCGGGTGCAGTTGAGCCCGAATGGTCTCGCCGAGCAGTACGACGCCCGCGATGGCGCGGACCTGGTCTCCACGGTCGCCCGGATCGGGACGAAGGAAGCCAAACGCCGCATCGGCGTCGGCACCGCGCTGCTGCCCCGCCTCGGCCTCACCGGCGATGAGCTGCCCGGCCGGTACCCGGTGATGACCGCCGCCGTGAACGCGGGTGAGGTCGGGATCGAAGCGGCCCGCCTGGTGGTGGAGACCCTGAACTCGGTGCGGAAGCGGACCACGATCGAGAACCTCGAGATCGCCGAAGCCGAACTGACCGAAGCCGCCGGGATCCTGACCCCGGACCTGCTGTCGGTGCAGACCGCGACGTGGGCGGAGTACCTCGATCCGGACGGTACTGAACCCGCTGATGAAGCCCGACGACAGAAACGTGCGTTCCGGCTCGGGCGTCTCGGGGTGGATGGATTGACGTCGTTCACCGGGCGCGCGACCCCGGAAGTGGCCGTACTCCTCCGGGAAGCGCTCCAAGCCCACCGGCGTGGGGTGCGGATGACTTACCAGCCGGCCGGCGGTGAGGACGCCGAGGACCTGGAATCCACGTGGAGGGAAACCGACGGCGACCAGAGGACCACGACGCAATACGACTTCGACACCTTCGCCGCCATCATCACCGCAGGAGTCCAGGCCGAACACGACGGGACTGTCGGAACCAAGGCCGTTCACGAGGTCGTTGTCCACGTCACCGCTACCGACCTGGAACACCGCACCGGGGGTGGCTGGCCAGAGGGCATCCTCGCCCGACTCCCGATCCCGACGGTGGAACAGATCGCGTGCGACGGACGGACACGACTGCTGGTCACCGGGGAGCAGGGCGAACCCCTCTACTTAGGTCTCTCGAACCGCCTGTTCACGCCCGCACAGAAGAAAGCCCTCGCCGCGAGGGATGGTGGCTGCGCCTGGCCGGGCTGTACTGCTCCCGTCGCCTGGACCGACGCGCACCACATCGCCTGGTGGCATCGCGACCAGGGACCCACCGACATCGACAACGGGGTCCTGCTCTGCAGCCACCACCACCACCTGATCCACAACACCGACCGACACGAGATCCGGCTCCACGCGAAGCAGCCACACCTGGTACAGAAGGACTGGAAGGGACCGCCGCTGCCCCGACACCGGATGCAACGACACCCCATCAACCACGTGCGCGGAACGCCCAAGCGGATGTAGGACGCGGAACGGCCGTGGAACGCCTCCCGACACGGGCGCTGACCCGCGTCCGGTACCCGCTCTGTTGTCACCTGATCCGTCGGCGACTCGAGCGCGCTACTGCTGCTGGCTGCGCCGTCGTGCACTCAGCTGTGCGTGCGCCGGACGATGACGGCGGTCGCCTCGATCTCGTCATCGCAGACCACCTCGGCGGCGAAGCCGTTCCCGCGGAAGAGGCCTGCGCTCACCGGCGCCTGTCGTTCGCTCGCTTCGATCGCGAGTACCCCGTCCGGCGTCAACCAACCGCTCGCATCCGACGCGATGCGCCGATGCAGGTCCAGGCCGTCGGCTCCGCCGTCGAGGGCGATGCGATGCTCGTGGTCGCGTGCCTCCGGTGGCATCAGGGCGATCGCCTCGGTCGGCACGTACGGCGCGTTCACGACCACCAGGTCCAGGGCGCCGCGTAGTCGATCCGGGAGTGCGTCGAACAGGTCGCCTTCGAACACCCGGCCGGCCGGCAAGTTGCGGCGAGCGCAGTGCACCGCCGCCTGATCCAGGTCCGCACCGAACACGGCCGCGTCCGGGCGCCGAAACGCCACCGCCGCGCCGATGCCACCCGTACCGCAGCACAGGTCGAGCACAGTCCCGTGCCGCGGAGCGAGCCCCGCCGCGAGGTCGACGAGCAGGGCGCTGCGCTGCCGCGGTACGAACACACCGGGCTCGACCACGACCCTGATGCCCGCAAAGTCGGCCCAACCGACGATCGCCTCCAACGGCTCGCCCCGCACGCGCCGCCGCACCATCTCCGCCAGCATCGCCTCGTCGAGCACTGTCCCGCCGCCGGATGCCTCGATCAGGATCGCCGCCTCGTCCTCGGCGAACACGCATCCGGCGGCCCGCAGCTCGGCGATCAATGCCCCCGTATCCACGCTCGGTCCGTCAGTCACTCCGGTGCCTCGGCCGACGACCGGACCACCGTCAGCAGGTGCACCCGCGTCTCTCCGTAGTCGCGGGAGCGGACGGATTCGATTTCCGGCGGCAGATGCGGCGACGGTCCGCGAGCGGACCGCTCCAGCACGAGCGTCGCGTCGTCCGCGGCCCGCACGGCCAGCAGCCGCAGATCGTCGGCGACCTCCGTGTCCGGCAGGTCGTAGGGCGGATCCAGGAAGACCAGCGTCGGCGCCGCAGCGTCCCCGAGCGGCATGGAGGCCAGGGCGGGCAGGGAGGCCAGGACCGGCAGGGAAGTCAGGTAGGTGTGCACCGGCCGGCCGACCACGGTCACCAGCGGGCGGTCCGCCTCCGGCAGGGCGTCGGTCACGACGCGCACGTTCTGCCGCAGCACCGCCAGCGCGCCTCCGCTTCGCTCCACCAGCACCGCACTCGCGGCGCCCCGGCTGACCGCCTCCAGTCCGAGCGCCCCGGAGCCGGCATAGAGGTCGAGCACCCGCGCGCCGTCGAGCACGCCCCGTGCCTCGAGCGCGGAGAAGATCCCCTCCCGCACCCGGTCGCTCGTCGGGCGCGTGCCCGATCGCGGGGTGCGCAGCTGCAGCGAGCCCGCCGCTCCGGCGATGATCCTGGGCACGACATCCACCCTGCACCCTTCCCGGCCCGCCCAGACCGATGTCGCGCGTCGCCGCACGGCCCCGTGGAGTTCCTCCAACCGATTCGGCCGCAGGCAGGAGGTCGCCGACACTGATCGGATGCCATCGCCCGACCGCACGCCCCGTCCCTCCTACGTCAAGTCGCTCTTCACGGGTCGCCCGGCCACCGAGCTCGTGCTGCCGTACCCCATCCAGACCGCGCCCGACGCCTCACGAACGGCCGAATTGGCGGCCACGGCTCGCCGATACCTGACGGAGACGTACGACCCGTGGCGGGCCGAGCGCGACGGCTGGGTCGGCGACGACACCGTGCGCGACCTCGGCGAGCTGGGCTTGACCGGCCTGTTCGTGGAGGAGCGCTTCGGCGGCGCGGGACTCAGCCAGACCGGGTACTGCCGGGTGATGGAGGAGTTCGGGCGCGTCGACGGCACGCTGGCGGTCGTGATGGGCGTGCACCAGTCCATCGGCACGAAGCCCATCCACCTCTTCGGCACGGAGGACCAGAAGGCCCGCTGGCTGCCCGATCTGGCCGCGGGCCGCAAGCTGGCCGCGTTCGCGCTGACCGAGCCCAACGTCGGGTCCGACGCCTACCACGTGGAGACCTGGGCGGAGCGGCAGGCCGACGGCAGCTGGCTGCTGAACGGCGAGAAGCGCTGGATCGGCAACGGCGACCGCGACGTGCTGACGGTCTTCGCCCGCAGCGACCTGGGGCATGTGGCGCTCGTCGTCGAGGGCGGGACGGAGGGGGTCGAGACGGGTCCGCGGTTCGAGACGGTAGGCCTGAAGGCGAACCGGCTGCAGCGCGTGCGCTTCACCGACGTGCGGGTGCCGGCCGAGAACCTGCTCGGCGAGCCCGGCGACGGCTTCCGCATCGCCATGGCGACGCTGAACAACGGCCGCATGTCGATGGGGACCGCGATCGCCGGCGGGATGAAGACGTTCCTGAAGTTGTCCGTCGAGCACGCGACCGCGCGCCACCAGTTCGACCACCCGTTGATCGAGTTCGAGCTGGTCGCGGACAAGCTCGGCTGGATGTCCGCGCAGATCTATGGGCTGGAGGCGCTCAGCTACCTGACCACGGGCCTCGTGGACAGCGGCGTCGCGGACTACTCCATGGAGTCCGCCCTCACCAAGGTGGTCGCGAGCGACACCGGTTGGTACGCGCTGAACCGTGCCATCCAGCTCCACGGCGGCGACGCCTACATGGACGACCATCCGCTGGCGAAGGCGCTTCGCGACTTCCGCATCTTCCCGATCTTCGAGGGCGCCAACGACGTGCTCCGGGCCCTCGTGTCGCTGAACGGCCTGAAGGCGGTCGGTGCGGAGCTGGAGCCGCTCGCCCGCCTCGGCAAGGGCGGAGTGGCCGGCGCCGCACGCACGCTGGCGCCGTATGTCCGGGACCGCGCCGTGCGCACGGTCCGTCCGCCGCGCCTCGCGGGCGTGCATCCGACCCTGACGCGAGAGTCGGCCGCGATCGCCGGGCAGACCGCACACCTACGCGCCGCCACCGAGAAGGCCGTGACCCGCTTCGGTCGCAGCGTGCAGGACCGGCAGCTCGTGCAGCGCCACCTGTTCACGGCCGCGGCGGGCATCACCGCGCAGACCGCGGTCGTCGGCCGGCTCTCGGGGGCGATCGAGCGAGGCGACGCGACGATGGAGACCGAGCGGGTGCTGGCGGCGCTGTTCCTGACCGAGAGCGCCCTCAGCGTGGAGGCCGCCTTCCGAGCCTTGGAAGCGGACCCGCGCGGAGCCCGAGAGGGCGCCCGCGTCACCCGCCAGGCGGGCCGCTACCCGTTGGACTGAACGCCAGGATTCGCATCCGGTGTGCTCGAGTCCGGTCCGAGCGGCGAATGGGCGAGTGGAACGGTTGAGAGGCTGATCGTTCGGCCGCACACTCCTCTGTGTGGGAACGCGTCGGGTCGTACGTCGGTTGCTCGCCGTTTTCTCGGGCGGTTTCCTCACAGCTGCGGTCGTCGCCGTCGGCGTGACCGGCTGCGGCGTCGCCCCGGGTGCTTCGCGGGCGGCGGAGTGGCCCGGAGGCCCATCGGCGTCGCCGTCCGTGCAGGTGTCCGGGACGAGCGTCCCCTACGACAAGCCCGATGTGTGGCGCCTCGCCTCCATCTCCTCGCGGGGCTCGAAGGAACTGACCGTGTTCGCGGTCGGGTCGGAGGACCGCGGCGGAGGTGCGTGCGGGCCGCCTGTGATCCGCACGACGGCGGCGGAGAGCGCGACCGAGGTTCGCGTTCTGGTCGCCGCCTACCAGCAGCCGTCGCGCGACGCCATGGCCTGCCCGGCCATCGGCTACATCGCGTCCCCGCACCTGCTCGTGCTGCAGCAGCCGCTCGGCGAACGCAGGCTCGTCGAGGCATCGACGGGTGCGACGCGGTCGGTGCTGGACGGCTCGAGATACCCGGATGTGTCCCAGCCGCCGTCTTCGTTCGGTCGCCCGACGCTGCAGCGGCAGCAGGACCGGCAGTCCGTCGAGCGCGTCTGGAGCGGCTCGGACGGGACCTCCCTGCGCTTGGAGACCATGCCTCCCGCTGCCGTCCGGGAGTTCGGTCCGTACGGGCGCATCGTGCGCCAGTTCACCATCGACGGCGTGCCCGCGACGATCTACCAGGCGCCCGGTGGCCGCTACGGGCAGATCGCCGTGCAATGGACGCCGAATCCGAAGCAGACCATCACCCTCTCGTTGTCGAACACCCCGAAGCGACAATGGAACGCCGATCAGGCCGAGTCGGTCGCCCGCTCTGTCACCGGCTACCACGTCGCGCCGACGGGGCGCCTTCCGCAGCCGAGCACGCCCGGCACGGCCGCAGCGGTTT
Source organism: uncultured Amnibacterium sp. (assembly GCF_964250715.1). GTDB lineage: Bacteria > Actinomycetota > Actinomycetes > Actinomycetales > Microbacteriaceae > Amnibacterium. Next base: position 380,077 of record NZ_CAXUGX010000001.1, read on the forward strand.
ACAACAGCGCCGACGGCCCGGTCCGGCACGCCGAGAACCTGCTGAAGAGCAGCGGCGTCTACCTCGGCGTCAGCTGTCAGGGCGCCGGCGAGGTCGATATCGCGCTGCGCGGCACCGCCTACATCTTCGACTGCACGGGTACGATGAGCCACGAGGTGCGTAGGAGCACGGGCAAGCCGTTCCAGGAGTTCTTCCTCGATGTCGACGCGTCTCCCGGCGTCCGATGGGCGATCACCCTCGCCCGCGCCTCCCTTGACGGCACATGACCGGCGTCGAGGTTCAGTTCTCGACGGGACCGAAGGCGGATGCGTCGAGAAGTGAACCTCCGACGGGGTCGCCTCCATCCAAGGTTCACTTCTTGACGCTCGTCAGCGCCTCGCGCGTCCAGATCCGAACCTCGACATCGTTCGGTTCGGTGGGCGGAGTCGTCGTGCCGCGGACCTTCTTCTGGCGACGAACCCGGGATACCGTCACGACCCTCTCGCGTCTGCGTCACCGCTGACGGGTGAACGGAAGAACTCGACGCGCGGTCCCGGATCGACCGATCCCGCGAGCCACCGGCCTCGACGACGTGAGGAATTCAGGAGGATTCGAGGTTCGGCGGTCGATCCGGGCCTGGATCGACTGAGTTCCTCGAAACCTCCTGAATTCCTCGGCCCGCTGGCGCCGCAGCACGCCCGGTCGCACCACCGGGGATCCGCGCTTCGCGCAACCACCGGCCTCCGTCGGGCCCCACTCCTACGATGGAGGCATGCCTGGGCCGCTCGATGCCGCGCTCCCCGGGGTGATCGGGGAACGGTCCGCCAAGCTGCTCGCCAAGGCGCTCGACGTGAAGACGGTCGGCGATCTGCTCACGCACTACCCGCGCCGGTACGTGAAGCGGGGCGAGGTCAGCCGCCTCGACGCGCTGCCGCTCGATACCGACGTCACCATCGTCGCCGACGTGCTGCGCGCCGGCGAGCGACCGATGAAGGCCAAGCGCGGCTCGCTGCAAGAGGTGCTGATCTCCGACGGCACCGGCACGTTGCAACTCACCTTCTTCAACCAGTCGTTCCGGGTGAAGGAGCTGGTCGCGGGCGCGCGCGGCATGTTCACCGGCAAGGTCACCCTCTACAAGGGCATGCGTCAGTTGATGCATCCGCGCTACGAGCTGTTCCACGACGCAGGCGCCGAGCCGCCCGATCCCGAGAAGGACCCCGAGGGCGCCCGCGTCTGGGCCGAGCTACCCATCCCGATCTATCCCGCATCCGCCTCGATCGACACCTGGCAGATCCGCCGGGCGGTCGACCTGGTGCTCGAATCGGTGAGCGGATTCGACGACCCGATGCCGCTCGAGGTGTGCCGGACCGCCCGCCTGATGGGCTATGAGGCCGCCCTGCGCCGTATCCATCAGCCGCAGCATGACGGCGACTGGCGTCAGGCCAAGCGCACCCTTCGGTTCCACGAGGCGTTCCTGCTGCAGACCGCGCTGCTGCAGCGCCGCCAGATCCGCGCGATGTTCGCCGCCACGCCGCGGGTGCCGCAGCCCGGCGGCCTGCTGGAGCGCTTCGACGCCGCCCTGCCTTTCCAGCTGACCGACGACCAGCTGGCCGTCTCGGCCGACATCGCAGCCGATCTGGCCGGCGACGTGCCGATGCACCGGCTGATCCAGGGCGAGGTCGCGTCCGGCAAGACGATCGTCGCCCTGCGCGCGATGCTCGCGGTCGCGGAGTCGGGCGGCCAGGCCGCCCTGCTGGCCCCGACTGAGGTGCTGGCGGCGCAGCACCTGCGCTCGATCTCCCACGTACTCGGTCCCGAACTGTCCGCCGAGCTGATGCCGACCCTCGTCACCGGCGCCATGACCGTGGCGGAGCGGCGTCGCGCGGCACTGCGCCTGGTCACCGGCCAATCGCGCATCGCGATCGGCACGCACGCCCTGCTGTCCGACAGCACCGAGTTCTACGACCTCGGACTGGTCGTGGTCGACGAGCAGCACCGCTTCGGCGTCGAGCAGCGCGAGGTGCTGCGCCGCAAGGGCAGCGCGCCGCACACCCTCGTGATGACCGCCACGCCCATTCCGCGCACCGTGGCCATGACGGTCTTCGGCGACCTGGAGGTCTCCACGATCGCGCAGCTGCCTTCGGGCCGTGCCGGCATCGAGAGTCACGTGGTCCCGCTCGCCGAGAAGCCCGGATGGATGGGCGGAGTCTGGCGGCGCGTGGCGCTCGAGGTGCAGCAGAGCCGGCAGGCGTACGTCATCTGCCCGGCGATCGGCGTGGACGACGACGAGGGCGACCTGGCCGACGACCTGGCAGGCAGCCCTCCCGAAGCGGCGCGCGCCAGCGTCACCGCGACCCTCGCCGACCTGCAGACCGAGCCGCAGCTCGCCGGCGCCCGCGTCGCCGCGCTGACCGGCCGCATGCCGGCCGCCGAGAAGGACCGGGCGATGCGGGAGTTCGCCGCCGGGTCGATCGACGTGCTGGTCGCCACGACGGTCGTGGAGGTGGGCGTCGATGTCGCCAACGCGATCGTCATGGTCGTGCTCGACGCCGACCGGTTCGGCGTCTCCCAGCTGCACCAGCTGCGCGGCCGGGTCGGTCGTGGCGGCCTGCCCGGGCTGTGCCTGCTCGTGACGTCGGCCCAGATCGGCACCGTCGGTCGTGACCGGGTGGAGCAGGTCGCGAAGACCACCGACGGCTTCGCCCTGGCCCAGGTCGACCTGGAGCTGCGCCGCGAAGGCGATGTGCTGGGCGCCAGCCAGTCCGGGGCGCGCACCTCGCTCAAGCTGTTGCGCGTCGTCAAGGACGGCGACATCATCGCCGAGGCGCGCGAGGCCGCATCCGCCACCCTGGCCGGCGACCCCGGGCTGGATGCGCATCCGGCACTACGGGCGGCGATCGAGCGCTCCAGCGACGAGGACGCCCGCGCCTTCCTCGACAAGGGCTGAGATGCCCGCCGTCTCCCTCACCGTCGCCGTCGGCGGACCGACTCGATCCGCAGAACCAGGCTCGATCCATAGACTCGGTGCAATGCACAGGGAGCCCGGATCATGACCCGCATCGCCGTGGTTCCCGGATCGTTCGACCCGGTCACGCTCGGGCATCTGAGCATCATCCGACGGGCCGCCGCCATCTTCGACCAGGTGCACGTGCTGGTGGTGCACAACCCCGGCAAGGCGGCCCTGCTGCCGTTCCCGCAGCGGGTGACGCTGCTGCGCTCCGCCATCGCCGACGCGGGTGTGCAGGGAGACATCCAGGTGGCGTCGTGGTCCGTCGGGCTGCTCGTCGACTACTGCACCCAGGTCGGTGCGACCGTGCTGGTGAAGGGCATCCGCTCCTCCGGCGACGTGGCGTACGAGACTCCGATGGCCATCGTCAACAACGATCTGGCCGGGGTCGAGACGGTGTTCCTGATCGGCGATCCGGCTACCAGTCACGTGTCCAGCTCGCTCGTGCGGCAGGTCGCGGCGCTCGGCGGCGACATCGCCCGCTACGTGCCGGCGGCGGTCGCCGCGGTGCTGCAGCCGCGCGGAGTGGGGCACGTGGATGCTTGAGGCGGCCGGCGCCGCTGCCGTCACGGCCGTCTGCCGCGTGTGGGCGCTGCTGCCCGATCGCGGCAACGGCGTGACCGGCATCGACAAGCGCGTCGTGCCCGGCCCCGTCCGGGTGCATCCGATGGGCCTGCACGGCGACGTGCAGGTGGATCGCAAGTGGCACGGCGGACCCGACCAGGCGGTCTACGTCTACGCCGACGAGGACGCCGACTGGTTCGCCCGCGAGCTGGGCCGCGAGATCCCGCCCGGGTTGTTCGGTGAGAACCTGCGCATCCGCGGCCTCGACGTCTCCGGCGCCGTGATCGGCGAACGGTGGCGCATCGGCGCGAAGGCTGTGTTCGAGGTGACCCTGCCCCGAGTGCCGTGCGGCACCTTCGCCCGGCGGATGGCTGTGCCGGGCTGGGTGGACCGCTTCACCGACTACGGCGCCCCGGGCGCCTACCTGCGCGTTGTCCGCACCGGCGAACTCGCTCGGGGCGATCGGGTGCAGGTGCTGTCGAGGCCCGAGCACGGTGTGACGATCGGCGAGTGGTTCCGCCACGCTGCGGCCAGGGATGCGACGACCCTGCTCGACGCGGCGGCGGAGGGACAGTTCACCGTCGCGCCCGAACTGGTGCGGATGGCGCAGCACTCGCTACGCAAGGCGACCCGCACCCCCGTCCGATAACGCCTGCGCCTGCAGCAGTAGCCGCCCTACCTCCGCCCTGCCCCGCACCCGCCCTGCCTCCGCCCCGCAGAGCGCAGAGCGCAGAGCGCAGAGCACGACAGCAGGACCAGGTCCGGACAGCAGGCTCCTGGTCGACTAGCCACCTGCTGTCGGGACCCTGTCCTGCTGTCGGGCCCTCCGAGGAGCCGAGCGGGCCGCGACGGCGGCGGGTCAGCCGCGACGATCGTCCGGGAGTCGGGACCAGCACGCGGCCGCGACGGCACGGTCCTGCCAGGCCATGCCGACCCCCTTGAACACGCGCGGTCGTGTCGGCGATGGATCCGGCTCGCGGCGGATGACGGAGGTCAGTTCGGCGAGGTCGCCCTCGGCCAGGGCGCCGAGCCGGATGGCCTGGATCACGTCGCCCGCCTCGCGCAGCGCGGTCGCGCGTTCCTCGACGACCACGTCGGCGGCGCCCATCAGGTGTTCGTCCAGCTCGCGGTGATCCGGGCTGTGCGATCCCATGGCGATGACGCAGGCGGAGGGGGGAACGTCGTGTCCGTCGAACAGCGGGTCAGCGGAACTCGTGCAGCAGGCGATGATCTCCGATTCGGCAACCGAATCGACGCTCCCGACCGATGAGTCGACTCCCATCCCGCGGCAGCGCTCCACGAACCGGGCGGCCGACTGCGCGTTCCGCCCGACGACCTCGACGTGCGCGACGGGCCGGACGGCCCGGATCGCCTGGACGTGGCCGAGCGCCTGCGGCCCGGTGCCGAAGACGAGCAGGCGCGAGGCGTCCGGTGTCGCCAGCGCATCGACGGCGACGGCGGAGACCGCCGGTGTGCGCAGCGCCGTCAGCCCGTTCCCGTCGAACAGGGCCCGCACTTCCAGGGTCGTCGGATCGAACAGCACGTAGACGGCACTGATCCTGGGGAGCCCGACCGACGGATTCCCCGGCGCCACCGTCACGATCTTCACGCCCACCGATTCGCCCGCCAGGGACGGCATCAGCAGCATCTCGCCGTTGTCCAGGGGCAGCGACGACCGCTGCGGATCGGCCGTGACGTCCAGCCCGCCGAGCAACTCGTCGCGGATCACGGCGATCGCGTCCCCGACGGGGACGGTTCGGGTCAGCAGGTCGGTACCGATCCACGGGGGCCCGTCGTCCGTCATCCCTGGTGCTCCTCGCTCGGTTCGGCAGCCGGTTCGGCTGCGGGTTCGCCGGTCGCTTCGGCGATCGGTTCGGCAACGGCTTCGGCTGTGGCGGTCGACCCGGTGACGTGCAGGTGCACGCGGGGGAGCAGCCGAATCTCGGCGAGCTGCTTGTGGTCCGCGAGCGCGATGGGCAGGGATCGGGAGTACAGCTCCATCGCCGCGATGGCACCCAGGATGATGATGGGGTCGCGGGTGGCCAGGATGATCCCGGCGGTCGCGGTGCCGAGCCGGATCTGCTCGGCCAGGATGGACGACGACGAACTCGACCCGCGGCTCGCCGTCATCACGAGGATGCCGCCGGACAGGTTCAGTCCGGCCTCAGGATGCCGCTCGTCGACGATCGTGCCCTCGAGGCTGGTTCCGCCCCAGAACGAGATCGGCGCCGTGAGGGCGTGCACCCGCCCGGTGCCGTCCCCCGGGTGCAGCGGGACCAGGGTCAGCGTCACGGGCTGTTCACGACGCGGCTCATACGTCCGTCCCGATGACGGAGCGATGCACGACCGTCCCGGCATATGCCGAGTCGACGCAGTCCTGCAGGCTGCCGAAGGCGACCCCGATGCCGAGGTTCGCCGGCGCGTACCAGGCCCATTTGCCCGAGTTGGTCATGACCACGCGGATGGCGGGGTCCAGCACCGCGGAGACATAGGTGCAGGTGTCGGTGAGGATGCGCACCCCGGCACGCTGGCAGGTTTCCGCGTAGCCGACTTCCGCCGCCTCGGCGAGCACCGCGCGGCTGGTGGAGACGTAAAACGGGAAGCCGTCGGGGAGCGGCCCGCGCTCGTCCAGCAGTCCCGCCAGAGCACCGAACTCGGTCAGGGAGAAGTGCGGTGTCCCCACGCTCACCGCGTGCAGCGTCGTGTCGGGCGAACTCGTGAGCGCGCTGCGGGCGGCCCGCCAGTCCGCGACCGCCACCGGGATCGACTCCGGGGGAGCGGCGCCGGAGCGCACCGCATCCAGGGTGGGCGCCTCCGGGGTGACCCCGACGATGTGGAACAGCGCGATGCCTCCCGCGGACGCGGCCGTCGACGCGAACGCCTTCAGCTGATCCTCCGATGGGCGATCGGCGATCCCGGTGATCGCGACCACGCTGCCGCCCGCCCGCCTGCCGATCAGCGCGCCGAGCACGGCCCAGCCCGACGTGTCCTGCAGCAGGGCGGCCGGCAGCGCGGCGCAGTCGAAGACAATGGATGCGAGCCGGTTCTCCGACAGGTGCAGCCCTGCGAGCGGTACCCGGCCCGTGATCGCGGCGCAGATGTCGACGAAGTCGCCGTACCGGTCGGTCCGTGCGCCGACGACGGAGTTGACGAACGAGATCGCGTTCGATTCCGCCCAGGCGATGTGGTCCCCGAAGGCCGGCCGGGTCGCGAGCTGGTAGGGCGCACATGTCCATGTCGGCGCGCAGCCGAGGGCGCGGTAGCTCGCCATCAGCTCTCGTCCCACCCCGGTCTTCTCGGTGGGGCGAATCAGCTCCGGATGCATCAGGTCGAAGGAACCCACGTTCAGGGTCGTCGGCACCGATACCCGGGCGCCGAGCTCCCGCAGTCGCTCGCTGAAGTCCAGACTCACCTGCCCGTTGTAGAGGCAGCCGTCCACGTGCGCGGCGGTGATCGGTTGCAGCGCCTGTGCGCCGAGCGCGTTCGCGAGTCCGACGATCACCCGCATGGCCAGCGCTGTTCCGGGCCCGTCGTCGCCGGCCAGCAGGCCCCGCTCGGCTTCGCTCAGCGCGACCGTGCTCAGGATGGGATCTCCTCTCGCCCGCGGTTCGATGACGTTCGAGCCGGCCCGCGCAACCGAGCGACTCCGGCTACCACTGTGGCAGAGCGCGGCCCCTTCCCGCGTCCAGGACCCCCGCCGCCCGGCGCCCGGCGCGACAGCAGGACCAGGTCCCGACAGCAGGTTCCTGGTCGACCGGCGACCTGCTGTCGGGACACTGTCCTGCTGTCGTGCTGGGGTCGTGAGGGGTGAGGGGGTGAGGGGCCGGGGGGAGGCACGGGGGTGGGCACGGGGGTGGGCGGTGGGAGACTGGCGCCATGTCCGCACCGCAGATCGGCTATGCCGCCATGCTCGAGCAGTTCCACCCCACCGAGGCGGTCGAGCTGTCCGCCTACGCGGAGTCGAAGGGCTTTTCCGGCGTCATGGCGGCGGACCACTTCCAGCCCTGGGTGCCCGCGCAGGGCCAGAGCGCGTTCGTCTGGAACGTCCTGACGGCGGTCGGGGAGCGGACGAAGGGCGACTTCGGACCGGGCGTGACCGCGCCCACCTTTCGGTGGCACCCGGCGATGGTCGCGCAGGCCTCCGCCACGCTCGGCGCCATGTACCCGGGCCGGCACTGGCTGGGCCTCGGCTCGGGTGAGGCGCTGAACGAGCACGTCGTCGGCGGCTACTGGCCGGAGGCGCCCGAGCGCATCAGCCGCATGTTCGAGGCGATCGAGATCATCAACGGCCTGTTCACCGCCTCCCTCGCGGGCAAGGACACCAAGTTCTCCGGGCAGTACTACAAGCTGGAGTCGACCCGGCTGTGGACCATGCCGCAGCAGGCGCCGGAGATCCTGATCGCGACCGCCGGCCCGGTCACCGCCAAGCGGGCGGGCCGCGTCGTCGACGGCCTGATCACGGTGGGGGCGCCGCTGGAGAAGATCTCCGGCCTGTTCCAGAAGTTCGCCGACGGGCGGCGCGAGGCGGGCAAGGACCCCGAGGGCGGCCCCAAGGTGCTGCAGGTGCACCTCTCCTGGGCGCCGACGGATGAGGAGGCGCTCGCGAACGCCATGCATGAGTGGCCGAACGGCGGCATGAAGTTCCCGAAGGGCGATATCCGCAGCCCGTTCGAGCTCGAGCAGATGGCCAAGCTGGTGCGGCCCGAGGACTTCGAGGGCCGGCTGACCATCTCCGCCGACCCCGACGTGCATCGCGCCGCCATCCAGCGGTACGCCGACCTGGGCTTCGACCGCATCTACCTGCACAACGTGGGCCGCAACCAGCGCGAGTGGATCGACGTCTTCGCCCGCGACGTGCTGCCCAAGCTCACGCGGTGACCGGCGCTGCATCCGGCGCTGCATCCGACGACCCCCACGCGGCTCCGGAGCTGCGTTGCTGGGCGCCCGCCGGTCTGCCGGAGGTGCGGGCGGGCGACGATCTGGCCGACCTGGTGGCCGACGCGATCGGGCCGCTTGCGGCCGGCGACATCGTGGTCGTCTCCAGCAAGGTCGTCTCCAAGGCGGAGGGCCGCGCGGTGGTCGCCGCCGACCGCGAGCAGGCGATCACCGACGAGACCGTGCGCGTGGTCGCCACGCGGCGCCAGCCGGACGGGCGGCTCACCCGCATCGTGCAGAACCGGCTCGGCATCGTGGGGGCCGCCGCCGGGGTCGATGCCAGCAACGTCGCCGAGGGCACCGTGCTGCTGCTGCCGGTGGATCCCGACGAGTCCGCCGACCGCATCTGCGCCGCCCTCCGCGAGCGGTTCGGGGTGCCGATCGGAGTGGTCGTCAGCGACACGCTGGGCCGCCCGTGGCGGCAGGGTCAGACCGACGTGGCGATCGGCGCAGCGGGGCTGGCCGTGGTCGACGACCTGCGCGGGCAACCGGATGCGGCCGGCCGGCGGATGGACGTCACCGTCGTGGCGGTCGCGGACGAGATCGCCGCCGCGGCGGATCTGGTGAAGGGTAAGGCGACCGGTCGACCGATTGCCGTCGTCCGCGGACTCGGCCGCTTCGTGGGGGAGCGCGGCGGACCCGGGGCACGCACCCTGAACCGCACCGGTCCCGACGACATGTTCCGGTTGGGGACTGCGGAGGCGTACGCCGAGGGCCGGCGCGACGGCGCCGCGGCAGCGTCGTCCGCACCGGTGTCGGTGGCCGCGTCGGCGTCGGCGTCGGCGTCGGCCGCCGTTCCGGAGCCGTGACCGGCTGGATCGTCGTCGTCCCGGTGCGGCGCTTCGCCGCAGCGAAGTCGCGGCTCGAGGTGCCGGACCGGGAGGGCGTGGCGCGGGCCGTGGCGTTGGACACCCTGCAGGTGCTCACCTCGGTGCCCGCCGTCCGGCGGGTGCTCGTGATCACCGACGACCCGGGGGAGCGGTCGTGGCCGGACGCGATGCGCGCGGTCCAGCAGCGCCGGCGCGGCCTGAGCGGCGCGGTCGCCGATGGGATCGCCGCCGCCCGACTGCTCGATCCGCGCGGACCCGTCGCGGTCGTGCTGGGCGACCTGCCCCGGATCACGCCGACCGCCGTCACTGCTCTGCTCGCGGCGGCGGCGCGCGTGCCGGTCGGCTTCGTCCGGGACGCCGCAGGCACCGGCACGACGACCGTGACGATCGCGCCGGGCGTGCGCTTCGCCACGGCGTTCGGCCGGGACTCCGCCGCGCACCACCGCGCCCTCGGCGCCGTCGAGCTGACCGCGAGCGTCGCGCTGCGCCACGACCTCGACACCGCAGCGGACCTGGCGAGGGCTCACGGGTCCTCGGGCCCGTGCCTGGCGGCCCTGCTGGAGGCGCACCCGCCCGGCCGCTGACCGGGCGTTCGGGTGTTCGGCACCCGAAGTGGTACGGTCTAGTTCGGGTCATTCGCACTCGAAGTCGTCCCGGGAGTCTGGAGCGTCGCCGTGTCGTCCGATCCCGCCCCCGCGATCGCCGTCTCCACGGTGATCTTCGGCCTGCGCGCGATCGAACGCAGCGAGCACGTCGTGCTCTCGCTGCCGCTGGTCAAGCGGGTGCGGGAGCCGTACCTCGGCCGGTGGGCGCTGCCGGGTGGACCGCTCGCCGCGACGGAGTCCCTCCGCGAGGCCGCGCGCCGCAACCTGCGCGCCACCACGGGGCTCGATCCGAAGCACCTGGAGCAGCTGTACACGTTCGGCGCGGTGGAGCGCAGCCCAGTGGATCGGGTGGTCTCGATCGTCTACTGGGCGCTCGTGCGCACGGACGAGGCGGACCGCGCCCGCATCGGCGAGAACGTGCGCTGGTTCGCGGCCGACGCGCTGCCTCAGCTGGCGTTCGACCACGACGAGATCGTCGGCTGGGCGCTGAAGCGCCTGCGCAACAAGGTCGAGTACACCCGAATCGCCCACGCCCTGCTCGCCGACGAGTTCACCCTGGCCGACCTGCGCGAGGTGCACGAGGCGATCCTCGGCCGCCGCCTCGATCCCGCCAACTTCCGGCGCCGCATCGAGGCGACCGGCACGGTCGAGGCGACCGGCCGCCACCTGGAAGGCGGACGGCACCGGCCGCCCGCGCTCTACCGCTCCACCGCCCAGAAGGAACTGCTGCTGTGACCTCCGTGCTCGACTCCCTCGACTCCATCGACGCCCTCGTCCGCGCCGACCCCGCCGCCACCTGCGACCCCGCGCTCGCCGACGGCCCGTGGACCTTCGACCTGACCGCTCCCTCCTACGGTCCGGGCGCCAGCCGCGGCGACGTGATCCCCGTCGGCTCCCCGCGCCAGGGCGGCCTGCCCGAGCTGTACCAGCGCGCCTCGAACGCCGAGCTGCACGACCGCATCCGCGCCGCGAAGGCGACCCTGGGCGACCGAGTCGTGGTGCTCGGCCACTTCTATCAGCGGGACGAGGTGATCCAGCACGCGGATGCGGTCGGCGACTCCTTCCAGCTCGCCGGCGCCGCGCGGGCGCACCCTGCGGCCGAGGCGATCGTCTTCTGCGGCGTGCACTTCATGGCCGAGACCGCCGACATGCTGTCGCGGGACGACCAGGCCGTGATGCTGCCCAACCTGGCCGCGGGCTGCTCGATGGCCGACATGGCCGACATCGACAGCGTGGAGGCGTGCTGGGCCGAGCTGACCGCGCTCTACGGCGCCGAGCCGGATGCGCAGGGACGCGTGCCGGTGATCCCGGTCACCTACATGAACTCCGCAGCGGCGCTCAAGGCGTTCTGCGGCGAGCACGGCGGCATCGTCTGCACGTCGTCCAACGCCGCGACCGTGCTGGCGTGGGCGTTCGAGCGCGGGCAGCGGGTGCTGTTCTTCCCCGACCAGCACCTGGGTCGCAACACCGCCAAGGCGATGGGCGTGCCGCTGGAACAGATGCCGATGTGGAACCCGCGCAAGGGCCTCGGCGGCAGCGACGCCGCGACGCTGCAGGACGCCCGCGTCATCCTGTGGCACGGCTTCTGCTCGGTGCACCGCCGCTTCACGGTCGACCAGATCGACCGGGCCCGCGCCCAGCACCCCGGCGTGCGCGTGCTGGTGCACCCGGAGTGCCCGATGGCGGTCGTCGACGCGGCCGACGGCGCCGGCTCCACCGACTACCTGGTGAAGGCGATCGCGGCCGCCACCGAGCCGACCACGTTCGCGATCGGCACCGAGGTGAACCTGGTCAACCGGCTGGCCGCGCAGTATCCGCAGCATACGATCTTCTGCCTGGACCCCGTCGTCTGCCCGTGCTCGACGATGTACCGCATCCATCCCGGCCACCTGGCGTGGGTGCTGGAGTCGCTGGTCGACGGGCAGGTCGTGAACCGTATCCGGGTGGACGAGCGCACGGCGACGCATGCCCGGGTGGCCCTGGAGCGCATGCTGGCGGCCCGCCCGTGACCCGAGTCGCGGTAGTCGGCAGCGGTGCGGCCGGCATGCTGGTCGCGCTTCGCCTCGCACCGACCTGCGCGGTGACGCTCATCACCAAGGGCGTGCTCGGCGACGGCAACACCCGCTGGGCGCAGGGCGGCATCGCCGCGGCGACCGGGCCCGACGACTCCGCCGCCCTGCACGCCGCCGACACGGTCGCGGCCGGGGCCGGGCTGACCGATCCGGCGGTCGCCGCCCTGCTCGCGGCCGCCGGACCCGCACGGATCGCCGAGCTGATCGGCCTGGGACTCCAGTTCGACCGTGACGAGGACCGTGACGGCGCCCAGCCGGCACGCGGGCTGGAGGCCGCGCACGCCATCGCCCGCGTGCTGCACGTCGGCGGCGACGCGACCGGAGCCGGTATCGCGGCGGTGCTCGTCGCCGCGGTGCGGGCGAGCGGAGTCGTCGTGCGCGAGCACACCCTCGCGGTCGACCTGCTGCTGCGGGACGGCGGGGTCGTCGGCCTCGAAACGCTCGACGCGCACGGTCCCGGGCTGCTCGCCGTCGACCAGGTCGTGCTCGCCACCGGCGGCGCGGGGCAGCTGTTCGCCCACACCACCAACCCGACCGGCGCGACCGCCGACGGCGTCGCGCTCGCCGCCCGAGCCGGCGCGGTACTGGCGGACCTGGAGTTCCTGCAGTTCCATCCCACCGCGCTCGCCGTCCCGGGCTCGCCGCTCGTGTCGGAGGCGGTCCGCGGCGAGGGCGCCGTGCTGCTCGACGCCCACGGCCACCGGTTCATGGTCGACCTGCACCCGGACGCCGAACTCGCCCCGCGCGACGTGGTCGCCCGCGGCATCGCGGCGGCCATGCGCCGCCAAGGCGGCAGGCCCGTACGCCTCGACGCGACCGCCATTCCCGAACTGGCCGCGCGGTTCCCCACGATCGGTGCGACGACCCGGGCGGGCGGCTTCGACTGGACTCGCGAGCCCATCCCGGTCACGCCCGCCGCGCACTACTGGATGGGCGGCGTCGCCACCGACATCGACGGCCGCACCTCGGTGCCGGGTCTGTGGGCGATCGGCGAGGTCGCCTGCACGGGCGTGCACGGCGCCAACCGGCTCGCCTCCAACTCGCTGCTGGAGGCGTTCGTCTTCGCCGACCGCTGTGCGCGCGCTCTGCCGCGTGCCGGCGCTGCCTGGCCGTTCCGCCCGCACGCAGCGCCCCGGAGCCAGTGGAGCACGCGAACGACGCCGACCCGGCAGTCAGCGGTCCCCGTTCCCCAGGGGAACGCGCCGTTCTCGCGCGCCGCCCTGCAGCGGCTGCTCTGGGCCGACGCGGGCCTGGTCCGCTCGGCGGAGTCGCTCGGTCGGGCCGCCGCCACGATCGCGGCCTGGCGAGCCGCCCAGCCGGCCCCGGGGTCGATCACCGGGTACTCCAGCACCGAATGGGAGGACGCGAACCTGCTGCTCGCCGGTGCGCTGCTCGTCGACGCTGCCCTGGAGCGACGGGAGTCGCGGGGCGCCCACTTCCGCAGCGACTTTCCGAGGCCCGATCCGGCGCAGGCCGTCCGTGCCTTCCGTCGTCTGACGGCGCCGCCCGCGCCGCTGCTTGCCGAAATCGACGCGGGCGCCCGGCCGAGCGACAGCGGCGCTCGAACGGCGGTGCGCTGATGGCGCTCACCGCGAGCGTGATCGACCGGGTCGTGGCCGCGGCGCTGCAGGAGGACGCTCCCTGGGGCGACTTGACCTCCGAGACGCTGATCCCGGCCGCGGCGACGGTCGAGGCGCAGCTGGTCGCGCGCGAGCCCGGCGTACTCGCCGGGGGCGCCGTGTTCGCGGCCGCCTTCGCGCTGACCAACGACCGCATCCGGGTCGGCCTGGCGCTGCAGGACGGCGACACCTTCGACCGCGGCACGGTCCTCGCCACCGTCGCCGGCCCCGCGCGCGGCGTGCTGCAGGCGGAGCGGATCGGCCTGAACTTCGTGCAGCGGATGAGCGGAGTCGCCACGCTGACCGCGCGCTACGTCGCCGCCGTGGCCGGCACCCGCGCGCGCATCGTCGACACCCGCAAGACCACACCGGGCCTGCGCGCCTTCGAGCGCCATGCCGTGGTCGCCGGCGGCGGCCGCAACCACCGCTTCTCGCTCTCCGATGCCGTGATGGCGAAGGACAACCACCTGGCCGTGCTCACCGCCGACGGCACCTCGCTGACCGACGCCCTGCGCGCAGTCCGCGCTGCCCTGCCGCACACCGCGCACCTGGAGGTGGAGGTGGACCGGCTGGACCAGATCGACGCCGTGCTCGCCGGCGGCGTCGACACGATCATGCTCGACAACTTCTCGCTGGCCGATCTGGCCCGCGGAGTCGCCCAGGTCGACGGCCGCGCCGTCATCGAGGCCAGCGGCGGTGTCGACCTGCACACCGTCGCTGCGATCGCCGCCACCGGCGTGGACGTCATCTCGGTCGGCGCACTGACCCACAGCGCCCGCGCGCTCGACCTGGGCCTCGATGTGGCGGCCCTCGACGTGCCGGGCCTCGATCGGCCGAGCCGTGGTGGGAAAGGGCGCGAGTGACCGTCTACCTCGACCATGCCGCCACGGCGCCGGTGCGCCGCGAGGTGCTAGCGGCGATGTGGCCGTTCCTGGCCGGCGAACCCGGCAACCCGGGCAGCCACCACTCGCCGGGCGATCGCGCGGCCCGCGCCCTGCACACCGCGCTCGCCGACATCGCGACGGTGCTCGGCTGCCGCCCGGGCGAGGTGGTGCTCACCTCCGGCGGCACGGAGGCGGCCAACCTCGCGATCAAGGGCATCGCGCTGGCCCGGCCACGCGGCCGGCACCTGATCACGACCGCGGTCGAGCATCCCGCGGTCCTGGAGAGCTGCCGAGCCCTCGCCCGCGCCGGCTTCGAGCTGACCGTGCTGCCCGTCGACCGGTTCGGGTTGGTCGATCCGCAGCAGGTCGAGGCCGCGCTGCGCGACGACACGACGCTCGTCACGGTGCAGCTGGCGAACAACGAGGTCGGCTCCGTCCAGCCGGTGGCAGAGATCGCCGCGCTCGCTCACGCCCGGGACGTCCCGGTGCACACCGACGCGGTGCAGGCGGCGGGAGTCCTGCCCATCGGGCTGGCTGCGCTCGGCGTCGACGCCGTCTCGATCGCCGGCCACAAGGTCGGCACCCCCGTCGGCATCGGCGCCCTCGCCGTGCACGCCGGCGTCCCGATCGAGCCGCTGATCCATGGCGGCGGTCAGCAGCGAGGCCGCCGCAGCGGCACCGAGAACGTCGCCGCCGCGGTCGGGCTGGCCACCGCTCTCGTGCTGGCGGACCGCGACCGGGCCGACGCCCCCGCGCTCGCGGCCCGCCGGGATGCCTTCGTCACCCGCGTGCTCGCCGGGATCGACGGCACGGCACTCACCGGGCACCCGGAGCGCCGCCTGCCCGGCTCCGCCTCCTTCGTCGTGGCCGGCATCAGCGGGGAGTCGCTGCTGACGGAGCTGGACGCGCGCGGCATCGCCGTCTCCAGCGGATCCGCCTGCGCCGCCGGCGATGACGAACCCTCGCCCGTGCTGACCGCGATGGGCTTCCATGCCGCGACCGCGCAGAGCGCGATCCGCATCACGATGGGCTTCCACACCGGCGAGGACGAGCTGCGGGCCGCCTTCGACGCGCTGCGGGAGGCGGCCGCCGGCGTCCGTGTACTCGCCTGAACGAACCCGTCGGCCGCATGCTGAGTACCCGCAGAACAGCCTGTTGCATCCGCACCCCGGATCGGGAAGAGTCGGCCCGGCGCTCGCATTGATACCGTCATCTGCGGGTCCCGCCGGACCCACCCCGAACCGGGAGCTCGTGATGTCCGGAACCCTGCTGCATGACCCGTCCACCGCGATGGCGCCCCTGCCGAGCGTCACAGTCGATGGGCTGATCCCGGCGCGCGTGCCGACGCTGTACTTCATCGGCGTCACCACCGGCGGCTCCTCCATCCAGCGGGTGTTCCCCAGCTGGGCCGCGCAGCTCGGCCTGAACGACGCGCGTCTGCAGGGCGTGGACCTGCCGCTCGGCGCCGATCCGGCCGTCTACCGCCACGTCGTGCAGTTCATCGCAGCCGATCCGCTCAGCCTCGGTGCGCAGGTGACCACGCACAAGATCGATCTCTTCAACGCGGCCGGTGACCTGTTCGACGAGCTGGGTCCGCTCGCGACGTTGATGGGCGAGGTCAGCTGCATCATCAAGCGCGACGGGCGGCTGATCGGCCGCGCCAAGGACCCGATCACCAGCGGTCTGGCGTTGAACGCGTTCGTCCCCGCCGACCACTGGGAGCGCACCGGCCGTCAGGCGCTCGTGCTCGGCGCGGGCGGCGCGGGCGTGGCGATCACCTGGAACCTGACCAGGCCGGAGCGAGGGGCCGACCGTCCCGCCGAGGTCATCGTGACCGACAGCGATCAGGGGCGGCTCAGCGCCCTGGTCGCTCTGTACCGGACCACGGGCGCCACCACGCCCCTTCGGACCATCCTGGTGCGCAACACCGACCAGACCGACGCGGTGCTGCACTCGCTGCGTCCGGGGGCATTCGTCGTGAACGCCACGGGGATCGGCAAGGACCGACCCGGCTCGCCCCTGGGGGCGACCGCCCGGTTCCCCGTCGGCGCGTTCGCCTGGGAGTTGAACTACCGGGGCGAACTGCAGTTCCTCAGCCAGGCCCGGTCGCAGGCACTGACGGGCGAGGTGCTCACGGAGGACGGCTGGACCTACTTTCTGCACGGCTGGCTGCAGGCCATCGGCGAGGTGTTCAGCATCCCCGTCCCGATCGACGGCGCCGACTTCCGCCTGCTCTCCGATCTGGCGCTCGCAGTTCGCTGACCCACCGTCCGCCGACGGAGGCGTTCGCTGACCGGCGTTCGCTGAGAGGCGTTCGCTGACACGCCGGTAGCGCAGCCGACCGGCTGTGGCAAGGGGATTGTCCACTCAGGCACGTGCGGGGACAGTGTCGTGTACCGGCCGCCGAATGGGCGCGTGACCCGACCCGGGTGACCATGCGCTTTCGGAATCGAGGCCGGTGAACCGGTCCGGACGACCGGGCGGATCGATGACGCGCCGACAACCGACGGTGCGGCGACCACGACGGTTGGACGGCGAAGATGAAGCGCCTCACGATGGGCAGCCAGGTGCTGATCACCGACGACCGGATCGCCGATCTCGTGCTCACCTACGCGGGCGTCCTCGCTCGATCAGGCAGTGCGGACACGGTGCGCATTCCCGTGGTCGGGGAAGCGGGCCAGGTTCAGCAGGCGCAGCTGCTGATCGGCCCGGCGAGTCAGATCGTCGTGACGGAGGACGGCACGGGCGGTCCCGACCTCGCCCCCGGCCCCGCTCTGGACGAGATCGAGCATCGGATGGCGCGATACGGGTCGCACACCCCGGACGACGGGCTCGACCCGCAGGCCTACGTCGTCCAGTTCGACGACTACGAGCCGGCGGCGCCGAGCAGCGACGGCGCGGCGCGGTGACGACGGCGAGCGGCGCGGTGACCTCACCGCGCTCCTCCTGTCACGGCTTGCGGTGGGCTCCTTCGGCCCGCGCCGGCCGGCCGTGCTCGTCGACGACCACCAGGCCGCGTGAACTGTTCGCCGACTCGCCGAGCACGCCGAGCCACGTCGCATCGATCGCCGGCGTACGTGAGCCCGCGAACTTGAAGTAGAGCGGCGTGGTCGGGGTCAGCCAGATCGAGCTGCGCCCGTCGCCGATCGCGAGGGCGTCGAGCCATGACATGGCGAAGCTCTCCTGACGGCGGAACTTTTGCATGATAACGATCTGCAGGTGCGTCAGCAGGCGGTCGTCGAACTCGATCATCGCCCCGTCGTAAATGAACGTGCCCACTGATGGTGCTCCCGACTGACCATCCGGGAGAAGAAAGTGGGAGAGAGCAGCGTGCATCACGCTCGAACGAGGGACCCCGGTTGGGGCAACCGTACGCCTGATCCGGTTGCCTCGAGCGTTCTCTTCCGATCTGCGCCGAGAATGGGCCGTGGACCCGCCGAGAATCAGGCGCGGTCCCGGGGAATGAGCCGCGCCCGCTGAGACCGACACGTGCGTCCGACGAACGGAGGGAACCGAGTGCCGGAGCACGCCGTCCGTCCGCTGCGGTTCGCCGCGTTCGTGATGAACACCGTCTCGCACATCCAGCACGGCCTGTGGCGGCATCCGCAGGCGCGACAGCACGAGTACGGCGACGTGCGCCTGTGGATCGAGACGGCCCGCACGCTGGAGCGCGGCGGGTTCGACGCGATGTTCTTCGCCGACGTCGTCGGTACCTACGGCCCGCCTCGCGCCGACCTGGTCCCGCTCGCGCGGGAGGGCCTGCAGTTGCCGAGCAACGATCCGATGGTGCTGATTGCGGCGCTCGCCACCCACACCGAGCAGCTCGGCTTCGCCTTCACCTCCTCCGTCATCCAGGCTCACCCGTTCGACTTCGCGCGCAAGGTCTCCACCCTCGACGCACTCTCCGGCGGCCGGATCGGCTGGAACATCGTGACCAGCGCGCTGGAGTCGGCTGCCCGCAACTTCGGCTTCGACGCGCTGGAGGAGCACGACGAGCGCTACGAGCGCGCCGAGGAGTACCTGCAGGTCGTCACGAAGCTGTGGGAGGGATCGTGGGACGACGGCGCGATCGTCGCCGACAAGGCCGGCGGCGTCTATGCCGACGGCACCCGCATCCACCGCATCGACCACGAGGGCCCGCGGTACCGGGTCGCGGGCCCGCACCTGACCGCGCCGACGCCGCAGCGCACGCCGGTGCTCTTCCAGGCCGGCTCGTCGCCCGCCGGCCGAGCGTTCGCCGCCCGGAACGCGGAGGCGCAGTTCCTGTTCTCGGGCAACGCCGACGCGACCGAGGCGCTGATCGCCGACACCCGCCGACTGGTTGCGGCGACCGGGCGGTCGCCGACGGACGTGCTGTTCTTCCTCGGCACCGCCTTCGTGGTCGGGTCCACGGAGGCGGAGGCGAAGCGGCGGGAGGCGGAGCTGGACGAGTACCTCGCAGCCGACGCGTTCCTGCTGCACACGAACCTCGGCTCCGACCCGGTGACCGGCGATGCGCTCGATCCCGACCTGCCGCTGTCGCAGCTGTCCGGCAGCCACGGCTGGAGCCACCTGCGCTGGCTGCAGGAGGCGAGCGACGACCCCGACCCGACGATCGCCGACCTGGCCCGGCTGCAGGCCAAGCTGCGCGGCCGCATCGTGGGCACGCCCGACCAGATCGCCGACGCGCTGCTGGCGTGGCAGCGCCGCGGCGTCGACGGCATCAACGTCGTCAACTGGACGCTGCCGGGCTCCTACGAGTCCTTCGCGGACGAGCTGGCCCCCACCCTGCGGGAGCGAGGGCTGCTGGCTGTGCCGCAGGGACCGTCGACGCTGCGCCACCGGCTGACCGGCCGCGACCGCCTCCCGGACACCCACCCGGCCGCTCGCTGGCGCGGCGCCTTCGCCTGAGCCGCAGGCCGTCGCAGCGCACGTCTGCACCCCTTTCAGGGTTCACTTCTCGACGCTGCTGCGGCCGGACAGCGTCGCGAACTGAACCTCGGACCAACGAGGGCCCGCAGAGCGCCGTCGAGCGCCGTCCGAAGAGCAACTATCTAGGGAACCGTCTCCGGGCCCTTCTCCCGAGCGATCGCGGTCGCGATGCCCAGCGCTCCCGCGACGATGATTGCCGAGGCTCCGTCGTCGGTCATCCAGAGCGGGGTGACCAGGCTGCGGACGCCCGCCCCGTTCAGCGCCCCGGTCGCGTCGGTGTCCACCTCGTCCACGAGCCAGCCGTCGAGCAGGCCGCCGGAGCCGCGGGCGCCGTAGTGCAGGGCGATCGCGGCCGCGTCCGTCGCCACGCCGATCGCGGTCAGGCAGGCGTCGGCCATACCGCGCACCACCGCGCCGCCGATGACGGGGGAGACGCCGACGACTGGCGCGCGGGCGCTCCGCAGCGCCTCGCGGATGCCGGGTATCCCGAGGATCGTCCCGATCGAGACTACCGGATTGGAGGGGGCGAGCAGGATCACGTCGGCCGCCCCGGTCGCCTCCACCACGCCGGGCGCCGGCGTCGCCTGGGCCACCCCGTGCTGCACGAACCGCTTCGCCGTCAGCGCGGCTCGGGTTCGCACCCACCACTCCTCGAAGTGCAGTTCGCGCTCCTCGCCGTCCTCGTCGACCACGACATGGGTCTCGACCTCGGCGTCGGTCATCGGCAGCAGCCGCACGCCGAGGGGCCAGCGAGCGGTGAGCCGCTCGGTGACGGCGGACAGCGGCAGGCCGTCGCGCAGCATCGCGGAGCGGGCGATGTGAGTGCCGAGGTCCAGGTCGCCCAGCGTGAACCAGGGCCAGCCGACCCCGTACGCGGTCAGCTCGGCGCTGACCCGCTCGGTCTCGCCGGCGCGGCCCCAGCCCCGCACGTCGTCGTTCACGCCGGCGAGCGCGTACATGACGGAGTCCAGGTCGGGGGTGACCCGCAGGCCGGCCAGCCACAGGTCGTCGCCCGTGTTCACGACCACCGTGATCGACGCGGCGGTCCCTGCCGGGCCGTCCGGCCAGCGCTCGCGGCAGAGCGCCCGGACGCCGCGCACGAACTTGGCCCCGCCCACTCCGCCCGCGAGCACGACGATCCGTGGCGCGGTCACCGGTCGAGCCTAGGCAGTCGGGCCGGAGCGGATATGTGTTGAGGTAGCGTGCGGGCTGCTGCGGCTCACCCACTCCGCGGCCCCGCGGCCCCTGCCGCAGACCGCGAGCGCAGACCGCATCCGGCAGGCGTGGCACCAGGTGGAGCGCTGATCCACTGGACGACCGCCCGCGTCGGCCCCGCCCCTGCCTTGCAGTTCGGCCGCTTACGATCGGAGGCGGTTGGAGGCGACCCGGCCCGATCGTCACGAGGGAGTGGATCATGAAGGCATGGCAGTTCGAGGCTGACGGTAAGCCGATCGCACTCAACGAGATACCCGAGCCGCAGCCCGGCTCCGGCGAGGTCGTCGTCGACGTCAGGGCCGCCGGCTTGTGCCACAGCGACCTCCTCTACATGCAGCTCGGGCAGAACGTGATGTCCTTCGTCCCGATGACGCAGGGGCACGAGAACGCCGGCGTGATCAGTGCGCTCGGTGACGGAGTCACGGGATGGGCGGTCGGCGACGCGGTGGGCGTCTGCTCGTCCGGTGTGCGCCCGCCGTTGGGCATCTTCACGCCAGGCGGCTTCGCCGACAAGCTCGTCGCCGACGCGTCCGACCTGGCTCGGGTTCCCGAGGGGCTCGACCTGCGGCTGGCGGCTCTGGCGACGGATGCGGGCATGACCTCGTACCACGCGATGATCAAGGCGGGCGGCGCATCGGCGGGCATGAAGGTCGGAGTCATCGGCTACGGCGGACTCGGACAGATCGGCACCCGCGCCGCGGTCCTCGTCGGCGCCGAGGTGCACGTCGCCGAGACCAAGGAAGCCGTGTGGGACCTCGCGAGGGCCGCCGGCGCGACCGACGTGGTGCGGGACGCCGATGCGTGGGCCGGGCAGGACTTCGACCTGGTGGTCGACTACGCCGGTTTCGATACGACGCAGAAGGCTGTGAACGCCGTACGACGGGGTGGTACGGCCGTGCAGGTGGGCCTCGGCGCGCAGACGTTCACCATCGACACCGCCTCGATCCTCGGCAAGAGCATCGTCGGATCGCTCGGGGGCACCGTCCAGGACATCGAGGAGGTCTTCGCCTTGCTGCTGAAGAAGGAGATCGAGCCGACGTTCACCACCATCGCGTTCGATGAGATCGGAGCGGGGCTGGAACGGCTGAGGAACAACGAGGTCACCGGTCGCCTCGTGGCCCGCTTCGGCGACTGACCGAAGAACTCCCTCGTTCGCGCGGTGATCGTGGGCGGGCCCGCGGCACCTGCGGCTGCAGCTGCGGCGCGTCACACGGCGCAACGGGAATCGCCCTCGCCGCCACGAGTCGTGAGGCTTTCGGTAGACGCGGAGCACGCTCGACCCCAGGGCCCGCAGCCGTATGCGATCCGAGGGGAGGGCGGCCGTGAGCGAGATCCTGGGCATCGTCCCCCCGCGCACCTTCGTCGCGATCTCGGACTGCGGCGGCTTCGGGCGGGCGGCGGCCGCGCTGCACCTCAGCCAGCCGACCGTCAGCCAGCACGTGCGGCTGCTCGTGAAGCGGCTCGGACAGACCCTGGTGGAGAAGTCCGGGCGCCGCGCCCGCCTCACACAGGCCGGCGCTGCCGAGCGCCGGGCGCACACCGGCCGGACTCGTGGTGCAGCGCGGACTGCCGGACCTCGGCCACATCAGCGTGCGACTCGTCACCGCAGGGGACTCGACGCGGACATCGAACGGACCGCACTCGTCGCGCTCGAAGACGTCGTCACCGCCAAGCCCTACATCCTCGCCGTCCTCGCATACCACCCACCCGACTCGCCGTGTCGGCGCCGATCGAAGGTCCTTCATGCCCTCACCCCTCATCTCGCCCGACGAGCTCGCCGGCATCATCGGCCGCGACGACGTCCGCGTGCTCGACGTGCGCTGGCGGCTCGACCGGCCGGACGGCCGGCCCGAGTACCTGCTCGGCCACCTGCCCGGCGCGGTCTACGTCGACCTCGACACCGAGCTCGCCCAGCACGGCGCCCCGACCGACGGACGCCACCCGCTGCCACCGCTTGCCGCGCTGCAGGCCTCGGCCAGGCGGTGGGGCATCGACGACGGCGACACCGTCGTGGTCTACGACGACCTGAAGAACCTCTCCTCCTCCCGGGCATGGTGGGTGCTTCGCGCCGCCGGCATCGACGACGTCCGGGTGCTGGACGGGTCCCTGCGCGGCTGGACCGCGAGCGGTCGGACGCTCGAGACCGGCGACGTGGTCGCGGAGCCCGGCGGCGTGACCCTGCGCGGCGGGCGGCAGCCGACGCTCTCGATCGAGGAGGCTGCGGCGCTGCCGTCGGCCGGCGTGCTGCTCGACGCCCGCGCGGCCGAGCGGTACCGCGGCGAGGTGGAGCCGATCGACCCGCGGGCCGGCCACATCCCCGGCGCGATCAGTGCGCCGACGACCGAAAACGTGGACGCCGCGGGCCGCTTCCTCGAACCCGCAGTGCTCCGCGAGCGGTTCACGACCCTCGGCGTGGCGGACGACGACCCGATCGGCGTGTACTGCGGCTCGGGAGTGACCGCCGCGCACGCCGCCCTCGCCCTCACTGTCGCCGGCTTCACGCCAGCGCTCTACCCGGGCTCGTGGTCCCAGTGGTCGAACATCCCCGATCGGCCCATCGCTACCGGCCCGCGGCCGGATGGAGCGGCGGCATGACCGTGCACCACCACCATCTGGACTCGGGTGCGCACGAGCCCAGACGCTGCCTCGCGGTTGGCGGTGACAGGATCGGCGGCGATGACGATCCAGTTGACGGCCGAGGGTGCGCGGACCGACGGGTATGCCCCGCTGCGCGAGTACGCCGCGATCGGGGACGGCCGCACCGTCGCACTGATCGCGCGGGACGGCCGGATCGACTGGTTCCCGCTGCCGTCCCTCGACACCCCGCCGATGTTCGCGGCCATCATCGACGAGCGGCGCGGCGGCCGCATCGAGCTGTGCCCGACCGCGCCGTTCAGCAGCACGCGGCACTACGTGGACGGTACGAACGTGCTGATCACGCGGTTCACGACCGACGCCGGGGTGGTCGATGTCACCGACGCGCTGGTGACCGGCGTCGCGGGCCGGCTGCCGTGGACCGAGCTGGCCCGCCGCATCGAGGGCGTCGAAGGCACCGTCGAGATGCGCTGGTCGGTGCGCCCCGGCAACGCGTTGGACGACGAGACGGTGCAGCGGTTCGACACCGGCCACGGTCCGCTGATCCGCTCCGGCTCGGTCAACATCGTGCTGGTCGGCTTCGATCACGGTCGCACGGACCCCGTGCACCCCGGCAACGGTCCGGCGAACGCGCCGCCGGAGTTCCGCGGCGCCTTCACGACGAGCGCCGGTTCGCGGCACCTGATCTGCCTCTGCGGCACCGATGACGAGCCGGTGCGGCTGCCTGATCCGCACGTCGTGGACCAGGGCATCGACCGCACGATCGCCGGCTGGCAGCGCTGGTCGAACGAGTTCACCTGGGATGGTCCGTGGCCGGAGGTTGTCGCGCGCAGCGCGCTGGCGCTGAAGCTGCTGATCCACAGCCCGACCGGGGCGATCGCCGCGGCGGCCACCACCTCGCTGCCCGAGAGCCTGACCGCCGGCAAGAACTACGACTACCGCTTCGCCTGGATCCGTGACGCGGCCTACACGGTCGACGCGCTGATCCGCTTCGGGCTGCGCGAGGAGCCGCACGGCGCGGTGTCCTGGATGCTGAAGGCACTGAAGGCGGTCGACGGCGACATGGCCGTCTTCCTGACGCTCACCGGCGAACGCCAAGACGACCTGGTGCGATCGAGCGCGCCCGGCTGGCGGGGCATTGGGCCGGTCGTGGTCGGCAACAGCGCCAGCCGGCAACTGCAGCTCGGCACCTACGCCGACCTGCTCTCGATCGTCGCCGGCTACGCCTCCGGCGGCAACGTGGTGGACGGGACCACGAGCGACCTGCTGATCAAGCTGGCCAACGACACCTGCGTGCAATGGCCCAAGAAGGACGCCGGGATGTGGGAGCTGCCGGTGAAGCGGCACTACGTCTCCAGCAAGATGGGCTGCTGGCAGGCACTCGACGCGATCCTGCGGCTGCACGACATGGGCCTGGTGCTGCCGAAGCCCGGCGACCGGCGGCGCTGGGAGAAGAACCGCGACCTGATCCGCCGGTGGATCGACCGGCACGGCTGGTCGGAGCGCCGCGGCGCCTATCTGATGGCCAAGGGCAGCCGTGACCTGGACGTCTCGGTCCTGCTGCACACGGTCAGCGGGTTCGACCGCGGCGAGCGGATGTCGCGCACCATCGACGTGCTGCGGCGCGAGTTGGGCGCCGGCGACCTGATGTATCGCTACAGCGGCATGCAGTCCGAGGAGGGCACGTTCACCGCCTGCGCGTTCTGGACCGCCTCCGCCCTGGCCTGCGTGGGGCGGATGACCGAGGCGACCGAGCTGATGGACCGCCTGGTCGACCAGGTGAACGACGTGGGCCTGCTCACCGAGATGATCGACGCGGACTCGGGCGCGTTCCTCGGCAACATGCCGCAGGCACTCAGCCACCTCGCTTTGGTGAACGCCGCCAGCGTCATCCGAACACTCGGATGAGCGCGCTCAGCGGTGAGCACGTGCTCCGCTGAGTACCGTCCGAAACACACAGGAAACCCAGGGGAAACCTGGACGCGGCAGAGTGAACCCAATGAGCACTGTCGTCGCCGCCATCACGCAGACCACCTGGACCGGCGACACAGCCTCGATGCTCGACAAGCACGAGGGCTTCGCCCGGGACGCGAAAGCCCGGGGCGCCCAGGTGATCTGCTTTCAGGAGCTGTTCTACGGCCCGTACTTCGGCATCACCGAGGATCCGAAGTACTACGACTTCGCCGAATCAGCGGACGGGCCGATCGTGCAGCGGTTCGCCGCGCTGGCCAAGGAGTTGGGCCTCGTCATGGTGCTGCCCATCTACGAGGAGGCGCAGACCGGCGTCTACTACAACACCGCCGTCGTCGTCGACGCGGACGGCACCGTCCTCGGCAAGTACCGCAAGCACCACATCCCGAACCTCGACAAGTTCTGGGAGAAGTTCTACTTCCGCCCCGGCAACCTGGGCTACCCGGTGTTCCAGACGGCGGTCGGCCGAGTGGGCGTCTACATCTGCTACGACCGGCACTTCCCGGAGGGCTGGCGCGAGCTGGGCTTGAACGGCGCCGAGATCGTCTTCAACCCGAACGCCACCAAGCCGGGGCTCTCCAATCGGCTGTGGGAGATCGAGCAGGCCGCCGCCGCTGCCGCGAACGGCTACTTCGTGGCCGCGCCGAACCGGGTGGGCACCGAGGACAACGAGTACGGCGACCTGGCGGTCAGCTTCTACGGCTCCAGCCAGTTCCTCGACCCGCGCGGCAACTGGGTGGGCGACCTGGGAAGCGCGACCGACGAGGAGGTGCTGGTCCGCGAGCTGGACCTGGACCTGATCCGCCAGGTGCGCAACGACTGGCAGTTCTACCGCGACCGCCGGCCCGACTCCTACACCGCGATCACCGCACCCTGATCCACGGCGACCTGAGGCGAGCACCATGACGAAGACCCTGATCGTGAACGGCACGGTCGTGAACGCCACCGGCACGGCCGAGGCCGATGTGCTGATCGACGGCGAGACGATCGCCGCGGTCCTCGCACCCGGCTCGCAGCTGCTCGGGTTCGACCTGGCGGCCAACGTCGACACCGTGATCGACGCGGCGGGCAAGTACGTGATCCCCGGCGGCATCGACGCGCACACGCACATGCAGATGCCGTTCGGCGGCACCTTCGCCTCCGACACCTTCGAGACCGGCACCCGCGCCGCGGCGTGGGGCGGCACGACCTCGATCGTCGACTTCGTCGTGCAGTACGCGGGCGAGAACCCGCTCACGCAGTACGCGCTCTGGCACGAGAAGGCCGCCGGCAACTGCGCGATCGACTACGGCTTCCACCAGATCCTGTCCGACGTGCAGGACTCGTCGCTCACCGCGATGGACGAACTGGTCGAGGAGGGCGTGACCAGCTTCAAACTGTTCATGGCCTACAAGGGCGTGTTCCTGTCCGATGACGGTCAGATCCTGAAGGCCATGCAGCGGGCTGCGCAGAACGGCTCGACGATCATGATGCACGCCGAGAACGGCGGCATCATCGACGTGCTCGTGCAGCAGGAGCTGGCCCGGGGCAACACCTCGCCCTACTTCCACGGCATCACCCGGCCGTGGCAGGCGGAGGAGGAGGCCACGCACCGCGCGATCATGATCGCCGACATCACCGGCGCTCCCCTCTACGTGGTGCACGTCTCGGCCAAGCAGGCGGTGGAGCAGATCGCTGCCGCCCGCGACCGCGGAATGAACGTGTTCGGCGAGACGTGCCCCCAGTACCTCTACCTGTCGCTGGAGCAGCAGCTGGGCGCGACGAGTGCGCAGTGGGGCGACTTCGAGGGCGCCAAATGGGTCTGCTCCACGCCGTTGCGCTCCGCGCAGCAGGGCCATCAGCACCATATGTGGCAGGCGCTGCGGACCAACGACGTGCAGATGGTCTCCACCGACCACTGCCCGTTCTGCATGAAGGGACAGAAGGACATGGGTGTGGGCGATTTCAGCAAGATCCCGAACGGCATCGGGTCGGTGGAGCACCGGATGGACCTGCTCTACCAGGGCGTGGTCGACGGCAACATCTCGCTCGCCCGCTGGGTGGAGGTCACCTCCACGACCCCGGCGCGCATGTTCGGCATGTACGGCAGGAAGGGGGTCATCCAGCCCGGCGCCGACGGCGACGTCGTGATCTACGACCCCCAGGGCCACACTTCGATCGGCCTGCCGACCGATGCCGACGGCAACCCGACCGGCCGCAGTCACCACATGAACATGGACTACTCCGCGTGGGAGGGCTTCGAGATCGACGGGCACGTCGACACGGTGCTCTCCCGGGGCCGCGTGATCGTGGACGACGGCGAGTACCGCGGAGCGAAGGGCGACGGCCGCTTCATCAAGCGCGGCCTCTCGCAGTACCTCTTATGAGCGACTTCGTCGCGGAGCGATCCGGCTGCGACCGGCTTCGCCGGCCCCGCCCGGACGCGCTGCTGCGCCGCTCCCGCGGCTCCGCGGCAGGCGCTGGCGCGCCTGCAAGGGCGCGGCCGCATGAGCGGCCGGGGTGCTTCGCACCCATCCGGTCGACGTCGAATCACTTCGGAAGCGAGTAAGAAGATGGATTTCGGGGTAGTTCTGCAGACCAATCCGCCCGCATCGCGGACGGTGCACCTGGCGACGCTCGCCGAGCAGTTCGGCTTCAGCCACGTCTGGACCTTCGACTCCCACCTGCTGTGGCAGGAGCCGTACGTCATCCACTCAGCGATCCTGAACGCGACCAAGCGGGTGAAGGTCGGCCCCTTCGTCACGAATCCGGCGACCCGCGACTGGACCGTGACCGCCTCGGTGTTCGCGACGTTGAACGAGATGTACGGCAACCGCACCGTCTGCGGCATCGGCCGTGGCGATTCGTCGGTGCGGGTGACGAACGGCGAGCCGACCACGCTGAAGATCTTGCGCGAGTCGATCCAGGTCATCCGCGAGCTGGCGAACTCCCGCTCGGTGGAGTACAACGGTGCGACGCTGCGGTTCCCGTGGAGCGTCGGCAGCTCACTGGAGATGTGGGTGGCGGCGTACGGACCGCTCGCCCTGAAGCTGACCGGCGAGGTGGCGGACGGCTTCATCCTGCAGTTGGCCGACCCCGACATCACCGAGTGGATGATCGCGACCGTCCGCAGCGCCGCTGCGAATGTCGGCCGCAACCCCGACGACATCACCATCTGCGTCGCCGCGCCCGCCTATGTGACCGACGGGTCGGATGCCGGGCTGGCCCATGCGCGGGAGCAGTCGCGCTGGTTCGGCGGCATGGTCGGCAACCACGTCGCCGACATCGTCGCGAAATATGGAACGGGCTCGGCCGGCTCGAACCGCGCGGTGCCGCGGGCGCTGACCGACTACATCGCCGGCCGGGAGTCGTACGACTACAACGAGCACGGGCGCGCGGGCAACACGCATGCCGCGTTCGTTCCCGACGAGATCGTCGACCGCTTCTGCGTGCTCGGCTCACCCGCGGACCATGCCGACAAGCTGCAGCGCCTGCAGGCGCTGGGCGTCGACCAGTTCGCGATCTACCTGCAGCACGACAACAAGGAGGAGACCCTCCGCGCGTACGGCGAGACCATCATCCCCTTCCTCCGTGAGACGGTGACGGCCAAGTCGTGAACCGGTCGGGGGTGACCCGCTGGCGCCCCGTCGCGTTTGGCTTGGCGGGCGTCGTGCTGCTCGGCCTGCTGTGGGAGGCGTACAAGGCGATCGGTCCGGCGACCGGCGTGCTCGTCGGCGGCGTCCGCGTCCTGCCGCGCACCAACGACCTGGCGATGCCACATCTGGCGACGATCGCGTCACGGCTGCTGCAGCCGTCGCTCTCCGATCCGTCGTCGGCGCCCCTCTGGCTCGCCGTGGCGCGGGCGGCGGGATTCACGCTGGCGATCGCGGGCGTCAGCTGGGTAATCGGCGTGGTCGTCGGCCTGCTGCTGGCGATGCTGATGCAGCGGTTCCGCACCGCCGAGTCGGCGCTCTACCCCTGGGTGATCCTCAGCCAGACCGTGCCGCTGATCGCGCTCGCACCGCTGGTCAGCGGGCTGGGGGCGCAGGTGCGGTTCGGTCAGGTGGCGTGGCAGGACTGGATGTCGGTGGCCGTGATCGCCTCGTACCTGGCGTTCTTCCCGGTGGCGGTGGGGGCGCTCCGCGGACTCGCGTCGCCGGAGCGCGCGCACGTCGAACTGCTGCGAACCTATGCCGTCGGCTGGTGGGCCACGCTGATCCGGCTGCGCCTGCCCGCCAGCGTGCCCTACCTGCTGCCGGCTCTGCGGCTGGCAGCAGCGAACGCGGTCATCGGCACCGTGGTGGCGGAGGTCTCCATCGGCCTGCGCGGCGGTGTCGGCCGCATGATGCTGGAGTTCGCCACGGCCTCCAACGGCGATCCGGGCAAGCCGTGGGCGCCGATCCTCGCCGCGATCGTGATCGGTCTGCTCGCGGCGGGCCTCGTCGCCCTGCTCGGCCGGGCGCTGGCGAAGTACCGGCGCAGCGAGGTGCGCGCGTGAGCGCCGCCGTCACGGTGCAGGGGGTCGACAAGGTGTTCCCCGGCCGCTGCGCCGCGACCGGAACCGCGGCGCTGTCGGAGATCGACCTGACCGTGGATGCCGGCGAGTTCGTCTCACTGATCGGGCCGAGCGGCTGCGGCAAGAGCACGCTGCTGCGGCTGATCGCCGACCTCGACCAGCCCACGAGCGGCTCCGTGACCGTGGCGGGCAAGACAGCGCGCCAGGCGCGGATCGATCAGGAGTACGGCATCGCGTTCCAGCAGGCCGGCCTGCTGCCGTGGCGCACGGTCGCGCAGAACGTGGAGCTGCCCCTGCAGCTGCATCGCGCCGCGACCGCCGCGCGTCGCGCCCGGGTCGCGGAGCTGCTCGACCTGGTCGGCCTGAGCGAGTTCGCCGACCGGTACCCCGATCAGCTCTCCGGCGGCATGCAGCAGCGCGTCGCGATCGCCCGGTCGCTCGCGGAGCGGCCCGGCCTGCTGCTGATGGACGAGCCGTTCGGCGCCCTCGACGAGATGACGCGGGAGCGGATGCAGACCGAGCTCGTGCGCATCGCCGCCGAGACCGGGGCGGCGGTCGTCTTCGTGACGCACTCGATCCCCGAGGCGGTGTTCCTCTCCGACCGCGTGGTCGTGATGTCGCCGCGACCCGGCCGCATCCGTCGCATCGTGCCCGTCCGGCTGGGCGGGGAAGCACGGCGCAGCGACGATCTGCGCGAGGATGCTGCGTTCTTCGCCGCGGTCAGCGAGGTGCGGGAGGCGCTGCACGGCGTGCCGGTCGCAGCCGAGGCCGTTCGCGGAGTGGACGCCCGGTGAGAACCCTCCGCGCCACGGTGCTCGCGCCCGTGTTGTTCGGGATCGCGGTCCTCGTGCTGTGGCAGCTCGCGGTCGTCGTGTTCGACATCAAGCCGTTCGTGCTGCCGAGCCCCCTGCGCATCGGCGGGCTGTTCGTGCAGGATGCGGGCGTCGTCGCCGCCGGCATGCTCGTCACGGGGACCAACGCGCTCATCGGATTCGTCGTGGGTTCGATCGTGGGCGTGGTCGCCGCGGTCGTGTCCGCGCTGCTGCGGGTGCTCGACCAGCTGTCGCAGCCGATCGTCACGGCCGCCTCCGTCGTGCCGCTCGTGGCGCTCGGGCCGGTGCTCTACACGATGTACGGCGCGGGAGCCGAGACCGCCCGACAGCTGATCGCCGCGCTGGCGGTATTCGTGCCCGTGTACCTGAACACGCTGCGCGGCCTGCGGCAGGTGCGGCCTGTGCATCGCGACCTGATGCGGGCGTACAACGCGACCGGCTGGCAGGCGACGCGTGCGGTGACGCTCCCCGGCGCGCTGCCGTACCTGTTCACCGGACTGCGGATCGGCTCCTCGCTGGCCGTCATCTCGGCGCTGGTCGCGGAGTACTTCGGTGGCCCCGTCGACGGGCTCGCCACCGCGATCACCTCGGCCGCCGCCTACAGCAACTTCACCCTCGCCTACGCCTTCGTCCTCGGCGCGATCCTGCTCGGCCTGATCTTCTACGGCTGCACGCTCGCCGCCGAGAAGGCGGCCTCCCGGCACACGCCCGCACCCTCCTGACCCGCCCTGCGGATCCGCCGCCCCGTTCCACCGACACACGCACCACCCGTCCACCACGAGAGGCAGCACTCATGAAGCATCGCTCCACCCGGTCCATCGTCCTCGGGGTGGCGGCATCCGCCGCCGTCCTCGTGCTCACTGCCTGTAGCAGCGGCAGCACGCCCGCGCCCGGGAGCAGCGCATCCGGAGGCGGCGCATCCGCCGCCCCCGCCAAGGTCACCCTGCAGTTGCAGTGGGTGCCGCAGGCGCAGTTCGCCGGCTACTACGCCGCGCTCTCGCAGGGCTACTACAAGAAGGAGGGCCTGGATGTCACGATCAAGCCCGCCGGTACCGACACCGTGCCGATCCAGTCGGTCGCCAAGGGGCAGGCGGACTACGCCATCTCGTGGGTGCCCAAGGTGCTGGGCTCCATCGAGCAGGGCGTGAACGTGACCGACGTCGCGCAGATCTACGAGCGCTCCGGCACGACGCAGATCTCGATGAAGGACAAGGGCATCACCTCCGTCGCGGACCTGGCCGGCAAGAAGGTCGGCAGCTGGGGCTTCGGCAACCAGTGGGAGCTGTTCGCCGGCATGCAGAAGGCCGGCATCAACACGACCAGCGGCATCAAGCTGGTGCAGCAGGCGTTCGACATGAAGGGGTTCCTGGCCGGCGACATCGACGCGGCGCAGGCGATGACCTACAACGAGTACGCGCAGGTGCTGGAGTCGACGAACCCGAAGACCGGCAAGCTGTTCCAGCCGAGCGACTTGAACGTCATCAACTGGAACCAGGACGGCACCGCGATGCTGCAGGACGCGATCTGGGCGGATGCGACCAAGCTGCAGGACACGGCGTACCAGCAGCAGACGATCAAGTTCATCAAGGCCTCCATCGAGGGCTGGGTGTACGCCCGGGACAACCCCGAGAAGGCGGCGGCGATCGTCACCGCAGCCGGCTCGACCCTGGGCGCCAGCCACCAGCTGTGGCAGACCAATGAGGTGAACAAGCTCATCTGGCCGTCCACCGACGGCGTTGGCGTGATCCGCAAGTCGCAGTGGGACCAGACGGTGAAGATCGCCGAGGCGACGAAGGACAACACGGGCGCCACGATCATCACCAAGGCGCCGCCGGCGACCGCATACTCGAACACGTATGTGGACGAGGCGCTTAAGCAGCTGAAGGCCGAGGGCGTGGACGTGATGGGTGCGAGCTTCAAGCCCATAACGGTGACGCTGAAGGCGGGCGGCAAGTAGCACGGGCGGGCGGGGCGCGGGCCTATCGGTCCGTCGCCCCGCCCCTCCGCCTGCCTCGCCTCGAATTTGGAAGGATCGAGCCCATGACGATGCTGGATGCGGATCAGGCGAGCACGCTCGACCTCGACCGCCAGGTGTTCCATTCCTGGAGCGCGCAGGGGACGCCGACCGCCTTCGCCGTCGAGCGCGCCAGCGGCTGCGACGTCTGGGACGAGGACGGCACCCACTACCTGGATTTCTCCAGCCAGCTGGTCAACACGAACATCGGCCACACGCATCCCCGGGTCGTCGAGGCGATCCAGCGGCAGGCCGCCGTGCTGCCCACCGTGGCGCCCAGCACCGCCAACCGCACCCGCGGACTGGCGGCCGAGCGCGTCCTGGCCGTGGCGGGAGAGCCGTTCAGCAAGGTCTTCTTCACCAACGGCGGCGCGGACGCGAACGAGAACGCGATCCGCCTGGCCCGCCTGACCACCGGCCGCACCAAGGTGCTGTCGACATACCGCTCGTACCACGGCAACACCGGTGCGGCGATCGCGGCGACCGGCGACTGGCGACGCGTCCCGAACGAATACGCGTCTGGGCATGTGCACTTCTTCGGGCCGTTCGCCTACCGCAGCGAGTTCTGGTCCGACAGCGCCAAGCAGGAGTCGGAGCGGGCGCTGCAGCACCTGGAGCGCGTCGTGCAGGCGGAGGGGCCGGCCTCGATCGCGGCACTGCTGCTCGAGACCGTGCCCGGTACCGCGGGCGTGCTGGTGCCGCCGCCCGGCTACCTGGCGGGCGTGCGGGCGATCTGTGACCGGTGGGGCATCCTGCTGATCCTCGACGAGGTGATGAGCGGCTTCGGCCGCACCGGCGACTGGTTCGCCTTCCAGAACGAGCAGATCAACCCGACGGGCGTCGTGCCGGACCTCGTCACCTTCGCCAAGGGCGTCAACTCCGGCTACGTGCCCGCGGGCGGCGTGCTGATCCCGCCCGCGATCGCCGGCGAGTTCGACACCCGTGTCTTCCCCGGCGGCCTCACCTACTCCGGCCATCCCCTCGCCATGGCCGCGATCGTCGCGACGATCGACGCGATGCAGGACGAGGGCATCGTCGAGAACGCGGCGCACATCGGCCGCGACGTGCTCGGTCCCGCCCTGCACGCCCTCGCCGAGCGCCATCCCGTGATCGGCGAGGTGCGCGGCCTCGGCGTCTTCTGGGCCCTCGACCTGGTGACCGATCGCGCCACCCGCCAGCCGGTGCCGGTCGCCGACATCGTCGCGCTGAAATCACGCCTGCTCGCCTCCGGCCTGCTGCCCTTCTCCGCGGACAACCGCATCCACGTCGTGCCGCCCTGCATCGTCACCGAGCAGCAGGTGGCCCACGCGATCGACCTCTACGACGCCGCCCTGCCCTGACGTTCTCGCTCTGACCGCCGTTCCGGTCCGGCCACAGTCGGGTTCGGCTCGGCTGGCTCTACCAGCTGGCTGCTGAGCGCACGCGCTGCGCGAGCACGACGGGGGACTCGTCGGAGGCGTCCAGCACTACGTCGTCGAGGTCCGCCTGGTCGAGTATCGCCGCGAGTTCGAGCGTGCGGGCGAGGTGCCGGCGCCGCCCCTCCGGGTCGTCGGCGTGCCGGGCGGCCAGGCGTGCGGCGGCCACCTCCGGCCGAACGGTGAGCCGGCAGACGAGCAGACCGTCGGTACCGAGCGCCGCGCGGTATCGGGGCAACTCCACCGCGGACTCGATCACGCCCGCGAGGACGAGGCGAGTCGCGCCCGCGTGCCGGTAGTTGCGGGCCAGGTCGCGCAGGTTCTCCAGTTCGAGTTCATGCTGGAAGGGATCGCCGACGGGGGAGGGGCGCAGGCCCCGCGCGCCGTCGATGTCGACGATCGCATGCGTGCCGCTCGTGGAGGTGGTCAACAGTGCACTGACCGCCTCCGCGACCGTCGTCTTCCCGGCGCCGACCGTGCCGTTCAGGAACACCGCGTCGATCACCGCTTCAGCGTGGCAGAGCGGCAGGTGCTCGAGGTGTCGTCGTGGCGGAAGCACGCGCAGGAGAAGGTGCACAGCCGCGTAAAATCGTCCGCCGTGACGAAGAGCCACCCGTACATCGTGAACGTCCGCGATCTGGTGCACCGACCCGGTGAGCTGCGGGACCGGCGCATCGACCTGGACGCACCCGAGCATCTGGGCGAGGGCATGGTCGCGGTGCGGGAGCTCGAGCCCCTGCGCATCGACCTGCGCCTGGAGTCGCTGCACGAGGGCATCCTCGCCACGGGGGACATCGTGACGGAGGCGCATGGCGAGTGCGCGCGGTGCCTGAAGCCGGTCACGGTGCCGGTCGAAGTCGAGTTCGCCGAGCTTTTCGCGTATCCTGCCGACGAACCGTTCGACTACGAGTTGCACGGCGACCAGCTCGATCTCGAGCCGGTCGTGCGCGACGCGGTCGTCCTCTCGCTCCCGTTCCAGCCGGAATGCGCCGACGGATGCGACGAGGTCGAGTTGCGGCCCGGCATCACACTGGTCACCGACGAGGCGCCCGCCGAACCCGATGCGCGCTGGGCCGCCCTACAGAGCCTCCGGTTCGACGAGGCCGCACGAGTCGAGGCCGCACGAGTCGAGTCGGACGCGTCGGCCCCGGGCCGCACCGCCTAGAACCTGTAAGACGCAGCGAACCGTAGAAAGAGAGACCACCATGGCCGTTCCGAAGCGCAGGCAGTCGCGCGCCAACACGCACGCCCGCCGTTCGCAGTGGAAGGCGCAGTTGCCGACGCTCGTCAAGACGATCGAGGGCGGCAAGGTCGTCTACTCCCTGCCGCACCGTGCCAAGGTCGTCGAGGGATCCGACGGCACCCCCCTCTACCTGGAGTACAAGGGTCGCCGCGTCGCCGACGTCTGATCCGCAGGTCGGACGCGAGCCGGTGTCGGAGGACGGGGCGCCGCCCGCCGACCTCGACGCGCTGCTCTCCGCATTCGCGATCGACATCCGACGCGACCTGCTGGAACTCGCCCTGACGCATCGCTCGTACGCCTACGAGCACGAGGTCGCCGACAACGAGCGTCTCGAGTTCCTCGGCGACTCCGTGCTCGGCCGTGCAGCAACGGCCATGCTCTACGCGCGGTACCCGGACGAGGACGAGGGGTCGCTCGCCAAGCGGCGCTCGTCGCTGGTCTCCACGGTCGCCCTGGCGCAGATCGCCCGCGCCGCCGGGCTGGGCGCGTATGTGCGCCTGGGCCGCGGCGAGGAGCGCACCGGCGGACGCGACAAGTCCTCCATCCTCGCCGACACGGTGGAAGCCCTGATCGGCGCCGCCTTCCTCTCGGTCGGCAGCGAGCAGGCGGAGGCACTGGTGCTGCGGCTGATCGCGCCCCTCGCCGACGATCCCTCGCGGTTCGGCGCGGCCAGCGATCCGAAGACCGCCCTGCAGGAACTCGCTGCGCACCGTGGCGCACCCGCGCCGGTCTACACGATCGAGGCCAGCGGACCCGATCACGCCCGTACCTTCCGCGCCACGGTCGCCGTCGGCGACCTGGTCAGCGCCGAGGGCGAGGGCACCGCGAAGAAGCAGGCCGAGCTGGCCGCGGCACTGGCGGCGGTCCGGCAGCTGACGGCGCCCGCCGCCACCCGCGCCTGAGACCGGCCGCGCGTGCCCGAACTACCCGAGGTCGAGGTGGTCCGCGCCGGCCTGGAGCCGGTCGTCACCGGCGCCGCCATCACCGGCGTCGAGGTGATCGAGCCGCGCTCCCTGCGCCGACACGACGGGGACGTGGCCGACTTCGAGTCGCGGCTGATCGGCCGACGCATCCGCGCCGCGGTCCGGCGCGGCAAGTTCCTGTGGCTGCCGCTGGAGCCCCAGCACGGCCTGCCGCCGGTCGCGGTGCTGGCCCACCTGGGCATGAGCGGGCAGCTGCTGCTGCGGGATCAGGAGGCGCCCGCCGACCGGCTGCTCCGGGTACGGATGACGCTGGACAGCCCGGCACACGGTGCGCTCGCCGTCGCCTTCGTCGACCAGCGCATCTTCGGCTCGCTCGCGATCGATCCGCTGCTGCCGACGCGCGACGGCGCGCCCGGGGGTCGCGGCGACCCCGCACCGCTCGTACCGGCCCAGGTCGCGCACATCGCGCGTGATCCGCTGGACCCTGCCTTCGAGGACGAGCGGTTCCGGCGAGCACTCATCGCCAAGCGCACAGGCATCAAGCGGGCCCTGCTCGACCAGACCCTGATCAGCGGCATCGGCAACATCTACGCCGACGAGGCGCTCTGGGCGGCGCAACTGCATTACGACCGGCCGACCGCCCGCCTGACGAAGCCCGTGGTCGTCCGGCTGCTGGCGGAGCTGCGGCACGTGCTGGAGCGCGCCCTGGCCGACGGCGGCACCAGCTTCGACGCCCAGTACGTGAACGTGAACGGCGCCTCCGGCTACTTCTCCCAGCGCCTGAACGCCTACGGGCGGCAGGGCGAGCCGTGCCCCCGCTGCGGCACTCCGATCGTGCGCGAGTCCTTCATGAACCGCTCCAGCCACTTCTGCCCGGTCTGCCAGCGCCGCGCCCGCCGTGCCCGCTCGGCCGGCCCTGCCGCCTGACCCGCGTGAGACGCCGTCTGCCCTGATTCGAGTCATTCGCCCCTGCGCGCGCACGGGCAGGCGACGCGGATCTCGGCAGACGCGGGCGTACCGCGACGTGGAGCGCGGGCGGGCGCACGGCTGGCAGCATGGGGGTGTGGTGCAGGAGGTCGTGGTGCTGGAGGGCGTCGGGCAGAGGAGCGTGGGGCAGGATCGGGCGGGGGTGCCGCTGATCCTCGACCGGGCCCGCCGCTTCGCCGACGCGTACCTGTTCCCCGCGGCGTCGGCGATCGACGCGATGGAGACGGCGCCGGAGCAGCAATTGCGGGCGATGGCCGACCAGGGGTTCTTCGGCCTCGGGGCGGCCGGGGTGAGCGCCGCCGCGATGCGCGAGGTGGTCGCAGCCTTCGCCGGGGGCAGCTTGGGTGTCGCCTTCCTGTGGCTGCAGCACCAGGGCGCGCTGGCCGCCGTCGCCCGCAGCACCGAGCCGGGGATCGCCGCCCGGTTCACCGCCGCCCTCGCCGCTCGGACTCTGCGAGCCGGTGTCGCCGTGACCGGGCTGCGGGGCCGGGACCCCCTCACCGCGCGCACCGCAGCCGGCGGCTGGACGCTGACCGGCACGCAGCCGTGGCTGAGCGGATGGGGCGGCGTCGACGTGGTGCTCGTGAATGCGCTCGCCGCGGACGATCGGGTGCTGAGCCTGCTGGTCGACGTGCCGTCGGCCGGCGAACCGCTCCCGGACAGCATTACTGCCACGTCGTTCGACCTCGTGGCCGCGCGCGCCAGCACGACCTCGACCGTGCGGTTCACCGACCACCCCGTTCCCACCGACCGCCTCGTCGCGACCACGACCCTGGCCGAGCTGCAGAGCCGGGACGGGCTCGGCCTCGCGCAGAACGGCGCACTCGCGCTCGGCGTCGCCGCGCGAGCGATCGCCCTGGCCGGCGCGCCGGCCGGCAGCGGAGCAGTGCAGGCGGAGCACGCGGCCGAGTTCGCGTCCGCGACATCGGCCCTCGGAACCGCCGACCCCGCGCTGCTGCCGGCGGCCCGGGCGACCGCCTCCGCCCTCGCAGTGCGTGCCGCAGCGACGCTCGCGGTCCGTGCCGGGGCGAGCGCGGCCGTCCGCGGCGGCGACGCCGAGCGCCTCAGCCGTGAGGCGCTCTTCCTGCTCGTGTTCGGCAGCCGTCCCGCGATCCGCGACGAGCTGCTCGTCCAGTTGGGCGCGCCACCCGCCTGAGCGGAGTATCCGGGCCGCCGCCGTGTCGGGCACGGGCGCGTCGGGCCCGCGCGGGAGGATCGCGTCAGTCGGCACCGCCCCCGGGCCGGGGAGGGTCCGCGCCCACGTGCATCTCAAGCGCCTGACGATGAAGGGCTTCAAGTCCTTCGCTCAGGCGACCTCGTTCGTCTTCGAGCCGGGGATCACCGCGATCGTCGGGCCGAACGGCTCGGGCAAGTCGAACGTCGTCGACGCGCTCGCGTGGGTCATGGGCGAGCAGGGCGCAAAGTCGCTGCGCGGCGGCACGATGGCCGACGTCATCTTCGCCGGCACCGCCACCAAGAGTCCGCTGGGCCGCGCCGAAGTAGCCCTGACCATCGACAACGCCGACGGCGCGCTGCCCATCGAGTACGCCGAGGTGACCGTCAGTCGCACCCTGTTCCGGTCCGGCGCCAGCGAGTACGCCATCAACGGCGAATCGTGCCGGCTGCTCGACGTGCAGGAGCTGCTCTCCGACTCCGGGCTCGGCCGCGAGATGCACGTGATCGTCGGGCAGGGCCGGCTGGATGCGGTGCTGCGGGCGACCCCGGAGGAGCGGCGCGGCTTCGTGGAGGAGGCCGCCGGCATCCTGAAGCACCGCCGCCGCAAGGAGCGCACCGAGCGCAAGCTGGAGTCGATGCAGGCCAACCTGACCCGCCTGTCCGACCTGGCCGGCGAGGTGCGGCGGCAGCTGAAACCGCTCGGCGCGCAGGCCGAGGTCGCCCGCGAGGCGGTCGGCATCCAGGCCGAGGTCCGTCACGTCCGGGCGTCGCTGGCCGCCGGCGACCTGATCCGCCTGCGGCGTGAGACTCGCGTGTTCGAGCACGAGCGGGCCACCGTCACCGGTGAGCGGCACGCCGAGGACGACGCAGTGCGCGGTGCCGCCCGTCGTGCGGCGCAGCTGGAGGCAGCCGAATCCACCGGCCGGCTGGATGCCGCGCGGCGGGCGGTGGTGGAGTTGGAGGGCGTCCGCGAACGGGTCCGTGGGCTGGCGCAGCTCGCCGCCAGCCGCCTCGCGCTGCTGGGCGGGGAGGAGGCGCGGCCCGCGCCCGCGGACGATGCTGCCGCCCGCGATCGCGAGGCGGCGATCGCGCTCGTGGCCGACTTGCAGCGGTCGGTCGGGCAGGCGGAGGCCGAGTCCTCCGACGCGCAGCAGGCGCTCGATCAGGCCCGCTCCCGGCTCGATCAGGTCGACGCGGCGCGCGCGGCTGCGGCTGCTGCCGGCGCCGCCGAGGACCGACGGCTCGCCGACCTGGCGATACGGGTGCGCAGCGCCGACGCGCGCGCGCTGGCGGCGGATTCGGAGGCCGAGCGCCGAGCCTCGGCGGCCCGAAGCGCCGAGGAGCGTGCTCGCACGGCACGCGCCCGGTTGGTCGCCCTGCCGCCGCCCGGGACCTCGGACGCCGAGGGCATCGACCTCGTCCGGCTGGAGGCGGCGGTGACCGCGGCGCTGACTGAGGCGGATCGGGCCCGTGACGAGGCGCACACGCTGCAGCGGGAGCACGACGCGCTGGTCGCCCGCGCCGGGGCACTCGAGTTGGCCGTCCGCCGGCCGAACGCCACCGCCGCGCTGCAGGCCGCGGGTACCGGCACTCGGCTCGACGAGTCCCTGACCGTCCGGCCGGGCTGGGAGGCGGCGGTCGCGGTCGCGCTCGGCCCGCTCACCGACGCCGCGCTCGTTTCCGACCGTGCGGCCGCGGTGGCGGTGGTCGACGCCGGCAGCGACCGCGCGATCGACCTGGTGATCGATGCCGCGGTCGCCGGGTCCGTCCCGTCCGGGCCGCCGGCCGCGGGCGTCCTGCCGGCGACCGCGGTGCTCGACGCGCCGCCCGGGGTGCTGGCCGTTCTGGCGCATGTCGGCTTCGTCCCCGACCGCGCCGCCGCGCTTGCGGCGCTGGACGACGCCCTCGCCGTCGACGCCCGCGCGGTGATCGTCACCCGGGCGGGCGAGGCGTTCTCGGCGACCGTCGTGCGTGCCACCGGCCGCGAGCGCAGCCGCATCGAGCTGGTCGCGCAGTACGAGCAGGCGCGCTCGGGCGCCGAGCAGGCGGCCGCCGGAGTGGCCGCCGCCGCCGCCCGCTCCGCCGCCGCGACGGCCGACCTGCAGACGGCGCGGCAGGCGATGGAGGCGGCGCGTACGGCCGTCCGATCGGCCGAGCAGACGGCGCGGCGCGCCGAGCAGGAGCGGGCCGGCGTGACCGCGCGCGCCGAGGCCGCCGAGGCCGAAGTCGAGCGCCTGCGGCAGCAGGCCGACGTCGCCTGCGCGACTGCAGCACGCGAGCGGGCCGCAGCGGAGCAGGTGACCGCGTTGCTGCGGGCAGCCCGAGCAGAACCGCGGCCGATGGTGCCGCAGCAGCAGCGCGAGCCGGCCGCCGCAGCGCTCGATGCGGCGCGGGAGCAGACCGTCCGCATGCGACTCGAGCTGGAGACGCTGCGGGAGCGCATCCGCGGCGAGCGCCGCCGCATCGACGACCTCGACGCGCGCATCGCCGCCGCCCGCCTGGCGGCCGAGGCGGCGGCCCGGCGCGCAGCGACCCGTCGCCTCCATCACCAGGCCGCGACCGCCGTGCTGCAGGAGATCCCCGAGCTGCAGGCCTCGGTGGACCGCTCCGTCGATGAGGCGCACCGTCAGTTGGACGAGTTGGAGCGCCGCCGGCAGCAGGAGTCCGTGGCCCTCACGGAGGCGCGCCGCGATGAGGCGATGCATCGGGGCCGGCTCGCCGCGCTGACCGAGCGGGAGCGCACGCTCGACATGCGCATCCACGAGCACCAGGTCGCCCGCGGCGGTCTGCTCGAGCGCGCGAGCGTCGAGCTGGCCCTCGGCGAGGCCGAACTGCTGGCCGAGTGCGGCGCCACCACCGACTCGGGCGACTGGGCGATCGAGCGCCCGCGCATGGAGCAGCGGCTGCGCGCCGCCGAGCGCCGCCTCGCGCAACTCGGTCGCATCAACCCCCTCGCGCTGGAGGAGTTCGCCGCGCTGGAGCAGCGTCACGCGTTCCTCACCGATCAGCTCGCCGACGCGGAGCGCACGCGACAGGATCTGCGCCGCATCATCGGCGACCTCGACGGCCGTATGGAGACGATCTTCGCGACGGCGTTCCAGGACGTGCAGGACGCCTTCGAGCGCGTCTTCCCGGTGCTCTTCCCCGGCGGCACCGGTCGGCTGACCCTGGAGGACGCCGCCGACTCGATCGCCCCGGGCATCGAGGTCGCCGTCCGGCCGGCCGGCAAGAAGATCGAGCGGATGTCGCTGCTCTCCGGCGGCGAGCGCTCGCTGGCGGCGGTCGCCTTCCTGAT
This sequence comes from uncultured Amnibacterium sp., assembly GCF_964250715.1. Lineage (GTDB taxonomy): Bacteria > Actinomycetota > Actinomycetes > Actinomycetales > Microbacteriaceae > Amnibacterium. The sequence goes on from NZ_CAXUGX010000001.1 coordinate 421,645, forward strand.
CGCGATCTTCACCGCGCGGCCCAGCCCGTTCTACATCCTGGACGAGGTGGAGGCGGCGCTCGACGACGCCAACCTGGGCCGGCTGCTCGACGTGGTGGGGTCGCTCCGCTCGGCCTCGCAGCTGATCCTGATCACCCACCAGAAGCGCACGATGGAGATCGCGGACGCCCTCTACGGCATCTCCATGCGGCAGGACGGCGTCTCGGCCGTGATCGGCCAGCGCCTGGCCGTCGCCGGCTGAGGCAGCCGCACGTCCCGGCGCGGGTGGCCGGGACGTGCGTGGGCTGTCGCTGGTTCTCGATCCCGTGATGTCACCGGGTGAGCGGGCTACCAGCAGTCAGGTAGCGGACGTACCCCGACCGTATAGGTGGGGTACGGGCGGCTGACAGCCCGCATTCGGGGATCACTCGTCAGGGGCCCCCGGGGCGACACCGGGGGCATCAAGTACCCCGAGAGATGGGCGCAGGGGCCGCGCGAATCAGGCGGGCTGGAAACTCGCGGCGACGGAGGCGATGTCCTCGCCGCCGTGCCCGGCCTGGCTCGCGGTGTCGAACGAGGCGAGCAGCGCATCGATCAGCGTGGTCGGCACGCCGACGCCGGCCGCGGCGTCGTGGATCAGCCGCAGGTCCTTCAGCAGGCCGTCCAGGGCGAACTGCGGCTCGAACGAGCCGGCGATGATCGCCTTCCCCTTCGCCTGCAGGTAGGGGGAGTCGGCGGCACCGCCCGAGATCGTCTGCAGGATCCGCTCCGGCGGCAGGCCGAGGGCCCGGGTCAGTTCGATCGCCTGCGCGGCGCCCGCGGTCAGTGTCGCGATCCACGAGTTGGCGACCAGCTTCAGGGCGCTCGCGCTGCCCGGTTCGGTCCCGAGGTCGACGGTCTTCGCGCCGATCGCGTCGAGCACCGGCGCGGCGGTGTGCTTCGCCGCCTCCGCACCCGAGACGAGCACGGTCAGCGAGCCGGCCTCCGCGGGCTGCTTCGTGCCGACGACCGGAGCGTCGACCAGCGTGATCCGGTGCTCGTGGGCGAACGCCGCGACGCGCGCCGTGCCGTCGGGTCCGATGGTGCTGGTCTGCAGCACGACCGCGTCGGCCGGCAGCGCATCGGCGACGTCCTGCAGCACCGCGAGCACCGCATCGACGTCGAACAGCATCAGCACCACGACGGCCGCCTCGCGCACGGCGTCGGCGGCGCTGTCGGCGACGGTCGCGCCGTCGTCCGCGAGCGGCTGCGCCTTGGCCGCCGACCGGTTCCAGACCGTCAGCGGCAGGCCGGCGCGCAGGATCGAATGCGCCATCCCGACCCCCATGGTGCCGGTGCCGAGCAGTGCGACGCGGACGGGTTCGGGATCGCTGTCGGCCATCGGGCTGTCCTTCCGTCGGCGGGGTCTGCGCCCAGCAGGCTAGGTCCGCGCGGCTGGGCGGCTGCTTACGGTTCCGTGGTCTTCGAAGCGGGGACCGTCCGCGCCGGCCGGTACCCTGAGGCCCGTGGCGGAACGGGCATCCTGGTCTCTCGGCGCGCGCCTGCGCGGGCTGTTCCAGGCGGCGCGCGAGATCGACGAGACCACCTGGGACGACCTGGAGGCGGCCCTGATCGGCGCCGACTTCGGGCCGGACGTCACCGAGACGGTCATCGACGATCTGCGCGCCAAGGTCGACCGCTACCGCACGACCGACCCGAAGGATCTGCAGCGCATGCTGCGGGAGTCCATCGAGGAGCGCCTGGCCGACTTCGATCCCACTCTGAAGCTGACCGAGCGGCCGGCCGTCGTGCTGATGGTGGGCGTGAACGGCGTCGGCAAGACGACGACCATCGGCAAGTTCGCCAAGTTCCTGCGCAACTACGACCGCACCGTCGTCGTCGGTGCCGCGGACACCTTCCGTGCCGCGGCGGTCGAGCAGGTCGCGACCTGGGCCGAGCGCGCCGGCGCCGACGTGGTTCGGCCGCAGCACCCGGGCCAGGACCCCGCCTCCGTCGCCTACCAGACGGTGGAGCAGGCCAAGCGGCTCGGCACCGAGATCGTGCTCATCGACACGGCCGGCCGCCTGCACACCAGGGGCGGCCTGATGGACGAGCTGGGCAAGATCAAGCGGGTCGTCGAGAAGCAGGCGCCGATCTCGGAGGTGCTGCTGGTACTCGACGCGACCACCGGCCAGAACGGCCTCGCGCAGGCGCAGGCGTTCATCGAGCACGCCGGAGTCACGGGGCTCGTCATCACCAAGCTCGACGGCTCCGCTCGCGGCGGCTTCGTGCTGCGGGTGCAGGACGAGACGGGCATCCCCATCAAGCTGATCGGCCAGGGCGAGCGCATCGGCGACCTGACGGGCTTCACCCCCCACGTCTTCGCCCAGGGCCTGGTGGCCTGAGCGCTGAAGCTGACCTCGCGCGTGCGTTCGGGACTCGCACATCGCGGCGCCGACAGGTGCGAGTCCCGATCCGGTGTGTGAGGGCGGTCGCCTACCGCGCCGGCTAGTACCCGCCGAGGTCAGTACTCGCCGAGGTAGGCGGCGGCCAGTTCGCGGTAGGCGACCGCGTTGCGGCGGATGCGCGTGAGGTCGCTCTCGCCGATCTCGCGCCGCACCTTCGCCGGCACGCCCGCCACGAGCGATCGGGGCGGGATCACCGTGCCCTCCAGCACCACCGCCCCGGCCGCGATGAGCGAGCCGGTGCCGATCGTGCTGCTCGAGAGCACCGTCGAGCCCATGCTGACCAGGCACTCGTCCTCCACCGTGCAGGCGTGCACCGTCGCGTTGTGTCCGACGCTCACGTCCGCCCCGATCAGGGCGGGCAAACCGGTATCGGTATGGACGACGACGTTGTCCTGCAGGTTGCTGCCGGCGCCCAGCACGATGCGGTCCATGTCGGCCCGCAGCACGGCTCCGAACATGATCACCGCGTTCTCGTGCACCGTCACGTCGCCGATCAGCACGGCCGTCTCGGCAAGGTAGGCGCTCGGATGCACCTGCGGCAGCCGGCCCTGGAAGGGCAGCAGTCGCGCCACGGCTAGACCGCCTGGGCGAAGCCGAGCGCGGAGTCGGCCAGGTGCTGCAGGGCCGGCGGTACCGTGCGGCCCTTCGCGGCCATCGACTGCGCCCAGAGGCGGCCGGCGCGGTACGACGAGCGCACCAGCGGGCCGGCCAGCACGCCGAGGAACCCGATCTCCTCCGCCGCGGTCTTCAGGTCCACGAACTCCGTGGGCGTCACCCAGCGGGCGACCGGCAGGTGCCGGGGCGTGGGCCGTAGGTACTGGGTCAGCGTGATGATCTCGCAGCCGGCGTCGTGCAGGTGTCCGAGCGCCTCCAGGATCTCGTTCGGCTCCTCGCCCATGCCGAGGATCAGGTTCGACTTGGTCACGAGTCCTGCGTCGCGGGCCTGCGTCAGCACGTTCAGCGAGCGGTCGTAGGCGAATGCGGGCCGGATGCGCTTGAAGAGCCGGGGGACCGTCTCCACGTTGTGGGCGAACACCTCGGGGCGGGAGGAGAACACCTCGCCCAGCAGGTCGGGGTTGCCGGAGAAGTCCGTCGCCAGGATCTCGACGCCGGTGCCCGGGTTCTGCCGGTGGATCTCGCGCACCGTCTCGGCGTGCAGCCAGGCGCCCTCGTCGGGCAGGTCGTCGCGGGCCACTCCGGTGACGGTCGCGTACCGCAACTGCATCGCGGCGACCGACTCCGCGACCCGGCGCGGTTCGTCGCGGTCGTAGTCGGCGGGCTTGCCGGTGTCGATCTGGCAGAAGTCGCAGCGGCGGGTGCACTGCGCCCCGCCGATCAGGAAGGTGGCCTCGCGGTCCTCCCAGCACTCGTAGATGTTGGGGCAGCCCGCCTCCTGGCACACCGTGTGCAGGCCCTCGCTCTTCACGAGCGACTGCAGCTCGGTGTACTCGGGACCCATGCTCGCCCGGGTGCGGATCCACTCCGGCTTGCGTTCGATGGGCACCGCCGAGTTGCGCTGCTCCAGGCGCAGCAGCTTGCGGCCCTGGACGTCGTGGGCCCGTTCCGCCTGCTGCTCCGGGGTCAGGCCGATCGAGGGCAGCGCGACGGCGCTCACGCCCGTACTCCCGCCGTCTGCGCGGTCCGAACGATCGCGTCGAAGCGGGCGGCGACGACATCCGCGGCCTGCTCGACCGTCGCGCGCCGGCCGGCGACCGCGGTCATGGTGGTCACGCCCGCGTCGCGGATGCCGCAGGCGACGATGTCGGCGTACGGCGCCAGATCGTTGTCGCAGTTCAACGCGAACCCGTGCATGGTCACACCCTCCTTGACGCGCAGTCCGATCGCGCCGATCTTCTCCCACGTCGCACCACTGCGCACCCACACTCCGGAGCGGCCCGCAACGCGCTCGCCGGCAACCCCGAAGGTCGCCGCGACCTCGATCATCAGCGCCTCCAGATCGCGAACGAACGCCAGCACGTCGTGGGGCTCGACAAGTCGCACGATCGGATAGCCCGTCAGCTGGCCAGGACCGTGCCAGGTGATCTTGCCGCCGCGGTCGGTATCGATCACGGGCGCACCGGTCGTCGGTCGCTCCGCCGGCAGCGTGCGCTTGCCGGCCGTGAACACCGGGTCGTGCTCGCAGAGCACCAGGGTGTCGCGCCGGACGCCGGTCACCACCTCGCGGTGGATGCGGCGTTGCAACTCCCAGCCGGCCAGGTAGTCCAGGGTGTTCGGCGCCAGGTGGTCCCGCAGCACGTCCGTCATCGCGCCGCCAGCCTATGCGCGCGCTCCGCCCGGCCCGTGCGTGGCGGCAGCAGTTCCACCCCGACTACGGAGTTCCACCCAACTACGGAGAATCCGGGCGACACGCCGAGTTCGAGTCCGGATCCTCCGTACTTGTGCGGGTCGCTCCGTAGTTGGAGTGGAGGAGGGACGGCAGTTGGAGTGGAGGAGGGTGGCGCCGCACGCGGAGTCAGCTGCGGGCGCCGAGCAGGTCGTCCAGGCGCTCCCGCTCGTCGGCTGCAAGATCGATGCCGACCGCCTCGTGCATCGCGTCCCATTCCGCCGCCGCGCGCGGCGCGACGATCGGCGCGGTCACCGCCGGATGCCCGGCCAGCCAGGCGAGCGCCAGGCCCTCGACCGAGACGTCGCGTTCCCGCGCCAGGTCGCGCAGCACCAGCAGCCGAGGCAGCGCCGGATCCGCATCGTCGCCGCGCGGCTCCCCGGCGGCGGCCGCCTCCTCGGCTGCGACCTCCGCCTCGACGTGCCGCCCCGTCAGCCGGCCGCCGGCGAACGGCGCGTGTGCCAGCACCCCCAGCCCTTCGCCGGTCGCCAGGGGCAGCAGGTCGCGCTCGTCCCGCAGCTCCAGCGCGTTCATCCGGTTCCGCACGAATCGCGGACCGGGCAGGCCGGCGCGCTCGGCGGCCACGAGCAGCGCCTCCAGCTGCCGCACGTCGACGCCCGCGGCTCCCCAGCCGAGCAGTGCGCCCCGCTCCACCGCGTCGGCGAGCGGAGTCAGCGACGCCTCCAGCGGCGTCTCGTCGTCGGCGCCGCGCAGCCAGGCCAGGTCGACTCGACCGAGACGGCGGATCGCAGCGGCCAGATCGTGCTCCAGCCGCTGCGGCGACAGATCGGATTCGCGAGCCGGTCCGGCCGCAGCGCCCACACCGGCGATCACGAGCGCGCCCTCCGGCTGGCGTTCGGCCAGCCACGTCGCTGCGGCGGTGTCGGCCTCGGCGGTCGCGTCGCGCACGTCGAGCGCGCGCACGCCCGCTTCCCATGCCTCGTTCAGCAGGTCCACGCCGGTCGCCACCGTCACTGGCGCGATCGCCGCCCCCGCGACGAAGCGGGTCACGGACAGTCCTGACGCGCCCAACTGCACCTGTTCCACGCCGCCACGCTACGCACACGACGGGGCTCGTGCCGCCGCGACGCCACTGTCCCGCCGGTAGAATCCTTGCCGTTATGGCGACCTTCGGCACGCTCTCCGACCGGCTCACCCAGGCGCTCGCGAACCTGCGCGGCAAGGGACGGCTCTCCGCCGCGGACGTCGACGGCACCGTGCGCGAGATCCGGCGCGCCCTGCTCGACGCCGACGTGAACCTGGAGGTGGTCAAGCGCTTCACCGGCACCGTGCGCGAGCGCGCCCTGGACGCCGACGTGAACAAGGCGCTGAATCCCGCCCAGCAGGTCGTGCAGATCGTCAACGAGGAACTGGTCGGCATCCTCGGCGGCCAGCAGCGCCGGCTCGAGTTCGCCAAGCAGCCGCCGACCGTCATCATGCTCGCCGGCCTGCAGGGCGCCGGCAAGACGACGCTCGCCGGCAAGCTGGCCCTCTGGCTCGAGAACGACGGCCACACCCCGCTGCTCGTCGCGTGCGACCTGCAGCGCCCGAACGCGGTGCAGCAGCTGCAGATCGTCGGCGAGCAGGCCGGCGCCGCCGTCTTCGCCCCCGAGCCGGGGAACGGAGTGGGCAACCCGGTGAGGGTCGCCAAGGACGCCATCAAGTACGCCCGCGACAAGCAGCACGACGTCGTGATCGTCGACACCGCCGGCCGTCTCGGCGTCGACACCGACCTGATGAAGCAGGCCGCCGACATCCGCAGGGCCGTCGATCCCGACGAGGTGCTCTTCGTCCTCGACGCGATGATCGGCCAGGATGCCGTCGCCACGGCCAAGGCGTTCCAGGAGGGCGTCGACTTCACGGGCGTCGTGCTCACCAAGCTGGACGGCGACGCCCGCGGTGGTGCGGCCCTCTCGGTGGCCGGCATGACCGGGCGTCCCATCATCTTCGCGTCCACCGGCGAGAAGCTGTCCGACTTCGAGCCCTTCCACCCGGATCGCATGGCCAGCCGGATCCTCGACCTCGGCGACATCCTGACCCTGATCGAGCAGGCCCAGCAGGCCTTCGACGAGGACGAGGCGGTCGAACTCGCGCAGAAGTTGGCGACCGCCACCTTCACGCTCGAGGACTTCCTGAAGCAGATGCAGCAGCTGCGCAACATGGGGTCGCTGAAGAAGATGATCGGCATGCTGCCCGGCGCCCGAGGCATGCGCGAGCAGCTGGAGAACTTCGACGAGCGCGAGATCGTGCGCACCGAGGCGATCATCCAGTCGATGACCAAGGGCGAGCGGCAGAACCCAAAGCTGTTGAACGGTTCCCGGCGCCTGCGCATCGCCCGCGGCTCCGGCATGACGGTCACGGACGTGAACCAGCTCGTCAGCCGGTTCGAGCAGGCCGCCAAGATGATGAAGACCGTCGCCCGCGGCGGCGTGCCCCAGGTGCCCGGAATGGGCCCGATCCCCGGCGGAGGGGGACGCGCGCGGCCGCAGCAGAAGAAGAAGGCCGGCTCCCGATCGGGCAACCCCGCCAAGCGCGCCGCCGAGAATGCGGCGCTGGCCGAGGGCCGCGCAGCCGGCCCGCAGACCGCCGGCGGCGCCGGCTTCGGGCTGACCGGGGGGCGCGGCGCCCCCAGCCAGGACGACCTGGCGGCCATGCAGAAGCTGCTCGGCCGCTGATCGCGCCGCACATCCGCCCGTCGACCGCGCAAGCCGACCCGGAGCGGTGGGTCCGGTCCGTGGACGGCGACCAGCCATGATGGACGACATGGCAACGGTGGTGGACTGCGCCGACCCGGTCGCCCTGCTACCGGGCATGCGCGCCGCGCGCACCGCGCTCGCGCATGGCGAGCTGGTGGTCGTCCCCACCGACACGGTCTACGGGATCGCCGCCGACGCGTTCGATGCGGGTGCCGTGCAGCGGCTGCTCGACGCGAAGGGCCGCGGCCGTCAAGCGCCGCCTCCGGTGCTCGTGCCCACCAGGGCGACCCTGGATGCGCTGGCCGAGGTCGTCCCGCCCTCGATCACCGTGCTCGCCGACGCCTTCTGGCCTGGCCCGCTGACCATCGTGCTGCCGGCCCGAAGCTCGCTCGCCTGGGACCTCGGCGAGACCGGCGGCACCGTCGCCCTGCGCATGCCCAACCAGCGGATCGTGCTGGAGCTGCTGGCCGAGACGGGACCGCTGGCGGTCTCGTCCGCGAATCTGACCGGGCAGCCTGCCGCCACGAACGTCGAGGAGGCACACGCCCAGCTGGGCGAGTCGGTGAAGGTGTATCTGGACGGCGGAGCCACGCCCGGGCCGGAACCGTCGACCATCGTCGACGCCACGGCGCTCGCGGACGGCACCGGGCCCCTGCGCATCCTGCGGGTGGGCGTGATCAGCGAGGCGCAGTTGCGCGACGCGTCGCCGGAGGCGTTCCAAGCGCTGGTCGTCGAGCCCGCCGTCGAGGACGTCGCCGACGAGCCCGAGCCGTCGACCGAGGAGCCCGTTACCGACGAGCCTCCCGCCGCCCGGCCCGCGCCCGCACCCACCGACTCCGCGCCCCCCGAATCCGCGGAGCCGCGCCCGTGATCGTCACCCTGCTGATAGCGGCCGTCGCAGCCGCCGTCACGTTCGTCCTCTCCGTCGTGCTGCGCCGCGTCGGGGTGCGCTACCGGCTGTACCCGGCGGCCATCCGCAGTCGGGACGTGCACACGACGCCCACGCCGCGGCTCGGCGGGATCGCGATGTTCGCCGGGATACTCGCGGCGATCGGCGTCGCCAGCCTGCTCCCGTACTTCTCGCGCGTCTTCGCCGCGAACGGCGGCAGGCAGATCCTGGCGGTGCTGCTGGCGGCCCTGCTGATCGTGGTGATCGGCGTGCTCGACGACTTTTTCGATCTGGACTGGTCCACCAAGCTGATCGGCCAGGTGCTCGCCGCGGGCCTGCTCGCCTGGCTCGGCGGCCTGCAGATCGTGTCGCTGCCGATCGGGGGCGGCGCCGGATCCACGATCGCCGTCGGGTCCACCTGGACGTCGCTCGCGATCACGCTCATCGCCACCGTCGCGGTGATGAACGCGATGAACTTCATCGACGGCCTGGACGGCCTGGTCGCCGGGATCGCCGTCATCGCGAACGGCGCGTTCTTCCTGTACAGCTACCTGCTGATCCGCGAGGTGTCGCCGACCAATTACTTCAACCTGGCGTCGCTGCTGTCGGCGATCGTCTTCGGCGCGTGCCTCGGCTTCCTGCCGCTCAACTGGCATCCCGCCAAGCTGTTCATGGGCGACGCCGGAGCGCTGCTGGTCGGCCTGCTGATGGCCGTGTCCGCGATCAGCGTCACCGGGCAGATCGATCCGGCCGAGTTCGAGCACGCCCATGGACAGGCTCAGCTCGCGCCGGCGTTCCTGCCGATCCTGCTGCCGTTCGCCGTGTTCATCGTGCCCATGCTCGACTTCAGCCTGGCGGTCATCCGGCGGCTGGCGGCCGGCAAGAGCCCGTTCAGCGCAGACCGCAAGCACCTGCACCACCGACTGCTCGACATGGGTCATACCCGCTTCCACGCCGTGCTGATCTTCTATGCGTGGAGCGCGACCATCTCGGTCGGCTCGCTGCTGTTCTTCGTCGCCAAGCCCTACTGGTGGGCGTGGGTGTTCATCGGCGCGGGACTGATCGTCTGCACGATCGCGACCCTGGCACCGCTCAGCCACCGCAAGCGGGGCGAATACCACTCCCAGTCCCGGCCGGTCACCAACACGACCGTCGAGATCGCCGTGCTCGATCCGCTCGACCGGGCCGGCAGGCACGCGGCGACGGGAGAGACGCCCACGGTTCCGACGATGGGCGAGTCGAGCCCGGCCCCCGCGGCCTTCGTGCCACGTCGGGAGCGCACCCCGTGAGCGACGGCTTCGACACGGCGAACAGCGTGTTGCGGCGGGCGCTCATCGGCGGGGGCATTGTGACGCTCGCCATCGGGATCGTTGCGGGCGGCATCGGGCTCGCCGTCGCCGGCGTGGGCGGGCTCGTGTCCGGGCTCGTCGGCGCGGTCTTCGCGCTGGTCTTCCTCGGCGTCACCGCGGTCGGCCTGCTGTTCACCGGGCCGCTGCTCGGGGGCTCCAACCCCGTCGCCGGCATGGTCGTGCTGCTCGGCGGATTCGTGATCAAGGTGGCCCTCTTCATCGCCGCGGTGCTGCTGCTGCGCGACCAGCCGTGGGTGCAGCCGACGGTGCTCTTCCTCTCCCTGGTCGTCGCCGTGCTCGCCTTCCTGATCCTCGACGCCGTCGTCGTCGCGCGGGCCCGCATCCCGGTCGGCGCGCGGTAGTCGCCCGGAGTGCGCCCAGTCGAGCGATAACCGATAGCCGTGGGACGGGTCCGGCGTCAAGCGCTGAAACGGCGTGCGCACCGGCTTGCTAGGGTGGGGACGACATCTGCCCGCCACCGTGCACCGCAGCACCTTCGGTTCGGAGACCGCCCTGAATTCCGCCCTCATGCCCTCGATATTCGCCGAATCCGGCGGATTCGAGCCGCCGAAGATCGACGACTTCTTCCCGGCGGCGTTGCTCTTCAAGGGCACTCCGTTCGAGTTGAACCGGATCATGCTGATCCGCCTGCTGGTCGTCGTGCTGCTGGTGCTGTGGCTCTGGCTCGGTACCCGGCGAATGAAGGTGATCCCGGGCCGCGGTCAGGTGCTGACGGAATTCCTGCTCGGCTTCGTCCGCAAGAACATCGCGATCGATACGCTCGGCGAGCGCGACGGCAAGCGATTCATGCCGGTGATCATGACGATGTTCTTCCTGGTGCTCGGCATGAACATCACGAGCATCATCCCGGGCCTGCAGATGGCCGGAACCGCGGTGATCGGCTTGCCGATCGTGCTCGCCCTCATCGCCTGGGTGCTGTTCATCTACGCCGGATTCCGCAAGTTGGGCTGGACCTACCTGAAGAACGCGCTGTTCCTGCCCGGCGTGCCGTGGTTCCTGTACTTTCTGCTCACGCCGCTCGAGATCCTCTCCACCTTCATCGTCCGGCCGATCACGCTGACGCTGCGGCTGCTCATGAACATGGTGTCCGGGCACCTGCTGCTCACCCTGGTCTTCTCCGCCACGCAGTTCTTCCTGTTCACGCTGCTCGCCAGCGGCAACCTGTTCGGGCTGATCGGCGTCGGTACGGTTGCATTCGGCATCGTGTACCTGGCGTTCGAGATCTTCATCGCGGCACTGCAGGCATACGTGTTCGCGTTCCTCACGGCGATCTACATCCAGCTCGCCGTCGCGGAAGAGCACTGACCGGCTGACGCCGGCCCATACCCCTCCTGAAAGGAACCACCATGCACATCGTCGGCTATCTCGCCGCTCTCGGCTTCGGCCTGGCCGCCATCGGCTCCGGTATCGGGGTGGGGGTGATCGTCGGCAAGACGATCGAGTCCGTCGCACGGCAGCCCGAACTGCAGGGCCGCCTCACCTCGCTGATGTTCCTCGGTATCGCACTGACCGAGGCGCTCTGCTTCATCGCCATCGCCATCGGCTTCATCCCGTTCCCCTCGCCGAGCTGATCAGTCACCCCGATCAGTTCCCGAGCCGATTCGAGAAGGAGTCGAAGTGCACAGCGCATCTCTGGCAGCGGGCGCGAGCCTGCTGGTCCCCGCGCCCGCCGACCTGTTGTGGGGCACGGTGTCGTTCGTCGTCATCCTGGTGCTCTTCATCCGGCTGGTGCTGCCTCGCCTGAACGCGTTGCTCGATGCGCGGAGCGCCGCCATCGAGGGGCGCATCGACGAGGCGAGCGCCACGCAGCGCGCCGCCGAAGAGGCCCTGGAGCGGTACAACGCCCAGCTCGCGGAGGCACGTGCGGAGGCGGGTCGCATCCGCGACCAGGCTCGTGAGGACGGCAAGCGCATTCTCGCCGAGCTCCGAGAGCAGGCGCAGGCCGAGGCCGCCCGCATCACCGCACAGGCCCAGGCGCAGATCCAGTCCGAACGCGACTCCGCACTGCAGTCCCTGCGGACGGAGGTCGGCTCACTCGCGCTCGATCTCGCCTCCGGGGTGATCGGGGAGCACCTGAACGACGACGCGAACGCTGCCGCGCTGGTGGATCGGTTCCTCGCCGACCTCGAAGCGGCGCCCGAGTCGACCGGCCGCTGATGGGTGCCTCCACCACGGCGTCGATCGCGCAGGCGCGGCGTGCGCTCGACGCTGTCGCGAAGCCCGACCGGGCGCTCGGCGACGAGCTGCTCTCCGGGGCCACCGCCATCGCCGGCTCGCACCAGCTGATGCAGACCGTGACCGACGTCGGCATCGACGCCGATGTGCGCGCCGGGCTGGTGCGGCGCGTGTTCAGCGCCACGTTCGGCAAAGGCGCCCTTGGCCTGCTCGCGGGGATGGCGGGGGCGCGCTGGTCGACCGGCGAGGATCTGGTCGGCGCCATCGAGGAGATCGCCTTCCGGGCCTACGCCCGCACCGCCAGCGGCACGGCGATCGAGTCCGAGCTGTTCGCCGTGCAGCGCGCGATCGCCAGCGACTCACGCCTGGAACTGGCCCTCAGTAACACCGCGTCACCGCTGTCCGCTCGCCTCGGCGCCGTGGACCGCCTCGTCGTCAACGCGACCCCCGAGACGCAGGGGATCGTGCGCCATGTCGTCAGCTTTCCGCGCGGCCGCCGCATCGTCGAAGGCCTCGAGCGGGCCGAGCGCATCGTCGCCGACGCCAAGGGCGGTCTGGTCGCGACCGTGCAGGTCGCGCGTCCGCTCGGTATCAAGCAGCTGCAGCGCCTGGAGAGCGGGCTGCAGAGCCGGTACGGGCGTACCGTGGTACTCGACCAGGTCGTCGATCCGACCGTGGTCGGGGGCGTGCGTATCGCCATCGGCAACGACGTGATCGACGGCACCGTCCGCTCCCGACTGGACGGGCTCCGGGTGCAGCTCGCCTAGCTGCGCCACCGACGACCTCCCCGCTGTACATGCCTCAGAAGGAATGAAGATGACCGACCTCTCGATCAGCCCCGACGACATCCGCGCAGCGCTGCAGGAGTTCGCCGACGCCTACGACCCGGGCGCCGCCTCGACCACCGAGGTCGGTACCGTCATCGACGGCGCAGACGGCATCGCGCACGTCGAGGGACTGCCGAACGTGATGGCGAACGAGTTGGTCCGGTTCGCCGACGGCACGCTCGGCCTGGCGCAGAACCTCGACGAGAACGAGATCGGCGTCATCGTGCTCGGCGAGTTCTCCGGCATCGAAGAGGGCGCGGAGGTCACCCGTACCGGCGAGGTGCTCTCGGTGCCGGTCGGCGACGCCTACCTCGGCCGGGTCGTGGACCCGCTCGGCCAGCCGATCGACGGCCGCGGGCCGGTCGAGACCACCGAGCGCCGCGCGCTCGAGGTGCAGGCGCCCGGGGTCATGTTCCGCAAGAGCGTGCACGAGCCCCTGCAGACCGGGATCAAGGCGATCGACGCCATGATCCCCATCGGGCGCGGCCAGCGTCAGCTGATCATCGGCGACCGGCAGACCGGCAAGACGGCGATCGCCATCGACGCGATCATCAACCAGAAGGCCAACTGGGACTCCGGCGACCCGGTCAAGCAGGTGCGCTGCATCTATGTGGCGATCGGGCAGAAGGGTTCCACCATCGCCGCGGTTCGCGGATCGCTCGAAGACGCCGGCGCGATGGAGTACACGACCATCGTCGCGGCGCCCGCCTCCGACCCGGCCGGCTTCAAGTACCTCGCCCCGTACACCGGCAGCGCCATCGGCCAGCACTGGATGTACGACGGCAAGCACGTGCTGATCATCTTCGACGACCTGTCCAAGCAGGCCGAGGCCTACCGCGCAGTCTCGCTGCTGCTGCGCCGGCCGCCGGGGCGCGAGGCCTACCCGGGCGACGTCTTCTACCTGCACTCCCGGCTGCTGGAGCGCTGCGCCAAGCTGTCCGACGACCTCGGCGCCGGGTCGATGACCGGGCTGCCGATCATCGAGACCAAGGCGAACGACGTCTCCGCCTACATCCCGACCAACGTGATCTCCATCACCGACGGGCAGATCTTCCTGCAGTCCGACCTGTTCAACGCCAACCAGCGGCCCGCGGTCGACGTCGGCATCTCGGTGTCGCGCGTCGGCGGCGACGCCCAGGTGAAGAGCATCAAGAAGGTGTCCGGCACCCTGAAGCTCGACCTGGCGCAGTACCGGTCCCTGCAGGCGTTCTCGATGTTCGCCTCCGACCTCGACGCCACCAGCCGGCGCCAACTGGCGCGCGGCGCGCGGCTCACCGAGCTGTTGCGCCAGCCGCAGTACTCGCCGTACCCGGTCGAGGACCAGGTGGTGTCCATCTGGGCCGGGACGAACGGCAAGCTCGACGAGGTGCCGGTGGTCGACGTGCTGCGGTTCGAGAGCGAGCTGCTCGACTACCTGAAGCACAACGGCGACATCCTCACCACCCTGCGCGAGACGAACGTGCTGGACGACGACACGATCGCGGCGCTCGACGCCGCGGTCGAGCAGTTCAAGCAGCAGTTCCAGACCGGCGAGGGCAAGCCGCTCGACTCCGTCGGCAAGGAGTCGAGCGAGGCCGCCGACCGTGAGGACGTGCAGCAGGCCCAGATCCAGAGACGGCGGTAGGCGATGCCCGCTCAGGTCCGTGAATACCGCGCACGCATCCGGTCGGCACAGACGACCAAGAAGATCACCCGCGCGATGGAGTTGATCTCCGCCTCGCGGATCGCCAAGGCGCAGCAGAAGGTCGCCGCGAGCCTGCCGTACTCCCGGGCGATCACCCGCGCGGTGTCGGCGGTCGCCACCTACACGGACATCGACCACATCCTGACCACCGAGCGCGAGAACCCGACCAGGGCCGCCGTGATCGTGCTCACCTCCGACCGGGGACTGGCCGGCGCCTTCAACACGAACGCGCTGAAGAAGAGCGAGGAGCTGGCCGAGCTGCTGCGCAGCGAGGGCAAGGAGGTCGTCTACTTCCTGGTGGGACGCAAGTCGGTCGGCTACTTCCGGTTCCGGCGGCGCGACTTCGTGCGGGACTGGGTCGGCGGGACCGACGCGCCCGACCCGGAGACCGCGCACGAGATCGCGGACGCCGTCGTCGAACAGTTCGTGCGGCCCACCGATGAGGGCGGCGTGGACGAGATCCATCTCGTCTACAACCGCTTCGTCTCGATGCTCGTGCAGGCCCCCGAGATGCTGCGCTTGCTGCCGCTCGAGATCGTCGAGGGTGTCGAGCCGCCGGCCGACAGCGAGGTCCCGGCGCTCTACGAGTTCGAGCCCGAGGGCACCGCGGTGCTCGACGCGCTCCTCCCGACCTACATCGAGTCGCGCATCTACTCGGCGATGCTCGAGTCGGCGGCCAGCAAGCATGCCGCCACCCAGCGCGCGATGAAGTCTGCCAGCGACAACGCCGACACCCTCATCCGCGACTACACGCGGCTCGCGAACAACGCGCGCCAGCAGGAGATCACCCAGCAGATCTCCGAGATCGTCGGCGGCGCCGACGCGCTCGCCAGCTGAGGGCCGCTCCGCCGGACCGTTCAGCGCACGATCAACCAAGCAGTATCCGATCAGCCCAGCAGTACCGATCAGCCCGAGCAGTGGAGAAGCGCACACGATGAGCTCAGCAACAGCAGTCCGAGTCCAGCAGGAGAACACCGAGGCTCCGACGGGCCGCGTCGCGCGGGTGACCGGTCCGGTCGTCGACATCGAGTTCCCGCACGAGTCGATCCCCGAGGTCTACAACGCGCTGAAGACCACGATCCGCATCGGCGACGACGAGAGCGAATTGACGCTGGAGGTCGCCCAGCACCTGGGCGACGACCTGGTGCGCGCGATCGCCCTGAAGCCGACCGACGGACTGGTCCGCGGTCAGCAGGTGCGCGACACCGGCGCGCCCATCTCGGTCCCCGTCGGCGATGTCACCAAGGGGCACGTCTTCAACGTGATCGGCGAGGTGCTCAACCAGAAGCCCGACGAGGTCATCGAGATCACCGAGCGCTGGCCGATCCACCGCAAGCCGCCGGCGTTCGACCAGTTGGAGAGCCGCACGCAGCTCTTCGAGACCGGCATCAAGGTCATCGACCTGCTGACCCCCTACGTGCAGGGCGGCAAGATCGGGCTGTTCGGTGGTGCCGGCGTCGGCAAGACCGTGTTGATCCAGGAGATGATCTACCGCGTCGCGGCCAACCACGGCGGTGTCTCCGTGTTCGCCGGGGTGGGCGAGCGCACCCGTGAGGGCAACGACCTGATCGGCGAGATGGAGGAGGCGGGCGTCTTCGACAAGACGGCGCTCGTGTTCGGTCAGATGGACGAGCCGCCGGGCACGCGCCTCCGGGTCGCCCTGTCGGCGCTGACGATGGCGGAGTACTTCCGCGACGTGCAGAACCAGGACGTGCTGCTCTTCATCGACAACATCTTCCGATTCACCCAGGCCGGCTCCGAGGTGTCCACCCTGCTCGGGCGCATGCCGTCGGCGGTCGGCTACCAGCCGAACCTCGCCGACGAGATGGGCACGCTGCAGGAGCGCATCACCTCCACGCGCGGCCACTCGATCACCTCACTGCAGGCCATCTACGTGCCCGCCGACGACTACACCGACCCGGCGCCCGCGACGACGTTCGCGCACCTGGACGCGACGACGGAGCTGTCCCGCGAGATCGCCTCCCGCGGCCTGTACCCGGCGGTCGATCCGCTGACCTCGACCAGCCGCATCCTCGACCCCCGCTACCTGGGCGAGGACCACTACCGGGTCGCGACGAACGTCAAGTCGATCCTGCAGAAGAACAAGGAACTGCAGGAGATCATCGCCATCCTCGGTGTAGACGAGCTGTCCGAAGAGGACAAGATCACCGTCAACCGGGCCCGGCGCATCCAGCAGTTCCTCTCCCAGAACACGTACATGGCGACGAAGTTCACGAGCGTCCCCGGGTCGACCGTGCCGCTGAAGGACACCATCGAGTCCTTCGACGCGATCACCAAGGGCGACTTCGACGACGTCGCCGAGCAGGCGTTCTTCAACGTCGGCAGCATCTCGGACGTGGAAGAGAAGTGGTCGACGATTCAGAAGGAGAACGGCTGACATGGCGACGCTGCAGGTCGTCGTCGTCTCCGCCGAGGAGCAGGTGTGGGCCGGCGAGGCGCAGATGGTCGTCGCTCGCACCGCCGTCGGCGAGATCGGCCTGCTGGCCGGCCACCAGCCGCTGCTCGCGATCCTCGCCGCCGGCGAGGTACGGGTGACCGCGGTCGACGGCGGGCGCATCGTCGCCAACGCGGAGGACGGCTTCATCTCCATGGAGAACGACACGGTGACGATCGCGGCCCGCTCCGCGCACCTCGTCCACTGACGCCGCGTCCACTGACGCCTCGTCCACTGACGCCGCGTCCCCATCCGGCTCGAGACCCAGCACTGCAGCAGGACCAGGTCCCGACAGCAGGCTGCTGGTCGACCCACGACCTGCTGTCGGGACCCTGTCCTGCTGACGTGCTGACCGGGAAGCGACCGTGCTGATGCTGCTGCCGCCGTCGGAGACGAAGGCCGAGGGCGGCGAGGGGCGATTCGCGGCACGAGCGCTGTCGTATCCGGCCCTGATCCGGCCGCGCGCGATCGTGCTCGACGTCCTGGTCGAACTCGCCCGCGATCCCGCGGCGGCTGCGGCGGTCCTGCATCTGGGGCCGAAGGGTGCGCCGCTCGCCGAACGGAATCGGTCCCTCCGACGCGCGCCGGTGCGGCCGTCCATCGAGCGCTACACCGGAGTGGTCTACGACGGCCTGGACATCGCCACGCTGAGCCCGGCCGGGCGGGCCTGGGTCGACGACCACGTCGCGATCGGATCCGCCCTGTTCGGTCTCGTCCGATCGGCGGATCCGATCCCCGCGTACCGGCTCTCCGCGAGCGTCACGCTGCCCGGCCTGCCGCTGCGCGCGCACTGGGCGCCGGCCGTCTCCCGGGTGCTGCAGCGCACGGGGGAGTGGGTCCTCGACGCCCGCTCCGCGGCATACGCGGCACTCGGCCCCGCGCCGGCGGGCTCCGCGACCCTCGCCGTCGAGTCCGAGGGCGCCGACGGCCGGCGGACCGCACTGAACCACTGGAACAAGCTGCACAAGGGCCGGCTGGTCCGGGCCCTTGCGGAGTCGGCGGCGCAGGTCTCCTCGCGCGACGACCTGCTCGCCTGGGCCGCGTCGACGGGCGTGCGCCTGGAGCCGCGAGGAGCGACGGACGTGACGCTGGTCATCCCGGCCTGACCCTGGTCACTCCCGGACTCCACGATTCCACGACTCCGTCGCCCGTCGACCCGTACACCCGCCGACTGCTGGCGGCGATCCCCGTCGCGGACGGGCTGGTCACCTGCCCGCGGAGTGACGGAAGCAGCCGGTCAGGTGGTCGTCGATCAGGCCGCCGGACTGCATCAGCGCGTACATGGTGACCGGGCCGACGAAGCGCAGACCCACGTCCTTCAACGCCGCGGCCAGGTCGGCCGATACCGCGGTCTGCGCCGGCACCTCGGCCGGCTCGTGCGCGGGGACGTGTTCCTCGCGGGCGGCTGCGGCGAACGACCACACCAGCCGGTCGAGCGCGCCGTCGCCCTCCCGGTCGAGCAGTGCCGCCAGCGCCCGCGCGTTCGCCAGCATGGTGATGATCTTCAGCCGATTGCGGATGATGCCCGGATCCGCGACCAGGCGCTCCACGTCCTCGTCCCCGTAGCCGGCGAGCACGCGCGGGTCGAATCCCGCGAACGCGGAGCGGAACCCCTCGCGCTTGCGCAGCACGACGAGCCACGACAGACCGGACTGGAAGCCCTCCAGGCTCAACTTCTCGAACAGCGCGGCATCGCCGTGCAGCGGCACGCCCCACTCGGCGTCGTGGTACGCGGTGAGCTGCGAATCGTGACGCACCCAGCCGCAGCGGGCCAGACCGTCGTCGCCGTGCACGAGCGGGGGAGGCGGTGGGGGAGCGGATGGGGATTCGGGAGGAGTCATCAGGACTGCCAGGGGCGGCGGCTTGGGCAACATGCCCGGCACGGTAGGGCCGGGCGGGACCCGAGGGTGGGCCCGATCCGCCGAGCGGGTGCGAGTGCGGCGCGAACGCCCCCTGTGGAGGAGCGGGTGGGGGTGGAGGAGCGGGTAGGGGTGGAGGGGGTGGAGGGGGTGGAGGAGTGGATGGAGGAGGGGACGATCAGAGGATCGTGTAGAGCGCCGCGTCGCCCCAGTTGAGGGTGGAGGCGAAGAGAATCCACCCGAGGTAGGGCACGAGCAGCAGCGCGGCGGGCCTGGACAGCGGCCAGAAGCCGGCGATGGTCGCCGTGACGGCCAGGTCGAGCAGCAGGATGATCGCGAGGCCTATCCACAGGGCGCTCAGCCCCAAAAAGGCGAAGCCCCCGAAGAAGACCGGCGCCCACAGGGAGTTCAGCACCAGCTGCAGCACATAGGCGGCCAGGGCCGGTCCGACGATCCGGGAGCGGCGCTGCCGCCACACCAGCCAGCCGGACACGCCGATCATCGCGTACAGCACCGTCCAGACCACGCCGAACGTCCAGTTGGGCGGCGTCCACGGCACATGCGGGGAGTGGGCGTACCAGCCGTCGACGCTGGTGATCGTCGTGATCGTGCCGAGTGCTGCGACCGCGAAGGCGATCCCGACGAACACGACGAGCATCCCGAACTCGCGCCACGGGTCCGCCGCCGATCCACGGCCCGCTCGCCGACGCCGCGATGGTGCGGTGAGCGTTGTGGTCAAGGAGCCTCCGGTCGGCGGATCTGAAGACGACCTGACTGTATCGAGTTCAGAGCGGCTTCGCGGTTGCTTCTGGCTGGGATGCCGAGCGGTTCCGGTGTCGGTCGCGGCCACGCTCAGAGCCGGGCCCAGGCTTCGGTCAGGACGCTGCGCAGAATCCCCTCGATCTCGTCGAACTCGGGCTCGCCGATCGTCAGCGGAGGCGCCAGTTGGATCACGGGGTCGCCCCGGTCGTCCGCGCGGCAGTACAGCCCCGCCTCGAACAGTGCGCCGGAGAGGAACCCGCGCAGCAGCCGCTCCGACTCGGCGTCGGTGAACGTCTCCTTCGTCGCCTTGTCCTTGACCAGCTCGATGCCGAAGAAGTAGCCGTCACCACGCACGTCGCCGACGATCGGCAGGTCCGTCAACCGCTCGAGCGCCGCGCGGAACAGCGGCGACTTGGTGCGCACGCGCTCGTTCAGGCCCTCCTCCGTAAAGATGTCGAGGTTCTCCAGCGCGACCGCCGCGGAGACGGGGTGCCCGGCGAAGGTGTAGCCGTGCGGGAAGTAGTCGGTGCCGTGGCGGAACGGCTCGTAGATGCGATCCGAGATCACCGTCGCGCCGATGGGGGAGTAGCCCGACGTCATCGCCTTGGCGCAGGTGATCATGTCGGGCACGTACCCGTACGTGTCGCAGGCGAACGTGTTGCCGACCCGGCCGAACGCGCAGATCACCTCGTCCGAGACCAGCAGCACGTCGTGGCGGTCGCAGATCTCGCGCACCCGCTGGAAGTAGCCGGGGGGCGGAGGGAAGCAGCCGCCGGAGTTCTGCACCGGCTCCAGGAACACCGCGGCGACCGTGTCGGGCCCCTCGAACAGGATCTGCTCCTCGATGCGGTCCGCCGCCCAACGGCCGAACGCTTCCAGGTCGTCGGCGGGTCCGCCCGCCTCCGCCGCCCGGTAGAAGTTCGTGTTCGGCACCCGGAAGCCGCCGGGCGTGACCGGCTCGAACATCTGCTTCATGCCGGGGATGCCCGTGATCGCCAGCGCCCCCTGCGGAGTGCCGTGATAGGCGACCGCGCGCGAGATCACCTTCGTCTTCATGGGCTTGCCGGTCATCTTGAAGAAGTGCTTGGCCAGCTTGAAGGCGGTCTCGACCGCCTCGCCACCGCCGGTGGAGAAGAACACGCGGTTCAGGTCGCCGGGAGCGGCGAGTGCCAGCCGCTCGGCCAGTTCGATCGCGCTCGGGTGGGCGTACGACCAGATCGGGAAGAAGGCCAGCTCCTCCGCCTGCTTGGCCGCCGCCTGCGCCAGACGGCGCCGCCCATGGCCCGCGTTGACCACGAAGAGCCCCGACAGTCCGTCGAAGTAGCGCTTGCCGTGGGAGTCCCAGATGTGATGGCCTTCACCCTTGACGATGATCGGCACCCCGTCGCGTTCCAGCACCGACTGGCGGGTGAAGTGCATCCACAGGTGGTCCGCCGCCTTCTTCGTCAGCGCCGCGGTGCGGTCGTCGGCCGGACCGGAGTCGGGGACGAGCTGCTCGGTGAGGGTCATGGTCTCTCCCTAACGGGCGCGCACGTCAGCGCACGCCCCAGTTGTACTGCTGCTTGCGGAGCTTCAGGTAGACGAACGTCTCCGTGGAGGCGACGCCCGGGATCCCGCGGATACGGGTGTTCAGCAGGTCGAGCAGGTCGTCGTCGTTCTCGCAGATCACCTCGGCCAGCACGTCGAACGTGCCGGCCGTCAGTACGACGTAGTCGACCTCGTCCAGCCCGGCGAGCACGTCAGCGACCTCGCGGGTGTCACCGGCGACCCGGATGCCGAGCATCGCCTGCCGGGTGAAGCCGAGTTGCATCGGGTCGGTCACCGCGACGATCTGCATCACGCCCGACTCGGTGAGCTTCTGCACCCGCTGCCGCACCGCCGCCTCGCTGAGACCGACGGTCTTGCCGATGTCCGCATAGGAGCGTCGGCCGTCGGCCTGCAACTCGGTCACGATCGCCTTCGACACGGCGTCGAGTTGCAGCGGCCGCGTGCGGGACTCGGTACCCGGTGCTGACCGATCGACCATGTCGACAGTCTCCCAGGTGGCGAGGGCCTGCGGCAACCGATCTCGCGGTGAACACCGCCTGTTCGCTTCGGATTCAGTCGTCGGTCGCCCTGTCGAGTCGGTCGCCTGTCCGGGCTGTGGACTACCCTGACGGCCATGACGACGACTGCACCGATGGAGTCGCGGCCCGGCGCCGTGCATCTCGGCAACTTCATCGACGGCGAGCAGGTCGAGCCGGCCGCGTCGACGCTCGACCTGATCTCGCCGGTCGACGAGCAGGTCTACGGCACCTCGGCCGACTCCTCGCCCGAGGAGGTGGACGCCGCCTTCCGCGCGGCCGCGACCGCGTTCACGACGTGGGGCGAGACCACCCCGTCCGAACGGCAGCTGGCGCTCTTCCGCATCGCCGATGCGATGGAGGCGCGGGCGGACGAGTTCGCCGCGCTGGAGTCGCTGGACACCGGTAAGCCGCTCGGCAGCCTCGTCGCCGACGAGATCCTGGTCTCGGTCGATCAGATCCGGTTCTTCGCCGGGGCGGCCCGCGTACTCGATGGCCGCGCCGCCGGCGAGTACCTGGCGGAGCACACCTCCTTCATCCGGCGGGAGCCGATCGGAGTCATCGGGCAGGTGACGCCCTGGAACTATCCGTTGAACATGGCGACCTGGAAGTTCGCGCCGGCACTCGCCGCGGGGAACACGGTCGTGCTGAAGCCGAGCGAGACCACACCGTCGTCCACGCTGCTGCTGGCCGAGGTCGCCGCCGAGTTCCTGCCGCCGGGCGTGCTGAACGTGATCACCGGCGGCCGCGAGACCGGCGCCCGCATGGTGGAGCATCCGATCCCGGCGATGATCTCCATCACCGGGTCGGTGCGTGCGGGCATGGCGGTGGCGAACGCGGCGTCCAGCGACCTGAAGCGGGTGCACCTGGAGCTCGGCGGCAAGGCGCCGGTGATCGTCTACGACGACGCGGACATCGAACTGGCGGTGGCCGGCATCGTCACGGCCGGCTACTTCAACGCCGGTCAGGACTGCACGGCCGCCACTCGGCTGCTGGTGCAGGACGGCATCCACGACGAGTTCGTCGCGGCGCTCGCCGAGTACGCCAAGGCGAACGCGCTCACCGGCCGGCCGGACGAGGACGTGCTGTTCGGTCCGGTGAACAACAGCGACCAGTTCGCGCGCATCGGCGGGTTCCTCGATCGGCTGCCGGACCACGCGACGGTCGAGACCGGCGGACACCGACACGGCGACTCCGGCTACTTCTACGACGCCACCATCGTGTCCGGTCTGCGGCAGGACGACGAGGCGGTGCAGACCGAGATCTTCGGCCCGGTGCAGACGGTGCAGCGCTTCTCGGACGAGGAGCAGGCCCTGTCGTGGGCCAACGATGTGCAGTACGGGCTCTCGTCGTCGGTCTGGACCAAGGACCACGGCCGGGCCATGCGCGCCGCGAAGCGACTGGACTTCGGCTGCGTCTGGATCAACACCCACATCCCGCTGGTCGCCGAGATGCCGCACGGCGGGTTCAAGCACTCCGGGTACGGCAAGGACCTCTCGATGTACGGCTTCGAGGACTACACCCGCATCAAGCATGTGATGTCGTACATCGGCGGCTGAGTCCCAGCGCCGAAGGGATGGGCAGCGGAGGGATGGGCACAGTCACCGACGTGGGTCTGCTCAGATCCGGGACACCTGTCCGCGCCAGCGCCTGGACGGGTGTCGCCTTCCGGACAGAACGAAGCGGGCGGATCAGCGTCGGCGGCGGCCGCCGATCATGCCGGCGAGCACCGCGTGCAGCAGGGGCAGTGCGGAGGCGGCCATCAGCAGGCCGCCCGTCGGCGGATCCGTGGGGCGCAGGAGCACTCCGCCGATGAGCAGGCCGAAGAAGAGGACCGCCGAGACCATCCGACCGACGGCGCGTTCCAGCTGACCGATCTGCCGATCGAGTCGCGGCGTCTCGACCGCGATTTCGCCGTTCTCGAGCCGCCCGGCGAGATCGTCGAGTCGGCGTGGCAGACGCGCGGCGATCGCGACGGTCGACGCCGCCTCGCGGGCGAAGGAACCGATCACGCCGCCCCGCTCGTCGCGGAGCAACCCCTCCGCGTACGGCTCCACCGCGTTCCAGATGTTGAACTCCGGATCGAGCGTGCTGCAGAGGCCGGAGATCAACGAGACCGCGCGGATGACGAGCAGGAAGTTCTCCGGCAGCTGGAACGGCAGCACCCGGATGGTCTCGCCGAACTCGTCGGCGAACGCCCGCAGCTCACGCGGGTCGACCTCCTGCAGGGCGGTGAAGGCGACCCCGCCGAACCGCGCGAACAGCGCCGACATCGTGCGCTCCAGCTCGCGGGTGTCGGCCGACGGGAGCAGCACGCCCAGCTCGCGCATGCTCGCGACGAGCCGGCGACCGTCCCGGGAGGCCACCGCGATCAGGAACCGCTGCAGATTGCGACGGAGGCTGTCGGGGATCTCGCCCATCATGCCGAAGTCCACGAAGGTCAGCACCCAGGGTCGGCCGTCGTCGGAACCGATGGTGGTGTCCCGGAGGCCGTCCGGGGCGCCTTGGGCCAGGTCGTTCGACACCGGCGTGACGAAGATGTTGCCCGGATGCGCGTCGCCGTGGAAGAAGCCGTCGACGAACAGCTGATCGAACATGACGTTCGCGAACTCCGCCGCGACCTCGGACGGGTCGATTCCGGCCTCGCGCAGCGCAGCGAGGTCGTTGATCTTGATCGCGCTCACGTCCTGCAGGGTCAGCACCCGCCGGGTGGTGCGTTCCCACGCGATGCCGGGGACGCGCACCCGGGCGTCGTCCTCGAACTGCCGGGCGAACCGCTCCGCGCTACCCGCCTCGTGCAGGTAGTCGACCTCTTCCAGGCTGGTCCGGGCGAACTCCTCCGCGAGCGCCGGCAGGTCGACGCGGCGAGACACGAGCTTCACCCGGTTCAACCGGCGGGCCACCTGCCGCAGAGCCGCGAGGTCGATGTCGACGATCCGATCGATCCCGGGACGTTGGATCTTCACGACGAGGTCGGTGAAGCCGGTGTCGTTCGCCGCCTGCGGTGCCAGGCGTGCGCGATGCGCCTGGCCCAGCGACGCCGCGGCCAGGGGTGTCGCGTCGAAGCTCGCGTACGCCCGCTCCAGCGGCATGCCCAGCTCGCGCTCGGCGAGCGCGCGGATCTCGGCGAAGTCCTCCGGGCGCACCGAGTCCTGCAGTCCCTCCAACTCCCGGGTGACCTCGGGCGGCAGCACGTCGAGCCGCGAGGACAGGAACTGGCCCACCTTGATCATCAGGCCGCCGAGTTCGGTCGCGAGGCCGTAGAAGTTGCGGGACATGCGCTGCCACCGGCGCGTGCGCCCGCGGGCGCCGAGGGCGGTCAGGCCGAGCCGCGGGAGCAGGAGCTCGAACCACCAGTTCTCGACCATGTACCGCGTCGCGAACCGCATGATTCGGCGGTACCGGGCCCGTCCACGCCGGTCGACGGTCACCGAACGGGCTCGCTGCAGCTGCCGCTGCGCCACGGCGGTCAGTGTCGGGCCAGGATCGAGTGGATGTTTCGGCGGGCCTCGTCGAGCACGGCGGCCGTGTCGGCGACCTGCTGCGCGGTGCCGCTCTGCGCCACGAGCGCCACCGCCTGCGCGAGCTGTGCGCCGGAGCGGGCGATCGCTCCGCGGCGCTCGGGCATGCGGCCCGCGACCTCGGACGGGGCGCGATTCTGCGCTGCCTGGGCCGCGACGCGACCGGACGCTGTGAGGGTGTAGATCTTCTTGCCGTCCTCCTCGGCTGCGGTGGCGAGTCCTTCGTCGGCGAGCAGCTGCAGCGTCGGGTAGACCGCGCCGGCGCTCGGCCGGACCCCATCCGCGACCTGTGCGCCGCGGCCGCGTTCCTCGAGCGTGCGGACGATCTGGTAGCCGTTCATCGGCTGCTCGGCCAGGACCGTCAGCACCGCCGCACGAACGTCGCCCCGCTCGGGGCGGGCGCCGCCGGGCTGCTCGGCGGGATTGCGCAGCAGATCGATCGCCTGCCGGACACGGGACAGGCCCTGTGCGACGCCGGGCAGCGGCCGGGGTGCGACGGGACTACTGCTTGTGGACGACCTGGTCATGACCCGCTCTCGTGATTCGCTGCGCGCGACGCGCGAGGACGTCTCGACGATACCTCGCACGTATTACCGACCTGCGTGTGTCCCGTGTCTGGACATGGAGGGAGCGGGCAGGGTGGGATCGGGCAGGGAGGCAGTCTCTCCCGGCCGTCCCAGCACCCGGCGGGTACGCTCCTGATCGAGACGCGCCGGTGCCCGCCCGCGCGGAAGGGCCCCGGGACACGTGACGGAGATCGGTCGCAGCGTGCCGCGCCGGCGGGTGGAGTTGCCGGGCGCCGGAGCGGTCGTGCTCGCGTGGGGCACGGCGACCGACATCGGGCGACGTCGAGCGGTGAACGAGGACAGCTTCATCGCGGAGCCGCCCGTGTTCGCCGTCGCGGACGGCATGGGCGGCCACTCCGCCGGCGACCGCGCCAGCAAGGCGGTCGTCGAGCGTCTGGCGAGCGCGCTGACCGATCCGACGGTGACGACCGGGCAGATCGGAATCGCCCTCGCGCAGGCATCGCGGGACATCGGGACGATCGCGGAGGTGAGCGCGCTCGGCGCCGGCACGACCGTGACCGGTGTGGCGCTCGCCCGGAACGGATCGTCGGCGTGCTTCGCGGCGTTCAACGTGGGGGACTCCCGGCTCTACCGGTTCGAGGACGACCGGCTCACCCAGGTCTCCGTGGACCACTCGGTGGTGCAGGAGCTGGTCGACGCGGGCGCACTGCAGCCCGACGAGGCCGCCCACCACCCGGACAGCAATGTGATCACCCGCGCGATCGGCTTCAACGAGCCGCCGGATCCGGACTTCTGGCTGCTGCCGATCTATCCCGGGATGCGGCTGCTCGCCTGCTCGGACGGACTGACCAAAGAGGTCTCCGACCGGGCGATCGAGGACGTGCTGGCCGCCGGCGCCCCCGCCCGCACCACCGCCCTCGCGCTGGTGGAGGCGGCCCTGTCCGGCGGCGGGCGCGACAACGTGACCGTGGTCGTCGTGGACGTCATCGAGGTGGAGCCCGCCTCCTGACCCGCGGGTGTCAGTTCACCTGTCGCCTCCTCCACAGGCCAGGAGCGACGCGCAGTTTTCGGTGCGGAGGCGGCCGGACCGTCCGCGCGGGATCTCGCCTCTGCACACTGCCGCCGTGACCGATCCGCTCACCCTGCCGGTGCGACCCGCAGCGGCCGACCCGCCCCCGTTTCCCCTGCTCGCCGCGGTCGCTCCGTTGCTCGTCGCCGGAGCGCTGTTCGCGGCGACCCGGGCGCCGGAGGTGCTGCTGTTCGCCGTGTTCAGTCCGGTCCTCGCGGTCGCCGGAGTCGTCGACGGCCGGCTGGGTGCACGCCGTCGACTGCGCCGCGAGCAGCAGCGACACCGCGTCGCCCTCGAGGCGCTGCAGCGGGAGCTCGCCGTGCGGATCGCCACCCGCGCCACCGCGGTCCGGCGCCGGCAGCCCTCCTCCGCCGTACTCGCGGTCGAGCCGGCCACCTGGCGGGCGCGGCCTCCGACCGGCTCCGTGGTGATCGGGACGGGGGATGAGCCGATTGAGCCGCTGCTGCGAGGAACCGCGGCCGACGCGATCGAAGCGGCGCTGATCACTGAATCCGCACTGCTGCCCGACGTGCCGGTGACGGTGCCTGCGGACACCACGCTCGCGGTCGTGGGACCGCCGCAGCTGACCGCGCCCGCCGCTCGGGCGATCTCGGTGCAGCGTGCGCGAGGAGGGGGACGGCTCGAGCTGCCGGCCGTCGCCGCGGGTCCCGACGGTCAGGACGCGGACGTGGTCCTGGCGCTCGAGTCCTGCACCACGGCTCGAATCGTCCACGCGGTGGGGCCGCACGCACACCTGAGCGGACGCGTGCTGACCCCGTGCTTCGTCACCGCCGTCGCGCACGAGCAGGTGCGGGCGGCGCTCAGCGGCGCCGCACCCACCACCCTGGCCGACGTGATGACGGTCGGCGAGGGCGGACCGGGCCTCGCCGCACGGTTCGTCGTGGACGGTACCGACCCGGTCGAGGTGGACCTGGTGCGGGACGGTCCCCACGCCGTGGTCGGGGGCACCACCGGCAGCGGCAAGAGCGGGCTGCTGACGGCGTGGGTGCTGGCGCTCGCAACGTCGCATCCAGCATCGCGCCTGCAGTTGCTGCTGGTCGACTGCAAGGGCGGCGCCGCCTTCGACGCAGTGCGCGATCTGCCGCAGGTCGCCGGCGTCGTCACCGACCTCGATCCGGCCGGCGCCCTGCGCGCGATCGCGGGACTCACCGCCGAACTGGTGCGTCGGGAGCGGGCCCTGCGCGCCGCCGCCGTCCCCGATGTCGCGGCAACCGACCTACCCCGCCTCGTGATCGTCGTCGACGAGTTCCGCACTTTGCTGGAGCGGGCGCCCCAGCTGGCCGACGTCTTCGTCGACATCGGTGCGCGCGGCCGGTCCCTCGGCGTGCACCTGCTCCTCTGCACGCAGCGGCCGACCGGGCTCGGCTCGGAGCTGCTGGCGAACTGCGGGCTTCGGATCGCGCTGCGCATGCAGGACGGAGCCGACAGCGTCGCGCTCATCGGGACCCCTGCTGCGGCGTCGCTCCC
This sequence comes from uncultured Amnibacterium sp., assembly GCF_964250715.1. Taxonomy (GTDB): domain Bacteria; phylum Actinomycetota; class Actinomycetes; order Actinomycetales; family Microbacteriaceae; genus Amnibacterium. The sequence goes on from NZ_CAXUGX010000001.1 coordinate 449,800, forward strand.
GCGCAATCCGGGAGCGGCGCTGATCGCAATCCCGGGGGAGCGGCCCCGCCGAGTGCAGGTGGCGGATGTGAGCGACGGGGCGGTCGCGGTGGCCGTGGCACGCGTGCGTGAACGGGCACCGGCCGGCCCGCTGCCGCCCCGACCGTGGCTGGACCCGCTGCCGGCGGTGCTGCCGCTCGAGCAGCTGCTGGCCGACCACGCCGCGGAATCCGGATCGCCGACCGGATCGAGTGGTGACATCGTGCTCGGCCGGCTGGATCTACCCGCCGAGCAGCGCCAGCCGGTGCTCACCTGGAACCCGGTGGTGCATCCGCGACTGCTGGTGCTGGGCGAGTCCGGTTCGGGCCGCAGCACCGTCCTCGCCGTGATCGCCGCGCAGTCCGGTGCCGTGCTGCTGTCCCGCGATCCGGCCAGCGCATGGGACCAGGTGCACGACGACCACGTGCCGCTGCTGATCGACGGGCTTGAGCGACTGCTCGACGTGCTCGGCCCCACAACGGCCGCCGCGCTGCTGGACCGGCTCATCGTGCGACTGCGTCGACCGGACGCCGAGCCGACCGTACTCGCGCTGCACGGTCCCTCGGCCTGGGCAGGAGCACCGTTGCGCCCGCTGCTCGGGCTGGTCGACCGAACGCTGCTGCTGCGGCTCGGTGGGGACGATCACCTCGCGATCACCGGCGACCGGCGCACGGCCGGCGAGACGCTGCCGCCCGGGGGCGGCTGGTGGTCGGGCGCCCGAGTGCAGGTCGCCCTGCCCACGACCTCGCCGGCCGAGACGCGGGCCGTCGTCGCCGCGCCGCTCGAGGCCTGCGATGTGCTGGTGGTCTCGGCTGCACCGCGACGTCGCGCCGAGCAGTTGCGGCTCGCCGGGTTCCGGGTGATCGGCGCCGGGGAGCTGGATCCGCTCGCAGCGCCGATCGGAGCGCCTCGCGGCACTCCTGCCGACCCGGACGACCGCCCCTCCGCGATTGTGGGCGGGGTCGATGATTGGCAGGCCCGGTGGTCGGCGCTCACCCGACTGCGCGCCACTGGCACGCTGCTGACCGACGGGCTCAGCCCCGCCGAGTTCCGGGTCGTCACCGGTCGAGCGCAGGTCCCACCGCCGGTCTCGCACCCCGCCGACGTCCTGCTCGTCCCGCAGGAGGGCCCGGTCGTGCGCCGGCGCCTGCAGGGCTGCGGCCACGACCGGCCGATCGACGATGCACGCGGCGGATTACTGTGACCTCGAATCGATGAACAGAAAGAGCTTGCGATGAGGACCGGGCCGACTCCTCCGACTGTGAACGCCGACCCGCGATGAGGGTGGCGATGATCGGCGGCACGGGACTGGCCGACTGGGCAGTCGTCCGATCGCTCGGTCGGCATGGTCACGAGGCCGTGGCCGTCTCGCGCAGCTCGGGCGTCGACGTGCTGACCGGCGACGGCCTGGCAGCGGCGCTCGCTGACGTCGATACGGTGATCGACCTCGGAACAGGGCCGCCGCCGAGACGGCCGCGATGATCGGGTTCCTCGTCACCTCGTCCGCGAACATCCTTGCCGCGGAGCAGCAGGCGGGCGTGGGTCACCACGTGCTGCTGTCGATCATCGGCGTCGACCGCACCCGCGACTACCCGCACTTCACGGGCAGGTTGGCGCAGGAGACCACGGTCGAACACGGCGGCATCCCCGGCACGATCGTTCGCGCGACGGAGTGCTTCGAGTTCGCGGAAAGCACCGTGCAGTGGGGAACCGAGGGCGACTTCTCGGACGTGCCGCCGCTGCTCATGCAACCGGTCGCGGTCGACGACGTCGCCCACAGGGCGGGGTCGTAGCGCGGGGGTCGGAGGGCGCCGTCCGAGCTCGGGTCAGATCAGCGGATGGAGCGCACCGACGGTTCGGCCACCGCCCAACACTCGGAAGTGAGCGGAGTCGAGGAGTGACGCCGCCGAGTCGGGGTCGACAGCACCGGCGCGGGCCAGCAGGGTCGCAGCGATGACGGCGCCGGGGCGTCGTCCGCCGTCCAGCGCCTTCACCGCCACGGCGGTCCCGTCCTGCGCGACCGCCGTGAATACGCCCTCCGCGCCCGGCTTGGCTGCGACACCCAGCGCGGCGATCATCGCGCTCGTGGCCGTACCGGGGCCTTCGACCAGCTCGGGGTGGGCGCGCATGGCCACGAGCAGATCGGGCTCCTGGGTGGCGAGTGCCTGCAGACCGCGGGCCAGGGCGACGAGCGGCAGCGCCCAGACGGGCCCGCCGCAGCCGTCGACGCCCTGATGCTGCGGCCGGACGCCGCAATACTCCGTCAGCACCGCGGTGGCAGCGGCATGGATCGGGTGGTCGGGCGCCAGGTAGCTGCCGGTGGGCCAGCCGCTCGCGACACTGCCGGCCAGCATGCCGGCGTGGTTACCGGAGCAGTTCATCGTGATCGGGCCCGCCGATCCGCCGCGCGCGGCCAGGTCCCGAGCCGCCCGCGCGTCACTCGGCCACGCCGCCGGAGTCTGCAGGGCCGACTCACCCAGTCGCGCGGCGGCGAGCACGCCGAGCACGGCGGCGACGTGCTCGGGCCGGCCGGTGTGACTCGCGCTCACGATGGCCAGATCCGCAGGGGTCAGACGGGCGCCCGCACGCAGGGCCGCGACGGTCTGGAACGGCTTCAGGGCCGAGCGCGGATAGATCGGCGCATCGGCGTTCCCATACGCCGTCACGGTGCCGTCGCGATCGACCACCACGGCGAACCCGGTGTGCACCGACTCGGTGAACCCGCTGCGGGTGACGGCGACGAGCGGGATCGCTCCTGCGGCGGGCGTCCCCATCGAGAATGCGGCCCCCGCCGGGATCACGGTCCTACCGACAGCACAGCGGCTGCCGGGTCACGCCAGCGACTGCAGCGCCTCGCGCAGGACGCCGAGCGCATCGTGCACCTGCTCGTCCGTGATGGCGAGGCTGGGCAGGAACCGCAGCACGTTGCCATAGGTGCCGGCCGTCAGGATCAGCACGCCGTGCTGCGCCGCGAACGCGGAGATCGCGGTGACCGCGCTCGGGTCCGGCGTCTTGACCGTGCCGGCCGTGCCCGACCGCACGAGCTCGATCGCGATCATCGCGCCGATGCCGCGTACCTCGCCGATCACGTCGAAGTCTCGTTGCAGCGCCAGCAGGCCGTCGCGCAGCAGCTCGCCGATCTGCGTGCCGCGGGCCAGCAGTCCCTGCTGCTCGATCTGCTCGATCACCGCGACGGCCGCCGCCGCCGCCACGGGATTGCCGCCGAACGTGCCGCCGAGGCCGCCGGGCTGAGCCGCGTCCATGATCGGCGCGCGGCCGGTGACGCCTGCGAGCGGCAGGCCGCCGGCGATCCCCTTGGCGAAGAACACGAGGTCGGGCTCGAAGCCGAAGTGCGAGCTGGCGAACCAGGCGCCGGTGCGCGCCATGCCGCTCTGGATCTCGTCCGCCGCGATCACCACGCCGTTCGCGTTCGCCCAGCGCTGCAGCGCCGGCAGATACCCGGGCGCCGGTACCTGGAAGCCGCCCTCGCCCTGGATGGGCTCCACCACCAGGATCGCCAGATCCTCGGCGCCGACATGCTTCTCCAGGTATGCGATGGTGCGCGCGGCGGCGTCCTCGCCCGACAGGCCGTCGCGGAACGGGTAGGAGGAGGGCGCGTGGTAGACGTCGCCGGCGAACGGCCCGAATCCGGTGGCGTAGGGCATCGCCTTGAAGTTCATCGCCATCGTCAGGTTGGTGCGGCCGTGATAGCCGTGTTCGAGCACGGCGACGGCGCGCCGGCGGGTGAAGCGCCGGGCGATCTTGACCCCGTTCTCCACCGCCTCGGCCCCGGAGTTGACCAGCACCGTCTTCTTGGGGAAGTCGCCCGGGGTGCGCTCCGCGACCAGCTCGGCGACCCGCACGTACGACTCGTACGGCGTGATCGTGAACAGGGTGTGCAGGAAGTCGCCCAGCTGAGCCCGGGCCGCATCCACGACCGCGTCGTTCGTGTGGCCGATCGTGGTCACGCCGATTCCGGCGCCCAGGTCGAGGAACCGGTTGCCGTCCACGTCTTCCACGACGGCGCCGTGCGCGCGGGCGATGTACACCGGCAGCATCGAACTGACGCCGACGGGAACGGCCGCGAGGCGCCGCTCGTGGATGGCGAGCGACTTGGGACCCGGGACCGCGGTGACGATGCGGCGCTCCGGCCCGATCGACTCCGCTGACGAGGTGCTCGCTGACGGGGTGCTCGCGGAGGCGGTGGCAGCAGAGGCGGTGCTCGCGGAGGGGCTCTCGTCCGTCACGGTCGGGTTCGGGAGCGTGTCCGTCATGGACCGGGAGTCTACGGTCGCGACCGGCGGGCGCCCGGCGGCGACCGGGCGCGCTCGTGCCGACGGGTCGTCGCGTCAGAGCCGCTCCAGCGCCTCCTCCAGCACGCCCATCGCGTCGTCGAGCAGCGCCTCGCTGATGACGACCGAGGGCAGCAGTCGCAGCACGCTGTCCCAGGTGCCGGCGTCCAGCGCGATCACGCCGTTGCTCACCGCGTGCCGCAGCACGGCGGTGAGTGCCGCGGGATCGGGCTTCTTCGTGCCCGGCTGCACCAGCTCGACGCCGAACATCGCCCCCTTGCCGCGCACCTCGCCGACGACGCCGAAGCGGTCCGGCCAGTCGCCGATGCGGGCGGTGATCGCCGCCTCGACCCGGCGCGCCTCGCCCAGCAGGTCCTCGCGCTCGATCACGTCGAATACGGCGAGCGCCGCGGCCGCCGACACCGGGTTGCCACCGAACGTGCCGCCGACTCCGCCGGGTTGCACGGCGTCCATCACGTCGGCGCGACCGGTGACCGCGGCCAGTGGCATGCCGCCGGCGATGCCCTTCGCGCTCGTGACGATGTCGGGGACCACGCCGTGGTGCTCGATGGCGTACCAGGCGCCGGTGCGGGCGAGCCCGGACTGGATCTCGTCCGCGACGAACAGGATGCCGTTGTCCCGGCAGTAGTCCGCGATCGCCGCGAAGTAGCCGGGCGCGGGGATGATGATGCCGCCGTCGCCCTGGATCGGCTCGGCGAAGAAGGCGGCGACGTCGCTCGCGCCGATGTGCGTCTCGATCACGTCGATCGTGCGCTCCGCCGCCTCCGGCCCGCTCAGGCCGTCGCGGAACGGGTAGCTGATCGGCACGGAGTGGATGTCGCCGGGGAACGGTCCCATCCCGGCGCGCTCCGGCCACGGCCGGTAGGTCATCGCCATCGTCAGGTTGGTGCGGCCGTGGAAGGCGTGGTCGAGCACCACGATCGCGTTCCGTCCCGTGAACCGGCGGGCGACCTTGACGGCGTTCTCCACCGCCTCCGCCCCGGAGTTGACGAGGATCGAGTGCTTCTCGTGGGCGCCCGGCGTCACCTGTGCCAGCTTCTCGGCGACCGCGACGTAGTGCTCGTAGGGCGTCACCGTGAACAGGGTGTGGGTCAGCTTGGCGACCTGGCGTGCGACGGCCTCGGCGACAGCCGGATGCGCATGGCCGACGGTGGTGACGCCGATCCCGCAGCCCAGATCGATCAGGCTGTTGCCGTCGACATCGACCAGGATGGCGCCCGACCCGTGGTCCATGTAGATGTTCGCGAGGGTGCCGGCTCCCCGCGAGACGCTCGCCACGCGACGCTCCTGCAGGGCGATCGAGTTCGGCCCGGGCAGCGGCGTGACCAGACGGCGCTCCTGCGGCACGCTGAACGAGCGCCGGGCGATGGATGTGTCCGATGCGGTCATCGGTCCACGCTAGGCACCCCGGCTGGGTGCGGCGCCGCCGCCGCGCGGTCGGTCGACGTCTCCGCAGCCCTCAGGATGGACCGATGCGTTTCTTCATGCGTGCCAGCCGGACAGCGCCGGGCCGGTCAGTGTTCGCTCGGGGACTGCCGGTGGCCGCCGTGCTGACCGCAGCGGCGCTGCTGGCGGGATGCTCGTCGCCGGCGGCCGCTCCGTCCACGGCACCGTCGAGCGGCGCGGCATCGAGTGCGCCCTCGGCCGCTGTGCCGTCTGCCGCGGCGCCGTCGACCGCCTGCGCATCCGCCGGCAGCGTCTCCCAGGCCGTGAAAGCGAGCGGGGCGTTCGGGAAGGAGCCGAAGGTGACGCTCCCGACCGTCACCACCGTGCCGGCCACGCAGCGTTCCGTGCTGAAGGCGGGCTCGGGGCCGCGCATCGGCCAGGGCGACTCGGTGCGCGTGGCGCTCGCCGTCTACGACCTGAAGAGCCGCAAGAAGGTCACCTCCACCGGGTACGGCGGCACGAACCCGCAGGTGCTGACCGTCGATGCCACCCAGTACCTGCCGGCGCTTGTGCAGTCGATCAACTGCGGCCAGGCCGGCTCTCGGGTCGCCGTCGCCGCGCCCGCCGCCGACGCGTTCGGTGCGTCGGGCAACGCGCAGCTGGGCATCGGCGCGGGCGACGCAGTGCTGTTCGTCGTCGACATCGACGCCGTGCTGGCGACCGCCAAGGACAAGGCGACCGGCACGCCGAAGAAGCTGCCCGCCGGGTTCCCGACCGTGACCCTGGCCGCCACCGGCCAACCGACCATCCGCATCCCCGCCGCCACGCAGCCGACGACGCTGAAGATCGCCGAGAGCAAGTCCGGCTCCGGCGACACCGTCAAGGCGGGCGACAACGTCACGGCCCAGTACCAGGGCGTCATCTGGCGTACCGGAGCCGTGTTCGACCAGTCCTGGGGCAGGGCGCCCGCCAACTTCACGACCGACGGCGTCGTGAAGGGCTTCGGCACCGCGCTGATCGGCCGCAAGGTGGGCTCGCAGGTGGTGGCGATCATCCCGCCCGCGCAGGGCTATGGCACGGCCGGCAACGCGCAGGCGGGGATCAAGGGCACCGACGACCTCGTGTTCGTGATCGACATCCTCGCCACCACCCATGCCGGCTGATCGCGCGCATCCCGAGCACGCCTACGCCGTCGCGGTGCAGTGGACGGGCGATCGCGGAACCGGTACCAGCGCCTACCGCTCCTACGATCGCACGACCGTGGTGCGTGCCCCGGGCAAGCCCGACGTGCCCGGCAGCGCGGACCGGGCCTTCCACGGCGAGCCCGACCGCTGGAACCCCGAGGAGCTGCTGATCGCGGCGCTCAGCCAGTGCCACCTGCTGTCCTACCTGCACGTGGCGGTCCGGCACGGCGTGGTCGTGACCGGCTACACCGACGACGCCACCGGCGTGCTCACGACCGACCCGGACGGCGGCGGCCGGATGACCCGGGTCGACCTCTATCCGCGGGTCGCGCTCGCCGACGAGCGTCAGCGGGCGCTCGCCGACACCCTGCACGACGAGGCGCACCGCCTGTGCTTCATCGCGAACTCGGTCTCGGTCCCGGTGCGCCACCACCCCGTGCCGGCCCACACCTAGGCTCGGCGAGTGCCCGAAGAGCCGAGGTCCGACCGGCGTCGCCGGGTGGTGCTGCTCGGGTCGACCGGGTCGATCGGCACGCAGACGCTCGACGTGGTCGCCGCTAATCCCGACCGATTCCAGATGGTCGGGCTCGCCGCCGGCCGGAACGCCGCACTGCTGCAGGAGCAGGCCGAGCGCTTCGGAGTGACCCGCACGGCGCTCGGCGCGGCGGATGCGGAGGCGCTGGCCGGCGATGTCGAAGCCGACGTGGTCGTGAACGGGATCACCGGGGCGGCGGGACTCGGACCGACGCTCGCCGCGCTCGGCACCGGTGCCTCCCTCGCCCTGGCGAACAAGGAGTCGCTCATCATCGGCGGGCGCCTGGTGAAGGACGCCGCGGCTCCCGGGCAGATCGTGCCGGTCGACAGCGAGCACTCCGCCATCGCCCAGTCCCTCGCCTCGGGCACGCACAGCGAGGTGCGGCGGCTGGTGCTCACCGCGTCCGGGGGCGCGTTCCGAGGCCGCTCGCGCGAGGAGTTGCGCGACGTCACCCCGGCCGAGGCGCTGCAGCATCCGACCTGGGACATGGGCCTCGTCATCACGACCAACACCGCGACCCTCGTGAACAAGGGGCTCGAGGTGATCGAGGCGAACCTGCTGTTCGACGTGCCGTTCAGCGCCATCGACGTGGTCGTGCACCCGCAATCGATCATCCACTCGATGGTGGAGTTCGTCGACGGGGCCACGATCGCGCAGGCGTCGCCACCCGACATGCGGCTGCCGATCTCCCTCGGACTCGACTGGCCGCACCGGGTGCCCGAAGTCGGGGTGCCGCTCGACTGGACCACGGCGCAGACCTGGACCTTCGAGCCGCTGGACGAGGCCGCGTTCCCGGCGGTGGCGCTCGCCAAGCGGGTGGGGGAGGCGGCGGGCACCTGGCCGGCGGTCTTCAACGCCGCGAACGAGCAGGCGGTGACGGCATTCCACGCGGGGCGGATCGGCTTCCTCGACATCGTCGCGGTCATCGAGTCGGTGCTCGACGGGTATGCGCCGGACGGCGGTGTGCTCGACCGGGCTGCGGTGCTCGCCGCCGACCGCCTGGGCCGGCAGCGTGCCGACGCCGTCATCGCGGCGCACCGGTAGCGGTTCCCCTCCCGCGCGACACGTGTTCATCGGCGATCCATCGGAGGCTCCCCGGCGACCCCATGGCTGGGGGCCGGCCCGATGCGGGTGCGCGGCTACCCTGGCCCGGTGACCGTGCTGCTCTACCTCGTCGGCATCCTCGTGGTGGCCGCCGGTGTGGTGCTGTCCATCGGGCTGCACGAGGTGGGGCACCTGGTACCCGCCAAGCTGTTCGGCGTCCGCGTGACGCAGTACATGATCGGCTTCGGCCGCACGATCTTCTCCCGTCGCCGTGGCGAGACCGAGTACGGCCTGAAGATGATCCCGCTCGGCGGCTACATCTCGATGGTGGGGATGTTTCCACCGGCGAAGCGGGCGGAAACCAATGGGCACAGCTCCGCCCCGGGCACGCCTCGGCGTGACCGGCTCTTCGCGCCGACGGTGGGCGAGAGCGTGGAAGGCGCGCTCCACCCGTCCGCGGCGGCCGACCCTTCCCGCGCGCGAACGGCGACGACCGGATTCTTCAACACACTGGTGCAGGACGCACGGGACTCCAGCCAGGACCAGATCCAGCCCGGCGAGGATCACCGCGCGTTCTACCGGCTCGCGGTGTGGAAGCGCGTCGTGATCATGCTCGGCGGCCCGACGGTGAACCTGATCCTCGGCATCCTGCTCACCGGCATCGTGCTGATGGGTTTCGGGATCGCCCAGCCGACCACCACCGTCGCCTCGATCGCGCAGTGCGTGCTGCCCCAGACCGCGACGCGCCAGACCTGCGCGGCCACCGACCCGGCGTCGCCCGCGGCCGCCGCGGGGCTGCTGCCCGCCGACCGGGTGACCGCGGTGAACGGCCGGGCCGTCAGCAGCTGGACCGAGGTCACCGCCGTCATCCGCCGGTCCGCCGGGGTGCCGATCACTCTCTCCGTGGTCCGCGACGGCAGCGCACGCACCCTCGCCGTCACCCCGCAGCCCAACACGGTCGCGGTGCTCGACGCGAACGGGCTGCCGGTGAAGAACGGTGACGGCGTCGTGCAGACCACCACCGTCGGATTCATCGGAGTCGTGGCGCGCGAGGCGATCGTCAAGCAGCCCGTGACCGCGGTCCTGCCGGCGGTCTGGAACAACGTGACCGCGGTCGGCGCGGTCATCATCAACTTGCCGCAGCGGCTGGTCGGCGTCGCCCAGGCGGCGTTCGGCACCGGGCAGCGCGACCCGAACGGCCCGATCAGCGTCGTCGGCGTCGGCCGATTCGCCGGCCAGATCGCGAGCGACACCGACCTGACCCTGACATCCAAGATCGCCAGTCTGATCGGCATCCTCGGCAGCCTGAACATCGCCCTGTTCGTGTTCAACCTGGTGCCGCTGCTGCCGCTCGACGGCGGCCATGTGATCGGAGCGCTGTGGGAGGGGCTGCGGCGCTCGGTCGCCCGCATCTTCCGCCGCCGCGACCCGGGCCCCGTCGACACCGCCAAGCTGATGCCGCTTACCTTCGCCGTCTCGATCCTGCTGGGCGGGATGAGCCTGCTGCTGATCTACGCGGACATCATCCGTCCGGTCAGCCTCTTCTGATCGCGCCGGTCTGACCGCGGCTCAGCGCCGCGATGCCGCATCGACCGCGTGAGGGACGGAGGGATCCGGCAGCGGTCCATCCGCCGGGCGCTCTCGGTCGGACCGCACCGAGATGACGAGCACGACGCCCGCGACGAGCGCCAGGCCGCCGACGATCTGCAGCGGGCCGGGAACCTGGCCGAGCACGAGCACGGCTGCGACGGTGGCGAAGAGCACCTCGGTCAGCGCCAGGAAGGACATGGCCCGCGCCCCGATCCGGCTCGCTGCGGCGACCGCCACCGAGTAGCCGGCCACGCCCGCGATCAGCGCCACCACGGCGAGCGGAACGAGCGCCGAGACGGTGGAGCCCGCCAGGTCGACGCTCCACGAGCCGATCACGATCGGCACGAGTCCGACCGCGCCGAGCAGCCCGGACACGACGGTCGCGATCGCGAACCCGAGGCCGGTCAACGCGATGGGCGGCAGTGGCAGGGTCGCCGAGAGCTGGAAGTAGGAGGCGCACCCGACCGTCGCGATGAGTGCGGCGCAGAGGCCGATCGGATCGACGGCGATTCCGGCGCCGACGTCGAGCACGAGCGCGAGGCCGACCACCGCGGCGACCGTGCCGCCCACGACCCGGAGCGGGGGGAAGCGGCGAAGCCAGATGCTGGTGGCGGTCACGAGCAGCACGGGCGCCAGGTACTCGATCATCAGCGCCGTGCTGACCGGGATGTGGCCGACGGCGAGGAAGTAGGCGGACTGCGTCACCGCGATCCCGACGGCACCGAACAGGAGCAGTCCCAGCCAGTGGCGGCGGACGAGGTGCCAGCGGCCCCGGAGCGCGCGCCACGTGGGTACGGCGAGGATCAGCGCGCTGACCGCGGTGCGGATGAGGCTGCCCGCGCCGGGGCTCCACCCGGCGTCGAGCAGGGGCTTCACGAAGGTGCCGGAGGTGCCGAAGAAGAGGGCGGACAGCACGGCAGCGCTCATCCAGCGGAGACGCATCATGCCCGCCTCCCGGCCGTTCCTGTCAGGAGTGAAACGGTCTACACTCCTGACACTAGGCCGCCCCGGATTCAGGAGTCAAATGATGTTCGGTCATGACACCGAGTCGGTGCTGCGCGCCGCCGCCGCGCTCGTCAATACGGAGCCGCAGGCGTCGCACTCGGGTGCTGACGAGCTCACGCGGGTCGACGATGTCGCGGCCTTCTTCGACGGCTGGGCGTACACGGGTCTGCTGGAGCGGTCAGCCGAGGAGCTGGAGCGGCTCCGCGACCTGCGCAGCGAACTGCGCGCCTTCTTCCTGGAGTCTCGGGACGAGGCGGCGGCGCACGTCAACCGCGTGCTCGCCGAGGCGACGGCGACGCCGCGGCTGGTGCGCCACGACGGCATCGACTGGCATCTGCACGCCGTCCCCGGCAATGCTCCCTTCGACGTCCGCATCCGGGTCGAGACGGCAATGACGGTGTCGGACCTGATCCGCAGCGACGAGCTGGGTCGGCTCACGGTGTGTGCCGCGGACGACTGCTCCGCGGTGCTGGTCGACCTGTCCCGCAACCGGTCGAAGCGCTTCTGCGACGTCGGCAACTGCGGCAACCGGGCGAACGTGACGGCGTATCGCGCCCGACGGGCGGCCGTCGCGGACCCCGTCACCGTCTGACCAGGCCCGCGACTCCTGTCTTCGGCGCGCGCAGGGGCAGAAGTCGCGGATCTGGGCAGACGGGCGAGCGCCCCCCCCGACGCCGACGATTCATCCCGCAGGCACGTACCCTGGGATGTCGGAAGGACGTACCGCTGTGCCAGCTGTGAACATCGGAATGCCGAAGGTCGTGCCGACCCTCGCGCCCCGCCGCAAGTCCCGCCAGATCAAGGTCGGCAAGGTGCTGGTCGGTGGCGATGCTCCCGTCAGCGTGCAGTCGATGTGCACCACGCCGACGCCGAACATCAACGCGACGCTGCAGCAGATCGCCGAGCTGACCGCATCCGGCTGCGACATCGTCCGCGTCGCCGTGCCCAGCCGCGACGACGCCGAGGCCCTGCCGATCATCGCCAAGAAGAGCCAGATCCCGGTCATCGCCGATATCCACTTCCAGCCGAACTACGTGTTCGCCGCGATCGACGCCGGCTGCGCGGCGGTGCGGGTGAACCCCGGCAACATCCGCAAGTTCGACGACCAGGTCGGCAAGATCGCCGCCGCGGCCAAAGCTGCCGAGGTGTCCATCCGCATCGGCGTGAATGCCGGCTCGTTGGAGCCGAGCATCATGCAGAAGTACGGCAAGGCGACTCCGGAGGCGCTCGTGGAGAGCGCCGTGTGGGAGGCCAGCCTGTTCGAGGAGCACGACTTCCACGACTTCAAGATCTCGGTCAAGCACAACGACCCGGTGATCATGGTGCAGGCGTACCGGCTGCTGGCCGAGCGCGGCGACTGGCCCCTGCACCTCGGGGTGACGGAAGCGGGCCCGGCGTTCCAAGGCACTATCAAGAGCGCGACGGCCTTCGGCATCCTGCTCGCGGAGGGCATCGGGGACACGATCCGCGTCTCCCTCTCCGCCCCGCCGGTGGAAGAGGTGAAGGTCGGGCTGCAGATCCTGCAGTCGCTGAACCTGCGCGAGCGCAAGCTGGAGATCGTGTCCTGCCCGTCCTGCGGTCGCGCGCAGGTGGACGTCTACTCGTTGGCCGACAGCGTGACGGAGGGCCTGCAGGGCATGAGCGTGCCGCTGCGCGTCGCCGTGATGGGCTGCGTCGTCAACGGTCCCGGTGAGGCCCGCGAGGCCGATCTGGGAGTCGCCTCCGGCAACGGCAAGGGCCAGATCTTCGTGAAGGGCCAGGTCATCAAGACCGTGCCGGAGTCCGAGATCGTCGCCACCCTGATCGAGGAGGCCAACCGCCTGGCCGACGAGATGGGCCCGGCCGCCGCGACCGGCGCGCCCCTGGTCACCACCTCCTGACCCGCCGGCGCCCCACCCGCTGACCCCTTCCCCTCCTCCCGCTCCAGAGCGCGATAGCAGGACAGGGTCCCGTCAACAGGTCGCAGGTCGACCAGGAACCTGCTGACGGGACGGGGTCCTGCTGTCGGGACGGGGTGGGAGTGGGGGCGGGGCCGGTCGGAGGGGCAGGGCGGGAGGAGCGGCGGGCGGAGCGTCGATAGGCTCGATCGTCATGGTCGCCCGCTTGTCCCGCCTGTTCGTTCGCACCTTGCGGGAGGATCCGGCGGAGGCCGAGGTGGCCAGCCACCGGCTGCTCGTCCGCGGGGGGTATATCCGGCGACAGGCGCCCGGCGTCTTCGCATGGCTGCCGCTCGGGCTGAAGGTCAAGGCGCGCATCGAGGCGATCGTCCGCGACGAGATGGAGGCCGCCGGCGCGCAGGAGGTGCATTTTCCGGCTCTGCTGCCGGCCGAGCCCTACCGAGAGACCGGCCGCTACGAGGAGTACGGCGACGGCATCTTCACCCTGCAGGACCGCAAGGGCGCCGACTACCTGCTCGCGCCCACCCACGAGGAGGTCTTCACCCTGCTGGTGAAGGACCTGTACTCCTCGTACAAAGATCTGCCGCTGACCCTCTTCCAGATCCAGGACAAGTACCGGGACGAGGCGCGCCCGCGGGCCGGGCTGCTGCGCGGGCGCGAGTTCACGATGAAGGACGCCTACTCCTTCGACGTGGACGACGCCGGGCTCGACGCCAGCTACGACGCGCAGCGAGCCGCCTACGAGCGCATCTTCACCCGGCTCGGCCTGGAGTACGCCGTCGTGTTCGCGCACGCCGGCGCGATGGGCGGGTCGCGCAGCGAGGAGTTCCTGCACCCCACGCCCGTCGGCGAGGACACCTTCGTGCGCAGCGCCGGCGGCTACGCGGCCAACGTGGAGGCGTTCCGCACGCTGGAACCCGAGCCGCGGCCCACCGACGGCCTGCCGCCGGCCACCGTGTTCGACTCCCCGGACACGCCCACGATCGCCACCCTGGTCGACCTGGTGCAGCAGCGGCATCCGCGCGACGACGGCCGCGCCTGGACTGCGGGCGACACCCTGAAGAACGTCGTCCTCGCCCTCGGTCACGTGGACGGCACCCGCGAGATCGTCGTCGTCGGGCTGCCGGGGGACCGCGACGCCGACTTGAAGCGGGCCGAGGCCGTCTTCTACCCCGCCGAGGTCGAGACCGCGACGGAGGCCGACTTCGCTGCGCATCCCGCGCTGGTCAAGGGCTACATCGGGCCGTGGACCGCCGCCGGTCCCGTGCTCGGCGCGCATGCCCCCTCCGGCATCCGCTATCTGGTCGACCCGCGCGTCGTGACCGGCACCTCGTGGGTCACCGGAGCGAACGAGCCGGAGCGGCACGTGCTCGGCCTGGTGGCCGGGCGCGACTTCGTGCCGGACGGCGTCGCCGACATCGCGACTGTTCGGGAGGGGGACCCGGCGCCGGACGGCAGTGGGCCGGTCACGCTCGACCGGGGTACCGAGATCGGTCATGTCTTCGCGCTCGGCCGCAAGTTCGCCCACGCGCTCGGCCTGCAGGTGCTCGACCCGAACGGCAAGCTCGTGACGGTCACGATGGGCTCCTACGGGATCGGCGTCACCCGGGTGCTGGCCCTGATCGCCGAGGCGGGCGCCGACGACCGCGGGCTGGTCTGGCCGCGCGCGGTCGCCCCGTTCGACGTGCACCTGGTCGCCACCGGCAAGGACGATGCCGTGTACACCGCCGCGGAGCAGTTGGCGGTCGAGCTGGAAGCGGCCGGCCTGTCGGTGCTGGTCGACGACCGACCCAGGGTCTCGCCGGGCGTGAAGTTCGGCGACGCGGAACTGCTCGGCGTGCCCACGATCGTGATCATCGGGCGAGGGCTCGTCGACGGCACCGTCGAGCTGTGGGACCGCGCCACCGGCGAACGGACGCAGCTGCCCGTCGCCCGGGCGGGCGAGCGCGTCCTGGCGGCGGTCCGATCCTGATCGCGCAGCCGGCGTCGGGCCTCCGCGCCGCGTCAGCCGTCAGCCGACCGGTTGCACCAGCGTGATCGCCATGGAGTCGACCCGCTTCGGGATGCCGTCGAAGGCGGCCGCCCGCTCCGGCGAGGCGGTGTAGCGCTCGTCCACCGCACGGAATTCGTCCGCGTCGCCGGCAACCGAGACAGCCCAGACGAACTCGTCCGACTCGGGCAGGGCGTACGCGAATTCGACGGTGAAGCCGTGTGCGACGCGGGCAGGCACCAGCTGCTCGGTGAACCAAGTGGTGAAGTCCGGCAGCTGCCCCGGCACGATCTGGTAGCGGCGGAGTTGCACGGTGCGATCAGAGCTCATGCTGCGATCCTGCCAGCCAGCTACGCCCTCGAGGGCACCGCCCGGCGGACCGTTCATGAGGGGCCGACTTACGACGCCGCGCGCTCGAGCCGGTCGTCGTCGAGGTGGTCCTGTCCGTGCCGATCCTGGTCGCCCGGGCTGTGCTCGCCGCGGCTGTGCTCGTCCCGGCCCTGCGCCTCGGGGCTGTGCTCCTTCGGGCTCTGCTCATTCGGGCCCTGCGCATCCGGGCTCTGCTCACGAAGGCCCTGCTCGCCACGGAGGTGGATGACGCTGGAGCCGTCGGCGGTGCGTTCCACGTGCAGTCCCGCCGGGACGTCCTCCTGCATCGTGCCGACGTGACTGATCAGACCGACGAGACGCCCACCCGCCCGCAGTTCGTCGAGCGTGCTGAGGGCGACGTGCAGGGTCTCGTCGTCGAGGGAGCCGAAGCCCTCGTCCACGAAGAGCGTGTCGAGCCGCACGCCGCCGGCCTGCTCGCTGACGACCGCCGCCAGGCCGAGCGCCAGGGCGAGCGCCGCGAGAAACGTCTCGCCGCCGGAGAGGGACGCGGTCGGCCGGGACCGACCGGTGTGCTCGTCCACCACGACGAGGCCGAGGCCCGCCCGGGTGTTGCGCCAGCCGGCGCCGTCGTCGTGCGCCAGCGCGTAGTGGCCGCCGGTCATGGTGCGCAGGCGGGTGTTCGCGGCGGCGATGATCTGCTCCAACTGGGCGGCGAGCACATAGCTCTCCAGCCGCATGCGGCGGCTGTTCGGCTCCTCGCCCCGCACTGTCCGGGCGAGCGACCGGACGACGTCAGCCGCGCGACGCTCCGTCTCGAGCGCCTCGCTCGCGTCGTGCACCGCCGGCACGAGCGCAGCCGCATCGCGAGCGGCCCGCTCCGCCGCGTCGGCCGTGCGGGCGGCGACATCCCGTTCGCCGAGCGCAGCCAGGCGACGGCCGCGCGCCGAATCGACCTGGGCCGGCACCTCGGCGGCGGCGGCCACCTCGGGCTCGGCCAGCACGGCCGCCGCCACGACGACGGCCTGCTGCCAATCCGCGAGCTGGGTCAGGGCTGCCTCGCGCCACTGCTCGGACCGCTCGGCATGTCGCGCGGCGTCGGCGTCGGCGAAGCCCTGCAGCCCCAGGACCTGCTGCAGCCGCCGCTGCTCACGATCACGATCGACGGTCGCCTCGGCCATGCCGCGCCGCGCGGCCACGAGCGCGGCGACGCGGGCGCGCTCCTCGCGGAGCGTCGCAACGCGCTGCGCGACGCTCGGCGCACCTGAGCCGCCTCCCTCGACTTCTTCACTTTCGACACCGCCGAGACCACGGGCACCGCGTGCCCGCATCACCCGTGCGGTGTCCGTGTCCAGGGTGGTGCGCGCCGCGGTGAGCGCCTGTGCCGTCCGCTCGAGCGCGAGGCGCGCGGTGTCCTGCTGGGTCCGCAGTCCGGCCAGTTCGTCGTCGAGCGACAGCAGCTGGGCCTGCAACCGGTCGACTTCCCGGTGGGCGTCGTCGGCGGCGCTGAACCGGTCGCGAATCTCCTCCAGGGCGACAGCCGCATCGGCGGCACTCAGTCCGCCGGCCGCCGCGATCGCCTCGGCCGAAGCGGCGCTCGCTGCTCGGGACGCCTCCCCGGCCGCGACCAGGCGTCGACGCGCCGTATCGTCCCGGGCGCGGGCCCGCTCCAACTCGTCCTCGTTCACCGGTGCCGCGCCGGTGGCCGGCGCCGGATGCTCGACGGAGCCGCACACCGGACAGGGGGTCTCGGGCAGCAGCGAGGCGGCGAGGATCGCGGCCGCACCGTCCATCCGTCGCCGCAGCAGGTCCGCGAGCTCGGCGGTCGCGGCGGCCGACGCGGCGGCGGCCCGCCGCTCGTCGTCGAGCCGGAACCGGAGCGCGACCTGCACCTGCTCGGCGTCGCCGGCTGCGTCCGCCACGGCGGTCGCCCGCTCGATCTGGGTCGCCAGCTCGGGGAGGCGTGACGCGGTCGCCGCGAGCCGCGCGAGCCGCTCGATCAGGGACTGCCGCTCCGCCGGTATCTGTCGGCCACGGTCGTCCAGCCGGTGCGCCGTCTGCTGCTCGGCATCATGCGCCTGCTGCGCCTGCCGGACCGCCGCCGTCGTGGCAGGCAGCGACCGTTCGACCGCCAGCACCTCGTCGAGTCCGCCCAGCAGCAGATCGAGCGCAGACACCCGCGCGGCGGCGTCGGGGATGTCGGCGCCGCCGGCCGCCGCCTCCGCGTCGAGCAGCACGGTCACGGCGGCGGCGTGGTCGTGCGCGGCGCGGTCGCGGTCCAGCAGCGCCGGGCGCACGCGAGCCGCCCGCTCGGCGTCGTCGGCTTCGACCGCGAGGGCCGCGCGGAGCTCGCGCTGCTGCTGCGCCAGCTGGAGCACGGATCGCGCCTGCTCCCGACGGCGCTGCAGGCCGGCCAGCACCTCGGCGTCGCGTAGGGCCGCATCCGCCGCGCGGAACCGAGCGTCGGCGGCGGCGAGCGCACCGGCCGCGGTCGCCTGCGCCAGCGCCGCGGCCGTCGCCACCTGCTCCGCCCAGGCGGGCCCGGCGTCCGACGGCATCTCGGCGCCCGCGACCCGACAGAGCTCGGCGAGCAGGGCGTCGAGCTCTGCGGTGCGCTCTTGCACCGCGGCTGCCGCGGCGCGGTCCCGCTCGTGCAGCAGCTCCTGTACCTGTTCGAACCGCTCGGTGCCGAACAGGGCGCGCAGCACGGTCTGCCGATCCTCGGAGCGCGCCCGCAGGAACTCCTGGAACCGGTTCTGCGCCAGCAGCACCACCTGCAGGAACTGCTGCTCCGTCAACTGCAGGATCGGCGCCAGGGCCTGCGCGACATCGACCGGACGAGCGGCGAGCCCAACCCACGAGTCGTTCTGCCACCGCTCGAGCACCGCCTCGTGCGGCTGCCGGGTGAGACCGCCGCCGCGCCGTCTGCTCGGCCGTTCGTACTCCGGCCGCCGAGTGACCCGGTACCGCTCGCCGCGCACCTGCAGTTGCAGCACCACCTCGCTCGGCTCGTCCGGAGCGGAGTAGTCGCTGCGCAGGCGGGTGTCGCCGGGCCCGGAGCGCGGAATGCCGCCGTAGAGGGCGAAGCAGACCGCGTCGAGGATGCTGGACTTGCCCGCCCCGGTGCGCCCGGTGATGAGGAAGATGCCGTCCTCGGCGAGCCGGTCGAAGTCGACCACCTGCCGAGCGCGGAACGGCCCGAAGCCCGCGATCTCGAGCCGGTGCAGCCTCATGCGGCGCTCTCGCGGGCAGCGACGGTGGCCAGCACATCGCCGAGCAGCGCGCTCTCCTCGGCATCCGGCCGCGCTCCCCGCACGTGCTGCAGAAAGTCGCCCACGACGTCGACGTCGCTGCGGCCGCGCATGCGCTCGGTGTACGTGCGGTGCTCGCCCGCGACGGCCGGCGGCCGGTGCTCCAGCTGCACGGCGAACGGGAAGCGCGCCTGCAGTCGTGCCATCGCGTCCTGCTGCCGCACGGCGTCGGTGAGCACGGCCGCGATCCAGTGCTGCTCCCGATCGGCGAGCGCCGGATCGGTGAGCAGCACCTGCAGCTCGCCCTGCAACTGCGTCAGCGGACGTGGCACCGGCAGGTCGCGCCACTCGACTCCGGCGAGCCCCGCGGCGTCGAGCTGCACGAGCCAGGCTCCCCTCGGTCCGCGCCGCTCGCCGAACGAGTAGTGCAGCGGCGCGCCGGAGTAGCGCACCCGCTCTGTCAGCCGGGCGCGTCCGTGGATGTGCCCGAGCGCCACATAGTCCGGCCCGTCGAAGACGCCCGCCGGAACCAGGTCGACGCCGCCGGCGGAGATGTCACGCTCCACGTCCGTCGCGCGGACGCCGGCCGCGAAGCAGTGCGAGAGGACGACCGAGCGGTTGCCGCGGGCGGCGGCGGTCGACCGCACGCGGTCCATCGCGTGCGTCAGGACCTGGTGGTGCGTCTTCAGCACCGCGTCGGGGTAGGCGGCGCGGACGAGCACCGGCTCCAGGTAGGGGATGCCGTACACGTCGACCACCCCGTGTGCGTCGCGCAGAACCACGGGGTCGTCGAGCCGCTCGTGGCGCGTGCGCACATGCACGCCGCCCGCGGCCGCGAACCGCGCCTGATGGCCGAGCCGGGCGACGGAGTCGTGGTTGCCGCTGGTCATCACGACGACCGCGCCGGCCTCGCGCAGGGCGCCCACCGCCTGCTCGAACAGCAGGAACGCCTCCGCGGACGGAGCGGCGGAGTCGAACACGTCGCCCGCGACGAGCACCGCGTCGACGTGTTCGCGCGCGGTGAGCTCGGCGAGGCCTGCGAGCACGCCGCGCAGGTGCGGCAGCGTGGAGTGACCGTGGAAGGTGCGTCCGATGTGCCAGTCGGAGGTGTGCAGCAGGCGCATGCGGCCGACGGTAGCCGGGCCCTCCGACATCGTGCGCTCGCCGGTCCGCTGGTAGCGTTACGGCGCCGGATCGGCGGGTCGTGAGCCCGCCCGCGGAAGCCCAGCCATCGAGCAGCCCAGCGATCGAGCAGCCCAGCCATATAAGCGAATAGAAGAGGAGGCCGCGGTGGAGATCGACCTCACCGTCCTCCGCCTCATGGAGCGGGAGCGCGAGATCCCCTTCGAGGAGCTCGTCGCCATCATCGAGTCGGCGGTGCTCACGGCGTACCTGAAGCACACCGGCGCGAGCGAGCATCCCAGCCCGGACGAGCCCATGCCCCGGGTGCACATCGACCGCAAGTCCGGCGCGGTCGCGGTGCTGCTGCCCGAGCTGGACGACGACGGCCGGCAGATCGGCGAGACGACGGACGAGCCGAGCGACTTCGGCCGCATCGCCGCGTTCGCCGCCAAGCAGGTGATCAACCAGCGGCTGCGCGACATCGGCGACGAGAAGGTGCTGGGCGAGTTCAAGGGCCGTGAGGGCGACATCGTCGCCGGGGTGATCCAGCAGGGTCCGAATCCGCGCATGGTCCACGTGGACCTGGGCGCGGTGGAGGCGATCCTGCCGCCGGAGGAGCAGGTCGCCGGTGAGACGTATCCGCACGGCGAGCGCATCCGGGTCTACGTGACCAGCGTCTCCAAGGGCCTGAAGGGCCCCTCGATCACGGTCTCGCGCACGCATCCGTCGCTGGTGCGGCGCCTGTTCGCGCTGGAGGTGCCCGAGATCGCGTCGGGCCTCGTCGAGATCACCGCGATGGCGCGGGAGGCGGGTCATCGCTCCAAGGTGGCGGTGCGCGCGACGCAGCCCGGCATCAACGCCAAGGGCGCCGCGATCGGCGAGCTCGGCCAGCGCGTCCGTGCCGTCAGCGCCGAATTGAACGGCGAGAAGATCGACATCGTGGACCACTCCGACGACCTGGCGCGCTTCGTCGCCAACGCCCTGTCGCCGGCGCGGGTGTCGAGCGCGTTCGTGATCGACCGGGGCACCAAGGCGGTCCGGGCCCTGGTGCCGGACTATCAGCTCTCCCTCGCCATTGGCAAGGAGGGGCAGAACGCCCGCCTGGCTGCCAAGCTGACCGGCGCGAAGATCGACATACAGCCAGACTCAATTCTGGAACAGGATTGAGTCCCATGGGCGCAGCCGATCCTGGAACAGGATTGAGTCCCATGGGCGCAGCCGATATTGGAACAGGATTGAGTCCCATGGGAGCAGCCGATATTGGAACAGGACTGATTTGGTGAGTGCGGAGCGCGAAGGATTCGTCGACGAGTCCGATCTGGTCGGTGGTTTCAGCGGTGGCGACACCCTGACCGTCGGCCCTGGAGACCATTTCCTCGACTCCGATGAACTCGCGCATCCGATGATGCGATCGGCGTGCGGGTACGTGTCGTGGCTCGACGTTCCGGTCGACGACGGCGACGATGCCTGAATCGCGTGACGGGCGGGTCGTCGTTGTGGGCGATGCCCTGATCGACGAGCTGCAGACCGAGAGCGGGTCGGTCGACTACGTCGGCGGCGCCGCGCTGAACGTCGCGGTCGGTCTGGCGGTACTCGGCGTGCCGTCGACGCTGATCGCGATGGTCGGCGACGACGCCGACGGGGCGGCCATCCGCGCGTTCCTGCGTGAGCGCGGCGTGCACCTGGTCGCCACGGCGGCGCCGAACGGGTCGTCGCGCGCGGTCAGCGACCGGACCGACGGCGAGCCCCGCTACGTGTTCAATCACGCCGCGGTGCATCGCGCGATCGACTTCGACGCCGCGGCACGCGCCGCGCTCGATGCCGCCCCGCTCGTGGTCGTCAGCTGCTATCCGTTCGACCGCGACGATCAGACCGACGCGCTGCTGGCCGCTGTCGACGACCCCGGACACCGGTTGGTCGTCGATCCGAACCCGCGGCCCGACCTGCTGAGCGACCGCGACGCCTTCGTGCGCAACCTCGACCGCGTTGCCGCTGCCGCCCGACTGCTCAAGCTGGGCGACGAGGATGCCGAACTGCTGTTCGGCACCGACCTGCAGACCGCCGCGCACCGGCTGCTGGACGACGGAGCCACATTCGTGCTCGCCACCGCCGGGCGGCGCGGTGCGAGCCTGCTCACCTCCGACGGGCGGGTCGACGCGCCGATCGCCGACCTGCCGGGACCGATCGTGGACACCATGGGCGCCGGCGACGCCACCCTGGCCGCGGTGACGGACTCGCTGCTGCGCTCCGATGTGCAGGGCGCCGACGACGCGCTCTACTGGAGCGGCGCGCTGCAGAACGCGATGATCATCGCCGCCGCGACCTGCCGCGCGGAGGGTGCGACGCTGCGGCTGCCCTGACGGGGCGGAATGGTGCGGCGGGCGGTCCGGTCGCCCTCCGGTGAGTGGTCCGGCGCCCCGCATCGATCGCCGCGTGTCACCCGGAGGGGCGGGTATGCTGGGGGCGCCGGCCTTCGTCGGCATCGCTGTGCCCGGATCCCGGGCGCATCCCACTCGAAGTGGAACAGGCACATGGACAAGCGATGAGCGGCTCCGAATGAGAACCGTCCGACCATAACGGCCTGCCTGTCTGGCGGGTCCAGACAGGAGAACTGTGGCAAAACCACGCGTCCACGAAATCGCGTCGGATCTCGGCATCGACACCAAGCTCGCCCTCGCGAAGCTCAAGGAGATGGGCGAGTTCGTCAAGGGACCGTCTTCGAGCGTCGAGCCGCCCGTCGTCCGCAAGCTGCGCGCCAAGCTGGCTGCCGACGGCATCGCCGCCGGTGGAAGCACGAGCAACGCGGGAACGGGTGGCGGAGCGACCGCTACGGCGACCGCGGCTCCCAGCCGGCCGTCTTCCGCGCCGCGGCCCGGGTCGGTACCGCGCCAGGTGCCGAGCCCGGCTGCCGCGGCCCCGCAGCAGGCGGCGCCCGCCCGTCCGGCCGAGGTGCGAGCCGAAGCGCCCGCGCCGGCCCCGGCCGTGCAGCAGCCGGTCAGCCGCGCAGAGGCGCCGTCGCGACCCGCGCCGACGACCGAATCCGCGGCTCCGGCCGCGCCGCGCTCCGCTGTCGCAGCGCCGGCCGAGACAGCCGCGCCCGCGTCGGGTGCCGCCGCCGCGCCGGCATCCGGCTCCTCCATCCCGCGGCCGCAGGGCCGCCCGGGAGCGCCGCGTCCCGGCAACAACCCCTTCGCCTCCTCGCAGGGCATGGGCCGTCCCGGTACCCCGCGTCCCGGCAACAATCCCTTCGCCGCGAACCAGGGCATGCGCCCCGGCGGCAGCGGCGGCGGCGCGACGGGGGGTATCCCGCGTCCCGGAGCTCCTCGTCCGGGTGGTCCGGGCGCTGCTCGGCCGGGTGCGCCGCGTCCGGGCGGCCCGGGTCAGGGCCTTCGGCCGACCGGCTTCGGCCAGCGTCCCGGCGGCTTCCAGCGTCCCGGCGGTGCCGGTGGCGGAACCGGAGCGGGTGCACGCCCGGGCGGCGCGCCCGGCGGTTTCCAGCGTCCCGGGGGCGGCTTCGGCGGCCCGCGTCCGGGCGGTGGTGGCGGTCGCGGCCGGGGTCCCGGTGGCGGCACCGCCGGCGCCTTCGGCAAGGGCGGCGGTCGCTCCAAGCAGCGCAAGTCGAAGCGCACGAAGCGCGCCGAGTTCGAGATGCGCAGTGCCCCGACGCTCGGTGGCGTCAGCGTCCCGCGCGGCGACGGCACCACGACCGTCCGGCTGCGCCGCGGCGCATCGATCACGGACTTCGCCGACAAGATCGACGCCAGCCCCGGCAACCTCGTGACCGTGCTGTTCCACCTCGGTGAGATGGCGACCGCCACGGAGAGCCTGGACGAGGCGACCTTCCAGGTGCTGGGCGAGGAGCTCGGCTACCGCATCGAGATGGTCTCGCCCGAGGACGAGGACCGCGAGCTGCTGGAGGGCTTCGACATCGACCTGGACGAGGTCGACGACGAGGAGGATCTGGTCATCCGGCCGCCGGTCGTCACCGTCATGGGTCACGTCGACCACGGCAAGACGAAGCTGCTCGACGCCATCCGCCACGCGAACGTGGTGGCGGGCGAGGCGGGCGGCATCACCCAGCACATCGGCGCGTACCAGGTGTGGACGGAGCACGAGGGCATCGAGCGGGCCATCACCTTCATCGACACCCCGGGCCACGAGGCGTTCACCGCCATGCGCGCCCGCGGTGCGCAGGTGACCGACCTCGCCATCCTGGTGGTCGCCGCCGACGACGGCGTGATGCCGCAGACGGTGGAGGCGCTGAACCACGCCCAGGCGGCGGGCGTGCCGATCGTCGTCGCGGTGAACAAGGTCGACAAGCCGGATGCGAACCCGGCCAAGATCCGGCAGCAGCTGACCGAGTTCGGCCTGGTCGCCGAGGAGTACGGCGGCGACGTGATCTTCGTCGACGTCTCCGCCCGCGACAACACGGGCATCGACCAGCTGCTCGACTCCGTGCTGCTGACCGCCGACGCGGGGCTCGACCTGCGCGCCAACCCCGACCGGGATGCCCGCGGCGTCGCGATCGAGGCGCGGCTCGACAAGGGTCGCGGCGCTGTGGCGACCGTGCTCATCCAGTCCGGCACGCTGCGGGTCGGCGACGCCATCGTGGCGGGCACCGCCTACGGCCGCGTGCGGGCGATGACGGACGAGAACGGCGACGCGGTGGCCGAGGCCTACCCGGCCCGTCCGGTGCAGGTGCAGGGTCTGTCGACCGTGCCCCGGGCCGGCGACACGTTCCTCGTCACCGAGCAGGACCGCAAGGCCCGGCAGATCGCCGAGCAGCGCGAGGCCGTCGAGCGTAACGCCCAGCTGGCCAAGGCCCGCAAGCGCATCTCGCTCGAGGACTTCATGGGCCAGATCGAGGCCGGCAAGGTCGACTCGCTCAACCTCATCATCAAGGGCGACGTGTCCGGTGCCGTCGAGGCGCTGGAGGAGTCGCTGCTGAAGATCGAGGTGGACGACAGCGTGCAGCTGCGCATCATCCACCGCGGCGTCGGTGCGGTCACCGAGTCGGACGTCAACCTGGCGACCGTGGACAACGCGATCATCGTGGGGTTCAACGTGCGGCCCGACTCCAAGGCCCGCGAGCGCGCCGCCCGCGAGGGCGTCGACATCCGGTTCTACTCCGTCATCTACTCCGCACTGGAGGAGATCGAGCAGTCGCTGCGCGGCATGCTCAAGCCGGAGTTCGAGGAGGTGCAGTCGGGCCTCGCCGAGATCCGCGAGATCTTCCGCTCGTCGAAGGTCGGCAACATCGCCGGGGTCATCGTGCGCAGCGGGACGATCACCCGCAACGCCAAGGCACGGGTCATCCGCAACGGAGTCGTGGTGGGCGACAAGCTCGCCATCGAGTCGCTGCGCCGGTTCAAGGACGACGTCACCGAGGTCCGCACGGACTTCGAGTGCGGTATCGGACTCGGCCGGTTCAACGACATCCAGATCGGCGACGAGATCGAGACGATCGAGACGATCGAGAAGGTCCGCGCCTGACCGGTCCGCGTCGCGCCGTCTCCGGCATCCGGGGGCGGCGCGACGCCTGCCTGGGCGGTGGACCGGACTGGCTGGGGACTGGAAGACAGAGGGAGAGTGTCGGATGGTCGACCACGGACGAGCGCTGAAGCTGGCGGACCAGGTCAAGGAGATCGTCGCCAAGCGCATCGACAAGGGGCTGCGCGACGACCGCCTCGGCTTCGTCACGATCACCGACGTGCGGATGACGAGCGACCTGCAGCACGCGTCGATCTTCTTCACCGTGTATGGCTCGGAGCAGGAGCGCGCCGACAGCGCACTCGCCCTGGAGGCCGCTACCGGCCTGCTGCGCCGCGAGGTGGGCCGCAACATCACCGCCCGCCTGACGCCGACGTTGGAGTTCATCCCCGACGCGATCCCCGAGAACGCGGCCCATATCGCCGAGTTGCTGGCGGCGGCGGAGGAGCGGGACGCCGCCGCGAAGGCCCTGGCGGCGTCGGCGCAGTACGCCGGCGACCCCGACCCGTACGTCAAGCCGCGTGAGGCGGACGACGGAGCGCAGCCGGCGTCGGCGTGAGCAACCGGCGCGAGCGGCGATC
Organism: uncultured Amnibacterium sp.; assembly: GCF_964250715.1. GTDB lineage: Bacteria > Actinomycetota > Actinomycetes > Actinomycetales > Microbacteriaceae > Amnibacterium. The sequence continues at coordinate 475,534 of NZ_CAXUGX010000001.1, forward strand.
GAGCCCGCCTGTCGGCGGGCCCGGTCGAGCTGCCGGCTCACCTTCTGGTCGGCAGCCCGGTTCACCTCCCGGACGGCCGGCCGGCTCGTCTTCTGGCCGGCCCGGCCGTGACGCAGCCCGGTACGGCACGGCGGTTCGCCGCAACGCGCTCGCGCCCGGACTGCTCGGCGCGATCGTGCTGGTCGCCGGCCTGGCGCTGCTGGGTGCGCCCGGGTTCGTGCTGATCCGGTACGCCGCCGCGATCCTGGCCGCGATCATCGCCGTCTTCGCGTTCCAGGCACGCCAGTGGTGGTGGTTGCCCGTGCTGGCGGCGATCGTGGTGCTCTGGAATCCGGTCGTCCCATTCGACTTCGCAGGCCGGTGGTGGCAGATCGCCCAACTGGCCGGAGCCGCCGCGTTCGCCCTGGCCGCCGTGCTGATCCGCCAGCCCGATCCGGACGCCCAGGGCTGACCGTCTCCGAACCACCTCCCAACTACGGAACCCCTGCGCAACTACGGAAGTGCTGCGCAACGACGGAGCCACCTGCGCAACGACGGAGAATCCGCACTCGAACACGGCGTGTCACGGAGTTCATCCGTACTTGGGATGGATCTCCGTACTTGGGATGCGGACTCCCGTACTTGGGGTGGCTCAGGCGCCCGGAAGGCGCCAGCCGTCCGCGCCGAGTTCCGCGAGCCCGTCGGACGTGAGTCCGGTCAGGATGCGCCCGCGGAGCGCCTCGTCCGGCACGGTCCGCGCCAGCTCATCGTCCGTGACCGGCACGTCGCTCGCCCGCAACTCCGCCATGACCCGCCCGCGCCACTGGCGGTCGGAGCCGGCGAAGGCCGCCTGGCGTCGGGCGGAGGCAGGACCCGGCGGACGCCCCGCCGCCCGCCACCGGCAGGAGCGTTCCAGCGGGCACGCCTCACAGCGGGGCGCGGCTGCGACGCACACCACTGCACCGATCTCCATCAGCGCGGCGTTGAACATCGCCGCCTCGTCCCGGCCCGCCGGCAGCAGGGCCGCCATCGCGGGCAGGTCGCGCCGGGCGTTCGGCGCCCCCGGCTGCGCCGTGCCGAGCTCGGCGCGGGCGATCACCCGCCGTACGTTCGTGTCCACCACCGGATGCCGGTGCCCGTAGGCGAAGACCGCGATCGCCCGGGCCGTATAGTCGCCGATGCCGGGCAGGGCGAGCAGCTCGTCCACGTCCTCCGGCACACGGTTGCCGTGCTGCTCCGCGATCGCCGTGGCGCAGCGGTGCAGCGCGAGCGCCCGGCGCGGGTAGCCCAGCCTGCCCCACGCGCGCAGCACCTCCGCGGGCGGCACCGCGGCCAGGTCGGCGGGCGTCGGCCAGCGCTGCAGCCAGTCGAGCAGGATCGGCACGACCCGCGTCACCTGGGTCTGCTGCAGCATGAACTCCGACACGAGGGTGCCCCAGGCGCTGAATCCCGCCCGACGCCACGGCAGGTCGCGCGCGTTCGCCCGATACCACTGCAGCACCGCCGGCGAGTCCATGCCGCTCAGCGTATGGAGTGCCGAAGCGAACGCTGCGATCCGGTCACAGCGGGCGCTCGATCGGCGAAGCCAGCAGCTTCTCGAACCGCACACGGCGGTACGGGCCGTCCTGGCGCCGCCCCGTCTCGGAGTAGCCGCGAGACGGGTACCACGCCAGGTTCTCCGTCATCAGCTCGTTCGTGTACAGCCGCACCGACGGCAGGCCGAGCGCGACGGCCTCCCGTTCGGCGTAGGCGAGCAGCAGCGCACCGATACCGCGGCCCTGCTGCACCGGATGCACGGCGACGTTCTCGACGAGCAGGTGGTCGGGGTGCGGCCACATGACGAGCACGCCGACGATCGCGTCGCCGCGGTCACCGTCGATGGCGACCATGCAGGCCATCGCTGAGATGATCGCCTCGTCGTCGGCGAGCAGGGGCGCCGGGGCGACGGCCAGGCGGCGGCGGTAGGGCTCGTAGGCGGCGTGCACGATGTCGCGGACGGCGGGCACCTCGACCGCCCGCGCCGGTCGGACCCGGATCGTCATCGCTCTGACGCTACCCGCGGAGCGAACGGCTACCGTGACGGCCGTGGCACGGTGGGCCCCCGCGCGGGCGGATGTTCTGGACGAGTACGCGCACGAGGTACTCGGGCTGTTCCCGGCCGGTCGAATTCTGGTCGGTATCGACGGGCTGGACGGCGCCGGCACGACCCCGTTCGCTCGCGACCTGGCGGGCGCCATCGATCGGTCCGGTGTGTCATCCGCGGCGGTGTCGATGGACGGCTTCCATCACGCCCGGGCTGTGCGCCACGCCGGCGCCGCGGACGCCCGCACCTGGTACGACCGCGCCTATGACTACGACGCGTTCCGGCAGCGGGTGATCGTGCCCTTCCGCCGCGGCGAGGCCGTCGTTCTGGACCACAGATCGCGGACGGACGACGCGCTGCTCGCAGACCCGCCGACCTGGGTTCCGGGGGACCGGGCGGTACTCGTCGTCGAGGGCGTCTTCCTGCACCGCAGCGCGCTCGTCGGCCTCTGGCACACCAGCGCGTGGCTGGATGTGCCGCCGGAGACGGCGTTCGCGCCATGCGAGCAGCGCGACGGCTCCGATCCGGGCGACGACGGCGTGCTGCGCCGCGTCTTCTTCGGCGCGGAGGAGCTGTACCTGCGGGAGGCCGACCCGCGGCGCCGGGCGAATGCCCTGTTCGACCTCTCCGACCCCGAGCATCCGCGCCGGATCTTCGCCGACAGCTGCTGAGCGCGCTACCGCAGCAGCAGCGCCGCCGCGTCGTCGGGGGAGAGGAAGCGGCCGGTGTCGGCGACCTCGTGCACCAGGTCGACGATGCGGTGGTTCACCGGCGTCGGCACGCCCAGGCGATCACCCTCCCTCGCCACCGCCCCCGACAGGTGGTCGATCTCGGTCGGCACGCCCCGCCGGATGCTCTGCAGGGTGCTGCCGAGGTTGAGCACCGGGCCCATCCCGGCCACCAGGCGGGCTGCCACGATACGGCCGCTCAGTTCCGGCGGCAGCACCGTCAGCATCCGCAGGACGCTCGGAGTCACTCCGGGCAGCCCCGAGAAGTGCACGCCGGCCGCCCGCCCCACGCGCACGGTCTCGCGCATCGCGCTCGCGATCGCGGTACGCAGCCGCGGCGACGCCAGCGCCTGTTGGCCCGCGAGCCCGGTCAGGGCCGGAGCGGCGTTCAACTGGTTCACCACCAGCTTCGACCACTGCGCACCCACCAGGTCGGGGGCGGTGGTGATCGGAACCGCGCGGCGCAGCACCCCCGCGGCGGCCCGCAGCTCGGTCTCTCCGGCGGTGTCCGCGGCGAGCACCGTCGTCTTCGCCGCGGTGACGGTGACGACGCCCGGTTCCAGGAAGGCGGCGGCGATCATCGACAGGCCGCCGATCAGGGGCGAGTCCGGCAGGATCGACCGGAGCGCCTGCGGGCCGGCCAGCCCGTTCTGCACGACGACCACCGGCACTCCGGCCAGGAGCGTCACGTGGGCGGCCGCGGCTGCGGCGGCGTCCTGCGCCTTGACCGTCAGCACCGCCAGGTCCGGGGGCTCGGGCAGCACCTGGGCCGCGCCGATGCGGGCGACGTGATCGCCCCACGCGCCGGTGAGGGTCAGGCCCCGCTCGCGGATCGCGTCCAGCTGAGCGCCCCGCGCGGTGACGACCACCTGCTCGCCTGCCCGGTCGAGCAGTGCGGCGAGCGTGCCCCCGATCGCCCCCGCGCCGATGACCCCGATGCGCATGCCCCGATCGTAGGAGGGACCGGATGAGAGCATGGGCCTCAGATAATCACGGGCCTCCGAACATCACGGGCCTGAGAACATGGGTCCGTGGATGATGTGCGGCCGGGTGTGCTGCTGGTGGACAAGCCCCCGGGTCCCACTTCGCACGACCTGGTGCAGCGCGTCCGCCGGCTGGCGGGAACGCGCCGGGTGGGGCACGCCGGCACCCTGGATCCCCAGGCGAGCGGCCTGCTGCTGCTGGGGATCGGCGCCGCGACCCGGCTGCTCACCTACCTGGTCGGGCTGGACAAGACCTACCTGACGACCGTGCGCCTCGGCCGGTCGACGACCACCGACGACGCCTGGGGTGACCCGCTCGGCGACGAGGCCGACGTGACCGACGCCGTGCTGGAGCGGCTGCCGCAGGCGCTGAAAGCACTGACCGGTGAGATCGACCAGGTGCCCTCCAGCGTCAGCGCGGTGCACGTCGACGGGCGGCGGGCCCACGAGCTGGTGCGGGCGGGGGAGCGGGTGCAGCTGCCGTCGCGCCGGGTGCGGGTGGCGATCGAGGTCACGGCGCGGCGCGGCGGGGACCTGGACCTGACGGTCGACTGCTCCTCCGGCACCTACGTACGAGCCATCGCCCGCGACCTGGGTGCCGCGCTCGGCGTGGGCGGGCACATCACCGCGCTCCGCCGCACCCGGATCGGGCCCTTCCGAGTCGAGGACGCCCCGCCGCTGACCGCGCCGCTGGCCCTCGCCTCCCCGGCGACGATCGCGACCATCCTGTTCCCGGCGATCGTGCTGCAGCCCGAGCAGGCCACGGAGCTGCGGCAGGGCAAGCGTCCGGTCCTTGCCGGTCTGGACGATGCCGACCGCCTCGCCGCATTGGACACCGCCGGCGACCTGATCGGCCTCGCGCGCGCCCAGGGCGGCGTGCTCACGACGCTCGTGAACCTGCCCGTCCCGGCCTCCGACCCGTTGGCAGTGCCGTGATCGCGGGGTACACCGGCGCCCTGGTCGCGGTCGCCCTGGCCGCCGGGGTGCTGGCGGCCGTTCTGGGCCTGGCCGGGCGGCGACCCTCCGACGCCTCGCTCGCCGGAGCGGCGATCACGGAGTTGCTGCTCATCGCCCAGCTGGTGATCGCGATCATCGCTCCGGCCGCCGGCAATCGGCCATCCGGCAGCATCGTGGAGTTCTACGCCTACCTGATCAGCGCCCTGATCATCCCGCCGGCGGCGATCGCCTGGGCGCTCGTGGAGCGCACCCGCTGGGCCACGGTCGTGGTCGGTGTCGCGTGCCTGGCCATCGCCGTGATGGCGGTGCGGATGCAGATCATCTGGACCGTGCAGCACGCGTGAGGGCGGCAGGCGTGAGCGCGGGATAATCGACTCCGAGATGAGTGATCCCCGCCCGGCGCGCCCGAAGACCTCCGGCCCGGGGCGGACCCTGGTGGTCTTCTACGGCATCCTGACGATCGCGGCCCTGGCCCGGTCGGTCTTCGAGATCGTCGTGCACTTCGACGTCGCGCCGCTCGCATACCTGCTCTCGCTGTTCGCGGGCATCGTCTACCTGGTCGCCACCATCGGCCTCGTCACCCCCGGGCGCGCGGCGTTCCGCCTGGCCACCACCGCGATCTCGATCGAGCTGCTCGGCGTGCTCGTGGTCGGCACCCTCTCGGTCACCGACTTCTCGCTGTTCCCGTTCTCCGGCGACCGCAGCACGGTCTGGGCCTACTACGGCCTGGAGTACCTGCTCATCCCACTCGTGCTGCCGGTGCTCGGCCTGCTGTTCCTGCGCAGCCAGCGCAGTACCTTCGCCCGGTCCGCCGCGTGACGGATGAGCGGAGCGCGGTCCGCCGCGTGATGGGTATGCAGGTCTTCCGCGGCGTCGGCGAGGTGCCGCCCGGATTCGGCCCGTCGGCGGTGACGGTGGGCAAGTTCGACGGCCTGCACACGGGTCATCGGGCGATCGTCGCCGACCTGCTGGCCGCGGCCGACGCGGCCGGCGACCTGACCCCGACCGTGGTCACCTTCGATCGCAATCCCCTGGCCGTGCTCGCCCCCGAGCGGTGCCCGCCCGCCCTGGTCGGGCTGGACCAGCAGCTGGAGTTGTTCGCCGGCGCGGGCGTCGCGGCGACACTGGTGCTCCACTTCGATCAGGCGCTCGCCTCGATCGAGCCGGAGGACTTCGTGCGCGACATCCTGGCCGGGCCGCTCGGCACTCGACTGCTGCTCGTCGGCGACGACTTCCGCTACGGTCGGCGCGGCCGGGGCGACGTCGCCCTGCTGCGCGCGATGTCGGCCGAGTGCGGCTTCGAGGTGCGCACGCACGAGCGCGTGGTGAACGGCGACCGCCGCATCTCCTCCACCTGGATCCGCGAGCTGTTGGACGCCGGCGCGATCGAGGAGGCGGCGCAGCTGCTCGGTCGGGCACCGTCGGTCCGCGGCCTGGTCGTGCACGGCGCCCACCGCGGGCGCGAGCTCGGCTACCCCACCGCCAACCTGGCGCAGGAGTCGGACGGGCTGATCCCTGCTGACGGTGTCTACGCGGGCCGGCTGGTCGACCACACGCCCACCGGTCGAATCCCCTACCCGGCGGCGATCTCGGTGGGCAGCAACCCCACCTTCACCGGCGTCCCGCCCCGGCAGGTGGAGGCGTACGTGCTCGACACCACCCTGGACCTGTACGGGCACACGATCGACATCGAGTTCACCCACCGTATCCGCGGCCAGGTGGCCTACACGGGCGTCGACCCCCTGATCGCGCAGATGGGCCTCGACGTGCAGCGCGTCCGCGCGCTGGCGGCGCAGCAGGAGGCCCCGCCCGCGCCGCGCGCACGGTAGCTCGCGCCCGCTCCGCTCGCACAGCTTCTCGGGACTCACACACCGTGGCGCCCGGCTGTCAGTTCCGAACGGGCGCGTGAGGCGCGGCGGTCAGTAGGAGGAGGCGTCCACCGTGCCGGCGACGGCGCCCGTGGCGACCAGGCGTTCCACGTCGGTGAGGATCGTCTGCGTCGCGGAGGTGCCGAACCGGTCGACGCCCGCCGCGCGCATCGCGAGCAGCGTGTCGAGACCGCGCACGCCGCCGGACGCCTTGATACGCATCCCCGGCCCGACCGCGTCACGCATCAGGGCCAGGTCGTGCAGCGTTGCGCCGCCGCCGGCGAACCCGGTGGAGGTCTTCACGAACGCCGCGCCGGCCCGCTCCGCTGCTCGCGCACCCGCGACGATCTGCTCGTCGGTCAGGAACACCGTCTCCAGGATCACCTTGACGAGGGTGTCGCCGGCTGCCGCGACGACCGCCGCGATGTCGGCCTCGACCAGGTCGGTCCGTCCGCTGCGCAGCGCCCCGATCCGCAGCACCATGTCCAGTTCGGCCGCCCCGTCGTCGATCGCCTGACGGCTCTCCGCCACCTTCGCCGCCGTGCTGGTGGTGCCGTGGGGGAACCCGATCACCGTCCCCGTCAACACGCCGGTGCGCGCGAGCGTCGCGACCGACTCCGCGATGTCCGAAGGCCGCACGCAGACGCTGAACACTCGCCAACGCGCCGCGATCGCCAGCTCCGCCGCCAGCGTCTCGGCCGTCGTCTCGGGCTTCAGGATCGCGTGGTCGATCAGGGCGGCGATCGTCTCGACCGTCGGCGCAGCGGAGGTGCTCATCGCCCCGAGCTTAGGTCGGCCGATCCCGGATGAGTCGCCGCACTGACGGTCGGCCGTTTGGCAGTCTGCGCCGCCGCCCGTACCGTGGGGTCAATGACCGACGCCGCGACCACAGACGCGACCACCGCCGCGACCACAGACCAGGGCGAACCCCGGGAACTGGCGGGCGTGCTCTTCCTCGGCGACAGCCTCACCGAGCACGGCAGCTGGGCGGAGGCGTTCCCCGACCTGCAGGTCGTGAACTCCGGCCGCAGCGGCGACACCACCACCGACGTGCTCGAGCGGCTGGACGAGGTCGTGCAGGCGGCCCCCGCGGCGGTCGTGCTGATGGCCGGTACCAACGATCTGCACCGTCGGGCGACGGTGGAGCAGGTGGTGCGAGGACTGGAGAACATCCTGGCAACGCTGCACCGCGAGCTGCCGGCCACCCGGCTGATCGTGCAGTCCGTGCTGCCCCGCGAGCCCGAGCGGGCCGAGTTCGTGCACCAGACCAACATCCACCTCAGGCAGTTCGCGCCGACCGTCAAAGCCGAGTACCTCGACCTGTGGCCCGAATTCGCCGACGACGATGGCGCACTGAAGACCGAGTACACCGACGACCGCCTGCACCTGAACGCCGCCGGCTACTCCGCGTGGGCGGATCAGCTGCGCCCGCTGCTGCTCGATCCCACCGAGTAAGCGACCCTGCCGACCGGGCCGTCGCACCCGTAGAATCCGCACAGAGGGCCGCGCCGTGCCTCCCTCCGCTCGCCCCCAGTCTCAAGCCCGCCGACGAACACGTCCGGAGCAGATCCGCAGCTGGCCCCCACCGCGAAGGAGTTCGACCCGTGCCGAACGATCGTCTCCGCCTGATCCCGCTGCCGACTCCAGCCGCCCGCATCCGCAATCGTGACGACGTGGTGACCACCGGCGGCCTGCTGGCCCTGCGCGCCGACTCCGCCACCCCGCTCACCGCGATGCGGGAGGACCTCGATCTGGTCGCGGACGCCCTGGCCGACGCGGGTATCGACGTGCTGCTCGTCCGCGGCGAGGACGACCGTCCCGTGCTCGCGGTCGACGAGGAGCGCCGCCTGGACGTGCAGCAGGCACTGGTCGCCGCGGCCGTAGCCGAACCCCTCTATGCGGTCCCGGTCCGCCGCAACCACAGCCGCCGGGGCGAGCCGCTGCTGCTCGCCGACGGCGACCTCAGCGAGCGCCGTGACACCCGGCTGCTGCACCTGTTCCGCCCCCGCGTCGACGCGGCCGGGCGTCTGGACGGCGGGGAGGCGACCGCGGTGCAGCTGGAGTTCTGGCAGCGCAGCGGCGCCGAGATCCGCGTCCCCGTGCCGAACGCGCTCACCCGTCGCCGCTTCGTCGCCGACGAGATGCGCCTGACCCACGTGGAGCGCTACGGCCGCGAGTGGTCGACCATCGAGGACATGTTCGCGGACCACGTCTCGGACATCGACTTCCCCATCGACATGGTCTTCTCGTGGGTCGACGGCACGGACAAGGAGTGGCAGCGCGCGCGGGCACGCCGCATGGCCAGCTACGTGGTGGGCGAGGGCGACGAGGCGGAGGCCCGGTTCCGGCAGATCGACGAGCTGCGATATGCGCTGCGCTCGGTGAACACCTACCTGCCGTGGGTGCGCACCATCTACATCGCGACCGACTCGCCTGCGCCCGCGTGGCTGGCGGACCACCCTCGGGTGCGCATCGTGCCGAGCGAGCAGTTCTTCGCCGACCCCTCCGTGCTGCCCACCCACAATTCCATGGCGGTGGAGAGCCAGCTGCATCACATCGCCGGACTCTCGGAGCATTTCATCTACTCCAACGACGACATGTTCGTCGGCCGCCCCCTGATGCCGGACACGTTCTTCTCGCCGGGCGGGATCAGCAAATTCATCGAGGCCGGCACCCGCATCGGGCTGGGGGAGAACCATCAGCGCCGCAGCGGATTCGAGAATGCGGCCCGGGTGAACCGAGCGCTCCTGCGCCGGCGTTTCGGCCGCGTGATCACCCGCCACCTGGAGCACGCGCCCACGCCGCTGCGCCGCAGCATCATGGCCACCATGGAGCGCGAATTCGCCGACGACTTCGCCGCGACCGCCGCCAGCACGTTCCGTGCCGCCACGAACATCTCCGTGACCAACTCGCTCTACCACTACTACGGCCTGCTCACCGGGCGTGCCGTGCAGAACACGAGTGCCACCGTGCTGTACGTCGACACGACCACCCGCAAGGGCCTCGGCCTGATGAAGGGGCTGCTCAGCCGTCCCGTGTGGGACTTCTTCTGCCTGAACGACGGCAGCTTTCCGGAGGTCGGCCCGGAGGAGCGCGCGCACAAGGTGCGCTCGTTCCTGGAGCGCTACTTCCCGGTCGCCGCCCCCTGGGAGAGGCCGGACGAGCACCACCTGCACGCCGCTTCCGCCGGCTGACCAGGGCCTCATGGCCGGTCGAGTGATGCGCTGGGCGATCGGGGCGACGTGCGGTGCGGTGGCATTCCCGCTCGCTGGGGCCGCTCCCGTCAGCGGCGCACCGCTGGCGAGCGGGGCAACCCCAGCGCTCGCCGCGACGAACACGCTCGCAGAGGGAACGCATGAGCCACACATTCGGGCGCCTCACCCGGCGGCCGGTCACAGCGCATCAACCCGCGACGCGAAGCCCCGCCCGAGTTCGGATCCCGATGGTGCTCTTGAGCAATGGGAGCAGCAGATCGGGAAGAACTATGTTCACGACGAGCAAAAGCTCGATGCGATCGATACGTGGAACAACGATCAGCCCTCATTCGAGAGCAGTGGCTACCTCGGCGCCATTGAAGACGCCAGCACCTTCAGCATCACCCTCCTCTGGCACGGATCAGATGCAGTACTCGCTTCCGCCCAGGCGTATGCCAAGGGTACGGGCGCCCGTGTCACAGTCGAGCAGCGGCCATACTCGCAATCCGAGTTGGCTGCCGCAGGCGCGACACTGTGGGCGTCACGGCCCGCTCTAGCGGCAGAGGGCTTCGAGTTGACCGAGATCGTGCAGGTGTCAGGCGACGTGAAGTTGCCGGTCGTTCACGGGGTGCTGAATTCATCCGCTACTGCTCCAACGGTTCTCGATTCCATCGAGAAGCTCACGGGCGTCCGATACATCCTCGGCGACGCCCGCTCCGGAGCACTCACCACCGGTCGAGGTGACGACGCTCGCCCATTCCCGGAGGGTCCCTTGCGGCCAGCGCGAACGTCCCCGTGGCCGGAGTCCAGGTGAAGGATCTCACCCGCGCCATGGGCTCACGGGGTCGATAGCGACCCGGCGGCCCACGCGCGCTCGAGTCGAAGATCGTCTCCGAGGAGGACGGCGTCGGCGGGGCCGCCGGGGGAGAGACGGCCGAGGTCGGTGCGGCCCAGCATCGCGGCGGGGGTGCGTGTGGCTGCGCGCACTGCCTCGGCCAGCGGCACGCCGGCGTCGACTGCACCCTTCACTGCCCGGTCCATCGTGAGCGTCGAACCGGCAAGGGTGCTGTCTGCAAGTCGTGCTGCTCCGTCGCGCACAACCACCGCGCGTTCGCCGAGCCGGTAGTCACCGTCTGCTCCCCCGGCCGCTGCCATGGCGTCCGTGATGAGTGCGACGCGGCCGGGCGCGAGCCTGAACAATCCTGCGACGAGGATCGGATGCACGTGCAGCCCGTCGGCGATCAGCTCGAGGGTCACTCCCGTGTCCATGATCGCGACACCCACGGGTCCGGGCGCTCGGTGGAGCAGGGGCGGCATGGCGTTGTAGGTGTGAGTGAGGATCGACGCTCCTGCACCGAACGCTGCACGGGCCGTTTCCGCGTCGGCCGTCGTATGGCCGACCGCGACCCGCACCCCGCCGGCGACGAACCGTCGGATGGCGTCGATGGCGCCCGGAAGCTCGGGTGCGACCGTGACTTGGACGACCGTGCCCTCCCCGGCCTCGAGCAGCGCGTCGACGGCCCCTGCAGTCGGGAGGGCCAACGCGCCAGGGTCATGTGCTCCGCGCGCTGCCGGCGAGAGGAAGGGTCCTTCGAGGTGGACGCCGAGCAGTCCGGAATCGGCACGGACGAGCGGCGCGAGCATGCTCAGCGATTCGACGAGTCGAGGCAGGGGAGCGCTGACCAGGGAGGCAACCGATCGAGTGGTCCCGTGCTCACGATGTGCGCGGACCGTCGCCGCGACTCCGCCGGCGTCCACGCTGCCGCCGCCACCCCCGTGGACATGGGCGTCGATGAAGCCCGGCACGAGCAGGCCGCCCCGTCCATCGAGCAGGGTGCCCGAGGAGTGAGGGGGAGCCCCGACGCCCCGCGAGACGATGACGCCGTTGTCGAACACGATCCACGCGTTCTTCTCGGTCGTCACGTCGACGATCTGCACGTTGGTCAGCGTCAGCGATCCGGCCGTCACCGCTGCGGCCCCGTCGGGAGAAGTTCCATCGGTGTCGACTCCACCTCTCGGCTGTCCCGTCCGGCGCGATTATTGCAGTCAGGTTACATATTCATGTGTCGATCAACCTATCTGTTGCGCGGTTCTGGTCGGGATGCTTCACTGCAACCGTCCCCATTACGAAGGCTGGTTTCGTTGAAAAGAGTCGACGTGGCATGTGCTGTCGCGCTCCGCGATGCAGGTCCGCAGACGATCGCGCAGATCGCCCGTCGGACCGGTTTGTCGCGTCCCACGGTCGATGGCAGCCTCGGCGCACTGACAGCGCGAGGTCTCGTCGCGATTGTGGAGGACGGCGTCGGCGGCGGGAGGGACGCGGGCCGACCCGCCAAGCTGTTCGGTTTCCTGGGGCGGTCGGGACTGGTGGCGGGCGTCGATGTCGGCGGCCACCTCATCCGCGTGGCCGTGTCCGACCTCGCAGGAACCGTGGTCGCCTCGGAGGAGATGCCGCTCGACCCGGCCCGCGGTGGCTCGACCGCATTCGACACCATCTGCGGGCTCCTCGACGCCCTCCTGGAGAGCCTCGAGGACAGCGGCCCTCTGCTCAGCATTGCAGTGGGCGTGACCGGCCTCGTCGGGCCGGATGGCCGCGTTGCCATGTCATACGCTCTGCCGGCCTGGAATGCGGCAGACGTCGCCGGGCGCCTCACCACCAAGTACTCCTGCGGAGTCGTGCTCGAGAACGACGCCCGGCTCGCCTCCATCGCAGAGCACTATCTCGGCGCCTCGGTGCTGGCGGACGACGTCGTGTACATCCAGGTCGGCCACCGCATCTCGGTCTCGCTCCTCATCGAAGGCAAGGTCCACCGAGGTCGGCACCACGCCTCCGGAGAGGCGGGCTACCTGCTGTTCGACGGGGTGGCCACGGACGCCGCCAGCAACATCCGTTGGCGCTCCGCCGAGACGGCCGAGGAGGTCGTCGCCCGATCCCTCCGCGGCGACGCCAAAGCCACCGACGAATTGACGGCGTTCCTGAACGCGCTCGCGCCCGGTATCGCCGCGCTCGCCCTGGTCACCGACCCCGACCTGGTCGTGCTCGGGGGCGGGCTCTCCATGGCCGGGGAGGTCGTGCTCGGTGTGCTGCGAGAAGCGGTCAGGAGCCACATCCGGATTCCCGCCGTTCCGACGCTCGTCCGCTCCGACCTCGGGGCCGACGCCGTCGTCATCGGGGCGGTACTCCGGGCCCACGAGCTGTCCGCGATGTCGGTGTACGGCGCCGAGGGCATCGTCCCTGCCCCCGCCGGCCTCAAGTCGATGCGGCGCGCAGATCGCGCCCGAGCGGCGTTCGAGCCCGCTGCGCCTCAGAAGGCCGGCGACTCAACGATCTCCTCCCCCTCCTCGCACCACTGACCCCCACTACCGACCGATGAAGGAAGACAGATGAGAACTCCGAAGCTCTTCGCGGGAGTCGCTGCAGCGGCGGCTCTCGTTCTCGCCCTCGCCGGCTGTTCGGCGAGCAGTACCGGGACGAAGGCGGCCGACCCGTCCGAGGTGTCCGGCAAGATCACCTACGCCTTCTGGGATCCGAACCAGAAGGCGGCCATGGACAAGATCGTCGCGGCCTTCGAGAAGAAGTACCCCAAGGTGACGGTCACCGACTCCGTGGTGCCGTACGCCCAGTACTGGACGACTTTGCAGACGGAGGCGTCGTCCAACACGCTGCCGGACGTGTTCTGGATGAACATGCCGTACTTCCAGCTGTACGCGGCCAACGGCCAGCTCGCGCCGATCGACGACCTCGTCAAGGGGAAGCAGATCGACGTCTCCGCCTACCCGGCGAACCTGACGAAGTTCTACACCTACGGCGGAAAGCGGTACGCGGTGCCGAAGGACGTGGATACGAACGCGATGTGGGTGAACAAGGCACTGTTCAAGCAGGCCGGGGTCTCGATCCCCGTCGCAGGTTGGACCTACGACGACTACCGCGCGCTGGCCAAGCAGATCCGGCAGAAGCTCGGATCGAAGGGTATCTATGGCACTTCGTTCTACCTGTTCGGGCAGACGACCTACTACAGCTCCGTGTTCGCATACGGAGGCCAGGTGATCGATGGCACGAAGTCCGGGTGGGACACTCCGGCGAGTGAGAAGGGCCTGCAGATCTGGCGGGACCTCGTCAGCGACGGGTCGTCTCCCACCATCCAGCAGCTGTCCGAGACGACCGCCGACCAGTGGTTCGTCAACGGCAAGGCCGCCATGTACCCGAGCATCGCCGGCGCGAGTGTGGCAGAGATGGCCGGCGCGAAGAGCGCTGCGGACTTCGTCGCCATCCCGCTTCCGCAGGGTACGAAGCAGGCGACGGTCGGACACGCTCTCTCGAACGTGGTGAGCGCCAAGTCGAAGAACCTCGCCGCGGCGCAGGCGTTCCAGGCATTCACCGCATCGAAGCAGGCGCAGGTCATCCAGGCCGGCAGCGGCGTCGCGATCTCCGCCTACACCGGCACCGCGGACGGGTTCGTGAAGAGCCATCCCGGCCTCGGTCTGCAGACCTTCGTCGACGCGATCAAATACTCCGTGCCGTACCCGGCATCGAAGAACACCGACGCCTGGGCCGCGAAGGAGCCCGCTCTCGCCGCCCAGGCGTTCTCGGGGCAGCTGAGCGTCGACGCGGCCGAGAAGCAGCTCGCGACGGTGATGAACACCGCCTTGGCGAAGGAATGAGCACGTCCACCATCGACCGTCCGGCCACGACACCCGTGGCCGGACGGCGGACGGCGGTTTCCCGGCGGCGTCGGAGCACCACCAGGTCCGGCTGGTGGCCAGTGCTCTTCGTCGGGCCGTTCTTCCTCGGAATCGTCGTCTTCTACCTGTTCCCGATCCTGCAGACGGCGTACTTCAGCTTCACCACCTGGGGGCCGTTCGGCGGATCCACCTTCTCGGGTCTGACCAACTGGATCGCACTCGTTCGGGATCCGCAGATCCCCTCAGCCCTGCTGAACACGGTGGTCTACATCGCGATCGTCCTGCTCGGAGTCCCCATCTCCGTGGTGCTGGCCAGCCTGCTCAACCGGCCCGGACTGCGCTTCACGACGGTCTACCGGACGATGTTCTTCTTGCCGTATCTGGCGATGCCGGTCGCGGTCGCGCTGGTCTGGAGACTGATGTTCAACGGTGACTTCGGCATCATCAACACCGTCCTGCATCTGTTCGGCGGGCTGTCGCCGCGATGGCTGTCCACACCCGGCCTCGCGATCGTTGCCGTTTCGATCGTGGGGCTGTGGATGGCGGTCGGCTTCGACATCATCATCCTGTCCGCCGGACTGCGCGGGATTCCACCCGAATTGTACGAGGCGGCCGCGTTGGACGGCGCATCACGGTTCGTGCAGTTCAGGAGCATCACGGTTCCCCTCCTCACGCCGTCGATCTTCTTCGTCACCGTGATCAACGTGATCGCAGGATTTCAACTCTTCGATCTGCTCTACGCGATCATCGGGCAGATGAATCCGGTCATCAACTCCACGCAGTCGCTCGTCTACCTCTTCTACAACGAGTCCTTCGTCTCGAACAACCGGGGCTACGGGGCGGCGATCGCGCTCGTGATCCTGGTCCTCGTCGCACTCGTGACGGCGCTCCAATTCCGACTGCAGCGCCGATGGGTCAACTATGTCTGAAGCGATCGCGAGTCGTGCTCGCAGCAGGCGCACCGGCCCGCCGAGCATCGACGCCCACGCGGTACTCGTCATCGGCAGCTTGGTGATGCTCTTCCCATTCGCCTGGCAGCTCATCGCCTCGTTCTCCACGCAGGGCGACGTCACCGCCATCCCGCCCCACCTGCTGCCGTCCGAGCCGCATCCGGAGACCTATCCCGCCGTATTCGCCCAGTTGCCGTTCGTGTCGCAGGCGGCCGTGTCCGTCACGATCACCGTGCTGCGGGTACTCGGACAGGTGATCTTCGGGTCGATGGCCGGCTACGCGTTCGCGCGGATGCCCTTCCCGGGCCGGAACATCATCTTCGGCTTCGTGCTCGCGATACTGATGGTCCCGCCTCAGGTGTTTCTGATCTCGCAATACCAGATCATCCAGGCCCTCGGATGGTTGAACAGCATACCCGGTATCGTCGCGCCCGGGTTGTTCAGCGCATTCGCTGCCTTCCTGATGCGGCAGTTCTTCCTCGGCCTGCCCGAGGATCTGGAAGAGGCCGCCCGACTCGACGGGGCGAACGCGTTCCAGGTCTTCTGGCGGGTCATGCTTCCGCTCGCTGTTCCCGGCCTGTCGGCGCTTGTCGTCATCGGCGTACTGGCTTCATGGAATGACCTGCTCTGGCCGCTCGTGGTCGCCACGCAGCCCGGCAGCCAGCCACTCTCGGTGGGGTTGGCGACCCTGCAGGGGCAGTTCACGACCAACTATCCGGTACTCATGGCCGCCGCCCTTCTCGCCGCCGCGCCCATCCTCGTCATCTTCCTCATCATGCAGCGCAGGGTGATCGACGGCCTTGCTTTCTCTGGAATCAAGTGATTCCAGACTCTCGGATCAGGTGAATATGAATCAGCTCAGGGTCGGTCTCGTCGGAGCGGGCGTCATCAGCACGGTCCACGCAGCCGCGTGGAGGGACCTCGACGCGGAGGTGCTCGTCTTCTCCGAGACCGGAGCCGTCTCGTTGGCGGAGCGCTTCGGCTTCCGTACGGTGCCGTCGCTGCAGGAGCTGTTCGACTCGGTCGAGATCGTCGACGTCTGCACACCGACGCCGACGCACGAGGAGATCGCGCGGCGTGCGCTCCAGTCGGGTGCCGATGTGGTGTGCGAGAAACCGCTCGCGCGAACCGCAGCCGCCGCCGCGCGGCTGATCGACGACGCACGGCGACTCGGGAGGAAGATCTACCCGGGTCACGTCGTGCGCTACTTCCCCGAGTACGTCGCGCTTCGCGACGCCGTCGCCGCCGGCCGTCTCGGTGAACTCGCCGTTCTGCGATTCACTCGCGGCGGCCCGGCGCCCGCCGGTTCGTGGTTCTTCGACGAAACAGACTCCGGCGGCCTGCTGCTCGACCAGATGATCCACGACCTCGACCAGGCCCGGTGGATCGCCGGTCCGGTGGTGCAGGTGTTCGCCAGCCAGAACCCCACGACGCTCGACAGTCGCGTGAGGGCTCCCGTCGTCTGCCATGCGGTGCTCACGCACGCGTCGGGCGCACTCTCCTTCATTCAGGGCGTCTGGGGGGCACCCGGCATGCGGTTCACCACGTCGTTCGACGTCGCCGGCTCGGCGGGCCGGCTCCAGTACGACTCGGCGACGACAGCGGAGATTCAGGCCAACCTGTCGACCGATGCATCCGGCAACTCATCCCTTCCCGGACTCGTCGGCGAGAGCCCCTACACGGCCGAGATCCGCGAGTTCGTCTCGGCGTTCGCAGGAGGCGCGGATCCGCGTGTCACGGGGAACGACGCCGTGATTGCGATCGGACTCGCTGAAGCGGCGCTGGAATCGGTGCGACTCGGTGCACCCGTGCCGTTCGACGAAACCACGCTGAGCGAGCTCTCGGTGGTGAACGCCTGATGAGTGAGGAGAAGCGGATGCGCGTCGCAGTCATGTCGTTCGCGCACGTGCACGCGGCCTCCTACATCGGACACCTGCTGGGCGCCTGCGATATCGAGGTGCTGACCTGCGACCCGGGCGGGATCGCAGCAGAGGGCGAGCTGCCCCGCGGGGTCGAGTTCGCGAAGCAGCTGGGCGCCGCGTACGTCGACTCGTACGAGGAGTTGTTCGCCTGGCGACCTCATGCGGTCGTCATCTGCACCGAGAACAGCCGGCACGTCGATGCGGTCCGGCTCGCCGTGCGCGCCGGCGCCCATGTGCTCTGCGAGAAGCCGCTCGCCACGAGTACCGCCGACGCGGAGGAGATCGTACGGCTGTGCGACGACGCCGGCGTCCTGCTCATGACCGCGTTCCCGATCCGCTTCACCCAGGCGTTCGCCGAGCTCACGGCGCGAATCGCCGCCGGCGAGGTCGGAGACGTACTGGGCGTGCTCGGTACCAACAACGGCAAGATCCCGACCGGCGATCGCCGCTGGTTCACCCAGTCCATCTGGTCCGGCGGCGGTGCACTCGTCGACCATGTGGTGCACTGCGCGGACCTGCTCGACGTCCTGCTGGGCGAGGCGCCGGTGAGCGTGCGCGCGGTCAGCAACGGCGTGCTCCACGGCGACCTCGACCTCGAAGTCGAGACGGGCGGTCTCGTCACCCTGCGCTACCCGTCCGGAGTGTTCGCGACGATCGACTGCTCGTGGAGCCAGCCGCTGAACGCAGCGGTCTGGGGTGACGTCGAGCTGCAGGTCACCGGCACGCGAGGATCGTTGAGCATGCGAGCCATGAGTCGGTACGTCGGTGGCACGCTCGCGGACGGCCCCGCGTGGGTACCGTTCGGGCTGGACTTCGACGGCGCGATGATCGATCACTTCCTGCATTCGGTCCGCACCGGCTCTCGGCCGGCACCGGACGGCGCCGTCGGCCTGCGGACGACGCAGATCGTGGAAGCCGCGCGCCTGTCCGCGGGCACCGGTGCCGTCGTCGAACTGCGGCAGGGATGACCCACACGGCGCCCCCGCAGGATCGAGGACTGGTCGCGATCGACATCGGCGGCACCACCATCAAGGGCATCGCGATCACCGCCGACAGCACGGTCGTGCGGCAATCGGTCATCGCGACGGGCGGCGGCGGCACCGCCGCTCTCGACGCGCTCACCGGCCTCGTCGACACCCTCGCTGATTCCCTGACGGAAGCGGGCGTGGCCCTCGGTGGGATCGGGCTCGTGAGTCCCGGCATCGTCGATCGCGCGTCGGGCGTCATCGGTCGCGCAGTGAACCTCGGATGGGAAGACGTCCCCCTTGCCGGGATGCTCCGGAACCACTTCCGAGTACCGGTCGCGGTGGAACACGACGCCCGGGCAGGCGCACTCGCCGAGCAGCATCTGAACCCCCGCACCCGTGATGCGGACTTCGCATTCATCCCGATCGGCACCGGTATCGCCGCTGCGTTGGTCGCCAACGGCGTTGTCGTCCGCGGGGCATCGGGCGCGGCGAGCGAGTTCGGACACGTCGTCGCCGTACGTGGCGGGGAACGCTGCACCTGCGGGCAGCTGGGCTGCGTGGAGGCCTACGCGTCCGCGGCCGCGATCGTTCGGCGGTACCGCCGAACCGGTCACGAGGCCTCGTCGGCGGAGGAGATTGTCCGGCGCCTCGACGACGACGATGTCGCGGCCCGGATCTGGGACGAAGCCGTGTCGACGCTCGCGATCGGGCTCGCGTCGCTCGTGACCATGTTCGACCCGGCGGTCATCGTTCTCGGCGGTGGCCTCGCACTCGCCGGGAACGTCCTGCAGGATCCGCTGGCCGAATACCTCGGACACGAGCTCGGCTGGCGAGCGGCGCCGCCGATCTTCCTGTCCGAGTTCGGTGCCCACTCCGCACTGCTCGGGGCTGTGCTCGTCGCGGAAGGCGATGGCAGCGTCTGGCCGACGCTCGCACCGGTTCGGATCGTCGACCAGCTCGACCGCACACGTCCCTCCGTCGAAATCCCCTTGGAGACCGCACGATGACCTCGATCGATACCGCCGTCGCCGGAGTGCACCGCCTGAGCGGCCTTCCGGTCGAGCAGATCCGCGTCGAGCTCGTCGAATCCGACAAGGGCACGGATTCATTCGCGGTGACCGTCGACGCCGGGGTCCTCGCGATCAGCGCGACGACACCGGCGACCGCGCTGGCCGGGTACGCACAATTCGCTCGACGCACGGGGATCGGCAGCGTCTCCCGCTCAGGGGTGCGGCTCGCCTCGGCGCTGCCCGCCGACGGCTCGCTCGCGAGCGAGACGAGGTTTCCGTGGCGGGTCGCTTACAACATCACCGTCGCCGGCTACACGACCCCGTTCTTCGACTGGTCCGCCTGGGAGCGCGAACTCGACCTGCTCGCAGCCAGCGGAATCAACGCAGCGCACCTCACGCTCGGCCAAGAGGTCGTGTGGTTGCAGGCCTTCCAGAACTTCGGTTACCGAGAGGACGAGCTGCTCGCCTGGATCGTTCCGCCGTCGCACCAGGCGTGGCAGTGGCTGAACAACATCCAGTACTTCGGGCGCGGCACGACGGTCGGCCTGATCGATCGCCGCGTCGATCTCGCCCGCCGCGTCCTCGATCGCATGGCGGAGCTCCAGATCCGGCCGATCCTCCCGGGTTTCAGCGGGACCGTGCCTGCCGGTTTCGCCGACCGCAATCTCAATGCGACAGTCGTTCCGCAGGGCCGTTGGTTCATGGATGTCGCGGGCCCGGTCCGACCCGACTGGCTCAGCTCGGCGAGCAGCCTGTACGCCGACGTCGCCGCCAGGTTCTACCGAGCGCAGTACGACGCTTTCGGAGTCACCGGCACCTGGGCCGTCGACCTTCTGCACGAGGGCGGCACGTTGGGCGACGTTCCCTTGGCCGACGCGGCCCGCGGCGTCGAAACGGCGATGCGTGCCGCCGCTGACTCGTACACGTGGGTGATCCAAGCGTGGGGGGGAAACCCGCGACAGGACCTGCTCGACGCACTGGACCCGGCACGCCTGCTCGTGCTGGATCTGACGGGAGAGGACTGGACGCGTCCCGGCGTCTACGGCGACGCCCCATGGGTCTGCGGGATCCTGCCGAACTACGGCGGCCGCCTCAGCCTCTACGGCGACCTCGAGGCGATCGCCCGCACACCCGCGTCGCTCGCTGCAGCGCCCTCGAACCGACTCGCCGGCCTGACCGACACGGCAGAGGGAGTAGCGAACAACCCTGTGGTCTGGGACCTGTTCCACGACCTCACCTGGACGACCCGACCGATCGATCTAGACGACTGGCTTCCGAAGTGGGTGATCGCGCGCTACGGCGCACACGACGAGGACGCGATCGCCGCCTGGCAGGTCCTGCGACAGACCGCCTACGGACCGTGGCGCACCGCAGAATCGGCCCCGCCGCCGCCCGAATCGACACTCGCCCTCGCCGGCGAGGAAGTCGATGCGGGTTCTCGTGACCGAGCGCCGTCGTCAGCGCTGCTCCCGATGACGACGATCGGGGCTGAGGACGCCGACGAGCAACTCGGTGCGTTCAGCTTCTACGCCGGCACCGACTCGGTCATCGCCGCGATTCCCAGTCTCGACGCGAACCAGGCCAGCCTCGTCGGTCCCCGGACGTTGCCCTACCCTCCCGGCGCCCTCCTGCCCGCCATGCAGTTCCTCCGGAGCGCTGCCGGCCGACTCCCGTCGTCGCCGTCGTTGACCTACGACCTCGTCGACATCTCGAGGCAAGCCACCGCGGACGCCGCTCGCACCATGCTCGGCACCGTCCGCGCCGCCCACGCGAACCACGACATCGGCGCGTTCGACGACGCGGTCGGCGCCTTTCTCGACCTCATCGGCCACCAGGACACGATCCTGGCCGCGCATCCGGACTTCCGTCTCGACACCTGGCTCGACGCGGCGAGGGCCTGGGGTGTCTCCTCGGACGAGCGTGACGAGCTGGTCGAGTGGGCGGCGCGGCTCCTCACCTCCTGGGGCACCCGCGACGACTTCGTCCTCACCGAGTATGCGAACCGAGACTGGAACGGCGTCGTCGGCACCTATTACGGGCAACGGTGGTCGCTCTGGTTCACCGAACTGCGCAAGGTGCTCCTCGGCGAACCGACGACGCCGGTCGACTGGTACGCCGTCGCCGAGCAGTGGATCCACTCGGTCACGCACGAACGCGACTCCGACGAGGGCGCCGCGCCACCCCTGTTGCACTCCGTCGACCGAGCGCTCGTGCTCCTCCAGAAGATCCACGGCTGATCGTGCAGGTCATGATCGTGCCCGACCGGGAATCGGTCGGGCAGGCAGCCGCCGCGCGGATCCGGCGGGTGA
Organism: uncultured Amnibacterium sp.; assembly: GCF_964250715.1. GTDB lineage: Bacteria > Actinomycetota > Actinomycetes > Actinomycetales > Microbacteriaceae > Amnibacterium. The sequence goes on from NZ_CAXUGX010000001.1 coordinate 497,168, forward strand.
TCCGTGGCGACCCGGCGGCCTCCCTCGGACTCGCAACCGGCTCTTCTCCCCTCACCGCCTACGCAGCACTCGCGTCGCTCGTGGAGACCGGTGATCTCGACCTCACCGAGGCGACGGCGTTCGCGCTCGACGAGTACGTCGGCTTACTCCCGCACTCCGAGCACAGCTATGCGGCGACCTTGCTTCGCGAGGTGATTCGCCCGCTGCGGATGGATCCGGAACGCATCCACGTACCCGATGGGTCGGCGACGGATCTGCAGGCTGCGTGCGCGAGGTTCGAGGAAGCGATCCGGCGCGCAGGAGGAATCGACCTGCAGATCCTCGGTATCGGCGCCAATGGTCACATCGGCTTCAACGAACCGACCTCCTCGCTGTCCTCGCGGACCCGCATCAAGACGCTCGCACCGCGGACCCGCGCCGACAATGCCCGATTCTTCGACGGCGACCTCGGCCGCGTACCCACGCACTGCCTCACGCAAGGACTGGGCACCATCCGAGAGGCCACAGAGATCGTGCTGGTGGCGCACGGGGCCGAGAAGGCGGCCGCCGTCGCAGCCGCTGTCGAGGGGCCGTTGACGGCGATGGTTCCAGCGTCCGCGCTGCAACTGCACGCGCAGACGACCGTCATCCTCGACCGCGCCGCCGCGTCACGGTTGTCACTCGTGGAGTACTACGACCACACCCTCGCCAATCTCCCCGACTGGCAGCGCGTGTGACCACCGTGCGGAGTGTCAGTCGGGGAGTCGGGGCAGGGTGATCGGCGAGGTCATGGCCTGCAGTTCGGTATCGACTGCGTCCGGGCGGGTGGGCTCGGCTGCGGAGCCGGCGGCGGGGACCACGACGCCGTGCTCGGCAAGGATCTCTTCGCTCTCCTCTGCGGACGTCCAGGACAGGGCCGGCGCGCCGGTGACCGGGACCACCGAGTTCAGCACCACGTCGCCCCACACGTGCACGAGGTTGTACGACTGGGCGGCGTCCTGCGGTCGGGTGGATCGGGGAGCGGCGGTCAGGTCCTGCGTGTAGCAGGTGGCGGAGGCGACCGAGACGGGGATGCCGGCGAAGGTGCCGGCGGTGGAGAAGTGCAGGTGCCCGGCCAGAATCTGCCGCACGTCGCTGCCCTCCAGCACCTCCGCCAGTCCGGCCTGCTCGCGCAATTCGACCAGGGTCGCCAGGTCTTGGATCGTCGGCAGCGGCGGGTGGTGCATCGCGAGCAGGGTGCCGTGCGGGGCGTCGACCGCCAACTCCTCCGCCAGCCAGTCCAGCTGGTCGCCGGTGACGTGGCCCCAGTGCTCGCCGGGCACGGTGGTGTCGAGGGTGATCACGCGCAGGCCGTTCACGTCGTCCACGCGGTCGACGGGACGGGCGTTGCCGACCTGGCCGAGCAGCTCCTGGCGGAACACCTCGCGCCGGTCGTGGTTGCCCATGCACCAGATCACCTGGGCACCCATTCGGTCGGCGACTGGTTCGACGATCGCGCGCAGCGTTCGGTAGGCGGCGGCGTCGCCGTGGTCGGCCAGGTCGCCGGTGAAGATCAGGGCCTCGGGCCGGGTGCCGGTCGCGTCCAGCTCGGCCAGGATGCGGCGGACGGTGATGGAGGGGTCGACCCGCCCGTAGAGACGTCCGTAGCGCGGCAGCAGATGCGTGTCGCTCAGGTGCAACACGAAGTGGTCCGGGCGGCCATACTCGGCCCGACGGGTCGGCATGGGCTCGTCGGCCGTGCGGGCGGGCACGGGGTTCCGTTCGGGCGCGCCGGAGGGATGCTGAGCGCTGTCGCTCGTCATGGAATGCCTCTCGCTTCGCCCGGATCGAAGGATCACTCGGCCGCTACGCCCCACCATGCAGGTGTTCGTCGACGTGGCGGTTGCGGTTCGGTGAACGGCAATCTTCCGTTTCGGCGTCGACGGGTCGGCTCAGGCGGGCCGCGCGCCGATGATTCCGATCGCTCGACGGGCGAGCGCGTTGCCCGCGTCGACGGCATCGACCGGGTCCGATCCGGCCAGCCAGGCGGCCAGGAACCCGGCGTCGAAGGCGTCTCCGGCACCGGTCGGATCCACGACGGGCCCGGGGGACACCGTCCGCCGGTGCAGAGCGCCGTTCGCGGCGACCACCGCACCTCGGTCGCCGAGCTTGACCGCGACCACGTCGTGATCGCGAGCCAGCCGGGTCGCCGCCAGCTCGGGCCCGCCGTCATCGTCTTCGTCATCGTCATCGTCATCGTCTTCGTCATCGTCATCGTCGCCGCCGTCCCCTCCGCCGTCTCCGCTCCCGCCACCGAGCAGGGCCGCCTCGTCGGCGCTCGGCAGCAGCACCTCGATCCCGGCGACGGTGCGCAGCAGACGTTCGACGCCGTGGGTCGCGAGGAACGAGCGCGAGGAGGGATCCAGGGAGCGCGTCAGGCCGAGGCCGTGCGCCCGGGTCGACAGGGCCGACCAGGCGGCGTCGTCGCCGGCGGACCGCGCATCGAACAGGCTGTAGCCGGTCAGGTGCAGGTGCGTCGCCCCCGCGAGCAGGTCGTCGGTGATCTGCCCGGGGTGGGTGGCGGCGTTCGCTCCGCGGCTCGTCAGCATGCTGCGGTGCTGGCCCTGCACCAGGACGACGATCGTCCCGGTGGGCAGGTCCGATCCGGTGAGCCGCGCGTCGACTCCGGCGGCGGCGAACACCGCGGCGTGCCGGGCGACGTCCAGGTGGTGGACGGTGCCCACGAACGTCGTCGGCACGCCCGCCGCCGCCAGCCAGCACGCCGTGTTCGCGGCAGAGCCGCCGGGCCGCGGATCGATCCGGCTCGGAGTATCGGTGTCGGCCTGCAGGGCGCCGTCGGGCCGCACCACGATGTCGTCGATGACGTCGCCGACCACGAGCACCTTGGGCCGGCGCGCCGCCACGGCGGTCTCAGCCTGCGGCGCCGGACGCGGCGAGCGCGACGGCGATGTCGGCGGCCACCCGGACGTTGTTCCTGGCCAGCGCCAGGTTCACCTCCAGTGAGACGCCGCCGGAGGCCTGCACGATGAAGGAGAGCAGGAACGGAGTCACCTGCTTGCCACGCACGCCGGCTTCATCAGCGGCGGCGAGGGCCTGGGCCAGCACGCGGTCGTGCTCCACGGGATCCCACTGCTCGGCGATCGGCACCGGATTGGCGACGACCAGACCGGGCCGCGGCAGACCGGGGACGGCCGCGGCGGCCTGCGCCCGCAAGATGTCGGCGACCTCCTGCGGCGAGTCCACCCGCCAATCCAGCCGGAACGGCGACTCCGCCAGCCAGAAGCTGGGGAACACGTCGGTGCGATAGCCGACGACGGGCACGCTGAGCGTCTCGAGCCGTTCCAGGGTGCCGGCGATGTCGAGCACGCTCTTGACGCCGGCGGATACGACGGCGACGGGCGCCGCGGCCAGGGTGGAGAGGTCCGCCGACTCGTCGAAGGTACCGGAGGCGCCGCGGTGCACGCCGCCGAGGCCGCCCGTGGCGAAGACGCGGATGCCGGCGCGGGCGGCCAGGTACGCGGTGGCGGCGACCGTCGTCGCTCCGCTCGCGCGGCGGGCGGCCAGGACCGCCAGGTCGCGGACGCTCGCCTTGACCAGGTCCTCCTCGGCGATCCGGCGCACCTCGCCACCGGTCAGGCCGATGCGGGGCACCCCGTCCAGCACGGCGATCGTCGCCGGCGTGACGCTACGGTCGCGCAGCAGCCCCTCGAAGTCGCGGGCTGCCTGCAGGTTGCGCGGGCGCGGAAGCCCGTGCGAGATGATCGTCGACTCCAGGGCGACGACGGGCCGGCCGTCGGCCAGCGCGGCGGCGACCTCGTCGGAGGCGATCAGACCCGGCGGGAGCGGCACGGCGGCGGTCGACACCGCTCCAGCGTACGGGGGCGCTCTCCGCGCACATCGACCGGACCACCTCCGATCCTCCCTCCGGACTCCCTTGCGGAGAGCTCATAGGAAGCGCATCGACAGCACTTGTGGCGCACCCTGCTTCGGGGCGTGCACTCAGTGCCATGAACGAGCAGTCGCCTCTCTCCGCTTCCTCCTCCTCCGCTTCTTCCTCTTCCTCTTCCTCCTCCCCGTCGTCGTCTCCCTCCGACGCGCACATTCCTGCTGACGAACGCCCGGTGGTCGGAGCCCCGGACGCCGCGCACATCGACGGCAGCCACTTCGCCGCCGACGGGGCTGCCGGTACCGAGGGTGCCGCTAGCGAGGCTGCCGGTACCGATGCCGGTCGCGTCCGTCGCCCATGGTCGCGTGGTCGCCGTGCGGTGGCCCTCGGCAGCGCGGCGGCGCTGATCCTGGGCGTCGGCACCGGGATCGGTGCCCTGTCCGGCGCCGCCCTCAGCCGCACGGATACCGCCACCGGCGCCTTCGGTCAGGGCACTGCAGGCGGCACGACCGGCGGGCAGACCTTCTCCGGCGGCGGCACCTCGGGCGGCCAGGGCTTCTCGGGGAGCCAGGGCTTCTCCGGCGGACAAGGCTTTTCGGGCGGGCAGGGCTTCTCCGGCGGACAGGGCTCCTCCAGCGGCGACGGCTCCTCCGGAGCCTCGGCCTCGACCGGCACCACGGCGACCGCCGCCCAGCAGCGGGGCGTCGTCACGATCGTGTCGCAGCTGCAGTACGAGCGGGCGTCCTCCGCGGGCACGGGAATCGTGCTGAGCGCCGACGGCGAGATCCTCACCAACAACCACGTCGTCGCCGGCGCCACGAGCATCGCCGTGACCGTCGAATCGACCGGCCGCACCTACACCGCGAAGGTCGTCGGCACCGACGCGACGCACGACATCGCCGTGCTGCAACTGCAGGGCGCCTCGGGGCTGACGACCGCGTCGATCTCCTCGGACACCGCCTCCGTCGGGGACGACGTGACGGCCGTGGGCAACGCGGAGGGCGGCGGCACACTGATCGCCGCGAAGGGCCAGGTGACCGCGCTGAAGCAGGCGATCACCACCGCCGGCGAGGGCAGTGCGGATTCGGAGTCGCTGACCGGGCTGATCGAGACCGACGCCGACGTCGTCTCCGGCGACTCGGGCGGACCGCTGCTGGACACGGACGGCCAGGTGGTCGGCATCGACACGGCAGCCAGCTCGGGCACCCGCGACGTGACCGGGTACGCCATCGCCATCACGAAGGCGCTGTCGATCGCGGGGGACATCGAAGCGGGTAAGGCCTCCGACACCATCACGATCGGCACGCCCGGGTTCCTCGGGGTCGAGGTCGCCTCGGACGGGTCGAGCGCCGGGACCGGCGCGACCGTCGGCGGCGTCATCGACGGCACGCCGGCGGACACCGCGGGCCTGGAGGCGGGCGACGTGGTGACCGCCGTGGACGGCACCTCCCTGCCCGACGCCTCGTCGCTGTCGGCGGCACTCCGCACGCTGAAACCGGGTACGAGCGTGAGCATCACGTACACCGACACCGCGGGTGCATCGCACACGGCGACCGTCACCCTGGCCACCGGCCCCGCCGCCTGACTCCGGCGCCGAACCATCACCCGCGCCCGCCGCGCTCCGGCCCTCTGCCACGCCCTCGACACGTCGATCGCCAGAGCACGACAACAGGTCAGGGTCCGGTCAGCAGGCTGCTGGTCAACCACGAACCTGCTGTCGGGACCTGGTCCTGCTGAAGTGCTCGGGGGTGCGGCGGAGGGTGCGGGCCGCGATTGCGGGTACCGCCTGCGCGAGAAGGCTCAGCTTGCGCCGCTAGCGTGCGGAAGGTGGCGGGCGCGGGGGAGCAGCGGGACCTGATCGTCGTCGGCGCCGGCATCGTCGGGCTGTCGACGGCACTCATGGCGGCCGAAGCCGGCCAGTCCGTCACCGTGCTGACTGCGGAGCCGGTCGGCGGAGGTACCAGCGGCCGGTCCGCGGGCATCGTCAGCCAGTTGCACGGCACCGCCTACAGCCGGATGCGCTCGGAGACGGCCGCCAAGAACGCCGCGGCCTACCGTCACGCGAACGCGGACGGCTTCGCCTGGCTGCGGGACACGGCGCAGCGGCTCGGCGTCCCGGTCGAGTATCGGGACGCGCTGCTGGTCGCCGAGACCGCGAGCGGCGCACGCCGCGTCGACGACGAGCACCTCGCGGCCGCCCGCGCCGGCCTGCCGGTGGAGAAGTTGCGCGGTCTCGACCTGCCGTTCCCCACCCACGGCGCACTGCGCCTCCGCGATCAGCTGCTGCTGGACCCCAAGCGGCTGCTCGTCGCCCTGGCGGCGGCCGTCCGGGACGCCGGAAGCGAGGTGCTGGAAGGCGAGCGCGTCACCGACATCCGGGTCGGCGTGCGCGGCGGCTCGCTCGTGGAGACCGGGAGCGGCACTCGCGAGGCCGAGAAGGTGGTGCTGGCGACCGGTACGCCGATCCTCGATCGCGGGCTCTACCTGCTGAAGACGCAGGCCATCCGCACGCTGTCGATGTGCGGCACCGGGGTCGACGACGCGCTTCCCCTGATCACTGCCCTCGGTGCGCAGGGCAGCCACACCGTCGCCGTCACCGCGTCCGGCGCCGTCGTGACCGGCGGCGCCCACCCGACCGGCGTCGGCGGACCGGAGTCGGCGCGCGCGGACGCGCTGGAGCGCTGGTCGACCGCCCACCTGGAGGGGTTCGCGCGGGCTGCGACCTGGTCGGGGCAGGACTACCGGCCGTTCAATCCGATCGCGTTCGTCGGCCGCCTGCCCCGCGCGTTCGGCCGGGTGCTGTTCGCGACCGGCTTCGACGGGTGGGGTCTGACCCACGGCGCCGCCGCCGGGCTCCGCATCGCCGCCGAACTGACCGGCAGCACCAAGCCCGGATGGGCGGCGACCATCGGCCGGCGCGTCACGCGTCCAGCCAGCCAGCGCATCGGCATCAGCACCGACGCGGCCGCGGCGCGCCGCCTGCTCGGCGGCGTGGTCCGTGCCGTGCCCGCGGATCGCCGCCTGCTGCGCGACGGTGCCGGCATCGTGCACCGCACCTCCGACGGCCTGGTCGCCACCAGCCGCGTCGGCGGTGTGGTGCGCAGCGTGTCCGGCGTCTGCAACCGGCTGGGCGGCACGCTCTCGTGGAACGACCTGGAGCACAGCTGGGACTGCCCGGTGTGCGGCAGCCGGTTCGCGCCGGACGGAGGGGTGCTGGAGGGGGGCGCACGCGGCGGGCTGACGCCGGCGCATGACCCCGCGGACTGGGGCACCGCGTCCTAACGGACGGACCCGCCGGTGGGCGATACACTCATCCCGCCGCACCAATCCCAGGCGCGAACCCCTTGACGACTGCTTGCACCGCCCGCAGCCGGCCGCCGCTCGCATGACACGCGAGCCGCATCCGGATGCACTGGACGGTCGCGGCCAGTCCTGATCGGTCCGCGAGCAGTTCCGGTGCGGCGGACGCCGCATCCTCTGCAGTCGGTGCGGGTCCCCGTTCATGTGCGTCGAGCCGGTCATGGCCGGGCCAGCCCGCCGACCGCGAGGCGCACCGGATCCTATGGAGAACATCGGTTGTCCCGTACCTTCGCTCCGTCCCGCTCGCGCGCCCGCAAGGGCGGCACGATCGACAACACCGGGCTGATCCCCGTGCTCGCCCGTGCTGTGCGCGAGGTGGAGACCGCCGCCGGGCGAGGCCACGTCAGCCCGGCCGGCCGCACCAAGTTCCAGGTGATCGCCCTGCTGGTGCGCGAGGAGCGGGCGCGCGCGAAGACCGACGAGGACATGTCCGAGGCGGACCGCGCCGAGACGCTGAAACGCCTCGACGGGGTCGCCACGATCCTCGCGAAGACCGCGGCGCGCGACACGTCGCTGATCGCGCTGCTTGAGACGAGCGTGCCCACCTCCGATGCCGCCCGCTCGCTGCGCCGCCGCATGCTGGAGGAGGCCGGATACGAGGTGGGGCAGGAGCAGGCTCCCGCCCCGGTCGCCACCGATCCGCTCGCCGGCCGCCAGGTGATGCCCGTCTCCGTGCGCGCTCGGCAGTTGGCCAATCCGTTCCTCGCCCCGGATCTGCGGCCCGCACCGTCGCTCACGTCGCGCCGGCTCGCCAACTGGGAACTGCTCGGCCCGCTGTTCCGCAGCTTCGAGCAGGGCGGTTCCGTCACCTCCATGCCGCTGCCGGAGGCGCCGGCCCGCCCCCGCTGGGCGCCCGCCGGTCAGACGCTGATGCATCACCAGGCGCAGCTGATCGAATCCGTCGTCCGCGGCCACCGCACGTTCCTGCTGGCCGACGAGCCGGGCCTCGGCAAGACCGCCCAGAGCCTGATCGCCGCGTCCGTGGCAGACGCCTACCCGCTGCTCGCCGTCGTGCCGAACGTCGTCAAGATGAACTGGGCGCGCGAGGTGGAGCAGTGGACGCCGCACCGCCGCGCCACGGTCATCCACGGCGACGGCGCCGACCTCGACGCGTTCGCCGACATCGTGATCGTCAACTACGAGGTGCTCGACAGGCACTCCGGCTGGCTGCGCACCCTGGGGTTCCGCGGCATGGTCGTGGACGAGGCGCACTTCATCAAGAACCTCACCTCGCAGCGCTCCAAGCTGGTGCTGCAGCTGGCCGCGTCGCTCCGCGAGCGCACGACGGATCCGCTGCTGCTGGCGTTGACCGGTACTCCGGTGATCAACAGCACCGAGGACTTCAAGGCGATCTGGCAGTTCCTCGGCTGGATCGACGACAGCCGGCCGCGGCCCGCGCTGATGAACGAGCTGGAGGAGATCGGGCTCACCCCCGCCGATCCCGGCTTCGGGCGCGCGGCCCGCGAAGCGGTCATCGACTTAGGGATCGTGCGGCGCCGCAAGATCGATGTCGCCGCCGACCTGCCCGCCAAGCGGGTCGTCGACCTGCCGGTCGAGCTGGACGATGACCTGGGCCGCTCCATCAAGCAGGCCGAACGCGAACTCGCCCAGCGCCTCGTTTCGCGCTATCGCGCCCTGGTCGCGGCCCGCAAGCCGGTGTCCGACATCGACCGGCCGGCCCTGATCCGCATGGTGGCGGAGCAGGAGCTGGAGGAGTCGCGCGCCGCCAAGACCGGCGAGAACATCTTCACCATGGTGCGCAAGATCGGGCAGGCCAAGGCGGCGCTCGCGGCCGACTACGCCACCCAGCTGGCCCGCTCCGTGGGCAAGGTGGTGCTGTTCGCCAAGCACATCGACGTGATGGACCAGGCGGAGGCGATCTTCGCCCGTCGAGATATCCGCAGCATCTCCATCCGCGGCGACCAGACCGCGATCGCCCGGCAGCGCGAGGTGGACGCGTTCATGACTGACCCGAACGTCAAGGCCGCCGTCTGCTCGCTGACCGCCGCGGGCGTGGGACTGAATCTGCAGGTCGCCTCCAACGTGGTGCTCGCGGAGCTGTCGTGGACCGCCGCGGAACAGCAGCAGGCGATCGACCGCACCCACCGAATCGGGCAGGGCGAGCCGGTGACCGCGTGGCGCATCATCGCGGCGCACACCATCGACGCGAAGATCGCGGAGCTGGTCGACGCCAAGGCGTCGCTCGCGGCGCGGGCGCTGGACGGCGACGACAGCGAGGTGGCCGCCGAGGGTTCCGTGCAGCTCGACGCGCTGATCCACCTGCTGACCGAGGCGCTGCGCTGACCCGCTGAGCGCCTCCGTCTCTCCGTCGTGCGCCGAGTGATTCAGGAGATCGCGAGCAACGCAGGCCGGATCGGCCCCCTTCGTCCTTCGTTTCTCGATTCGTCCTGAATTCCTGAAGGACTCAGGCAGCGGCGGAGGAGCGGAGCGCGGCGAGCAGCGCCTCGCCGTTCGGGGTGCCGAGCCCGGTGCAGGCGTCCCAGCCGGCGCCGGCGCTGAAGTCGCCGTTGTCGCCCTCGCGGATGTCACGAAATGTCTGCGGTGCGGCGTAGAGCGCGGGCTGCAGCAGCCCGAGCGGGGTGCCGAGGGCCTGCACCAGGCGGGCGACGAGCGCCGCCCAGAGCGGAGCGACCGCGCTCGTGCCGCCGTACACGGCGCGCGTGCCGTCCACCAGCACCTGATACCCGGTGACGGGGTCGGCGTTCGCGGCCACATCGGGCACCCCGCGGCCGCCGCCGCTCGCCGGTGCGGCCGGCACACCCGCGGCGGCCTGCCACGACGGCAGCGGGAAGGTGCGGCTGACCCCGCCGCCGGTCGCTCCTGCGCCTGCACCGTCGTTCCAGACCGTCTCGGCGGTGACCGTGCCGCCGCCCGCCCGCAGGCTGGTGCCGCCGCAGGCCAGGGCGTGGGGGCTGGAGGCGGGGAAGTCCACGTGGGCGCCGCCGTCGCTCTGTCCGTCACCGCTGCCGTTGTCGCCGGCAGCGGCCGTGACCGTAGCGCCGAGTGCGGTCGCATCCTGCAGCGCTTCGTCGAACGCGCGGCGGGCCTGCGCGGTCCACTGGTCCTCGCTCTGGCCCCAGCTGATGCTGATCGCCGCCGGAGTCGGGGTGGCGTGGGCGGCCTGCGCTATCGCGTCCAGAAAGCCGGCGTCGGTGTTCGGTGCGAAGTAGACGACGATCGTCGCCCTCGGCGCCAGCCCCCCGACGACCTCGATGTCGAGCAGCACCTCGCCGTCGGCGCCCTGCGGATCGACGCCGGGTGCGTTCTGCGCCCCATCCACGCCGATCGCGGTCACGTCCACCGGCCCGACGCCGAGGCCGGAGAAATAGGTGTGCAGGTCATCCGGGCCGAATCCGCCGCCCAGTTCGATGACGGCGATCGTCTGCCCGGCGCCGTCGGTGTCGGCGGGGAACTCGTAGAGTGCGCCCAGTTCCACGGGGGTGAATCCGTGCGAAGCGGCCCGCGGCGCCGCGACCCGGAACTGGGCCCGCGCCTGCGGCCGGTCGTCCAGGCCGAGCACCGCGGTCACCACGCCGTCGAGCGCCGCCGGGATGCTGAGCCCGCCGGTGCGGTGCCGGTGCAGGACCTCGCCGTCCGGTCCGGCGCTGCGGGCGAGGCCGAGGCGCGTGCCGAACACGGTCTCGGCGGTCTGCACGGAGGCGCGGATGCGCAGGCGGCGTGACGCGGCGTGCGTCTCGATCACCTCGACCCCCAGCCCGGTCAAGGTGCGCACCACCAGGTCCAGGTCCGCCGGGTCCGCACCAGCGGGGGCAGCGGCGCTCGCGGGCACGCCGGCCCGCCGCAGGACCACTGTTGCCTCAACCGGTCCCTCGGCGGGCTCGTTGGCCGCAACCGCCCGCGGCGCGGGTCCGCGGTCGCTTCCGGGCAGTGGGACGAGGCGCGGACCACGGTCGGAGTCGCTCATCGCTCCTGTCTAGTGCACGCGCTGCACGTGCACCGTCGTACTGTGACCCGTCGCAGTGCGACCCGTCTGGCCTGCACCGCCCGCGCACACCCCTCCGGCGCTTTCACAACGATCCGCGCACGGTGCACACCGGCCCGGGTCGGCCAGCCCGCAGCGGCAGCAACCCCTGTGTACCGTGACCGGTGCGGCGGACGACGCCTGCGAAACCAGCACGGTAGAAGCGGAAGCGGGGTGGGGCGCCGGTGACCGCTCAGCCCATCCCGCGATCGCGTGCCGCCATCGACCGGCGGTACGCCCAGCCCGCGGCGGCCGCCGTGCTGCTGTGTGCGGCGATCGGGCTCGGGTGGGGAGTGCTCGCGCGGGTGCTGACCGACTCGCCGACGGCGGCCCTGCACGACCTGGTCGTCTATGCGGCGGTCTGGATCGCCGGCATCGCGACGATCGGCAGGACGGCGCGGTCCCCGCAGCTCGCCGCTTGGTCGGGCGCCGCGGCCTACGGGGCGGCGGTGATCGGCTACTACGGCTGGTCGACGCTGGTGCTCGGCCGGCCCGCGGATCTGCCGGCGCTCGGCTGGGCTGCGGTGGCCGTGACGGTCTGCCCGGCGCTCGCCGCGCTGACCTCCTGGTCCCTGTCGGCTCGGGGCGTGCTGGGCGGGATCGTGCTGGCGGTGCTGGCCGGCGCGATCCTGGTCGACGGGACCACCCAGCAGCTGCTGCTGCGCGCGACCGGTCAGCTGCCCGCGACCATCGCACTGCACCCCGTGCAGGCGGTGCTCGACTTCGCCCTCGTGCTGCTCACGGTGCTCGTCCTGCCGAGGTCGGGGCGGACCCGGTTCGCCGCGGTCGTGGCGGCGGTGCCGTGCATCGCGTTCCTGCCGGGCACCCTGGCCGTGCTGGCTTACAGCACCGGACTGCTCGACTGAGCTGGTCGAAGGGCCGTGTTGAACAGAACCGCCGGTCGACTCAGCGCAGACCGAACCGCACGAAGTGGACCGCGTTGCTCCAGATGGCGCGCTCCTGGATGTTGCGGCCCGCGGAAGGCGCGTCCAGGATGCGGCCGTTCCCGGCGTAGAACCCGATGTGGGACATGTCGTTGAAGACCACCAGGTCGCCCGGCTGGGCGTCGGCTTCCGAGATGCGCACCCCTGCCGCGTCCTCCATGTGCACCGAGTGCGCGACGCTGATGCCGTACCGGGCATAGACGAACATGACGAAGCCAGAGCAGTCCATGCCGCTCGGGTCCGCTCCGCCGAAGACGTACGGCACGCCCAGGTACGACTCCGCGGTCGCGAAGACGGCCTTCAGGCTGAAGGGCAGGTGGTCGGGGTCGGCGGCGTAGTCGGCGGCCGTCTTGCCCGAGTACCGAGCGAATTTGGCAGCGAACGCGCGCCGCTTCTGGACCGGGGTCGGCACGGTGGACGTCAGCTTGTCCCTGGGTGCCACGGCCTGCTGCGCGCCACCATCCACGGCCAGTGCCTGGGTGGGGCCCGCCGTCACGACGACCGCTGCGGCGCCTTGGGCGCCCACCGAGCCGGAGTCGAGCGACGCGCTGCCGCCGGTCGCGACGGGGTCGAAGGCGTACGAGGGCAGCGCCACCGTGGCGACGATGCCGACGGTCAGCCCGGAGACCAGGACCGACAACGTCAGCCGAGCCCAGACCGGCCGGCGACCGGAGCGATCGGATCCGGAGCGACCGGGCCGCGGGGGCACCCGGGCGGCTTCGGCTCGGCGTGCCATACGGCGGGTCGGTAGGACCTCGGTCGTCTGACGTCGTACGGCATCGGTCACGTAGGCCCACCTCCACGCGTGCGCACTCGGATGGACCGGGCCGCCGCTCGTGTGTGAACGTCAAGATTCCGCTGGGGATGCGGTGCGGGCGGGTACCCGCGCCTGACGAACGTCGCCGCCAGGGTCGGCGCGACCTGCGAAACAGTAGCCACCGGATGACGGTTCTGTCACATCGCGTAGCCGCCCGAGCGTGTCGCGCTGACGGATCCGGTCCCGAGGGCTACTGTTCCGCGCGCACGGCCGGACCCCTCGATCAGGCCGTGATCCCCAGCACGTCGAGGATCCAGGCCAGCTCGAACGCTCGCTCCTGCCACGCCGCGTACCGGCCGCTGACGCCGCCGTGGCCCGCGCTCATCTCGGTCTTCAGCAGCACATCGGCGTGCACCTCGCGCAGCTTCGCCGTCCACTTGGCGGGCTCGACGTACAGCACGCGGGTGTCGTTCAGGCTCGTGGTGGCGAGGATGCGCGGGTACGGGTGATCGGCGACGTTCTCCACCGGCGAGTACGCCTTCATGTAGGCGTACACCTGCGGGTCGTGCAGCGGATCGCCCCACTCGTCCCACTCGATCACGGTCAGCGGCAGGGAGGGATCGAGGATCGAGGTGAGCGGATCCACGAACGGCACCCCGGCGTGGATGCCGGCGAACAGCTCCGGCGCGATGTTGGCGACGGCTCCCATCAGCAGGCCGCCGGCGCTCGCCCCCTCGGCGACGAGCTGCGCCGGCGTCGTGAAGCCGGCGTCGATCAGGTGCCGCGCGGCGGCGACGAAGTCGGTGAAGGTGTTGGTCTTCGCCAGCAGCTTGCCCTGGTCGTACCAGTGCCGGCCCATCTCGCCGCCGCCCCGCACGTGCGCGATCGCGAAGACGACGCCGCGGTCCAGCAGCGACAGCCGGGCGATCGAGAACGAGGGGTCCATGCTCGCCTCATACGAGCCGTACCCGTACAGCAGCAGCGGCGCCGGCCGGCGCGGCGCCCCGTCCGGCGCGTCGGTGCCCTGCACGTCGGCGCGGAGCACGTCGGCGCGGCCGACCAGCGAGATCGGCACCTTCGTGCCGTCGTCGGCCACGGCCCACTCGCGGCGCGACACGTAGTGCGTGGGATCGAAGTCGCCGAGCACCGGCTGCTGCTTCAGCCGCCGGCGCTGCCCGGTCGCGACCGTGTAGTCGTACACGGTGGATGGCGTGACCATGGAGGTGTAGCCGAGTCGCAGCGTCGGTTGGTGCCACTCCGGGTTACCGCCGAGACCCGCGGAGAAGATCGGCTCGTCGAACGCGATCTCCTCGATGGAGTCTCCCGTGCCCCCGGAGCCGGTGGTGCGGTGCGGGTCGTAGAGCCCGACCCGCGCCAGACCCTCGCGGCGGTAGGAGACCGCCACGAACTGCGCGAACGCATCCACGTCCTCCAGGCGGGTGGCGTCGCTGTGCGGGATCAGCACGCGCCGCGCGGACTCGTCGCCGGCCGCGTCCACCGGCACCGAGACGAGCTCGAAGTTTGCCGCACGGTCGTTGTGCAGGATCAGCAGGCGGTCCTCGCCGTCCAGCACCGCGTGCTCGACGGAGTACTCCACGCCCTCGTGGCGCGGCCAGACGACCTCGAAGGCCGCATCCGGCTTCGTCGTGTCGAGCAGCCACGACTCGCTGGTCACCTTGGAGCCGAGCCCGATCTCCAGGAACCGGCGACTGCGGGTCATGCCGATGCCCACCCAGAACCGGTCGTCGGGCTCGGTGAAGACCTGCTCGTCGGCCTGACCTGTAGGCCGGCCGAGCGGATGGCGCCACACGGTGTCGGGTCGCCAGGCGTCGTCGCAGGTCGTGTAGTAGATCGACTGGGCGTCCGGCGAGAACTGGGCGCCGGGCATCGTGCCCTCGATCACATCCGGTAACACCTCGCCGGTGTCGATGCGCTTCGCCTTCAGCGTGTACCGCTCGTCGCCGACCGTGTCGACGGCCCAGAGCAGCGTGCCGCCGTCCAGGGACACGTCGAAGCTGCCCAGCGAGTAGAACTCGGTGCCGGCCGCCTCCTCGTTGTCGTCGAGCAGCACCTGCTCGCCGGGCACGTCGTCGGCGAGCTGCGGTGGCGTCCAGTCGTCGGGGGAGGCGATCGGCGCTCGGCAGTGGCGGGCGTACTGCAGGCCCTCCTGCGAGCGGGAGTAGTACCACCAGTCACCCTCGCGGGTGGGCACGGAGAGGTCGGTCTCTTTCGTGCGCGACTTGATCTCGCCGAACAGCGTGGTGCGCAGCGTCGTCAGGTGCGCCAGGCGGGAGTCGGTCCAGGCGTTCTCGGCGGTCAGGTACGCGCGCACCTGCGGGTCGTCCTTGTCGCGGAACCACTCGTAGTCGTCCACGACGGTGTCGCCGTGGTGGGTGCGCGGCTGCGGGTGCTTCGCCGCGACCGGCGGGACGGTGGGGGCGGAGCCGGGATAGGCGCCGTCGGCGGGCTGGATGGTGGTCATGCTGCCTCCAGCAGTCGGTGGACGGCGTGCAGGGGGATGGGGAGCCAGTCGGGGCGGTTGCGCACCTCGTACACGCACTCGTAGAGGGCCTTGTCGAGTTCGAGCGCCGCGAGCAGTGGGGCGACGACGGTCAGGTCGACGCCGGACTCGGCGGCGTATCCGGCCAGGAACGCGTCGCGCGCGGCGTCCGCCCAGGTGCGGGCGTGATCCGCGTCGCCGCCCTCCTGCGCGATCGAGCCGGCCACGTAGTCGAACGACCGCAGGACCCCGGCCACGTCGCGCAGCGCAAGATCGGGCTCGGTGCGCTCCGCCATGGGACGAAGCGGCTCGCCCTCGAAGTCGAGCAGGATCCAGCCGCGCTCCGGCGCGAGCAGCACCTGGCCCAGGTGCAGGTCGCCGTGCACCCGCTGCAGGCTGGGCAGCGGCCCGGTCGTGGCCGCGGCCAGCGCGGCGTCGATGGCTGCGGCGCGCTCACGGACCTGCGGCACCAGCGCCTCCGCCTGCTCGGCGCGGGCAGTCATGCTGCGCCGCAGTGCGGCTCGTGCGCCGTCGTCGGCGTCGCGGATGGGCAGGGCGCGGGCGAGCACGCCGTGCACTTCGGCGGTGGCGGCGCCGAGCGCCCGGGCCTCGTGGGTGAAGTCGGTCCCGGTCCGCGCCGCCCGCAGGGCGACCCGCCAGGCGTCCTCGGTGCCGGCCAGGAACTCCTGGACCACGGCCAGATGGCCGCGCTCGGAGGCGCCGTCCGACCCCCGCCAGGTACCCGCGATCGCGGCGTGAGTCGTCGGGACCCGGTGCGACCCGGCACCGGCGATGACCGACTGCAGGACGACGTCGGGGTTCTCCCCGTGCTGCAGCGTGCGGAACACCTTGACGATCGCGGGCGGCAGCGGGTGGCCGTGCTCGTCGGCCAGCTCGAGGATGATGGAGGTGTTCGACTGCTCGCCGGCGAGCAGCCGCGCGCTCACCACCACCGGCGGCGCCGAGCGCCACCCGAGCGGCACGCCCATCGCGCTGAAACCGTCGCCCCCGGCCTGCCCGGTCAGCGCGAACGCCATGAGCGCGGCACCGAACGCGGCGTCCCGCGGCGCGTCCACGAGCACGCGATCGTCCGTCTGGCCGGCGTCGTCGACCTGCCCCGTGCCGCCGACCTGCCCCGTGCCGCCGACCTGCCCTGTACCGCCGACCTGCCCTGTACCGCCGGCCTGCCCTGTACCTCCGACCGGCCCGATGCGTCCCTCGCTCGGGATCCCCGGATCGCCGGACGCGCGGGTGACCAGGGGAACCTGGTAGAGCGTGCCGCTGCCGGTATCGAACACGAAGTGCACGGCGATGTCCGCGGCGGGATCGGGCGAGGGCAGGCCCACGCGGCCCAGTTCCCGCAGCCGGACGTCGCCACCCTTGCCGAACCACCGCTGGCGGGGCATCCACTCGACCAGGGCGGCGGGCAGCCGCCCCTCGTCCCTCGCAGCCGATTCGAACGCGGTCGAGGTGGACGGAGACGTGGACGCGGCCCCGGTTTCTGCCATGGCCCGACAGTATCGAGCGCTCCTGTCCATTCGGTCCGCCGCCGAGCCGCCGCCTCCGCGCCGCCGCACGCACGAGCGCGATAGCAGGACAGGGTCCCTACCGCAGGTCCCCTGTCGACGGTGGACCTGCTGTCGGCACGTTGTCCTGCTGACGTGCTCCGACCGCGGGCGGAGGGGCGGGGCTGGGCGGAGAGTCAGGGGCGGGAGTCGTCCTCGTCGTCCAGCGGGTCCAGGGCGTCGTCGCGGGCCTCGGCGGCCTGCAGCAGCGCCGTCGACCAGCGCTCGGCGTTCCGCTCGCGCACCCCGCCGGCGGTCTCGGCCACGCGATCCCGCACCTCCGTCGCCCGCTCCGCGACGGACGTCTGCACCGACCGCGCCTGCACTGCGACCCGCCTGCGCACCTCCCGGTCGGCCGCGGCGATCCCCGCCGCGACCCCGGCGACCAGCCCCGCGGCGATGCCGGCGACCGCCCATCCGCGTGCGCTCACTCGCCGCCGGCCTCGCTCTCCTCGCCCGCGTTGAAGTCCGCGTCCTCCGGGATCGAGAAGTCGTGCTCCACGGCGTCTTCCGTCGGTGTGCCCTCGGGGTGGTGGTGCCGATCCGCTGTCGTCATGCCGCCACGGTAGACCGCCGCACCGGCCCGAAGGCGCATCGGCGAGCGGGCCGGGCGGGCCGAGTCAGGATTCCCGGCGCACTTCGGCGGCGTCCTTGTCGGGGCGCCAGCCGCGCCAGCTGGCCTGCCGCAGGCGGCCCGTGTCGGTCCACTCGGCGAACCGCACCTCGCCGACCAGGGACGGGCTGACCCAGGAGGCGTCGCGCGAGTCGGCGGACGGCACATCGAGGAAGGGGCTCGTCGTGCGAGCGAGCGGCCGCAGGCGGGAGGCGACCTCGTCCAGTTCGCGGTCCGAGAACCCCGTGCCGACCCGCCCGATGTAGGTCAAGCCGTCGGTGCCCGGCAGTCCGAGCAGCAGCGACCCGACCCCATCCGCGCGCCGGCCGCTGCCCGGCCGCCACCCGCCGATCACCACCTCCTGCGCCCGCTCGTGCTTCAGCTTCTGCCAGTCCGAACTGCGCCGACCGGCTGCGTACGGCGCCTCGCAGCGCTTGGCCACCACGCCCTCCAGACCCAGGTCGCGGCTGACCCGCATCGCCGCCTCGAGCGCGCCGGCCAGGGCGTCGCCCGTGCCTTCACCGACGGCAGGGGGCACGTCGATCGGGCCGGTGGGCCGCACCAGGCGCGCCAGCACCGCCCGCCGCTCCTCGTACGGCGCGTCCACGAGCGATCCGCCCTCCGCCTCCAGCACGTCGAACAGCAGCAGGCGTACTGCCTGCCGGCGGCGGGCCGCCGCGACGTCCTCGGGCCGGGTCAGGCCCATGCGCTGCTGCAGCCGCGAGAAGCTGGGGCGGCCGCGCTCGTCGGGCGCCACGATCTCGCCGTCCAGCACCGTGCGACCCGGGCCGACCGCCGCCGCCAGGGCGTCCAGCTCCGGATAGGTCGCGGTCAGATCGTTGTCGTTGCGGCTGGTCAGACGCACAGCGCCGTCCTCGACGACGACGATCGCGCGGATCCCGTCCCACTTCATCTCCATCGACCAGCGCCCTGCTGGATCGGGGCCGGAGGCGGGTGCTGCGGAGGCGAGCATCGGGCGCGGCGTGTGCACGGCTGCGTCCTTCGGCTCTTCGACCGCGTGCTCGGGCCGGTGCCGATGGGAGCCGTGACCGCCCGCGTCATCTCCGTCGCGGAGCAGGGCCATCCGATGGATCAGCCACTGCTCGCCGCTCTTCGAATCCCCGCTCGGCGAACCTCCGCCCGTCGAAACTCCAACAGTCGAGCCCGCGCCCGTTGTATCCGCACCCGACTTCGCCCGCCCTCGCCCGGTGCGGATCAGGGCGACCCGGATCGGCTCGCCGGCGAGGCCGCCGCCCTGCCGGCCCTGCAGGGTCGCGATGACCTCGTCGTCGCGCCACTTCTCCGCGGAGTAGGTGCCCGCATCCCAGATGCTGACGGCCCCGCCGCCGTACTCGCCCGCGGGGATCTCGCCCTCGAACGAGCCGTAGTCCAGCGGGTGGTCCTCGGTGTGGACCGCCAGGTGGTTCTTGCCGCCGAGCTGCGGCACACCCTTCGGCAGTGCCCAGGACACGAGCACCCCGTCGCGCTCCAGCCGGAAGTCCCAGTGCAGCCGCCGAGCGTGGTGCTCCTGGATGACGAAGCTGTCGCCCGTGGGCCGCGACCGCGTCTCTCCCGGTTCGACTCCCGGCTCCGGCGTGCGGTCCGCGCTGCGCATGCCGCGATATGCGGCCAGCCGCTGCTCGGCACCCGCCGCGGAATCGGCACCCTCGGCACCCTCGGCGCCCTCGGCGGCGGCGTGCAGCGGCGCGAGCAGGTCGCCTTTTGCATCAAGCCGGTCGAGCACCTCGTGCGGCTCCAGCTGCCGCAGATCGGGCGCTGCCAACTCTCGCCAGGTGCGCGGCCCGGCCGCCGCGGGCCGCACGGTCCCGCGCAGCGAATACGGCACGATCGTGGTCTTCGAGCCGTTGTTCTGGCTCCAGTCCACCAAGACCTTGCCGGCCCGCAGCGACTTCTTCATGTCGCTGACGATCAGGTCGGGGTGGTCGGCTTCCAGTGCGCGGGCCAGCTCGTGGGCGACCGCGCTGATCTCGTCGGCGGTGCGGTTGCCGTCGAGCGGCGAGTACAGGTGGATGCCCTTGGAGCCGCTGGTGACCGGCAGGGCGTCGAGCCCCATCCCGGTCAGGATCGTGCGCGCCGCCCGCGCGACCTCGGCGCACTCGGCCAAGCCGACGCCCTCGCCCGGGTCGAGGTCCAGCACCAGGCGGTCCGGGTTCGCCCGGGTGCCGTCGGAGTGGAAGCGCCACTGCGGCGCGTGCAGCTCCAGCGTCGACATCTGGCCCAGCCACATCAGGGTGGGCAGGTCGTTGACGAGCGGATACAGGGTCGTCCGGCTGGAGTGCTCGATCTCGCGCCGGGCGATCCATGCGGGCGCACCCTGCTCCATATTCTTCGCGAAGAACATCGTGCCGGGGTCGCGCGCCGTGCCGACTCCGTCCACCCAGCGCTTGCGCGTCGCAGCCCGATCCGCGATCAGGGGGATGAGCGCGTCCGCGACCCGGGAGTAGTAATCGAGCACGTCGGCCTTGGTCCAGCCGGTCTCGGGATAGAGCACCTTGTCCAGGTGGGTGACGGCCAGTCGTCGACCGCCGACCAGCACGGTCTGCCGGGACCGCGTGGGGTCCTGGCCGCCCGCAGCGTCGCTCATTCCTCCAGAATGCCCTGGGAGTCTGCTGAATCGCTGAGCGCGGACACGCGAATTCCCTGGCCGCGCCGCAGATTGGCTCGGCCCAGGAGGGGCTGCCGTCCGGCGCGGGTCGGCGCAGCTCGGTGGCGTTGCCGAGGATCGCGACGCGGCCTCGAACGCCTCGATCGTCGGCTGCATGCGGACGCGGTCGCAGTGGTCATCGATCGCGGCGATCGCCTGCTCCACCTCGGACGTGCTGCGCCCGACCATCCGGTCGACCTGCCATACCGGCGGCGGCATCCGCCCGGTATCGGCGGCAGCGACACACCCTGCTGCGAAGCACAGTGCCTGATGAACGGCTGGTGAAACGTGGATTGGGGGCTGACAGGGTCCCGTGGGTGCGCCACGCTTCTCTGATGCGGAGCATCTGGCGTGGCGCCATCACCTTCGGCCTGGTCAACGTGCCCGTGAAGCTCTATGCGGCCACCGAGGACCACGACGTGCCCCTCCACCAGGTGCACGACCAGGACGGCGGCCGCATCCGGTACCAGCGTCGCTGCGAGGTCTGCGGCGCGATCGTGGAGTACGACCACATCGACAAGGCGTACGACGACGGGGAGCGCACGGTCGTGCTGACCGGCGAGGACCTGAAGTCGCTGCCGGTCGAGAAGAGCCGCGAGATCGACGTGGTCGAGTTCGTGCCGAGCAACCAGGTCGACGCCGTCCGTCTGGACAAGAGCTACTTCCTGGAGCCCGACTCCAAGAGCCCGCGCAGCTACCTGCTGCTGCGCACGGTGCTGCAGCAGACCGAGCGCACCGCGATCGTGCAGTACACGCTGCGGCAGAAGACCCGGCTGGGCGCGCTTCGCGTGCACGGCGATGTGCTGCTGCTGCAGTCCCTGCTGTGGGACGACGAGGTGCGGCAGCCCGACTTCCCGGCACTGCAGAGCGACCTGACCATCCAGGATCGCGAACTGAAGATGGCGAAGTCGCTCGTGAAGGAGTTCGAGAGCGACTTCACTCCGGCCCAGTACACCGACGACTACCAGGCACAGCTGCACCGCCTGATCGAGGCGAAGCTGGAGCAGGGCGAGGCGCTCTACACGCAGGCGACCTTCGGCGAGGAGGGCGAGCCGGAGTCGAAGGGCGAGGGCGAGGTCATCGACCTGATGGAGGCGCTCCGGCGCAGCGTGGAGTCCAATCGCACCGCGAAGGGCCGATCGGGCGGGAAGCGGGTCGACGCCACGCATGCCGAGGACGACGAGGACGAGGACGAGACGCCGAAGAAGGCGCCGAAGCGCACCCGCGAGAAGCAGGGCGCCTGACGGGCTCGCCGCGCTGGCGCCGATGGACAGGCAGCCGGTGATCGCCCGATGGTGAGTTGTCGGTGGTGAGTGGTCGGCTGGTCGGAAGCGAGCAGCAGTCGTATCAGGTGCGGTTCGACTGGGGCGTCGCCGGCGCGCACGCCGTGGCGGCCGATGCCGACGTGCTGGTGTGGATCGATGCGCTCGACCCGGCGCCGGCCCCGCTGACGCTGCTGCCCGGGCGGCCCGCCGTGGTCGAGGCCGCGTTGCCCGACGCCGTCGCGATTGCGGCGTGGATCCTGGCGCTGCAGGAGCAGCGCCAGCGCCGCACCGTGGTCGCGCTGATCGCGGCCGGTGCAGCCCGCGGTGACGGGCTGCGCTTCGCGGTGGAGGACCTGCTGACGGCCGGCGCCGTCGTGGACGCCCTGGAGTCGCGGGGGATCGACGCGTTCTCGCCGGAGGCCGCGGCCGCCGACGCCGCCTACCGCACCCTGAAGGGCGCGGTCGGGCACCTCTTCCGGTCCGCGGCCGGCGGCGCCTCGGTGCCGGACTCGGCGCTCCGGATCGACCCGGTCCGCACCCCGGCCGACGTGGTGGTGCGCCGCCCCTCACGCGCCCCATGACGACCCGGCCGACGCCCTCCGGCGTCGAGGAATTCAGGAAGATTCAAGGAATGAAGGATGGACCGGGCGGATCCGGCCTGCATGACTCGGGATCGCCTGAATTCTGCGCGGCAGTCCTTGTCCGGAGTCCCCGCGGCTCAGACCGGGGTTCCCCGCCTCGACTCACCGGCGACCGTGCGCGCCGGCAGTACTAGCCACAGCCCCACCAGCCCGAGCACGGCGAGCGCAGCACCTGCGACGCCGGCCGCCGGGCCGATCGCGACGTCGAGCACCAGTAGCACCACGCCCACCGTGGTGACCGCGGTCACGCCGAGCGACACCCGCACCAGGCGGTGACTGATGCGGACCAGGTCGGCCATGGCTCGGCGCCGGAACAGCGCACGGTGCAGGGCGACCGGCGCCAGGGCGATGATCGTGCTGGCGGCCGCGAGTACGACGAGCACGCCGTACAGCGTTTTCGGGAACGCGTCGAGCTGCGGGAAGCGCTGCTGGAACGCCACCGTCAGCAGGAAGCCGGTCAGGATCTGCGTGCCCGTCTGCAGGATGCGCAACTCCTGCAGCAGCCCGTTCCAGTTGCGGTCGAGCCGCTCGGTCTCGGTCTCGTCGCGGCCGTCGCCCGGCACCGCGTCGTGCTCGCCGTCCCGGACCGCCATACCTGCGCACTGTACTTAAGCTGAGCCGATGCGCATCGTCGAGGACCTGCGCGCCGAGCTCGGCGACCGGATCGTCACCGAGCCGCAGGTGCTGCAGGCGATGCGCACCGACCGCAGCGGCTGGGTCGGACCGGGGACGCCCGCCGTTCTCGTCCGGGCGGCGAGCGTCGCGGACGTGCAGGCGGTCATGCGTCTCGCCTCCGTCCACCGCGTCCCGGTCGTGCCGCGTGGCGCGGGGACGGGCCTCGCCGGAGGAGCGATCGGTACCGAGGGCGCGATCGTCCTGGACCTGTCGGGAATGCGCCGCGTGCTCGAGGTCGACGTGCAGAACGAGGTCGCCGTGGTCGAGCCGGGCATCGTCACCGACGACCTGGCCGCGGTGCTCGCGGAGCACGAGCTGTGGTGGCCGCCCGATCCGGCCAGCCGGGCGATCTCGACGGTCGGCGGCAACATCGCCACCAATGCCGGCGGCCTGCTCTGCGCCAAGTACGGCGTGACACGGGAGTCGGTGCTCGGCCTGCGCGTGGTGCTCGCCGACGGCACGCTGATCGGCGTCGGACGCCGCACCGTCAAGGGCGTCGCCGGCTACGACCTGACGGCGCTGATGGTGGGCTCGGAGGGCACGCTCGGCGTGGTGGTCGAGGCGACGCTGAAGCTGCGCCGCATCAGCCGCGACCCGGTCGTCACGATCGGCGCGACGTTCCCGGACGTGATCGCCGCCGCGGCCGCTGCGGCCGCGATCACCGCATCCGGACTGCGGCCTGCGGCGCTGGAGCTGATGGACGCCGCCACCTGCACCGCGATCGACGACCTGCTGCAGCCCTCCGCGGAGTACCCCGTGCTCGCCGGCCGGGGCGCATTCCTGCTGGTGCGCACCGACTCCGCCGCAGCCGCGGACGAGGCGGCCCTCGCCGCCCGCCTGATCCGGCATGCGGGCGGCGAGCCGGAGGTGAGTACCGACGCGCTCACGGGGGAGCGGCTGATGCAGGTGCGGCGCAGCGCCCATCCGGCCTACGCGCGCCTCGGCGAGGTGCTGATCGAGGATGTGGCCGTGCCCCGCTCGGCACTGCCGGCGATGTTCGCGGCCACGGAACGGATCGGGGCGTCGCACGGCATCCCCATCCCCACGATCGCGCACGCCGGCGACGGCAACCTGCATCCGAATCTGGTCGTGCCGCCGCACCTCGCCGGTGAGCCCGGCCACATCCCGGACGTGGTGTGGTCGGCGGCCGACGAGCTCTTCCACGAGGCCATCGCCCTCGGTGGCACGCTGACCGGCGAGCACGGGGTCGGGATCCTGAAGCGTCGCTGGCTGGCCGACGAACTGGGCGGCGACGTCTTCGCCCTCTCGGAGCGCCTGAAGGCGGCCTTCGACCCCCTGAACATCCTGAACCCGGGCAAGGTGCTCTGAGCCCATTGTCCCGCCGCCGCTACGGCGGCGGGAGTCGTGGGCAGTCCGCTGTGTTTACTGGTGCGCCGCCGCTACTGCGGCGCACGTCGTTTGCAGTCCGCTGCGGCGGCTAAGCCGCCTTCGCTACCGACCCAGCGCGGGGCGGCACTACACGAAACGAACTCCCGCCGCCGATGCTGGTTCGGGAGCGGAGGGCCGCCACGTCGGCCCGCAGCGGACTGCCCACGACTCCGGCCGCAGCAGCGGCGGCCGGACAATGAACTCAGATGCTGGCGACCGCTCCGGCGTCCACTCGGTAGTTGGCGCCGTTGACGAATGATGCACGGTCGCTGACCAGGTAGGCGATGACGCTGGCGACCTCGTCGGGTTCGCCGCGACGCTTGATGGCCATGTAGGGCCGCTTGTCGGAGAGGAAGGTCTCGACGGCCTGGTCGAACGACAGGTCCTCCTGCGCGGAGCGCTTCACCATCATCGCGTCGGTCATCGGCGTGTGGATGAATGCGGGGGACACGCAGTTGGTCAGCAGGCCCTCCTTGGCGTAGGTGCGCGAGAGGCCCTTCATGAGCGCGAGCACGCCCGCCTTGGCGGAGCAGTAGGGGATCTCGTCGTCGTAGGGCTGCACGCCGTCCTCGCTGGCGAGCAGCACGATGCGGCCCCAGCCGCCGTTCCGCAGATGCGGCAGGAACGTACTGACCACCCGGACGGGACCCATCAGGTCGACCTCCAGGGTGTGGGTCCAGCCCTCGTCGTCGATCTCGTGGAAGAACCCCTGCGCTCCGGTGATGCCCGCCGACTGCACCAGGATGTCGATCTCGCCGACCGACTGCTCCACATTGCTGCGGAGCGCCGCCAGCGATTCGAGCGATGTGACGTCGGCCGCGAAGGCGAACAGCCGCCCCTCCGGCGCCTGCAGTCGCGCGGCGGATTCCTCGAGCGTGCCCTGGTCCAGGTCGCTCAGCACGACCGTGGCGCCCTCGTCCAGCAGCAGCCGCGCCGTGTGCCAGCCGATGCCGGAGTCGCCGCCCGTGATGAGTGCCCGCTTGCCCGTGATGCCGAGGTCCATACGGGCACTCTACGAAGGCGTTCTCGTGCACTCAGAACCCGTCCGGTTCTTTCCCAGCGGTCGATCGGGTTCGGACCCGTTGCATTGGAGGGGTGACCCGCATCGATCCCGCGCCCACCCTGCAGGCACCGATCTGGAGCGAGCCGCAGCGGCCCGGACACGTCGGCACGGTGCTCGCGGCGATCGTCGGCATCGCGATCGGTGTGCTGGCGGTGTTCGCGGTCGGGTTGTATCTGCTGGCAGGCCTGGGGCCCGCCGCGGTCGTGATCGCGGGGATCCTGGCGCTCATCCCGTTCCTGATCGTGCTGCTGGTCATCCGCTGGATCGACCGGTGGGAGCCGGAGCCGCGTCCCGCCCTGGTGTTCGCCGTGCTGTGGGGGGCGGGGGTCGCCGTCGCGGTCGCGCTGCTGTTCGACCTGGGCGTCAGCCTGACGCTCGCCGCCGTGGGGGGGAAGGCGAACTCGCTGCTGCAGGCGGTCGTGCAGGCGCCGCTCGTGGAGGAGGGCGCCAAGGGCTTCGGCGTGTTGCTGCTGTTCTGGTTCAACCGCCGCTCGTTCGACGGCCCGGTCGACGGCGTCGTGTACGCGGCCAGCGTCGCGGCGGGCTTCGCCTTCAGCGAGAACATCCTGTACTTCGGGCGCACCCTGGTCAGCGACGGGATCAGCCCGCAGCTCGCGGTCATCTTCGTCGCCCGGGGCGTCTTCTCGCCCTTCGCCCACGCCCTGTTCACCTCCTGCACCGGGTATCTGCTGGGCCGGGCGGCGGAGGCGGGTCGCAGTCGATTCGCGGCGATCGGCTTCTATCTGCTCGGCCTGATCCCGGCGGCGATCCTGCACGCCCTCTGGAACGGCGGCTTGGCCCTGTCGCGGGACGTGATCGGCTACTACTTCACGGTGGAGGTACCGCTGTTCCTGCTCGCCCTGGCGTTCGTGCTGGTCCTGCGTCGGCGGGAGCGCCGCATCACCCGCGAGCGGCTGACCGAGTACGCCCAGGCGGGCTGGTTCACCGGCGATGAGGTCGCGCTCTTGTCCACCTGGACCGGCCGTCGGCATGCCCTTCAGTGGGCGGACCGGCAACCCGACCGGGCGCGCAAGCGGGTCGCGATGCGGCGGTTCGTCCGCGACGCCACCCGGCTGGGCCACGCGCGGCAGCGATTGCTGCGGCAGCGCACCGGTGTCGGTCGCACCCCGGACGAGCAGGCGCTGCTGCAGGCGATCGCCGGCGACCGTCGCCTGCTCGTCAGCTGAGCAGCGAGGTCCGAGCACGCCTGTTCGGAACTCGCACTCCGCGGCGCCGGCGAGTGCCAGTCCCGAAGGAGTGTGGAAGCGGATCCGCTCAGGGCAGTGGAACCAGGCCGAGCAGCAACCCCGCCCCGGCGAGGGCCGCGAGCGCGAGCAGCACGAACACCCCGACCCAGATCAGGGCCGGCAGGTGGGTGAGGGCGGCCAGCTGGTCGGCGTCGGAGGTGCGCGAGCGGTCGCGAGCGCGGGACGCCGGCAGTTCCGCTGCAGCGCGCAGCCCGCCGAGCAGCAGCAGCGCGGCCAGCGCCGTGGCCGCGACCGATCGCCAGCCGGCGTCGAGCAGCCAGGTCGCCGCACCGACCGCCACGCCGGCGACGAGCACGCTCCACAGGCCGAACCAGTTGCGGATCTGCAGCAGCACGAGCACGAGCAGCGCGACCGCACCGCACAGCGCGGCGGCCGCGTGGCCCGCACCGACCGCCCACGCCATCAGCACTCCGGCGACGGACGGCGCCGGGTAGCCCGCCAGCACCGTCGCGATCATTCCCATCCCGCGCCGCCGCCCGACGCTGACGGTCACTCCGGAGGTGTCGGAGTGCAGCCGGATGCCCGCCAGCCGTCGACCGGTCAGCGTCGCGGCCGCGCCGTGGCCCGCCTCGTGCACGATGGTGATCCCGTGACGCAGCAGCCGCCAGACCCGTGGCACCGCGACCGCGAGCACCACGGCACCCGCGGTCAGCAGCAGATGCAGCCGGTCCGGCGGCGCCGAGACGGCGATGATCCGGTCCACGACCTCTGCCAGCAGGTTCCGCCAGAACGGGACTCCAGCCGCAGCTGCAGCCGCGGTCACGGCGTCGGCGCGGCGCCGTCGTAGTGGCGGAAGCCGCGGGACCGTGACACGAGCACGGTGACGAGCGCGATCACCAGCAGGCCCCCGAGCAGCGGTGGCAGCCAGAGCGCGCTCCCGGTCGCCAGCAGTCCCACGTACAGGCCGCCGATGCGCGGTCCGCCGGTCACGACCACGGTGAACACGCCCTGCAGCCGGCCCCGGACGCCGTCGGGCGCGGCGGCCTGCAGCATCGTGGACCGGAAGATGGCGCTCACGTTGTCCGCGGCGCCCGCGCCCGCCAGCAGCACCGCCGCCGCTGCGACGGCCACGACGTCGGCCCGCAAACCGGACACCGCGGGCAGCCAGCCGCCCGCTTCGCCGAGCGCGGTGACGGCCAGCACCCCTCCGAACGCCGCGATGCAAGCGCCGTACGCCTGGATGCTGCGCTCGATGGCGACGCCGTGGCGCCGCACGCCTCCCAGCCGGCCGGAGACCACGCTGCTGCCGAGCGCGCCGAGTGCGAAGGCGGTCGTCAGCACGCCGACCGTGACGGCACCGCCGCCGAGCAGCATCACTCCGACGGCGGGCAGCAGCACCTGCGGCTGGCCGAATGTCATCGCCACGATGTCCACCAGAAAGCTCATCCGGATGTTCGGGGCGGTCCGAAGAAAGTCGATGCCGCTTTTCAGGGACTTGAGGCCCGGCCGCTGCACGTCGTGTTCGGGCGGCATCGCCGGCAGCGCGATCAGGCTGACCAGTCCCGCGAGCGACAGCACCGCGTCGATCGTGTAGCACCACGGGAACCCGACACCCGCGACCAGCACGCCCCCGACAGCGGGTCCGACGGTCACCGCGAGCCCGGTCGCGATGCCCGACAGCGCCGCCGCCGCGGGCAGCAGCGCGATCGGCAGCAGTCGCGGCTGGATCGCCGACTGCGTCGCCATCAGCACCGTCGCCCCGACCGCCGACAGCACGGTCAGGGCGTACAGCGACAGCACCGTCTGGGTGCCGGTCCAGGAGAGCACGGCCAGCAGCACCGACGCCAGCTCGGCCAGCAGCGCCGACACGAACGCCACCCGCCGACGGTCGAACGCGTCCGCGATCATGCCCCCGTACAGGCCCGCGAGCACGATCGGCAGCAGCACGATCACCCCGACCAGCGACACCGCGAACGTCGACCGGGTCAGGCCGTAGACGTCGAGCGCCACCGCGAAGATCGTCAACTGCGACCCGATGCCGGCTAGGGCGCGACCCGCGAACAGCCGCGCGAAGGCGGGGGAGTGCCGAAGCGGAGCCACGTCGACCAGGTGTCCCCGCCGGGTCGCCGGAGGCGAGGGAGTGGGATCGGCCGACATGCTGCCGTAATTCTCCGCGATCCGGCCTCAGCCTTGCTCCGTCCCGCCCGCCCGAGGTCCCGTCCGCCCTGTGCAGCTTCCTGTCCGGACGCCGGTGCTTGACTGACTGTCATGACCGACCTCAGCAGCAAGCCCGAGCTCGACGCCCCCGACGGCCCCGCCCCAGACGACCTCGTGATCGAGGACATCGTCGTCGGCGACGGTGCAGAAGCGGTCGACGGCGGCACCGTCACCGTGCACTACCTCGGCGTCGACTACGACTCCGGCGACGAGTTCGACTCCTCCTGGAGCCGCGGCCAGTCGATCTCGTTCCCGCTCGGCAACCTGATCCAGGGCTGGAAGCTGGGCATCCCCGGCATGAAGGTGGGCGGGCGCCGCAAGTTGATCGTGCCCCCGCACCTCGCCTACGGGGCGGCCGGCGCCGGGCACCGCCTCTCCGGACACACCCTGATCTTCGTGATCGACCTGCTGAAGGCTTGATCCGGCGAGCGCTCGGCGCCCCAGCACGACACGCCGCCCGAATCGTTCTCCCAGGAACAGGTTCTTGCGGAACGGCACCGGACGGGAGCACTCTGAATCCGTTGATTCATCGCCCGGGCGAGTTGCAGGCAGCGCCGCACCACCGGGCGATGAGTCTGTCCGGGCCCGGATCGTTCTCGGCCCGCGGCCCCAGCTAGTCTCCGCCGTGTGGACAGCGGTGGCAGTGACATCGGTAGCAGGGACATCGGTAGCAGGGGAAGGGGCAGGCGGGACAGCGGCACCGAGACCGCAGCGCAACTCGTCGACCGGCTCACCGCGGTGGTACCCGACTTCCCCCACGCCGGGGTGCTGTTCCGCGACTTGACGCCCACCCTCGCCGACGCCACGGCGCTCCGCGCCATCACCGACGAGTTGGTGGCGACCTTCGCGGGATCCTTCGACGTGGTCGCGGGGATCGAGGCCCGCGGGTTCCTGCTGGCCGCGGCCGCCGCCTACGCCGCCGGCACCGGGGTGCTCGCGGTCCGCAAGGGCGGCAAGCTGCCGCCGCAGACGCTCACCGAGCACTACGACCTGGAGTACGGCAGCGCGGCGCTCGAGGTGCGGCCCGAGGAGTTCCCCGTCGGCGCCCGGGTGCTGGTGCTCGACGACGTGCTCGCGACCGGCGGCACCGTCGCCGCCACCTGCACGCTGCTGGAGCGCGCCGGCGGCTCCGTGGCCGGCGTCGGAGTCGTCATGGAGCTGGCGGGACTCGGCGGCCGGAAACGCCTCGCGGGGCGATCCGTCCACGCGATCCGGCTGATCGACTGACCTGCTGCCCCGACTGCCCACATCGGCGTCACCTGCGCCGGCGCGCGCAGCAGCAGACGACGCGAATCCGCGCAGACCGAGTGGGGCGCATCCGCTCCTCCACAGCTGCGTCGAGCGGCCGCTCGTGCCCGTCCGGCAACCCCGGCCGCCCGCGCGGGCAGCCGGGGCGGCACGCTCGCCGCCATGACCACACCCACCGTCGTGAAGGCGGACAGCGCCGCCGACTTCCTGCGTCTCGTACCCCGTCTCGTCGGCATGCGTCCCGCGCGCAGCCTGGTACTGGCTGCGTTCAGCGGCTCCCGCACCGGCAGCGCCCTCCGGGTCGACCTCCCGGCAGCAGGCGCGGATCTGTCCGCGTTCGCGGACCTCTACATCGGTCTCATCTGCCGCATCGACCAGGTCGACGGCATCGCGGCCGTCGCCTACACCGACGCCACCCATCGCGAGGCGATCCGCGGTCCGGAAGCGGCACTGCTGCATCAGGTCGCGACCTGCGCCGACCGTGCCGGCCTCACGGTGAAGAGCGTGTTCATGGTCGCCGCCGACGGCTGGAGTTCGGCAGGGCACGGGAGCGGCCGGGCTGCGCAGCCGCTGGCAACGATCCAGGACGATCCGGTCGGCGACGGCCTTCTCGACAGCGGCCTGCTCGGCCGCGATCTGCTCGACATCGACGCAGCCGTACGGCTGTCCGAGCGGCCGCCCGCGATGCAGCACCGGTTCGAGCGCGCGGTCGCCGCCCGCCTGGCGAACGGCGCCGACGACCTGCTGCAGCTGGACCCGAGCGACCGCATCGAGGGCGCCCTGACGGCGACGGGGTCGGGCTTCGGCCTCCCCGACGATGCGACCGTGCTGCTGGCCGCAGCCCTCCGCATTCCCGCGCTCCGCGACATCGTGCTGCTGCAGATCGGCTGGGGCGCCGAGTTCGGCAGCCACGCCTGGCGCCGCGGCGGCGAAGACCGGCCCGTGACGATCGACGAGCCGACGGCCATGGCCTTCACCGGTGGGGACATGGCACGGCCGGATCCCGCCCGCATCGAGCGGGCGATCGTGCGGCTGAAGGACGTCGCGGCCCTCACACCACAGGATCGCCGTGCGCCGGTGCTCACCTCGATCGCGTGGCTGCACTGGGCGCTCGGCCGCGGGACCCTCGCCGGCCGGTTCGTCGACCTGGCCCAGTCGGCGGACCCGGGATATTCGTTGACGAGACTGATCGCCGCGCTGCTCGCGAATAGCGTGCTGCCCGAGTGGGCCTACCGCGACACGCCCTTCTCGGCACAGGCGTCCCGGTGGCGCACGACCAGGGCGAGGCCGCCGACCCGGCGGGGCCGTCGATGAATGAGCCCGATGGGTGGGCCCGTAGAATGGCTCGCCCATTCCGTGGCCGTCCGCATCCGTGCAGGACCGTCGCACGCGCGGATTCGGCTGGAAGGAAGCGCGAGTGGCCGAGACCGGCGAGAGCGAGCTCACGCGCGAGCAGCACTACGTCGCTCGGCTCTACGCCCGGCTGGACGCCCTGCGCCGCGAGAGCGGCGACCAGCTGGAGCGCATCCGCGCCGGCGGTGCGACCGGCACGCATCAGGCCCGGTCGGAGCGCGACGCGATGGCGGCGCTGTTCGAGGAGCGACTGCGGCAGCTGCGAGACGTCGACGATCGGCTCGCCTTCGGCCGGCTGACGACCGAGGGCGGCGATCAGCGCTACATCGGCCGCATCGGGCTGCGCGACGACGACCAGCACCCCCTGTTGCTCGACTGGCGGGCGCCGCAGTCCAGCGCGTTCTACCAGGCGACGCCGGCGACGCCCCTCGGTGTGCGCATCCGCCGCCACCTGACCACCCGCGGTCGCGCCGTCACCGCCGTCGAGGACGAGGTGTTCGACCCCGGCAACGTGCCCGAGAACGTCACGCTCACGGGCGAGTCGGCGCTGCTGGCCGCCCTCTCCGCGCAGCGCACCGGGCGGATGCACGACATCGTCGGCACGATCCAGGCCGAGCAGGACCGCATCATCCGCTCGGAGCTGCGCGGCGTCCTCGTGGTGCAGGGCGGACCGGGCACGGGCAAGACCGCGGTCGCACTGCACCGGGCCGCCTACCTGCTGTACGCGCACAAGGAGCGGCTGGCGCGCAGCGGCGTGCTGATCGTGGGCCCGTCGCGCAGCTTCCTGCAGTACATCGAGCAGGTGCTCCCCTCCCTGGGCGAATCCGGCGTGGTGCTGCGCACCGTCGGCCAGCTCTATCCGGGAGCCGAGGCCACCGCCGTCGAGCATCCCGAGGCGGCCGCCCTGAAGGGGCGCCCGCAGATGGTGGAGGTGCTGCGGCGAGCCGTGCACGCCCGTCAGGTCGCGCCGGAGCAGGCGACGAGCGTGCGCATCGGCAACGAGGTACTGACGGTGCCACCGGAGCTGCTGCAGCGCGCGCTGCGCCGGGCGCAGCAGAGCCGTCGCCCACACAATGTCGCCCGCGTGACCTTCGTCCGCGAGGCCCTCGGCGCCTTGACCGCCGCGCTCGCCGACCAGGTGAGCTCCCGCGGCGGCACCATCGACGACGACGACCGGCGCATGCTGCGGGAGGATCTGCGCACTGCGCAGGACGTGAAGGTGCTGCTGAACTCCGCGTGGCTCCCGCTGACGCCGCAGAAGCTGCTCGGCGATCTCTACAGCCGCCCCGCCTACCTGGCGGCCGTCACTCCGGGGTGGAGCGAGACGGACCGAGCGCTGCTCGGCCGCGAACGCACGGCGCCGTTCACGGTGTCGGACGTGCCGCTGCTGGACGAGGCGGCCGAACTGCTGGGCGAGGCCGACGTCGCCGCCGACGCGCACCGCCAGGCGCGCGAGGCGCAGCGCGAACGCGACCTCGAGAACGCCCGCCAGGCGATCACGAACATGGGTGTCGAGGGGCAGGTCAGCGCCGAGTCCATCGCCGACTCCTTCGCGGACGAGGCCGCCACCCTGACCACCGCCGAGCGGGCGGCGAGCGACCGAACCTGGACGTACGGGCACATCGTCGTCGATGAGGCGCAGGAGCTGACGCCGATGCAGTGGCGCCTGCTGCGCCGGCGCGGACCGCTGCGATCCTTCACCGTGGTCGGCGATCTCGCCCAGACCGCCATGGTGCGGCCGCCCGAGTCCTGGCAGCAGGCGCTCGGCGCGCTCACCGAGGACTTCCGGCTGGAGCGGCTCAGCGTCAACTACCGCACGCCCCGCCAGATCGCACAGCTCGCCGAGGCGACCGCCCGCCGCCTGGCCCTGCCCATCACGCCGTCACGGTCGGTCCGCGAGGCCGGCTGGCCCATCGACGTCCGCACGACCGACGACCTGCCCGGCGGGGTGCGGTCGGTGGTGCTCGGCGACCGCTCGATCGATGCGACGGGCACCATCGCCGTGATCGCGCCGCAGGCCCGGCTGGCGGCGATCCGGGCGGCCCTCGACGGCATCGGCGAGCGGATCGGCGCCGGCGAGACCGGGCTGAGCGCCCGCGTGACGGTCCTGACGGCGCGCACGGCGAAGGGGCTCGAGTTCGACGCCGCCGTCGTGGTCGACCAGCAGGCGATCGCGGAAACCGACGGGGCGGGCTCCCTCTACGTCGCCCTCACGCGACCCACGCAGCGGCTGTACATCGTCGACCCCGCTTAGTTCGACGCGAGCGCACCGCCTGCGTAATCAGCGGAGGAGATTCTGCAGGCCTAGACCGGCCCTGCGATACTGTCTACGGCCACGCCAGGTGGCGCCGGAAGGCGAGCGGCACTGGCACAAGATCGCCTCTGTCTGCGCGATCGTGCTGGATTGACAACTCTCGGTCCGCGGCTCTACCATCCAATGCACCCTGTAGGGCACATGGTTCGCGGATCACAGTTGCTTCGCCATCTTGAGTCGAGGGTTGCACGTGGGTTTGATCTAAATCCGCTGCCGCGTCGCTAGTACCTTCCGCTTCAAAGACGATGGGGAGAATCAGTCTTGACTCGTCCGAAAACTCGCGGAGCAGGTCTCAAGATACTGCTCATGGCCTTGTCTTGCGCTGTCGCATCTGTACTAGCGACCCAACCCGCGAACGCGGATTCACCTCGAGTGCAGGTCGCCATCCCTCCGGCGCGCGAGATACAGCTCCGCGAGCAGTCTGGACTGCG
Organism: uncultured Amnibacterium sp.; assembly: GCF_964250715.1. Taxonomy (GTDB): domain Bacteria; phylum Actinomycetota; class Actinomycetes; order Actinomycetales; family Microbacteriaceae; genus Amnibacterium. The sequence continues at coordinate 531,244 of NZ_CAXUGX010000001.1, forward strand.
ATACGACACCGCTTGGATCGAGCAGGTCGACGCAGCCTCAACTTCAACCTCGACTGAGCTTGGCATTCCGCTCACCCCTAGTGAGTCAGCGGTAATCAAGGGAAGAGATCGGTTGAACTCGGTTCTCGGTGCGATTGAATCGCTCGGTGGTAAGTCGACACTGTTCGGCGGCGTTGCTATCGACCTGTCCAAACCGAGCGGTATATCGATCGCCCTGACTTCCGATCCCTTAGAATCAGCCGCCGCGAGCACGCTTCTTGACAGCCTCAAGATACTCGTGCCGCAAGGGACCGAGGTTGCGGTCACAGTTCAGGACACGCCTCTCGCTCAACTCAGGAGCACCTATGAAGCCCTCAGTAGGGACTGGGCGGATAAGAAGCTTGAGGGTCTACACGTCACGACCATCGGCCAGTTTCCTACCCACATCATGATCACAACTTCTGGCGACTCTCCAGCTACCGTCCAGGAAGAACTTCGCGCGCGTTATAACGCTCCCTTCATATCAGTCACTCAAGGGAGTGGCCCTGAGTTTCAGGCGAGTCGCAACCAGGCGTCGGGTCCACTTTATGGTGGAATCGCGATCAGTACTGATGAGAACCAGAACCTCTGTACATCGGGCTTCTCGCGTGCCAGGGGCGGCGCGAGTGGAACTTCCTACTATGAAATCACAGCCGGTCATTGCAACCCGCCTGGATATCACTGGCACGAGGGCGATTACAGCACGAATGGAGACCATTTCGGAACCGGAACGAACAACAACGGAGCATATGGAGGTGGGACGTCGAAATGCGACTGTCAGTCCATTGGACCAGTTCCGGCGAGTGCGGCAACAAAGAACTTTCTTTCCAGCAACAACGTCGTGTCGTCACAAATGACCGGCCTCCCCTCGAACACAGATGACAGTGCGGGCTATGGAATCAACCGCAAGGTTTGCGTTTCGGGCGCGGTTTACGGGCAAACCCACGGCGGTGATTTGACTTGCGGCTATATTGGCGCGCAGAACTACTCCGACCAGCCTGTTACTACGACGGTGACGAACCTGATCCTCACCAACGCATTCGGCACGGTAAATGGCGATAGTGGGGGCACAGTGATCGCGGGATCTGATTTCATGGGAATCCACCAGGGCACCGTCAACGTTCAGGGAACAGCTTACGAGTTGTTCTCGCGCTCGGTCTACATGGCGTCTGTGACTGGTGCGACGCCAACGTTCTGAGACGACGTCTATCTGCGTCCAGAACAACACAACGCAGGTCGGTCTTTTCGGGGCGCGTATGGCGGTTCATGACATCGTGTCCCTCCGGGTATGCGATAGGCTCCGCGAAATCGTTTCGAGTGGAATAGGCTAGTTCTTTTGCGTGATTGTAGGCTGGACTCGAGTTAGCAATCGTGAGCGGGGATTGAGTGTCGGCCCGACTTCGTATGCAAGACCTCAGGATTCTAGTGGCGCGACTGCCTATTCCTGTCCCGGGGGTTTCGGCCTGTACGGGGAGTACCGGTGCGCTGAGCGCTCGGAGAACTCAGTCCCTGCGGCAGGCGCCGGTCGAGACCGCTCGCTGCAGCGTCGGTGCGTCCTCGACCACCGGGCGGAAGTCCTGCGGTGCCATCGCGTAGCCGACGCCGTCGGTCGTTGCACTCCTGGCGAACACGATGCCCGCCACCGTCCCGGCCGGGGTCAGCAGCGGACCGCCGCTGTTGCCCTGCTCCACGTCGGCGGCAAGGGTGACCACCTGGCGGATCGTCGTCCCGCTGCCGACGATGTCCCGCACGGGCGTCGGCGCGCTCGAGACGACGCCGGCCGAGCCGGTGTGGAACGGCCCGCCGAACGGGTAGCCGTCGACCACTCCGGAGTCGCCCGGTGCGGGATCGGACGCGACGGTCAGCGCCGGCGCGTCGAGCGACGGCACCGCGACGACGGCCAGGTCGTGCCGTCCGTCGAACCAGACGACCGTTCCCAGGTGCACGTCACCGTCGCGGTCGAGCACGACCGGCCTCGAGACTCCGGTCAGCACGTGGGCGTTCGTCAGCACGCGGTGCGCGGCGATCACGAAACCGCTGCCGGACTGATCCTGACCGCAGGCGTATGCGGTGCCGGTCACCTTCACCACCGACGAGGCGGCCGTCCGAAGCGACGCCGTCCCGGTCTGCACGGACGGCGGGCTCGGCGATGTGGTCGGACCGCCGAGCGTCTGGTTCAGCACCGGCAGGCCGCCCGGCAGCATGGTCGTGCGCAGCTGTGCCAGGGCGGTGGCAACCTGTGGCGGGGTCACCGCCTCGATCGTGCCGAGCACCCGGGAGGAGGCGATGGGCTGCGCCAGGAACGGCACGCCCAGGGCAGCGATGCCCGTGGCGACGACCGAGACGACGAATGCCGCGACGACCAGGTTGATCGCTCCGCCGAGGATCCGGTCGGCCAGCCCGAGCGGTCCGCGCTGCACGCGGCGCCCGATCGCGGCACCGATTGCCGCGCCGATGCCGTGCCCCAGCAGGATCAGCACGCAGGAGACCACGATCGTCGCGATCACGCGGACGGTCGCATCCTTGGACAGGGCACCGATCGGCGGCCCCAGGAGTGCTGCGGCGACGGCGCCGAGGGCGATCCCGACGAGTGCACCCAGGCTGCGGATCAGCCCCAGCCGGTACCCGTAGACCAGGTAGGCCAGCAGCAGCACGATCAGCGCGACGTCGAGCAGGCCGGACACGTCGTCCCCTCCGTCCGCGGCTCGAGACGAACGCGCGGGTCAACTCTCTCGCAGCGGCACCTGATCGGCGGCAGGATCGCGCGAAATGGGGGCAGGCCGGTGCGGTAACGTTGTCGACCGCCGTGAAACGGCCGCGGGCCCAGAGCGCACGACGCACCAGGCGACGTGCACCGCGCAGCGAGTGAGAGGACGACCCACATGGCATTGGATGCCGACGTCAAGAAAGCCATCATCGACGAGTACGCCACTCACCCGGGCGACACCGGCTCGCCGGAGGTGCAGGTCGCGATGCTCACGACCCGCATCAAGGATCTGACGGAGCACCTCAAGCTGCACAAGCACGACCACCACTCGCGTCGTGGGCTGCTGCTGCTCGTGGGCCAGCGCCGCCGTCTGCTCGGCTATCTGCAGGACATCGACATCGCCCGCTACCGCTCACTCATCGAGCGGCTCGGCCTGCGTCGATAACCGCTCGGCCGAGGGCCGATCGTCGGCGGAAGGATCGTGCCGTGAGTTCCAGGGACGCCGTCGACGACTGGATCCATCGCTACCTCGTCGCCTGGGACTCCAACGATCCCGACGACGTGCGCGCCATCTTCACGCCCGATGCCGCGTATCGGTTCCATCCCTGGGACGAGCCGCTGCGCGGCGTCGACGCGATCATCGCCCAGTGGACGGGCGAGGCGCGGGACGAGGCGGGCGACCACGCCTTCACCTGGTCGGTGATCGCGGTCGACGGTCCCACAGCGGTGGTGCAGGGCCGCACCCGATACGACGACGGCGACGTCTACGACAATCTGTGGGTCATCGAACTGACCGACGACGGCCTCGCCCGGGCGTTCACCGAGTGGTACATGGAGCCCCCCAAGGACCAGCCTCAGGGCTGATCGCGCCGGATCATCGACGCCGGTGTCACTCCCGCGGCTTCATGCCGCTGAGGTGACCTCGCCGGTCGCGGGGACCACGGCGCCCTGGGGCACCTGGCGGTCGGGGGAGACGCGGGCGCGGCTCTCGATACGAGCGCCCGGCCCGATCTTGCAGTGGCTGCCCACATGCGCTCCGGCACCGATCACGGCCTGGGGCCCCACGTGCACCGCGGCACCGAGGTGCGCGCCGGGGCCGACGACCGCCTCGCGGTCCACCCAGCTGCCGGTCGCGATCGTCGCGGCGCGGCCCACCTGGGCGCCGGGCTCGACGTAGACGCTGGGCGCCAGGAACGCCGTCGGGTCGACGGTCGCGGTCGTGGCCACCAAGCCGCGCCCGTTCGGGTGTCGGCGATACCGGGTGACGTTGCCGAACTCGTCCTCGATCTCTTCTGCGATCCGCGGGGTCCTTCGCTGCATGTACGGCACAACCGACGAGATCCTCCGGATGTTCCCGCCTAACTGTGCGTTTCCCCCCCGTTCACCACTGCTACCTACCGTCCTCGCATGGACGTGCTGGTGACCGTGCTGCTCGTGATCGTCTTCGCTCTGGTCTTCGATTTCACCAACGGCTTCCACGACACGGCCAACGCCATGGCGACCTCGGTCGCCACCGGGGCGTTGAAGCCGCGCACCGCCGTGCTCATCTCCGGCGTCCTGAACCTGGTCGGCGCATTCCTCAACACGGCGGTCGCCAGCACGGTGTCGCAGGGCATCGTCCGTGAGGGTGAGAACGGAGTCGAGATCACCCCCGCGCTCATCTTCGCGGGCCTGGTCGGCGCGATCCTCTGGAACCTGATCACCTGGTACCTCGGCCTGCCGTCCAGCTCGACGCACGCGCTGTTCGGCGGCCTGATCGGTGCCGCGATCATCGGTGCCGGGTTCGGTGCCATCGACTTCGGCACCGTGCTGACCAAGATCGTCATTCCGGCGCTGCTCGCCCCGTTCACCGCGGGCCTCGTCGCACTGGTCGCCACGTACCTCGTCTACCGGATCAGCCGCGGGGGCCTGAAGAACTCCGCCCGCGGGTTCCGCACCGCGCAGACCGTCTCGGCCTCGCTCGTCTCGCTGGCCCACGGCACCTCCGACGCCCAGAAGACGATGGGCGTCATCACGCTGACCCTGATCGCGGCGAAGTACCAGGATTCGGGTACCGGGCCGCAGTTCTGGGTGATCCTGGCGTGCGGGCTCGCCATCGCCCTCGGCACCTACCTCGGCGGCTGGCGCATCATGCGCACTGTCGGCAAGCGCATCACCGACGTCGAGCCGCCCCAGGGCTTCGCGGCCGAGACGGCCGGCGCGGCGACCATCCTCGCCTCCTCCAGCCTGGGCTTCGCGCTGTCGACGACCCAGGTGGTCACCGGCTCGGTCATCGGCTCCGGCGTCGGCAAGCGGCTCTCCTCGGTGCACTGGGGCACGGCCGGGCGGATGGCGCTGGCCTGGATCGTCACCCTGCCGTCGGCCGCGGTCATCGGTGCGGTGGCGGCGCTCGTCGCGGCCAGCAGCACGCTCGGCCTGATCGCGATCGCGGTGCTGGCGGTGGTCGGCATCGGCACGATCTACCTGCTGTCGCGTCGCAACCCCGTCACCGCGAAGAACGTGAACGAAGCCCCGGAGCGCGAGAAGGTCGGAACAGTCTGATGTCGGTGATCGTCTTTGCCGCAGCCGCGGCGCCGATCGAGATCAAGTGGAATCTCTTCGTCCTGGTCGCGGTATCGGCCCTGGTCGTGACCGTGCTGATCGCGGTCTCGTACGCCGTCGGCCTTCGGCTGCTGGAAGCGGCACACGGCGGCGCGGACGCGCACATCGCGGCCCCCCGGCCGGCGGCCATGGCCGGCGCGGTGGTCTGCTTCGCGATCGGCATCGCGGCCGTGCTGTTCGGCCTGGTTCTCGTCATCCCTCCGCTCCACTCGGCCATCTTCCCCAGCTGAGCCGCTTCCGGTGAGAGCGGCCGCCGACTTCGGCGGTCGGCCAGAATGGTCCGGTGAGGTTCAGGCGCCGAGTGCTCGACCCCCGCTGGGGTCCCCGTGACCAGGGCTCGGGTTCGCTCGACGACTACAAGTTCGACCTGCTGCCCGGCAGCAGCCGGGTCACCATCCGCCTCGCCGGCAGCGACGACCATCAGGATCTGATCGCCGGCATCGAGGCCGCCGAGATCCAGACCGCCATCGCCCGGCGGACCGCGGAGGAGGAGCGCACCGACGCGCCGATCGCCGTACGCCTGTTCGCCGACGGCCGCGTGATCGGTCCGGTGGGCGAGGTGCCCCGCGGGCTGGAGGGGCCTGTCAGCGAGGCGATCACCCGGCTCGAACTCGCGGGCCGCACGCCGCGCATTCCGGCCGCCGTCGTCAGTACGCGGGACGGCCTGCGGGTCGACCTGCTGATCGGCCGAACCCGCTGATCGCATGGCCCGTCGAGGGTACGGCGCGCTGACCGCACCGGTCGCCCAGCCGACGGCGTCATCATGGCGACATGGACACGATTCGACTCGGCGCCTCCGGCCTCGACGTCAGCCGCGTGATTCTCGGCTGCATGAGCTTCGGCGAACCCGGCCGCGGCGGCCACGCCTGGTCGCTGCCACTCGATCAGGCGCGGCCGATCATCCGGCAGGCGCTCGAGGCCGGTATCACGACCTTCGATACCGCCAACGTCTACTCCGACGGCAGCAGCGAAGAGATCACGGGCACCGTGCTGAACGAATCGGCCAAGCGCGACGAGGTCGTGATCGCCACCAAGGTGCACGGCCGGATGGGTCCCGGCACGAACGGCGCCGGCCTCAGCCGCGGCGCGATCATGACGCAGATCGACGCGAGCCTTCGCCGGCTCGGCACCGACTATGTGGACCTCTACCAGATCCACCGCTTCGACCCCACGGTGCCGATCGCCGAAACGATGGCGGCGCTGCACGACGTGGTGAAGGCGGGCAAGGCGCGCTACATCGGCGCGTCCTCGATGTGGGCGTGGCAGTTCGCCGAGATGCAGCACACCGCCGACATCGAGGGGCTCACTCGCTTCGTATCGATGCAGGATCAGTACTCGCTGCTGATGCGCGAGGAGGAGCGCGAGATGCTGCCGTACTGCCTCGACTCCGGCGTGGGCGTCATCCCGTGGTCGCCGCTGGCGCGCGGCAAGCTGACGCGCGACTGGGACGCCACGACGAACCGGACCGAGAGCGACGAGTTCGCCCGGTCGCTCTTCGTGGCGACCGCCGACACGGACCGCCGCATCGTCGAGGCGGTCGCGCAGGTCGCCGCGGGCAGCGGGGTTCCGCGGGCGCAGATCGCGCTGGCCTGGGTGCTGGCCCAGGAGGCGGTGACTGCGCCGATCGTCGGGGTCACCACGCCGCAGCAGCTGGACGACGCGATCGCCGCGGAGCAGCTGGAGCTGGACGACGACGAACTGGCGCTGCTCGCCGAGCACTACGTCCCGCACGCGCCGACCGGGTTCTGATGATCAGACGGCGAGCGTGCGGATGGCGAGCGTGACGCCGAGCAGCCGGCTGCTGTTCTGGCTGCGCATCTCGTTCGTCGGCGACGCCGCCCTGGCCGCGATCGGCGGGGTGCTCATCGCGCAGGGCGAGCGGGTCGGCTACGCCGTGCTGGTCTTCGTCGCGCTGCGGGCGGCCCTCGGCGTGGTGGCGCTGCTGATCGCGGCGCGCGCGATCGCGGACACGGGCCCCCACGACGACCGGCCCTCCGTCATCCGCTGACCTGCCACGCCCGCTTGCCGTGCCGCACCCGCCGAGGAATTCAGGAGAAATCGAGTTCCGAAGCCGGATCCGGCCGGTTGGCGCTTGCATTTCTCGAAATCGCCTGAGTTCCTCAGGCGGTCAAGCAGCGCGGCACTAGTCCGGATCGGCGGGGTCGAGCGGCGCGTGGTGGTCGAGGCCCGCTGTGCCGCGCTTCCAGTAACCGTGCAGGGACAGGTTGCCTGCGGGCAGTCCCGCCTCGCCCTTCAGCCAGCGGCGCACCGGGATCAGGTCGCCGGCCTCGCCGGCGGCCCAGACGAAGGTGTCGGCGGTGATGTCCTGCGCACGGACGACCTCGAGCAGGTCGAAGCGGCCGGTCAGGGCCACCTGCGGAGTCGCCGCCAGCGCCTCCGCCTCATCCAGGTGGTCGAGCAGGGTGGCGTCGTCGCCGAAGAGCACCGCGTGCACCGGAGTCACGCCCGCATAGGCACGGACCCAGCGGCGCAGCGCCGGCATCCCCGACGCGTCCGCGAGCAGGATCACGTTCCGGAAGCCGGCCGGCGCCAACCGCGAGCCCCGCGGCCCGCCCACCTGCAGCGTCGCGCCGGGCTGCGCCGCGGTCGCCCACGCCGTCGCCGAACCAGCCGTGCCGTGCACGACGAAGTCCAGATCCAGCTCCGGCCCCGACGAGCGGCCCAGCGGCCGGAACTCGCTCGGCGTGTAGTCCCGGCCGACCGGGCCGTCGGCGCTGTCGAAGACCACCTTCACGTGATCCTCGGGGCCGAAGCTCGTGAACCCGGCCAGGTCGTCGCCGACGAGCGTGAAGCGCACCAGCGAGTCGGTCAGCCGCGTGCGCGACTGCACTGTCAGTGAGCGGCGCCGTACCTCGTGCCGGACCGTGTCCCGCGTGCGCGGTTCGCCGGTGGAGATGGGGAAGGTGCTCATCCGCTCATTCTGGACCGCACGCCTTCTGCCCAGGTCTGCGTCATCTGCCCATGCGCGCGCATGAGCACGTGACTCGGATCGGGGTAGACGCGGGCCGGGGTGGAAGTCGAGCGCGGCCGGCAGCGTTACATCCTGCATGTCCGATCTCGCGCTGTCCGTGCTCGACCTCGTCCCCGTGCGTCGGGGCCAGCACTCCGCCGATGCCATCGCCGCGACGGTCGCGCTCGCCGAGCACGCCGACGAGCTCGGGTACCGCCGCTACTGGCTGGCCGAGCACCACAACATGCCCTCGGTCGCCTCGACCAACCCGCCCGTGCTGCTCGGCGTGCTCGCCGGCCGTACCCGCCGCATCCGCCTCGGCTCCGGCGGCGTCATGCTGCCGAATCATGCCCCGTTCGTCGTCGCGGAGCAGTTCGCGGTGCTGGAGGCGGCGGCCCCCGGTCGCATCGACCTGGGCCTCGGCCGCGCGCCCGGCAGCGACCCCGTCATCTCGGCGCTGCTGCGCTCCAGCGGGCACACGAGCGAGGTTGACGCCTTCCCCAACCACATCCGCGACATCGAGGCGCTGCTCGATGCCGACGGCGCGGCGCTGCGCCTCGGCACGGGCGAGCAGTACGTCGTGCGGGCGACCCCCGCCGCTGCCGGCCGGCCGGAGGTCTGGCTGCTCGGCTCCAGCGACTACTCAGCGCAACTGGCCGCCGAGTTGAGCCTGCCCTACGTCTTCGCCCACCACTTCTCCGGTGAGGGCACCGAGCGGATGCTCGACCTCTACCGCTCCCGCTTCGTCCCGAGCGTGTCGCAGGCGGTGCCGCGCACCTTCCTGACCGCGAACGTCGTCACCGCCGACACGGATGCGGAGGCGCGAGCGCTCGCGCTGCCGCAGCTGCAGCACATGGCGCGACTGCGCACCGGCACGCCGCTGACGGCCTTGGACACCGTGGAGCAGGCCGCCGCGGCGACGCTGACGCAGCCGCAGCAGGACCTGGTCGACACGATGCTGGGGCGCTGGTTCGTGGGTGCCGCCGACGACGTCGCGGAGCGACTTGCCGCCTTCGCCGCCCGCTTCGAGGTGGACGAGGTGATGGTCACCGTCGGCGCCGGCGCGCACGAGGGCGACCCGATCGACCGCACGCCGGCCCGCGAGCGCACCCTCGACCTGCTCGCCGCGCACCTGCCCCAACGAATGCTCGTCGCCGCCTGAGCCGCGGACGGCCTGTCTGTCGGCACGCGAAGCCCGTCGCAGGTAGTACCTGTTGAGGAGTCGATCTCGGGTCGGATCCACTGTCGGTGGGTGGTGACAGTGTTCGGGGTGTGGAAGCGGTGGCGGTGTCGACGCGGGAGGCCCTCGCGGTCGTGCTCGCCGCGCCCCGCGTGCGTCGCACCTTCGCCGATGATGAGCTGCTGGCTGAGGCGGAGGCGTGGGAGGCGATCGGTCGGGTGGCCGATGCGCGGCGTCTCGCCGTGGCGGCCGAGATCGACCAGCGCTCCCTGCCCGGTACGGGCCTGGACGGGCTGGCACAGCGGGCAGGTGACCGGACCGGGGTGGAGCACCTCGCCCGTCGCCTGCGGATCGACCCGCGGGAGGCGACGCGTCGGGTGAAGCTCGGGAAGGTCCTCGCGCCGGGGTTGACCCTCACCGGTGAGGAGTTGCCTGCCCGGTTCCCGGCACTCGCCGAGGCCGTCCAGCGGGGCGAGATCGGGATCGACTCCGCCCGCGAGGCGACCGAGGTACTGACGCGCACCTCCCGGCGGGCGAAAGCGACCGACATCGGTCGGGCCGATCGGGTCCTCGCGGAGCGGGCGGCGGTGCTCCCACCAGAGGAGTTGCGGAAGACCGTGCAGCGGGTGGAGGCGTGGATCGACCCCGACGGGCCGGTGCCCACCGAGGTGGAGCAGCGGCGGGCGCGGGCGTTCCGGCAGGGGCGCCTGCGGGAGGACGGGACGACCCGGTGGACGCTGGACACCATCGGTGAGGACACCGCCCTGATCCGCTCCGCGCTGACCGCGCATCGCCGACAGTCCACCTGGCAGCACGGAACCACCGAGGCGGCAGATGACGGGGTGACCGGCACCCCGGATGAGCCGTGCTGGCATGAGGCCGCCGAGGAGCCGCGCACGAAGCCGCAGTTCGACCACGACATCGTGATCGGCATCCTCCGTGCCGGCATCCGCGCCGAACAGGACGGCAGCGGCGACTCCGGTAGCACACCCCACGAGGTCGTCGTGCATGCCACCGTGTCCGACCTGACCCGGCACGCCGGGTCCGGGTGGGCGGAGGAAGTCCTCGGACGGTTCTCCATCCCCACCATCGAACGGCTCACCTGCAGCGGCACCACACGACTGCTGGTCACCGACGACCACGGCGAGGCACTCACCCTCGGCCGGCGGACTCGACTGTTCACTCCGGCACAGAAACGCGCGATCGCCGCACGCGACGGTGGATGCGCGTGGCCGGGGTGCACGGCACCGGTGTCGTGGACCGACGCCCACCACGTCGAATGGTGGCATCGGGATACCGGACCGACCGACATCACCAACGGGGTACTGCTGTGCTCCTTCCACCACCACCTCGCCCATACGACCACCCGGTGGAAGATCCGGATGCACCAGGGCTTCCCCCACCTCGTGCCATCCCACTGGACCGGACCACCCGAACCACGACAACAGATGGGACGACGACGCACAGCACCCTCAACCGATCCACCCGTGCCCGATACGCCGGGCCGGTAACTGGAACGTATTCCTCCGGAAACCATGCCGAAACGGTGCGCGCGGAGGGTTGAGGCATGGCCTCCGGGGTGCACGACGCACACCGGCACATCGGCGTCCTGCCGCCCTACCCGTTCTACGGCGGTCCGCCCGTGCAGGCCGATCGCACCGCGCGAGCGACCGTCCGCGAGTTGATCGCCGACCTCGACGCCGAGGGGACCGAACGCACGCTGGTGCTGCCGAACTACGGCGTCCCCATCCCCGAGGTGGCGTTCGGACTGAACGAACTCGCCCTCGAGGCCGCCGACGCGGATGACCGCATCCGCTGCGGACTCTGGATCTCACCCAAACCCTCCGACGCCGACGCCAACACCGCCGCCCTCGCGCTCGCCGGCGAACGTGGCGTCAAGGCGCTGAAGACCAGTTTCCTGCTCGGCGGCAGCGCGACCGATCCGGACTGCCTCGTGCAACTCACGCGCCTGTTCCAGACCGCGAAGCGACACGACCTGACCGTGCACATCCACACCTCGCCCGGCGGGGCCAGCGACATCGACCAGATCGGCACGCTGGTGGAACGCTTCGGCGACGACGTGCGCATCCACCTGGTGCACCTGGGCGGCGGGATGAGCGGGCACATGAAGCTGCTCGGTGGCCGGTTCTTCGACTGGATCGCCGCCGGCAAGCGGGTCTACTCCGACACCAGCTGGGCGATCGGCTTCGCCGCGACGTGGCTGGTCGCCGAGATCGAGCAGCGCGGTCTGGGGGAGGACCGCATCCTCTTCGCCAGCGACACCCCGTGGGGCGACCACGCCGGCGAGCTCGCCCGCATGAGCGCGGCTGTCGGCGACGGGGTGCTGCGCCGGCTGTTCCTGCGCCAGAACTTCGAAGCGCTCTACGGCTGAGCGCACGCTCACGACCCCACAGTCCGTAACCGACAGCCCCACCCGCACACCAGACCGCCAGTACCACCGACGCAATCAAGGAGTACCCGACCATGCCCCTGTTCGACGACGACGTCCTCGCCAAGATCGAGACCTCGAAGAACGAGATCGCTCACCCCTCGCTGCCGAAGGGCAGCTCCATCTACGGGTCGACCAAGATCTTCCCGGACATCCAGGCCGAGCCCGGGCAGTCGTACCTGACGCTCGTGCACGGCATCGCGCACGAGTCGAGCGTCAGCTTCGTCGCCTGCCTGCAGGCGCTGCGGGCGCTCCGCAAGGGCTTCGACTCCGTTCTCTACTTCTACGGCCCCGGCGCGATGAACGCGATCTCGACCCGCGGCTTCCCGACCGCCGGCGACTCCGCGTTCCCGGGCGAGCAGAACATCAACAACACCATCGCGACCTTCCTCGAGGAGGGCGGCACCGTGTTCGTGTGCCGCTTCGGCCTGTCGCTGCACGGCCTGCGCGAGGAGGACCTGATCGAGGGCACGATCCCCTGCCACCCGCTCGACGTGCAGGACGCGCTGATCTACTTCGCGAACAAGGGCGCGATCATCAACTCCACCTACATGGTCTGACCGTGACGATCTCCCTGGGGCTCCCCGCCGTGCGGAGCGACGAGCCGCTCGGCGGGGCGCACGTGATCAGCGCGCCGCCGGGCGCCATGGACCCGGTCGCGCGCCGCGTCGACGTGGCACTGCGGGGTCTGCGGGTCGCCGCGCCCGTGCACCGGGAGGCCGGAGCCGGGCCGAGCGACGACGGGCATGTGCTGTTCGACGGGGTGGCTGCGGCCATCCCCGTGAACAGCACGAGTCCGTACCTCGTCACCGGCGGCCGGCTGGTGATGGAGACGGCCGAGGCGGGTCCGATCGACGTCGGCATCGACGTCGCGCCGGTCGCCCGGCCGCGCTTCTACGACCTGACCACCGCCGACGGGATCGCCTATGAGCAGATCGCCCGCCTGCACGGGTCCAAGGTGCTGGCCACCACCGTCGTGCAGACGTGCATCCGATACGGGGAGTCGGACCGCTGCCGGTTCTGCGCGATCGAGGCCTCACTGGACGCGGGTGCGACCATCGCGGTCAAGACGCCGGCGATGCTGGCCGAGGTCGCCCGCGCGGCCCGCGACCTGGACGGTGTGGAGCAGGCGGTCATGACCACCGGCACCTCCAACGGCTGGGACCGCGGCGCGAAGCACCTGGCCCGCTGCGTGCAGGCGGTCAAGGACGCGGTGCCGGAGCTGGAGATCCAGGTGCAGATCGAGCCGCCCCGGCACCTGCGGGCCATCCAGGACCTCTACGACGCGGGGGCTCGCTCCATCGGCATCCACGTGGAGTCGATGGACGACGCCGTGCGGGCGCATTGGATGCCGGGCAAGAGCACGGTCTCCCTCGACGAATACCGCGCCGCCTGGCGCGAGGCCGTGCGGGTCTTCGGCCGTAACCAGGTGTCCACCTACCTGCTGGTCGGCCTGGGGGAGCAGCCGGATGCCATGGTCGGCTGGGCGCAGGAGCTGATCGAGCTCGGCGTCTACCCGTTCGTGGTGCCGTTCCGGCCACTGCGAGGCACCCTTGCCACCGACGTCGACCACGTGCCCGCCCCCTCGCGGTCGCTGCTCGAGTCCGTGTCGCGGCAGGTCGCCGCGCTGCTGATCGCGGCCGGGATGCTCGGCTCGGAGCAGAAGGCCGGGTGCGCGGCGTGCGGCGCGTGCGGCGTGCTGAAGTCGGCGGGCGCCTGACCGTGCCGCTCGACGTACCGATCCTCGCCGGCGTGCGGCCGGCGCCGCAGCACGCCGGAACGCACGCCCGTCCCGTCGAGGTGGCGGACACGCAGGCGCTGGCGGTCTATCGGCGCCTGCGAAGCGAGTCCTTCGTCGCCGAGCAGGGGCTGTTCGAGGCGTCCGACGCCGACGACCTGGACGACGACCCGCGCACGATCGTCCTGGTCGCGCGCGATGCCGACGGCGTGGTGCAGGGCGGTGTGCGGCTCGCGCCGGTCGGGGCGCGCGACATCGGCTGGTGGACCGGGAGCCGGCTGGTCGTCGCCCCCGGCGTTCGCGGGGGCGCCGGCATCGGCTCCGCGCTCATCACGGAGGCGTGCCGCACCGCCGTCGCGCGCGGCGTGCTGCGGTTCGACGCCGCCGTGCAGCAGCGGTACCGGCCGATGTTCGTCCGGCTGGGCTGGGAGCAGTGGGGCACCGACGTGATCGGCGGCGTGCCGCACGTGTCGATGCGGTTTCCGATCGACCGCATCCGCTCTCTCGTCAGCGCGACGAAGGCGGCGCTCGCCGAGGTGCTGGACCCCTTCGGCGCCTCGTGGGGCGACGCGCCCGCCGGGTCGCTCGGCGGTCAGGGCTACGTGGGCGACGACGGCGCCCCCGTGCCCGGCACCGACGTGATCGCCGCGTGCGACGCGATCCTGCCCGCCATGATCGAGCGCGATCCGGAGTGGGCGGGCTGGTGCGGCGTGCTCGTGAACCTGAACGACCTGGCGGCGATGGGGGCGGCGCCCGCAGGACTGATGAACGCCGTCGCCGGCCGTGACGCGTCGTTCGTGCGGCGCGTCATGGGCGGCCTGCGCAGCGGCGCCGACGCCTGGGGCGTCCCGCTGCTCGGCGGCCACACGCAGATCGGTGTGGCGCCCGCCCTGGCCGTGACCGCCCTCGGCCGCACCGACCGCCCCGTCCGCGGCGGCGGTGGCGGCTACGGCGACGCCCTGACTCTGACCGTCGACACGGCGGGCGGCTGGCGGCGGGGCGCAGGGCACACCCAGTGGGACTCCTCCTCGGCACGCACCGGTGCGGAGCTGCGTGCGCTCGGCCGCCTGGTCACCGACGCGGCGCCGAAGGCGGCGAAGGACGTCAGCATGGCGGGCATCGTCGGCACGGCCGGCATGCTCGCGGAGGCATGCGGCCGCGGTGCGATCGTCGACGTCGACCGCGTCCCCACGCCCGACGACGCCGCGATGGGCGACTGGCTCACCTGCTTCCCCGGTTTCGGCATGCTCACCGCCGACCGGCCGGGCGCCTCCCGAATGGGGTCGCCCCTGACCGTCACCGCGGGTATCGGCACCCTGACCGCGGGCAGCGGCGTGCAGCTGCGCTGGCCCGACGGCGAGACCACCACGGCACTGCCCGACGCCGCGACCGGCCTCGGGCCCGCCTGAACCGCGCACATCTGAACCAGAAGGGAGTGCCGGCATGACTGTCACACTCGCGGCGGCCGCCGCATCGTTCGGCCGCGACCTCGACGACAACTACCGCACCATCGAAGCGCTGGTCGCCGAGGCCACCGCGCAGGGCGCCGACCTGCTCGCCCTGCCCGAAGCGGCCATCGGCGGCTACCTCTCCAGCCTGGGCGGTCCGGAGGACACGAGCCGGCCGGAGTCGCTGCCTCCGGCGATCCGTGTGGACGGGCCGGAGCTCGCCCGCGTGCGGTCGCTGGCCGGCGATCTGGTCGTCGTGCTCGGCATCTGCGAGGCGGCCGGCCCGGTCGACGACCCGGTCCGCTACAACACCGTCGTCGCGCTGACCCGCGACCGCATCCTGGGCGTGCATCGCAAGGTGCATCAGCCGCTCGGCGAGAACATGAGCTACGCGGCGGGGGAGACCTTCGCCGCCTTCGACTCGCCCGTCGGCCGGCTCGGTCTGATGATCTGCTATGACAAGGCGTTCCCGGAGGGTGCCCGCACGCTGGCGCTCGACGGCGCCGAGGTCATCGTCTGCGTCAGCGCGTGGCCCGCCGCCCGCACGGCGGGGGCGACCGACCTGGCCGAGGACCGCTGGACCCGACGGTTCCGACTGTTCGACCAGGCGCGGGCGCTCGAGAACCAGGTCATCTGGGTCGCCTCCAACCAGGCCGGCACCTTCCACTCGCTGCGTTTCGTCTCGAGCGCCGCGGTGATCGGGCCCGGCGGCGACGTGCTCGCCGACACCGGCGTGCAGGCCGGGCTCGCGGTCGCGACCGTGGACGTCCAGCAGGCGCTCGCGACCGCGCGGCGGGCGATGTTCCACCTGCGGGACCGCCGGCCCGACGCCTACGACCTCTCCGCGGTCGTGGCCCAGGAGGAGTTGACCGATGCGTGAGGTGGACGTCGTCGTGGTCGGCGGGGGTCAGGCCGGCATGGCCGTCAGCTGGCACCTGAAGCGGGAGGACATCGACCACGTGGTGCTCGAGCGGGCGACACCTGGCCACGAGTGGCTCGACGGTCGCTGGGACGCTTTCACCCTGGTCACTCCGAATTTCCAGTGCCGGCTGCCGGGCTTCGCCTACGACGGCGACCAGCCCGACGGGTTCATGACCAAGGACGAGACGCACGCATTCCTGCAGCGGTATGCAGCGAGCTTCGAGCCGCCGATCGAGCAGGGGGTGGAGGTCACCGGCCTCACCCGCACGGCGGAGGGATTCCGGGTGCGCTCCTCCGCCGGCGAACTCGACGCCCGGGCCGTCGTCATCGCCACCGGCGGCTACCACCGGCCGATCGTGCCCGCGTTCGCCGCTCAGCTTCCCGCCGACGTGCACCAGCTGCACTCGTCGCAGTACAAGAACGCGGAGGCGCTGCCCCCGGGCGGGGTGCTGGTGGTCGGCAGCGGGCAGTCCGGCGCGCAGATCGCCGAGGACCTGCACCTGGCCGGCCGGCCGGTGCACCTGGCCCTCGGTCGTGCCCCGCGCAGCGCCCGCTTCTACCGTGGCCGCGACTGCATCGCGTGGCTGGAGCAGATGGGCGTTTACGACATCGGCGTGGAGCAGCACGCGTCGGGCCTCACCAAGCGGGAGTCGACGAACCACTACATGACCGGCCGCGCGGGCGGCCACGACATCGACCTGCGGCTGTTCGCGAGTCAGGGCATGCAGCTGTCCGGGCGGCTGGTCGGGGCCGACGGTGCACACCTGCGGTTCGACGCGACCATGGAGCGCGACCTGGACCATGCCGATTCAGTGATGGAGTCGATCAAGAACGACATCGACGCCTACATCGAGCGAGCGGGCATCGCCGCGCCGACCGAGGACCGCTACCGGCCGGTCTGGCGGCCCGCGACCGAGCCGACCGAACTCGACCTGCACGCCGCCGGCATCACGAACATCGTCTGGGCGATCGGCTACCGCGCCGACTACTCCTGGGTCGAGGTGGGGGTCTTCGACGGGCGCGGGCACCCGACCCACCAGCGTGGCGTCACAGGGGTGCCGGGCCTCTACTTCCTCGGCCTTCCGTGGCTGTACACGTGGGGGAGCGGGCGGTTCGCCGGTATCGCGCGCGACGCCGAGTACCTCGGCGAGCGGATCGCCGAGCAGGTGGGCGCCCGGGCACCCGCCCACGCTGCCTGACCGCGATGGCGGTGGTCGGCCTGGGCGCGGTCGCCGCGCACTTCGGACGGGAGGTGGATCGGGCGCTGCCCAAGATCGAGGGGATCGTGACGGACGCCCGGGCGGCGGGCGTGCAACTGCTGGTGCTGCCGGATGCGACCCTCGGCGGCTACCTCTCCGACCTGGCCGAGCCGGCGACGGACGACGTGCCGGTGCCGATCGCGCTGGACGGTCCCGAGCTCGCCCGAGTGATGCATGCCGCCGGCGACATGGTGGTCTGCGTGGGACTCGCCGAGCCCGTGCCCGGCGCACCCGACCTGCGCTGGAACACCGCCGTCTGCTGCTCCGGAACCGGGGTGTGGGGCGTGCACCGCAAGGTGCACCGGCCCCTGCACGAATCGCGTGTGTACGCCGCGGGCGATCGGTTCGCGGCCTTCGACACCCCCGTCGGCCGGATCGGCATGCTGATCGACTACGACAAGACGTTCCCCGAGGCCGCCCGGGCGCTCGCCGACGACGGCGCGACGACGCTCGCCTGCCTGTCGGCATGGCCCGCCTCGACCACCGACCGCGCCGCCAAGCTGCCGCAGGACCGGCAGTCCCGGCTCTTCGACCTGTACGACGGCGCCCGTGCCGCGGAGAACCAGGTCGTGGTCGTGTCCTCGAACCAGACCGGCGTGACCGGTCGGCTGCGCTTTCTGGGGCAGGCGAAGGTCGTCGGTCCCGGCGGCGAGATCCTGGCGCGCACCGGGTCGAAGGGCGGACTGGCTGTCGCCCGCATCGACATCGCCGTCGAGGTGGCCCGGGCGCGGCGTCGGCTGCACCATCTCGCGGAGCGCGCGCCGCAGGCGTACGGGGCCCGCTGATGCGCATCGCGCTCCTGACGTACTCCACCAAGCCGCGCGGCGGCGTGGTGCACACCCTGGCCCTCGCGGAGGCGCTGGCCGCCCGCGGCCAGCAGGTGACCGTCTGGACGCTCGGCCGGGGCGGCGACTCCGCCTTCTTCCGCACGGTCGATCCCGCGGTGCGGGTCGAGGTGGTCCCGTTCGCACCCGACCCCGCCGAGGCGGTCGGCGCGCGCATCATGCGGTCGATCCGGACGCTGTCGGCGGCGTTCGATCCGGCGGACGCCGATGTGGTCCATGCCGAGGACTGCATCACCGCGAACGCGGTGCCGGGCTGCATCCGCACCGTGCACCACCTGGACACCTTCACGACTCCGGAACTCGTGCGCTGCCACGACCGCGCGATCGCCGACCCGATCGCCCTGGTGACGGTGTCTCGCGCGGTGGCAGCCGAGGTGCAGGCGGGCTGGGGCCGCACGGCCACGGTCATCCCGAACGGTGTCGACTCGGCCCGGTTCGGCGCGGCCGCCGGCATCGGCGCGGCAGCCGACCGGGCGCAGTGGCGCGACCGGTTCGGCGACTACCTGCTCGCTGTCGGCGGGATCGAGCCGCGCAAGGGGACCATCGACGCCCTGGAGGGCGCGGCGATCGCGCACGACCGGCATCCGGAGCTGCGGCTCGTGATCGCCGGCGGCGAGACCCTGTTCGATTACGCCGACTACCGGCGGCGCTTCGATGCCCGCCGCCAGGCGCTCGGGGTCCCCGTCGACGTGCTCGGCCCCGTCGACCACGCCGTGCTCCCGTCCCTCGTCGCGGCGGCCCGGGTGGTGCCGTTCCTCTCCACGAAGGAGGGCTTCGGGCTGTCGGCCATGGAGGCGCTGGCGGCGGGGGTCCCGGTCGTCGCACGGGACCTGCCGGTGATCCGGGAGGTGTTCGGGCGGGCGGTCGCGCGCGTCCCGGACGACGCGCGGGCGCCCCGCGCCTTCGCCGGAGTCGTGGACCGCGTGCTGACGGGCGACGTGGTCGATCCGGAGCTCGGTCGGACGCTCGCGGCCGGCTACGACTGGGCCGCCGCCGCCGACGAGCACCTGGCGCTGTACGCGCGCGTGCTGGAGCAGACCCACCCGGCTCGACCGTGAGCGACGGCGCTCCCACGGTCAGCCTCGCGCCGACGATCGGTGAGGCGCTGGACCTGCTCGCGGAGCGGGACCCGGCGGCGCCGGCGGTCGACGACGGCGCGGTCCGCCTGACCCGGGGCGAGCTGCGGGACGCATCCCGGCGGCTCGCGCGCCTGCTGATCGGCCGCGGGGTGCGGCAGGGCGACCTGGTGTGCCTGCGGGGCGCGAACACCGCCGCCTTCGTCGTCGCCGCGTGCGCGATCTGGCGGGCGGGCGGTACGCCCCAGCCGCTCTCGCCGCGGCTGCCGCTCGACGAGCAGCACGCGGTGGTCGCGCTGGCCGACCCGCGCCTCGTGCTCGGCGCCGACCCGGCCGAGTTTCCGGGAAGGACCGTGCTGCCGATCGACCCGGCTGCCGAGAGCTACAGCGACGGTCCGCTGCCGCCGCTGGCCGCCCCGAGCTGGAAGGCGCCCACCTCCTCCGGCAGCACGGGGCGGCCGAAGCTGGTGCTCGCCTCCGCGCCCGCCCGGGTGGACCCCGATCGGCAGGTCGCCCCGTTCCTGCCGCTCGCCGCCCGTCAGCTGGTGGTCGGGCCGCTGACGCACTCCGCGCCGTTCACCTATGCGATGCGCGGCCTGACGACCGGGCACGCGCTCGTGCTGCTGCCGCGGTTCGAGGCGCAGGCGGTGCTGGACGCGATCGGGGCGCACCGCATCACCTGGGTGCTGCTGGTTCCGACGATGCTGCACCGGATCCTTCGGCTGCCGCCCGAGCAGATCGCGGAGGCGGACCTGTCCTCCCTGCAGCACGTCGTCCATATCGGCGCCCCGATCGATCCCGCACTGAAACGTCGCTGGCTCGACCTGCTCGGAGCCGAGCGGTTGACCGAGGTGTACGCCGGCAGCGAATCGAACGGGCTGACCGTGATCCGCGGCGACGAGTGGCTGCAGCATCCGGGCAGCGTCGGGCGGCCGGCGAGCGGAACGGAGGTGCGGGTCGTCCGGCCGGACGGCTCGCTCGCGGACGTGGGCGAGATCGGCCGCGTCCAGTTGCGGCGCACCGCGGGCGCCGCCTACCGCTACCTCGGTGCGCCGACGCCGGCGGCGGGCGAGTGGGACTCCCTCGGCGACGACGGCAGCCTGGACGCCGAGGGCTACCTGTACCTGACGGACCGGGGCGGCGACCGCATCACTCGGGCCGGCACCAGCCTCTATCCGGTCGAGGTGGAGCGGGTGCTGGAGGCCCACCCCGCCGTCCGCTCGGCCGTGGCGGTCGGCGTGCCGGACGACGACCTGGGTACCCGCATCCATGCCGTCGCGGACATCGACGACGCCGAGATCGATTCCGACCGGCTGCTGGCCTGGGCACACGCGCGCCTGCACCCGGAGAAGCGCCCGGACACGCTGCAACTGGTCCGCGAGCCCCTGCGCGACGACGCCGGCAAGGTGCGGCGCAGTGCCTGGCGGTAGGTGCACTCCCACTGGGGTGGCGCGCGCCCGCGGCCCCGCGGAGCCCGAGCGATAGTCTCGCCCTGTGTCCGACAACCGAATGTCCGACCGTGCCTCCGCTGGCCGCGAGTCCGATATCCGCGAGTCCGATGACCGCGTGCCCTCTGTTCGCGTGGCCGACACTGTGGCCGACAACGAGACCGACAGCAGCATCGCCGATCGGCCCTTCGATGTGAAGCACTACACCGCGACCGCGCAGGGTTCCCTCGCCGGCGACCTGCACGTCGATACGTACGGGCCGCTCGATCCCGCGCTCGTCGAGGCGCTGGCCTACCTGCGCCGGCGGGAGTCGGAGTCGGCCGGCTGGCTGAGCCGAGTGCTCGTCACTGCCACCCACAAGGAGGCCCGGGTCACTGCCTTCCTCTCGAGTTGGGCCTACGAGCGGCACTGGATCGCGCAGGCGCTCGCGCAGATGTCCGGGCGGCAGTACTCCGGCGCGCCGGCGCTCACGCGGCTCCGCACCATCGGGGACCGCGGAGCACCGCTCATCGAGTCGGTCGTCGGCAACGTGCACGGGCGGGCGATCATCGCGGTCCACATGGCGGAGCGACTGATCGACACGTGGCTGATCGACCGGATGCTGCAGCGCGTGTCGACGATCGGCGGCGACCCCGCGCTCGCCGAGGACATTCGCGTGCTGCGTGCTGTGCTCGGGCGGCAGCAGGACTATCTGGCCGAGAGTGCGCGGCACTATCTGTCGGAGGGGCCGCGGTCGCGGCGTCTCGCGCGGGTTCGGCTGGCCGCCGTGGCCTGGCCGCTCGGTGCCGATCGCGAGCCTGCCCGGGCCATTGCCGACGTCATCGCCACCCTGTTCGCCGGCGATCCCGGCTGGGCCGTGGCGCTCGATGCACGGGTCGACGCGCTGCCCGGCCTGGCCGGCCTGAATCTGATGACCCGCACTGCCGCCAAACCGGGGCGACCGCCGCTCCGAAGAGTTCAGAGGCCGGCCGCCGCACTCGGCCGAGGCGTTGCAGGCCTGATCACTCTGGGAAAGGGGACGTCAGCACACCGCTGACCCGACCGCATGGCATTCGATATCGACCAGTTCGCGAAGACGTCCGAGCGAGTCGCCTGGGGCGACCTCGATCTCGAGTCGTTCCGCACCGACCCCCTGCCCGCCGACACGCTGGCAGTGGTCAAGTACATGTGCGAAGTGGAATATCACACGGTCTGCTACCTGCGGGACATGCTCGTCACTCCGTCCCACAATGACGGCGAGGTGTCCACGTTCATGACGATGTGGAATCGCGAGGAGTACTGGCACGGTGAGGCGCTCGCCGCGGTGCTCGGCGCGCACGGCATCTCCGTGGAGTTCGATCAGCTGAAGGCCAACCGCATGCGGCTCGGTTGGAAGGACCGCCTCGATCCGGTCAAGCAGTCGGTGCTGGGCAACATCGTGGGCAAGGACTTCGTCGCCGTCCACATGACCTGGGGCATGTGCAACGAGCGCTCCGCCGCGTCGGGGTACCGGCGGCTGGCCGCGATGGAGCCCCATCCCGCGCTCGCGCCGCTGCTGAAGCGCATCGCGGCCCAGGAGACGCGGCACATCGCGTTCTACACGACGCAGGCGACGAAGCGGCTGGAGGAGAGCCCCAAGGCGCGCAAGCTGACCCGCTTCCTGCTGAGCAAGTTCTGGGGCCCGGTCGGTTCCGGAGCGATGCCGGAGCACGAGGTGGCGCATGTGATGCGCTACATCTTCAGCGGCGAGGACGGCCTGCACGAGGTGCGCAAGATGGACGACCAGATCGCCAACCTGCCGGGCCTCGACGGCCTGCGCCTGCTGGAGACCCAGTTCCGTCGCCGCGGCATCTACGACGACCTGTAGGTCGTCGTAGATAATAAGCACAGCCGACGACTTGTCGGCGTAGGCAATAAGCACAGCCGACGACTTGTGGTTGTAGCCAGAGCACGATGGCAGGACAATGTCCCATGAGCAGGCTGCTGGTCGACCGAGGACCTGCTGTCGGGACGTGGTCCTGCTGAAGCGACTGGCCCGGGCGGCACCCATGGGGCTGTTGCGCCGGTCTCGGTAGGGTCACGGGTGGCTGAGACCCGTCGCCTCATCGGCCGTGTGGCGGTGCTGTCGGATGTGCACGGCGTGCTGCCGGCATTGGAAGCAGTGCTCGCCGAGCCGGATGTGCGGTCCGCGGATCGCATCGTGGTCACGGGCGACCTGGCGGCCGGTCCGCAGCCGAGCGAGGTGCTGGACGCGCTGACGGCCCTGGGCGAGCGCGTCGTACTCGTACGGGGGAATGCGGACCGCGAGCTGGTGCAGGTCGCGCGGGGCGGTACGACGGATGTGCCCGATCCGATCTCGGAGTGGGCGGCGGCGCAGTTGGGGCCTCGGCACGTTGCACTGCTGGCCGGCCTTCCCCACCCCGTCACGCTCGACATCGTCGGCTTCGGACCCGTCCTCTTCTGTCATGGAAGCCCGCGTGCGGACGACGAAGTCGTGCTGGTCGATACTCGGCCAGCACAGTGGGCCGATGTGCTGGCCGACGTGCCGGAGCAGGTGCGGACGGTCGTCGGCGGACATACCCATATGCCGTTCGTACGACTGGTCGACCGTCGACTTGTCGTCGTCTCGGGCAGCGTCGGTATGCCCTATGGGCGCAGTGGTGCGCACTGGGCACTGCTCGCGGACGGCGCCGTCACGCTGCGCCGCACCGCATTCGACCTCGACGCCGCAATCGAGCAGGTCGCGGCTGCTTCGGGGTATCCCGATGTCCGCGCGTGGGCCGAGTACTTCCTTCGCGCGACCGCGAGCGACGTTGAGGTGGTGCAGGAGTTCGGCTCGCGCGACGGAAGGAATGAGCACCCCGGCGACCTCATCACCGCACGCCTCGTGCTCCACCCGATCACGCCCCCAGAGGCGGAGCGCATCGTCGCCCGGTCGCCCCGACCCGACGATCACTGGCATCCCGAGTATCCGTTCGCGGACGAGCTCGAGCCGCTCGGTTCCCTGGCCGCCGAGCAGGAATCTGATGCGATCTTCACGCTGTTCCAGGTGCGGGACCGGGCCAGCGGGCTCGCAGTCGGCGGGATCGGCTTCTTCGGGCCGCCCGACGCCGAGGGCGTGGTCGAGGTGGGGTACGGATTCGTCGCCGCCGCGCGGGGCCGCGGTTTCGCGGTGGAGGCGCTGGTCGAGCTTGTCCGTCACGGGTTCGCCCATGGGGCAAGGGTCGTACGGGCGGATACCGACATCGCGAACGGGGCGTCGCAGCGGGTGCTGCTACGGGCGGGCTTCGCCGAGATGAGGCGGGAGCGCGGCCTCGCGTTCTTCGAGGTGCGCGCTCCCGCCTGAACCGACTCAGACGGACGCGGTGGCGGGCAGCGGATTCAGCCCTGCTCCGACCTGCACCCGCGGCGCCAAACCGAACTCGGCGCATTCCGCGTCGGTCAGCATGCGGGAGCGGATCAGGAACCGCTTGCCTTCGGGCGCCTCCAGGGAGAACCCGCTGCCCCGCCCGGAGACGATGTCGATGGTCAGGTGCGTGTACTTCCAGTACTCGAACTGCGACTTCGACATGAAGACCGGCACGGGTTCGATGCCGTCGACCTGCAGGTCGCCCAAGTGCTCGTCGGATGCGCCGGTGCGGAACATCCCGACGGGGAAGCACATGGGACTCGACCCGTCGCAGCATCCGCCGGACTGGTGGAACATCAGCGCCCCGTTGTCCGCCGCCAACTCCCGCAGCATGTCCGCCGCAGCATCCGTCACATCCACGCGTTGCTCGCTCATGGTCATTCCCTCTCTCCTCGCCCGCCCCACACCGCCTCCGCGCGATACGTGCGCCTTCACGCGGTACGCACACCCACCGCCGAGTCATACCTACCGCACGACGGACATGGCTGGTCACCATCTGATCCGGGACCGCAAGCGACCCTCCGCTCGCCGACCTCAAGGCCGGGAGCGAAGGGCCGTTCCGGCCCGCAGCGGACTGCCCACGACGTCTTTGATGCGCTCGCGCATCAAAGACCATTGGCTAAAAGAAGCCCATCGGCCCGTCGGCGTAGGACACGAGCAGGTTCTTGGTCTGCTGGTAGTGGTCGAGCATCACCTTGTGGTTCTCGCGGCCGATCCCGGACTGCTTGTAGCCGCCGAACGCGGCGTGCGCCGGGTACTGGTGGTAGGTATTCGACCAGACGCGGCCCGCTTCGATGGCCCGTCCGGCGCGGTAGAGCTGCGCGCCGTTGCGGCTCCAGACGCCGGCGCCGAGCCCGTACAGGGTGTCGTTGGCGATGGAGATGGCGTCGTCGAACCCGTCGAAGCTGGTCAGTGCGAGTACGGGCCCGAAGATCTCCTCCTGGAAGATCCGCATCGAGTTCTGGCCCTCGAAGATCGTGGGCTGCACGTAGTAGCCCTCGGCCAGGTCGCCGCCGAGGTCGGCCCGTTCGCCGCCGATCAGCAGTCTGGCGCCCTCCTGCTTGCCGATGTCCATGTACGACAGGATCTTCTCCAGCTGGTCGTTGGACGCCTGTGCGCCGATCATCGTGGAGACGTCGAGCGGGTTGCCCTGCTTGATCTTCTTCACGCGCTCGATGCCGTCGCCGACGAACCCGTCGTAGATCGATTTGGCGACGAGCGCCCGGGACGGGCAGGTGCACACTTCGCCCTGGTTCAGCGCGAAGAACGAGAAGCCCTCCTGCGCCTTCTCGTAGAAGGAGTCCTTCTGATCGGCGACGTCCTCGAAGAAGACGTTGGGGCTCTTGCCGCCGAGCTCCAGCGTGACCGGGATCAGGTTCTCGCTGGCGTACTGCATGATCAGCCGGCCCGTGGTGGTCTCGCCGGTGAAGGCGACCTTGCGGATGCGCGGGTGCGACGCGAGCGGAGCGCCGGCCTCGATGCCGAACCCGTTGACGATGTTCAGCACCCCCGCGGGAATCAGGTCGCGGATCAGGTCCATCAGCACGTGGATGGAGGCGGGGGTCTGCTCGGCCGGCTTCAGCACGACGCAGTTGCCGGCGGCGAGGGCCGGGGCGAGCTTCCAGGTGGCCATCAGGATCGGGAAGTTCCACGGGATGATCTGGGCGACCACGCCGAGCGGCTCGTGGAAGTGGTAGGCGATCGTGTCGTGGTCGATCTCGGACACGCCACCTTCCTGCGCGCGGATGGCGCCCGCGAAGTAGCGGAAGTGGTCGATCGCGAGCGGCAGGTCGGCGGCCAGGGTCTCGCGCACCGGCTTGCCGTTCTCCCACGTCTCGGCCACCGCGAGCAGTTCCAGGTTCGCCTCCATGCGGTCGGCGATGCGGGTCAGCATCAGCGCGCGTTCGGCGGGGGAGGTCTTGGACCAGGCCGGGAACGCCTTCCAGCCGGCCTCGACGGCGCGGTCCACATCGGCCTTCGTGCCGCGGGCCATCTCGCAGAAGGGCCTGCCGGTGACCGGCGTGATGTTCTCGAAGTACTTGCCCGAGGCCGGAGCGACGTACTCGCCGCCGATGAAGTGGTCGTAGCGGCCGCGATAGCTCATCACGGCGCCCTCGGTACCCGGGTTCGCGTAGACCTGTGGCGCGCTGCCCTGGTCGGCCGTTCCCTGGTCGGCACTGATCGGCGGGGTCTCGACCGATGCCTCGGTCCCTGCGTCGGCGAATAGGGTCATGGCCGTCCTCCTGGTTCGACTTCGTCGTCGGCGCACCG
The DNA here is from genome assembly GCF_964250715.1 of uncultured Amnibacterium sp. Lineage (GTDB taxonomy): Bacteria > Actinomycetota > Actinomycetes > Actinomycetales > Microbacteriaceae > Amnibacterium. The sequence continues at coordinate 557,564 of NZ_CAXUGX010000001.1, forward strand.
GTGGGGCGCGCTCGTGCCGGACGGTACGCCGCCGCGGGTTGCATCCGGTTGCATGCGCCTGCACGGTCCCGCAGCCGAGAATCCGCCCCGGCGAGCGAGGTCAGCCGAGCGACTCCAGGTGCGCCACGACGCCCGCCCGCCGCGGTGAGCGCGCCGGCAGCAGGTGCAGCAGCGTCTCCCACACGGGTCGGTCCGCGGCGCCGGCGTCGGTCTGCGCGTACTGCAGCAGCACGTCGGCGGAGGCGGATTCCAGCATCGACTCGCGCAGGCGCCCCGCCACCTCCGCGCGGATCGCCTCGATCCCCGGAGCAGCGGAGGCGGGCAGCACCGGCCCCGGATAGGCGGCCAGGGCCGCGGCGTGCGCACCGCGGTCCAGCAGGCCGAGCACGATCCGCGCGTCCAGATCGACGGGCGCGGGCAGGCGGTACGGGCGGGCGAGCGGCGTGAGGGCCGGGACGGTCGACTCCAGCAGGTGGCGCAGACGCACCATCTCGGCCCGCACGGTGCCGACGGCGCCGGCCCGGCCGAACACCAGCTCGGCCAGGTGGTCGGCGGCCAGACCGGCGCGATGCCAGGCGAGCAGCGTCAGCAGCTCGGCGTGCCGCGCGGTCAGCGGCACCGTCGTCGAGCCGGTCGTCAGGCTGCCGGTGTCGGTGCCCAGCACGCCGAGGTGCGGCGCGCGGGCGGCCCGGGCGACCGGTTGCCGGCGGCGGCGGCGCGTCAACCGCTGCACGAGCAGCTCGCGCTCCACGGCCGCGGCGGTCGCCTCCAGCAGCGGCAGCACGTGCGGGGCGACCACCTCGTCGCCGCCGGTGACGTCGAGCACGCCGAGCACCTGGTGCGTCCGCAGGTCGTGGAGCGGCACCGCGGTGCAGCTCCAGCGCTGCACCGGCGTCGCGAAGTGCTCCCGCCCGGTCACCTGGATGCCGTGGTCGAGCGTCAGGGCCGTGCCCGGCGCGGAGGTGCCGACGTCCTGCTCGCCCCAACCGGCGCCCTCCATGAAGCGCATGTCCTCCGCGCGGCGCTTCAGGGCGGCGTCGCCCTCCACCCAGAGCAGGCGGCCGGCCGCGTCGCCCACCGCGACGACCACCCCGCTGCCCTCATCCGCGTCCCGCACCAGTAGTCTGCGGATCACCGGCAGGGCCAGTGCGAGCGGATGCCCCAGGCGGTATTCCTCCAGCGCATCGCCGGCCAGCTCCAGCGACGCCTCGGCGTGATCGGGGTCCAGGCGCCGGCGTCGGGCCCGCTCCCACGATTCCAGGATCGGTCGCCGGGGCGCGCCCTGGCCGGGCACGGCGAGCCAAGGATTCACGGGCGCTCCCGGAAACGTCATCGATACCGAGCGTCGTCAGGCTACGCGGCGCCCGGCCGACGGGCCAGAGCCTGTTCGAGCGCGAGCGCGGTAGCGCACGCTCCCGCGCGTAGCCTGGCTGGATGACCGACGCCACTTCCGCCCGCATCACCTTCTACGGCGCGGGCTGGTGCGGCGACTGTCGCCGCTCCAAGGCGTTGCTCGACGGCGAGGGCGTCGACTACGACTACGTCGACGTGGAGGCGTCCGAGCAGGCCGCGGATGCGGCGGTCGCGGTCAGCGGGCGCACGAACATCCCGGTGATCGTCTTCCCGGACGGCTCGCATGTGGTCGAGCCGTCGGACGCCGAACTGCGGGCCAAGCTGCAGCTCGCCTGACCGGGTTCAGTGCCGCTGCAGCACCGTGTCGAAGAACAGCTGCAGCACCTCGTCGGTCCGCACGCCGAGCGCAACCTCCGCCCTGGGCCAGTCACGCGGACCGTCGTCCAGGCTCCCGGAGCCGCGTCCGCGCCGGTCGACGACGGTCTGACCGCGGCCGATGCCGGGCGCGAGGGCGACCTGCAGCGGCCGCCGCTCGAACGTGAACAACTCGGGACGTACCGCCGCGCACACGGCGCCGGCGTCGCCGATGCCCTGCACCACAGTGGTGGTACCGCGCTCCGGGTCGACGATCTCGTGGCCGAGCAGGCTGCCGAGGGCACGAGATACTCGGTCGCCGGAGCGGTGCAGCTCGGCGATCGTCTCGCGCGAAGCGAGTACTTCGTTGAACACGTCCAGTCCGTACATCACCAGCGGAATGCCGCTGTTGATGACGATGTGGGCGGCTTCGGGATCGTGCCAGACGTTGAACTCGGCCACCGCGCTGGCGTTCCCGACGGACGCGGACCCGCCCATGAAGACGATCCTCGCGATCCTGTCGACGACCTCGGGATGGACCCTGAGCAGCAGCGCCACGTTCGTCAGCGGCGCCAGCGCGACGATCGTGACCGGCGTCTCGGCGTCGAGCAGCGTGCGCCGCAGCAGTTCGACGCTGCGCACCTCCGCGATGCTGCGACGGCTGGGCGGCAGTTCGAGACCCCCGAGACCGGACGGACCGTGGACCGCGGCAGCGTCTCGCACCGGCTCGACGAGGGGTCGTGTCGCACCGGCCGCGACCGGGATCGGGGGCGCGTCGATCAGGTCGAGGATCTTCAGGGTGTTGACGACCACCTGATCCAGGTTCACATTCCCGGCGACGCATGAGATCGCGCGCACGTCGATGTCGGGATGGCGGACCGCGAACATGATGGCCATCGCATCGTCGAGCCCCGTGTCGACATCCAGGATCACCGGCTGGTTCATGTGCCGCCCCTCTCCGTTCGCCCGCCCGATGCGCACCGAGGCGTCGGACCGAAACGTCACTCGCCCGAAACGGCTGCGAAACACGCGCAGCCGACGCTCGACACTGCCACACGGCGGGTCCGAGCGGCTCGGAAGGACTTCACCATGCGCCTCGACAGTGCCGGCTTCACCCTGACCCTTCCCGACTGGATCGGCGACGAGCTCGCCGGCGTCCCGGACCGTCTGCCCGACCCGGTCGACCGCATGCGCCTGGTCCACCGCCTCGCCGACCGCAACTGGCGCGAGGGCGACGGCGGGCCGTTCGCCGCGCTCGTGGCCGAGACCGCGACGGGCCGCATCGTCTCCGTCGGCGTGAACGTCGTGCTCGCCTCCGGGATCTCGTCAGGGCACGCGGAGGTGATGGCGCTCGGGACCGCGCAAAAAGCGGTCGGCGGGTGGGACCTCGGCGGGGTCGGGCTGCCCGATCACGAGCTGGTCGTCAACTGGCGTCCGTGCGTGCAGTGTTACGGCGCCACCATGTGGTCCGGGGTGCGCACCATGATCGTCGCCGGGTCCGGTCCGGAGATCGAGACCATCACCACCTTCGACGAGGGGCCGATGCGCGACGACTGGTCCGCGCAGTTCGAGTCGCGGGGCATCCACGTGGTCGACGGCGTGCTGCGCGACGAAGCGCTCGCGGTGTTCACCGCCTACCGCGCGGCCGTCGACTCGGCGGCGGCCCTGGTCTACAACGCTCGCGCCGCGTCCTCCGCGCCGAACAATTCAGGCGATCCCGAGTAACGAAGGCGATCCGGGCCGGTTTGCGCCTGCATTTCTCGAATTCTCCTGAATTCCTCGGCGTTCAGGAGGGGTCAGGAGGCGGGAATCCGCGGGCCGACGCCCTCGACGGCGGCTCGGGCGACGCCGCGCTCGCGCCACGCGGCGATCGCCCAGCGGCGCCGCTGCGCCTCCTTGGCCAGCCGGGCATCCGGATTGACCGCCGTCGGCCGGCCCAGCAGGCCGAGCCACGGCAGGTCGGCATGACTGTCGCCGTAGCCGTAGGAGGCGGCCAGGTCGAAGCCGTTGCGTGCCGCGTACTGCGTCAGCCACGCGGCACGCGCCTCGTCGACGAGCGGCGGCCGCGCCAGGTACCCGGTCAGCACGCCGTCGGCCTCGTGCATGGCGCTGGCCACGACCTCGTCGAACAGGCCGGCGATGGGTTCGGTCAGCGTGCCGATCGATCCCGTCACGAGCACCGTGCGGTGCCCTGCCGCGCGATGCGCCTGGATGCGGGCGACCGCCTCCGGCCGCGTCGCGCCCAGCAGGCGATCGGCGTATCCGCCGCGGACGATGCGCTGCAGCCGATCCGCGGGCAGTCCTGCGTACCGCCGCAGGAATGCACGCACGAACTCGCCGCGATCGCGCCGCTCGGCCGCCAGGTACCGGGGGAGCGCCGCCGTGATCGCGGCGACCTCGCCGAGCACGGTCCAGCCGCCGAAGCCGGCGCCGCGCACCCACAGGTACTGCTCCACCACGTTGGAGTCGACGACCGTGCCCTCCAGGTCGAACACGGCCAGCACGTCCGACCGCTCCGGCAGCGGTGCCTGGGGGGCGGGCGGCGCTGCCTCGGTGCCGCCGCGCGAGAACACGCGCATCAGCGAGGTGACCGCCGGAAAGTGCACCCGCTGCAGGTAGTCCTCCCAGCCGATGCGGGTGACGTCGAACCCCTCCGACTCCTGTCGCTGCAGCGGCAGGGCCGCGTGCAGCGAGCGGGCGACGGTGTCGTCGAAGATCAACTCCGTGCCCACGTAGGCGCGGTAGAGCTCCGAGAGGCTGCGCATCACGGCCAGATCGCCGCGGCGACGATCGAGCCGTCGCTGCCACTCCCGCGAGCGGGACGTGGAGGGAAGTCGATCCAGCACCCGGTCGCCCAGGTCGGCCCGCACCTCGGCGCCCTTCAGCGCCCGCTCCACCCGGCGGTCGCCCGGGAACTGCCACGTCGGCACCCGGACGGCGCCCCGGCCGGTGTCCGGGATGGGGTTCGCGGTGAAGTAGTCGCGCACGTTCTGATACATGCGGTGGAACGGCAGCGGGTTGGTGGCTCCGGAGGCGACGTGTACGTACCGGGGCTCGGCCGGCGCCGGGGGCGCGGCCGCCGCCGCAAGGATCGCGTTGACCACGTAATCGACCGGCACGACATCGAGCACCGAGTCGGGTACGCCCGGGAAGTCCGGCAGCTGACCGCGCCCGAAGGCGATGATCAGCGGATCGGCGACCTTGAACCCGTCGATCCAGCCCGGGAACGGATGCGCGAGGGCGCTCTCGATCACGGACGGCCGCACGATCGACAGGCGATGGCCGGCGCCCGCCCACAGGTCCTCCGCCGCCCGCTCGGCGAACGCCTTGGTCAGGGTGTAGACGTCGGTCCACCCGAGGCTCTCGGCGCGGCTGCGTCCGGCCTGCACGAGCCGCCGCTTGACCCACTCGACGCGGGCCTCCTCTGTCGCGCGCGCCACGGCCTGGGGGCCCTCCTTGCCGACCCGGGTGCGTGCGTCCGCCATCAGGGTGCGCAGCACGGCGGGCTCGCGGCTGCGCAGCTCCACGCGCTCTCGGGCCCGGGCGGCCGCCAGCGCCTCCGCCCGCCAGTCGACCTCGTGCGCCAGGCGCGCCTCGGGCAGCACGCCCTTGCGGATGCCGCCGACGTAGCAGGTGGACACGTGGACGACGTGCGGATCGGCGCCCGCGGCCAGCAGCGCCTCGTACACCGAGGTCGCGCCGCCCACGTTCGTGGCGAACGCCTCGTCGATCGGCGGATCGAACGAGACGGTGGAGGCGCTGTGGATGACCACGTCGATGTCCGCCGGCAGCGGCGGCACCGCACCGAGCGCCCCCTCCACGGCGTGCACCCGTGCGGCGTAGATTCGCGCCGCCTCGTCCGCGCCCACGCGATCGCGCCACGGCTTGAAGACCGGCTTGCGCAGCAGTTTCGCCAGGCGGTCCGCGCCGGACTGCGTCCCCCTCGCCCTGACGAGCACCGAGACCGTGGTGTCCGGATGAGAGACCAGCAGGCGCTCCAGCACGGCCTGACCGACGAACCCGGTGCCGCCGGTGAGCAGGACGTGCCCGGTCAGCCGACCGTCTGTGAACGGGCCGCCGACCATCTCGTCTGCCGGCGAGCGTGCAGGTGGTTCAGGCGAACGCACAGATTCAGGCGGGCGCTGCGATTCGGGCGGGCGCTGCTCGGGCGGAAGGGGCGGTTCCGGCGCGGCTGGCTGATCGGGCACGGCGGCGGGCGTCATCGTCCTCGTATCGTAGGCGGCATGGCCGTCGCCCTCATCACCGGCGGGACCTCGGGGATCGGCGCGGCCTTCGCGCGTGCGCTGGCGGCCCGCGGCTTCGACCTGGTACTCGTCGCTCGCGACGAGCAGCGGCTGGCGGCGGAGGCGGCCCGGTACCGGGCGGGCGGGCGCCGCGTCGAGACGCTGTCGGCCGACCTGTCCGTGCGCGCCGATGTGGCCCGGGTGGCGGCGCGGCTCGCGGACTCCGCCGATCCCGTCGTGCTGCTGGTCAACAACGCGGGCTTCTCGGTCGGTGCCCGGCTGCTCGACGCCGACACCGCCCCGCACGACCGCGCGATGGAGGTGATGATCCGGGCGGTGCTGGTGCTCTCCGGTGCCGCCGCCCGCGCGATGCGCACCCGCGGGCGCGGCGACATCATCAACGTCTCATCCACCGCCGGCTTCATCACGATGGGCGCCTACTCGGCGATCAAGGCGTGGGTGACGACCTACACCGAGTCGTTGGCGGTCGAGCTGCACGGCTCGGCCGTGCGGGTGCTGGCCCTCTGCCCGGGCTGGGTCCACACCGAGTTCCATGTACGGGGCGGAGTGTCGGTCTCCGGCATCCCCCGGGCCCTCTGGGTGGATGCGGACACCCTGGTTGCCGATGCGCTCCGCGATCTGACCCGCGGGCGGGTGATCTCCGTGCCGACCCTGCGCTACAAGGCGCTCATATTCCTGGCCCGGCATGGACCGCGCGCAGGGATCCGTTCGGTTTCACGCAGGATCTCCGGCGGCCGCGAGCGGTAACGTGGCCCCGTGACGTTGCGGCTGCAATCCAAAGGGGGCAACGAGTACGAAGAACCTCCTATGCGGCTGGACCGGTTCACCTCTCGGACCAACGCCGCTGCGCGGTACGTCGCGCAGCGCATCCTGCTGCAGGGCGTGGTCCGTGGCATCGCCCGCGTGCGCATCGTCGGGCGCAACGAACTGCGCAACCTGAGCGGTGCCTTCGTCGTGGTCGCCAATCACTCCAGCCACCTGGACGCACCGCTGGTCTTCACCACCCTGCCCCGCCGGCTGGCCCGCTACCTGGCCGCCGGCGCCGCGGCCGACTACTTCTTCGACGTGCGGTGGCGGCGCGGCTTCACGTCCCTGTTCTTCAATGCGTTCCCCATCCAGCGGGGCGCGATCGACCAGCGGGGCGCGGTGGAGAAGCACCGCTCGGCCGCCGGCGAACTGCTCGGGCATGGCGTGCCGCTGCTGGTCTTCCCGGAGGGCACGCGCAGCGCCACCGGCGACATCGGGCAGTTCAAGTCCGGCGCCGCGGCGCTGGCAGCACGCGCCTCGGTGCCCTGTGTCCCCGTTGCGATCATCGGCGCGGATTACGTGCATCCGCGAGGATCCAAATGGCCGCGAGTCGGCCGACCGCCCGTCGGAGTCGTCTTCGGGGCGCCGGTGTTCGCCTCCGTCGGCGAGAGCCCCGCGGAGTACATGGCGCGTGTCCGCCACGAGGTGCTGCGCCTGCACGACGAGCACAGCGGCCTCGGCCGCCCGCGGGACGGCGTTCGCACGAAGGCCCGGACCGCCTCAGCCCGGACGGGCTCTGGGGACGACCGGGAATGACGGACCTGGCTGAGTCCGACCTCGACGACGCCGATCAGGTGCCGCCGCCCGTGCGCAGCACCACCGCGGACGCCCAGGTGACCACGCCGCCGGTACCGACGCCGGCGCAGGTGCCCCACATGAAGTGGTGGGGCTGGGGTGTCGACGGCGTCGGTTTCCACTGGCAGGACAAGCCGGCCTTCGCCGCCTTCGTTCAGAAGGCGGTCGGGCTCGACCTGCACACCGCCCAGGCGCTCGAGCAGCCCTCCTTCGACCGCATCACCGTGCCGCCATCGGTCGCACCGCAGGGGTTGCTCCGGGACCTTCGCGATGCGGTGGGCGAAGACGCGGTCAGCCTCGACGACGAGTCCCGCGTCGTCCACACCTACGGCAAGAGCCTGCGCGACCTGGTCCGTGTCCGCGCCGGCGACCTGCCCCGTGTCCCCGACGTCGTCGTCTTCCCCGCCGACGAGGCCGCCGTGCAGGCCGTGGTCGCCGCCGTGATCGCGGCCGACGCCGTACTCATCCCGTTCGGCGGCGGCAGCAACATCGCCGGCAGTCTGGAGCCCCAGCCCGCCGAGACCCGCCCGGTCGTGTCGGTCGACCTCGGCCGGCTGCGCCGCGTGCTCGACGTGGACGCCGACTCCGGCCTCGCCCGCATCCAGGCCGGCGCGCTCGGGCCCGACCTGGAGAGCCAGCTGCAGGAGCGGGGCTGGACGATCGGCCACTTCCCCGACTCCTTCACCCACTCCAGCCTCGGCGGCTGGGTCGCTACGCGGTCGTCGGGCATGCAGTCGGACAAGTACGGCGACATCGCCGACATCGCCCGCGGCATGCGAGTCGTTCGGCCCGACGGCGTGCTCGTTATTCGAGGGATCCCGAGCGCTTCGACGGGGCCGAGCGTGCGCGAGATGGTGCTCGGCAGCGAGGGCCGGCTGGGCGTCATCACCGAGGTGACGGTGCAGGTGCATCGCATCCCCGCCAAGCGCGTCATCCACGCCTACTTCTACCCGACCTGGACCGCCGGCCTGGCGGCGATGCAGGCGATCGCCGCCAGCGACGCGCACCCCACCGTCACCCGCGTCTCCGATGCCCGGGAGACCGGATTCTCGCTGGCCACCTCGAAGGAGTCCAAGGGCGTCCAGAAGCTGCTGACGCGGGGCGTGATGCTGTACCTGAAGCGCCGCGGCTGGAACCTGGACGACGTCTGCCTGTCCTTCGTCGGCTACGAGGGCGAGGCCGACCACGTCGCACGCCAGCGCAAGGCGACGGAGCGGGTGATCAAGCGGCACGGCGGGTTCTCCCTGGGCACCGGCCCGGGCGTGCTGTACGACCAGAAGAAGTTCGACACGCCCTATCTGCGCGACTTCCTACTCGACCGCGGTACCGCCGGCGACGTCTCCGAGACCGCGGCGCCCTGGTCCCGGTTGAACAGCGTGCACGATGCGGTGATCGCGGCGGCGGAGGGTGTCTTCCGCGATATGGACCGCACCGGCTGGGTGATGTGCCACCTCTCCCACTCGTACCACTCCGGCGCGTGCCTGTACTTCACGTTCGCGTTCGTCTTCGGCGACGACCCCATCGGTGAGTACGACCGGGTCAAATCCGCGATCCAGCAGGCATTCATCGACAACGGCGGCACTCTCTCCCACCACCACGGCGTCGGCCTGGAGCACGCCCCGTGGCTCGAGCAGGACATCTCCGGCGAGGGCGTCGCGGTGATGCGAGGCCTGTTCACGGCCGCCGACCCGGGCGCCCACTTCAACCCGGCCAAGATCACCCGCTGATCCGAGCCGCCGTCTGCCTCGATCTGCGACTCCTGCCCACGCGCGCGCTTCAACACGGGTCTCGGATCGATGCGATCGGGTGAGACATATCGCCTGTTCATGGATGGCAGCAGATTGGTAGACTGCTGACATGCGAGCGACCATCGACACCATGGGTCGGGTCGTCATCCCGAAGGCTTTTCGCGACGAACTGGGGCTGAAGCCCGGCGCTGAAATCGACATCTCACGATTCGGTGGGGGCGTGCACATCGAGCCGGGGAGTCGCACCGCGCGGCTCGAGCGGGAAGGCGACCGGCTCGTGATCGCGAGTGACACGGTGATCGACGACGACATCGTGTTCGCCCTGATCGACGCCGGGCGGCGGTGATCCCACTCGCGCTCGACACGAGCGTCGCGGTGCCGCTCATGCTCCTGTCCCATCCGATGCACCATGCGGTGGTTGCTCGGGTGGGTGGGCGCCCGATCGCGCTGTCCGGGCACGCCGAGGTCGAGACGCTCTCCGTGCTGACGAGGCTGCCGAACGATGCCCGCGTCGATGCCGCGGCGGCGAAGCAGGTGCTCACGGACGGGATGAGGCACGCATTCAGCCCCGATCTGGACCATCCCGTCACGCCCGCGCTCAGAATCGCCGACCTCGGTATCACGGGTGGTGCCGTGTACGACGCACTCGTCGCGCTCGCCGCACTCGATTCAGGCGCGACGCTGCTCACGCGCGACGCCCGGGCGCTTCCGACCTACGCACGGGTCGGCGTCGCCATCGAACTCGTCGCCTGAACGGCCGCTCGAAGTTCAGCTGGTCATGAGGACCGGAGTCCCGAGGGGAAGCTTCGCGATCGTGTCGAGCGCTGCGCCGGGAAGGCGGAGGCAGCCGCGGGACACCGCGCCGTGTGTGTCCGAGTGGTGGTGCATGCCGATCAATCCGCCATCGTGTCCCTCATAGGGTTCGTCCGACGCGGTCGCATGGAGCGAGGTCAACTCGATCGGATAGTCGGCCTGGCCCTGCGACGGATCGAGGTAGCGGGATTGCAGGTAACCGACCACCCCGGTCGGTGTCGGCGTCCGCGCCGCACCCACCCCGATCGCATAGTGCGCGGCGATGGTGCCGCTCGAGCCGACGACGGAGAGCTGTTGCTTCGACACCGAGATCACGATCCGATCGCGCAGCACCGTGCGCGGGATCAGGTCGGAACGAGCGATCCACGCGGCGGTCTGCGCTGGTGCGGACCCCTCGGTGTCGGACGGCAGGGAGTTCCGGCTCGGTGTCAGCACCAGGGCCCACCGCCCGTCGAATTCGACCGGCACCACGACGGTCGGTTCTCCGAGGAAGTTGCGCGCGGCGAACCGGGCCACCGGTCGGCCGTTCACCGCGTCGTACAGGGCGGCGTCCGCGCGCAGACTGTAGGCGCGTGTCGCCGCCGCCGGGACACGAGACGCTCGATAGGCGACCAGCCCGGGAATGACGGCGTCGTACTTCGCCTCGGACAGTGCACGGATGCGTGCAGCCGAGAGCGGTTGGATCGGCTTCGCGGCCAGCGCCTCGGCGCGCGCACCGACGGCGGACGGCACAGCCGCCGTGCCCGCACCGTTCACCAGCATCGTCAGGACGATCGCCACTGCGGCGATCATGACGACCGCAGTCCCGACGAACACCGCCGCCCGTCGCCGCGCGACGCCAGGGCTCATCCGCTGACCATCGGAAGTCGGTCGGCCTCCTCGACGACCCGAAGGCTGAACGCCTGATCGTCGTGGCCGATCGAGTTGGAGGCGCGGATGGTGAAGTGGAACGTTCCGGCCGTCGTCGGCGTTCCCGTGACCCGCCCCGACGTGGGATCGAGCTTCAGGCCCTCGGGCAGGTGGCCGGAGCGGACCGCGAAGCGAGTGGGTGCACCCGTTACACGGACTCGGGACGAGTAGGCCGTTCCGACTTCGAGGGACGTCGACAGGCTGTGCGCTGCGATCTTCGGGGCGGCACTCGACGTGACGGCAGCGACTCTGAAGACGTACTCCGTCGATGCGGATGCCGTCGCGCTCCGCACGGTCACCGTGACGGTGGAGTCACCGGAGACGGTCGGTGTGCCGGAGATGATTCCGGTCGTGGAGTCGAGCGCGAGTCCGGCCGGGAGGGTTCCGGCGGTGATGGTCCAGGTCGTGGGGCCGCTGCCCACTCCAGGCACCGACAGCGCGAACGGCGAACCCTGGCTGGGGTGGCTGATGACCGGTCGGCCTGGCCCGGGCGCCGAGGACGGGGGCGCCGCGGATGGGAGCGGGGTGCTGATGGGAGAAGGGCCGCCCGAGGCGACCGGCGGGTTCGAGACGACCGGCGTCGCGGAGACGACCTGCGTGTAGGTTGCGGAGTCGCTGCCGGCGGTGCTGGTCGCGGTGACCGCGTAGGTGAAGGTTCCGGCAGTCGTCGGGGTGCCGGAGATGATCCCGGTCGCCGGGTCGAGCACGAGCCCGGTGGGCAGGGCGCCGCTGGAGACGGAGTAGGTCCGCGTACCCGTGCCTCGGCTCGTGACGGTGTGCGCGAAGGGTGCCCCCGCCGTGATCGAAGCCGTCGGTGCGGGCGAGGTGATGGTCGGCGCCGTCGCGGTGACGGTCTGGCTGTAGGAGGCGGAGTCGCTGCCGACGGCGTTGGTCACGGTGACGGCGTAGTTGTAGGCGCCTGCAGTGGTGGGGCTGCCCGAGATGATTCCGGTGGATGGGTCGAGTGCGAGTCCGGGGGGCAGGCTGCCGCCCGAGATCGACCAGGTGGTCGGGCCGACGCTCGTCGCGGTGTTGGTGTGTGAGAAGCCCGTGGCGCCCGCAATGGTCCCGCTCGGCGCGGGTGAAGTGATGGACGGCGGGGTCACGACCGCGAGGGATGCGGTCGGTCCCCAGAGCTGGTAGGTCGCACTCTCCGGCCCCGGAGTGAAGGTGCCGGGGAAGCCTCCGAGGGATCCGGATTGCCAGTCCGCTGCCGAGATGGTGTCCCACGTCGACAGCACGAGTGTGTGAATGCCGGGCTGCAGCGTCGAAGTGAACGCGGGGAAGTGGCCCTCCACGACCGTGCCGTCAGCGAGTCGGGCCGAGTTGGTGACCTGGTTCACATTGTCGTAGTCGTCGTTGCAGCCCACGACGTTCTGGTCGGGCTGCGCCGGGTCGTAGGTGCCGTACACCGCGAGGAACGGGTCGGCGATCGGAGTGATGGGCAGGGACAGATCGAGATTGGGTGATGTCGGCGAGGTCGAGATCGTCCGGAACGTGAAGTTCCCCGGTTGAGAGATGTACACGGTCAGCGCCGTGTACACGTGGTCACCGGGAATGATCCCGCAGTTCGGGTTTTCGTTCAGGAAGTGCTCGCCGAACGTGCTCCCGCTTGAGGCGGCTCCTGCCGTGAAGACGTCGGGTGCGGCGCCGATGGTGACGGTGTTCGTCGACAGCAGCGAGCCGCTCGGGTCGGCGAGCGGCGGCACGATGGTGACCTGAAAGCGGCTCGAGCTCACCACGTTGCCGCCGATCAGGCGATAGACGGTGAAGTCCGCGTCCGCTGAAGCGACGATGTTGGTCCAGTTCCCCACCGCGTCCGGAGTGCCATTCGGGGTGATGACGGCGCCGTTGGCGTTGATCGCGCCGCTGTCGATGTGGATCCGGTTGCAGCCCGACCCGGCGACGGTGAATTGCTGCCCTGGAGACAGCGGTACCTTCGCGTCCCACGACACGCTCGCATCGCGGCAGTTCAGCGGAAGTGGATTGGGGCTCGGCGGCGTGGCCGAGGCGGGCAGGACCGGCAGCAGTGCGAGCAGCAGCCCGATGACGAGCGCGGCAGCGAGACGCCTTCGACGCGACAGGGACTTCAGGGGAGTGGACACGCGGGATCCTTCGCTCGGCCGGGCACGCCAAGGTAAGGAGGATCGAGCGCGAATTCGGGGACGCAAACCTTCAACGGCGTGTCGAAGGTTGGGTGCTTCCTTGCGTGCGCGACCGTGGGCGCGTCGTCCCGGACGAGGGACTCGGCTCCTGACAGGGGTGCACTGGTAGGCTGCGGAGGTCATGGGCGCGACGCGCACGTGAACATGGAGCAGACCGGCGGGAAGCTGGTCGTTAGTGGTGGACTTCGGAGCCGGGCAGAACCGGATCCCGCGCTCTTCTACTGATGGCCAGAAGCCGCCCCGGCGCCGCCACGCACACGTGCCGGCCGCCAGCGGCTTGCCACGCTCCTTCCTGCAGCACCGTCTGCTTCTTCGCACATCAGTGAAGGAGACAGCACCTCTTGGAAGGTCCTGAAATCAAGTCCGCCGAGGCCGTTCTCGACAACGGTCGATACGGCACGCGCACCATCCGATTCGAAGCCGGCCGCCTCGCCCAGCAGGCGCAGGGCAGTGTCGCCGCCTACCTCGACGAGGAGACGATGCTGCTGTCCGCAACCAGCATCGGCAAGCACCCGAAGGAGCAGTTCGACTTCTTCCCGCTGACCGTCGACGTGGAGGAGCGCTCGTACGCCGCCGGCAAGATCCCCGGCTCGTTCTTCCGCCGCGAGGGCCGCCCCTCCACCGAGGCGATCCTGGTCTGCCGCCTGATCGACCGCCCCCTGCGCCCGTCGTTCGTCGAGGGCCTGCGCAACGAGGTCCAGATCGTCATCACGGTGCTCTCGATCGCGCCCGGCGAGTTCTACGACGCCCTCGCGATCAACGCCGCCAGCGCCTCCAGCCAGCTCTCCGGCGTGCCGTTCTCCGGTCCCATCGCCGGCGTGCGCCTCGCGCTCGTCGGCAGCCAGTGGATCGCGTTCCCGAACGTCGACCAGCTCGCCGAGGCCGTCTTCGACCTGACCGTCGCTGGCCGCGTCGTCACGGACTCCACAGGGGCCGAGGACGTCGCGATCATGATGGTCGAGGCCGAGGCCACCGAGCACGCGTTCGACCTGATCCGCGCCGGCGGCACCAAGCCGTCCGAGGACGTCGTCGCCCAAGGCCTCGAGGCTTCCAAGCCGTTCCTGCGGCAGCTGGTGGAGGCCCAGGCGAAGCTCGCGGCGCAGGCCGCGAAGGAGACCCGGGAGTACCCGGTGTTCCCGCCCTACAGCCCCGAGGTCTACGCCGCCGTCGAGGCCGTGTCGCTGACCGAGCTGCAGAGCGTCTACCGGATCGCGGACAAGGTCGAGCGGCAGAACGCCGACGACGCCGTGCGCGCGAAGGCCAAGGAGGCCGTCGCGGCCAAGGTCGCCGCGGGCGAGCTGCCGGAGTCAGCGCTCGGCCAGGTATCCGGCGCGCTGAAGTCCGTCACCAAGAAGGTCGTCCGCGGACGCGTCCTGGCCGACGGGGTGCGCATCGACGGCCGCGGGCTGACGGACATCCGCCCGCTCGACGCCGAGGTCGCGGTCATCCCGCGCGTGCACGGCTCCGCCGTCTTCCAGCGTGGCGAAACCCAGATCCTGGGCGTCACCACGCTGAACATGCTGAAGATGGAGCAGCAGATCGACTCGCTGTCGCCGGTCAAGAAGAAGCGCTACCTGCACCACTACAACTTCCCGCCCTACTCCACCGGCGAGACCGGTCGGGTGGGGTCGCCGAAGCGGCGCGAGATCGGGCACGGCTTCCTGGCCGAGCGCGCGCTCGTGCCGGTGCTGCCGTCGCGTGAGGAGTTCCCCTACGCGATCCGACAGGTCTCCGAGGCCCTCAGCTCCAACGGCTCCACCTCGATGGGCTCGGTCTGCGCCTCCACGCTGTCGCTGCTGAACGCCGGCGTGCCGCTGAAGGCGCCCGTCGCCGGCATCGCGATGGGCCTCGTCTCCGACACCGTCGACGGTGAGACCCGGTACGCGACCCTGACGGACATCCTGGGCGCCGAGGACGCGCTCGGCGACATGGACTTCAAGGTCGCCGGCACCGCCGATTTCGTCACGGCGATCCAGCTCGACACCAAGCTGGACGGCATCCCGTCGTCCGTGCTCGACGCCGCGCTGAAGCAGGCCCGCGACGCACGCCTCACCATCCTGGACGTGCTCACCCAGGCCATCGGCGGACCCGACGAGATGGCGCCCACCGCGCCGCGCGTCATCAGCGTGCAGATCCCCGTCGACAAGATCGGCGAGCTGATCGGCCCCAAGGGCAAGACGATCAACTCGATCCAGGACGACACGGGCGCCGATATCTCCATCGAGGAGGACGGCACCGTCTACATCGGCGCCGTCGACGGCCCGAGCGCGGAGGCGGCGCGCAGCGCGGTCAACGCGATCGCGAACCCGCACAACCCCGAGATCGGCGAGCGGTTCCTCGGCACCGTCGTCAAGATCGCGGCGTTCGGCGCGTTCGTCTCCCTGCTGCCCGGCCGGGACGGCCTGCTGCACATCAGTGAGGTGCGCAAGCTCGCCGGCGGCAAGCGGGTCGAGAACGTCGACGACGTGCTCGTCGTCGGCCAGAAGATCCAGGTCGAGATCACCAAGGTCGATGACCGGGGCAAGCTCTCGCTCGCGCCCGTCGTCGACGAGTCGGCGGTCGGTACATCGAGCACCGTGGAGCCCGTCGCGGTCTGAGCGGTCCACACGGAAACAGCCATGCGGCGGCGGCCTTCGGGTCGCCGCCGCACTGCTGTGTATGGGACTGCGGGGCACCGGGCACAACCCATCCAGGGGTGTCCTGCCGCCATGGCATACTGCTGATTCTCAGGAAGAGGTGGAAGGACGTCCATGACCGATCTGGCCCACAACCCCGTCTCACGACGGGTCGGGAACACCGGCATGGCCGTGTACCCGGTGGCCATCAACGGCAGCCTGTTCGGGCGGACGGCCGACGCGTCCGCTGCGGCGCAGGTGCTCGACGCCTTCGTCGATGCGGGCGGCAACCTGATCAGTACCGCCGACCACTACGCCGGCGGCCGCAGCGAGGCGATGATCGGCTCGTGGTTGCAGCGCCACGACGCCCGCGACACCCTCGTCATCGCCACCAAGGTGGGCCGACACCCCGACGCCCCCGGCCTCTCCGCCACCGCCTTGCGCCGGTCCGTCGCCGCCTCCCGCTCACGGCTGCGGGTCGACACCATCGACCTGCTCAGCTTCGAAGGCGACGACCCCAGCGTGCCGCTCGAGGAGAGCATCACCGCCGTCGCCGAACTCATCGCCGAAGGGGCTGTCGGCCACCTGGCCGTCTGCGGCTTCACCGCCGTCCGGCTGCGCGAGGCCATCCGCATCGCACGCCGCCTCGACCTGCCGAGCGTCTCCACCGTGCTCACCGAGTTCAACCTGCTCGACCGTGAACCCTACGAGACGGACATCGCACCGGTCGCCCTCGCGAACGACCTGGGCGCCCTCATCATGCTGCCCCTCGCGGGCGGCTACCTGCGCGGCGACGGCACCACCGCATCCACCGCGCAGCCCGGCGAACAGGTGCACCGCTACGGCCGGCGCGGCGAACGGGTGCTCTCCGCCCTGCGCGACACAGCCTGGGACCTCGGCACCACCCCGGCCCGCGTCGCCCTCGCCTGGATCCTCGCCAAGCCGATGGTCGCCGCACCCATCGTCGACGCGCGCGACGGCGCCGAACTGCTCGACCTGCTCCCCGCCGCCGACCTCGTCCTCAGCGAGCAGCAGCTCCGATTCCTCGACGAAGCCCACTGAGCCCACGCCGCCCGCGAACAGCCGACCGGGACGCGCGAATCACCTGGTGCAGCCCCCGAAATGGTGCTGTCTCGGCCGCTGACTCATGGCATATTCTCAGAACACGTCGACCGAGGGGGACGAGTGCTCTGCACCCGTCACGGTCTGTGGGAGGACCCGGTCGACATGAGTCACCCGCTGGGGGGCGAGTGACATCTCTTCGGGGATAGCAGGGCGGCTGCTGCGCATTTCACGGGTTCTTCGCAGCAGCCGTCTCTGCTTATTGTCGTGCCGCCGCTTCGGCGGCACGAGTCGTGGGTAGTCCACCGGCGCGAACAAGTCGCACCGGCTCCCGCTTCGTAGGTCGGCTTGCGGGGCGCCGCGTGTTCTTGCACTTTCTATTGGCGTTCTGGCCCGTCGCTCTCCGACCGTCCTTCGGGGGTTGTGCGCGGGTCGGGGCGGAGGGGAGGGGGCGGCTCGGTACGCTTCGGGTTCCGTAGGGGCGGAGGGGCCGTGCAGTACGCCGATGAGCCCGAATCCCTGCCGCCCGACGCGCTCCGGCCGCGGCGGAGCCGGGCGTCCGTCATCGATGCGGCCCTCGCTGTGGTCCGGAACGCCGAACAGGCCCTCGCCGACCAGGACACCCGCGAACTGCTCGACGAGGCCGCACCGCCGTTCCGGTACCGCCGTATCGGCGACACCGCCCTCGCCGTCCACCCCGTCATCCTCGGCACCGGTGCCTTCGCCGCTCAGGACTCCGACCGGGACGTGCGGAGCCTGCTCGACCAGTACGCCGCCGCCGGCGGCAACGCCGTCGACGTCAGCAGCAGCGACCCCCGAGCGCCCGAACTCGTCGGCCGATGGCTCCGCGAACGGAAGCTGCGCGACCGGACCGTACTGCTGGCGCGTGTCGGTGCTCACGCCGAAGGAGGGCTCTCCGCCGCGGCGCTGCGGTCCGCAGTCGACGGCATGCGCACCCGCATGGGCGTCGACACCATCGACCTGCTCACCCTGCACCATGACGACCGCACCACACCGCTCGAGGAGACCCTGACCGCCGCCGATGCGCTGGTCGTCTCCGGTGCCGTCCGCTACCTGGCCGCCGGCGACTACGCCCTCGACCGGCTCATCGAAGCCCGTATCACCGCCGCCCAGCACGGGCTCACCGTGTTCGTCGCCGCCGAACCCCGCTACAACCTGCTGCGGCGGGTCGATTACGAACGGCGGGTCGCGCCGATGCTGCTCGCCCAGCACCTGTCCGCCCTGCCCAGATCGCCGCTCGCGGGGGGACTGCTCGCCGACCTGGTCGTCACCCGCGCGCAGATGCGCCGGCTGCGAGACCTCGACCCGGCGCGAGCCGAGCGGATCGCCGCGGGCGGCGGCCGGCGAGGCGCTCGCGTGCTCGCCGCCGTGCGGACCATCGCCCGCCGGCGCCGCGAAGCTTCCGCGACCATCGCGCTCGCCTGGCTGGCCACTCGGCCCGGCGTCATCGCACCCATCACCTCTGTCACGAGCCAGACCGATGTCGCACAGGTCCTCGCGGCGGCAGGCGTCCACCTGACCCGCGCGGAGGTGCAGGCGCTCGACCGCGCCTCGACCTGATCAGCTGGACCTGACCGGCCCGACCGGGACAGCCCGGGCTCAGTCGAACGGCGCCTCATCGGCGTCCGCGGATCGCGATTCGACGCCCGCCTCGCTCAGGATGCGGCTGGCACCGCGCACGAATGCGCTGGTCGCCGCGATCACATCGCCCGAATACGCCCCCGCCATCGCGCCGTCTCGCAGGACGTAGAACTCGTCGGCGGCCGCGCCCGGTTGCGGGTGGCCGCTGCGGCGCAACTGGTCCTCCAGAAACCCCGTGAACCAATCCCGATGCTCGGCGACCGCCTGCCGCACCGGGTGGTCCGGCCGTGCGAACTCGGCCGACGCGTTGATGAAGGGGTCCCCGCGGAAGTTGGTGCGTGCGGTATCGGCCACGACCGCGTCCACGAGCGCGGCGAGCACGTCCTGCGGCCGCGGTGCCGACGCCGTCAGGTCGACGAGGGCAGACCGGATCTGCTGATCGCGACCCGCGATGTACTCCAGGATCAGGGTGTCCTTGGAGCCGTACTGCTTGTAGAAGGTGGCCTTGGTGACGCCGGCCTCGGCGATGATGCGATCGATGCCGACGGAGTTGATGCCATCCGAGTAGAACAGCTCGTCCGCGACCTGCAGCAACCGCACCTTGGCGTTCGAGGGTCGCCGTGGCGGTGCCTGGGGAGTGTCGATCGCCACGGCCCGAGCCTATCGGCCCCGAGGACAGACAGGTCTGTGTGTCCTCGCCGCGAGTCGACCCCCAGTCCGGGTGTCGCCCTCCGCGACCCGCGTCGATCGCTGCGAGCCTCCCGCTCCGACTCTCGCCCCTGACTCCGGCCCCGACTCCGGCCGCAACCCCTCGGCCCCGCCGATCGCCACCGGGTAGGGTTCGGCTGCCATGTCGCAGTACCTCTATCTCGTGCGTCACGGCGAGCACCAGGATGCGCAGCACGGGGTCGCCGACGGCCCCCTCTCGCCGCGAGGCATCCGCCAGGCGGAGCTGCTCGCCGAGCGGATCGGCGGCGTCCCCTTCACCGCCGCCTGGCACGCGCCGAGCACCAGCGCCACCCAGACCGCCGCGCTCCTGCACCGCAAGCTGCCAGCCGTGCAGCCTCGCGCCTCCGCACTCCTGTTCGACTGCGTCCCCTCGGGACCGAGCAGCGACCTGCCGCCCGCGTTCGCCACCTGGTTCCACTCCGTCAGCGCGGCCGAGATCGATGCCGGTCGTGCACAGATGGCCGATGCGGTCGCCGAGTTCTTCTCACCCGGCGGCGGCGAACGCCACGATCTGATCGTCACGCACAACTTCGTGATCGCCTGGTTCGTCCGTCAGGTGTTCGATGCCCCCGACTGGCGGTGGCTCGGGCTCAACCAGGCGCACTGCGGGCTGACGATCCTGCGGGTGCGCTCCGCCAAGCCGCCGGTGCTGCTCGTGCACAACGACCTGGCGCATCTGCCGTTCGAACTTCGCACCGGCCTGCCCGAGACGCTGCCGGTCTGAGCGATCGGGTGGGGCGGATCCGGGCGGCAGGTGGGCCGGCGGCAGGCAGAGCAACCGTTCACACGCGCTTGGCGTACCAATCGGTGGCGTTCGGGTTGTCGTTGTACGGCGCGACGTGTTCGTAGCCGCGACTGCGGTAGAGCCCGCCTGCCGCGGTCAGCGCCGAGTTCGTGTCCAGGACCACGGTGCGGGCGCCCAGCTCGATCGCCCGCCGCTCCAGCTCGTCGAGCAGTGCGCCGCCGAGGCCCGCACCGCGCGCTGGCGGTATCAGGTACAGGTGCTTGACCTCCAGACGCTCGCCGATACCGTCGGGGTCGATCCGCCGCACCCCGCCGCACCCGATCGGCGCGCCGTGGTCGTCGTCCAGGCGCAGGAAGACCCCGGCGGGCGGCTCGAACAGCGCGGGATCCGGAAGGGCGGCGTGATAGCCGCCGACGACCGGGAAGCCGGCGC
Source organism: uncultured Amnibacterium sp. (assembly GCF_964250715.1). Classification (GTDB taxonomy): domain Bacteria; phylum Actinomycetota; class Actinomycetes; order Actinomycetales; family Microbacteriaceae; genus Amnibacterium. The sequence goes on from NZ_CAXUGX010000001.1 coordinate 577,958, forward strand.
TGCGCTCCGCGAAGTACTGCTCCACCAGGGCGGCCGTGGCCGGGTCCGCCGGGGAGACTGCCGCGAAGCGCACGCCGAAGAGCGTACGGGTCGCGCCGGATAGGCTCCCCACCATGTCCAGGATTGTCGCCGTCGTCGGCGCGACCGGACGCATGGGGCGGCTGATCAGCGGCATCGTGCAGGCCGACCCGGCGCTCCAGCTCGGTCCGACGCTGCACCGCGGCGATGATCTGGCCGCGCTGGCTGAGGCGGATCTGGTGGTCGACGTGACCGCGCCGCAGCACTCGCCCACGGTCGTCACGGCCGCCATGGCGGTCGGCCGCCCGATACTCGTCGGCACCAGCGGATGGTCGGAGGAGCGGCTGCGCACGCTGCGGGCGGGACGGACCGATCGGTCGCCGGCCGTGCTGGTGGTCCCGAATTTCGCACTCGGCGCGGTGCTGTCGGGTATTTTCGCGGAGCAGGCCGCCCGCTGGTTCGACTCCGTCGAGATCGTCGAGGCACATCACCCCGGCAAGACCGATTCGCCGTCGGGAACGGCCGTCGCCACGGCCGAGCGCATCGCCACGGCCCGCGGCGAGCTGGGACCGGTCGTTGCACCCCACACGGATCAGCGTGCGCGCGGGCAGCAGGTCGGCAGCATCCCGGTCCACTCCGTGCGGCTCGCCGGTCTGCTGGCCCGGCAGGAGGTGCTGTTCGGCGGTCGGGGCGAGGTGCTGACGATCCGGCATGAGACCTCGTCGCCCGACGCTTACACCGCCGGCATCCGGCTCGCCCTGGCCGCGCTGCCCACGCTGACCGGGGTGACCGTCGGCCTGGAATCGCTGCTGGTCCCACGCGCCGGATCCACCACTGGGTCTGCTGCTGGGCCTGCCACTGAGCCCGCCGCCGAACCCGCAGCTCAGCCGGCCGCGGGGCCCGCCGGCCCCGTCGGCTGATGCGGGCTGCGAGCGGCGCGCTGCTGATGGCCGCGCTCCTCGCCCTCTACCTGGTGCTCGTCGGCGTGCGCGCCGTGCAGTTCCTCGGCACCGGTACCGCGATCGGAGTGGCGATCGGCATCGCCCTGCTGGTGCTGCCGCTGATCGGCGCCTACCTGCTGGTGCAGGAGCTGCTCTTCGGCGTCCGGTCCCAGGCCCTCATTCGGCGCCTCTCGGCCGAGCACGGGCTGCCCGACGACGACCTGCCCAGGCGGCCGAGCGGCCGCGTCGACCGCAGTGCCGCGGATGCGGTCTTCGAGCGCTACCGGGTTGCGGCCACCGCGGCGCCCGAGGACTGGCGGGTCTGGCTGCGGCTCGGCATCGCCTACGACGGAAGCGGCGACCGCCGCCGCGCCCGCCAGGCCGTGCGCCAGGCCATCCGCACCGCCCGCCAGCCCACCTGACCCTGCGCCCACCTGACCCTGCGCCCACCTGCCAGAACCCCAGCACGACAGCAGGTCAGGGTCCCGAAAGCAGGCTGCTGGTCGACCACCGACCTGTCGTCGGGACGTGGTCCTGCTGACGGGACCGGAGGAGGCGTCGATCGGGCCGGCCTCCGCGTGTCTCAGTGGGCCTGGGCCAGGTCGATGGCGTCGTCGGAGGTCTGCTCGCGGAACTCGAAGCCGTCGGCCAGCAGCTTCTCGGGCACCACCTTCTGGCTCGGCAGCAGCAGCTCCCGCCCCAGGTCGCCCGCCGCGAGTTCGATGACGCGTTCCGGGATGCGGAACACGTGCGGCCGATGCATGTCGGTCGCGATGCGGGTCGTGATGCGCAGTGCCGTCGCCGGAGTCGGGCCGACCAGGTTGACCGGGCCCTCGACGGAACTGGTGAGCAGGTGCACGATGGCCGCCGCCTCGTCGTGCAGGCTGATCCACGGCCAGTGCTGCCCGCCGGATCCGATGCGGGCACCGAGGCCCAGGGCGGTGCTGAGGCGCAGGGGTCGAAGCGCACCACCCGCGCCGATGACGACCCCGGTGCGCAGCAGCACGGTGCGCGTGCGGGGCGGGGCGAGCGTGGCCGCATACTCCCACGCCTCCACGACATCGGCCAGGAAACCGGCACCGCGGTCGGCCTGCTCCGTCAGCCGCACGCCCGGCCGATCGCCGTAGAAGCCGACCGCCGACCCGGACAGGAAGACCGGGGGCGGCGACGCGGCCATGGCCATCGCCTCGACCAGTGCCTGCGTGGCCTTGACCCGGGATCGCAGGATCTGCGCCTTGTACCCGGTCGTCCACGGCACGTGGTTCAGGGTGGCGCCGGAGAGGTTGACGACCGCGTCCACGCTCTCCATCAGCCGGAAGTCCAGGATCTTGGCGTCCGGCGCCCAGCTGAACTCGTTCTCCGCGCGGGGCGGGCGGCGCACCAGCAGCTGCACGGTGTGGCCGGCGGCCCGCAGCTGGGCCTGCAACTCGGTGCCGATCATGCCCGAGCCGCCCGCAAGCAGCACCCGCAGGTGGCTACCCGGATGGATCGGCTGCCGGACGATCGGCTTCGGGACCGGCGCCGGCGTGACGGCCGGGGCGCTGCGGGAGGAGCGGGGCGCGGCACCGGCGGAGGGGACCGGGACCCGCTTCGGCTGCGCCACGGATCGAGCGTAGCCGGGTGGCCCCGCACCGTCGGCGGGGACGTGCCGCCCGCCGCATCCAGACCAGCCCGGGTGTCCGCCCGGCCGTCCGCCCGGGTGACCGGCCGAGGTCCGACCCGGTGGGTAGGGTCGTCGCCGTGCCGTCCGAGGAACCCGTCTTCGTCTCCGAGATGACCGTCGAGCTGGTGCGTGCCAGCGCCTCCGACAGCGACGTCCTGTTCGCCGCGCGGGTCTCCACGCAGGGCGAGCAGACCCTGCAGGCGGCGCAGGCGGGCGACGAAGCCGTCGCCGAGAAGCGCGACGCCGGCCTCATCAACTACCTGATGCGGGACCGGCACGGGTCGCCGTTCGAGCACACCGCCATGACCTTCTACGTGGCCGCGCCCATCTTCGTGTTCCGCGAGTTCATGCGGCACCGGGTCGCTTCCTACAACGAGGAGTCGGGCCGGTATCGCGAGCTGCGGCCCGTGTTCTACCTCCCCGGTCCCGAGCGGGCGCTGGTGCAGCAGGGCAAGCCCGGCGCCTACCACTTCCTGCCAGGCACCGCCGAGCAGCACGAGCTGGTCGACTCCGCGGTGCGACAGCAGAGCGTCGCCGCGTACGCGGCCTACCGCACTCTGCTCGACGCCGGCGTGGCCCGCGAGGTGGCCCGCATCGTGCTGCCGCTCAACCTCTACTCGTCGATGTACGTGACCATGAACGCCCGCGCCCTGATGAACTTCCTCTCCCTGCGCACCACGCACGAGGACTCCGCCTTCCCCTCCTTCCCCCAGCGCGAGATCGAGCTGTGCGCGCAGGCGATGGAGCAGCACTGGCAGCGGTTGATGCCCCTGACGGCGGCCGCGTTCACCAAGAACGGGCGCGTCGCGCCCTAAGTCCGGCCGCGCCGCGGGCGGGGGCGGGCGGGAGCGCGCTCCCGACCGCCCCGTAGGCTTGCGCGGTGCTGCAGAACCCCTTCGGCCAGGTGCTCGTCGCTCTGGTCACCCCCATGACCGCCGACGGCGAGGTGGACTGGAGCGGCGTCGAGCGACACATCGACGCCGTCGTCAGCGCGGGTGCCGACGGCGTGGTCGTGTCCGGCACCACGGGGGAGACCAGCACACTGACCGACCCCGAGAAGGTGCGCCTGGTGCAGGTGGCCCGCGAGGTGGCGGCCGGTCGGGCACGGGTGGTGCAGGGGGGCGGCTCCAACGAGACCGCTCACGCGATCGAGCTGTACAAGAAGTCCGCGGCCGTCGGTGCCGACGGCGTGATGATCGTCACTCCGTACTACAACAAGCCCACCCAGGCCGGCATCCTGACCCACTTCCGCATGGTCGCCGACGCCACCGACCTGCCCGTGATCCTGTACGACATCCCCGGCCGGACCGGCGTCCCCATCCGGTACGAGACCCTGCTGCGGGCCGCCCAGCACCCCAACATCGTCGCTGTGAAGGACGCCAAAGGCGACTTCAGCGAGGTCAGCCGCGTGCTGAACGCCACCGACCTGCTCTACTTCTCCGGCGACGACGCCAACGTGCTGCCCCACCTGGCGATCGGCGCCTCCGGCCTGATCGGGGTCACCGCGAACATCGCCGCGGCGCCGTACCGCATCATCGTCGATGCGGTGAACCGGGGCGACCTGGCCGCTGCCACCGACCAACATCGGCTGCTGGAGCCCCTCGTGCGCGCCGTGATGACGCACGTGCCGGGTACGGTCGCCACCAAGTACGTGCTGCACGGCCTCGGCCGCATCGGCAGTCCCCGGGTGCGTCTGCCGCTCGTGGGACCTGAGGAGGCGGAGGCCGCCGTGATCGAAGACGAGTTGACGAAGGTGCGCGGTGTGGCCGGGTTGGATCTGAAGAACTTCCGGCCCGACCGCAACGCGGCCGCGGGCGGCGCGCTGCCCAAGGTCGCCGGGACCACCCGCTGATGCGCACCGAACTCCGTGAGCCCGTGGCGCTCCGACCCGGCGTACTCCGCATCGTGCCGCTCGGCGGCCTGGGCGAGATCGGCCGCAACATGACCGTCTTCGAGATCGACGGCAAGCTGCTGATCGTCGATGCGGGGGTGCTCTTCCCCGAGACGGAGCAGCCCGGCGTCGACCTGATCCTGCCCGACTTCGCGCCGATCCGAGACCGGCTCGACGACGTGCTGGGCGTCGTGCTGACCCACGGACACGAGGATCACATCGGCGCCGTGCCCTACCTGCTGCGCCTGCGGCGCGACATCCCACTGCTCGGCTCGGGCCTGACCCTCGCGCTGGTCGAGGCCAAGCTGCAGGAGCATCGCATCAAGCCGTACACCTTGACGGTGAAGGAGGGACAGAAGGAGCACCTCGGTCCCTTCGACCTGGAGTTCGTGGCGGTCAACCACTCCATCCCCGACGCGCTGGCGGTCGCCATCCGAACGAGCGCCGGCACCGTGCTGCACACCGGCGACTTCAAGATGGACCAGCTGCCGCTCGACGGCCGGCTGACCGACCTCAGGGCCTTCGCGCGGTTGGGGGAGGAGGGTGTCGACCTGTTCCTCTGCGACTCCACCAACGCCGACGTGCCCGGCTTCACCGCGCTGGAGCGCTCGATCGGGCCGGTGCTCGACGACGTGATCGCCCGCGCCCCGCGTCGGGTCATCGTCGCCAGCTTCTCCAGCCATGTGCACCGGGTGCAGCAGGTGCTCGACGCCGCAGCGGCCCACGGCCGCAAGGTGGCGTTCATCGGCCGCAGCATGGTGCGCAACATGGGCATCGCCGCCGACCTCGGCTACCTCAGGGTGCCGGACGGCGTCGTCGTCGACGCGAAGAAGGCGGCCAACCTGCCCGACCGCGACGTGCTCTACATGTCCACAGGGTCGCAGGGCGAGCCGATGGCCGTGCTGTCGCGAATGGCCAACCTGGAGCACTCCATCGAGGTCGGCCAGGGCGACACCGTGATCCTGGCCTCCAGCCTGATCCCCGGCAACGAGAACGCGGTGTACCGCGTGATCAACGGGCTGACCAAGCTCGGCGCGACCGTGGTGCACAAGGGCAATGCCAAGGTGCACGTCTCCGGCCACGCCGCCGCCGGCGAGCTCATGTACTGCTACAACATCCTGAAGCCGCGCGGCGCGATGCCGGTGCACGGCGAGGTGCGGCACCTGGTCGCCAACGCCAAGATCGCCACGGACACCGGTGTGCCCGCCGACCGTGTGGTGATCGCCGACAACGGCACGGTGATCGACCTGGTCGAGGGCGAGGCCCGGGTCGTCGGCCAGCTCGACCTCGGCTTCGTCTATGTGGACGGATCGAGCGTCGGCGAGATCACGGACGCCGACCTCAAGGACCGTCGCACGATGGCCGAGGAGGGCTTCATCTCCATCTTCGTCGCCCTCGACGTGCAGACCGGCCGCGTGATCGTGGGGCCCGAGATCCAGGCCCGCGGCTTCGCCGAGGACCAGCGCGTCTTCGACACCGTCCGACCTCAGATCATCGCCGCGCTGTCCGAGGCGTCGCGCGGCGGCACCGCCGACCTGCACGGGTACAGCCAGGTCGTCCGGCGCACCGTCGGCCGCTGGGTCAATACGCAGCACCGTCGCCGTCCGATGATCGTCCCGGTCGTCGTCAGCGCCTGACCGGATGCACAGCGGCCCGGGCGGGCCCGGTCCGAGGAGGGCAGGGCGAGCCGATCGGCGCCTGCTGGTTCCGGGTGCTGCCGGAGCACGAAGCGGGCTACGGCTGGGTGGACAACGGTGTCCCGGAGTTGACGCTCGGGGTCAAGCCGATCTGGCGTGCCCAGGGCGTCGGCCGCGCCCTGCTGCGCGCGGCGTGCGCGCTCGCGGCGCAGCGCGGGTACCAGCGCATCAGCCTCTCGGTCGAGCGCGCCAACTTCGCGCAGCGGCTCTACATCACCGAGGGCTTCACGACCGTCGACTCCGGGAAGGACTCCGACACGATGGTCAAGACGCTGCGCTGACGCCGCGCGCGCCCTGCCTTCCTCGGTCTGCCTGCGCCATCCCTCCGCCGAAGAATTCAGGCGATTTCGAGTAACGAAGGTGCAGATCGGCGGATTCTGCCTGCGTTTCTCGCGATCGCCTGAATTCTTCGCGGGGAGTCACGACGGGCCACCCCCGGATGCGGGGTGCGGTGGTCGCGGGCGCTTCCGCGCCCGGCACCTAGCCTGACCGCATGGCTGGGAGCACCAGGGGGAACAGCCGTGCCCGCACGGGCGCGTCCGCGATGCGGAGCGCCGGAACGGCGACGCGCGCCAAGGCCGCGCCGGCACGCGGCAAGCCACCCGCCACGCGCGGCGCCGGCCGGCCCCCGTCGCGCACCCGCGCCTACCCGGTCCGCCCGGAGCGGCCGCCGCTCATCGCCCGCGTGTGGCTCGCCCTCGCGCATGTCGCCGGCGGCGCGTTCCGTGCCTTCGGCCCCGAGACGCTGGAGCGGGACCAGCGACGCGACGGCGTCCCGTTCATGCTGCTGCTGCTGGCGGTCGCCGGCAGCGTCTTCGAGTGGTTCCTGCGCACCGAGCCGACCGCGCACATCGTCGAGCAGCTCACGGTCGGCGCCCTGGTCGGCCGGATCGCCCTCGGCCTGCCGGTCTTCCTGGTACTGCTGGCGTTCTGGCTGTTCCGGCACCCCGCGTCGGTGCACGACAACGGCCGCATCCTGGTCGGCAGCACGATGCTCGTCGTCTCGTGCGCCGCGATCGCCCAGGTGCTCGCGCGCAGTCCGCAGCCGGACTCCGGCGTCGCGGCGCTGGCCGCCGGCGGCGGGATTCTCGGCTGGCTGCTGGCGGAACCGCTGACCGCCATCGGCACCACCACGCTCGCCGTGTCGGTATCGGTCGTCTTGCTGGTGCTCAGTCTCTTCATCCTGACCCGCACACCGCCGAACCGGCTGCCCGCCCGGCTCGCGCAGCTGTACCGCTACCTGTTCGGCGCCGAAGCCCCCGACCGGAGCGACCCTCCGGAGGCCGCCGGCGCGAAGGCCGGCACCGGCGCGAAGCCCGGCACCGATGAGAAGACCGGCACCACGAAGACCGGGGCCGACACGACCGTGGTGGACGCGGTCGGCGACGACCTGCACACCGCCGCCCTGCAAGGCACGGGGCTCGCGAGCGCGGTCACCGATCCGGTGACGGGCGAGCACGTACCGTGGTGGCGGTTCGGCAAGGCCAAGCGGGTCGACCCCGCCTACGACAGTCCGATCCTGAACGCGGGCGACGATGCCGCGAGCGACGCAGCGGGCCACGGCGCCGACGGCGACGAGGGTCACGGCGACGGTCTGCTCGTCGCGCGCGCCGACTCCGAGGAGTTCGGCATCGACCTGCTGCAGGATCTGCTGCGCGAGCCGGATCCGCAGGCCGCCGACGCGACGGTCTCCCTGGCCATCCCGGCTGGCTCGCCGGCCGCCGCCGAGCTCCCACCGGAGACCGAGCCCGAGCCCGACCCCGACCCCAACCCCGTCCCGGCGCCCGCCCCGGGCAGCGCCGGCCACGTATACCGGCTACCGCCCGCCTCCGCCCTCGCCGCGGGCAGCCCGCCGAAGGCGAAGACCGAGGCGAACGCGGCGATCGTCGCCGCGATCACCAGCGTGCTGGCCCAGTTCAAGGTGGACGCCCGGGTCGTCGACTTCTCCCGCGGCCCGACCGTCACCCGCTACGAGGTGGAGCTGGGGCCGGGCGTCAAGGTGGAGAAGGTCACGGCGCTCGCGAAGAACCTCTCCTACGCCGTCGCCTCGAACGAGGTGCGCATCCTCTCGCCCATCCCCGGCAAGAGCGCGATCGGAGTCGAGATCCCGAACGCCGACCGTGAGATCGTCTCCCTCGGCGACGTGCTGCGCTCCCAGGCGGCGACGAAGAGCCTGCACCCGATGACGATCGGCGTCGGCAAGGACGTCGAGGGCGGCCACGTCGTGGCGAACCTGGCCAAGATGCCCCACCTGCTCGTCGCCGGGTCGACCGGTTCCGGCAAGTCCAGCTTCGTCAACTCCATGGTCACGAGCCTCTTGATGCGCGCCAAGCCGAGCGAGGTGCGCATGGTGCTGATCGACCCCAAGCGGGTCGAGTTGACCGCCTACCAGGGCGTGCCGCACCTGATCACGCCCATCATCACGAACCCCAAGAAGGCGGCGGAGGCGCTGCAGTGGGTCGTCAAAGAGATGGACATGCGGTACGACGACCTGGAGTCGTTCGGCTTCCGTCACGTGGACGACTTCAACCGGGCCGTGGTCAACAACGAGATCGTGCTGCCCGCCGGCTCCTCCCGGCGCCTGGCGCCGTACCCCTACCTGCTGATCGTCGTCGACGAGTTGGCGGACCTGATGATGGTCGCCCCGCGCGACGTCGAGGACTCGATCGTGCGCATCACCCAGCTGGCGCGCGCCTCCGGCATCCACCTGGTACTCGCCACGCAGCGGCCGAGCGTCGATGTGGTCACCGGCCTCATCAAGGCGAACGTGCCCAGCCGCCTGGCGTTCGCGGTGACGAGCGTCACCGACAGCCGCGTGATCCTGGACCAGCCGGGCGCCGACAAGCTGATCGGGCAGGGCGACGGCCTCTTCCTGCCGATGGGCACCTCCAAGCCGGTGCGGGTGCAGGGCGCCTGGGTCAGCGAGGCCGAGATCGCCCGCGTCGTGGAGCACGTGACCAAGCAGGCGCGTCCCGACTACCGCGAGGACGTGGCCGAGGTCGCGCCGAAGAAGGAGATCGACGGCGACATCGGCGATGACCTGGAGCTGCTGCTCGCCGCGGTGGAGCAGGTGGTGACGACCCAGTTCGGATCCACGTCGATGCTGCAGCGCAAGCTGCGGGTGGGCTTCGCCAAGGCCGGCCGGTTGATGGATCTGATGGAGTCGCGCGACATCGTGGGCCCGTCGGAGGGATCGAAGGCGCGCGACGTGCTGGTGCCGGCCGACCGCCTCGCCGAGACGCTGGCCGCAATCCGCGGCATGCCGGCGAACGGCGCTGCCGGCCCTGGGGCGTCGGCGGGCCTCGGTGGCCCCACGTCAGCCACCGCTCCGACGCGCAACTACCACGACGACCTCGACGATCCGGACGCGGACTCCGAGGACGCCTGGGCCCTGACCGGCCGCGACTGACCCCGTCTGCCTCGATCCGCGACGATCGACCTCGCGCGCGAGTGGCCGCTCAGGGCGGGGGCCATTTCTGGCCCCCGCGCGGCCAGCTCACCGAGGGCCGTCTCGGCGCTCGGGTCTCAGATGTCGCGGATCCGGTCAGAAGCGCGGCCTGCGTCGCGGCGGCGTGCGCGGTCGTACCCTGCAGGCATGAGCACTTCGGGGGCGACCAGAGCGCGGATGCTCCGCGCCGGCGACGGACCGGTGAGCACGTGGAGCGTGCCGAACCTGATCTCGCTGGCACGGATCGTGCTCGTGCCGGTCTTCGTGCTGGTACTGCTCGCCGGGGCGGACGGAGGGGGGCTGCGCTGGCTCGCGACGGCGCTGTTCGTCGTCGCGATCTCCACCGACAGCCTGGACGGTCATCTGGCCCGCAGCCGCAACCTGGTCACCGATCTCGGCAAGATCCTCGATCCGGTCGCCGACAAGGCGCTCACCGGCGCAGCGCTCGTCGTGCTCTCGGTGCTCGTGGAGCTGCCGTGGTGGGTGACGGGCCTGATCCTGGTGCGCGAGATCGGGATCACCGTGTACCGGTTCGCCGTGCTCTCGAAGCGCGTCATCCCCGCCTCGCGCGGCGGCAAGCTGAAGACGGTGCTGCAGTCGGTCGCGATCGCGCTCGCCCTCGCGCCGTTCCCGCACCTGCTCGGACTGTGGATGAACTGGGTCAACACCGTATTCATGGCCGCGGCCTTCGCAGTCACCCTGGTCACCGGCGTGCAGTACCTGGTCGACGACCGCCGGCAGAACCGATGACGCCGGAGGGTTGGGCGGCGTCGACAGATGGGGCGTCGGTCGATCGCGCGGCGGCGCTGCTGGAGCGGCTGGCGGCCGACGGGCGGACCCTGGCGGTGGCGGAGTCGCTGACCGGCGGGCTGCTGGCGGACGCGTTCGTCTCGGTGCCCGGTGCCTCCCGCGTCCTGCTCGGTGCGGTGGTCGCCTATGCCACACCGGTCAAGCACAGCCTGCTGGGTGTCGACGCCCGGCTGCTGGCCCGGGAGGGCGCCGTGCATCCGCAGGTCGCCGAGCAGATGGCCGAGGGGGTGCGGGCCGCGGTCGCGGTCGACGGCCGCTCCGCCGACGTGGGCCTCGCCACCACCGGTGTCGCCGGGCCCGACCCCCAGGACGGGCAGCCGCCCGGCACCGTGTTCGTCGCTGCGGCGGTGGCCGGGACGGTCCTGGTCCTCTCGAGCCGGTTCGAGGGCGACCGCGACCGGGTGCGGCACGATGCCGTGGCCCTGGCCCTGGACGCCCTGACCCAGGCGCTCGATCGGCCATGATCCGGGTGCTCGACCCGGCCGGACGGGCCAACGCTCCGGTCCGACGCGTGCGGATCCCGGAATATGCGACGTTTCGGTTCCGTTACACCTGGTGGTCCTCGGACGGGATGTCGCATGGCACACGTACCGTTGATCTCGGCACCGCACTGTAGGGTGTCGATCCCGCACATCCGGCCAAGCCGCCGGTCGCGTGGCGACGAATACCGCCTGACGAACCGATCGACCGGCGAGTAAGTGACAGACGAATACCCGATAGGCCAATACCTGTAGGCGAACGCGTTGGACGACGAGTGACTCGAAGGAGGGGACATGGTTCTGGTTCGGCAAGAGCTCGGTGATGTGCTTCGGGATTTCCGCCTGCAGAAGGGCCGTACCCTGCGTCAGGTCGCCAGCCGCGCTAGCGTCGCGCTCGGGTATCTCAGCGAGGTCGAGCGTGGTCAGAAAGAGGCGTCCAGCGAGATCCTCGCGTCGGTCGCCGACGCGCTCGAGACGCCCGTCTCGGTGATCATGCGCGAGGTGGGCGACCGGCTCGCGGTCCTCGAGTCCATCGAGGTCCCCGACACGCTGCCCGCCGACTTCGGCGAGCGGTTCGGCAGTCGCGGATCCGACGATCGTCGCATCGACCTGGTGGCGCACTGAGCTCGTTCGCATTCATCCGATGCGAATCGATTGCTGGCGGTAGCCGGTGAAGATCAGTGAGTTCCGACGCGCTGTCGACGACGAGTTCGGACCTGTTCAGGGGCGGGTGCTCGTGAACGAGTTGGTCGTCGACGAACTCGACGGCCGCACCGCCACCGCCGCTCTGGCGCAGGGTGTGTCGACGAGCGACGTGTGGATAGCGCTGTGCCGGGCCAACGATGTGCCGCGTGAGCGCTGGCATGGCCGGGGCAGACCCGCGGCGTCGCGCGGATGAACTCGAAAGCACCTCGCAGCCCGCCGAAGTCGGTCGGCGTGTCACTCGAAGTCCTGTTCTAGGCGGCGTAGCCTCCTCCCCAGGTGCTCTTGGTTTCGAGTTCTGCTCGGACTGCCGCGACGGCCATGGACTGTCGGAGGCGGTTCGTACAGTTCTCCTGACGGGGATACCGCCGGACGAACACGCGGGCAGCTGCACCGCCAGCCCTGTCGAGAACATGAGGAGAGACCGATGCCATCCACCACCGATCGCGAGAAGGCCCTCGAGACCGCTCTTGCCCAGATCGACCGCCAGTTCGGCAAGGGGTCGGTGATGCGGCTCGGCAGCGACGAGCGCGCTCCCGTCGAGGTCATCCCCACGGGTTCCATCGCGCTCGACGTCGCGCTCGGCATCGGCGGTCTACCGCGTGGCCGCATCGTCGAGATCTACGGCCCGGAATCCTCCGGCAAGACCACCCTCACGCTGCATGCGATCGCGAACGCGCAGCGGGCCGGCGGTATCGCCGCCTTTATCGACGCGGAGCACGCGCTCGACCCCGAGTACGCCAGAAAGCTCGGCGTCGATATCGATGCCCTGCTCGTCTCGCAGCCCGACACGGGGGAGCAGGCGCTCGAGATCGCGGACATGCTGATCCGCTCCGGCTCCATCGACCTGCTCGTCATTGACTCGGTCGCAGCGCTCGTGCCCCGTGCCGAGATCGAGGGCGAGATGGGTGACAGCCACGTCGGGCTGCAGGCTCGGCTCATGTCGCAGGCGCTCAGAAAGCTGACGGGTGGCCTCAACCAGACCCACACGACCATGATCTTCATCAACCAGCTCCGCGAGAAGATCGGCGTGTTCTTCGGCAGCCCCGAGACGACCGCGGGTGGCAAGGCCCTCAAGTTCTACGCGTCGGTCCGGCTCGACATCCGGCGCATCGAGACCCTGAAGGACGGCACCGAGGCGGTGGGCAACCGCACGCGGGTCAAGGTGGTCAAGAACAAGATGGCGCCGCCGTTCAAGCAGGCCGAGTTCGACATCCTCTACGGGGTCGGTATCTCGCGCGAGGGCAGCCTGATCGATTTCGGTGTCGAGCACGGCATCGTCAAGAAGTCCGGGGCCTGGTACACCTACGACGGCGACCAGCTGGGTCAGGGCAAAGAGAAGGCCCGCGACTTCCTGCTGAAGAACCCCGACATCGCCGGTGACATCGAGCGCAAGATCCTCGACAAGCTCGGTATCGGTGCGGCAGGCAAGGCTGCGGTCGCGGCCGAAGCGGCTGCCGCGGCCCCCGTCGACTCCATCCAGGACAAGCTGCAGGCGCGCCGCACCATCGGCGCCTGAGCGGGATCGGCATGGGCGAGCTGCGGTACTTCCCCGGGTCTGAGCCCCGGTCCGCTCCTCCGGGCGACGGTCACGGGCCATCGTTCGGCGCGGTCGGCTCGCCGCGGCAGACCGGCGCCGGCGGCCCGACCCACGAGGAGACGACGCCCGAGGACACTGCGCTCGACGGCGCCGGGCTCGACGCCACCGGGCCCGGCTGGGCGGTACCCGGTCTCGACCTCGGCGGACCCCGTTCCATCGATGATGACCCCGCCGCAAGTCACCCCAGCCGGGGCAGCCGACGCGCGGAGCACGTCAGCATGTCCGCCATCAGTACCCGCGACGTGTCGGAGGCAGAACTGCGCACCCGGCTCGCTGCGCGCGGCCTCGACCAGGCCGACATCGACGCCGAGCTCCAGCGCGTGACCGCGGTGGGTCTGGTCGACGACGCCGCCCTGGCCGCACGGCTGGTGCAGACCCTGCGCGAGCGGAAGGGCCTGGGCGACGCCGCCATCCGGCCCGCCCTGCGTGCGAGACGCATCCCGCAGGCGATGATCGACGCGGTCCTGCTGCAGCACGCCGACGATGAGTCCACGGTGCAGGACCGCCTGCAGGACGTGGCCGACGACCGGGCCAGGCGGCTCGTCAGCCTGCAGCCCGAGGTCGCCGAACGGCGCCTGGCTGCGTTCCTGGCGCGCAAGGGGTACGGCGGGTCGACCGTGCGTGCCGCCGCCCGGTTGGCCCTGGAGCGGGCCCGCGGGTCGGTCTGATCGCGCTCGCCCAGCCGCTTCCTACACTGCTGTCATGACGCTGACGGCACCCGCGACGATCGAAGCCGGAGCGACGGGCCGCACCTACGAAGTGCGCACCTACGGCTGCCAGATGAACGTGCACGATTCGGAGCGGCTGGCGGGTTCGCTTGAAGCCGCCGGTTACGTGAGGGTCGGTGTGGGCGAGCACGCGGATGTCGTCGTGATCAACACCTGTGCCGTCCGCGAGAACGCCGACAACCGGCTCTACGGCAACCTCGGACATTTGGCCTCGATCAAACGTGAGCACGCGGGCATGCAGATCGCGGTTGGCGGCTGCCTGGCGCAGAAGGACCGGCACGTCATCCTGCAGAAGGCGCCCTGGGTCGACGTCGTCTTCGGTACCCACAACATGGGGTCGCTGCCGGCGCTGCTCGACCGCGCTCGACACAACGGGCGTGCCGAGCTGGAGATCCTGGAGTCCCTCGACGTCTTCCCGTCGACCCTGCCCGCCCGGCGGGACTCTACCGCCAGCGGTTGGGTGTCGGTGTCGGTCGGCTGCAACAACACCTGCACGTTCTGCATCGTGCCCGCGCTCCGCGGCAAGGAGCAGGACCGCCGCCCGGGCGACGTACTGGCCGAGGTGCAGGCGCTCGTCGCCGACGGCGTCATCGAGGTCACGCTGCTCGGCCAGAACGTCAACTCCTACGGGGTCGGCTTCGGCGACCGGTACGCGTTCGGCTCGCTGCTGCGGGCCACCGGGGGAGTCACAGGCATCCGCCGGGTGCGCTTCACCAGCCCGCACCCCGCCGCCTTCACCGACGACGTCGTCGATGCCATGGCCGAGACGCCCACGGTGATGCCGCAGTTGCACATGCCGCTGCAGTCGGGTTCCGACCGCGTGCTCGCGGCGATGCGTCGTTCCTACCGGTCGTCCAGGTTCCTCCGGATCCTCGACCGCGTGCGCGATCGGCTGCCGGACGCGGCGATCACGACCGACCTGATCGTCGGCTTCCCCGGGGAGACCGATGCCGACTTCGAGGACACCCTGCGGGTCGTCGAGCAGGCGGGCTTCGCCTCCGCGTTCACCTTCCAGTACTCGCCGCGCCCCGGCACGCCGGCCGCGACGATGGGCGCGCAGGTGCCGAAGACGGTCGTGCAGGAGCGGTACGAGCGGCTGACCACGCTGCAGGACGGGCTGTCGTGGGCCGGTAACCGGGCGCTCGTCGGGTCGGAGGTCGAGGTGCTCGTCGGCGCGGGCGACGGACGCAAGGACGGAGCGACCAGCCGCATCACGGGTCGCGCTCGCGACAATCGGCTGGTGCACGTCGGCCTGCCTGCCGGGTCGGCGCGGCCGAGGCCCGGCGACCTCGTGACGGCGACGGTCACCGCCGCGGCGCCCGCCTACCTCACGGCCGACGTCCCATCGGAGACTCCCGTCGAGATCGAGCGGACGCGCTCCGGCGACGCGTGGGATGCGCGCGAGGCGGCGTCTTGCGCGGTACCGGCGGCGCCCGGCCGCAGCCGGGTCGCGATCTCCCTCGGTCTGCCCGCGCGTCGTCCCTAGGTCGATCGCGAGCCGCCCGCGGTGATCATCGTCCTCACCGGCGCCACCGGTACCGGTAAGACCGCCCTGTCGCTCGACGTCGCCGACGCGATCGTCGCGAGTGGCGGCCGCGCCGAGATCGTCAACGCGGACGCGATGCAGCTGTACCGGGGCATGGACGTCGGCACGGCCAAGCTGCCGCGCGAAGAGCGACGCGGTATCCCGCACCACTGCTTCGACCTGTGGGACGTCACGCGGACCGCCTCGGTCGCGGTCTATCGGGAGGCGGCCCGTGCCACGATCGCGGCCGTCGAGGCGCGGGGTGCGGTGCCGATCCTGGTCGGCGGCTCCGGGCTGTACGTCGAGTCGGTGCTGCGCGAACTCGATTTTCCCGCTACCGATCCCGACCTGCGCGCCGAACTCGAGTTGCAGGGCGAGGCCCTCGGCTCCGATGCGCTCTGGCGGCGCCTCGCGGAGGAGGATCCGGTCGCCGCGAGCCGCATCCACTCGGGCAACCTGCGCCGCGTCGTCCGGGCCCTGGAGGTCGTGACGCTGACCGGCAAGCCTTACGCTGCCGCACTGCCGGACCCGGCGCCGCTCTGGCGGCCCGCCCTGCGGTTCACCGTGGAGGTGCCGAAGGAGCCGCTCGCGGACCGGCTCGCCGGCCGGGCGCGCGGCATGTGGTCGGGCGGGCTGCTCGACGAGGTCCGCGGGCTGCTGCCTCGCGGGCTGGCCGATGGGCCGACCGCCTCTCGGGCGATCGGCTACGCCCAGGCGATCGCCGTGCTCGGCGGCAGGATGCCGGCGGAGGAGGGGCTCGCCGAGACCGTGCGCCTGACCTGGCGGGTGGTGCGGCGCCAGCGCTCCTGGTTCGCCCGCGACGACGGCGCCACCCGCCTCGCCGGCGGCGATCCCGCCTCGGTCGGCGACGTGCTCGCCGCCCTCGACCGGTCGGGCCGACCGGTCGCGCCGTAGGCTGACAGCGATGGCCGAGGTCCGATTCACCAAGGGACACGGAACCGGTAACGACTTCGTGCTCGTGGCGGATCCGGCCGGAGCGCTCGACGTGTCCCCGGCGACGGTCGCCCGGCTGTGCGACCGGCACGTCGGCATCGGGGCGGACGGCCTGCTCCGCGCCGTGCGCGTCGGCGCCGATGTCGAGGCAACCGCACTCGCAGCAGCGTTCGAGACGACGGCACTCGCGTCCACCGAGCAGGCGTTCTGGTTCATGGATTACTGGAACGCCGACGGCTCGACCGCCGAGATGTGCGGCAACGGCATCCGTGTCTTCGTCGCGTTCCTGGTGCGGGAAGGGCTCGTCGAACTGCCGGCGGGCGGCACGCTGCCGATCCTGACTCGGGGTGGTGTGGTGCCGGTGCAGCGCACAGCGACCGGCTTCGAGGCCGACTTGGGGCGCTGGCGGATGGATGCCGACGAGGTCGCCGTGCGGATCGACGGGGTCGATGTCGTGCGACCGGGGCTGTCCATCCGGGTGCCGAATCCCCACGTCGTGGTCGCCCTGGCCGAGGACGCAGAGCTGGACGGCGCGGACCTGACTGCCCCGCCCGTGCTCGATCCGGTGCCGGTCGCCGGTGCCAACGTCGAGTTGGTCCGCCCCGCCGACCCGCTGGTCGAGGACGGCGTCGGCCGCATTCGCATGCGGGTGCACGAGCGTGGCAGCGGCGAGACGCGGTCGTGCGGCACTGGCGCGGTGGCCGCGGCCCTCGCCACGCGGTATTGGGCCGGGCCGGAGGCGCCGCAGGACTGGCGCGTGACCGTGCCCGGCGGCGTGCTCGGGGTGCGCATCGTCGCGGCGGAGGACGGCGAGCACGTCGCGCTCTCCGGTCCGGCGGAACTGGTCTACTCCGGTACCGTCCACATCAGTGTCGGCGACGTCAGCGGCGGCGACAGGTGAGCACGCGATAACCCCGATCGGTGGCGGCGCGCCGCACCTCGAACTCGGGGAAGCGCTCCTGCAACCACGACTGCAGCGAGTCGCCGCCCAGGTGCTTCGCTATGACGAGCCACGCCGAGCCGCCGGGCGCGAGCCGCGGCAGCCACGCCTCCAGCAGCTCGTGCAATGCGGCCTTGCCGATGCGGACCGGGGGATTGGACCAGATGGTGGCGAAACGCAGGGTGGCTGGAATATCCTCGGGCGATGAGGTCCTGATCTGAACGCCGGCTATTCGGGCATTCTCGGCGGCGAGCGTGCGGGCGCGCTCGTTCACATCCACCGCCCAGACCTCGGCTTCCGGCGATCGTCGGGCCATCGCGATCGCGATCGGTCCCCAGCCGCAGCCCAGATCCAGCAGCGCTCCGCTCGACGCGGGCGGCGGCACCCGGTTCAGCAGCACCGCCGTTCCGGCGTCCAGCCGTTCCGGGCTGAAGGTGCCGGCGGCCGTCTGCAACTCGAACGGCTCGCCCTGCAGCACGACGTGCAGGGACCTCCTCCGCTCGTCGCTCACCGGCCGGGCGCTGAAGTAGTGCTCGCCATCCACGACATCGATCGAACCATCTCCTCGGAGGCACCATGACCGACATCTCCCACCCCATCGCCGACCCCATCACCGACCCCGAGGCCGACGGCGACTTCGACGGCGAGCAGCTCGACCTCGCTGAACGTCAGGCCCTCCGGCGGGTCACCGGGCTCTCCACCGAGCTGGAGGACGTCACCGAGGTCGAGTACCGGCAGCTGCGGCTGGAGCGCGTCGTGTTGATCGGCGTCTACAGCCGGGGGGCGGCGGAGGCGGAGAACTCGCTGCGCGAGCTGGCGGCGCTTGCCGAGACCGCCGGCGCCGTCGTGCTCGACGGCCTGCTGCAGCGTCGTCCCAATCCCAACCCGTCCACCTACTTCGGCAAGGGCAAGGCCGAGGAGCTGCGCGACGTGGTGCGTCTGGTCGGCGCCGACACCGTGATCGCCGACACCGAACTCGCACCCAGCCAGCGTCGGGCGCTGGAGGACGTGGTGAAGGTGAAGGTGATCGACCGCACCGCGGTGATCCTCGACATCTTCAGCCAGCACGCCAAGAGCCGCGAGGGCAAGGCACAGGTGGAGTTGGCGCAGCTGCAGTACCTGCTGCCGCGGCTGCGCGGCTGGGGCGACTCCATGTCTCGCCAGGCAGGCGGGCAGGTCGGTGGCGCGGGCGCCGGGATGGGCTCCCGTGGACCCGGCGAGACGAAGATCGAACTGGACCGCCGGCGCATCCACTCCCGCATGGCCAAGCTCCGCCGCGAGATCGCCGCGATGGCGCCCGCCCGGCAGGTGGGACGGCAGGGCCGGGTGCGGAACGCGGTGCCGTCGGTCGCCATCGCGGGCTACACCAACGCGGGCAAGTCGAGCCTGCTGAACCGCATCACCCGCACCGGAGCGCTCGTGGAGAACGCGCTCTTCGCCACGCTCGACACCACGGTGCGGCGCACGGAGACCGTCGACGGGCGCCCCTACACGCTCACCGACACCGTCGGCTTCGTCCGCAACTTGCCGCATCAGCTGGTGGAGGCGTTCCGGTCGACCCTGGAGGAGGTCGGTGCCGCCGATTTGATCCTGCACGTCGTCGACGCCGCGAACCCCGACCCGGCCGGCCAGCTGGCCACGGTCCGGCAGGTGATCGCCGACGTCGATGCGCGTTCGGTGCCGGAGCTCGTGGTGTTCAACAAGGCCGACCTGGCGGACGACGCCACGCGGATGGTGCTGCGCGGCCTGGAGCCGACCTCGGTCTTCGTCTCCGCCCGCACCGGGGAGGGCATCGACGCGCTGCTGCAGACCGTCAGCGCCCTGCTGCCGCTGCCGCAGCACGAGGTGACGGCGGTCGTCCCGTTCGAGCACGGCGAGCTGGTGTCGCTGGTGCACGAACGCGGCCGCGTGATCGCGACCGTCTACGAGGAGGGGGGGACGCGGATCCACGCCCTGGTCGGCGACGCCGAGCGAGCGGCACTGCAGCCGTACCTCGTGTGAGTCGCAGCGGGGGCGCATCCGCCGTCGAGCCCGGCGCCTGGACGCGCATCGAGGTGGGGCTGCCGTTCATTCCGCCGCTGGAGCCGTCCAACCTGTTCGGGCACCTGGCCGCGACGGCCGTGCCGGGCGTGGAGGAGTACCGCGACGGCACCTACCGTGCAGCGGTCCGGCTGCGGCACGCGCCGGCGGTCGTCGCCGTGCACCTGCCGGTCGAGGCGGCGGTGCCGGCCGTCCTTCATCTGGGGGACCCGCGGGACGCCGATGAGGCTGTGGTCCTGGCCCGTCGACTGCTCGACCTCGACGCGGATCCGTCCGCTGCGGCGGGGGTGCTGAGGCAGGATCCGGTGCTCGCTCCGCTGATCCGCGCGGTTCCCGGCCGTCGGGTTCCGGGCGCCCTCGACCCGCAGGCGATGATCCTGAAGGCGGTACTCGGCCAGCAGGTGTCGACCGCGGCGGCGCGTACCCACGCCGCCCGCCTGGTGTCGGCGTTCGGAGAGCCCGTCGCCGACCCCGAGGGCGGTCTGACTCATCTGTTTCCGTCAGCGGCGATGCTGGTCGCCGCCTCGGATGCGGTCGGTTCGGTCGCCCGCATGCCCTCGACGCGTCGCGACGCGCTGCTCGCGGTCGCGAGGGCGGTGGCGGCCGGTGCGGTGCCCATCGGCTGGCGGTCGGACCTGCCGGCGGCGCGCGGCGCGCTGCTCGCCCTGCGCGGCATCGGCCCATGGACGGTGGAGACGATCGCGATGCGCGCCTTGGGCGACCCCGACGCGTTCCTGCCCGGCGATCTCGGCATACAGGTGGCCGCTGCACGACTCGGCCTGCCGGAGCGCCCGCGAGAGCTGGAACGGCGCTCCCGCGCGTGGTCGCCGTTCCGGGCGACCGCCGTGCAATACCTGTGGGCGACCGGCGTCCACGCCGTGAACACGCTGCCCACGCCCTGAGCTCGGTCGCCGTGATCCCTGTCGGCGCGAGTCCCGTCAGACCGCGCGCAGGATGGCGACGACCTTGCCGAGCACCTGGGCGTGGTCGCCGACGATCGGCTCGAATGCGGAGTTGCGCGGCAGCAGCCAGGTGTGTCCGTCGCGCTGGCGGAACACCTTGACCGTGGCCTCGTCGTCGAGCAGCGCGGCGACGATGTCGCCGTTGTTGGCCGTCTGCTGCGACCGGACCACGACCCAGTCGCCGTCGCAGATAGCCGCATCGATCATCGATTCGCCGACGACCTTCAGCATGAACAGCTCGCCGCGGCCGACCAGCTGTCGGGGCAAGGGGAACACCTCTTCGATCTGCTGATCCGCGGTGATCGGGACGCCCGCCGCGATACGGCCGACAAGCGGCACCATGGCCGCATCCCCGACGGGCGGACTGAACTCGGTGCGCTCGGTGGTTTCGCTCATCGGCACGCCGATGATCACTTCGAGCGCGCGTGGCCGCTTGGGGTCCCGGCGCAGATAGCCGGACAACTCCAACTGCTTCAACTGATGCGTGACGCTGGACAGCGACGCCAGACCGACCGCGTCACCGATCTCACGCATGCTCGGCGGATAGCCGCGAGCGGCGACCGAGCGCTGGATCGCCTCCAGGATCTGATGCTGCTTCTCGCTGAGGCTGCGTCGCCGCCGTGTAGTGGCCGCTTTGGTCGTCTCCGTGGAGGAACCGTCCGTTGCAGGAGTCGTGGCCGGCGCCGCAGCGGTGGGCGCAGCCGTGGTCGTGTCGGTCGTGTGTGTGTCGGTCGCAGCCATGCGGGAATCCTCTCGGCCGGTATCACGGTCGTCCCCGAGCCTAGCTGCGCGCCGTAGATCGGTCAAACGGGTGTTCGAGTTCGCCCGGCGCTGTCGGACCGTGCTTCGAAGATGTACTTGACCTCGGGGGTCGTCGAACATAGGTTCTACGGGCCCGGGTACCGAGCAGATCAGAAGGCCGAACGAGGGGGAAGCGCATGACGAGCAACCGGACCATGGGCGATAGGTGGACGAACAGCCAGTGGGCGAGCAACCAGGCGGGCACGGTCGATCGACCGACCCGTCGCGCGAACGACCAGGGCGTGAGGGCGATGCCGGCCCGTCGACGGCTGGTGCACGACGGAGCACGATGCGCCGCTGTGCGCGGCGGCCGGGGGAGGCCGGTGCGCCGACCCGGTGACCTGCGCCTCACGCGTCGCGGCCGGGTCGTCCTGATCCTGCTCCCCCTGGCCGCGCTGCTCGTGGCTGCGCTGCTGGCGATCGCGCCGGCGAACGCCGACGCGTCGGGGCACACGGCCGCCGGCAACGTGGCGGCTCTGCGGACGGTGACCGTGCGCCCAGGCGACACCCTGTGGGCGATCGCCCGGTACGCCGCGCCGGGCGTGGACCCCCGCGACGGCGTGTTCGAGCTGGAGCAGGTGAACCGGCTTCGGGATGCCGCGATCCGTCCCGGTCAGGTGCTGCGCCTGCCGTCGACGTTCCCGGCGCAGCCGTAGTGCGGCCGGGGCGATGGGCGGCGCCTGCGAGAATCGTGCGGTGACTTCGCTGGCCGACCTGCCGCTGCGACCCGATCTGATGGGCCGCAGCCCGTACGGCGCCCCGCAGCTGCATGTGCCGGTGGCGCTCAACGTCAACGAGAACGCGCATGCGGTCCCGGAGGAGGTCGCCGTCGACATCGTGCAGCGCATCGCCGTGGCGCTGACGACCGTGAACCGGTATCCCGACCGTGAGTTCACCGAGCTGCGGCAGGCGCTTGCGGCCTACCTGGGCCACGGGCTCGACGCCGACCGGATCTGGGCGGCGAACGGCTCCAACGAGGTCATTCAGCATGTGCTGCAAGCGTTCGGCGGTCCCGGCCGGTCGGCGCTCGGCTTCCCTCCGACCTACTCGATGCACGCGAACATCGCGCTCTCCACCGCCACTCGCTGGGTGACGGCGAAGCGCGACCCGGAGTTCCGGATCACGGCCGAGACCGCGGTCGCGGCGATCGAGCGCGAGCAGCCCGACGTGCTCTTCTTCTGCACGCCGAACAACCCGACCGGCACGCCCGTGCCGCTTCAGACGATCGAGGCGGCCTACGACGCCGCGCCGGGCATCGTGTTCGTCGACGAGGCGTACGCCGAGTTCATGCCGGCCGGCGCACCCTCGGCGCTCACCCTGCTGCCCGGGCGGGAGCGGCTGATCGTCTCCCGCACGATGAGCAAGGCGTTCGCCTTCGCCGGCGCCCGCGTCGGCTACCTGGCGGCGGATCCGGCGGTGGTCGACGCGCTGCGGCTCGTCCGGCTGCCATACCACCTCTCCGCGCTGACCCAGGCGGCCGCCCTCGGCGCCCTCGCGCACGCCCCGGTCATGCTGCGAATGGTGCGCGACCTGTGCGAGCAGCGTGACCGGATGGCCGAGGGTCTGACCGGACTCGGCTTCCACGTGTGGCAGAGCTGGGGCAACTTCCTGCTCTTCGACGGTGTGGCGCAGCCGAGCACCACCTGGCAGGGCCTGCTCGACCGGGGCGTCCTGATCCGCGACCTGGACATCCCGGGCAGCCTTCGCGTGAGCGCCGGTACGAGCGAGGAGACCGACGCCTTCCTGGCCGCGCTCGCGCAGGTGGGCCGACCGGTGCCGTCGACCGCTTCGGTAGGCTCCCCGGCATGAGCGCGCCCCGCACAGCGAACGTGCACCGGGCGACGAGCGAGTCCACCGTCGATCTGCACCTCGACCTGGACGGCAGCGGCGCGTCGACCATCGACACCAGCGTGCCGTTCCTCGATCACCTGCTGACCGCCTTCGCCAAGCACTCGCTCACCGACCTGACCGTCACCGCTTCCGGTGATACCGCCATCGACGTGCACCACACCGCCGAGGACGTGGGCATCGTGCTCGGCCGGGCGATCGGCCAGGCGCTCGGCGACAAGGCCGGCATCGCCCGCTTCGGCGATGCGACCGTGCCGCTCGACGAGGCCCTGACCCGAGCCGTGGTCGACATCTCCGGCAGGCCGTATCTGGTGCACGGCGGTGAGCCGGACGGCTTCCCGCTGCATCTGATCGGCGGCCACTTCACCGGGTCGATGGTGCGGCACGTGTTCGAGGCGATCACGGTGCATGCGGGACTGACCGTGCACGTGCAGGTGCTCGCCGGTCGCGACCCGCACCACATCGCCGAGAGCGAGTTCAAGGCGTTCGCTCGCGCGTTCCGTGCTGCGAAGGCGAACGACCCCGAGATCCGCGGCGTCCCCTCCACCAAGGGGGCGCTGTGAGATCGCCCTCGGTGACAGTGCTCGACTACGGCAGCGGCAATGTGCACTCCGCCGTCAAGGCGCTCGAACGGGCGGGCGCGCAGGTGACCCTGACGGCCGACCGGCGCACGGTGCTCGACGCCGACGGGTTGCTGGTACCCGGGGTCGGCGCATTCGGCACGGTGATGGCCGGCCTGCACGGCGTGCGCGGCGCCGAGTTGATCGACCGCCGGCTCGCGGGCGGGCGTGCGGTACTCGGCATCTGTGTGGGCCTGCAGGTGCTGTTCGAACACGGCGTCGAGAGCGGCGACGAGATGGCGGGACTCGGTGAGTGGCCGGGCACCGTCGAGCGGCTGCGTGCCGAGGTCCTGCCCCACATGGGCTGGAACACCGTCGAGCCGCCCGCGGACTCGGTGCTCTTCGACGGACTCGCCGACGAGCGGTTCTACTTCGTCCACTCCTACGGGGTGCGGGACTTCCCCCTGGCGACGGATTCCGGCCCGTTCCGGCCGCCGTCCGTCACCTGGGCGACGCACGGCGAGCCGTTCGTCGCCGCAGTCGAGAACGGGCCGCTGTCGGCGACCCAGTTCCATCCGGAGAAGTCCGGTGAGGCCGGCGTCGCACTGCTGCGCAACTGGCTCGACACGCTCTGACCTGCTCTGCGCTGACCTGCCCCGCGCTGACCTGACCTGAGGAACCGCCCATGACCGAGTCCGTCGTCGCGCCGCCGCGAGCCCTGCAACTGCTCCCGGCGGTCGACGTCGCCGGCGGTCGCGCGGTCCGGCTCGTGCAGGGCGAGGCCGGCAGCGAGACCGCGTACGGCGATCCGCTCGACGCGGCGGTGGACTGGGCTCGGCAGGGCGCGGAATGGATCCACCTGGTGGACCTCGACGCCGCCTTCGACCGGGGGGAGAACATCGCGGTGCTGCGCGCCGTGATCGAGCAGGTGCCGGGCGTGCGGATCGAGTTGTCCGGCGGTATCCGCGACGACGCGTCCCTGCAGCGCGCGTTGGACAGCGGAGCGACGCGGGTCAACCTGGGCACCGCTGCGCTGGAGCAGCCCGACTGGACTGCGCGGGCGATCGCCCGCCACGGCGACCGCATCGCGGTGGGGCTGGACGTGCGGGGCACGACGCTCGCCGCCCGCGGCTGGACCCGGTCGGGGGGCGACCTGTGGGAGGTCCTTGCCAGGCTCGACGACGCCGGCTGCGCCCGCTATGTGGTCACGGACGTCACGAAGGACGGCACGCTGCGCGGGCCGAACCTCGACCTGCTGCAGCAGGTGCTGCAGCGCACCGACCGCCCGGTGGTCGCCTCAGGCGGCGTCGCGACGCTCGCCGACCTGCGCGCCCTGGCCGGCCTCACCGGTGCCGGGCTGGAGGGCGCGATCGTCGGCAAGGCGCTGTACGCCGGGGCGTTCACCCTCGTCGAGGCGCTCGCGTCCGTCGCGGCCTGAGCGCCCGGCGTGCCCGAGCTGCCCGAGCTGCCCGAGCTGCCCGAGCTGATAGTGACGTGCCGATGGTGACGGGCGCCGACTCCGCTGGCCGCGCCTGGGCCGGTCGCTCGTTCGAGTCGAACCCGTGGGCGGGCGACGACGGATCGGCGCCTGCCGGGTTCGAGGCGGCCGTGCGCGCGCTTCGCGAGGGGAGGTTGCAGGCGCCGGCGGTGCTCGACGTGCTGCGGGACGCCCGGCTGCTGGTCCCGCTCGTCGCGGACCTGGCGGAGGCGGACCACGGCGTGCACGGCACGGCGGACAAGCGCGCGGAGCTCGCGCTGCCTACCGTCGCCGGACCCGACGGCCGTCGCGTGCTGCCCGCGTTCTCCTCTGCCGCGGCGATGGCCGCCTGGAACCCGGCGGCGCGCCCGGTCCCCGCTCCCGCCCGGCAGGTGGCGCTCGGCGCTGCAGGCGACGGGGTGGAACTCGTCGTCATCGACCCCGGGTCGACGACGCAGTTCGGGCTGCGGAGGGGCGCTCTGGAGTCGCTCGCGCGGGACACGGCGTGGACGCCGTCCTGGTTGGACGCCGAAGTGCTGGCCGCGTTCCGGTCGGCGGCCGAGGGCGAGCCGCTGCGCGCCGCCGTCACTGTGGAGCCGGGGGATCCGCTCTGCACCCTGGACGGCGCCGAGGTGCGGGTGGTCCTGACCCCGGTGGGCGTCGACGCATTCCCGGACGCCGGCGTCGTCGACCGACTGCGTGAGCGATGGTCGTCGGCTCCCGCCATCCTGCGCGCCGTCGACTCGATCACGATCGTGATCGGGCGCGGGCGGCCCTAGGCACTCGTGGCGGCCGCTTCAGTTCGCGGCGAACTCCTTGATGCGGACGCGACCGTCCGGCAGGGATGCCCCGAGCAGTGCTGATTGCAGCACCTGGACCGCATGCCCGATTACGGCCAGATCCGGATCAGCGATGCCGACGAGCAGACTCTCGACCGTCTCGGTACGGGCCTTGCGCGCCTCGACGATGGCGGCTGAACCCGCGGGAGTCGTCGCGATCAGAATGGAGCGGCCGTCGGCCGGATCCGGTTCGCGGTGGACCAGGCGACGGTGCTCCAACTCGGTCAGGATGCGGGTCGCGCCGGGCGCCGCCATGCCCTCCAGGCGCGCGACGTCGCCGGGCCGGATCGAACCCGCCCGCGCGACGGTCGCGAGCACCGACAATTCGACGTGCGTCAACAGAGCGGTACCGGCGCCGGGCCGCAGGCGGCGGCTCAGTGCCCCGGCCACGATCGCCAACCGCTCGGCGATCTCGCTCCGCTCGGTGATCTCGCTCCGCTCCACCATCCTGTCCGCTCCTGCCATCGTGTTCAGTCCGGCCGTCATGTCCCGTGCGCCCGCGCTCAGCGCGCCCGCTGACCGATCGCGGGCTCGCGGTCGCCCGACAGCCGTTCGTCCGATCCCTCCGCGGCATCCATCACCTGGCCGGATGCGGCCGCATCGAGCGCAGCGCCCGCGGGGACCTCGTCCTGTGCCTGGGCGGGCAGGTCGTCGGCGTTCATGAACTTCTTGCCGCCGAAGAACGATGCGACGGCGCCGATCACCGACATGACCGCCGCGGCCAGGAACACGATCACCAGTCCGTCGTGGAACGGGTTCGAGATCAGGTTCGGGAAGAACGTCGTGCCGGTCAGCGCCGCGGCGTCGGCCTTGGGGAGCGAGGCGAGCACGCCGGAGGGTCCGAGCAGCGTCGCGATCGGGTTGTAGCCGAGGAAGGCGGCGAAGAGGCTGCCGACCGGGGGCAGATTGCCGATCTGCGTCGCCGCCGCGGTCGGCACGCCGTGCGCGGTCAGCCCGTCGGTGAGGGTCTTCGGCAGCGAACCCGCCAGTCCGGCGATCATCAGCGAGAAGAAGATGCCGATCGACAGGCTGGAACCCGCGTTCAGCACGGTGCCGGCCATACCCGACGCGCTGCCGCGCTGGTTCGCCGGCACGCTGTTCATGATCGTGGCCCGGTTGGGGGAGCTGAACATGCCGGATCCGATCCCGTTCAGGA
This sequence comes from uncultured Amnibacterium sp., assembly GCF_964250715.1. GTDB lineage: Bacteria > Actinomycetota > Actinomycetes > Actinomycetales > Microbacteriaceae > Amnibacterium. The sequence goes on from NZ_CAXUGX010000001.1 coordinate 605,037, forward strand.
ACGTGATCACGGCGAAGGCGAGATACGGGAAGTTCACGGGGATCAGCAGCAGTGCCACGAAGGTCGCCGCGGTCAGCAGCAGTCCCCAGGTCGCGAGCCCACGCGCGCCCCAGCGGTCGCTGAGGATGCCCGAGATCGGCCCCGAGATCAGGAATCCGACGGTGATCGGCAGCATGTAGATGCCCGCCCAGAGCGGCGTGTCCTCGTACGAGTAGCCGTGCAGCGGCAGCCAGATGCCCTGCAGCCAGATGATCAGCATGAACTGCAGGCCGCCGCGGCCGATCGCGGCGAGCAGGCCGGCCAGGTTCGCCATCGCGAACGCCCGGATCTTGAACAGCCGCAGTTGGAACATCGGTGCGGCACTCCGCAACTCGATCGCCACGAACACGCCGAGCAGCGCCAGGCCGCCGACGATCGCGCCGAGCACCCAGGGGTTGGTCCAGCCGGTCGGCTGGCCCCCGTAAGGCTGGATGCCGTAGGTGATCCCGGTGAGCAGCGAGGTCAGGCCCAGCAGAAAGCTGGCATTGCCCGGCAGGTCGAGCGAGCCCGGATTACGGGTGCCGACCTCGTGCAGCGACTTGTACGACCAGATGGTGCCGATGATGCCGATCGGGACGCTGACGATGAAGACCGCGCGCCAGTCGATCACGGCGAGCAGTCCACCGAGGATCAGGCCGATGAACGATCCGGCGATGGCGGCGATCTGGTTGATGCCGAGCGCCATGCCGCGCCGGTGGGCGGGGAACGCGTCCGTCAGGATCGCCGTGGAGTTGGCGAAGAGCATCGCAGCGCCGACGCCCTGCACGACGCGCCAGACGATCAGGTAGAGGGCGCCCGGACCCGCCGTGAAGGGATCGAGGCAGAGCGCGATCGCCGCGATCGTGAAGACGACGAACCCGAGGTTGTAGATGCGCACCCGGCCGACCATGTCGCCCAGCCGGCCGAAGCCGATCACGAGGACCGCCGTGACGAGCATGAAGCCCATCAGCATCCAGAGCAGGTAGCTGGTGTTGCCGGCGTCGAGCGGATTCAGCTTGATGCCCTTGAAGATCGCCGGCAGGGAGATGAGGACGATCGAGGAGTTCACCGTCGCCATCAGCATGCCGAGGGTGGTGTTGCTGAGTGCCACCCACTTGTAGCGGGGGTGGTCCTTGTCGAACATGCCCGTGCGCGGCGGGCGACTGCTGGTTACCGAGGTCACGATGCTCCGAAGGTCGAGGTGAGCCGCATCGGACGCCCTCGGCCGATCGTTACTTGTCGGTAAGCAACTATAGCGGAGTCGTCGTCATTCCGGCCGGTCGACGCTCGGGAGGACGGTGATGCCGGCCGCCTCCGCCAGCAGCGGGGCCAAGTCGCCCAGTTGGTCTCCGTCGACGATGGCACCGCGCAGCGCCGCGGCCGAGTCGACCACGCGGAGACTGCTGCCGCGCAGATCCAGGTCAACGAACCGGGCACCTGCCACATCGAGGGTGCCGATCCGGCACCGCACCAGTGCGACGCGGGTGCAGGTGGTGTCCCGCAGGTCGAGCCCTTCCAGCACGCAGTCGCGCAGCACGACGTCGCGCAGGGTGGCGCCCTGCAGATTCAGGTAGTCGAACTTGGAGTCGCCGACCGCGGTGCCGATCCACTCCGAGTCCCAGAGCTCGGCGGCTCCGATGCGCCAGGCCGATGCCTGCACATCGCGCCAGGTGGATCCCGCCGCCCGCAGCGTGGTGGCCCGCACGCCGGTGATCGACGACTCCAGGAACCGGGCGGTGCGCAGGTCTGCGTCCTCGAACGACACGTCGGTGAGCGCGCAGCCGTCGAGCACGAGCCCGCGCAGATCGCGACCCGCCAGCGGCGGCGCGTCGAAGCGTTCGCCGTCACGACCCGCGTCGGCCCGCAGGTCGTCCGGGTCGCCGGTGATCAGTCCGCGCAGTCGCGGGGGATCGATCCGGGGTGTCGTCTCGTCCTGTCGCCTGCCGGCCATGCGCTCGACGGTAACGCGCGCCGCCGACCGTGCCCGCTCCTCGGCGCCCCTCTCACCCCCTCCCACCTGGCCCGACAGCAGGCCAGCGTTCCGACAGCAGGTCGCTGGTCGACCACGAACCTGCTGTCAGGACCTGGTCCTGCTCTTGTGCTGGGGCTGAGGGCTCGTGCCCGGGCTGAGGCTCGCGCTCGGGCGAGGGTCGACACCGGAAGAATCGAGCAGGCACGGTGGTTGACACGTCCATGAAGCGCATCGGATTCCTGTCCTTCGGCAACTGGTCGGCAGCGCGCGGGTCGCAGTCCAGAACGGCCGCCGACACCCTGCTGCAGACGATCGAGCTGGCGGTCGCTGCGGAGGAGATCGGCATCGACAACGCCTCCGTGCGCGTGCACCACTTCGCGCCGCAGCTGTCCAGCCCCTTCCCGCTGCTGTCGGCGATGGGCGCCCGCACCAGCCGCATCGAGCTCGGCACCGGCGTGATCGACATGCGGTACGAGAACCCGTTGTACATGGCGGAGGAGGCGGCTGTCGTCGACCTGATCAGCGGTGGCCGGCTGCAGCTCGGTGTCAGCCGGGGGTCGCCCGAGCCCGCGCTGAACGGCGCGCACGCCTTCGGCTACCGGCCGGCGGACGGATCCGACGACGCGGATCTCGCCCGCGAGAAGGCCGCGATCTTCCGGGCCGCGATCGACGGCGCCGCTGTGGTGCGGTCCGATCCGCGGACGACCGGGGTGTCCCAGCCGCTCGCGGTGCAGCCGCAGTCGCCGGGGCTGGCTCACCGCATCTGGTGGGGATCCGGCACCCGGGCGAGCGCCAAGTGGGTGGGGGAGCAGGGGATGAACCTGCAGTCCTCGACCCTGCTCACCGAGGACAGCGGCGTGCCGTTCGACCAGTTGCAGGCCGAGCAGATCCAGATCTTCCGGCAGGCGTGGGCCGACGCCGGCCATGACTGGGAGCCACGGGTCTCGGTGAGTCGGAGCGTCCTTCCCATCACCTCGGACATCGACCGGCTGTACTTCGGACGCGAGGGCGACGCCGATCAGGTCGGGTACCTCGACGGCGGGATGGCGCGATTCGGCCGCACCTACTCCGGCGAGCCGGATGTGATCGCCGCCGCGCTGGCCGCCGATGCGGCCGTGCAGGCGGCAGACACCGTGCTGCTCACCGTGCCGAACCAGTTGGGCGTGGACTACAACGCCCGCCTGCTGCAGACCATCGCCAGCCACATCGCACCGGCGTTCGGCTGGGTCCCGCCCGCCGAGCGCGCGCTGCAGCCCACCGTGTGACCAGATCCGCGACACCTGCCCGCGCGCGCCTGGGCAGGTGTCGCGAATCGAGGCAGACGGCCGATGCCTAGGTGACCGGCCCGGTCCACTTCTCGCCCGGGCCTTTGCCGATCGGGTCGGGGATGGTGGAGGCCTCCCGGAACGCCAACTGCAGGGAGCGCAGCCCGTCCCGCAGTGGTCGGGCGTGCGAGTCGCTGATCTCGGGAGCCGCCGCGGTCAGCAGCCCGGCGAGCGCGGTGATCAGCTTGCGCGCCTCGTCCAGGTCGGTCTGAGTGGCCGGGTCGTCGGCGAGTCCGCACTTGACCGCCGCGGCGCTCATCAGATGCACCGCCGTCGTGGTGATGACCTCGACGGCGGGCACGTCGGCGATGTCCCTGGCCGCGTCGGCCGCCGGGTCGTCGCGGTCGTACGGTGAGGGCACGTCGATCGGGGACGGCGTATCGATGGGTCCGGACGTCATGTGCGCACCTCGACACTCCTCGGACCTGCCGATCCGGTTCATCCCGTGCGGGCCCGCCATGGGGTCCATGCGGGCCGGGCCCGTCGGGCGCCCGCTCTGATAGGCTGTTGCGGTTCCGAACGCCAGTCGTTCGGTGAGCGAAGTGGAGCAATCCCACCCGAGCAACCGCCTCATCAGGTTACCGGGTCGAAGAAGCACTCCCTCCGAAAGGGGCGGGCGCCACCCGGCGTCCGCGATCCGAGGGGCGGCTGCGATTGCCCAGCAATGGGCGGTTGCGGCGCAGGGTGCAGGTTCCGGCGTGCCCACGAGCGCCCGGGACGGAATCGAACCACTCGCCCGCCGGTCGAATCGGAGTCGGACGTGGACGCGCACCGCGTCCGCGACCACAAGCGCGGGCTCATCCCGCGCTCGAGAGCTATCGAACAGGAGCAAGCGCATCAGCGATCCCCGCACCAACGACCGAATCCGAGTTCCGGAGGTCCGACTCGTCGGCCCCGGCGGCGAGCAGGTCGGTGTCGTCCCAATCGAAGCGGCCTTGAAATTGGCGCAGGAGGCCGAACTGGATCTCGTCGAGGTCGCGCCGAACTCGCGCCCGCCGGTGGTCAAGATCATGGACTACGGCAAGTTCAAGTACGAGACCGCGCAGAAGGCGAAAGAAGCCCGTCGCAATCAGGCGAACACGATCTTGAAAGAGGTCCGGTTCCGCCTGAAGATCGACAGCCACGACTACGAGACCAAGCGCAAGCGCGCCGAAGGGTTCTTGAAGGCGGGCGACAAGGTCAAGGCGATGATCCTGTTCCGCGGGCGCGAGCAGTCGCGGCCCGAGCAGGGTGTGCGGCTGCTGCAGCGATTCGCGGAGGACGTGCACGAGTACGGGTCGGTCGAGTCGACGCCGATGATCGACGGTCGCAACATGGTGATGATCATCGGGCCGCTGAAGAGCAAGGTCGACGCCAAGGCGGAGCAGAACGCCAAGCGCGTGCAACGCACCACGGACGCGTCCACCGACGCGGCCCCCACCCCCGCAGCCGCAGGTGCTGCGCCGAAGGAGCAGTAATGCCGAAGATGAAGAGCCACTCGGGCGCCAAGAAGCGGTTCAAGGTGACCGGCAGCGGCAAGATCATGAAGCAGCAGGCCGGCATGCGGCACAACCTGGAGGGCAAGTCCAGCGTGCGCACCCGTCGCCTCAACCAGGACGCGACGCTGTCGACTCCCGACGCGAAGAAGATCAAGAAGCTGCTCGGCAAGTAGCCCCACGGACCTACCAGGTCCACCGAATCCGTCGGGCTGCTCGCTCGAAAATCAAGGAGAAGAATTCATGGCCAGGGTCAAGCGCGCCGTTAACGCGCACAAGAAGCGCCGCGTCATCCTCGAGCGCGCCGAGGGCTATCGCGGCCAGCGCTCCCGCCTCTACCGCAAGGCGAAGGAGCAGGTCACCCACTCCCTCGTCTACGCCTACCGCGACCGTCGCCAGCGCAAGGGCGACTTCCGTCGGCTGTGGATCCAGCGCATCAATGCGGCCAGCCGTGCGAACGGCCTCACCTACAACCGCCTCATCCAGGGTCTGAACCTGGCCGGCGTCGAGGTGGACCGCCGCATCCTGGCCGAGCTGGCGGTCAACGAGCCCGCGACGTTCGCGGGCCTGGTCGCGACGGCCAAGGCCGCGCTGCCGGCGGACACATCGGCACCGAGCGCCGCCGCGTAGCACTCCTTCGGATTCGGGGCCCGGTCTGCGGACCGGGCCCTTCGTCGTGCGAGCGGCGATCGGTGGTGCTCCCGCCGTGACAGCATCGGCAGGGTGATCGAGTCTGCGCGTTCCGCGGTCGTCAAGCGTGTCCGTGCGCTGCGACAGAAGCAGACCCGATCCGAGACCGGGCTGATGCTGTGCGAGGGTCCGCAGGTGGTGCGGGAACTCATCCGGCACCGCGTCGAGCTGGCCGTCGAGTTGTACCTGACCACTGCGGCGCACGAGCGGTACCCGGAGTTGGCCGCGCAGGCGATCGGCGCCGGCGTGCAGGTGGAGCTGGCGTCGGAGGAGGCGCTGGCCGCGATGGCGGACACGCAGACGCCGCAGGGGATCGTCGCGGTCGCCCGGCAGTCGCCGGTCGCACTGCGCGATCTGGTCGACACCGACACCCGGCTGGTCGTGCTGCTGGACGAGGTCCGTGACCCTGGCAACGCCGGCACCGTCATCCGGGCCGCGGATTCGGCGGGCGCTGACGCGGCGGTGTTGACCGGCACCTCCGTCGACCCGTACAACCCCAAAGTGGTCCGGGCGACGACCGGGTCGCTGTTCCATCTGGGGGTGACCACTGGCGTGACGCTCGCGGCGGCGGTCGGCGCACTGCGCGATGCCGGCCTGCAGATCCTGGTCACCGACATGGCGGGCGAGCCGCTGCCGACGCTCGGCGAGGCACTCTCCCGGCCCACCGCGTGGCTGTTCGGCAACGAGGCGCACGGCGTCTCCGCCGAGGCCCGGGCGCTGGCGGACCGGGTTGTCTCCGTGCCGATCTACGGTGCCGCCGAGTCTCTGAATCTGGCGACCGCGGCGTCGGTCTGCCTCTACGCCTCCGCCTTCGCCCAGCGCGGCTGAGCGGCCTGCCGTGAAGAGAAAGGGGTACCGACAGACTGCGCCACCGGTACCCCTTCCGCCCGCCTCGCTATCGGCCGATGGACGCCGACTTCAGAAGCTGCTTGAAGGTCAGACTGCCGAGGCCGGTCACTTCGTCCCAGCCCCTGCGCGACAGCAGCGAGCTGTCGGTGTCGAGCGTGACCAGGAAGGTCGTCGGCGTGCCGTCGTCCGCCACCGATGTGTAGACGACCGCCTGGCGAGGTGACTGCGGCACCGGGTCCGTGAACGCGGCCGACAGCTTCTGCTTCGCCTTGTACAGGACGGGGTTGGCGAAGCCGAGCGTGGTGCGGGTCGACGCCTGCACGATTGCGACCTCGGCCGCGGTGATTGGCGACGCCAACGATGTTCCACCGATCGGGAACTGCTGGTAGTCGCCGGTTGCCAGCGTCGAGTCGTCCACGATCGGACGGATCCCGATCAGGAACCCGGTGAACGGGTCGGCGAGTGCGGCAATGTCCGGCACCGCGCGTCGCCCCTGAGCCACCGAGGACGGGACGACCCCTCGCTGCCAGGACGGCTCGTCGAAGATCGAGCTGCGGCCACCACCGGCACCGGCGTAGAACACGCCCGGCAGTGGTAGCCCGTAGCTCAGCGCGCCGGAGGCGTCGGCGACGATCGGATCGAGGTTGTTCCCCCAACCGGTCGTGAACTGCACCTTGTCGTCGGCGCCGACTGCAACCGACGTGCCGCCGACCGCGATCGCCCAGGGCGATGAGGCAGGCAGATCCACCGCGGTCCGGCCCAGGTTGACGCTCTCATCGCCGCTGTCGCCCGAGGAGAAGTACGTGCCGATGCCTTCACCCGCTGCCTGCAGCGTCTGCGTGATCTCGTAGACCGACTCCGCCATGCTCAGGTCCTCGCCGAGCTCGCCCCAGCTGTTGGTGATGATGGTGGCCCGGTTGTTGTCGATGATGTTCGACAGGGCGAGGTCCAACCCGCCGAGGCAGTTGAAGCCGCCGACGTACAGGATGTGCGCCTTCGGAGCCACCGCATGTACCGCCTCGACGTCCAGCGTCTGCTCCGCCTGCCAGCCGCTCGGCTGCTCGCAGATGTCCTGGTCGGTGAACGAACTCGGCGACGGCACGATCTGGGAGTAGGTGGAGGAGGTCAGCCGCGGCTCGCCCTGCCCGTCCGAGTACGTGTTCACGTCCTGCACGATCGTCGGCGACGCGTAGGCGTCTGTGATGGCGACGGTCTGACCCTTGCCGCGGTTATTGGACGAATTGAGCCCGTAGATGGCGCGGGTTTGCTTCGGCGTGTAACCGCAGTTGTCCGTGCTGTAGCTGTCCTTCCCCCAGCCCGGCGGGACCTGCACGGTGTGCTCACCGAAGTACTGCGAGCACACGTCCTCGGTCGGCAGGTCGGCCGCCCGAGCCGCCTTCGCGCTCACCGCAGCGTGGTGCACCGCCTTCGCCGTCGGACGGACGACGTTCGCCGGGCGGCGCAGACCTTTCGCACCACTCAGGCTCACACCTGCGACCTTGTCGCGCAGCGCCGTCGGCACCGACGGTACCGACGACGGCGCCGTGAGCGTGTGCCCCCGGTAGCTGAAGTGGTGCAGCGAGGTCGCGAATGCGGCGTCCGCCGCCGCGACGGGTCCGCGGAAGACCACGTACTCGCGGCTCTTCGGAACGCCCGTGATCGTGAAGCCGGCCGCCTGCAGGAAGCGTGTGACTTCTCGCAAGGTGGCCTTGGACGGGGCGTACGACGAGATCCATTGCGCGGCCGACGGGTAGTGGTGGAACTTCTTGGAGCCGGGCGTGCTCACGTCACGCGCGAGCTTCTCTGCGCCGGCCTGGTTCTTCAGCGGAACGAAGATCTCGCCTTCCACCGTCTGATCCGTGGGCGCGGCTCCGACATCGTTGCTGCGGACCGCCCAGGAGGGCACGGAGCCATGGAGTGACGCGCGACTGGCCGCGTCGGCGGCGGATGTTCCGGTCAAGCAGAGGGCGGCGGCCGCGACCACGGACAGCGCCGTCATCGAGATCGCGCGGGCAGAAGATCGCTTCGAGCGCAGGGGCATGCGTCATCTTTCGAGGGGGGAGGGAGCCGCGCGGGTACGCGGCCCGACGACCCTATGGGCAGCCCTCCGGAGCGACAAGAGTCTGTGATGAAAAATTCTCCGGCGGCGTCCGTCTTGCAGTGGAAGATGGCGAACCCAGTGGAAGACCGGATCCGCTGCCATCAATGAGCTGCGGGTGGCTCAGCTGGTTTCGACGACGAGCTGCACGTCGATGTTGCCGCGGGTGGCGTTCGAGTAGGGGCAGACCTGGTGGGCGGCGCGCACGAGCTCTTCGGCTGCCTGTTGGTCGAGGCCGGCGAGCTCGACGTGCAGCGTCGCGCCGATCGTGTAGCCGGGGCGGCCGCCGTCGAGGGGCAGCAGGGAGATGTCGGCGACGACGGCGGAATCAGTCAGGGTGATCTGCTGTGCCCTCGCTACGCCTTTGATCGCGGAGTGGAAGCACGCCGACCAGCCGGCGGCGAACAACTGCTCCGGGTTGGTGCCGCCACCGGGGCCGCCCATCTCGGTGGGTACGGCGAGGGTCAGGTCGAGCTGGCCGTCGCTGCTGACGACCTCGCCGCCGGCGCGGCCGTCGCCGGTCGAAGTGGCGGATGCGGTGTAGATGTCGGCCAAGGGATCCTCCTTCGTAGAGCGCCGGAACCGGCGTCGTGGGAGGCAAGCGGACCGGCGTTACCGCTATGCCCGCCGCGGACGACCGGCTTGTGGAGGGACCTGGGCCGGCGCGCGCATCCTGTCCTGCCGTACCCGGATGCGAAGGGGAATCACGCGCACGGCGATAGTCGGACTGTGCCTTGGCGTCGCGGCGGTGGCGGGGCGGGTGGTGACGGCGAACGACGTGGCACGGTTCCTGACCGCGCAGGGGGTGGTGCATTCCGAACCGCGCTGCTGGGCGGTGGTGGGCGTGCCGGCCAACTTCTGGGTGGAGGTCGCTCCGGTCACCGCGGAAGGTGAGTTGTTCGATAGAGCCGTGCAGGTGCGGTTCACGCCGTCCGGGCACCTGTGGGACTACTGCGACGGTGAGGTCCTGCACACCGATACTCGGAGTGCGTCGTGGGCGCAGCTCGGTCAGGGGGAGTTGACCGAGTCTCCGACCGGGACCGCCGAATACCGTGTCGGTCACGGCCAGTGGGTCGCGGTGCAGGGCGACGTGATCGCTCCCGCACCACCCGCGTCGATGGTCGTCGTCACCGAATCCACCGTGCTGACCGCGGCGCCCTGAGCGTCGCGGCCAGGGCGCCGGGGAGGCCTACGCGCATCCGCTTCCGTACACTGGCTACCCGTGTCCGACGCCCCGACTCCGCAGGTCGTGGACGCAGCAGTCAATGAGGCCCTCGCCGCTGTCGCCGGCGCATCGACCAGCGCCGAGCTGAAGTCGGCGCGGATCGCGCACACCGGTGAGACCTCGACGCTCGCCCGGCTGAACGCGACGATCCGCGACCTGCCGCCCGCCGACAAGCCCGCCGCGGGCAAGCTGATCGGGCAGGCCCGGGCGCGCGTGAATGCGGCGGTGGCCGCCCGCGAGGCCGACCTGGTCGAGGCCGAACGCGCCGCACAGCTGATGGCGGAGCGCGTCGACGTCACCGCTGCCGGGGTGCGCGTCATCCCCGGCGCCAGGCACCCGCTCAGCCTGCTGCGCGAGCAGGTGGAGGACGTGTTCGTCGGAATGGGCTGGGAGATCGCGGAGGGGCCGGAGCTCGAGAGCGAGTGGTTCAACTTCGACGCCCTGAACATCGATCCCGATCATCCCGCGCGCAGCCCGCAGGACACGTTCTTCGTCGAGCCGCTCGGCAGTCACCTGGTGCTGCGCACGCAGACCTCGCCCGTGCAGGTGCGCTCGCTGATCGAGCGCGGCGTGCCGCTCTACGTGCTCGGCCCCGGCCGCACCTTCCGCACCGATGAGCTGGACGCCACCCACACGCCCGTCTTCAGCCAGTTCGAGGGCCTCGCGATCGACCGTGGGCTCACTATGGCTCACCTGCGCGGCACCCTGGAGCACTTCGCCCGCAGCATGTTCGGCGAGGCCGCCCGCATCCGCCTGCGCCCCAACTTCTTCCCCTTCACCGAGCCGTCCGCCGAGATGGACGTCTGGCAGCCCGCGGCCAAGGGCGGTGCCCGCTGGGTGGAGTGGGGCGGCTGCGGCATGGTGCACCCGAACGTGCTGCGTGCCGCCGGCGTGGATCCGCAGGAGTACCAGGGCTTCGCGTTCGGCATGGGGATCGAGCGCACCCTGCAGTTCCGCAACGGCCTGAACGATATGCGCGACATGGTGGAGGGCGACGTGCGCTTCTCCCGCGCCTTCGGCTTGGTCGGTCGGTAGCCGCATGCGCATCCCCATCGGCTGGCTCCGCGAATGGGCCGACCTGCCCGCCGACGCCACGCCCGAGGCGCTGCATGCCGCACTCGTGCGGGTCGGCTTCGAGGAGGAGACGGTGCACGGCGGCGACGTCGCCGGTCCCGTCGTCGTCGGGCAGGTGCTGGAGTTCACGGCCGAACCGCAGAAGAACGGCAAGACGATCCGCTGGTGCTCCGTGCAGGTCGCGCCGGACGGCGAGCGCGCCGCGGACGGCGGCGGACCGGTACGCGGGATTGTCTGCGGCGCCGCCAACTTCCACGTCGGCGACAAGGTCGTCGTCACCCTGCCCGGTGCGATCCTGCCCGGGCCGTTCCCGATCGCCGCGCGAAAGACCTATGGACATGTCTCGGACGGCATGATCGCCTCCAGCCGCGAGCTCGGGGTCGGCGAGGAGCACGACGGCATCCTGCGGCTGGCCGAGATCGGCCTCGATCCCGAGGTCGGTACCGACGCGATCGTCCTGCTCGGCCTCGACGATGCCGCGGTCGAGATCAACGTCACGCCCGACCGTGGCTACGCCCTCTCCATCCGCGGCATCGCCCGCGAGTACGGCGCATCCACCGGAGCGGCGTTCCGAGACCCCGCACTCGCCGTCAGCCCGCCGACGTCGACCGGCGGCGGCTCGGTGTCCGTTCGGATCGACGATGCGACGCCCCTGCGCGGCCGGGCGGGGGCCGGGCTGTTCGTCACCCGGGTGGTCCGCGGCATCGACCCGGCGGCGACGACTCCGCGCTGGATGCAGGCCCGGCTGCGGCTCTCCGGCATCCGACCCATCTCGCTGCCGGTCGACATCACCAACTACGTGATGGTCGAGCTCGGTCAACCGCTGCACGGCTACGACCTCGACCGGTTGCAGGGCGGCCTCGGCGTACGGCGCGCGGAGCCCGGGGAGCGGCTGACCACGCTGGACGGCCAGGAGCGCGCCCTGCACCCCGAGGACCTCGTGATCACCGACGACTCCGGAGCGATCGGGCTCGCGGGCGTCATGGGCGGGGCGACGACGGAGCTGTCCGGCACCACGCGCAACGTGGTGATCGAGGCCGCGACTTTCGATCCCGTCTCCATCGGCCGCACCGCGCGGCGCCACCGCCTGCCCAGCGAGGCGAGCCGTCGGTTCGAGCGCGGCGTCGATCCGGCCGTCGCGGCGGCGGCCGCCGAGCGCGCCGCCGGCCTGCTCGTCGAGCTCGCCGGCGGGACGGCGGAGCCCGGTCAGACGGTGGTGGGGACCGTCCCCGAACCCGCGGCGATCCTGCTCGCGCACGACGCGGTGTCCGCTCGCGCCGGCGTGACGACGACGCCCCCTGAGACCGTCGCAGCGCTCGAGGCGATCGGCGCGAGCGTCGTGGAAGGCGCGGATGGTGCAGACGGTTCAGAGGGCCCGGATCGCGCGGCTGCCTGGACGGTCACCCCGCCGACCTGGCGTGGCGACCTGTCCGAGAGCGCCGATCTGGTCGAGGAGGTCGTGCGTATCGTCGGGTACGACCGCATCCCCTCCGTGCTGCCGGTCGCGCCGCCCGGCCGCGGACTCACCCGCGCCCAGCAGCTGCGGCGGTCGGTCGCCCGCACCCTGGCGGCGGTGGGCGCCGTGGAGGTGCAGACCTACCCCTTCGTCGTACCGGATGCGCAGGCGGCGTTCACCGGCGACGCCCCGGCCATGCGGATCGCGAACCCGATCGACCCCGCCGCGCCGCTGCTGCGCCGGTCGCTGCTGCCCGGCCTGCTCGACATCGTGCGCCGCAACCGGGGTCGCGGCCTGACCGACCTGGCCCTGTTCGAGACTGGGACCGTCTTCCTGCCCGAGGTCGGCGTCGAGTACGGCGTCGCCGAGCTGCCGCCGCTCGGTGCGCGCCCGGCACCGCAGCTGCTCGGCCGCCTGACCACGGCGCTGCCGCCGCAGCCGCAGTACGTCGCCGCGGTCTTCAGCGGCGCTCAGGTGCCGAAGCAGCCTGGCCGCTCTGCGGAGAGCGCCGACTGGCGCGACGCCATCGCCGCCGCCCACGAGGTCGCCGCGGCCGTCGGCCTGACCCTCACCATCCGAGCCACCCAACCGCCGGGGTTCCATCCCGGCCGCGCGGCGCAGCTGCTGGTCGGCGACGAGCCCGTGGGCAGCGCGGGGGAGCTGCTGCCCGCACTCACCGAGCAGGCGGGCATCGTCGGACGTGTCGCCGCCGCGGAGCTGGACCTGGACGCCCTCATCCGACTGGCCGACGCGCACGTGGACATCCCGCCGATCTCGCCGCAGCCCGCCGCGACCCAGGACCTCTCCCTGGTCGTCGACGTCGATGTGCCAGCCGGATCGGTGCTGGAGGCCGTGATCGACGGAGCCGGGGAGCTGCTGGAGCATGCCGCCCTGATCGACGACTATCGCGGAGGCGGAGTGCCGGACGGCGCCAAGTCGCTGACGTTCGCGCTGCGGTTCCGCGCGCCCGACCGCACCCTGACCGCCGCCGAGGCGACCGCCGCCAAGCAGGCGGGCGCCGCGACGGCGGCCGCGCGCACCGGCGCCACCCTCCGCGAGTAGGAGCGGGCGCGCACGAGCGCCGAGGGACGCACGACGCGCGCCGATAGGCTGGCTCGATGGGCTTGCGCGTCGCAGTGGCCGGCGCGAGCGGCTATGCCGGTGGTGAGATCCTGCGGCTCGCGGCCGCCCACCCCGACTTCGACGTGATCACCGTCACCGGTCACGCCAGTGTCGGTCGCTCCTTGTCCGAGGTGCAGCCCCACCTGCGCAGCATCGGTCATCTGAACCTGCAGGAGACATCAGCGGCGGTGCTGCGCGACCACGATGTCGTGTTCCTCGCGCTGCCGCACGGCCGCTCCGGGGCACTGAGCGACGAGTTGCCGGACGTACCGCTGATCGTGGATGCGGGAGCGGACCATCGCTTGACCGATACCGACGACTGGGCCGCCTACTACTCGGGCGACTGGCACGGCGCCTGGACGTGCGGCATCCCTGAGCTGCCGACCGCGCACGGCAGGCAGCGGGACGCCCTGGTCGGCGCACGGCGCATCGCCGCGCCGGGTTGCAACGCCTCGGCGGTCAGCCTGGCCCTCGCTCCGGCAATCGCGGCCGGCCTCGTGCACGCGGGCGACCTGGTCAGCGTGCTGGCCGTCGGTCCCTCCGGAGCCGGCCGAGTGCTGCGCGACGACCTGCTGGCCGCGGAGCTGCTCGGGTCCGCGCATGCATATGCCGTCGGCGGCATACACCGGCACACCCCGGAGATCCTGCAGAACCTCGCGCTCGTGACCGGCCGTCGCGGCACGCTCTCGTTCACGCCGGTGCTCGTCCCGATGGCGCGCGGTGTGCTGGCCACCAGCACCGCGCGGCTGACGGACGGGACCGACGAGCAGGCCGTGCGCGAGGCGTACCGGACCGCGTACGGGGACGAGCGGTTCGTGCACCTGACCGGGCCCGGCGTGTTCCCCGCCGTGCAGCACGTGCTCGGTTCGAACACCGTCGCCATCGGGCTCGCGATCGACCGGCGCGCCGGACGCCTGGTCACCGTCGCCGCACTGGACAACCTGGTCAAGGGCACCGCCGGTGCGGCCGTCCAGTCCGCCAACATCGCCCTGGGTCTCGACGAGGCGGCCGGGCTCGCCGTGGATGGAGTCGCACCGTGAGTGTCACCGCAGCAGCCGGATTCGAGGCCGCCGGGGTCGAGGCGGGCCTGCGAACCGGCTCCGGACCCGACTTCGCCCTGGTCGTCAACCGCGGGCCGAGCGCTGCCGCGGCGGCGGTGTTCACCCGCAACCGGTGCACCGCGAATCCGATCATCTGGAGCAAGCAGGTGATCCGCGACGGCGTGGTCTCGGCGATCGCGCTGAACTCCGGCGGCGCCAACTGCTACACGGGCATGCTCGGCTTCCAGGTGACGCACGCGACCGCCGAGGCGGTCGGCCGGGAGTTGGACATCTCCGCCGGCGACGTGCTGATCTGCTCCACCGGCCTGATCGGCGAGCAGCTGAACACGGCCAGACTCGTCGACGGCGCGACGAAGGCGGCGGCCGCGCTGACCGCCTCGGGCGGCACCGCCGCAGCCCGGGCGATCATGACCACCGACACGCACCCCAAGCAGGCCGAGCGCCGCGGGGACGGCTACACGATCGGCGGGATGGCGAAGGGCGCGGGCATGCTGGCGCCCGGACTCGCGACGATGCTCGTGGTGTTGACCACCGACGCCGACGTGGAAGCGCCCCAGCTCGACACCGCTCTGCGGGCCGCGACCCGTGTCACGTTCGACCGGCTCGACTCCGACGGCTGCATGAGCACCAACGACCAGGTCACCCTGCTCGCCAGTGGCGCGTCGGGCGTCACTCCGGATCCGGCCGATTTCACGCGGCTGCTGACGGAGGTGTGCCTCGACCTGGCCCTGCAGTTGCAGGGCGACGCGGAGGGGGCCGGCCATGACATCGCGATCGAGACCCGCGGTGCCCGCTCCGAGGAGGAGGCCGTCGCCGTCTCGCGGGCGGTGGCGCGCAGCAACCTGTTCAAGGCCGCGGTCTTCGGCAACGATCCCAACTGGGGCCGCGTGCTCGCCGCGGTCGGGACGACCGATGCGGCGTTCGATCCGTTCGGCATCGACGTGGCCATGAACGGGGTGCGCGTCTGCCAAGCCGGCCAGCCGGACCAGCCGCGCGACCTGGTCGACCTGACCGACCGGGCCGTGAGCGTGGTCATCGACCTGCACGCCGGAGGTGCCGCGGCGACCGTCTGGACGAACGACCTGACCCACGACTACGTGCACGAGAACAGCGCCTACTCCTCGTGACCGACGGCACGTCCGAGGCGCCCCGGCTGCCGACCCAGTCCACGACGCCGGCGCAGGCGGCGGCCAAGGCGGCGGTGCTGATCGAGTCGCTGCCCTGGATCACGCGATTCGCCGGCCGCATCGTCGTGGTGAAGTTCGGCGGCAATGCGATGGTCGACGCGGAGCTGACCGCCTCCTTCGCCGAGGACATGGTGTACCTGCGCACGGTCGGGCTGCAGCCGGTGGTGGTGCACGGCGGCGGTCCGCAGATCTCCGCGATGCTCGACCGGCTCGGTATCCCCAGCACCTTCCGGGGTGGCTATCGGGTGACCACGCCCGAGGTCATGGACGTGGTGCGGATGGTGCTGACCGGTCAGGTCAGTCGCGATCTGGTCGGTGCCATCAACCGGCACGGCCCGTTCGCCAGCGGCCTCTCCGGCGAGGACGCGGGCCTGTTCGGCGGCCGTCGTCGCACCGCGATCGTCGACGGCGAGCCGGTCGACCTCGGCCAGGTCGGCGACGTGGTGCAGGTCGACCCGGCCGCCGTGCTCGCCCAATTGGCGGCCGGCGGCATCCCGGTGGTGTCCACGATCGCTCCCGACTTGGACGCCCCGGGGCAGTCGCTCAATGTGAACGCCGACTCCGCTGCCGCAGCGCTCGCCGTGGCGCTCGGCGCCGAGAAGCTGATCGTGCTCACCGACGTCCCCGGGCTCTACGCGGACTGGCCCGATCGCCAGTCGCTGATCAGCGCCCTGACCGCCGACCAGCTGGCCGCACTGCTGCCCGGCCTGGAGACGGGCATGATCCCCAAAATGACCGCGTGCCTGGAGGCGGTCGTCGGGGGGGTGCCGAAGGCCGCGATCATCGATGGGCGCGTGGCACACTCGGTACTGCTCGAGATCTTCACGGGCAGCGGCATCGGCACGGAGGTGACCCGCGCATGACGATCGACATCGGCGAGCCACTCACGGCGCTCGGTGACGCGTCGCTCGGCGACGCTTCGGTCGATGACTGGGCGCGGCGGCGCGACTCCGCGCTCGTCGGCAGCTACGCCCCCGCCCTGCGCCTGCTCGTCCGCGGCGAGGGCTGCTGGGTGTTCGACGACGCGGGCAATCGCTACCTCGACTTCCTCGGCGGCATCGCCGTCAACTCCCTGGGGCACGCGCATCCGGTGATCGTCGCGGCCGCCAGCAGCCAGGCCGCGACCCTGGTGCACGTCTCGAACTACTTCGCGACGCCGTCGCAGATCCAGTTGGCGGAGCGGCTGAAGGCCATCACAGGCGCGGGCGAGGCCGGTCGGGTGTACTTCGGCAACTCCGGCGCGGAGGCGAACGAGGCGGCGTTCAAGCTCGCCCGGCGCCACGGCGGAGGCAGCCGGCCGCGCATCCTGACCCTGACGGGCGGGTTCCACGGGCGCACCATGGGGGCGCTCGCGCTCACCGGCAAGCCGGCGCTGCAGGCGGCGTTCGGGCCGATGGCGCCGGGCGTGACGCACATCGAGTCGACCGTCGAGGCGCTGGAGGCGGCGATCGGCGACGACGTCGCCGCGCTGATCCTGGAGCCGATCAAGGGCGAGACGGGCGTCGTCCCCCTGCCGGAGGGGTATCTGACCGCCGCGCGCGCGATCACCGAGCGCCACGGCGTGCTGCTGATCGTCGACGAGATCCAGACGGGCATCGGCCGCACCGGCGCCTGGTTCGCGTACCAGCACGAGGGGGTGGTGCCCGACGCCGTGACGATGGCGAAAGGCATCGCCGGCGGCGTGCCGCTCGGCGCGCTGGTCACCTTCGGCTGGGCGAGCGACCTCTTCCAGCGCGGCGACCACGGTAGCACCTTCGGCGGCAACCCGTTCGCGACCACGATCGCGAACGCGGTGCTCGACGAGATCGACCGCGCCGGCCTGGTGCAGAACGCCGCGACCCGGGGTCGGCAGATCGCGGACGCCATCCGCGCGATCGGCTCTCGGCACGTAGTGGAGGTGCGTGGTCGCGGCCTGCTCATCGGCGTCGGCGTGACCCCTGACACGGCACCCGCGATCGGTGCAGCCGCGCTGGAAGCCGGGCTGATCGTGAACGCGATCAACCCCACCTCCATCCGCCTCGCGCCGCCCCTGATCGTCGGCGACGCCGAGATCGAGGAGTTCGGCTCCCGCTTCGCCACCGCCCTCGCCGCGGTCTGACCCCGCACCCCCTCCCGCTCCGCCGGAATCGGCGCCCCTAGGTGTGCTGTCCAGGGAGGTTGGTCAATCTGCTGATGGGGGTGGCGCCGCCGATTCC
>NZ_CAXUGX010000002.1:0-266574 GCF_964250715.1 uncultured Amnibacterium sp.
GTGAGCGGCCACGACTCGTTGAAGACGATGTGCGCCGCCTCCGGGTCGATCATGATGTTGAACTCGGAGGTCGCGCTCCAGTTGCCGCCCCCGAACCCGCCGCCCATCAGCACGACCTCCTTCACGAGCGCGGCGATCCGCGGCTCCTGGCGCACGGCCAGGGCGATGTTGGTCAGGGCCGCCGTCGGCACGAGGGTGATGGTTCGCGGCGGCGCGGCGAGCACCGTGTCGATGATCAGGTCGACGGCGTGGCGGGGGTCGAGCTCGAAGGTCGCCTCAGGCAGGTGCGGCCCGTCGAGCCCGCTCTCGCCGTGGATCGAGTCGGCCGTCTCAGCCGTCCGGACGAGCGGCCGGTGCGCTCCGCGCGCGAACGGCACCCCCGTGATGCCGGCGACGGCCGCGACGGCGAGCGCGTTGCGCGTCGTCTTCTCGACGGTCTGGTTGCCGAAGACGGTCGTCACTGCGACGAGCTCGACGCGGGGATCGCCATGCGCGAGCAGAAGGGCGAGGGCGTCGTCGTGTCCCGGGTCGCAGTCGAGGATGATGCGGGTGGCCACCGTGTGAGGCTAGGTGGAGGGATGCGCCCGGCGCTCGGCGGCCGGCGTCGTACTCGTCGGCAGCCCTCCTCGTGCGCGAAGTATTCAGGCCATATCGAGATCCCTGCCCGATTCCGGCCCGATTCCGCCTTCGTTTCTCGAGAACGCCTGAATTCCTCGGCGTGCGCCGTCGATAGCGTTGCCCGGGTGACCGAACCCTTCGACGCCGTCGACCTGATCGTGCGCAAGCGGGACGGCGGCGCACTGGAGACCGACCAGATCGCCTGGCTCGTCGACGCCTTCACCCGGGGCGCCGTGGCCGACGAGCAGATGAGCGCCTGGGCGATGGCGGTGCTGCTGCGCGGGATGGACCGCCGCGAGATCCGCGACCTGACCCTGGCGATGATCGACAGCGGCGAGCGGATGTCGTTCGCAGGCCTCGGCCGGCCGACCGTCGACAAGCACTCCACGGGCGGCGTCGGCGACAAGATCACGCTGCCGCTCGCTCCGCTGGTCGCTTCGTTCGGCGTCGCGGTGCCGCAGCTGTCGGGCCGGGGCCTCGGCCACACCGGCGGCACGCTCGACAAGCTGGAGGCGATTCCCGGCTGGCGGGCCGACCTGACGCCCGACGCGATGCGGGACCAGCTGCGCGAGATCGGCGCGGTGATCTGCGCTGCCGGCGCCGGGCTGGCGCCCGCCGACAAGCGGCTCTACGCGTTGCGGGACATCACAGGCACGGTCGAATCGATCCCGCTCATCGCTTCCAGCATCATGTCCAAGAAGATCGCGGAGGGTACCGGCGCCCTGCTGCTGGACGTCAAGTTCGGCTCCGGAGCGTTCATGCAGCGTTTCGAACAGGCGGAGGAGCTGGCCCGCACCATGGTCGACCTGGGCACCGACGCCGGCGTCATGACGGTCGCCCTGCTCACCGGCATGTCGGTACCGCTCGGGCTGGCGGTCGGCAACGCCGTGGAGGTGACGGAGAGTGTCGAGGTGCTGGCCGGCGGCGGCCCCTCCGACGTCGTCGAGCTGACCGTCGCGATCGCCCGGGAGATGCTCGCCCTGGCCGGGCTGCCGGACGCCGATCCTGAGGCGGCGCTGGCCGACGGCCGTGCGATGGATACCTGGCGGCGCATGATCGCCGCGCAGGGCGGGGACCCGGACGCGCCCCTGCCGGCGCCGGCCGAGACCGAGGTCGTGCGGGCGGCGGCCGATGGCGTGCTGGTGGGCGTAGAGGCGAAGGCCGTCGGAGTCGCGTCATGGCGACTCGGCGCCGGGCGCGCGCGGCAGGGGGAGCCGGTGCAGGCCGCGGCCGGCATCCTGCTGCATGCCAAGCCGGGCGACACGGTGCGGGCCGGGCAGGTGCTCGCGACGCTGCAGACCGACGAGGCCGCTCGTATCCCTCGCGCCCTCGCGGCACTGCAGGGCGCGCACCGGATGGCACCGCCAGGCACGGCCTACACGCCGGAACCGCTCATCGCGGCCCGCATCCCCGCCGTCTGACGCCGCCATTCCGGGTAGCCCGACAGCAGGACCAGGTCCCGATCGCAGGCTGCTGGTCGACCAGGAACCTGTTGTCGGGACCCTGTCCTGCTGTTGTGCTCCGAGGTCGAAGAGGTTGAGGCGGGTGAGGGAGGGGGTGCGGGCGGTAGCCTCGCTGCATGGCCGGGGCGTGGATGCTGTGGGGGGACCTGGATGCCGCGAGCCTGCCCAAGGTGTCGCTGCACGATCACCTGGACGGCGCGCTGCGGCCGCGGACGATCGTCGAGCTGGCCGCCGAATCCGGCTTCCCGCTGCCCGCGACGGGTGAGAGCGCGCTGGCCGACTGGTTCCACGAGAGCGCCGACTCCGGGTCCCTGGTCGACTACCTGGCGACCTTCGCCGTCACGCTCGGCGTCATGCAGACCGCCCCGCAGCTGGAGCGCGTCGCCCGCGAGTACGTGGAGGATCTGGTCGCCGACGGCGTGGTGTACGGCGAGGTTCGATGGGCGCCCGAGCAGCACGGCGGCGCGGGCCTGACTCCCGAGCAGGCCGTGGAGGCGGTGCAGGCCGGCCTGGAGCAGGGTATGGCGGCCGCCGCCGCGACCGGACACGCGATCCGCGTCGGCCAACTCGTGTCCGCGATGCGGCACCAGCACGGCGGACTGGCCGCCGCCGAGCTCGCCGTCGCCCACCGCGACCGAGGCGTGGTCGGCTTTGACATCGCCGGCCCGGAGGCGGGCTTCCCGCCCTCCCAGCACCGCGTCGCGTTCGACTATCTGGCCGAACAGGCCATGCCGGTGACCGTGCACGCCGGCGAGGCCGACGGGCTCGCGTCCATCCGCAGCGCGCTGCTCGACGGCCGCGCTCTGCGGCTGGGGCACGGCGTCCGCATCGCGGAGGACCTGGACGTGCAGCGCGAGGACGCCGAGGGCAGCACGGTCACGATCGGCCCGCTTGCCCGCTGGGTGCGCGACCGGCGCATCGCGCTGGAACTCAGTCCGCAGTCCAACCTGCAGACCGGAGCGATCGCCGAGTGGGGTAGCGCGCTGGCCGACCACCCCTTCGACCTGCTGTACCAGCTCGGCTTCCACGTCACCGTCAACACCGACAACCGGCTGATGAGCGACACGTCGCTGTCCAAGGAACTCACCCTGCTGGCGGACGAGTTCGAGTACGACCTGGACGACC
The DNA here is from genome assembly GCF_964250715.1 of uncultured Amnibacterium sp. GTDB lineage: Bacteria > Actinomycetota > Actinomycetes > Actinomycetales > Microbacteriaceae > Amnibacterium. Next base: position 3,207 of record NZ_CAXUGX010000002.1, read on the forward strand.
TGCTCACCTTCCAGCTGAACGCCGCGGAGGCGGCGTTCCTGCCGTTGGAGGAGCGCGAGGAGCTGCGCGACCGGCTCACCCGCGCCTACGACGGCCTCTGACACCGACGTGGTCGTCAACATCGTGGCGCTGTGCGGAGCCGGAGTCGGCACCAGCGAGGTGCTGCGCGTCACCGCTCGGCGGGCGCTCGACCGGCTGGGCATCGAGGCCGACCTGCACGCGACGGACGTCGCCCATGTCGCCACCGACGCCGCCGACGCCCAGGTGATCCTGGTCACCCCGGAGCACGCGGACGCCGCCGGCGGCACCTATGCCGAGGTGATCGTCGTGACCAACATCCTGGACATCGACGAGCTGACCGAGAAGCTGGGCGCAGCCCTGCAGTAGTGCCGCCCTGCTTATTGGCTTCGGCGGCTTCGCCGCAACCCCGTGCGGCGGGTGCCCGCCGTGGGCCATCATGCTGCGTGGAGCGCACCCACCCTGCTCCCGTGCCGATCTCCCGTGCCGAGCAGAAGGAGCGCCGTGGCCGACGACGACTCCGAACCACTCGGCGAGCAGGGCCGGTACCGGCTGGGCGAGCCGCTGGGCCGCGGCGGCACGTCCACGGTGTACCGCGCCCGCGACCTGGTGCTGGACCGCGACGTCGCCATCAAGGTCTTCTCGGCCCGCGCCTCCTCTCCGGACGACGTGCGCGCTCAGGAGGCGGAGGCCCGGCTGCTCGCGTCGTTCGCCCACCACAACCTGGTCACCCTGCTCGACGCCGGCGTCGACACCGGCGAGGGCGGCGACCAGCAGGTCTATCTGGTGATGGAGCTCGTGGAGGGGCAGGATCTGCGCACCCGCCTGCGCCACGGCAGGCTGCCGCTGGCCGACGTGGCCCACCTCGGCTTCGACCTGGCCACCGCGCTCGAGTACGTGCACGACCGCGGGGTCACCCACCGCGACATGAAGCCCTCGAACGTGCTGCTCGTCGACCACGGCGCCGACCAACGGCCGCGCGTGAAGCTGGCCGACTTCGGCGTCGCGACCTTCGAGGGCCGCGGCGACGACGACGGCGAGTTCGTCACCGGCACGGCCGCGTACCTCAGCCCCGAGCAGGTGGACGGCGAGGATGCGCAGCCCGCCTCCGACGTCTACTCCCTGGGCCTCGTCCTGATCGAGGCGCTCACCGGCGTGCCCGCGTATCCCGGCGCGGTGGTGGAGTCGGCGTTCGCGCGCCTGGAGCACGATCCCGATCTGCCCGACGGCCTGCCGCTGCAGTGGCGGGCGATCCTGACCGGCATGACCGCGCGCGACATGGCCGCCCGGCCGACCGCGGGCGAGGCGGCGCTCGCGTTCCGGCAGATCATCGTCGAGGACAAGGGGCGGGGCGGGGACGACGACGCCCGCGATGTCGCGGCACGCCAGCACAATCTGATCGGCGCAGCACCCGATGAGGTGTTCGACCGGATCGCCTCGCTGGGGGTGCGCATGCTGGGCCTGACCACCTGTGTGATCTCGGTGGTCGAGGACGATCGCATCCGCTTCCAGCGTCACGACGAGGGCGAGGGCGCCCGGGTGGGCGAGTTGTCGGCGGGGGATCACGTCGCCGGTCTGCACACCCGGCCCGTGTTCGTGGGCGACCTGGCCGTCGGCACGGCGTCGTCGGTCGATCCCGTGCTGGCTGCGGATGCGGTGCGCTGCGCGGCCGTCGCTCCGCTGATCACCGAGCAGGGCTACACGGTCGGCGCGGTCTGCGTCGCGGGCCCCGAGCCGCGTCGGTTCACCGACGACGACCGGCTGACCGTGCTCGATCTGGCCGGCATGGTCGTGCACGAGATGGAGATCCGGCTGGCTGTGCGCCGGATCGCCTTCCCCATCCCCTGAGCACTCGGTGTGCGCTGAGCAGTGGCGTTCGGACTGCGGGACCGCCCCAATAGACTCCGGTCCTGTGACCTCCGGCCGTGCCAGTGCACTTCCACGAGCGGCCGGCCCCAGGTGGGCGGGCGAGCTGGGATGAGCGAGCAGGCTGGGATGAGCGAGCATGGTGCGGTGAGCGACCAGGCCGACCAGACGGCCGGGTTTCCCGTGCGCCGGTCCGGCAGTGCGCCGGGGTTCGCCGATCGCCAGGCCGCTCAGGCGGGCGGATTCCCCGACCGGTACATCCGGGGCGACGTGCTCGGCCACGGTACCGACTCCGTCGTCTACCAGGCGAGGGATCGACTGCTCGGGCGCGACGTGGCGCTGAAGGTGTTCCGCATCGCCGCCGACGACCCGGACGCGCTCACGGCGCAGCAGGACGAGGCCCGGCTGCTGGCGTCCCTCGCGCATCACGGCCTCGTGACCCTGCTGGACGCGGGCGTCGACCTGGACGACGACGGGCTGCCGCATCTGCACCTGGTCACCGACCTGGTGCAGGGCAGCACGCTGCGCGATCGCATCCGGGCGACGCCGCTGACGGAGCGTCAGGTCGCCTACCTGGGCTTCGATCTGTCGGAGGCGCTTGAGTACGTGCACGCGCACGGCGTGACGCACAGCGACGTCACGCCGACGAACGTGCTCGTGCTGGCGCAGGGCGGGTCGGACGACCGCCTGCGCGCGCGTCTGACCGACTTCGGCGTCGCCCAGCTGGTCGGCCGGGTGCGCACCGCGGTCAGCTCCACCGGCGGGGGCGCCTATCGCAGCCCCGAGCAGATCCGCGGGCAGCCGATCGGCCCGCCGAGCGACGTCTACTCCCTGGGTCTCGTGCTGCTGGAGGCACTCACCGGCCAACGGGTGTTCACGGGCGGCGACGACCGTCGTCCCTTCTCCGGTCCCGCGATCCCGGAGTCGACCGGTCCGGCGCTGCGGCAGGCGCTGCTGCGCATGACGGCGGAGGACCCGGGCGGTCGACCCACCTCGCGCGAACTCGTGCCGCTCTTCCAGGCGCTCGTCGTCGACGACCACGGTCGGCACCGGGGCCGTCCGCGCCGGGACGAGTCACAGTCGGGCGACGAGCAGGCTCGGCTCGCCGCCCTGCATCGCTACGACCTGCTGGATACGCCACCGGAGGGCGCGTTCGACCGCATCACGAGTCTGGCGGCGCGGGTGCTCGGCACGGCGATCTCGACCGTCAGCATCGTGGACCGGGAGCGCATCTGGTTCAAGTCCCATCACGGCATCGACGGCAACCAGGTCGCTCGCGAGCCCGGGCTGTGCGCGGCCGTGGTGGCGACCGGCGAGACGATCGTCGTCCCCGATGCCCTCGCCCACCCCGATGCGGCGCGGAACGGTCTGATCGCCGGTGACACCGCGCTGCGGTCGTACGCGGGTGTGCCGCTGATCAGCGCCGACGGTCACGTCCTCGGCGCGCTCAGCGTCGCCGACTACACGCCCCGGCAGTTCACGGAGGAGCAGCTCGGCATCCTCGCCGACCTCGGTGCCATGGTCACCCACGAGATGGAGATGCGGCTCGCCACTCGCCGCGCCGTGCTGCGGCACGACTGAGTGCTGGGCGCTGCCGTCCTTCGTTCTTTCTTCGGTCTGCCGTCCTCCGTTACTCATCTGGTCTGCCGGCGGAACCACCCGTGGTTTCCACCCGTGGTTCCGCCCGCGCACGGAGAGTTGTCAGGCGGACGGAGGGACCCTTGTGCATGGATCCGCAGGCGCGCGTGCTCGACTGCCCGCTCTGCGGGACCCCGATCCTGCTGCTGCGGGACGACGCGATCGCCGACTGCCCCATGTGCAGTGCCGTTGGCGTTCCGCTGCCGGGCGTGCTCGACCCGGTCACACCGATCTCGGTCGGCCGCCGGCACTGACGACCGCCGCCGGGCCAGGAACGAAGGCGGAGCGATGACGGGATCGCCGGGGTCGCTGCAGCGCTTCCACCGGCTGCTTGACGCGATCGAAACCCCGGCGGATGCGGAGTTCCTGTACGACCGGACGACGCCGGCCGGTGCGCTTCGCGCCGCGAACCTGGACCGCTACCTCGCCCTGATGCAGGCGGATCCGCCGCCGGCGATCCTGGTGGCCGAGGCACCCGGATATCGCGGCGCGACCGTCACCGGGGTGCCGTTCATGAGCGCGCGCGAGCTGACCGCCCGGCCCGGGCTGATCACGGGGGAGGCGCAGGGTGACGGGTTCGCCGCGCCGGCGGACCCGGCGGCCGGCTGGGAGCTGTCCGCCTCGATCGTCTGGAAGGCCCTGGCGTCCTGGTCCCGGCCGGCGCCGATGGCCTGGCCGGTCTACCCGAACCATCCGTTCCGTGCGGGCGACCGGGCCACGAACAGGGCCCCGCGCCCGGCGGAGGTGCGAGCCGGCGCCCCGATCGTCCTGGAGCTGATTCAGGCGCTGGGCATCCGGACCGTCTTGGCGGTCGGCCGCAAGGCGCAGGGCGCGCTCGCCGGTGCGGGCCTCGACTCGGTCGCGATCCGCCATCCCGCCCAGGGCGGAGCAGCGATCTTCACCCGCCAGTTGGCGGAGCAGCGCACCCTCCTCCGCCGCTGATCCCGCCCGCCCGCGCGTCCCGCGGTCGAACGTCGCGGAGCGGGCTGCCGCTAGCCGGCCAGCAGGCGGCGGACGTCGGCGGCAAGGGTCCGGAGGCGGGCTGCGGCGCCGACGTGGGGGTCGGGGTCGCCGCGGATGACCAGGTCGAGGTAGGCCTTGACCTTCGGCTCGGTGCCGCTCGGGCGGATCACGACCCGCGCCTCCTGTTCCAGGTGCAGCCGCAGGCCGTCGGTGGGCGGCAGCGGTCCTCCGGCAGCGAGGTCGTCGATGCCGAGCACCGCGAGGCCGCCCAGGCGGGTGGGCGGAGTCGCGCGCAGCGCCGCCATCGTGCGTTCGATCGCGGCGGGGTCCAGGGCGCGGATCGACACCTGGTCGGAGGCGAAGTGGCCGATCGCCGCGTCGATCTCGAGCAATCGGTCGGTCAGGGTGCGGCCACGAGCGCGCAGCGCGATCGCTTCGGCGAGCACGGCGACCGCGGCCGAGAGGCCGTCCTTGTCCCGGATGCTCCCCGGGTTCACGAGGTAGCCGAGGGCCTCCTCGAAGCCGAAGACCAGACCCGGGACGCGCGAGATCCACTTGAATCCCGTCAGGGTCTCGGCCGAGGGCAGGGCGAAGTGCTCAGCGATGGCCGCCAGTCCCGGCGTCGAGACGACGGAGGTCGCCAGCACGCCGGCTGCGCCGCCGGCGGATGCAGCGCGCGACGCCGTGGACCAGGCCAGCAGCAGGCCCACCTCGTTGCCGGTCAGCCGCCGCCAGCCGGCCTGCTCCGGTACCGCGACCGCCAGCCGATCGGCGTCCGGGTCGTTGGCGATCAGCAGGTCGGCGTCCACCTCGGCCGCCCGGGCGAGCGCCAGGTCCAGCGCGCCCGGCTCCTCGGGATTGGGGAACGCGACGGTCGGGAAGTCGGGATCCGGCTGCGCCTGCTGCGGCACGATCTCGGGAGTCGGCAGACCGGCGGTGGCCGCGACGGCGAGCATCGTCGCCAGGCCCACGCCGTGCATCGGCGTGTACACCCAGCGCAGCGGAGGGGCGGCCGGGTCGTCTCCGGTGCCACTGTCGGAGGGTGCGGCGCCCGCTGCTCGGGCGACGCCCGCGGCCGCGGCGATGTACCGCTCGACCAGATCCCCTCCGGCGACGGTCACCTGGTCCGAGCGGGGCGGCAGCACGCCACCGGCGACGACCTGATCGATCGCGGCGAGCACCTGCTCGTCCGCCGGCGGTACCAGTTGCGAGCCTTCATCCGGCCCGCCGAGGTACAGCTTGTAGCCGTTGTCCGCCGCCGGATTGTGCGAAGCGGTGATCATCACCCCCGCATCGACGCCCAGATCGCGCACGGCGAACGCGAGCACGGGCGTCGGCATCGCGCGCGGGAGCAGGGTGACCGCGATTCCGGCCGCCGCGAGCACCTGCGCCGCGTCCCGGGCGAAGATCGCGGAGTTGTGCCGCGCGTCGTAGCCGACCACCGCGGTCGGAGCGTCGGTGCGGCCGAGCAGGAACCGGGCGAGGCCGGCCGAGGTTTGGGCGACCACCACCCGGTTCATCCGGTTCGGTCCGGCGCCGAGTGCGCCGCGCAGGCCGGCCGTGCCGAATCGCAGCCGGGCGCCGAACCGGTCCGCGAGGCCCGCGTCGTCGCCGAGGTCGAGCAGATGCTGCACCTCCGCCCGGGTCGCCTCGTCCGGATCGATCGCCGCCCAGGCTCGGGCCGCCTCGGCGGCGGACGTCACGCGGTGACCGCGCGCACGATGCCGGCGAGCAGCGCCGCGAGGCGCGGCTCCGCCTCGCGCCCGGCGGCCAGCACCTCCGCGTGGCTGAGCGGGCTCTGCTGGATGCCGGCGGCCAGGTTGGTGATCAGTGACAGCCCGAGCACCTGCATGCCCGCCTCCCGCGCGGCGATGGCCTCGAGCGCGGTGGACATGCCGACGATGTCGCCGCCGAGGCGCTCCGCCATACGCACCTCCGCGGGGGTCTCGTAGTGCGGGCCGCGGAACTGCGTGTAGACGCCCTCGTCCAGCGTCGGATCGACCGTGCGGGCGATGGTGCGCAGGCGAGCGGAGTAGAGGTCGGTCAGGTCGACGAAGGTCGCGCCCTCCAGCGGCGACGCGGCCGTCAAGTTGATGTGGTCGCTGATCAGCACCGGCTGCCCGGGCGTCCAGCTGCGCCGGATGCCGCCGGCGCCGTTCGTCAGCACCATGACCCGTGCGCCGACCGCCGCGGCGGTGCGCACGCTGTGCACGACTCGGCGGACGCCGAGGTTCTCGTAGAAGTGGGTGCGCGCGCCGATGACCAGGGCGTGGGAGCCGGATTCGAGCGCGATCGAGGTCAGCTCGCCGCTGTGGCCGGGCACGCCCGACGCCCGGAAGCCCGGGACATCCGCGGCCGGCACCCGCGCGACGATCTCGCCGAGGGCGTCCGTGGCTCGACCCCATCCGCTGCCGAGGGTGAGCGCGATGTCGTGCGTCTGAACGCCGCTCCGCTCCCGCAGCACCGCCGCGGCGGCCGCCGCCACCGCGCGAGGATCGGTGGCCGGGTCGTCCAGGTCCGGGGTCATCCTGCAAGCCTATGGACGATGCCGATGTGGTTTCGCTTGGGAACGTGTGTTCTATACTTATCTGCTCCTTTGTGGTATAGTATCGAACGTGCAAGAACGGCCTGGGGCGGATGACTCGTCCGACGACGGATCGGGCGACTCCGCTTCGGCGCTGCCGGATTTCGCTAGTTTGGATGCGCGTGAGGCGTTGTTCACGTCGGCGTTGGAGCAGGCGGATCGGGTGGTGAACACCGCGGAGGCGATGCGGCTGCAGGTGATGCTGGCCGGGTTCGACGCCATGCTCATCGAGGAGCAAGCCGAGACCGGGCGGGCCTTGCGGCCGGATGATGCCGCCGTGCGGGCGTTCTGCCTGCACCAGGCCAACGTGCTGCGCGTCTCCCGGCAGACGGTCGAGCGGCGCATCGATGACGGTCGGACCGCGCGGGAGAAGCTCCCCACCACGTGGGCGGTGTTCCTCGAAGGACTCGCCTCCGAAGAAGCCGTGCGGGCCGCGGCCCGCCAGACCATCGGACTGAAGGCGGGAGCGCTCACCGAGTTCGATGCCAAGGCCGCGGACCTCGTCCAGACCGTCAAGGCGGCGGTGGTCGAGAAGCGTCTCGGGCTACTCCGTGACCGACTCGACCCCAACGGGGCGATCGAACGCCACGAACGGGCAGCGACCCGCCGGTGGGTCAGCGCCAGACTCGACAGTGACGGGATGGCGGTCCTTGAAGTGCACTCCACCGCGATTGACATCGCCGCCATGTACGACGGGATCCGACAAGCCGCCATCGACCTGCACGGGCGGGACGGGGAACACCGCACCCTCGGCCAATTGATGGCCGACGTGGCTACCGATGTGGTCCTGCACGGCCTGGCAGTCCCCGCAGCCGAGATGGACGACCCCGCCTACCCGATGGAACGCATCGGATCGTTGAGAGCACCGCACCGGAAGGCAGTGCAGGCCACCGTCCTGGTCGTAGTCCCCGCCGACACGGCGACGGGTGCCCGGAATGCACCCGCAGAGCTCGCCGGGATGGGCGCGATCGACGCGGAGACCGCCAGACAGGTCATCGGACACACCAAGACCTGGACCCGCGTTGCTGTCGACCCCATCGACGACAGCATCTTGGGTATCGATTCGCACGACCGGTACATCCCGGCGGGGTTGAAGAAACTCCTCCACCTCCGCACACCGTCCTGCGTGGGCGATGACTGCGGACTCCCCGCCCACCGGGCGGACATAGACCACATCACCCGGGTCGAACACGACGGACGGACCCGGCACGACAACCTGCAAGTCCTCTGCCGCAAGAGTCACCAGATGAAGGACGAGGGCTACTTCGACGTCCAGACCCTCCCCGACGGGACCATCCACTGGCACGACAAATGGGGCGGCAACCGGATCACCCGACCAGCCCTCACCGTGAGAACACCATCACCGGTGGAACTTTTCGACGACCCACCCTTCTCCCGAGAACGCCGACAAGCGGTCGGCTAGACCGTTCGCGCAAACTCAGGAGACGGTCAGCTTCTGTGAGGTGATCTCCCGGGTGAAACCGACCTGATAGGTAACGCCGAAAACGGCATCGGGGCGATGTGCGCTGCGCGGCGTCCTGCTATCTGGACAGACGTTCGGGGCATCTGAACAGAAAGGGATCATCCATGAGCTTCATCGGTTTCATCCTGCTCGGGCTCATCGCCGGCGCGATCGCCAAACTGATCATCCCAGGCAGGCAGGGCGGCGGCTGGCTCTCCACCCTGATCCTCGGCGTGATCGGTGCGCTGCTCGGTGGCTGGCTGGGCGGCCTGATCTTCCACGTGGACTACGCCGGCTTCTTCTCGCTGCAGAGCTGGATCATCGCGATCGTCGGGTCGATCATCGTGATCTTGATCTGGCAGGCGATCACCCGCCGCCGCACCGCGGCGTAACACCGCTCCGACAACTCGACCGAGCGGCTTGCGGGCCGCCGAACGACTTCGCGCCCGGATCAAGCGGGCCGCACCGAGACCATCTGAACCGTTCAAGGAGCCCTCATGCCTGCATTTCTGACCACCGGACTCGCGATCGTCATCGCGTTCGTCCCCAAGCTGCTGCTGGCCCTCGTGATCTTGATCGTCGGGCTCATCGTCGCCCGAGTCATCTCGCGGGCCCTCGCGAAGCTGCTGGAGCGCGTCGGGTTCGACCGGCTGGTGGAGCGCGGCGGCATCGCCAAGGCACTCGCCGGGTCGAAGCTCGACCCCAGCGACATCATCGCGAAGATCCTCTACTACGGCCTGGTGCTGTTCGTGCTGCAGTTCGCGTTCGGAGTCTTCGGACCCAACCCGATCAGCACCCTCCTCGGCACGATCATCGCCTTCCTGCCCAAGGTGATCGTGGCGATCATCATCGTGATCATCGCCGCGGCCATCGCGACCGCCGCCAAGACGCTGATCCAGGGCACGCTCGGCGGGCTCTCCTACGGCAAGGTGCTGGCCAACGCCGCCAGCATCTTCATCATCTTCCTGGGCGTCATCGCGGCGCTGAATCAAGTCGACATCGCCGTGACGGTCACCACGCCGATCCTGATCGCGATTCTCGCGACCGTCGGCGGCGTCATCGTCGTCGGGGCCGGCGGTGGACTGATCAAGCCGATGCAGCAGCGGTGGGAGACCTACCTCTCCCGGGCCGAGGCTGAGGCACCCAGGGCGAAGTCGGCGGCGCAGAGCGCGCCGTCGATCGCCGAGCAGGCCGCCGAAGCCAAGAACCGGGCGCAGAGCGCTGCCGGCTCGTCTCCCTCGCAGAACTGACTCGGCGTCGCACGTACTCGCGAGACATCGACCGGAATGGAGGAGAGCATGACCGATCCAGATGCATCCCGAAGTGACGGCTCGTCCCGAGACGATGCCGCCCGCGCCGTTACGCCGGACCGGACCGCCGAAGTCGCACCGAGTACCACTCCCACCGCGACAGGCGCCGGCCGGACCGCGGCGGCTCCGCAGTACGGCGAGCGGACGGATCGCACTGCCACGCTGCAGCGGGAGAAGGCGGAATTCGGCGGAATGCGGTTCTTCCTCGCCTTCTTCGGCTGGCTGACCGCCACCGGTGCCGTCGTGCTGATGAGCGCGATCGTGGCGGGAATCCTCGCCGCCCTCGGTGTGCCGAATTCTGCGTCGAAGACCGCCGGCAACACCGCTGCGGTACAGACCGCCGGCGTGCTGGGGTTCGTGGTGCTCGCTGTCCTGCTGTTCGTCGGCTACTACATCGGCGGCTACGTCGCCGGTCGAATGGCCCGGTTCAGCGGACTGAAGCAGGGCCTGGCCGTCTGGCTGTGGGCCGTCATCATCGCCGTCCTGGTCGCCGCCGCCGGCGCCGTCGCCAGCACCAGCGTCGGCGCGTTCAGCCAGCTGAACACCGCCGGACTGCCGATCAGCGGCTCCCTCGCAACGAGCGCCGGGATCATCGCCCTCGTCGTCGCCATCGTCTTCAGCCTGGTGGGCGCACTGCTCGGCGGCCTCGGCGGGATGCGCTTCCACCGCAAGGTCGACCGGTTCGCCGGCAACGCCTGACCGTCCCGCCCACCAGACGCCGCACGCCTCCATCCCTGTCCATCCATCCCAACCAGTAAGGAACGAACCATGACGATCGACAGCTCCAGCATCAACGACCTCGCCAAGGCCAAGGTCATCGACTCCGCCGGCGACAAGGTCGGCACCGTCGGCCAGGTCTACGTCGACGAGAACGACGGCCACCCCCTGTTCGCCACCGTGCACACCGGACTGTTCGGCACTTCGGAGTCGTTCGTCCCGCTCGACAACGGCACCTTCGACGGGGAGACCCTGCACGTCGGCTACACCAAGGCGATCATCAAGGACGCCCCGAACATCGCGGACGACGGCGCGCTCGACGACGCCGAGCAGGACCGCATCTTCGACTACTACAACGGTGCGTCCACCTCGGGCTCCGCGTCGGACGCCACCTTCAGCGGATCGACCGAGACCACGACCGCCGACACCTCGACGTCGGGCTACACGACCAGCGGCAGCACCGACACCACCGGGCGCGTCGACAGCAGCGACACCGGCTACGACACCTCCGGCCCCACCACGGACGACGCGGTGACCCGCTCCGAGGAGCGCCTGAACGTGGGCGTGCAGAACGTGCAGACCGGGCGTGCCCGCCTGCGCAAGCACATCGTCACCGAGCAGCAGACGGTCACCGTGCCGGTCAGCCACGACGAGGTGCACCTTGAGCGCGAGCCGATCACCGACGCGAACGCCGGCGCCGCCTACGACGGTCCCGCCATCAGCGAGGAGGAGCACGAGGTCGTCCTGACCGAGGAGCGCCCCGTCGTTGCGAAGGAGACCGTCCCCGTGGAGCGCGTGCGCCTCGAGAAGGAGACCGTCACCGAGAACCAGCAGGTGACCGACGAGGTCCGCAAGGAGCAGATCGACTTCGACGGCGCCGACAGCGCCGACGGTACGCCGAAGCACTGAGTTGATCGTCCGGCCGCCGCTCGGCGGTCGGAGTCGTGGGCAGTCCGGCCGGCCGAACAGGTCGGCCGGACTCCCGACCCTGCGCACCACCCGTCAGCCGCATTTCTGACGGCATCGGAGGAATCACCATGACCGACGACACGGCCGCACAGGACGACGCGATCGTGATGGTCCGCGCGGAGGAACGCCTCCGGACCCACACTCGGCGGGTGCCGGCGCGGATCGCGCGGCTGGAGAAGTACATCGTGACCGAGCAGCGCACGATCACCGTCGACGTCCGCCACGAGGAGGTCCGCCTGGTCTACGACGACCTCCGTGGGGATCAGATTCGCGGGGGTCGGCAGATTCAGAGCGACACGGACGAGATGGGCGGTGCGACCCGCCCGCTGCCGGAGTTCGTGCTGTCGGAGGAGCAGATCCAGGTGCGCACCGTGACGGTTCCGGTGGAACGGGTGCGCCTCGTGATCGACACCGTCACCGAGCAGCGCGAGGTCGCCGACACCGTCCGCTCGGAACGGATCGTCGCCGAGCAGACGACGCTCGCGGACTGAGCCGCACGATGATCACCAACGCCGATGCCGATGCCCTGGTCGGGGTGCAGGTGATCGATCGGAACGGCGACCGCCTGGGCACCGTCGCCCAGGTCTACCTCTCCGAGGACGGTGCGCAGCCGCTGTTCGTCACGGTGCATGCCGGCCGCGACGGTGCCCAGGAATCGTTCGTGCCACTGCAGTCGGCCGACCTGCGCGATGGCACATTGCAGGTCGGCTACGACCGGGACACGATCGCCGCCGCGCCGGAGCTCGACGCTGATGGCTCGATGACGGACGACGAGCAGGGCACGATCTTCGACTACTACGACGGCAGCGCCGGTGGCGAACCCTCCGGGACGGACGGTACGCCGGCCGGCCTCGCCGACACTCCGGAGGAACGGACCGTGGTGGTTCCGGAAGCGGGGTCGGACCAGCAGCCCGACAGCCGCGTGGAGACCAAGACCGAGGGTGACGACGCGGATCAGCTCGGCGGTGAGTCGCCGGTCGGTAGGGACGACTCCTAGGGTTCAGGGGATGGTCGACAGCCTGCTCCGCCTGCGCTACTCCGCGTCCGACCCGGTCGCGGCCACAGCGGCGACCCGTGCGGTCTTCGGCTCGGCCGAGGTGACCTGCGGCGCGGGTGAGTTGTCCTGGGAGCAGGTCTCGCTCGTCGACGACGCGATGACCGTGACGACGATCCGCTCGGCGGGCGGCCGGGTGCGGGTGCGCATCCGGGAAGCGGCCGAACTGCTCGTCGTCCTGGTGCGCGGCGGCAGTGCTCGCCTGCGCTACGACGAGTACACCGCCGTGCTCCAGCCGGACGAACTCGGCCTGGTGCCCATCGGTGTCACCGCGGAGTTGCAGTGGGACGGGGTGGAGCTGGACGTGTTCTCGATCACGCCCGCGCCGCTGGCCCGGCTGCTCGGTGTTCCCCGCGCCGCCGTCCACCTGCACGCGCCGCGCATCGAGCCCCGCTCGCCGGCGCTCGCCGACTACTTCCGGCGGGTCGCCGACCTGCTGGTCAGCGGCGTGTTCGCCACGCCGGAGGTCTATGCCATGGACCTCACCAGAACGCACACGATCGACATGCTCACCTCGATCATCGTCGAGGCGTTCGAGTTGACCAACGCCTCCGAGGACCCCGTGGACCGCGACCTGGTCGTGACCCGTCGGGCGGTCGCCGAGATGCGCGCGCACCTGGCGGAGCCGATCGCTATCCCCGATATCGCGCAGGCGGCCGGCGTCTCGCTGCGCGGGCTGCAGACCATCTTCGAACGCGAACTGGGCGTCTCGCCGATGCTGCACCTGCGGCAGCTGCGCATGGAGGCCGCCCGCTCGGCGCTGATGGCGGAGGCGGAGCACGGCACCACGGTCGCCGAGATCGCCCGCCGCTTCGGCTACTCCAACAGCGGGCGCTTCTCCACCCACTACCGCAACGAGTTCGGGGAATCGCCCGCCGCCACGCTGCAGCACATCCGCAGCGGCCGGCTGGATCCCTCCATCGGCGGCGAGACGGCGGACGGAGCGGCCGCAGAGTCCGAAGTGGTGCAGCCGCAGTAGCAGCGCCATCCGTCAGGGAGAATCGACTGCGTGGCATATGAGTTCGAGCGCAAGCAGCGCATCGCGGTGCTGGGCGGTGGCCCCGGCGGGTACGAGGCGGCGCTCGCCGGCGCGCAGCTGGGGGCCGAGGTCACGGTCGTGGAGCGGGTCGGGGTCGGCGGCTCCGCGGTCATCACCGACGTGGTTCCCTCCAAGACGCTGATCGCCACCGCGGAGGCGGCGGGCGCGATCGCCAGCGCCGGCGAACTGGGTGTGCAGTTCTCGCTGAAGAACAGCGCGGGGCGGCAGGCGCGCCCGGACGTGGCGGTCAACCTGCAGGCCGTCAACCAGCGCCTGCGCGCCCTGGCCCGGCAGCAGTCCGAGGACATGAAGGCGAACCTGCTGCGGGTCGGGGTCCGCGTCCTTACCGGCGACGGGCGGCTCGACGGCGAGAACCGCGTCGTCGTCTCCGCGGGTCACGGCGCCCGCAAGCACGACTTCGACGAGATCGAGGCGGACACCATCGTCGTCGCGGTCGGCGCCAGCCCCCGCCGGCTGCCCACCGCCCAGCCCGACGGCGAGCGCATCCTCACCTGGACCCAGCTCTATGAGCTGGACGATGTGCCGGAGCACATCATCGTGGTCGGCTCCGGCGTGACCGGCGCGGAGTTCGCCTCCGCCTACTCGCAGCTGGGCAGCCAGGTGACGCTCGTCTCCAGTCGCGAGCAGGTGCTGCCCGGCGAGGACGCCGACGCCGCCGCCCTGCTCGAGACCGTCTTCATCCGCGGCGGCATGCAGGTGCTGTCCAAGAGCCGCGCGATGAAGGTGGAGCGCGACGGCGACGAGGTGGTCGTCACGTTGGGCGACGGTGCGCAGGTGCGCGGCAGCCACTGCCTGATGGCGGTCGGCTCGGTGCCGAACACGGTCGGCATCGGGCTGGCGGAGGCGGGCGTGCAGCTGAGCGAATCCGGGCACATCCGCGTGAACCGCGTCGCCCGCACCTCCGTCCCCTCCATCTATGCGGCGGGGGACTGCACCACGTTCCTGCCGCTGGCGTCGGTGGCCTCGATGCAGGGACGCACGGCCGTCTTCCACGCGATGGGCGACGCGGTGACGCCCACGGAGCTGCGCAACGTCACCTCGAACATCTTCACCCAGCCGGAGATCGCGACGGTCGGCTGGTCGCAGAAGCAGATCGAGGACGGCATCGCGCAGGGCGAGATCTACAAGCTGCCCATCGCCTCCAACCCGCGCGCGAAGATGCAGGGCCTGAAAGAGGGCTTCGTCAAGCTGTTCGCCCGCACCGGCTCCGGCACGGTGATCGGCGGCGTCATCGTCGCTCCCCGCGCCAGCGAGCTGATCCTGCCGATCGCGCTGGCGGTCGAACACCGCCTGACCGTCGACCAGCTGGCGCGGGCCTTCAGCGTCTACCCCTCGCTCTCCGGCGCCATCACCGACGCCGCGCGAGCGATGCACATCGTCAACTGACCTCGGCGGCCGCCCCGCGCCGCACCCTCAGGACGCCTCGCGATCGGCGCCGCGGCAGGGTGCGGGGACGGGGTCGCTCAGAGTCCGCCGGCGTCGAGCCCGTCCAGCGCCTGCATGTCCTCGGCCGAGAGTTCGAAGTCCACGGCCGCGTTCTCGACGATGCGGGCAGGGGTCGTCGATTTGGGCAGCGGCAGCACGTCGCGCTGCAGCAGGTAGCGGATGCTCACCTGCGCCACCGACTTTCCGTATCGGTCGGCGATCTGCGCGATCTCGCGGTTGTCGAGCAGGCCGCCGGTGGCGAGCGGGGAGTATCCCTCCACGAGGATGGCGTGTTCGGCGCAGAAGGCGGTCGTCTCGTCCTGGGTGTTGCCGATGAACCAGCGGATCTGATTCGCGTGCGGCACGACCTCGGTGGCGGCGAGCAGCGACTCCAGGTCGTCGACCGAGAAGTTGCTGACGCCGATGGAGCGCGACTCCCCGCTGCTGTACAGCTCCTCGAAGACCTTCCAGACCTCGATGTTCCCGTCGCGGTGGTCGGAGCCCCGGTCGCTCCACGGCCACGGCGCGTGGATCAGGTACAGGTCGACCGGTCCGAGGTCGAGCGCAGCGGATGAGCGCTGGAACGCGTCGCGGGCGCCGTCGGCGGTCTTCACCTCGGCCGGGCACTTGGTGGTGATGAACAGCTCGTCGCGAGCGACACCGCTGTCGCGAACGGCACGGCCGACGCTCGCCTCGTTCCCGTAGGCGCGGGCGGTGTCGATGTGCCGGTACCCCGCGTCGAGCGCTGCGCGCACGGAGTCGTAGGTCTCCGGCCCGTCGGGGACCTGCCAGGTGCCGAACCCGATCTTCGGGATCCGCACCTCGTTCGCCAGTGTGAACGTGTCGGTGAGCGCTGCCATTGGTGTTCCTTTCACCTGGTCGAAGGTCGAAGCCCGGGCCGAACCCTCGCGGCACTCACTGTTCGCCGATACTCGCGTAGACGGCTGGCCGGCTGCGCCGGTAGCGCATCGCGAGGAAGAAGCCTCCGAACGCGACGACAGCGAGCACGATGTCCGCGCCGATCGCGGCGCCGTCGCTGCCGACCAGCACCTTGAGGTTCAGCGCGGTCAGCACGAACAGGACCAGCAAGGAGATGAAGGCGAGCGAGGGTGCCACTACGGACGACCACACGCCGGGTCTCAGGTCCCTGTGCCGTCGGTAGAACATCACGACACCGAGGCTCGTGGCGATGAGGAGCGGCAGCAGGAAGAAGATCCCCGACCCCGACAGCGCTGCATAGGACGCGACGCCGTCGAGCCGGAAGACGAAGATCAAGGCCAGGACGACCAGGCAGGCGCCGTTGACCGCGAGCACGGCGACCCACGGCGACTCGAGACGCCGGTGCACGAGCGCCAGCTTCGGCGAGAGCACACGGTCGCGTCCGAGCGCGTACAGGTACCGGGACGCGGCCCCCTGAATCGAGTTGATGGCGGCGAGCTGACTCGTGACCAGGATCAGGGCCGTGAGCTTCAGGAAGAAGCCGCCCAGGTAGCCGTCCACGCTGCTGAAGAACGACCCGACCGGATCGGTGAGTGCCGCGTTGACCACCTTGGTCGGTCCCTGCGTGATGATGTACGCCCAGACCCCGAGTGCATAGAAGACGGCCATGAAGGCGATGGAGATGTACGTTGCCCGCCCCACCGCCTTCTCCGGGTTCTTCGTCTCGCTGCGGAAACAGGCGGCCGTCTCGATCCCGATCATGCACAACATCGCGAAGAGCACTCCGACCCCGGGGTTGCCGCTGAGGAACGCCGTCGGTGTGAACGACTCGGTTGAGTACCCCCCCGGACCGCCCTTCGCGAAGACGACTGCTTCCCAGAGCGCGACGACCACCACCTCGACACAGACGAGCGTCCCCAGCACCTTGATCGACAGATCCACGCGCAGCAGCCCGAGGATCGTGACGATCGCGACGAAGACCACGGCCCAGATCTGCCAGGAGAACACTTCACCGCCCGTCAGACGCTTCATGAGGTCGACCATGATCAGCCCCATGTAGGGGAACGACCCGGCTTCGAGCAGGATGTACGCCGCCGTCGCCACGAACGCGCCGGCAAGACCGGGTGCTCGGCCGATACCCGCGACGATGAAGCGGTAGAACGCTCCGGGGTTCCGGATGTAGCGACTCATCGCCACGAACCCGACGCTGAACACGAGCAGGATCAGGCCTGCGATCAGGAAGGCGATCGGCGCCCCGACGCCGCTGCCGAACCCGACGGACAGCTGCGCGAAGCCGGCCATGGTCGCGATCGGGGCGTTGAAGGCCACCACGATCAGGACGAGTGCGGGGACGCCGAGGCGGCGCGGCAAGTCGGCCGGCGCCACCGGGATGTTGACGGTCGCGGGGCCGCTCAGCCCCGCTGCTCTCGACTCGGCCGATGGGCTGGTTTTGGCAGGCGTTTCGTTCGACATTGAAGTACTCCGGTCTCGGTGCGGGTGGGCTAGGCGAACAGGGGGCGGAGGTAGTCGTTCAGGAAGATGCCGTCCGGGTCCAGTTCGCGGCGGATCTCCTTGAACCGCTCGTACTTGGGGAACTGGTCCGTCAGGCGCTGCACCGATGTGTAGTGCAACTTGCCCCAGTGGGGCCGCCCCTCGTAGGCGGTGAAGAGCTCGTCGAACCGCTCGAAGAAGCCGGCCGGCTGGTTGCCCGGCTCGTTGGTCACGGAGATGACGACGGAGGGACGACCGTAGTTCTGGGACAGGAACACGTCGTCGGCGGCGACGAAGCGCAGTTCGATCGGCATGTTCGCCGTCGGGAACTCGGCCAGCATCACCTCGCGCGCCTTCGCATAACACTCCAGCCCACGCTCGACGGGCAGCATGTACTCCATCTCGTAGAACAGCGGCTCCCAGACATCCGGGTAGACGAGGTAGCTGCGGTCCCGCCGCAGGACCTTGCCGTACTCCGCGATCGGTCCGGCATCCACCTCGATGTCGCCCGGCTCGTACAGCTTGATGAAGCAGAGGTCGGACGCGTCGGCGGAGTTCTCGGGCACGATGTCGAAGTTGACCGCGGTCTGGTGCGTCGGGAACCAGAGGAGCGAGAAGTTGCGGTGCCGCTGCGCCAGCGGGAGGCTGTGCGGAAAGACGGCGTCGAACGGCGCGTAGCCGATCCACTCGTTGAGCTCGTACGCGGGCGACAGCGCCAGTTCGATCTCGGTCATCACGCCGAGCATGCCCAATGACACGCGCGCGGCCGCGAGGTAGTCGGGCGTCGTGTCGTCGATCGTGATCACGTCACCCCGGCCGGTGACGATCCGGGCCCGGCTGAGCGCGGAGGAGATGCTCTTCAGACTGAGGCCCGTGCCGTGCGTGCCCGTGCCGATCGCCCCGGCGATTGCTTGACGGTCGATCTCGCCCTGGTTGGTGAGCGACAGTCCGCCGGCCCACAGATCCTCCCCCAGCTCGCGGATCTTGGTACCGGCGTGCACGACGGCCCGGTTGGCTTCGCGGTCGGTGGAGATCACGCCGCGCATCCCGTCGAGGGAGATCAGCACGTCGGACCGGTGCAATGGGCTGCTGGAATGTCCGGTGCCGACGACACGAACGGTCTGCGAGGCCTGCTTGGCCAGATTCACGACCTCGACCACTTCGGCTTCGCTCGCCGGAGTGACGTACTGCGTCTCGAACGCCTCGTTGTTCAGCCAGTTGCTCCACGGCGTCAACCGCGGCATCGTCAGGTTGCTCATGTCGTGTCCTCTGTCTCGGCGCTATCGGCTGGTTGCTGCGGATGACTGTGCGTGCGGAACTGCGAAACGGTCGGGAAGGCCCTGTTCGGACAACGCGGCACGCACGTGCTCGAAGTGCCGGTCGAACAGCTCGATCTCGGCGGGATCGGGCATCAGGTACGGGGACCTGACGGCTCCGGCGTCGATCCCGATTCGCCGGCACCCGACCTTGCAGAACGACATGTAGTTCGAGCTCTCCTCGACGAAGCGAAGGAACGGCCGAAGTGCGCCCCAGATCGGTAGCAGCTCCTGGCTGGACGCTCCAGCGAAGCTGCGCTCGACGAGGTGGGCGATCGGGCCCGGGATGAAGCTGGTGACACCGAACACGCACCCGGTCACGCCGGCCAGCAGGCCCTCCAGCAGCATGGTGTCCGACCCCAGATAGACCTCGAGGCCGTGCTCGGGGCGGGCGGCGAGCAGGTCGTTCAAGAACATGGAGTCGCCCGCACTGTCCTTGACGGCACCCACCGTGGGCAGGGTCGAGAGCTGCATCAGCTGCTCCAGGTCGAGCAGGCCGGCCGGGGGGGTGTTGTAGATCATGACCGGGAGGGTCGTGCTCGCCGTGACCTGGCCGTAGTAGTCGTACCGTTCGCGCCAGTTGATGGCTTCGCCGAACGGCGAGATCACGAGCAGGGCGTCGGCGCCGGCCTGCTGCGCGCGGCGGCTCAGCCACACGGCGTCGCGCGTCGCCAGAGCACCGGTCTGCACGACCACGGTCAGCCGGCCATCGGCGAGTGCGACCACGTGCTCGGCGAGTTCGGCGCGCTCGGCCAGCGAGAGCGACCCGAATTCGCCGGTGCCTCCACCGATCACCAGACCCTTGGCTCCGGCGTCGACCTGATAGTCGATCAACCGGCCGAGCGCGGCGACGTCGATCTCGTCGTCGGCGAGCGGAGTGACGAGCGCGGTCATCAGCCCGCGGGGCCAGGCGAACCCGCTCACAGCGCACTCACCCGTGCCGGCTCGGGCACGTCGCTCGGAACGACCAGGAAGTCGAAATCGCACCCCGTGTTCGCCTGCATCACATGCTCCGCGTAGAGGCGTGCGTAGCCGCGGGCGGGTGTGCTCGGTCCCGGTCGGTCGTCCGCCACGCGACGTCTCGCGGCGAGTTCCTCGTCTGAGACCTGCACGTCGACGCGGCGGGCCGCCACGTCGAGCACGATCACGTCGCCCGACCGGATGAGTCCGAGTGGGCCGCCGACGCTCGACTCCGGGGACACCTGCACGATCGCCGTGCCCTTCACGGTGCCGCCGAGTCGCGAGTCGGTGATGCGGACCATGTCCGAGACGCCGGCAAGCAGCAGCTTCTGCGGAACGGGGATCCGTCCGGACTCGGGCATGCCTGCTCCCCGCGGCCCCTCCCCGCGCAGCACGATGATGTCGTCGGGACGGATGTCGAAGTCCGGGTCGTACAGTCGGGCGTCCAGATCGGCCCGCCCGTCGAACACGACCGCCCGACCGCGGTGCGACAACAGCTCCGGCGAAGCGACACCGGTTCGGATGATCGCTCCGTCCGGCGCGATGTTGCCGAACAGCACCGCGATGCCGCGCGGTTCGGCGACGGGGTCGCGGAGCGAATGCACGACCCGCGGGTCGTCGGTGTGGGCGTGCGCGATCTCGTCGCCGAGCGTGCGTCCGGTCACGGTGGCTGCGTCCAGATGCAGCAGCGGGGACATCGCGTTCAGCAGCGCCGGCACGCCTCCCGCCTCGAAGAAGTCGGTCATGTAGAAGTCGCCGGCGGGGCGCAGGTTCAGGAGCACCGGCGTCTCGGCGGAGAGCTCGTCGAACCTGGACAGCGGCAGGTCGACGCCGAGCCGGCCCGCGATCGCGAGCAGGTGCATGACAGCGGCGCTGGACCCGTCGACGGCCGCGAGGAGGCGGATCGCGTTGTCGAACGCGTCTGCGGTCATGATGTCGGCCGGCCGTCGATCGTCGGCCACCAACTGCATGATGTACTCCCCGACATCGCGGGACATCGCCAACCGGCGCGAGTCCACCGCCGGAATGGCGGCGCTGCCGGCCGGCGCCATTCCCAGCGCCTCGGCCAGGGCCGTCATCGTCGCCGCCGTCCCCATGGTGCTGCAGTGGCCGGGACTGCGCTCCAGCGAGTCCTCCAGCGAGGTGATGTCATGCTCATCGAGTTCCCCGCGGCGCTGGGCGTCGAGGGCTCGGTGGAAGTCGGTGCCGGATCCCACGGGCCGCCCGCGCCAGAACCCGCTCAGGGACGGTCCGCCGGGCAGCACGATCGCGGGCAGGTCGATCGATGCCGCCGCCATCAGCATGGCCGGGACCGTCTCGTCGCAGGCGCCCAGGAACACGATGCCGTCCATGGAGTAAATGCTCGCGGTCTGTTCGATCTCCATCGCGAGCAGGTTGCGATGCATGAACGACGCGCCCATCGGCCGGGTGTTGTCGGCCCCCATCGTCATCGTGTTGAACACGCGGGGCAGGCCGCCTGATTGCAGGATCGACTCCTTGACCGCTCCGACCATGTTGTCGAAGTGCAGGTGGCACCGGGTGAAGTCGCTCGTGTTGTTGCAGATGCCGATGATCGGCTTGGCGTAGTCCTTGGCACGCAGCCCCTGGACCTTCAGCGACGACCGGTTCAGGAACCCGTCGACGCCGGTCGCCTCGGTCCAGTCCTGGCTGCGGCGCCGAGGTTGTCCAGAAGGCCCGGTGAGGGTGTGATCCGGCATCGAACTCCCATCGTTCGCAGCGATCCTCCGACTAATTCTTTCGCTGCAGCGTACTCGGCAGTCCCGGTCGGCAGCGGACGCGGCCCTCATTCCGGTGACGGAGGCCACGCTAAGGTGAGTTCACACATCTTTGAGGAGCCCCATGAGCACCACCTCGGAAGTCGTCACCGCACCGTCCGTCATCCAGGCGGCCAGGGAGCAGTTGCAGCAGCTGCACATCGGACACGTGATCGATGGCAAGCCGGAGCGTTCGACCGCTGCGGCCACGCTGGACGTGGTCGACCCGTCGACGGGCGAGGTGCTCGTTCAGCTGCCCGCGGGATCCGCCCAGGATGTGGACCGGGCGGTGTCGGCGGCACAGCGTGCCTTTCCCGCGTGGAGCGCACTCACGCTCGGTGCTCGGGCGAAGGTGCTCGCCGACGTCGCGGCGATCGTCGACGACCACTTGGACGAACTCGTGGCACTGGAGTCGTTGAACACGGGCAAGCCCCTGCTCGTGTCACGGGACGAGATCCCGCTCGTCGCCGAAGTGTTCCGCTTCATGGGTGGCGCAGCGCGGGCGCTGCAGGCCCCCGCGACGGGCGAGTACACCGCCGGACACGTCTCGATGATCCGTCGCGAACCGCTCGGTGTCGTCGGCGCCGTGACGCCGTGGAACTACCCCCTGCTGACCGCGTCATGGAAGATCGCCGCCGCCCTGGCGATGGGCAACACGATGGTGCTGAAGCCGTCGGAGCTGACGCCCCTGACCACGCTCAGGTTCATGGAACTGGTGTCGGATGTGCTCCCTGCCGGGGTGCTGAACGTCGTGCTCGGCACCGGAGAGGTGGTCGGCAGCGCGCTCTCCAAGCACCCGGACATCGCGGCCGTCTCCCTCACGGGCAGCATCGCGAGCGGGCAGTACGTCGTTCGGGATTCGATCGACACCCTGAAGGTCACGCATCTGGAACTGGGTGGCAAGGCGCCGGTGGTGGTATTCCCGGATGCCGACGTCGACAAGCTCGCGGTGACGCTGCGAGCGGCCGGGTACTGGAACTCGGGCCAGGAGTGCGGCGCTGCGACGAGGGTGCTCTGTCACTCGTCGATCAAGGACCAGCTGGTGGCCAAGCTGGCGACGCAGGCCACCTCCCTGCGAGTCGGCGTCCCGACCGATGGGGACGAGATCGAGTTGGGCCCGCTCATCAGCCGTAGTCAACTCGACCGTGTCGCGGGGATGGTCGATCGCGCCCGCAGCGCCGGCGCGACGATCGCCGTGGGCGGCACGGCGCCCGACTCCGACGGATTCTTCTACGAGCCGACGGTGATCACGGACATCCCGGCCGGCAGCGAGATCACGCGCGACGAGGTGTTCGGTCCGGTCGTGACCGTCGAGACCTTCGACACCGAGTTCGAGGCGATCGGCTCCTCGAACGCCACGACCTACGGCCTGGCCGCATCGGTCTGGACGCAGGACGTCGGTCGGGCGCTCCGCGTGTCCAGTGCGCTCAACTTCGGGACGGTCTGGGTGAACTCCCACCTTGTGCTGGCGACCGAGATGCCGTGGGGCGGCTTCGGCAAGTCCGGGAGCGGCCGCGAGCTCTCCACCTTCGGACTCGAGGACTTCTCGCGGACCAAGCACGTCATGATCTCCACCGGCGCAGAGCTGTCCGGCACGGGGCTGTCCGGCAAGTAACAGGTCTGTCCGGCGAGCAGCAGTCGCCCAGGCGACAGTGCGACCCGACTCCGTACCGATCAACGAAAGGGAAGCCGATGAGCCAGCCGAGTTCCATCCCGCACTTCAACGCGAACACCGTCGAGGGGACTCCGGTGCCGCAGTACGGAGGCACCGAGGCGGTGCTCTACACGTCGCAGGACGGCAAGCGCCTCGCCGGCAGCTTCCGTGAATCGGGGACCCACACGATGGTGATGCCCTTCGACGAGTTCGTCTATCTGATCGGGGGTTCCGTCACCTTGACCGTTGCCGGTGAGGAGCCCCTGGTGCTGTCCGCCGGCGACTGCGCCTACCTCACGGCGGGGCAGGAAGTGACCTGGGAGATGTCGGACGACTTCCACGATGTCACCGTGCTGATCTCGGACACGAAGATCGAGTACTAGCCGCCCGGGCCGTATCGGAGCACCATCAGGTCACGCTCCGACCCGGCCAAGCGTGGCGAGGCGAGGGAGTGCGCACTTCAGCGGCGCGCGTCGACAACCGGCGCGCCCGGCAGTGCGAGCAGCACCCGGTCGCGGTGAGCAGGGTCGTCTGGGCCGCTATCGCCTGCGCGAGCAGCATCCGGTCGAAGGGACCGAGACGCGTGAGCGACGCCCACCCGATGAGGCCTTCCGCAGCGTCCGTCCACGAACTCGTGCTCGCGACCCTCGACCACGGGATTCCCGACATGCTCGATCCCAGCGACCGTGAGCACGTCACGCTCATCCCCGCGTACTGAGTGGGGTCAGTGGGCGAGTGCGGCGAGGCGGGGTAGCAGGGTCACGGCGTTACGCCAGCCGATGTGCTCGCGGTCCGCGTCCGTGAGCAGGTCCGTGGATCCGATGGCCGCCGCCATCGCCTCGATGATCGGGATGGGCGTGAACGGCCAGTCGCTCCCGTACAGCAGTCGGTCCTTGGACGCCAGCTGCAGCAGCGCAGGGAGTTGCCGGGGTACGGGCATGCCTGCGACGTCGTAGTAGAGCGCGCCGAGTTCGGCGATCACGTCCACGTCCCCGAGGTCCATCTGCGCCGGGGCGAGTGTGGCGACGCGATCGGCGAGCACGGCGAGGGCGCCTCCGCCGTGCGGGACGAGTACCCGTACCCGGGGCGAGCGACGCAGCGTGCCGGCGAGGACCAGGTCGATGACCGCCCGGGTGGTCTCCAGCGGGAACTCGAGAATCGGTCTCGGCCGGCCGAAGGACACCGATCCGTGGTTCGGCGGCGAGGTCGGATGCAGGAACAGCAGCGCCGAGCGTGCCTCCAGCGCCTCGAACACCGGTCGCATCGCGTCGTCGCCCGGATAAAGACCGCGCGCGTTCGTCTCGATCGCCACCCCGTCCAGGTGCAGTACGTCGAGTGCGTACTCCAATTCCGCCACGGCGCCGTCGACGTCCGGCAGCGGCAGCGTCGCCAGCATCGCGAACCGGTCGGGTTGCTCCGTGACCAGGGCGGCACCGAATTCGTTGATGCGGCGGGCAAGCCGTCGGGCCGCCGCATCGTCGCCGAAGTGCACGCCGGGGGAGGAGAGGGAGAGCACGGCGAAGCGGATGCCGGTTCGGTCCATCATCGACAGCGCGTCCTGGACGTTCCAGCCGGGCGCGGCGGACATGCCGTCCGGTCCGGCCTCGCCCGTTTCGGTCAGCGCCCGCTGGTAGAAGTCCGGCAGCAGGTGCGCGTGGAAGTCAATCCGCTCCCACGTGCGAACATCGTTGCTGGATGGGGCTTGCTCAGCGGCCATCGCCGACCCGCTTCCCTGCGATCCACACC
Organism: uncultured Amnibacterium sp.; assembly: GCF_964250715.1. Classification (GTDB taxonomy): domain Bacteria; phylum Actinomycetota; class Actinomycetes; order Actinomycetales; family Microbacteriaceae; genus Amnibacterium. The sequence goes on from NZ_CAXUGX010000002.1 coordinate 28,154, forward strand.
TGCCGGACCTGGCGGGCGGCGGACACGTTCTTCGTCGGATCCGCGTCGACCACCACCAGGTCGGCGCGCAGGCCGGGCCGGATCGCGCCACGATCGACCAGGCCGAAGATGGCGGCGGGGACGTCGGTGGCTGCCCCGAGCGCCTCGACCGGGGTCAGCCCCGCGTCGACCAGCAGGTCCAGCTCGTCATGCAGCGAGGTGCCGTGCGCGACCGCGTTGATCGAGTCCGGCCCCGCGTTCGCATCGGTGCCCGCGCCGATCGTCGCTCCCGCCGCGTGCAGCGATTCGACCGAGGACCGGGCGTGGTCGTAGCTGACCGCGCCGGGGCGGGCGCGCGCGACGTTCTCGGCGACGCCGCGCATCATGATCAGGGTCGGGACCACGCGGATGCCGGCCGCCGCGATGCGGTCCGCGAGCGCGGGATCGATGGGCCGGTCGATCGGCACGTGGGTGAGCACGTCGACCCCGCCGTCGACCGCCGTCGTCACCGCCGTGAGCGACGTCGCGTGCGCGACCGAGAGCAGGCCGTGGTCGCGCGCGGCCTGGGCGACGGCCCGGACGGTGCCGGTGTCGAGCGCCGCGAACGGCGGGATCCGCGGATCCTCGACGATGATCTTGATGTGGTCGGCGCCCTCGGCGATCCGGTCGGCGACGAAGCGCTCGGCATCCTCCGGCCCGGTCACGGCCGACGACGGCGCATAGCCCATGTGCGTCGTCGGGAAGGCACCGGACGCGGACGCCGGAGCGAGCGAGCTGCGCACCTGCGGCAGCCCGGGCAGCGCGCGCAGGCCGTCGAGCACGGCGGTGTCGGGCGCACCCATGTCGAGCACGGTGGTGATGCCGGCCGCGACCATCGCGTCGAGCTGCTCCCGGCGGTCCACGTGGGCGTGCGCATCGATGAGCCCGGGCAGCAGGATCGCGGAGCCGCCGTCGAACGCCGTGGACCCGGGGGCTGCGCGCTCGGTGATCACGCCGTCGACGATGTGCACCTCGGAGGGTGCGCCGACAGTCGTGCCATCGAACACCCGAACGTTCCGGATCGTGGCGGTGCCGATCGGTAACGGGTCGGGCATGGCTCTTCCTCCTTCACCCGGCTCTTTTCGAATCCGGTTGCTGCTCGGTCGCGGCCCTGTACCCTCGGCTCCCGCGACGCGTCTGCAACCGTAGACGACGCCGTTGCACTCGTGGACAGTTCCGTGCAGACTGTCCACAGTTTCCAGGCCGCCGATCAGCGGCACTCCAACGGAGGAGAAGGTTCATGCCGAGTGGTCGTCGTCCCCGCCCCGTGGTCCGACCGGTGTTCCACCACACGACGCTGGCCACGCTGAAGCTCGACGAGATGGTCGACTTCTACGAGAAGGTCGCCGGTCTGGAGCCGGTGTACTACTCACCGGGCGGGGCCTGGCTGACCAACGACGCAGCCAACCACCGCATCGCACTGCTCGCGCTGCCCGGGTTGAAGGCCCCCGAGGACAAGGGCCACACCGCGGGGCTGCATCACACCGCGTTCGAGTACGCGAGCTTCGACCAGTGGCTGGACAACTACATCCGTCTGCGCGACGAGGGCATCGTGCCGTTCCTCAACCTGGACCACGGCATGACGATGTCGATGTACTACCAGGACCCCGAGGGCAACGGCGTCGAGATCCAGGTCGATGGTTTCGGCGACTGGGCGGCCGGCAAGGAGTGGATGTGGGCGTCGCAGGAGTTCGGTGACAACCCCATCGGCGTGCATTTCGATCCCGACCGCATCGTGGAGGCCCGCGCGAGCGGCCTGACGTTCCAGGAGATCCATCGCCGGGCCCGGGACGCCGAGTACGAGCCCGCGGTGAAGCCCGATGTGTTCCTGCCGGAGCTCTGGTAGGCCGGTGCCCTGACAGGGGAGCCCGCTCCGACTCGCTCGCGTACCTCGACGGAGGAAGGATCCCGGATGCCCGATGCTGTGACTGACGATGCCGAGACGGACGACGCGGCCGACCTCGACCACACTCCCGCCGGCACCACGGTGGACGTGGTCGTGATCGGGATGGGGCCGGTGGGCAAGATGGCCGCGCTGCTGCTTGCGCGCGCCGGGCACTCGGTGCTCGTGACCGAGCGCAAGGAGCGCGGGTACCCGCTGCCGCGGGCGGTCGCCCACGACGCCGAGATCGCGCGCATCCTGCAGACCGCCGGGCTGCCGGTCGACGCGATGCCCGACGCGGTGGAGCCCTACGACGACCTGTACGTCTGGGTGAACGGCGACGACCAGGTGCTGCACGAGGTCGACTGGACCGGCACCGATCCGTCGGGGTGGAACAACACCTACTTCTACAACCAGCCGGCGCTGGAGGCGCACCTGGACGAGCAGGTGCACGCACAGCCGACGGTGCGGATCGAGCGCGGTGTGTCCGCCCGGGTCGCAGACCAGGACGACGACGGAGTGAACGTGGTCATCCGCGTCGACGCGACCGGGGCGGAGCGCACCGAGCGGGCCCGGTTCGTGCTCGCGGCCGACGGCGCGGGCAGCCCGGTGAGGACGAGCCTCGGCATCGACTGGAACGACCTCGGCTACTTCTTCGACTGGCTGGTCGTCGACGTCCTTCCCGGTGAAGGAATGCAGGTGACCCACCTCGCCAAGCAGGTCGCGGACCCGGCCAGGCCGACAACGGTCGTGCCCGCAGGTCCCGGCCGCCGTCGCTGGGAGTTCATGCGGCTGCCCGGCGAGAGCACGGAGGAACTGACCGAGCCCGCGCGCATCTGGCAGCTGCTGCAGCCGTTCGGCGTGCGGCCCGACAACGCCTCGATCGAGCGCGGCGTCGTCTACACCTTCAACTCCGGCTGGGCCGGGCAGTGGCGGCAGGGTCGCGTCTTCCTGCTCGGCGACGCCGCCCACCAGATGCCACCGTTCGCGGGACAGGGCCTGGCGGCGGGCTTTCGGGACTGCCTGAACCTGGCGTGGAAGCTCGACCTGGTCCTGCGCGGCGAAGCGGCGCCCGCACTGCTCGACACGTACACGACCGAGCGGACCATGCACGTGTCCGACTTCATCCAGTTCTCCATGTCACTCGGCCGCATCATCTGCATCCTCGATCCCGACGAGGCGCGCGCCCGGGACGAGGCGATGCTGGCCGATCGGGCAAGTGGTCGCACCCCCGAGCCGCCGCCCGCTCCCCGGCTCGGGCCCGGCCTGCACAGCGGAGACACGGGGGGCTACCTGTCGTGGCAGGGTCGCGTGACCGCGCCGGGGCACGCCGAGATCGCCCGGTTCGACGACGTCTTCGGCGCCGGGGCGCTCGTACTCGACGACGCCGCGCTCGCGGCGGAACTCGGCTCGGCTGCCCGCGACCTCGAGGCGCTCGGCATTCGGATCGTCGCCTTCGGGGGACAGGCCGATGGCGGGGTCGCCCGGTTCGACGACGTCGCCGGCAGCTACGCCGAGTGGTTCGCGACGCTCGGCGCGCACGCCGCCCTCATCCGGCCCGACTTCGCCGTCTTCGGCACCGCGTCCGACGCCGAGAGCGTCGCCCGGCTCGTCGCCGACTTCGTGACGGGCGTCCGGAAGACTGTTCCTGCGGACGAGGAAGCTGCCCTCGTGGCAGCACGGCCCTGACCGTCGCCCACAGACAGTTCGAACAATCGAAGGAGCAGCATGCGCATCGCCAACCTGCAGGGTCGCGCGACCCTGGTCAGCGGATCGACCGGCCTCGACGTCGAAGGGGCGAGCGACGGCCGGTTCAGCGCCGATCCGGCAGCCCTGTGGAGCGACTGGGCCGGATTTGTGGCGTGGGCGAGCACGGTCGACGTGGCGGGCCACGCCGACGCGCGGCCATTCGAGGAGAGTGATCTGCTCGCTCCGGTGCCGAACCCGTCGCAGGTGTTCGGGATCGGCCTGAACTACGCCGACCACGCCGCCGAGTCGAGCATGGAGGTGCCGGAGAACCCCCTGGTGTTCACGAAGTTCCCGTCGAGCCTCGCCGGCTCCGACGTGACGGTACGGCTGACCGGCGACCGGGTGGACTGGGAGGCGGAGCTGGTGGTCGTGATCGGCCGCGGCGGCCGGGACATCCCGGTCGACGAGGCGTGGGACAGCGTGGCCGGGTTCACGGTCGGTCAGGACATCAGCGACCGGACGGTGCAGAGCCAGGGCAAGCCGCCCCAGTTCAGTCTGGGCAAGTCGTTCCAGAACTACGCGCCCACCGGGCCGGCGGTGGTGACGATCGACGAGCTCCGCTCCGCCGGCCACGACCCTGAGGCGCTCCGCGTCCGCTGCGAGATCGTCGACGAGCAGGGCGGCGAGCCGCGCACCCTGCAGGACGGGACGACCGCGGACCTGATCTTCCCGGTCGTGCAGCTGGTCGCCCGGCTGTCGGCGATCGTCGAGTTGCGGCCCGGCGACCTGATCTTCACGGGCACCCCGGCCGGGGTCGGGCTCGGCCGCACACCGCAGGTTTTCCTGAAGCCCGGCCAGCGGCTCACGACCGAGATCGAGGGGCTCGGCATCATCCGCCAGACCTTCGTCGCATGACGGTGCAGCCCCTGGGCGAGGCCTGGGAGCCGGAGCGCACCGAGGACAGCATGCAGTTCGTCTACGGCACGCTGCGCGACCGGATCCTCGACGGCGACCTGGAGCCGGGGGCTGTGCTGTCGCAGGTGCGGCTGGCCAAGCAGTTCGGGATCAGCCGCACACCGCTCCGCGAGGCGCTCCGCCGTCTCGTCGCGGAGCATCTGGTCACCGGCGACTTCAACCGCCGGATGCGGGTGTCCGAACTGAACCTGGACGACCTCGACCAGATCTATGCCATGCGCATCGCATTGGAGCCGGTCGGCGTCGCCGCGACCCTGCCGCTGGCCGACCCCGCCCGGCGCGCGGCGCTCGCGGGCAGCGTCGACCGGATGGGAGAGGCGATCGCCTCGCTCGACCTGGAGTTGTTCCGCCGCGAGCATCGGGTGTTCCACCTGGGGCTGACCGTGGGCGGAGGCGCTCGCCTGCACGGACTGCTCGGCGACCTCTGGGACCACTCGGAGCGGTACCGGCTCGCCTACCTGCAACACGACTACGCCGAGCGGGACAGCGCCTCCGCCGAGCGCCTTCGCACCTCCCAGGCGGAGCACCGCGCCATCCTGGCCGCCGCCCTGGCCGGCGACGCGGACGCCTGCTCCGAGGCGCTGGTGGCTCACCTGCAACGCACGGTCGACGTGGTGTTCCGGGAGTCGATGCGCGTCCCGCGCCCCCGCGTAGCGACCTACGCCGTCGCGGCCCGCTCCGGACTGAGCTGACCCGCCCTGACCCGCCGCGCCCCGCCGCGCCCCACCCTCCGCCCCGCCCGCCCCCGCCCCACCCAGCACTTCAGCAGGACAGGGTCCCGACAGCAGGTCGGTGGTCGACCCACAACCTGCTGTCGGGACCTGGTCCTGCTGTTGTGCTCCAGTGAGGTGTGAGGAGGGTGGGCGCTAGCGGTCGAGGCGCAGGCCCGACCGGTCGGTGGTCGCGGCGAGGCGCGAGATCGCCCGGGCGACGGTGACCACGGCGGGACGCATCGCCGTGGGATCGAACGACCCGGCGGCGGCGACGACCGAGATGGCCGCGATCGCGGACCGGCCGGAGTCGAAGATCGGCGCGGCCACCGACGATGCCGCCTCGGGCACCGTCCGTGCGTTCGTCGCGGAGCCCTCCTGCCGCACCTGGGCCAGCCGCCTGCGCAGGTCGGTCGTGGACACGATCTCGTGCTCGGGCTCGAGGGTCAGCCGTTGCGCGAGCACCGACTCCTGCAGCTGCGCATCGGCGTGAGCGAGCAGGACCAGTCCGACCCCGGTCGAATGCAGGGGCACGCGCTCGCCGACGCGGTACAGCACACGGGCCGCACGGTGGGCGGAGAGCCGCTCGATGATCATCGCCTCGGCACCGGTCCGCACCGCGAGCAGGACATGCTCGCCCGTCGCGCGGTGCAGATCCTCCATGAAGGGCAGCGCGAGCGCACGCAGGCCGTGACCGCGGGGAGCGAGCGAGGCCACTTCCAGCAGGGTGAGCCCGATCGCGTACCGGCCCTGCTCGTCCCGTTCCAGCGCACCGGTGGCGACGAGCTGCCGAGCGAGCCGCAGGGTGGTGCTGAGCGGCGTCCCGGTGCGCACGCTCAGTTCGCTGAGCGTCATGGGTTCGCCGTCGAAGCAGCGCAGCAGCCGGAATGCGCGGTACAGCACCGGCTCGGCCGCGGCGGGGCTGCTGCCGCGCGATCCGGCGTCTCCTTCGAGGAGCGGCTCGATCCCCGACTCCACGTGGGTTTCCATCCCTATACTCTGCCGCTGAGTGGCAGTCGTGCCCACTCCGGGGGCCGAGGGGCCGACGATCGAAGTCTCTGCGTTCGATGTCGAAGGGGGACCTGTGGTCCAGGTACCGGTGCTGATCGCCGGCGGCGGTCCGGCCGGCCTCGCGGCGGCGACCGAGCTGGCGTTCCACGGCGTCCCGAGCATGATCGTGGAGCCCCGCGCGACCGTCGCCAACGACCGTCCCCGAGCGAAGACCACGAATGTGCGCACCATGGAGCACTTCCGTCGCTGGGGGATCGCCGATCGGATCCGCGCCGCGGCGGCGCTGTCGCCGGCCTGGTCCGACCGGGTGGTGTTCTGCACCACCATCGACGGCGACGTCGTCACCTGGTTCTCCGACGTCTTCGGGCTGGGCGCGCAGACCCTCGAGGTGTCTCCGGAACTCGGCCAGCAGATCCCACAGCCCGCCGTCGAGCAGGTCATGCGGGACCACTTGGCGGAGTCGCCGCTCGTGACCATCCGGTACGGCAGCAGGATCACCGCGGTCGCCGAAACCGAGGACGGGGTGACCGCCACCGTCACCGCCGACGACGGCACGGTGTCCCTGCTCGACGCCGAGTACCTGCTCGGCTGCGACGGCGCCGCGGGTGCGGTTCGCAAGTCGATCGGCGTGCGGTACCTCGGCGGCTCCGATCCCCGGCCGAACTTCAACGTGCTGTTCCGCACCGACGAACTCGACCCGCCGATGGGCAACGCGGTGCACTACTGGATCGTCGGCGGTGACTCGCCGTGCGTCGTCGGACGGCTCGACCTGCACGGCCTCTGGTGGCTGATCGCGCCGGGGGTGGAGGAGTCCGACGGCCGGCAGCGCATTCCGCAGATGCTCGCCGACCTGGTCGGCCATCCGATCGCCCACGAGGTCGTCTCGACGGACAGCTGGACCGCCCGGATGCTGGTCGCCGAGCGCTTTCAGACCTCGCGCGTGTTCCTCGTCGGCGAGAGCGCGCACCTGAACCCGCCCTGGGGCGGGCACGGGTTCAACACCTCGGTCGGAGACGCGGTGAACATCGGCTGGAAACTCGCCGCGGTGCTGCGCGGCTGGGCGACGCCCGACCTGCTCGACAGCTACGAGACCGAGCGCCGGCCGATCGCCGAGCAGACCATCGCGATCGCGAGGGAGAACATGCGCTCGCTGCCCTTGGACTTCGCCGGCACGGCCGATCGCTCCCGACTGGCGGCCGCGATCCAGCAGACCAAGGATTCCGAGTTCCACAGCCTGGGACTCGTGCTCGGCTACAGCTACTCCGCCTTCGCCGACCACGATCCGGTGCACTACACCCCGACGACGGACCCGGGAGCGCGGCTGCCGCACGCCCGGTATCGTGACGGGCGGTCGCTGTTCGATGCCCTGGGGGCGCAGTTCACCCTGCTCGCACCGGACGGCGCGGACGTCGAACCGCTCCGCCGCCAGGCGGCGGTGCTCGGGATCCCGCTGACGGTGATCGCACCTCCCGAGGACTACCCGTGGGCGGGGGAGGCGCTGCTCGTCCGGCCCGACCAGCACATCGCATTGCGCGGTGCGTCCGTGGCCGACATCGATCTGCGAGACGCCCTGCCGGTGGGCGCCCGGCAGCGTTGACTCCGGCACCATTTGATTTCGGCACCATTGACTTCGGCAACACTGGATTCGGCTGCACTGGCGCACCGACCAACGACAGCTCGGAAGGAACGGGTATGACGACGACGTCATCATCATCGATCACCAATGTGCGCGTGTTCGACGGCGCCGGGTTCACCGCTCCGACGTCCGTGCAGATCCAGGGGGAGTCGATCGCCTCGGTCGGCGGGGCGCCGACCGGCACGGTGATCGACGGGCAGGGCGGAGCGCTGCTACCGGGCCTGATCGACGCGCACGTGCACGTCGACGACGCCGCGGCCCTGGAATCGGCGCTCGCGAGCGGGGTCACCACCGTCCTCGACATGGCCAACCAGCACCTGGACGTCACGCGATCGCTGCAGCAGCGCACAGACCTGCCGCGCCTGCTCGGCGCGGGCGTGCCCGCAAGCGCAGCGAAAGGCGCCCACACCCGCAGGATGGGGTTCCCCGCGGACAGCGTCGTCACCAGTGCCGCCGACGCGGCCCGCTTCGTCGCCGCCCGCGTGCGCGATGGATCGGACTACATCAAGATCATCATCGAAGACCCGCGGATGCCCGGCACCGCCTCCCTGCCCCTGGAGACGATCCGGGCTCTGGTCGTGGCGGCTCACGGCGCCGGCCTCACCACGATCGCGCACGCCGTCACCTCGACGGCGTTCGGTCTTGCGGCCGACGCCGGGGTGGATGTCGTCACCCACCTGCCCGTCGATCGCGGTCTGAATCCCGATGTGGCTGCCGCGCTGTCCGGCCGGGGGGCGGCCGTCGTCCCCACGCTGACGATGCTGCAGGGCACGGTGACGACCATCAATGCGCAACGGATGTTCCGCCTGCTGCGACGGCTGCACATCGCGCCGCCCGTCGACTACTCCAATGCCAAGGCGAGCCTCGCGACGGCGCATGCGGCGGGACTGACGATCGTCGCCGGTACCGACGCCAACACCGAAGCGGGAGCGCCCTGGCATCCGGAACACGGGTCGTCGCTGCACGACGAACTGGAGTTGCTCGTCGATGCCGGGCTCACCCCGATCGAGGCCATCACCGCGGCGACCGCCACGGCGGCACGGGTGTTCGGACTGACCGATCGCGGTGTGATCGAGGCCGGACGGCGAGCCGATCTGCTGCTCGTGCAGGGCGACCCGTCGACCGACATCCGCGCCACCCGTGCCATCTCCGGCGTCTGGCTCGGCGGACGGCACGTCGCGTAACCGTCGCAGCACCGCCGCGCCACCAACCACCGCCGCCGACCACCCACATCCGTCACGTCGTCACTCACCACCACATCACTCGAAGGAGAGCACCCATGGTCAACCCGATCTCACTGTCCACCCCGCTCGGCACCGTGACCGGCATCGAGGAGCGCGGCGACGCCGGCTCACCCCTGCTCGTCTGCATCCCCGGCGGCAGCTACAACTCGCACTACTTCGACGTGAAGGGGCACTCCCTGCTCGCCGCAGCCCACGACGAGGGATTCTCCGTCGTCGCCCTCGACCGTCCCGGCTATCAGGGCAGCGACCCGCTGCAGGGCGACGTCACCTTCGCCAAGAACGCGGAGGTGCTCGACGCCGCGGTCGCCGAACTGTGGAAGCAGTACGCGGACACCGCCCCCGGCGTCGTGCTCATCGGGCACTCGATGGGGGGAGCGATCGCCATCCACATGGGCGCTCAGCCCCACTCGTGGCCCCTGCTCGGTATCTCGGCCACCTCCATCCACACCGATGCGCCGGAGCAGGTGACGCAGGCGTGGAACTCGATCCCCGCCGACGCGACGATCCCGTTCTCCAAGGAGCAGCGGATCCAGTTCATGTACGGCCCGCAGGACACCTACGACGCCTCGGTCGTCGACGACGCGGAGGTCTCGACCGACCTGATCCCGGTCGCCGAGCTGCTGGAGGTCGTCGGACGCTGGACCACCGACTTCTCGGGGCTCGCCTCCGCGGTGACGGTGCCCGTGCACTACGCGCTCGCCGAGCACGAGCAGCTCTGGATCTCCACCGACGAGGGAGTGAAGCAGTTCGCGGAGGCGTTCACCGCGTCCCCGTCGGTGAACCCCGAGCGGGTGATCGGATCGGGTCACAACCTGGACCACCACCACGACTCCGCCGCGTTCCACGCCCGGCAGCTGGCCTTCGCCCGCACCGTCAGCGCCGCCTGACCGCCCGGGCTCCGCGCGGCTCGCCCGATCTCGCGCGGTAGGCGCACTCACCGCGTGGAGCCCGGGCTACCGCGCGTCGCTCCGGCCCTCAGTGCTGCTGGAGTCGGGAGAGGAACTGCCTGGTCTCGGCGTGCCGAGGTGCGTCCAGCACCTCGGCGGGGGTGCCCTGCTCCAGGATGCGGCCCTGCTGCAGGAACACGATCCGGTCGGCCACGTGGCGAGCGAACTGCATCTCGTGGGTCGTCATCAGGATGGTGGAGCCCGCGGTCTTCAACTCCGTGACCAGGTCGAGCACCTCGCCGACCAGCTGCGGGTCGAGCGCGCTCGTGATCTCGTCCAGCAGCAGCAGTTCGGGGTCGCTGACGATCGCCCGCACGATCGCGACCCGCTGCTGCTGGCCGCCGGAGAGCCGGTCGGGGTACTCCTTCAGCTTGTCGCCGAGTCCGATGCGCTGCAGCCAGTGCTCGGCGGTCGCCTCCGCCTCCGCCCGCGGCACCTTGTGCACCGCCCGGCTGGCCAGCGTCACGTTGTCGAGCACCGTCCGATGCGGGAACAGGTTGAACTGCTGGAACACGACGCCGATGCGCGCGCGGGTGGCGTCCACGTCGGCGCGCGGATCGCTCACGTCGTCGCCCGCCAGCAGGATGCGGCCGTCGTCGATGCGCTCCAGCAGGTTGACGGTCTTCAACAGGGTGGACTTGCCGCTGCCGCTGGCGCCGATCACCGCGACGACCTCGTGCCGGCTGACGGACAGGTCCACCCGGTCGAGCACCGTCGTGGTACCGAAGCGCTTGACCACGCCCTGCAGTTGCAGCACCGGTGCGGTCACACGGTGCCGCCGATCTGCTCGCGACGCTGCGCCCGCGCGGTCAGCCAGTCCGTCAGCCGGATGAACGGCAGGCTCAACAGCACGAACAGCAGACCGGCGACCACGTAGGGCGTGAAGTTGTAGGTGCTGGCGACGGTGATCTGGGCTGAGCGCACCGCATCGACCGCGCCGAGCACCGAGATCAGGCCAACGTCCTTCTGCATCGAGATGAAGTCGTTCATCAGCGCAGGGGTCACCTTGCGGACCGCCTGGGGCAGCACGACCAGTCGGATCGTCTGCGCGTGGCTGAGGCCGAGCGACCGGGCGGCGAGCCGCTGCGACGGGTGAACAGCTTCCATGCCGGCGCGCAGCACCTCCGCCACGTAGGCGGAGTAGGTGAGGATCAGCGCGAGCGTGCCCCACACCTCCGCAGGCAGCGCCGGGAACAGGCTGAGCGCGGGGATGCCGAAGCCGACGAGGTAGAGCACGATCAGCAACGGCAGGCCGCGGAACAGGTCGGTGTAGCCGGTCGCGAGCAGCCGGAGCGGCGCGAAGACCGGGCTGCGCAGCGTGCGAGCGATCGCGAGCAGGGCGGCGAAGATCGCGACCCCGATGGCGGCGAAGAACAGCACGCGCACGTTCAACCACAGGCCGACGAGCACGGTCGGCAGCGCCGCGATCGCCGACTTCGGGTCGAAGAACGCCGTCTGCACGACCGACCAGCCGTGCGTGTTGACGACGGTGACCCAGACGATCGCGGCGACGACGATCGTGCTGACCGCCGCGATCAGCGTGCTGCGGGTGGACCGCGCCCTGCGGTACGCCTGCCGCTCGCACTCGATCTCGCTGGGCCGCCAGTCGACGGACTGCGACGCGACGGGAGCGGTCATCCGATCGGCAGGGCCCTCGTGCGCAGCGCCCCGGTGAGCCTGGCCCGGATCACTTGAAGACCGGGGCGTCGACGGCGGTGGAGAGCCACTGCTTGGTGATCGCCGCCAGCGTGCCGTCCTTCGCGATGGCGTCGACGGCGGCGCTGACCGGCTTCGTGAGTGGGGAGCCCTTCTGCAGCACGAACGCGAACTTGTCGCCGCCGGCGCTGCCCGCGAACTGGCCGGAGACCACGCCGTTCTTCAACTCCGACTGCGCCAGGTAGAAGGCCGTCGGCAGGTCGAGCGCGAGCGCCTGCACCTGCCCGCTCTTCAGGGCCAGTACGGCGTCGTCGTTGGAATTGAAGACCTTGGGCTGCACGCCGACCTGGCTGTTCACGACGCTGTAGCTCGTCGAGCCGGCGGCCACTCCGATCGTGATCTTCTTCAGCGCGGCGAGCGTGGTGGCCGACGCGGCGGGCGAGCCCTTGGTGGTGACGATCGCCTGGTCGGTCGTGTAGTACGGCGAGGAGAAGTCGACTGCCTTCTTGCGCTGCGGGGTGACGCTGAACTGCTGCAGGTTGACGTCGAAGGTCTTCGGGCCCGGAGCGATCGCACTGTCGAAGGTGGTGCGCGTCCACACCACGTCGGCGGCGGCGTAGCCGAGCTGCTTCGCGACCGCGTAGGCCACCGCGGCCTCGAAGCCCTTGCCCGACTGCGGCTTGTCGTCCTGCACCCACGGCGAGTAGGCGGGCTGCCCGGTCGCCACCGTGAACTTGCCCGGCGTGACCGTCTGCAGGGCGGCGGCCGAGCTGGGGGCGGCGGACACGGCGGCGGTGCTGGTGCTGGTGCCGGGCGAGCCCGCGGCGGTGCCGCACCCGGTCAGGGCGACGACTGCGGCGGCCGCGACCGCTGCGATGGCGAACCTGCGGCGTACTCGGATGCGGAGCGAGTGGGTGCGGAGCGGCACGACGGGACCATTCTCGAAGAGTGCGGACAGCGGCGGGCTGCGATGACCCGCTGCGGGCGAGAACTCGCCCGATCTGCCCCCGGCGGAGGCGTCGGTCAGCGTAAAGCACCGCCCGGAGACCGGCGGGCGTGGCGTCATACGCGCGTCATACTGCGGCCGAGCCGGCTACGGACGGGCCGCGGCTCCTGAGCCGCCTGAGCCTCCTGCGCCGGCCGGAGTCAGGGCAGGCTGAGGACCGCTCCCGCACCCAGCAGCGGAGCGAGCCGATCGGCGGTGTCCGCGCTCCAGCGCGCGTAGCTGGCGACCGAGAAGTCGGGCCCGATCCATTCCTCCGCCTCGATCGGCGGCAGCAGGCGCAGCTGGGTGATCTGCTCGGAGTCGCTGAGGGTCTCGTCGGCGATCCGGGCCAGGTCGACGACCGCCCTGCCGGCCGGGCCGCCCCAGACGCTGGGCATCCGCTCTGCGGCGTCATCCCACGGCAGGGACAGGACGAGCAGGGCCACGTCCGGGCCGGCCTCCTGCAGGATCGCCTCCCGCAGCTGCGCCAGATAGTCCTTCCACACCGGCTCCGGCACCTCGATCAACGAGTGGTTGTAGGCGCCGACGATGACGACGGCGTGGTACTTGCCGAGTCCCTGCGTCCGGATCGCCGTGATCGGGTCCGGATCCTGCCAGGAGTCGTCGACCAGCAGGTCCAGGGCGACGGCGTGACCCATGCGCTCGGCGAGGCGGTCGGCTATCCCGCCGCCGAGACCCAGATCGTGCAGGTGCACGCCCCAGCCGGCGGCCGGTCCGCTGCCGAACAGCAGCAGCTTCACCTCCGGAGCCGCGCCGCGCCGGTGCAGGGTGGTGGCGTCGTCGACGGGATGGGTCAGCGGGCCCACCGTCCGGGCCGCTTGACGCCCGCCGAGCAATCGGAGCAGTAGACCGCGTTCCCGTGCCATGACCGCCGTCCTGCGAGTCCTGCCGCGCCCCGTCGCGGTCTGTGGCTGAACGGTAGCGAACGGCGATTCCGGCGACCAGGAGTGACGCCTGTGATCGAGGTGAGAGGTTCCGGGGAGTGTCGGCGGGCGTCGGTAGCCTTCGGCGATGTCCTGCGTCCACTTCACTTCCGATGCCCAGCGCCGAGTGTGGGCTGCCACTCCGCTCGGGTTGTCGAACGAAGACGCGGCGCTGCTGCACTCCTCCCCGCCGGTGACCGAGAGCAAGCTGCGGCGCCTGCGGCTGCTCGCCGAGTCGCCCGAACCGGGCATCCGGCAGTCGGTCGCCAGCAACCCGCACACGCCTGCCGACCTGGTGCGCGCACTGGCCCAGGATCCCGATGCGACCGTGCGCGCCGCCGTCGCTCGCGCCGAAACGACGCCACCCGAGGTGCTGCAGGTGCTCGCCGCGGACCCGGACGTGCAGGTGCGGTGCTGGGCCGCCGTGAACCGTACGACGACCGCCGCGGTCATCGGCGTGCTGGCGGACGATCCGGCGGCCGAGGTGCGGTCACTCGCCCGCTGGCGACGGAGCGTCGAAGCCCAGCCGGCGACGGTCTGATCGCGCTCGCCGATCGTTCGTTTCGGGATCAGACGTCGGCGGCAGCGTCATGCAGCCGGTGGACCCATCCTGACCGACGCGCAGCCTGCGAGCACCGGGTCGGTCATCCGGTCAGCCGGTCGCCATGATGCTGTCGCCTGAGACGGTCTGCAGGCGCTGCTGGCAGGCGGTGATGGCTCGTCCGGCGGCGGGCTCAGCCTGCTCGCTCACCAGCGTCCGCAGCACCCGCGTCGTCGCGGGGTCGAGCCCGCTGCCGGCGAGGATCGAGGCGGCAGCTTTCGAGTCGAGGATCGCCGTGTTCCAGCCTGCATCCCTGATGCACTGGGCGAGCGGCGCGGCGTACTGCGCTTTCACCAGGCCGTCCAGGTGCAGCAAGCTGGGCGGAGCGACGGCGGTGGCCACTCCGGCCCCACCCGCGCCGAGCGCTGCGACCAGCGCAAGGCCGATCCCGACGCGATGCAGCAGACGCCTGCCGGCGATGCGGGAGTCGACGCGTCGGGTGATCCGGGCGATCCCCTGTTCGAGTTCGGCGGCGGTGGGCGGGCTGACGTGCATGGTGATGTCCTCGATGTTCTATCTGCTGGTGGCGCGTGCGGCGGTGAGTCGGGCGCGGATCCGCTGCATGCGTTTGCGCGCGGTAGCCGGGGCGACTCGGAGCGTGGTTGCGGCGTCGCGGTAGGGGCGTCCCTCGACGAGACAGAGGCGAACCAGTTCTCGGTCGAGGGGGCTGAGCCGCGCGATCTCATCCCCGACGAAGCGCAGCTCGTCCGAGGCAGCGTCATCAGCGACGGAGGCCGACTGATCGACGGCCGACAGCGGCTCGACGCGGCTGCGGCGAAGACGACGGTTGGAGTTGAAGGTCGTGTAGCGGCAGACCGTCAGCAGCCAGGGGAGCAGGCTCGCATCCGATTCCCTCGATCCCGATGTCGCCGTCTCGACGGTACGGCGCTGGCGCCAGAGCTGCAGGAAGACCTCCTGGACCTGGTCCTCCGTCTGCTCGCGCGAGTCGGTGAGCGCCCACGCGTATCGGAATACGGCGGGGGAGTGGCGCCGCATCAGCTCGGCGAACGCCGACCTGTCATGGCGACGAAGCCGCTCGAGCAACTCGGCGTCACGTTCGCCCTGCAATGGGTCCGGATTCATGGCACCTCCAAGAACAAGGTGTCAAGACGAGCCGAGTTGTGACCGATTCGCCGCTGGGCGCTCGCAGACGTCGCGGCCGGCGCTATGCGGCCGTTCTCGCCTGGGCACGAAGGAGGCGTCGGGCGCGAACCAGCGCGCGGACACCGCTCACGACGAGCACGACGAACGCGGGGACGCCGATGACCAGCGCGATCTTGACCGTGATCCCGAGCGCGGCGGGGACGGCCTGATCCGCGTCGGCGAGATCGAACGCCCGGCCCCAGGCGACACCCGCGACGACGATCGCGGCGATCCAGAGCAGGAAGGACGTCGCGGTCGTGACGAGCAGGCCCCATCGACGGCTGACTCGGGCTTGGTCGATTTCGATCACCAGGATCGACGTGATGACGGCGGCGACGCCGAGCACTGCGACGGGCGGCACGAGCGCGACACCGAGCACGATCAGCACCCAGCCGCCGACCAGGCCGTAGACGATCAGCGCCTTGACGCTGCGGCGGGACAACGCGCTGCTCATCCGCACACGGTAGCGATCGTCGTTGTGCTGGTGAGCCGCCTCGACCCCTGCGCAGTCCGTGTCAGACCCTTCTGATTAGATCGTAGCTATGTTCGACGGTGTGCTCCGGGAGCGGGCGCGCGGTGAGGTGGCCGGTCTTCCGGGTGCCGACATCGCGTGGTCGGTCGGTGAGCTGTTCGCGATCGAACTCGAACATCCCGCGGATCGGGCGTTGCGGGAGTTGGATGAGGCGCAGCTGGCCTTCCAGCGGGTTGAGGCTGCTCGTGTCGTCGCGTTGTTGAACGCGTGGGATGCGGGGATGGCCGATCTCGCGGAGCGGTATGGGGCGGATGCGCGGGATCGGGATGGATTGCCGGCGCGGGCGGTGATGAAGCAGGTGGGGATGATCCTGCGCATCCCCGAGTCGACGACCGCTCACCTGCTGGATACGGCGATGGTGTTGCGGGACTCGTTCCCGATCACGTGGAAGGCGTTCACCTCTGGGCGTACCACCTGGCGGGCGGTGGACATTCTCGTCAAGCAGTCCATCGGTCTGGACGAGGACGCTTTGGCCGACTTCGATCGGCTCGCCGCGGACATGGTCGTGACGGGGACGCCGGGCCGGCTGGCGGATCGGCTCCGTCGGGCGCGGGAGCGCCTGCAGCCGGGTACGGCGGTGGCGCGGGCTGCGGTGACGGAGGCGAATCGGCGGGTGGAGTTCGATCCACTGCCCGATGGGGAGGCGGCACTGACGATCCGTGGTCCGGCGGTAGAACTGGTGGCGATCAATGACGCCCTCACCCGGGCGGCGGTCGCCGTCCGCGGGCGCGACGGAGAGAAACGCGGGATCGGGGCGTTGCGGTTCGACATCGCCCTGGATCTGCTGCTGGGCGGGATCGCGCACGCGGCGCACCCCGACTGCAGTGCCATCGCAGGACGGGTGCCGCAGCGGACCGCAGTGGTCCCGACGGTCGCGATGACGATCCCCGCACTGGCGTGGCTGGGTCACACGAGCGAGCAGGCGATCCTCGCCGGGTACGGACCCATCGACATCGAGACCGCCCGCCGACTCTGCGCGGACGCTCCCTCACTGCTGCGGGTCCTCACCGATCCGGTCACCGGGGTGCGGGTGACGATGGATCAGACGGTGTATACGCCACCACCGGACCTGAAACGGTGGCTGCGGATCCGGGATGAGCAGTGCGCGGGCCTCGGCTGTCGACGACCCGCCCACCTCTGCGATATCGACCATGTGACCGAGTGGCATGCGGGCGGCACGACTGACGCGGGCAACCTCGTGCACCTGTGCCGACGATGTCACCTGCTGAAGTCCACCGGGATGTGGACCCAACGGCTCGATCCGGGCGGGACCGTCACCTGGACGTCACCCTGGGGACGCAGCTACACCGGCGACCCGCCCGAACGATCCGATCCGGCACCACCCGAGTTCCTCCCCGAGCACGGCGACAGCGCCGACGACAGCGCTGACGACTGCCCCTTCTGACCGAACGGCCGTGCACGACGAGATGATGTCGGGCGCGAGTGATGTCAGGCGACGGGGGCGAGCGCTGCGGCCTGGTCCAGGATCTGCAGCAGCACCGTGCCCGCCGACACCGTGGTGCCGGGGCGTGCCACGACCGCGCCGATGACGCCGTCGCGGTGCGCCGTCAACGGCTGCTCCATCTTCATCGCCTCCAGCACTGCGACCAGGTCACCCGTCACCACCCGCTGGCCGGGCTCCACCAGCACCTTGATCACGGTCGCCTGCATCGGGGCCGTGACAGCGGTTCCCATCGCCGCGGAGACGACACCGCCGCCGCGACGGCGCCTCGGCGCGGGTGGCGGGGCGATCTCGCCGGAAGACGCCGCGAGCTCCGCCGGCAGCGCCACCTCCAGTCGCTTGCCGTTGACCTCCACCGTGACCAGGTGCCGATCCTGCTGCGCCGGCGACGCGTCCTGGTTGACCAGCGAACCGGTCCACGGCTCGATCTCGTTCACGAACTCCGTCTCGATCCACCGCGTGTGCACGGCGAAGACGCCGTCCTCGGCGGTGAACGCCGGATCGTTCACCACGGCGCGATGGAACGGCAGCACCGTCGGCAGCCCGGTCACCTCGAACTCGGCCAGGGCACGCCGAGCGCGGGCCAGCGCGTCGGCCCGGTCGGCACCCGACACGATCAGTTTGGCCAGCAGCGAGTCGAACGCGCCCGAGACCACGTCGCCCGTGGTGACGCCCGAGTCGAGCCGCACCCCTGGACCACCCGGTACGCGGTACGACCGCACGGGGCCGGGGGCCGGCAGGAAGCCCCGGCCCGGGTCCTCGCCATTGATCCGGAACTCGATCGAATGGCCGCGGGCAACCGGGTCGACCGGATCGATGCGCGCACCCTCGGCGATGCGGAACTGCTCCCGCACCAGATCCATGCCCGTCACCTGCTCCGACACGGGATGCTCCACCTGCAGCCGGGTGTTCACCTCGAGGAACGACACCGTCCCGTCGCGGCCGACCAGGAACTCGCAGGTGCCGGCGCCCACATAGCCGACAGCACGCAGGATCGCCTTGGAGGCCCGCACCAGCTCGGCGTTCTGCGCGTCGCTCAGGAACGGGGCGGGCGCCTCCTCCACCAGCTTCTGGTGACGGCGCTGCAGCGAGCAGTCCCGCGTGGACACCACCACCACGGTGCCGTGCTCGTCGGCCAGGCACTGCGTCTCCACATGCCGCGGGCGATCCAGGTACTTCTCCACGAAGCACTCGCCGCGGCCGAACGCGGCCACCGCCTCGCGCGTCGCGGACTCGAACAGGTCCGGGATCTCTTCGCGGGTGTGCGCGACCTTCAGGCCGCGGCCGCCGCCGCCGAACGCCGCCTTGATCGCGACAGGCAGCCCCACCTCGTCGGCGAAGGCCAGCACCTCGGCGGCGTCGGCGACCGGATTGAGCGTGCCCGGCGCGAGCGGCGCTCCCACCGACTCCGCCACGTGCCGGGCAGTGACCTTGTCGCCGAGGCGCTCGATCGCATCCGGACTCGGCCCGATCCAGATCAGGCCGGCGTCCTGCACCGCCTGGGCGAAGTCGGCGCGCTCCGCCAGGAAGCCGTAGCCCGGATGCACCGCGTCGGCACCTGCGCGCTTGGCGATGGACAGCAGCTTGTCGATCACCAGGTAGGTGTCGGCGCTGGTCGTCCCGTTCAGGGCGTAGGACTCGTCCGCCAGGCGACTGTGCCGAGCATCGCGATCCTGGTCGGCATAGACCGCGACCGAGGCGATACCGGCGTCCCGCGCTGCCCGGATGATCCGCACCGCGATCTCGCCCCGGTTCGCGATCAGGACTTTCGTGATCCGGCGCTCGGCGGGCGGGGTCGGCATGGGGCACAAGCTTATGGGCGGCCCCGCCCCCGACGTTGGCAGAGCCGTCTAGACCTGAGGCAGATCTGCAGTGACATGTCCACAACCTCAGCCGATCGCGTCGTGCGGCCGGCGGGGGGACCAGAGATCGGTCCACTCGACCCCGCAGGCGCGGACCAGCCGGCGCAGGGTGGGCAGCGACAGGCCCACGACCGTGGAGGGGTCGCCCTCGATGCGCTCGATGAACGGGCCGCCCAGGCTGTCGATGGTGAACGCACCCGCCACCGCGAGCGGCTCGCCGGTGGCGACGTACGCGTCGATCTCCGCATCCGTCAGGTCGGCTGCGAACTGCACGCTCGCGCTGGTCACCTTCCCTCGACCCGAATCCAAACGAGCGCCAGTACCGGCGCCCTCGCGCAGATCGATCAGCCAGTGGCCGGAGTAGAGCACGCCGGTGCGGCCCCGCTGTCGGATCCACCGCTCCCGCGCCACCGCCGCGGTCCCCGGCTTGCCGTACACGGCGCCGTCCAACTCGAACGCGGAGTCGCCGCCCAGCAGCAGGGCGTCCTCGCTCGCCGCCGGGCGACGGCCGGAGACCGCCTCCGCCTTGGCCCGAGCGAGCAGCAGCACCATTTCCGCAGCCGTCAACGGTCGACCCCGAACCCGCTCGGCCTGCGCCACGGTCGCGGGCTCGTCCACCGCCGACGGCACCACCTCGGGCTCGACCCCCGCCGCCCGCAGCAGCGCCAGCCTCGCTGGAGAGGTGGAGGCGAGGATCAGCCGCACCCTCCGACCCTAGATGCGCCCGGTTCACCGGACGCGGGCAGGGACTCCGGCCGTGCGATGGTGGGGCGGTGGCAGCGGCGGCGGTGGACGGGTCGGCGATGCGCGAGCCGGCGGCGGGGCGCGGCGAGCTGCTCGGCCGCGAGCTGGAGCTGACCGTCGATCGCGTCGCCCACGGCGGCGTGTTCGTCGCCCACCACGAGGGGCGGGTCGTGTTCGTGCCGGACACCCTGCCGGGGGAGCGCATCCTGGCCAGGATCACGGAGGACCTGCACGCCGGCTATCTGCGCGCGGACACGCTGGCCGTGCTGGAATCGTCGCCCGATCGGCAGGAGCACGTGTGGGTGGCCGCCGCGCTCGACCGGCCGCCGGCGGAGCGCGCCGGCGGTGCCGAGTTCGGGCACATCGCGCCCGCGGCGCAACGCGCGCTGAAGCGTCAGGTGCTGATCGACGCGCTCACCCGCACCGGCCGGCTCGCCCCGGCCGAGGTCGACGCGCTGGCGATCGATGTCCGGCCCGTGCCGGGGGAGCCGGACGGCACCCGCTCCCGCACCCGCCTGAAGCTGCACGTGGACGAGCAGGGCCGCGTCGGCCCGTACGCCGCACGCTCGCGCCACGTGGTGCCGGTCGACGATCTGCCCCTGGCGACGATCGGACTGGAGCGGGCGGCGCTCGCCGCCGGCCGACTGCCCGGAGTCCGCAGCCTGGATGTCGTCGCACCGTCGACGGGCGCCGCGTTCGTGGTCGCGCATCCGGGCGGCGGCGGGCCGGCGACGATCACCGAGCACGTCGATGAGCGCGGGCACGAGTTCCGCCTGGAGCCGACCGGGTTCTGGCAGGTGCACCCCTCGGCGCCGGCCGTCCTCACCGCGGCGGTGCAGCAGGCGCTCTCGAGCGGACCACTCGACCCCTCGGCCGCGAACCTCGACCTGTACGGCGGCGTCGGGCTGCTCGCGGCGGCCGTCGCAGGCCTGGCCGGGCCGTCCCTGACCATCACGACGGTCGAGGGGGACCGCCGGGCGAGCGAGCACGCCGGTCAGAACCTGGCGCGCTATCCGGCTGCGCATGCCCGCGCCGACCGCGTGGAGTCCTTTCTTCGGCACGAGCAGGTGCGGCCGGATTCGGCGCACCGGAGCGCCGTGGTGCTGGATCCGCCGCGATCCGGCGCCGGCACCGAGGTCGTCGACGCGATCGCGCGCCGCGGCCCGGACCGGATCGTGTACGTCGCCTGCGATCCCGTCGCACTGGCCCGCGACGCGGCGCGCTTCGCCCGGTACGGCTACCGCATCGGTACCCTGGCGGCCTTCGACCTGTTCCCGAACACGCACCACATCGAGGCCGTCGCCACGCTGCACCGCTGAGCGGAACAGCACTGAGGCGGCATCGGAGCGGCACTGGCGCGGCATCGTGAACAGGCCGGTCGTCCCGCGAAGTGGGGGACGAAAACGGCCCGGCGCGGTCGACTCATCAGTCCGTTCTGTCCCCCTCCGCGGGTACGATCGGACTCGCTGTCCCGCCGCAACACGCTCGCGGGGATTGAGGAGCACCGATCATGTCCACGACCACCTGGCCGGTCGAGACCGACCTCGTGCGAGTCGCCGTCGTCGACGACCACGAGTCGGTCCGCCTCGGCCTGCGGGCCGCCTGCCAGGTGGCCGGGTACGAGGTCGTCGAAGAGGCTGCGACGGTGCCCGACCTGGTGCGACTGCTCGAAGGACGCGAGTGCGACGTCGTCGTGCTCGACCTCTCCCTTGGCGACGGCTCCACGATCACCCAGAACGTCAAGGACATCCAGGCGACCGGAGCCGGAGTGCTGATCCACTCCATCGCCGACCGCGCCGCGGGTGTGCGGGAGGCGCTCGCCGCGGGTGCGGCCGGCGTGATCCCCAAATCCGCCGCCACCTCTGCGGTCATGGCCGCCATCTACACCGTCGCCCGCGGCGAGGTGCTGAACAATCTGGAGTGGGCCAGCGCCATCGACGCCGACACCGACTTCGCCCGCGCGCAGCTCGGCCGGCGGGAGCGGGATGTGCTGAACCTGTACGCCTCGGGCCTGCCGCTGCGCATGGTCGCCGATCAGCTGGGAATCGCCGCCTCGACCGCGCGCGAGTACCTCGACCGCATCCGCGTCAAGTACGTCGAGGTCGGCCGTCCGGCACCCACCAAGGTCGACCTGCTCCGGCGGGCTGTCGAGGACGGCATCCTGCCGAACCTGGATCCCGACGCGCTCGACGATGAGAGCTGACACCGCAGTCGATTCCGGTTCCCTCCGACGCGTGCGCGGCACCGACGGTTCCCGTATCGGAGGGCTGCGCGTCGAGCGGTCGCTCGCCGTCGCGATGAGCGTCTTCGGCGTGATCTTCGCGCTGCAGAGCGTGCCCCAGCTGGTGGTGCAGTGGAGCGCATTCCAGAACCCGCTCGGTCTGGCGCTCGTCGTCTTCGTCTACGGGTCGGTGGCGCTGGCCAACCTCGCCGCACTGCTCGATCAGTGGACCCGCACCTTCTTCCTCGGCGCGGCCCTCGCCTACCTCGTCGCACTGCTGATGTGGCCGCTGGCGGTGCGCGATCCGCTGCCCGGCTCCGACTCCGCGTGGATCTTCGTGCTGCAGGCCCTGGCGGTCGGCTTCCTCATCGCCGCGCGTCCGGACTGGATGACGCCGGCGATCTACTCGGTCGTCACCGCCAGCCTTGTCGGCTACCTGCGCCTGATGCCCGACGGTGGCGGAGCGACCGTGACGCGGGCGGTGTTCGACGGCGCGTACGCCTTCTGCCTCGACATGGGACTGCTGATCCTGCTGTTCTCCATCCGGCAGGCAGCCCACGGCGTGGACCTCGCGCAGGACAACGCCCTGCAGCGCTATGCGGCGGCACAGACGGATCAGGCCACCGAGACCGAGCGCGTGCAGATCGACGCCCTCGTGCACGACCGCGTGCTGACCACCTTTCTGAGCGCCGCCGGCGCCGAGGGTGCGGCGAGCAAAGCCCTCGCCGCGAACATGGCGATGACCGCGATCGAGCAGCTGTCCACCGCGAAGGACGATGTGGCTGCGGCGCGCAATGCGGTCCGGCTGGACGAGCTCTTCGCCCGCATCAACGCCGAGACTGCCGCCATCCACGGCCTGTTCAGCATGCGAGCGGTCGGCAACGCCGACACCCCGGTGTCCGGGCCGGTCGCCGAAGCAGTCGTCGCCGCGACCGTGCAGGCGATGGTGAACAGCGCGAAGCACGCCGGCGACGCCTCCGTGCAGCGGTTCGTCCGCATCGCCGTCGGCAAGGACGGCTCCGTCCACGCGCTCATCGCCGACCGCGGGCCCGGGTTCGACCCGTCCGCGGTGTCGAGCGAACGCCTTGGGCTGCGCGTCTCGATCGTGGAGCGGATGCACGCGATCGGCGGCAGCGTGACCGTGCAGTCGTCGGACGGCCGCGGCACCCGCATCACCCTGTCCTGGCCGGGCACGGGGCGCGGCCCCGCGGTCGCCGCCCCGCAGCGCGAGTCGGTGGACGCCTGATGGGCGCGTCGCCTGATGAGTACGTCCCCTGATGGGCGCGTCGCCCGATGGGCACGTCGCTCGATGAGCAGAGTCGCCCGATGATCACGGTCCCTCGACCGATCCTCGTCGCGGTCCTGATCGGGTTCTCGGCCTACAACCTGGTCCTCGGGGCGTTCACCGTGCCGGGCAACCCTCACCCGGATCGCGTGATCGTCGCGCTTGCGATGTTCGCGGCCATCACCGTCGTGTCGGTCGCTGTGGGGTATTCAGGTGCGCAGCCGCTGTGGGTCGCGGCGCTCACCGTCGGCGTCTCGGTCGCCATCGTCCTGCTGGTCTCGAGCACGCTCGATCCGCGCGCCGACCTGGGATTGCGCACCTGGTACGTCGGCGCGATCGGCGCCCTGATGACGGTCTCGGCGGTCCGCCGCCATACGACGCTCGCGGGGTTCGGCATCGCCCTCCTGATCGCTCACACCGTCCTCTGGGCCGGCCCCGCCGCGGTGCTCCGGTTCGGTGTGCTCGGCGATGTGATCTGGGTCGTGGCCGCCTACGTCTTCTCCTACACGTTGGCGAGGGCCAACAACGACGTGCTGCAGTTCGCGCGTGCGGAACGGGAGGCGGTGGAGTGGCAGGCCGCGCAGGACGCGCACCACTTCGAGCGGCAGGTGCGCCTGACGCAGACCAGCAGGCTGGCGTTGCCCATGCTGCAGCGCATCGCGGAGTCGGGTGGCGAATTGACCGACGACGAGCGGCTGGAGTGCCGCGTGCTGGAGCAGTCCATCCGCGACGAGATCCGCGGCCGTCGGCTGCTGAACGACGCGGTGCGACGCGAGGTCGTCACGGCGCGGCGCCGGGGCGCGTTCGTGCAGGTGCTCGACGACGGCGGTGTCGACGACATCGACCCGAAGGCTCTCGACCCGGTGCTGAACCGGGTCGCCGAAGCGCTCGCCAGCGTGCAGGCGGAGCGGTGGATCATCCGTACCGCGCCCAAGTCCTCCGCGCGCGCGGTCACGGTCGTCGGCCTCAGCAGCGGGCAGAGCACCGCGAGTGCGCTCGGCCTGGACGACGACGAAGAGAACGTGGACCTCTGGCTGGAACTGGACCGCCCCACCGCCTGAGGCCCGCAGCGCGTGTGCGGCGTTCGGTCAGGAGATCGGGGAGTGGGGCCGGCCTCCCCAGACCGACCCGCACACACCCCCGGGCTGGTGGGTCACCCGAAGACCCTCGCCAACCCGCCCCCGGATATGCAGCCACGTCCCCACGTGAACTGCGTCCGGACGCGACGTGCAGTGCATCGATCGCGCGATTTCATTCTGCGCGAAGCGGAGGCGAGCCGCAGTAGGTCGAAGAGCGGACAATCGGGGTACGTTTCGGGGTACATTTTGCCCGATCCAAGGGGTCGTCCCCCGTCAGGTAGTCAGATCGGTCCAGTTGCCGTCGCGGGGGCGCGGATCGCGAAGCACATCGGTGCGGCGATTCCAGGTCGGCGGGCGGGGCGCAGGCGACATGCGCCGGTTCGATGCGGCACGCTCGAGCGCGAGTGTGGCGAACACGGCGGCGACCGCCGCCAACTCGTCGTCGGTCGGCGACCCGCCGAACACCTGCGGCAGGTCGGCGGTCACAGCGGGATGTTCCCGTGCTTCTTGGGCGGCAGGCTGGAGCGCTTGGAGCGCAGTGCACGCAGCGCCTTGATCACCGTGGTTCGGGTGGCGGCCGGCTCGATGACACCGTCCAGCTCGCCACGCTCGGCGGCCAGGAAGGGGCTTGCGACGTTGTAGGTGTACTCGTTCGCGAGCCGAGTGCGCACCGCGTCCACGTCTTCGCCGGCCGCTTCCGCCCGCCGGATCTCGCCGCGGTACAGGATGCCGACCGCGCCCTGGCCGCCCATCACGGCGATCTCCGCGGTGGGCCACGCGTAGTTCAGGTCGGCGCCCAACTGCTTGGAGCCCATCACGATGTACGCGCCGCCGTACGCCTTGCGGGTGATCACGGTGACGAGCGGCACGGTCGCCTCGGCGTAGGCGTACAGCAGCTTGGCGCCACGGCGGATCACGCCTGTCCACTCCTGATCCGTGCCCGGCAGGTAGCCCGGCACGTCGACCAGGGTGAGGATCGGGATCGAGAACGCGTCGCAGAAGCGCACGAACCGCGCCGCCTTCTCACCCGCGTCGATGTTCAGCGTGCCGGCCATCGCGTTCGGCTGGTTCGCGACGATGCCGACCGTGCGGCCCTCGACCCGACCGAAGCCGACCACGATGTTCGGCGAGTACAGCGGCTGGGTCTCCAGGAACTGGCCGTCGTCCACGAGCGTCTCGATCAGGGCGTGCACGTCGTAGGGCTGGTTGGCGCTGTCCGGGATCAGGGTGTTCAGGGTGCGGTCGGCGTCGGTCGTCTCGAGCGGAGCGGTGGAGGCGTAGACCGGCGGGTCCGCCAGGTTGTTGTCGGGCAGGTACGACAGCAGCGTGCGCGCGTAGTCGAGCGCGTCGTCCTCGTCGCTGGCCAGATAGTGCGCGACGCCGCTGCGGGTGTTGTGGGTCAGCGCGCCGCCCAGCTCCTCCATCCCCACGTCCTCGCCGGTGACGGTCTTGATCACGTCGGGTCCGGTGACGAACATCTGGCTGGTCTTGTCGACCATGATCACGAAGTCGGTCAGGGCGGGGGAGTAGACCGCGCCGCCGGCGGCGGGGCCCATGACGATGGAGATCTGGGGGATCACGCCGGAGGCGGCGGTGTTGCGGCGGAAGATCTCGCCGTACTTGCCGAGCGCGACCACGCCCTCCTGGATGCGCGCGCCGCCGGAGTCGAGGATGCCGATGATCGGCACGCCCGTCTTCAGGGCGTGGTCCATCACCTTCAGGATCTTCTCGCCGGCCACCTCGCCCAGGGAGCCGCCGAAGATCGTGAAGTCCTGGGCGTAGACCGCCACCTGGCGCTGGTGGATGGTGCCGAGGCCGGTGACCACCGCGTCGCCGTACGGACGGGTGCGCTCCATGCCGAACGCGTGCGTGCGGTGGCGGACGAATTCGTCCAGCTCTACGAAGGTGCCGTGGTCGAGCAGCTGCTCGATACGTTCGCGGGCGGTCTTCTTGCCCTTGGCGTGCTGCTTCTCGATGGCGGCTTCGCCGCTGGCGGTCACCGCCTCGTGATAGCGCTCGCGCAGGTCGATGATCCTGCCGGCCGTCGTCGTGAGCGGATCGCCCGCGGCCTCGCCGATGTCGGTCACGGTCGCCGAGCCTAGCGGCCGGGCCGAAGCGGACCTCCGGTGGGGCGGGCGCGGCCGTGTCTCCCTCCGGCCGGAGAACGCGGGGCGCTCGTACACTCGCGTCGTGGACCTGCCCCGCACCGCCGCGGTCGCGACACGGGTGCGCTGGCTGGACCACGCCGACTCGACGAACTCGGTGCTGGCCGCGCTCGCGTCGGGCACGCAGCCGTGGCCGCACGGCTCGGTCGTGGTGACGGACGACCAGACCGCCGGCCGCGGTCGCCTGGGGCGGGTGTGGACGGCGCCGCCCGGCGGCTCGCTGGCGATCTCCGTGCTGCTTCGGCCCGACTTCCCCCGGGCGGCCTGGGGGTGGCTGCCGCTGCTGACCGGCGTCGCGATGGCCGACTCGGTGCGGGCGGCCGGCGTCGATGCCGTCGTCAAATGGCCGAACGACGTGCTGGTCGGTGAGCGCAAGGTGTGCGGTGTGCTGGCCGAGGCGCTGCCGGACGGCTCGGGCGCGGTGATCGGCGCCGGGCTGAACCACGCGCTGACGGCGCAGCAGTTGCCGGTGCCGACCGCGACCTCGCTGGCCGTGCTGGGCGTGGCCGCCGACGTGGACGAGCTTGTGGCGGGCTTCGTCGGCACCCTGCTGGCACTGGTGGACGACCTGCAGGCCTTCAGCGGCGACGCGCAGGCGAGCGGCGCGCGGGCGAGCGTCGTCGCACACTGCGGCACGCTCGGCCGCCGGGTGCGAGTCGGCCTGCCGGACGGCCGGGTCATCGTCGGGACCGCTGTCGGCTTGGAGCCGGACGGCCGCCTGATCATCGCCCGCGACGGTGCAGGACCCGAGGATGCGCCCCGCGATGCGAAACCCCTGTCGGTCTCCGCCGGCGACGTGGAGCACCTGCGGTATGAATAGGGCCTGCGGTATGCAGACGGTGCGGCGAGTGGGGGCACGCGGATGATCGGGGCACCTCAGCATCCACCGACAGATCGGCGCTCCCGAGCGGTGCAGCGCTCGCCGACGCAGGGTTCGTCGACAGAACGGTCATCGACAGAGCGCTCATCCACGCAGCGCTCATCCACAGAGCGCTCACGGACGGACGACCGCCCGCGCACCGAGCAGCTGCCCTCCGCGCCAGCGCGGGACGCCACCGAGCAGGTGCTGGTGCGACTGCGTCGCTCCGGCCGCCGGCTGGTGTGGCCGTCGCTGCTGTTCATCGCGATCTGCGGTGCGACCGGCTACTTCTGGCAACGCCTGCCGGCACCGTGGATGAACACGGCGCTGCCGATCGTCGCGGCAGCGCTGGTCGTGCTGCTCTGCTTCATGCCGCTGATCACCTGGGCGAACCGGGTGACGCTCATCACCACGCGGCGGCTGATCGTCAAGCAGGGCTTCGTGGTGCGCCAGCGCACCGAGTTCGTGCTCGGCCACGGTGCCCAGGTGACGGTGCGGCGCAACGCCCTGCAGCTCCTCGCGGGTGGCGGCGACGTGATCGTGCACGCGGGCGCCGCCGGGACGATGATCCTGCGCGACGTACCTCGCCCCAAACTGGTGCGCCGCGCCGTCTCGGACCTGATCGGCTCCGCGGTCGGCACCGCCTCGATGCGGCCGACGACGCGTCGCCCCTTCGTCAACTGACGCGACGCGCTGCCGCGACGGTGCCACCGAGTCGCGCGGTACCTGTGGCCTCGCGCTGCTACTCCGGTAGCGCCGCCGTGCCCGGAGCGACCTGGCCGGGCGCGGGCCGGGCGATCCGGTTTCGGCGGCTGGGCGCGTACACCCAGTGGCGGTAGAGCGCGAAGCGCAGGATCGAGCCGAGCAGCAGGCCGACGACGTTCGAGGAGAGGTTGTCGGCCAGCGTGCTCGTGTAGCCCAGCAGGTAGTGCGACACCCACAGGCAGCCGACCGCCACGACCAGGCCCAGCAGGCTGACCGCCAGGAACTCCAGCGCCTCCGCGCCGCTGCGGGTGCTGCGATGCGGGCCGAAGGTCCAGTAGCGGTTGCCCAGCCAGTTCGCCGCGATCGCCGCCAGGGTGGAGATGACCTTCGCGATCAGCGGCCCCTCGTGCAGCCGCTCCGGCGCCAGCACCGTCACCCGCAGCGTCGTGAACAGCGTGACGTCCACCACGAAGCCGACCCCGCCGACCAGTGCGAACTTCACCAGCTGCCGCACGAGTGCGGAGGAGGTGACGGTGCGCATACGCTCTCTTCGTCGCTGCAGGCCGGCTCGACTGGACCGGCGATGGCCCTGACTGCCGGGCACTTGCGGCAGTGTACGTGCGGGCTCGGAGGGTGGAGGCGCTGCACATGCGGGTCGGAGTGATCGGCGGCGGCCAGCTCGCTCGCATGCTGGTACCGGCGGCCATCGAACTGGGCGTCGAGATCGAGGTGCTCGGCGAGGCCCCGGGAGCCGCGGCGGCGATCGCCGTCACGAGCATCGGCGCCGCGGATGACGCGCAGGCCGTGCTGGCGTTCGCCCGCGACAAGGATGTCGTCACCTTCGATCACGAGCATGTGCCGCAGGCGGCGCTGCAGCAGCTCGTCGCGTCGGGTGTCGCGGTGCGCCCCGGCCCGCAGGCGCTCGCGGTCGCGCAGGACAAGCTGCTGCTGCGCGAGCGGATGGCGGCGCTGCGCCTGCCGCAGCCGGTCTGGGCGCGCGTCGACTCGGCCGACGACCTGACAGCCTTCATCGCCGCGGTCGGCGGTCGCGCCGTGGTGAAGACGCCGCGGGGCGGCTACGACGGCCACGGTGTGCGGGTCGTCACAGCGGCCGCGGACGTCGCCGACTGGCTGGGCGCCGCTCCGCTGCTCGCCGAGGAGCTCGTGCCGTTCCGCCGCGAGCTGGCCCAGCAGGTCGCCCGCCGCCCGTCCGGCGGGACGGCCCTGAACCCGCTGGTCGAGACGGTGCAGCGCGACGGGGTGTGCGCGGAGGTGATCGCGCCGGCACCCCGATCGGCGGGCCGGGTAGCCGATGCCGCCGCCGATATCGCCGTCACGATCGCCGCGGCGCTCGAGGTCACCGGGATGCTGGCGGTCGAGCTGTTCGAGACCGACGACGAGCGGCTGCTGATCAACGAGCTGGCTATGCGGCCCCACAACTCCGGCCACTGGAGCATGGACGGCGCCGTCACCGGCCAGTTCGAGCAGCACCTGCGGGCCGTGCTCGACCTGCCGCTCGGCTCCACAGCCCCCCGCGACGACTGGAGCGTCATGGTCAACCTGCTGGGCGGCCCCGCCGACGGCGACCTGGACGCCCGGGTCCCGGGCATGCTGGCCCAGCATCCGACGGTCAAGCTGCACCGATACGGCAAGCAGCCGCGCCCCGGGCGCAAGATCGGGCACGTGACCGCGAGTGCGACGGAGCTGGACGAGGCCGTGTTCCAGGCGCGCGCGGCGGCCGCGTTCTTCTCGGATCCGCCCGTACAGTCGTGAGCGTGGCAGGCGCACACGAGGCGGAGGGCACCTCGCCCCCCGGTGCAGCGAGCGCCGCCCCGACTGCCGACGCCTCGGGCGCCGACGCCTCGCCCGACGGGACGGCGTCGCTCGATGCAGCGCCGGCTGAGACAGCGCCGCTCGTCGGCGTCGTCATGGGCAGCGACTCCGACTGGACGGTGATGAAGGCCGCGGCCTCGATGCTGCGCCAGTTCGGCACGCCCTTCGAGGCCCGGGTCGTCTCCGCTCACCGCACCCCGCGGGCGATGCTCGACTACGCCGCCCATGCGGAGGGGCGCGGCCTGCGGGTGATCATCGCGGGCGCGGGCGGCGCCGCGCACCTGCCCGGCATGCTCGCCGCCGCCACGACCCTGCCCGTGATCGGCGTGCCCGTGCCGCTCGCGCGGCTGGACGGCCTGGACTCGCTGCTCTCCATCGTGCAGATGCCCACCGGGGTGCCGGTGGCGACCGTGTCGATCGGGGGCGCGGCGAACGCCGCCCTGCTGGCCCTGCGCATCCTCGGTATCGCCGACCCGGACCTGACCGCCGCGCTGGCCGAGTACGCCGCGGACCTGGAGCGCCAGGTGGCGGCGAAGGACGCGGCCCTCGCCGCAGAACAGGGCTGAGCAGCCGTGGCAGGGCCGAGGAGACCGTGACCGCCATCGCCGCGGGCGGCGCCCGTGCAGCGCGCCCCGCCGGTGCCGACCTCCGCCGCCCCGACCTGCGCGACGCGGCATTCATGACCCATCGGGCATGGTGGCTGGTCGGCCTGCACCTGCTCGTGCCGGGCGGCGCCCAGGTGGTCGCGGGCAGCCGGCGCTTGGGCCGGTTCGCGCTGGCGGTGTGGCTGCTGCTGTGGCTCGCCGCCGCAGTCGCCGTCGTGCTCTGGTTCGTGCTGCCCGGCCTGCTGCTGACCCTGCCGACCACCGGCCCGGGACTCACCGTGCTGCAGGTGCTGCTCGCGGCCTGGGCGATCTTCTGGCTGGTGCTGACGCTCGACACGCTTCGGCTGGCCCGCGTGGTGCGCCTGCGGCCGGCGGCCCGCCCGGCGGTCACCGTGGTGCTGGCCCTCGCGCTGGTGATCGGCAGCGGCGGCACCGCCTGGGGCGCCTACCTGGCGGGCGTCGCCCGCGGCACGATCGGGCACGTGTTCGGCGGCACCCGCTACGCGCTGCCGGCCGGCGGACGCTACAACGTGCTGCTGCTCGGCGGCGACGCCGGTGCGGGGCGCCTGGGCCTGCGACCCGACAGCATCTCGGTCGTCAGCGTCGACGCGATCACCGGCGCCACCACGATGATCGGCCTGCCGCGCGACCTGGACGAGATCCCCTTCGCCAAGGGCTCCCCGATGCGCACCCTCTACCCGCAGGGCTACGGCACCGACAACCACTGCGACGTGGACGTCTGCATGCTCAATTCCATCTACACCGAGGCGGAGCTGTACAAGCGGTCGCTGTATCCGCACGCCGCCGCGGCGCATTCCTCACCCGGCATCGAGGCGACCCGGGAGGCGGTGGAGGGGGCGCTCGGCATCCACATCCAGTACTACCTGCTGGTCGACATGGGCGCGATGGAGCACCTGATCGACGCCCTCGGCGGCGTCACGGTGCACGTGCGGCAGCGCCTGCCGATTGGCGGCGGCGTGACGGCGAACGGCACCCTCACCGGCGTGCATGCCTGGATCGAGAAGGGCAC
This sequence comes from uncultured Amnibacterium sp., assembly GCF_964250715.1. Taxonomy (GTDB): domain Bacteria; phylum Actinomycetota; class Actinomycetes; order Actinomycetales; family Microbacteriaceae; genus Amnibacterium. The sequence goes on from NZ_CAXUGX010000002.1 coordinate 59,977, forward strand.
GCACCACCTGAACGGCAACCGGGCGCTCTGGTACGCACGCAGCCGGCACTCCACCAGCGACTACGACCGCATGCGCCGCCAGCGTGAGCTGGAGACCGCCCTGCTGAAACAGGCCAGTCCGGCCACGGTGCTGCTCAAGTTCGAGGCGATCACGAAGGCCGGCTCCGCGGCGGTCAAGACGGACATCCCTCAGGGTCTGCTGGGGGAGTTCACCGGCCTGGCGGTCAAGGCGCGGTCGGCGAAGATCCACACGCTGGAACTGACGCCGCCCACCGTGCCGCACCCGTCCCACCCGGACTACGCCGCAATCCACCGCCTGGTGAAGACCGCCCTGCGCTGACTGCGGCACTGATTGCAGCACTGAGTCCGGGCTCCGCAGCAGCCGAGGAATTCGGGTGATCCCGAGGATTGCGGCTGCTTCCGCGGCGTGTCGCGCCTGCAGACCTCGACATCACCTGAATTCCTCGGCGCGGCGGCGCCGCCGAAGCGGCCCGTCGGCGACGGACTACGCTGCACCCGTGCTTCCCGAGGTCCTGTGGCGCCCCCGCGCCCGGGCGTTCGACGCCGACCGCCGCACCCGCACCGACGTGCTGTTCGTCGCCCTGTTCGCCGTACTCATCACCGTGCACGCGACCGTGTTCTTCGCGACGCTGGTCATCGCCCCCGTGACCGCGGAGGAGCAGCAGAGCCTGACCCTGCTGCACCTTCCCGTCGAGGTGGCCCGCGCCCTGACCCTGCCGTTCACGGCGCTGCTGCTCGTGTCGCTGTACGTGCTCGGGGCCCGCATCGCCGGCCGCTGGGCCGGGATGGCGGCGGTGTTCGCGGTCCTGGCGCTGAACCTGCGGGCCGACCAGCCGCTCACGGTCATCTACGGCCCGTCGGTCGCGACCGGTGGCTGGATCGCCGCCGCGCTGCTGGCCGCGGCGCTGGTGCTCGTGCCGCGGCACCGGGCGGCCGCCGCCGCGGTGCTCGGCGCCGCCACACTCGCCGACGGCCTGATCGTGCTGGCGCTGCCCGCCTTCCTGATCGCCCTCGCACTCTTTCCGGCCCCCCGGGGCCTAGCCCGGCGTGCCCGGCTGACCGACATCGCGACGACCACCGGCGTCTTCCTCGTCCCGGCAGTGCTCGGGCAGCTGCTGTGGCTGGTCGACCTGGGACCCGCCGGCTACGCGGACCGGGCGCAACTGCTGCTGGCCGAATTCACTCCGCATCCGCTCGTGGGCTGGCTGCAGCAGCAGGCGATCACCTTCTCCGCGTGGCACCTGCCGCTGGCGGTCACCGTCGGCCTCGTCGTCTTCCTGTTCCTGGCCGCCGGCACCGGGGTGGTGCGCTACTTCGCCGTGCCGCGTCCGGAGGAGCACGGGGCGCCCCTGACGGTGATCGCTCGCCGACTGCCCGTGGAGCTCTGGGCGGCCGGCCTGACGCTCCTGCTCTTCTCGATCTGGTGGGCGTTCTCCGGCGACCTGGCCGTCGTCGGACCGAACCTGCCGGTGCTGGTCGCGGTGGTCCCGCTGATCACCGCCCTGGCCTACCGCGGCGCCAAATGGCTGCTGACCGTGAACCGGTTCTGGGCCTTCGCGGCCGTCGTCTACCTGATCGGCCTGGTGGGCGCCCGCAGCGTGCAGGCGGTGCTGACCCTGGTGCAGGCCTTCCAGCGCTGACGCGCGGCCCGGATGCTCCGCTCAGGTGCCCGGCGGCCAGCAGGCCGTGAGGCGGTAGAGGGCGGAGGAGCCGACCGAGGCGACCTTCAGCACGCCCTTGCCCTTGACGGCTTTGTCGATGCCCTTGAACGCCTTCGCCTCCTTCGATCCGCCGTACAGCTTCTGCTTGTCGGAGACCACCCAGTGCAGGTCGAGCTTGCGGACGGCCGTGCACACCTTCGGGTTGGTCTTGTAGGCGTTCAGGTGTTTGGCGATGGTCGCGCGCGACTTGCCCCAGTAGCCGCCGAGGTGGGGGAACAGGGTCTGCCTGCCGCCGAGCGCCCAGGCCAGCGCAGAGCCGTTCCACGGGTCGTCGATGATCACCTGGCCGGCCGGCACGTAGCGGCCGACCGACTGCAGCAGCGCGGTCTGGTCGGCGTCGATCAGCAGGTCGTTCTTGTCGCTGGTCGGCAGCGAGAAGACCTGGCCGATGGCCGCCCGCATGTCGCCCATCGGCCCGCCGGCCCACGCGCTGACCGCCACGAGCACGGTCAGGGCGGCACCGACCGCGATCAGGGTTCGTCTGCCGGGCTCGATGCGGCGCAGGCGGGGCCGGCGCACCACCTGCGTCAGCTCGCCGGCGCCGGCGACCACCGCCCACGCGGCCACTGGGACGCCGAGGGTGGGTAGCAGCGCCACGATGCGGAACTTGTCCTTGTCCCACAGTCCGGTCAGCACCTTCGCCAGGTCGCTGTCGCTGCCCGCCGCGCTCGCATACAGCACGACGACGATCAGGTACGCGACCGCAGGCCAGCGCAGGCCCGGGCGCAGCAGCAGGGCGACGAGGCCGAGCAGCACGACGACGGCGAGTAGCAGCGGGATCGGCAGCGGTTCGAGCGATGGAGAGACGAGCGAGGTGGAGAGCAGGCCCTGCAGCAGCGCCTGCCACAGCGGCTCGCGGGCTCGGGCCGGCCCGCCGTTCAGATGATCCGCCACCGGCCGGTTCGCCACGTCGTAGTAGTGGTAGACGAACACGGTGGCAGCCGCTGCGAGCAGCAGCACTCCCACCACGACGGCGAGCACCGTGATCCGTGCTCGCCGCCGCCCCCGTGAGCCTGACGCCGCGGTCGCCCGCACCCGACCGCTGAACCAGGCGACCGTCAGGGGCAGCGCGAGCACCAGCAGCCCCACGATGGAGCGCGGATGCGCGAATCCAGCAGCCACCCCCCAGGCGGCGAGCAGCACCAGGATGCGGAAGCGGGGCGCGGGTCCGTCCGGCCGCCACGGCGCACTGCTGGCCCAGGGCAGCGCGAGCGCGGTGAGGGCCAGGCCCACGGGCAGGGTCGTGTAGGCGAGCCCGTTCGGATAGAGCGTCCCGAAGTCGAGCAGCAGGTACGGGAAGGCGGTGAAGCCGGAGGCGAGCAGCGCCGCCGCTGCCGCGACCGCCGTGCGGTGCGATGCCGTTCCGCCGCGCAGCCCGACCCGGCCGAACAGCGTGGCCGCCAGGAACGCGCAGCCGAGCGACCAGACCGGCCCGGCCGTCGCGATCCACGCGGCGTTCGTCGCGACCGTCACCGGCACACCGGCCGCCAGCGCGGTCGCGGCGACCAGGTCGTGCCAGACCGCCGGGTAGAACGAGAACGTCTTCGTCGGGTGCACCAGCGTGTACAGCTGCAGCGACGAGCCGTTGCCGTCCTGCAGGATCGATTGGGCCGCGTTCAGGTGGAACACCGCGTCGTAGGTCTGGCTGATGCGCTCCGGATGGGGGACGGCCCCGAACGCGAGCACGCCGATGGCGACGCTGGACACCAGCGCGGCGGCGACGACCGGCAGCACGGCCGCCGCCCGCCAGGTGTCTGCGGGGGGCAGGTCGCGCTCGCGCTTCCCGCCGAGCAGTCGCCGCAGGGCGAGCACCAGCACGGCGGCGAGCGCGCCGACCGTGATCGGCGACCACCAGCCGAACCGCACGTGGACGAGGGCGAACAGCACCCCGGACACGCCGAGCACGGCGTAGCCGAGGGGGCCGGCGAGGGCGAGTGCGGTCAGGCCGCGAAGGCGCAGGGCGACGGCGACCGCGAGGCCGGGCAGCAGCACGAGTGCGGCTGCGACGCCGATCGCTCCGGCAGCCGCGATCCAGCTCATGACGGCCTCACCGTACACGCGCCCCACCGCTCGGCCCCCGCTCTGGGGGACGTGGCGAACCCGGACACACCGGGGGCGGGGCCGGCCGCCTCGTGGGTCCCACCTACCATCTCGGAGGTGGGGGAACACGTGTGGACATCGCTTCGCCGTCCCGTCGCTGTGGCACTGCTCGGGGGAGCGCTGCTGGCGACGGTGGCCGGATGCTCGATCGGGTCGGCGCCGCAGCCGACTCCGGCGCCGACCGGGACGACCGTCGTCGACCCGACGACACCGTCGGACGCGCCGAGCGCGGCGCCGTCCGTATCCGCATCGGCGAGCAGCGCCGTGCCCTCGGATGCGGCGACTCCGGTGTCGAGTGCCTCCTCGACTCCGATCGCGAAGCCGGTTCGTGCCGTGCAGCCGTTCATCACGAGCGCGGACTGGGACGCCGCAGCCGCGACGCTGCAGGTCGGCGCCGTGGTGCCGGGCGTGGTCGAGCAGGGCGGCACCTGTACCGTCACCGCGACGAGCGGCGGCGTGAGCCGCACCGTGACCGCGCAGGCGAGCGCCACCGCCCAGGCGACGGGGTGCGAGCCGCTGCGCATCCCGGGTTCGCAGCTGAGTGCCGGGCGCTGGAAGGTCGTGGTCGTTTACGCCTCCGCGCGGTCGGGCGGTACGTCCGCTCCCCGCACGGTCACGGTCACGCTGTGAGCCGCGGTCGTGCACCGCGGCGGAATCGAGCACTGCGTCGCGGTCGCCTGCTGCTCGCTCTGGTCGCCGTCCTCGCCGTGGTAGCGGGGGCCTTCACCGCGCCGACGGCGGCGCAGGCCGACGACGTCGGTGCGATCGCGCAGCGTTTCGACGCGGGCGACATCATCAGCGACGAGGTGATGTTCAACCCCACCACGATGACCGCGGCGCAGATCCAGACGTTCCTGAACGCGATGGCGCCGAACTGCCGCGCCGGCGCCACGTGCCTGAAGTCGTACCAGCAGACGACCACCACCCGTGCTGCGGACCCGATGTGCGCGCAGTACACCGGCGCCGCGAACGAGTCCGCGGCGACGATCATCGCGAGGGTCGGCCTGGCGTGCGGCGTGAATCCGCAGTCGCTGATCGTGACCCTGCAGAAGGAGCAGGGACTGGTCACGAACGCCGCGCCGACCGCCGGGCAGTACCGCATCGCGACCGGCTACGGCTGCCCGGACACCGCGGCCTGCGACAGCACCTACTACGGCTTCTTCAACCAGGTCTACATGGCGGCGTGGGCGTTCAAGCGGTACACCTCGCCGCCCGGGACCAGCGCGTTCTTCAGCTGGTATCCGGTCGGCCGGCCGAGCCACGTGCAGTACAGCCCGAGCGCCTCCTGCGGCTCGAAGGACATCATCATCAAGAACAAGGCGACCGCGAGCCTGTACTACTACACGCCCTACACGCCGAACGCGGGCGCGCTGGCGGCCGGCTTCGGCACCGCACCCTGCGGGGCGTACGGCAACCGCAACTTCTTCCTCTATTTCACCGAGTGGTTCGGCTCCACCCACTATGTGGCGACCGGCGCGATCGGCGACCTCGTGCACGGGCTCAGCGCCGCCGCGCAGAAGGCACTCGGCAGCCCGACCGCCAACCAGGTGGCCGTTGCGGCCGCCGGTGGCGGTCTGTCGCAGACCTTCGTGGGCGGCACCGTCTACTCCTCCGCGGCCGGCACACGACTCGTGACCGGCGCGGTACTGGCCGAGTACCGGCAGCGCGGCGGCCCGGGCGGGGCGCTCGGCTGGCCGGCCGGCGGAGTGGCGACCAGCAAGAGCCACGGCGGCGGCACCGTGCAGGCGTTCCAGTCCGGCAAGGTGTTCTCCTCGAAGGCGGGCGTCTTCTCGGTCACCGGTACGGTCCGCACCAGGTACCACGCCGCCGGCTATCAGGGCGGCGCCCTGGGCTGGCCCACGTCCGACGCCGTGGCGGTCGCGGCGAACGGCGGCGGGGTGACCCAGACGTTCCAGAGCGGCCGCGTGCTGCAGCCCACCGGCGGGGCCGCGCGGCTGGTCACCGGTGTCTTCCTGACCCAGTACCTCGGCCGGAACGGGCCGCTGGGGTCGCTCGGCTGGCCCACGTCGGACGCGACCGCGGTCGGTGCGCACGGCGGCGGCTCCACGCAGGCCTTCCAGGGCGGCGGGCTGTACCGGTCCAAGGCGGGCCAGTTCGCGGTCGTCGGAGCGATCGGCGCCGAGTACGCCCTGCACGGCGGGGTGGCGGGCGGCCTCGGCTGGCCCCTCGGCTCGGCCCGCAGCTCGACCGCGCACGGCGGCGGCTCCGCGCAGCGGTTCGACGGCGGCACCATCTACTGGTCGAGCACCGGCGGCGCGCACCTGGTCAGCGGCGCGGTGCTGACGGAGTACCTGCGGCGCGGCGGACCGGCCGGCCCGCTCAGCTGGCCGACCGCGCGCGGGGTGCACATCGCCGGGCACGGCGGATCGGCCCAGACCTTCCGATCCGGGCAGATCTTCAAGAGCAGTCACGGCACGTTCGCGGTGCGTGGAGCGATCCTGACCGCCTTCCTCGCCGCCGGCGGCCCCGCGGGCCGGCTGGGCTGGCCGACCGGCAGCGCGCACGTCGTGAAGGGAGTCACCGTGCAGGTGTTCAGCCACGGTTCGATCCGCTGGACCGCCGCCCACGGCGCGACGCTGACGACCGCGCGATGAGCGCGCCGCCCGCACCCGTACCGCCCGTGCCCGCACCGGCCACCCGGGGTGGCCCGACAGTGCCGATGCCGGCCACCCGGGGTGGCCCGGAGGCGCCTCGGTATGCTGACGCGGATTTCGCGGTCCCCGAACCTGCCGCGAGCGGATGCGGAGGGCTCACCGTGGCGAGCACCGGCGTGGCGAGCCCCGGTGTGGAGAACGCCGGCGCCGTCTCCGTCTCCGTCATCGCCGTGGTGGTCGCCTACAACCGCCGCGACCTGATGCTGGAGGCGCTCGCCGCGCTGAAGGCGCAGACCGCCTCGCTGACCGCGGTGGTGCTGGTCGACAACCACTCCGACGACGACTCCGCCGACGCCGCCACGCAGTTCTGGCCCGAGATCGACGTGGTGCGCCTGCCGCGCAACACCGGCGGCGCCGGCGGCTTCGCCAGTGGGCTCGCGGTCGCCCTGCTGCGGTACGAGCCGGACTGGATCTGGCTGATGGACGATGACACCGTGCCGCAGCCGACCGCGCTGGAGCGCCTGCTGGCGGCCGCCGACCGCCCCGGCGTCGTGCTCGCCGGCAGCCGCGTGGTGTGGACCGACGGCGCCGACCATCCCATGAACACGCCGCGCACCAAGCCGTTCGCCCGCCGCAGCGAGCTGCACGCCGCCTCGCAGGGGGGCGTGACCGCCGTGCGCTCCTCCTCGTTCGTCTCGATGCTCGTCGCTGCCGACCGGGTGCGCGAGGCCGGCCTGCCCATCGCCGACTACTTCATCTGGAACGACGACTTCGAGTTCTCCACCCGGATGCTGCGCGGCGGCCGCGGGCTCTACGTGCCGAGCAGTGTCGTGGTGCACAAGACCCGCGCACGCGTCAGCACCGACGCCGACCCGGGCGCCCGCTTCTACTACGAGGTGCGCAACAAGGTGTGGCTGATGATGTTCAGCCACGGCCTGAATCCCCTGGAGAAGGTCGTCTACCTCGCCTCCACCGTGCTGCGCTGGGCGCGGACGGTGCGCAAGTCCAAGAACCGCCGCTTCCTGCTGGTACAGCTGCGCCGCGGACTGATCGCAGGCATGGGGGCGCGCCCCAGGCGGAACGCCGACGTGCTCGCGGGGCTCGGCGTCGTGAGCGACGAGGTGGTGCAGGTGGAGGCGCTCCGCCGCAGGAGCGCCTGAGCGCGCCGCACATGCCCTCCCCGTTCTCGCTGCTGCTGCCGGTCTGGGCCGGCGACGACGCCGACCAGTTGGCGCGCAGCTTCGCCTCCGCGGTGACGGAGCAGGTGCTGCGGCCGGACCAGGTCGTGGTGGTGCGCGACGGGCCGGTGGGGGAGGGCTTGCAGGCGGTGCTGGACGCGCTGCCCACCGCCTCGCCCGTGCCCGTGCTGGTGGTGGCCCTGCCGCAGAACGTCGGGCTCGCCCGCGCCCTGACCGCGGGCCTTGCGGCCTGCACCCACGACATCGTCGCCCGGCAGGACGCCGACGACGTGGCGGTGCCGGAGCGGTTCGCCGCGCAGATCCCCGCCGTCGACGCGGGCCTGGACCTGCTCGGCAGCGGCCTGTCGGAGTTCGTCGACGACGAGGACGTACTCGTGGGCCGCCGCGTGCCTCCGCTGACCGAGGAGGCGATCCGGGCGTACGCGCCGTTCCACAGCCCCTTCAACCATCCGACGATCGTCTTCCGGCGTCGCGCCGTGCAGGCCGCGGGTGGCTATCAGGACGTCGGCACCATGGAGGACTACTGGCTGTTCGTGCGGATGCTGCAGGCCGGCGCCCGGGTGGGCAACCTGGCCGAGCCGCTCGTCAAATATCGCATCGGGGCGGGCGCCTACCGTCGTCGCGGCGGCCTGAAGCTGCTGCGCACCGAGCTGCGCCTGCAGGCGCTGATGCACGGCGCGGGCTTCACCTCCGGCAGCCAGTACCTGCGCAACGTCGCCGTGCGGGGCACCTACCGCCTGCTGCCCGAGGCGGTGCGCCGAGTGTCGTACCGCAGCCTGATCCAGCGGGGCTTCCGCCGCGGCCGCACGAGCTGATCCGCCCCGGGCGGCGTGCGCCGGAAGAGGTGCTTGCCCGCGGAACTAGCATGAGCGTCACGACCTGCCGACCGCGCGCTCGTGCGGCGGCGCTGCCCGCGCGACTCAGCGCGGCCCCCACATCCCTTTCCATCATCCCTTTCCGTCCCTCCCTCCCATCCCTTTCCATTCCTCCCTCCCTCCCTCCCATCCATCCCTTCCCCGCCGGAGCGTGCCCGTGACCGACCTGCTGGTAGTGGGATCCGGATTCTTCGGACTCACCGTCGCCGAGCGCATGGCGGAGCAGCACGGACTGCAGGTGACGGTCATCGACCGGCGCCATCACCTGGGCGGCAACGCGTACAGCGAACTCGACCCCGACACTGGCATCGAGGTGCACCGCTACGGCGCCCACCTGTTCCACACCTCCAACGAGCGGGTCTGGGCCTACGTCAACCGCTTCTCCACCTTCACCCGCTATGTGCACCGGGTGTACGCGAACCACCGCGGCGAGGTCTTTCCGCTGCCGATCAACCTCGGCACGATCAACCAGTTCTTCCGCGCCGCGCACTCGCCGGACGCCGCCCGCGCCCTGGTGGCCGCGCAGTCCGCGGAGCTCGGCGACGTGCCGCCGCGCAATCTGGAGGAGAAGGCGATCTCGCTGATCGGCCGCCCGCTCTACGAGGCCTTCGTGCGCGATTACACCGCCAAGCAGTGGCAGACCGACCCCACCCTGCTGCCCGCGGACGTGATCAGCCGGCTGCCGGTGCGCTACTCCTACGACAACCGGTACTTCAACGACACCTACGAGGGCCTGCCGACCGACGGCTACACCGCCCTGCTGACGCGCCTGGCCGAGCATCCCCGCATCCGGCTGCAGCTCGACACCGACTTCTTCGATCCAGGGCCCTTCTCGCGCGAGGCGACCGTCGGCGCCGTCCCGGTGGTCTACACCGGCCCGGTGGACCGCTACTTCGGCTCGAGGCTGGGTGACCTGTCGTGGCGCACGCTGGACTTCACTCGCGAGGTGCTGCCGGTGGGCGATTTCCAGGGCACCCCGGTGATGAACTACGTCGACGCCGACGTGCCGTTCACCCGCATCCACGAGTTCAAGCACTTCCATCCGGAGCGGCCGTCGCCGAAGGACGCCACGGTGATCATGCGGGAGTACTCCCGGTTCGCCGAGACGGGCGACGAGCCGTACTACCCGGTCAACCGGCCGGCGGACCGGGAACGGCTGCTCGGCTACCGCGAGCTGGCGCGCGACGAGCCGGACGTGCACTTCGGCGGCCGGCTCGGCACGTACCAGTACCTGGACATGCATATGGCGATCGCCTCCGCCCTCACCCTGGTCGACAGCGCCCTCGCGCCGGCGCTGCGACCCGCCCTCGCGCCGTGAGCCCGCTGCCCGGATCCGTCCGGCGGAGGGGGCGGCTGCGGCTGGTGCCGCGGTGAGCGGACTGCGGGTGCGCGCGGTCGCCGCGCCTGCGCGCGTGAGGGCGGCGGCACCCGCGGGGCGCTCCCCGCGGCTGGCCCCGATCGGCTTCGGCCGGGGCCAGAGCGACATCGCCGACCTGGCGCTGGTCGGGGTCGCGGTGGCCGGCGCGATCCTGGCGCTGCTCACCGGCGTGTGGATCGTCGCGGTCCTGCTCGCGCTGCCCAGCCTGACCGCCGACGTGGTGCGCGGTGAGCGGCCCGCCAACCTGCGCCGGCTGGCCCGCCGGGTGCTGCTCGACCGGCCCGCCCGCTCCCTGGTGCGCGCCGGCGCCGTGATCGTCGCGGTCGCCGGCACCGTGGACCGGCTCTCCCGCCTGGATCTGGTCGCGGTCTTCACGGCGCTGATCACCGTGCACCTGTGCCTGACGGTCTACGCCGCGCTCGCCGCCCGCCGCATCGGTCGTGAGTCGACCGTGATCACCTGGCGCAACCTGCCGGTCGACCTGCACGAGACGACGGCGACGGAGGGGCCGCAGCCGCTGCCCGACGCGGTGCTGGCCGTGCTGCCGCTCGACGGCGTGCGGCTGCTCGCCGCGGCCGAGTGCGTGCTGTTCGCGGGGGTCGTCGTCACCGCGTCGCGCGTGCCGATCGTGCCGCTGGCGCTCGCCGTCATCACCTTCGCCACGGCCGTGCTGGTGGTGGCGCTCGGCTGGCGGGCCTGGGGCAGCAGCACCGTGCCGCTGCGCGACTCCGACACCCAGGCGGTCGAGGCCGTCGGCGCCCTGCAGCCCGAGGTCGTCTTCTACTTCTCGTCCCCCGCCTCCGGCACCTACGCGCTCGCGGTGTGGGCGGACGTGATCAACGCGATGCGCCGGCCGGTGCTCGTCGTGGTGCGCGAGCGCGGCCACCTCTCCGGCCTCGACGCCATCACCGCGCCGCTCGTGGTCGTGCCGACCGTCGCCGCGATGGAGCGGGTGGTGCCCCCGTCCGTCCGGGTCGTGCTCTATCCCACGAACGTCGTGCGCAACAACGAGATGGTGCGCATCCCGGGTCCGCTGCACTGCTTCATCGGCCACGGCGACAGCGACAAGGTAGGTAGCTTCAGCCCGCTGAACCGCATGTACGACGAGATCTGGGTCGCCGGCGAGGCGGCCATCGACCGCTACCGCGCCGTCGACGAGGGTATCGACCTGACCGCGCTGCGGGCCGTGGGCCGGCCGCAGCTGGCGGAGATCCAGCGGGCGGATCCCACGCAGCAGCATCGCGGGCGGCTGACGGTGCTCTACGCGCCGACCTGGGAGGGCTTCTTCGACGAGGCGGACTACTCCTCGGTCGCCGCGATGGGGGAGCGGATCGTGGAGGGCGCCCTGGCGGCCGGCGCCCGGGTGCTCTTCAAACCCCATCCGCTGACCGGGCACCGCCTGCCCGAGGCCGCGCGGGCGCGCACCGCGATCGAGGCCCGCATCATCCGCGCCGGTGGCGGCTCCACGCTGGTGCCGAACACCCCGAACGCCCTCTACGCGGCCTTCAACGAGGCGGACGTGCTGATCACCGACATCTCCAGCGTCATCACCGACTTCCTCGCATCGCGCAAGCCGTACATCGTCACCAATCGACGGGACCTGCCGGCCGACCAGTTCACGACCGCGTTCCCCTCCGCCGGCGCCGCGGTGCTGCTCGGCTCGCGCCTCACCGAACTGCCCGACGCGCTCGCGGACGCCCAGGGTCCGGACGTGCGCCGCGAGCCGCGGAGCCTGCTCGCCACGCGGTTGCTCGGCGATGCGGCGGATCCGTTGCAGGCGTTTCTGACGGAGGTCGATGCGTTCGTCGAGCGGTCCAAGGCGCGCGCCGCCGTCCGGAGCGGCCCGTGAACCGCACCGCCCGCGTGCTCGTCACCGCGGGGCTCGGGCTCGCGTACCTCGGCCTGCTGCTCGGCGCCATCAGCCCGGTGCCGATCGGCGTGGTGCTGCTGACCGCCGTGCTCGTCGCCGCCGAGGTGGTACTCACCCGCTTCGCCCCGGAGCTGTTGCCGGCCCTGTTCGCCGACCAGCTGAACGCCCGCTTCCGCCTGCTGTCCGTCGACCTGCTGGTAGGGGTCTTCGCGGCGCGCACGCACCTGCCCGCCCTGCTCGTGGCGCTCGCCGTCACCGCCCTCGTGCTGCTGCACCTGACACGGGATGCGGACGGCATCTTCACCCGGCGCATCGAGTGGCGCCGGGCCGGCGGCCCGGTCAGCTGGCGCAACCTGCACGTGCCCGGGTTGCCGATGCCCCGGACAGCCAGGCCACAGCCCGAGCTGAGCGTGGCGCTCGCGGTGCTGACCCTGGTGCTGCCGCTCGGGCTGGCGTTCGGTGAGTGGCTGCACGATCGGGCCGTCCCGGTCGTCGCAGCGTTGACGGTGATCGCCGCGTGCATCGTCCTGCTGCTGGTCCGCGGCAGTGTGCTTGCCTGGACCAGCCGGCGCAGCCGCGACGCCGTGCGGGCCGCCCTCCGCGCCGCGATCGACGACGCCGCACCGCAGGTGGTACTGCACTTCAGCGGCCGCCGCGGCACCGCCGGTCAGGCCGCCGACTGGGCGCCGACCCTGCGCTGGCTGACGCAGCGCTGCCTGATCGTCACCCGCGAGTCCACGCACCTGGATGCGCTGGCCGCCACCGGACTGCCGGTCGTGTTCGCGCCGCTCAGCACCGACGTGGAGCTGTTCATGGTGCGCTCCGTGCAACTCGCGCTGTATCCGAGCGACGTCACGAACATCAACAACCACCTGCTGCGCGTCCCCGGCATCTACGACGTGCTGATCGGGCACGGCGACAGCGACGAGGCCGAGAACTCCAGCCCGATCGCGCGCATGTACGACGAGATCTGGGTGGCGGGACCGCTCGGCAGGGCGCGGTACGCGACGCCGCTGACCGGGGTGCGCGACAGCCGGGTGCGCGAGATCGGGCCGCTGCCGTTCGTGGCCCGGGAGGCGTCGCCCCAGCCGGACGTCGCCGACGCCGGCGCTTGGCGTCGTCGCACCGTGGTCTACGCCCCGGCCTGGGAGAGCGTGCTGACGACCACGAACCTGTCGTCGCTCCGCACCGTGTCCCGGCGGATCGTCTCGGCGCTGCTGAAGATGCCCGACGTGCAGGTGGTGCTGGCGCCGGCGCCGGCGACCGGCTCGCGGCTGCCCGAATACGCCCGTGAGCTGGAGAGCCTGACGGAGCGCATCCGCGAGGCCGGCGCGCCGCACCTCGTCGCCTCGCCCCACGACTCCCCGTCGGCGCTGGCGCACGCCGACCTCGTGATCACCGACGTGTCGCCGGTGGTGGCCGACGCGGTGGAACTCGACCGCCCGTACGCCGTGCCCGCACGCCCCTTCTGGACGCCCGCGCAGATGCTGCAGGCCTACCCCTCCCTGCGCGGCGGCACGGTGCTCGAGACCGAGCGCGGCGCGGACCTGCGCCGGCAGCTGACGGTCGCCCTCGCCGCCGACACGATGGCGGAGGAGCGCGCCGTCCTCCGCCGGGAGCTGATGGGCCCGTACGACCCGCTGCAGTTCCAGGCCCGCTTCCAGGCGGCCGTCGACGACGCGCTCGCCGCGCAGGCCGCCCGCCGCACCTTCCTGCGCCCCGCCGCCGCCCCCGTCGCCTGACTCAAGAATTCAGGACGATTCGCAAACTGAAGGCGGAAGCGGGCCGGATCCGGCTCCGAACCTCGATTCGTCCTGAATTCCTCGGGGTCAGGAGCGGCGACGCACGTCCACGATCTGGCCGGTGACCGGCGAGATCAGTGTGTCGATGGAGGCCATCGCCACCGCGTCGGCCGACAGCAGCGAACCCTCCGGCTCCTCGCCGAACGCCTTGGTGCGCATGCCGGTCTTGGTGCGTTCCGGATTGATGCAGTTGACGCGCACGCCCACTTCGGCCCACTCCTCGCTGAGCGACTGCGTCAGGTTGACCGTGGCCGCCTTGGTGGCGGAGTACATGCCGTAGTTCGCGCGGCCCCGGGTGTAGGAGCTGGAGGTGAAGTACAGCAGCTGGCCGTTCGTCTCCTTGAGGAACGGCAGCGACTCCTGGGCGATGATCACGGGCCCCAGCAGGTTGATCTTGATGGTGCGCTTGACCGCGTCGGGGCTGAAGGTCTCCAGGCCCCCGATGTCGAGCACGCCCGCGGAGTTCACGACGTAGTCGATGCGGCCGCTCGCCTGGTGCGCCTGCTGCAGGGCCGCGACCACGTGTTTGCGCTTCTGGATGTGCGTGCCCGTGCCGCTGCGGGAGTAGGAGAAGACGGTGGCACCGAACCGCTCGGCCGCGGCGCAGATGCCCGCCCCGATGCCCTCGCTGCCGCCGAACACGACGATCGTCTTGTCGGCCAGCGCCTTCTCGCGGGCGGCCGTGCTGAGCCCCTCCGGATCCGCCGACTTCAGCTGGAACAGCTTGTCGGCGATGAACACGTCGATCGCCTCGGTGATCTTCATGTTCTCGTCGGAGCCCGCGATCACCGCCACGGCCACGTCGGGGGTGTACTTCAGCACAACCGTGCAGTCGTCGGTGGCGACGAAGTTGCGATCCTTGCCGGCGCGCTCGTAGGCGCGGGTGATCGTCGATTTCAGGAACGCCTGCGGCGTCTGGCCGCGGCGCAGCAGCGCGCGCGGCGGCACGTCGACCAGCACGTTCGTCTCGGTGTTGATCTGGATGATCGTGTCGGCGGAGGGGATCGCCGTGTCCACCGCGCCGTAGTGGTCGAGCGCGTCGACGCAGTCCTGCAGGATGCGGTCGTCGACGAAGGGCCGCACGGCGTCGTGGAAGAGCACCTTGCACTCCGTGTCGCCCAACTGGTCGAGCGCCAGCCGCGTGGTGTCGTTGCGCGTCTCCCCGCCCGCGAAGACGCCCGTCAGCTTCGGATAGCGGCCCGTCTCGATCAGATCGGTGACCGCGGAGATGTGATTCGGCTCCATCATCACGATGATGCGGTCGATCGCCGGGCAGGCGTCGATCGCGGCGATGGTGTGCTCGATGATCGGCTTGCCGGCGATGCGGGCCAGTTGCTTCGGCATGCCGAGCCCGGCGCGCACGCCGACGCCGCCCGCGAGCACCACCGCCACCGTCTCCAGGGTCTGCCGCGTCGAAGCCATCGGATTCGAGTGTATCCAGCACCCGGGCGCGAACCCGGTGCGAGGCGGCCCGGCGCGGCACGCCGGTACGGCGGCGCGCGACATGCCGATGCGGCGGGGCGACGCCCTCGGCCGCTACCCTGACTCGCGGTTCGCGGCCCGCCGGCGGGATGCGGCCGCCGAGGAGAGCCGCGTGATCGACGAGACGCCGAGGATCAGCGTCATCATCGCCGCGTACGCGCCGGGCGACGGCATCGACCGCGTCATCGCCTCCCTGGACGCGCAGACCCTGCCGCAGCACCAGTTCGAGACGATCGTCGTCGACGACGGATCGCCCGACGACACCTTCGCGCGCCTGCAGGCGTTCGCGTCGTCGCGCCCCAACATGCGCGTCCACCGCATCGAGAACTCCGGCTGGCCGAGCCGCCCCCGCAACGTGGCGACCGACCTGGCGCGCGGCGAGTGGGTGATGTTCATGGATCACGACGACTCGCTCTATCCCGACGCATTGCGCCGGGCGGCGGAGTATGCGGCCGAGACCGACGCCGACCTGCTGAGCCCCAAGGAGTCGAAGACGACGGATGTCTGGTGGGGCATGTCCAGCCTGGAGCAGGGCAACCTGCCCGACGTGCATGCCGCGGGCGGCATTCATCGACTGTCCCCAATGGTGCCGCACAAGCTCTATCGCCGGGCCTTCCTCGCCGAGCACGGCATCCGGTTCCCCGAGGGGCGGCGGATGCTGTGGGAGGACATCTACGTCAACGTCGAGGCCTACGCCCGCGCGCAGCGCGTCGCCGTGCTGGCGGACACGCCGTTCTACCTGTGGCACTCCAGCCCGACCAACAACTCGAAGAGCTACGGCCCGACGACGGCGGAGTACTGGGACCGGCTGGACGACCTGCTGGCCTTCATCGACGCGACGCTGAGCGGTCCGGAGCTCGCCGAGCCGCGCCGCGCGACCCTGCTGCAGCAGTACCGCGATCGGGTGCTCAGCCGGTTCAGCGGCATCCTGCCCACCGCGACGCCGGACGAGACCGCGCTGGCGCTCGTCCGCGTCCGCCGCATCCAGGACCGGTACTACCCGCCTGAGTGGGATCCGCTGCTGCGGCCCGCGGAGTTGGCCCGCGCGCTGCTGCTGCGCGGCGAGCAGGTGCCGCTGCTGACGCAGCTGCAGGTCGCGGACAAAGAGGTCAAGAACCGTGCCCGCGCCACAGCGATCGGCTGGTCGGAGGGGCGGCTGCACCTCGACGTCGAGGCGCGCTGGCTGGACCAGCAGGACGCGCCGGTGCGGTTCCTGCGGCGGGGCGGACGGATATTGCGCGATCTGCCGGAGGCGGTGCTGGCGGCGCTGCCGCCGGAGGCGGTCGACGTGACCGACTCGCTCGACTCCTTCGTGCTGCAGCTCGCGGTCCGCTCCCGCACCGAGCGCGTCACCTGGCAGCTCGCCACCGCACCGACGGCGAGGTTCGAGGCGTTGGACGACGACGCCGTGACCGTCGTCGGGACGACCCACGCGGTGCTCGACCCCGCTACCGCGGCCGCGGGGCGTCCCCTGGACGCGCCCATCTGGGACTTCTACGCCGCGAGCCGCTGGGTCGGCCTGTCCCGGGGCAGCGGCGTGCGGTCGCGCCAGCCCGCCCGGGCGGCACTGCTGCACGGCCGGCCGATGGTCGCCTACGCCAACGTGACCGGCAACCTGAGCCTCGACACCGAGCAGCGCCTGCGCAACATCGTGAAGGACGGCCGCCCCGACCTCGCCGGGGTCACCGGCGACGCGACCGGCTTCCGCCTGCCGCTGCCCGGGGTGCACGTGCACGGGCCGGGGGAGACCCCGGTGGAGCTGGTGCTGACGTCGACCCACGCGGAGCAGCCCGGACCGCTCGCCGCACCCGTCGCGACCCTGACCGGCCGGATCACGGCCGGTGCTGATGGCGATGCCGGTACCGATGCCACTGCGGTTGCTGATAGCGACGCCGGACAGGCGGCGTGGCTGGAGGCGGGCGGTGCGGTGCGCTCGGGCACCTACCGGGTGTGGGCGCGGGTGGCGTCGGGTGTGCCGCTGATCGCCCCGTTCGTGCTGCACGTCGCACATCACGGCGGGCCCCTCGGCCTGTCGGCGCGCGCGCTGCCGGTCCGCATCGAGACCGCGGCCGAGCGCCGGGCGAAGCGCGCCGTCGCCCTCCGGGCACGCGCCCGCGGCGTCGCCCGGCGCGTGCGCGACCGCCTCGTCCCGCGCCGCTGAGCCGGCTCCGTGCGGAGCGGGCACGGTTCTGAGTCGGCACAGTCCCTCCGTCGGCTGACGCGAACGAGCGCACCGCCGCCTCCGGCCTCGGGCGCATCCCCATGCCCGTGTTTGACTGACTGCGGCGCGTGCGGGGGCGTGGCGACCGGCTGAACCCGCCGCCCCGGCGCCGAACGGAGGTGAGCGCGGTGAGCAGAGTCCAAGCGCGCTGGCGACCCGGTTGGGTGCGCGACGCCGCGGCGATCGCGGCGATCGGTGCCGTGATCGTCGGTGCGGGCCTCGTTCCGGCGCTCACCGCCAGTGCCGGGACGACGGCGCCGATCGAGGGAGTCGTGCACGCCGACGGGCGCGAGGTCGCCGGTATCCGGGTCGGGTTCTGGAGCGCGAACGCCGGTGTGCTCGCCACCACTCGCACCTCGACGACCGGCCGGTTCCAACTGCCGCTGCCGTCCACCACGGACGGGTACCTGTTCGCGGGCACGGATCCGGACTCGCCCACCACCGTCACCACGGTCGGCGCTCAGGCGTACGTCCGCGGCCTGCTCGGAGCGACCGAGACGCGCCCGTACGCATCGCCGCTCTATCAGGGTTACACCGCCGCGACGCCGGCGCACCTGCTGGGCGGCGCCGCGATCGACCTGAAGATCCAACGGGCCGGCCGGATCATCGGCACCGATGCGGCCCCGCGGGCGGCATCGGCGCGGCCGCTGGCGGTGTACCGGCTCGACGGCTCGCTCGTGCAGCGCCTCGGCGTCGACTCGCGCGATCGGTTCGCCTCCGAGCCCCTCGCCCCCGGCCGCTATACGGTCGTCGCCGATCGGCCCTCCCCGGATGTGCCCGGCCGCGTGCAGGTGACGATCCGGTCCGGTCGGACCGTCACCGCGGCGCTGCCCGCGCCGGCCCCGGGAGCGACGCTCGGCGGTCAGCTCACCTCCTCCGGCGCCCCGATCGACACGCCGGTGCCGGTGCTGCTGGTCCGCGCGGGCGTGCTCGTCGACCGGACGACGTCCGACTCCACCGGCGGCTACTCGTTCGCAGGTCTGGACTCCGGCGTGTACGAGGTCGACTTCGGGCGGTATCAGCTGCCGCCCCCCAGCCGATCGTCGTCCACCGCCTCGGTCGCACCGACCGCGGTACCGACGCAGCAGACCCCGTCGCCGATCACGTCGGATTCGTCACCGACGCCGACGCCCACGCCGACCTCGCCGACGTCGGCGCCGGCCGACTCCGCGCCCACCGACGTCTCGCAGACCTCCGACGACTATCGGCCGGCCGTCGCGACGGCCACGGTGACCGCTGCGCGGTCCGACGTGCACCTGGATCAGGATCTGGTCGCCGCCGGGACGGTCACGGGAGCCGTGGCGGGCGTCGCGGGCGCGGCGACCGTGATCGCCGAGGACTCGGTCACCCACGCGCTGCTGCGGGTGGGCATGAGCAATCCGTCGACCGGCCGGTTCCAGCTCGGCGGCCTGCCGAACGGCAGCCAGGTCGATGTCTACGCGGTCGACGACCCGGCCGACCCCGCCACGGCGCGCTACGGCACGACGACCGTCACCGCCGAGGCTTCGGCCGAACCAGCCGTGACCGAGTCCGCGACGGCCGAGTCCGCCGAGCCCGCCGCCGAAGCGGGCACGATCACCCTCGACACACCCACGTTGACCGTGTCCGGCACCGTGAACGACACCACCGCCGGCACCGTCGCCTCCGGGCCGGACAATCCCGGCGTCCGCACGGCGAGCATCGGCACGACGGGCGCTTACACGCTGCAGGGGCTGGTGCCGGGGCTCTACCCGTTGATCGTGCGGGATCGCACGCATCTGCCGTCGTCACCGGTGACGGTGGACGTGCGGCAGTCCGGCGTGCAGAACCTGTCGCACGGGGTCGCTCCGGCGACGCTGAAGGCCTGGTTCATCTCGGGCGGTGCCGGAGTCGTCGAGGTCAGCGGCCAAGCCGTCACCCCCGCCGGGGACGTCGCGCGGATCGGGCCGCGGACCGATAAGGGCCACGTGACGGTCACCGGCCTCGCACCCGGCACCTACACGTTCGACCGACCGTCGTTCCTCGGCCTGGTCCTCGCCCACGACGGACCGTGGTGGTTCGGAGCGCCGGTCGGCTCCTTCACGCTGCGAGCCGGCACCACGACGTACATCGGGCCGGTCCAGCTGCACGCCCACCAGTGAGCGGGGCGGCGGAGGCGCGACTCAGCTCTTCGGGCCGAGCCGCAGGTGCAGGCGGTGCGCCAGTTCGTTGGTGGCCAGGTAGCCCTGCTGCACCTCGCGAAGCAGGGAGAAGATCTCGTTGTCGCTGAAGTGCACCGCGGCGTCGTTCAGTTCCAGGAACACGTTCGTGGCCAGCCAGGAAAGGCGCTTGTTGCCGTCGAACAGCGCGTTGTTGCGGGCGAGCGATTCCATCAGGGCCGCCGCCTTCATGGCCAGCGGCGTGTAGATGTCCTGCCCGCGGTAGCGCAGCGCGGGCCGTTCCACGGCCGAGATCAGCAGGCCCAGATCGCGCACCGCCTCGCGCAGCGGCGACTCGCTGAACATCTCGACGATCTGCACGACGTCGTCGATGCTCAGATACTCGGTCTGCTGGGCGGATCGCGAGGACAGCGATTCCGTGGACATCTCACGCCTGTCGGGTCTGGGCTCGTCGGATCTGGGCTCGTGCTCGACGGCTCGGGCGCCCGATGGAGCCACACTCTACGGCGCGACCGGATTTCGGAGCCGAATCAGGCCTCGGCGAGCCGAGGCGGTGCTGATTCGAGCTGTCCCGATTCAGGCGTCGGCGAGCCTGGTCATCAGCGCGGCGTAGCGGCGCAGCAGCGCCGTGGTCGACGCGGCGACGAACTCCTCGTGGTTCTGCTTGGGCGCCGCGATCTCGATCGCGGTCGCCGCTGCGCTGTTCTTCGAGGTGCGGAAGGACTTCGCGAGCCGGGCCAGGGTCTCGTCCTCGTCGGCGGTCAGCCGCAGGGTCATCGCCATAACCCTCAAGTTAGACCTGAGGGTGAGGGCGGTCCCGGAGGCGCGCGGCCGTGTCGTGGGGGACCGGATCTGCGGGAACCGCCGGGCATGACTCCGCCGTTCGGCGTCCGTTCACCCGCGGTTCACCGGATCGGTGATCCCGCACCGGTCGAGCCCGTTAGAACCGGGGTGTGCAGATTCCCCGTCTCTCTCGCCGTCTCTCTCCCCTTCGTTCTTCCCGCTCCATCCGTCGGCGAGTGCGTGTGATCGTCACCGCCGTCGCCGCGACCGGACTCATCGGTGCCTCCGTCCTCGGTGTCGGCGCCATCGGTGCATCCGCGTCCACGGCGGCCGCGGTCCCCGCCCACAAGGGCGTTTCGATCTCGAGCACCGGCCTGAAGGCCGGTCAGATCAAGCACGTGTGGCTGATCATCCTGGAGAACAAGTCGTATGACGCGACCTTCACCGGGCTCAACCAGAACAGCTACCTGTGGAAGACCCTGCCGAAGCAGGGGGTGCTGCTGAAGAACTACTACGGCACCGGCCACTCCAGCCAGGACAACTACCTGTCGATGGTCTCGGGGCAGGCGCCGGAGGAGGACACGCAGGCGGACTGCAGCGTGAAGAACTTCGACTTCGGCAGCAACAAGACGATCGTCAAGAGCGGCAAGAACAAGGGCCAGGTCGCCTCGCTGGCCAACGCCGCGCAGCCGAGCGGAGCGAACGCGCCGAATGGTGCCAACGGCTGCACATACCCCTCGGATGCGCCCACCCTGTTCAACCAGTTGGACGCGGCGCACAAGACCTGGAAGGGCTACGCGCAGGATCTGGGCAACCAGCCCGGACGTGAGGACGCCGTCTGCGGCGGCCCCGGCACCTCGGCCAACGATCCGACCATCAATCCGACTGTGATGAGCGCGACCAGTGCGAGCCCGCTGCCGCCGGGGGTCACGAGCTTCACCGGCGCCCAGGCGAACGACCAGTACGTGGCGAAGCACTTTCCGTTCCCGTGGTTCCACAGCCTGACCGGCACGAGGACCACCTCCGGCATCCTGAAGCCCCCGCTGACGAAGCCGGTGGGCGGCGGCTCGGACTGCGACGAGAACCACATCGCGAACCTCGACAACGCCTCCGGCGGCCTGTTCCACGACCTGCAGAAGAAGTCGACGACTCCCGCGTTCAGCTGGATCACGCCGAACAACTGCAGCGACGCCCACGATGCCATCTGCAAGGGGAACAACCTCTCCGGCGCGTTCACCGCCAAGGGTGCCCCGATCTACCAGAAGCCCTACCCGAACCCGGCGGCGACCACGCCGAAGAACCAGACCGGCGGGCTGTACGCATCCGACCTGTTCCTGCAGTACTACGTGCCGATGATCGAGCGGTCGGCGGCGTTCAAGGACGGCGGCCTGATCGACATCACCTTCGACGAGGCCAACCCGCCCTTCACCTACACCGGCAACAGCTTCAACAACGCGAACGACTACGGCCCGACGCGCAAGGACAAGCCGGGCGCCAAGGCGGGGATCAAGGCCGATGCGGCCGGTGAGAACATCCACGGGCGCAACGTGCACTCCGAGCCCACCGGCGTGAACTCGACCCTCGGCACGGATTCGAAGGGCAACCAGCTGTACCCGGGCCCCGGCAACAACTCGTTCATCGACCGGCCCGCCGCCTGCACGACGACGACGCCCACACCCGTCCCCGCCGGCTGCGTACCGAACATCGTGCGCGGCGGATCGGGGACCACGCCCGGTGCGCGCACGGACACGGTGAAGGGCGCGCCCGGCTCGGCGTTCATCGCCGACGACGCGATCAACTCGCTCGACACCGGACGCCAGGTGACCGACACGAAGGACGCCACCGGTCCCGGTGGGACCAGCCCGATCCCGGCGGACACGTTCGTCGGCACGGTCAGCAACACCGGCCCGCTGTTCCCGACGACGAGCACCGGCACGGTGGTGAAGGGATCGTTCCAGCTGGTGAACCAGGCCGGCGACCCGGTGCAGCCGAGCGGCGCGGTCACCGGGCTGACGCTGAGCGCCGAGGGCCCCCTCGGTCACCTGGCTCCCGGGCAGACGCCGGACCCGCTGTTCGACGCGAAGGATCCGACACCCGGCGGCGGCGACACCGGCAGCGTGCTGATCAGCCCGCTGATCAAGCCCGGCACCTCGACCACGCGGTTCTACGACCACTACAGCTGGCTGCGGACGATGGAGGACATCTTCCAGGTCAGCACGGGTCACGACCACACGAAGCTGCCCGCGGGCACCGTTTCGGGCGGCCTGGACAAGAAGGGCCACATCGGCTTCGCCGCGACATCCGGACTCGCGCCCTTCGGCCCGGACGTCTTCAACAACGCCAAGAAGAAGAAGCATTCGTGAGCGGGTCGAGCGGCGCCGGGTCCAGCACCCGGCGCCGCTTCGGCGTCGTCGCGGCGGGCGGACTGCTGACCGCTGGCCTCGTGAGCGCCGTCCTGCTGAGCGGCTGCACGGCCGCGCCGGCCGTGCAGCCGCAGACTGCCCGCACGCCGGCCGCGTCGAGCACTCCTGATCCTGATGCGTACGGGGCGCTGCCGAGCTTTCTGCCGGCCGATACCGGTCAGCCGAACAGCCTGCTCGTCGCGGACATCCGCCACCCGGCGGTGACCTCCGAGGGCGACGACGTCGAGGTGCACCTCGCCTCCGGCTCGGTGCGGATGACCGTGGTCGGCCCCGAGGTGCCGGGCGAGGGTCTGCCCGTGCAGCCCGAAGACACCACCTGCACGTGGACCGTGACGATGAGCCACGCCACGGCTCCGGTGCGCATCCGCGTCGCGGACTTCAACACGCTCGACCACCTGGGCACGATCTACCCGGTCGCCGCGGTGCCGAGTCAGCCGGCGATCCCGGCCATCCTGCAGCCGGGCCGGTCGGTGTCGTTCGAGCTGCGCACCGCGATGCCCACCGGCGAGGGCGTCATGCGATGGTCGGGCGGCACGAAGAACGTGCTGTCGAGCTGGGACTTCGTGGTCGAGAACGACTGACCCGCATCGGCCGGTCGTCACCCAGGCGTCAGCCGGTGGGAGCGGGGCGGCGGGCGACCCGGTGGACCAGGTGACGCAGCCGGCGCTGGATGCCCCAGACCGTGACGCGCCACAGCGCCTCGGTGACGATGCCGCCGCTCATCTTGCTGATGCCGAACTCGCGCTCCACGAACACGATCGGTACCTCCACGATCGACAGCCCGTGGTCGTGTGCGCGTCGGACCAAGTCGACCTGAAAGCAGTAGCCGTGGCTGGCGACGTCGCGCAGGTCCAGCTCGGTCAGCGCAGCGGCCCGGAAGGCGCGGAACCCACCGGTCGCATCCGTCACCGGCACCCGCAGCATCAGGCGGGCATAGATGTTGCCGCCCCGCGAGAGCCACCGGCGGTGCCTGGACCAGTTCTCGACGCGGCCGCCCCGCATCCACCGGGAGCCGAGGGCCAGATCCGCGCCGCCGGCGACCGCGTCCAGCAGGGGCTCCAAGTCCTGCGCCCGATGCGAGCCGTCGGCGTCCATCTCCACGATCACGTCGTAGCCGTGCTGCAGCCCCCATGCGAAGGCCGCCAGGTAGGCGACCCCCAGGCCCGCCTTCTCGGTGCGGTGCAGCACCAGCACCTGGGCGTCGGCGGCGGCGAGCCCATCCGCGATCGCGCCCGTGCCGTCCGGGCTGTCGTCATCGACGACCAGCACATCGACCTCGGGCCGGGCGCTGCGCACGCGGGAGACGACCGTGCGCACGCTCTCGGCCTCGTTGTAGGTGGGGATGCAGACGAGGGTGCGCGGGGCGCCGTCATCGGTGCCGGACATCGCTCGCTCTCCTCGCCGACCCCGTCAGCCCGCGGTCGGCGACGAGTGTCCCATGCGCGCGGACCCACCCCGCTCGAACGGCGATCCGGCACGCGGTCCTCTTCGGGGCACATCGGTGAGGCAGACTGCCCTTCGGGCAGGGCCGGCAGGATCCGCTCACCGTGACACCCCTGCAGGCGGCACGCCGTGCAGGAAGTACTGGTCGACGCGGGCCAGCACGGGTCCGCGCACGAGCTGCGCATGGGTGGCGTCACTGATGCCGGTCGCACCCCGCACCAGGATGAAGGCGTCCCCGCTGGTCAGGTACGCGGCCAGGTCGCGCTGCCAGCGCTCGTTCGTCTGCCGGACGGGCGGGCCGGGTACCGCGTCGGCGTCGTAGGTGTACCCGGTCACGTCCGGCCGGAACGTGCAGCCGAGCGCCAGGTCGCGCGAGACCACGTTCATCTCGATCAGCATCGACGGGTCGTCGCTCAGGACGCAGCCGGGCACCTGCGCGGCGGCGGCGCGGAGTCGCGCGACCGGTATCGCGCGGCTGGAGCCGACCGCATAGGTCGGCTGGTGCAGCACGAGCAGGGCGCCGAGCGCGAGCGCGACCGCGATGGCGCCGCGGACTCCCTGCCAGCCCACTGCACGCCAGCGCCTCCCTGGCCCGCGGGTTAGTGGCCAGCGCCGCCCCTGCCGACGCAGTGGCGCGACGACGCGGTGCACCCCCGCCCCGACCACGAGCGCGAGCGGCGGGCTGGTGAGCGCGGAGTAGTGCAGGTAGAAGGTGGGCGTCACCAGTACGACGACCGCGATCGCCACGCCGAGCAGCACCACCCACACGCGCGCGCCACGGACGGTCAGCGCCAGGGCCGCGAGCGCCAGTGCAACGAGCCCGAACACCAGGATCTGCGTGTCGATCGTCCAGAACGCGGCCTGCGGCGGAATCGTCCCCGGCAGGGTGTGCACGCCCAGCAGGCCGGTCAGGCGCTTCTGCACCGTATCGGTCGGAATGCGTGGCCGGCCCAGCTGGTCGATCACCACCTGCCGCACCATCGCCCCGCCGCCGGCGACCAGGAACGGCCCGAACAGGGCGATCCCGCCCAGCAGCATGCCGGCGAGGATCGGCAGCGCCCGCCGCAGCTGGAACAGCACGATGATCGCCGCCGGCAGCAGGTACCAGCCCTTCGCACCGATCGCCCCGGCCAGCGCGAGCCCGGCGAGTACCGGCCAAGCGGTCCGCAGCCGCCCGACTGCCCGCGTCGCGAGCCCGTCCTGCGCCAGGATCAGCAGCGCCAGCAGCACGCCGAGCGTGCCGAGCGGCTCCAGCAGCGTGCTGCGCTCGGCGTACGCGGCCGGCGCGAACACGGCGTAGAACATGCCTCCGGTCAGCGCGGCGGGCAGCCCGAGCCGCTTCAGGATCAGCACGATCAGCGCCGCGTTCACGCCGCCGAGCCCGACGAACGCGTGCCGCGCCACCGTGAACGCCTGCCCGTCCCCGATGTGCTCGGCGAGGGCCGCGAACGGCGCGAGCACGATAAGAATGCCGGGCGGCTGCAGGAACAGAAAGTCGCGGTACGGCAGCCGCCCGTGCACGAGCGACTGGGCGGCGCTGAAGTAGACACCGTCGTCGTACCCGCCGATCGCGCTGAACCCGCCGCTCAGCAGCACCTGCTGCCGGCGCACCCACACCGCGGTCACGCCGACGACCAGGACGACCAGCACCACCCCGCCCAGGCGTAGGAGGCGAGCCCGCTGCTCGGCCCGGCCGCTGCCCTCGGATCGGTCGGTCACCGCTGTCGCGCTCACCGCTGAACGCCGGCCGCGTTGCGGATGTTCGACTCGTCGTGCTTCCTGGTCCGTTGCCATTGCCGATCAGTCTGGAGCCGCGACGAGCGTGCGGCTCTTCCCGCGCGTGTCGGCCGTCTGTGGACGGAGAGCCGACTTATCGTGTCCCCCGAACCGGTGACAAGACTGCCCATCTGCCCAAGTCCGCTGCCCACTCGGCCTCGATTGTCCAGGGGGTGCAAGCGTGACCGATGCCGCTGACGCCGTCGTCATCGGCGGGGGGTTCTACGGCTTGCGCATCGCGCTGTTCCTGCGGGAGCGCCTGGGGTTCGCCCAGGTCACGGTCCTCGAGTCGTCCCCCGACTTCATGAATCGTGCTTCGTACGTCAATCAGGCGAGGGTGCACAACGGATACCACTATCCGCGGAGCATTCTCACCGCCTATCGGTCGCAGGTCAACTTCCCGAGCTTCGCGAGCGAATACCGTGATGCGATCGTCGAGGACTTCACTCATTACTACGGGATCGCCCGGACACTGAGCAAGACCAACGCGCGGCAATTCGAACTCTTCTGCCGGCGCATCGGGTCGTACATCGCCGACGCGCCCGCGAGTATGACCAGACTGTTCGACGAGCGGCGCATCGAGAAGCTGTTCCTGGTCAAGGAGCCGTCGTTCGACTCGCGCATCCTGCGGCAGATGCTGCTCGACCGTATCGCCGCGAAGGGCGGAATCGAGCTGCGGACGCAGTCGAAGGTCGATCGGATCGTCGCGGTCGACGATGGTCTCGAGGTCGGTTCAGGCGACTACGCCGTCCGCGCACCACGGGTCATCAGCGCGGTGTATTCGGGGCTGAACGCACTGCACGAGGCGGCGGGGCTGCCGTTGGTCGACCTGCAGCACGAGCTCACCGAACTCGTCCTGGTCTCGATGCCGCCCGAGCTGGAGCATGCAGCGGTCACGGTGATGGACGGTCCCTTCTTCTCGATCATGCCGTTCCCGTCCCGCAAGCTGCATTCGCTCTCGCATGTGCGGTATACGCCGCACCACCGGTGGCGAGAAGGTGCCGGCGCGACATCGCGGAATCCCTACGCCGCGATGAACCAGGTCAGCCGAGAGACGAATTTCGCCCCGATCTACGCCGACGTCATGCGATACATGCCGGGTGCCTCGGCGATCTCGTATCGGGATTCGCTCTTCGAAGCGAAGACCGTTCTTGCGCGGTCGGCGCAGGACGACAGTCGCCCGATCCTCTTCCGCCCCGATCATGGGCTGCATGGGTACACCTGCATCATGGGCGGCAAGCTGGACAACATCTATGACGTGTTGAACGAGTTGGAGCAGTTGTATGGAGCTCGCTGAACTGTCCGAGCCGAGAGCCGACGTCTTCGTGTCGGTCGTGGTGATCATCGACGACGACATCCCGCTGGCGGCCGAGCGGATCCGCTCCCTCGGTTCGGCGGTCGCGGGTCGATATCGCAATTACGAGATCGTGATCATCGACAACCAGTTGTCGCCCGACACGCTGATCCAGCTGCGGCAACTGCTCCCCACGGAGCCCTGCCTTCGTATTCTGCGACTGTCGCGACGGTCGGCCGTCGACACCGCGGTGTTCGCGGGGCTCGATGCGGCGATCGGCGACTACATCGTCGTGACCTCGATGGCCTACGACTCGGACGAAGCGGTCCTCGGCGTCGTGGAGAAGCTGCGCTCGGGAAGCGACGTGGTCGAGGGATTGAGCGACAGCCCCCTCGGAGGAGGTCCTCTCACCCAGCTCGGGCGCGGCGCGTTCTACTGGTACAACCGGCGGTTCCTCGACGTCGACATCCCGGCACGGTCGACCTACCTGACCGGCCTGACCCGCGCGGCGGCCAACTCGCTCGGCGCAGCGGGGCGCACGCACCGATACCTGCATCACCTGATCCGCTACATCGGCTTCCGGGTGGACACCTACGAGTACTCGCTGCTCGACCTGAAGGCACGGCGCGTGTCCAGCCGGCCCAAGGGCCTGGACGCGATCGAGATGGTGAGCAGCTACTCGACGCATCCGCTGCGGGTCGTCACCGTGATCGGCCTCGTCGCCGCGCTGTTCAACCTGCTGTACGCGGTCTACGTGATCATCGTCACGTTCGTCGTAGCCCATGTCGCGGAGGGCTGGCCGACGACCTCGCTGCAACTCTCGGTGATGTTCTTCATCATCGGCCTGATCCTCGCCGTGCAGGCCGAGTACGTCGGCAGGATCCTGAGCGAGAGCCGCCGCGAGGCCGGCTACTTCATCACCGAGGAACTCGAGAGCGACACCGTCATCGCCGAGACCGAGCGCAGGAACGTCGCCCGTGCCTGAGACCGGCGCCGGCACCGGCACCGGCACCGGCACCGGCACAGCCCGAGCGGTGCCGCAGTTCGATGCCGTGGAGCTCCGGCCCAAGGGCTCCAAGTACTGCGTCGTCGTCTTCGTGATCAACGAGGGCGAGAAGATCCGTGCCCAGCTGGCGACGATGGCCGAGCTCGCCGAGACGTTCGACGTGGTCATCGCCGACGGCGGCAGCACCGACGGCTCTCTGGATCTGGACTCGCTGCGCGGCTGGAACGTGCGCGCGCTGCTGACCAAGCGCGGGCCGGGCAAGCTGAGCGCGCAGATGCGGATGGCGTTCTCCTATGCGCTCGACCAGGGCTACGACGGCGTGATCACGATCGACGGGAACGGCAAGGACGATCCCGCGCCGATCCCGGAGTTCGCCCGCCTGCTCGACTCCGGTGTCGACCACGTGCAGGGCTCCCGCTTCATCCCCGGCGGCCGGGCCGTGAACACGCCGCTCTCCCGCTGGCTGGCGGTCCGCCTGCTGCACGCGCCGCTGATCAGCCTGGCGGCCCGGGAGCGGCACACCGACACCACCAACGGGTTCCGGGCGTACAGCGCCCGCCTGCTCGGCGACGAGACGATCGCGCCGTTCCGGGACGTCTTCATGACCTACGAGTTGCACTACCACCTCGCCATCGAGAGCTCGCGCGACCCGCGCTTCCGCACCGCCGAGACGCCCGTCACGCGCTCGTACCCGGCGAAGGGCAAGACGCCCACCAAGATCAGCCCGGTCCGGGGCAACGCGCACGTGCTCCAGCTGCTCTTCCGGGCGGTCCGGCGCACCTATCGCAGGCCGACGGCATGACGGAGCGCAACCTGCAGGACGTCCTGGTCGGCTACTCCGGATTCGTCGGCGGCAATCTGGCGCAGCAGCGCCATTTCAACCTGCTCGTGAACTCCAAGAACACCGACGATCTTGCGGGCGGCACCTTCGGCGACGTCGTGTTCTCTGCGGCGAAGGCCGAGAAGTGGCGCGCGAACCAGGATCCCGCGGCCGACTCCGCGCACGTCGCCGAACTGGAGCGGCTGCTCGGCACGTTCTCGTGCGACCGGCTGATCCTCATGTCGACCGTCGACGTGTACGGCGTGCCGATCGGCGTCGACGAGAGCACTCCGATCGACACGGACGGACTGCACGCGTACGGATTGCATCGCTACCGGCTGGAGCAGACCGCTCGCGAGCTGCACGACGTCGTACTCGTGCTGCGCCTGCCGGGCCTGTTCGGCCACGGCCTGAAGAAGAACGTCGTGTTCGATCTGCTGCATGACAACCAGGTCGATCGCATCCAGCCGGCCAGCACGCTGCAGTACTACAACCTGGCGAACCTTCGGGCCGACATCGAGCGCGCGGAGTCGCTGCGGCTCGACCTGCTCAACCTCGCCGCCGAGCCGGTGTCGAGCGCGGACATCGTCCGCGAGGTGTTCGGCCGCGAGCCGCTGCCCGAGCAGCCGGCGCTGCCGATCGTGCACTACAACATGCGCACCCGGCACGGCGAAGCAGGCGGCAACGGGTACCTCTACGGCCGCGACTCCGTGCTCGCGCAACTGCGCCAGTTCGTCTCGACCATGCGGGCCGTCGCGTGAGGCTCGCCGTCTCCAACATCGCCTGGCACCCCGCCGAGGACGAAGCGGTGTTCGACGTGCTGCGCGAGCAGGGCGTCGACGCGATCGAGATCGCGCCAACCCGCAGCTTTCCCGATCCCCTTCTCGTGACTCGCGACGACGCGCATCGGGCAGCGGCGGCGTTCGCCGATGAAGGACTCGAAGTCGTGGCCTTCCAGTCGATGCTGTTCGGCCGCGGCGACCTGACGATCTTCGATTCGAGCGATCTGCGCGGTCGAACCCGTCAGCACCTCGAGCGATTCATCGACCTTGCGGGATGGATGGGCGCCGGCCGGCTGGTCTTCGGTTCACCCCGGAATCGTCGCGTTCCCGACTCCATGCAGTCCGCGGAGGCATTCGACATCGCGACGGACTTCTTCCGCGCACTCGGCCACCGGGCGAGCGCGGCCGGCACCGTCTTCTGCATCGAGCCGAACCCGGAAAGCTACGACTGCAACTTCGTGACCACCGCCGAGCAGGGCGCACAGCTCGTTCATGCGGTGGATGCGCCCGGCTTCGGGTTGCACCTGGACGCCGCGGGCATGACGCTCAGCGGGGACGACCCGGCGGTGAGCATCGAGTCGTTCGGGGGAGTGCTGCGCCACTTCCATGCCAGCGCACCGCAGCTCGGCGACCTGGAGGACACCCTGGTCGACCACGCCGCCGCCGCCGCCGGACTCCGTTCGGTCGGCTACGACGGCGTCGTTTCGATCGAGATGCGGTCGCGGGATGAGGGCCTGAACGCGGATCGGGTCCGAGCGGCGATCCGGCTGGCACGAGAGCGGTACGCGGCGTGACCGCTCCTGCACCGGTGACCGCTCCTGAACGAGCGACTGCTGCTGCACCCGTGACTGCTCCGGCGAGTACGCGGCGACAGGTCGTTGCCCGGATCGTGCGACGTCGAGCGCTGCTGATCGTGCTCCTCGTGCTGAACCTCGCCATCACCACGATCTACTCGCTGCAGACGGCGGTGGTCCTGCCGACCTACCACCTGGACGGCGCGTTCCAGACGGCGAGCGGTCTGATCCGTCTGAGCCACGGCAATCTGCCGGGGCGGGACTTCTTCCCGTATCTCGGCATCGGGCCGGTGTTCCTGCTCTTCCCGCTGTTCTGGATCATGGGCGGCACGTTGGGGGCCTCGGCGTTCTCCGCCCACTTCGTGACCGTCGCGGTGCTCGAGCTGGTCGCCGGCCTCGTCTTCGTGCTGATCCTGCGCCGGCGTTCGTTCACCGCCCTGCTCGGCGTCGGCTCCGTCGTGCTGCTGCTGATCGTGTTCAGCGCAACGCCGCCGCTGTGGTTGCCGAACCAGGTCCAGACGGTGCTGACCGCGCTGTACTCGTCTGCGATTCCGGGGAACAGTCTTCGTCCTGTCCGCGCATCCTCGCCGATGGTGCTGACGGGAACCGCGTTGCTCGCCCTGCGGTACCTGCCGCGGTACCGGGCCATCGCGGTCGTCGGCGTGGTCGCGGGCATCGTGCTGGCACTGTGGTCGAACGACTTCGCACTCGCCCCGGTGGCCATCTTTTTGGCTTTCATGGCGTACTACGGTCTGCGGTTGCGTCGCTGGCGGCTGCGCGAGTTCGGCGTGCTGGCGCTGGCGCTCGGCGTCGCGTATGTGGTCTCGGGACTGATCGCGACCGGCGGCTTCTTCGCCGCGCAACTGACCTACAACTTCCGTGACGTGCTCGGTGATCAGAACTGGTACTTCGGCGGATGGCAGGCCGCCGACCGGGTCTATTCGCTGCACGACCTGCTCTTCACGTTCAGGACGTACAAGGTCATCCCGTTCCTGCCGGCACTGCCGGTCGCGACGTTCTTCGCCCTCTTCCGTCGGCCCGGCCTGACGTCGATCCTGGCCGCCTATCTCGGCTGGGCGGCCATGCTCGGCGGCCTGACGGCGTTGATCGGCGGGCATCTGGACGACTACTTCCTGCCGTACCGCCTCTGGGCCTCCGTGGCGACGATCGCGTACATCGTCGTGTTCGTGCGCTGGGTGATCGCGAAGCTGTCCGCGTCCGATCGGCGACGACCTGGTCGTACCGGCACGCCACGGCGACCGCCGAGGTCGCTCGTGTGGGTGTTCGCGGTCGTTCCGGTCGTCGCCCTGGTGGTGCAGATCGGTTCCTATGCCGGCTATCGCCAGGGCGTCGTGGCCGATACCTCGGACTACGGCTACAACCCCATTTTGGGCGGGTACCTGAATCGCGTGTTCGACGACCACGTCGCCGCCTTGCCTACGAAAGGCACCAGTTTCATCGAGGAGTACGCCGGGCTCTGGACCGCGGAGAGCGGGCCGAACGAACACGTGAAGGTCGACTCCGTCATCCATGCACTCGGTGCGGAACGGGACAACTTCGCGGCGTACATGGGGACGAACCCCGACGAGGTCGTCACGACTGCGAAGGAGCTCAGCTACGGCTGGGTGTCCTGGAACATCAGCGCGAACTGGTGGTTCTACCGCGACCTGTTCCGCAACTACGCACCGCAGGCCGACTCGCCGTACACCGTCGTCTGGAAGCACGTCGGGCCCTCGCCGGTCGCGCCGACGGCAGGTACCTGCACCGTTGCGAGTGACGGGCAGTCGGTTCGGGTCGCCCCGGGGATCACCGGTCTCGGCGAGTTGACCGTCGAGTACGCCGGGCCGGGTCGGGGCTCGCGCGGGTTCTCCATGATCCAGAACGACATCAACTCTGCAGTCGATGCCGATGGATTCGTCGCTCTGGACCCCGGCGCTCATGCGCAGCGCGTCCCCGTGTACTCCCGGAATCTGGTGCCGAGGAAGCTGGTCGTGCGTGACGTCCCCGCCGGGAAGCACACCACGATCACGGGATGCACGATCACCTCTGTACCGGTACCCGCCGCGAGCCGGGCCCTGTCGCTCTATCGGGATTTCTGGACCATCTCGACGAGGCCGCTCGCCGTGACCGACGCATCGTGGCTGAACGGACTCTTCCGGGGCGACGCCGCCGGTTTCCAGGTGAAGAACACCGGGCCGAACGCGATCGCGTTCGCTCCCGGCAAGACGGTGACCCTTGCCGACGGCGAGCACCGCACGGTGACCAGCGCCGTCTCCGCCGACAAGCTGTTCGTCTATCTCACCGGCCCGGCGTTGCCGCAGAGCCTGCTCAGCAGCACGAATGCGTTCAACGCCGGCGACTCGATCGCTGAGCCCGGGTGAAGCCCGGCAGACCGCCTCGCGCTGGGGTCACCCGGCTTTCGGCCGTCCGCGCTTGAAGAGGAACCGGCTGAACGCGTAGTTCAACGAGAACGAGAACGGCACGGACGCGAGTTTGCAGACGATCGGCGGGAGCCCGGTCGTCACGACCGCCCATTCGATGATGGTCGAGAAGACGATGATCGCCAGCGAATACCAGGCGACGAAGATCACGTAGGTCGACGGCTTTGTGCCGACGCCGAACGAGTATCGCGTGACCAGCAGATAGACCACCGTGATCGATGCGAACGAGCTGCAGAGGTTCGCGATCCCGGGAGCGACGCCCAGCGCGACGAGTACGCCGAACCCGCCTAGATCGATGAGCAGACCGGCGCCGGAGCCGAGGGCGAAGCCTACAAAGCGGCGGCTCGGTCGAAGGCTTCGCAGGCGGCGGCCCACCGGACGGCGTTCGGCGAACTCGTTCACGTCGTCCCCTTCCTCACGCATCGGTACAGCTGGGTGTCCGCCAGCGCGGCGAACTGCGTGCAGGTCAGGTGCGCGTCGGCGAGCGGCGTGAGTACCAGCCCCACCTCGTCCGGTCGAGTGCCGATCATCACGCACGTGGACGGATGCCGCTTCACGTACCGCACCATCGCGGTCTGGTACGCGGCCGGGTGATCGATCACGCGGTAGGCCCACGCGTCCTGCCCCTTGCCGGAGGCGGTCGAGACCAGTCCGTGCAGGTGCGACGAGATGCCGAGTTGCTCCGCATAGAGCGTTGCGGCGGGCTGCGCCCACCAGTCGATCCAGAACGCGGGACAGCTCGACGAGTACTGGGCGAGTGCGGTCCCGACCTGCTGGCGTTGAATCACGGCGTTCGGCTTGATCGTCCAGATCATGCCGGCCGTCACCACGATCGCCAGCCCGCCGATGACGAGTCGACGACCCTGTTGCGGGGTCGGTATGGCGGTGCTGAGCACACTCCAAATTGCTCGCACGGCGGCGCCGGTCGCGATGCCGATCAGCGGCACGAGGAACAGGATCTGCCGCTCGGCGGAGAACGGTGCGGCACCGAGCGCGAGCGCCGCGGCACCGCCGAGGATCGCCACCGCCGCGAATGCGAACGCCGGCAGCAGACGCCGGCGCCAGAACGCGGCGACCACGAGGCCGACCGCCGCGAACGTCGTGATCTGCACGAAGTAGGCGACGGTCGGCTGCGTCACGTTCTGCACGATCCCGGCATATCCCTGCAGGCCGTTGATCTGCGAGTACGTGGGATAGGCGAGCTGGAAGGACGATGCCGGCCGAGCCACCAGCAGATACCATGCCGCGAAGATCACCAGGTAGACGACGGCCGCGATGCCGAAGGCCGCGATGCGGAGCCGCGAGGGTCGTTCCGGCTGCAGGATCGACGCGGCGATCACGGTGACCGCCACCGCGACGGTGACGAGCACGATGGTGTTGCTGAACAGCAGCAGCACGATCGCGACGGCGAACAGCGTGACGGTGGAGCGGATCCGGACGCCGCTCTTCAGGGCGCCTGCCCCGAAGTAGGCGACGACCGCAGCGCTCGTGTATTCGAAGACGTACTGCTTGAAGTCGCCGGCCTCCTGCACGACGAAGACGCTGCCGATCGCCACGAGGGCCGCGACGAACGCGGCCGTTCCGCCATAGAGCAGCCGACCGGTTCGCCAGGTCGCGAAGCCGCCGATCGCGGCCACGATCAGACTCGGAATGCGAAGCACGTTCGTGCTGAACCCGACGACGTTCAGCATCAGCTTCTGGATCACGTAGACGCCGTACGGCGTGGACTGCTCGAAGATCGCCATCGGCTGCCACGGCGGCAGCCAGCCCTCGTGCCGGATGGCGAGCACCAGCATCGCCTCGTCATACCAGAAATCGCGATTGGTCTTCAGCGTGTAATACGCGGCGACCGCGAACGTGAGGGCGAGCAGTGCGCCCTGCCAGACGGCGGAGATCCTGTCCGGCCTGACTCGGCGCAGCACTGCAAACGCGGGTGCACGACGATTGGGGCGCGACACCGCGGCGGTCGACGCTCTCCCGGTGGCGGACATCACCTCCGGTGTCATGTCACTCATGCGCTCGGCACGGCCTGCTGCACGAACACCCACGACAGCACGACGACCGGGATGCTGAAGTAGGCGACGAGGAACGCTCGACTCGTGAGCTTCGCTCGCAGGCTCAGACCGGGCGGCTGGGGTTCGTGGTGGATGAGCGAGTGTCGGAACCTCGTGGCCGCGGTCTCGACCGTGTAATGCACGAGCAGGGCGACCGCGATCAGGATCAGGCCGAGGAACGACCCGAACACCGCCGGTGTCAGAAGCCACGACTTCGCCGGGAGGTAGGCGTGCAGTGCGTCGATGACCGGGAAGTGCAGGATGTAGACCGGATACGAGAGTTCCCCGATCGTCCGGTCGATCTTGTTCGACTTCGTGAGTGCGAAGAGCGCCGGCACTGCGATGGCGAGTATGAACGGGAACCAGAACGACATCGTCGTCTGGGTGAACGCGGCCCCGACCAGGAGCAGTGCGGCCGGCAGATACCGGAACTTCGCGAGTCCGCTCGACAGCTGATACGCCATCGCGCCGACCCCGAAGAACAGGAACGACGCGGGGTAGAAGTAGTAGTTGAAGTCGAACGCCGTCTTCACCCCGAGTCGCGGGATCGGCCCCGTCGGGATCTGGATGAAGTTCGTCGCGATCAGGTACGCGATTCCGGCGGCGATGAAGAAGTAGGTGCGCCTCGGGCTCTTCACGATGAACGGCGCGACCGCGTAGAAGCCGAGCTCAACGCTGAGCGACCAGGCGGGCGGGTTGATGGTCATCGAGACGGGGTACGCACACGCGTCGTGCGATGCCGGTACGCACAGCAGGTAGGACAGATCCTGCCCGACGAGCCCCAGGTTCGTCACGATGAAGAAGACCGGGCCCCACCGACTGAGCGTGC
The DNA here is from genome assembly GCF_964250715.1 of uncultured Amnibacterium sp. Classification (GTDB taxonomy): domain Bacteria; phylum Actinomycetota; class Actinomycetes; order Actinomycetales; family Microbacteriaceae; genus Amnibacterium. Next base: position 95,844 of record NZ_CAXUGX010000002.1, read on the forward strand.
CGAAGAAGGTGGCGACCGCGCCGAAGGTGACGATCAGCCCGAAGATCGTGCCGATCAGGTACACGGGCAGCAGCCGTACGACGCGGTTCTTGTAGAACGTGCCGATACCGACGTCTCGGTATTTGTTGTTCAACACCATCGACATGTAGAAGCCCGAGACGATGAAGAAGACGTTGACCGAGAAGAACGCTGGAGCGGCCGGGATCCCGAAGATCGGCGACGCTGCGTGCGCCGTCACGACGGACAGTGCGAGGAAGAGCCGCAGGAGTCCCACTCGCGTCCTTCCGAAGGTGCGGGCGCGCGCCTGCCGCGTACGGGCCGACGGGCAGCTGTCGGCTCGGATCGTCCTGGGGTGACGATGGGCCGAAGCCCGCTCGACGAACGTATGCGGCGAAGGCGGTGTCTACTTTCCGACACGCAGTGCGCAGGCGAACGCGCGATCGGGCGACGACGTCCGCCTGCGAATCACGACGAGTCGCCTGCCGAAGATGTGCCCGCTACGTACGTGCGAAGGGCGGTGTCGGCGTCTCGCGGTGCGAAGCCGGTTGATACCAGCTTCGCCAGGTCGAGCGTCGAGTTGGGCGGGCGCGGGGAGACCTGCTTGCCCGCGAAGTAGTCCGCGGTGGAGATGCCGGTCACCCGGTCCGGATCGTTGCCGGTGAGCTCGTAGACACGCTTCGCGATATCCGCCCAGCTCTGCGGCTCGCCCGAGTTCGAGAGGTTGTAGGTACCGAACGGCGCTTGGACGCCGAGCAGGTGTGCGATTCCCGCTGCGATGTCGGTTGCGAACGAGAGCCGACCGATCTGGTCGTCGACCACGGAGGGGTTCACGCCGCGCTCGGCGAGCGAGGCCATGGTGCGCACGAAGTTGGTGCCGTCGCCGATCACCCAGCTGGTGCGCACGATGTAGTGGCGGGGCACCGTGGCAATGATGGCGTCGCCGGCGGCCTTGGTCTGGCCGTAGACGCCGAGCGGTGTGAAGGGCTCGTCTTCGGTGTGGATCTCGAGCGTGCCGTCGAAGACGTAGTCGCTGGAGACGTGCACGACCGTCAGCCCGTTCGCAGTGGCGACTCTGGCCAGATCCGCGACCGCGGTGACGTTGATCGCCCAGGCAGCCGCTCGGCCCTCCGGAGTCTCGGCTGCGTCGACCGCGGTAGAGGCGGCGGCATTAATCACGGTGCCGTAGTCGCGCCAGCGGCGGCTGGTCCAGGCCGCCGGGTCGGTGAGGTCGAACTCGGTGCGGCCCAGGAACTCGGCCTGTGGCAGTGCATCACGCAGCGCGCGGCCCAACTGACCGTTCGCGCCGAGCACCAGGGTCTTCGGCGGCGCCATCGGCGTGACGTCGCCAAGCCGCGGATGGGCGAGATCCTTCGCCGAGATCTCGACCGTATCGAGGGGGATCGGCCAGGCGATCGCCGCGGTCTCGTCCGCAAGGTTCAGGAACGTGTACGAGGCGCCGGCGGACCAGTGGTCGTTGACCAGGTACGTGTAGGCGGTGTCCGATTCGAGCGTCTGGTAGGAGTTGCCCACGCCGCGCGGCACGAAGATCGCCCGAGACGGGTCGATCTCGGCGGTGAAGACGGCACCGAAGGTGGGGCCTTCACGCAGGTCGACCCACGCGCCGAAGATCCGCCCGGTCGCGACCGACACCCACTTGTCCCACGGCTCAGCGTGGATGCCACGGGTTGTCCCGACGGCGTCGTTGAAGGAGACGTTGTTCTGTACCGGCCCGAAGTCGGGCAGGCCGAGCGCAAGCATCTTCTCGCGCTGCCAATTCTCCTTGAACCACCCGCGGTTATCGCCCGGTACCGGCAATTCGAAGACGATAAGACCGGGAATTGATGTCTCTAGGGCCTGAAGGCGCTTTCCATGAGGGACCATCGGCCACCGATCCTATGGGGAAGTCGGCGTCGACATCGAAGACCTGGGCGTTGAACGACTTCGGCGAGCACTCATCAGGAGAAGTCCGGTGAGGTTCGCGGGGCGACGTCGACTTGCGACTGCAGTGAGGCGACGGGCCTGCTGACCCGGCCGGCGAGCGCACGACCAGGGGCTCCGAGCGCCCGCGCAACGCCCCATATCGTCACCATCCACATCGCCTCGAGCACGATCGACCGGCTCATCTTCGAGACACCGAGGACACGTTCCTGGAAGGAGATCGGTACTTCCTCCACCCGGCCACCCGCGGCGAGGGTGCGTACCGTGAGATCGACCTGAAAGCAGTAGCCCTTGGAGGCGACCGAGTCCATATCGATTCGGCCCAGTAGCGCTCCGCGATACAGACGGAACCCGGCCGTCACATCGTGGACGCCGAGCCCGAGCATGAGTCGGGCGTAGGCATTTCCGCCGCGACTCAGTGCTTCCCGTGACTTCGGCCAGTTCAATACCCGTCCGCCCCGCACCCATCGAGACCCGATGACCAGGCCGATGTCGTCAGACGCAAGGATTGACCGCTGCATCACGGGAAGGGAGGACGCCGGGTGTGAGCCGTCGGCGTCGAACTCCCCGACGAGCGCGTAATCCCGCTCCAGCGCCCATCTGAATCCTGCGATGTAGGCGCCTCCCAGCCCATCCTTGCTCGCGCGGTGAAGCACCCGGACTCGCTCGTCCTGGTTCGCCAAGCGATCGGCTATCACACCGGTACCGTCCGGACTTGCGTCGTCGACGATCAGCACGTGCGCGTCGGGCAGGTTGCCGAGCACGGCTGCTACGGCGTTCTCGATGTTCTCGACCTCGTCATAGGTCGGGATGATGATGACGGTTGATGCGGGATTGGATCTGGTGGCGTCGTTCATCAGCCGACGACCTCTCCTGTGGCCGGCTCGAGCTGTTCGTCGACCAGACGGGCGACCAGCGTCGGAGCCAGTGACGAGACCGGCTTGCTGCGGTTTCGACTACCACCGTCTCGACCACGTCCCCATACCCAGAAGCGAAGTAATACGAATCGCACGATCGTCCCGAGCCCCAGCCCGATGACGTTCTTCGAGATGTTGTCAGCGAGAAGGGACGTGAATCCGAGTGTGTAGTGCGTGAACGCCAGGGTTGCGAGGGCGATGCCGAGCCCGAGCAGCGCGACGACCGCGTACTCCGCGAACTCCATCACGGCGTCCGTGCGTCTGCTGTCGCGGAAGGCCCAATACCGGCCGCCGAGCCAGTTGAAGACGATTGCCAGTCCGGCACTGATCACGCTTGCAGTAAGGGGTTTCGACGTCAGCGAGAAGCCGGGACCGAGTATCCCCAGTCGCAGCACGTTGAAGACGACGAGGTCGATGACCATACCGGTCAGCCCGACCAGCCCGAACGCTGCAGCCGAGCGGATCACCGACCGCCCACGGCCACGGATCGCGTTCACCCCACGCACCCCAGTGGACGCTGGTTCCCTGCCGCCGCCCACGCTGGGCACGTTAGCCAGAACACGTCGAACCGCCGCGGATGCGATGCCCGCGTGTCTGAGACCGACGAACCGTCCTCATCACCGAGGGCGGTCCGCGCACCGGTCTGGGCGGCTTGATTTCGAGTCCTATTGCCCCTGCGCCTATTGCTCCTGGGCCTATTGCCCCTGGGCCGTGTATCGCGCTTCGGTGGCCGCCTTCTGCGGCCGCCACCAGGCCTCGTTGTTCCGGTACCACTCGATGGTGGCGGCGAGGCCGCCGTCGAAGTCGCTGTAGCGGGGGAGCCAGCCGAGCTCGGTGCGCAGCTTGGTCGAGTCGATCGCGTAGCGAAGGTCGTGGCCGGGCCGGTCGACCACGTGGTCGTAGGCGTCCGAGGGCTGTCCGCACAGCGTGAGGATGCGCTCCACGACGCTCTTGTTGTCCTTTTCGCCGTCGGCGCCGATGAGATAGGTCTCGCCGATGACTCCGCTCTGCAGGATCGTGAGCACGGCCGACGAGTGATCGTCGGCGTGGATCCAGTCCCGCACGTTCAGCCCGGCGCCGTAGAGCTTGGGCCGCTCGCCGGTCAGCACGTTCGTGATCTGGCGCGGGATGAACTTCTCCACGTGCTGGTACGGGCCGTAGTTGTTGGAGCAGTTGGAGATGGTCGCCTGCAATCCGAACGAGCGCACCCAAGCGCGCACGAGCAGATCGCTGCCGGCTTTGGTGGAGGAGTAGGGCGACGACGGGTTGTAGGGGGTGGACTCGGTGAACCGGGCGGGGTCGTCCAGCTCCAGGTCGCCGTAGACCTCGTCGGTGGAGATGTGATGGAAGCGGGTGCCGTGCCGGCGGGCCGCCTCGATCAACGTGTACGTGCCGACGATGTTCGTGTCGAGGAACGGGCGCGGATCGTGCAGGGAGTTGTCGTTGTGCGACTCCGCGGCGTAATGCACGACCGCGTCATGCTCGGCGATCAGGTCGTCCACCAGCGCCGCATCCAAGATGTTCCCGACGACGAGCTCGACGCGATCGGCGGGCAGCCCGGCGAGCGAGGCGCGGTTGCCCGCGTAGGTGAGTGCGTCCAGCACCGTGACGGTGTGGTCGGTGTGCTCGATCACGTGGTGGACGAAGTTGGAGCCGATGAACCCGGCACCGCCGGTGACGAGCAGCCTCATGCGTGCAGTCCTCTCTCCAGCACCTCGAGCAGGTACTGGCCGTAGCCGGACTTCGTCAGCTTCTCGGCACGCTCCCGCAGCTCGTCGTCGGTCAGGAACCCCTGCCGCCAGGCGACCTCCTCGGGCGAGCCGATCTTCAGCCCCTGCCGGCGCTCGATCGTGCGCACGTACTCGCCTGCCTCGTGCAGGGAGTCGTGGGTTCCGGTGTCGAGCCACGCAGTGCCGCGCCGCATCACCTGCACCTGCAGTCGGCCGGCTTGCAGGTATGCCCTGTTCACGTCGGTGATCTCGTACTCCCCGCGGGCGGAGGGCGTGAGGTGTGCCGCGATCTCCTTGACGCCGTTGTCGTAGAAGTAGAGGCCGGGCACCGCGAAGTTGCTCTTCGGCCGCTGCGGCTTCTCCTCGAGCGAGATCGCCCTGCAGTCGTCGTCGAACTCGACCACGCCGTACGCCTGCGGCTCGGCGACCCAGTAGGCGAAGATCGCGCCGCCGTCGACGTCGTTGAAGCGCCGCAGCTGGGAGCCGAGTCCGTCGCCGTAGAAGATGTTGTCGCCCAGCACCAGCGCGACCGGCTCGTCACCGATGAAGTCCGCGCCGATGACGAACGCCTGCGCGAGACCGTTCGGCTCCTGCTGCACGGCGAAGGCGATCGAGATCCCGAACTGGCTGCCGTCACCGAGCAGGCGACGGAACTGGTCCACGTCATGGGGAGTCGTGATAACCAGCACCTCGCGGATGCCCGCCAGCATGAGCGTCGTGAGCGGGTAGTAGATCATCGGCTTGTCGTAAACCGGTACGAGTTGTTTGGAGATACCCATCGTGATGGGGTGCAGCCGGGTGCCGGAGCCGCCGGCGAGGATGATCCCGCGCATGACTCGATCATGCCGGAATCGTGAACGAGGCGGGAGTTCGCGAAGGAGTCGGGACTACCGGGATCGCCTTCGAGGCGGCACGCGATCGATGTCGTACCTCTCGGCGGGTCGCCTCGTATGCTCCGCCCATGACGCCACCCACCATCGAGTCAGAGGTAGAAGGTGGAGCACCAGAAGCGACCGTCGTGACCCCTGCTGCGCGATCGAGCCGGCGCCGGACGGCCATCGCATCGGCGGACGCGATGTGGCACAAGGCCGACTCGTATTTCGACACCACTCGAATCTGGTGGGCCGGATGGATACTGGTATCCATAAGTTTCATATTCGCCACGTGCGGGTACGCAGCACGATTCTCGTTCTCGAGCGATGATGTCGCCCTACAGAACATCCTGCAGGCGATTCAAAGTGGACAGCCGTTCCGACCGTCGACCGGGTCTGCGACGTGGGTGCTGAAGGTACCTGTCTACCTTGTCGTGGGAGCACTCGTCCCGAATGGCACGCTCGCCATCACGATTTGCATATTGCTTCTGAATGTACCGCTGGTCGCCGGTGTCCTCTTCGTCGCGCGCCGACTCGTCCTCGAGTACGCCGGCAACGATCGTCGTGCGATGGTCGGGGCGATGGTGGTGATGTGGTGCTTCTTCGCAGCCAGGCCGGCACAGAACAGCGTCTTGATGGGGACGAACGCGCGGAACGGGGAGATCGGCCTTGCATTGATAATCGGGTATCTGATCATCGGCGCGTTACGACAGCGTTCGACACGCTCTCGCCTTCAATCATCACTGCGACTCGTCGCGTGCACGGCGATGCTGGCGCTCCTAGTCCTCGACGACAACCTCTGGCTCGACGTTCTTGTGCCGACACTGCTCCTCCTCGTCCTGATCACCTGGCTCCGCTCGGGATGCACGGGTCGAGCGGCACTGACGGTTCTCTGCGTGGTCGTCGTCGGTTCAGCGGGCGGCGTCTGCCTGCTTTCGGCGGCTCAGTCGTTCGGACTCATGATTTCTCAGAACTTCAACTCGACACTCATCACTCCCGCGGGCATCATGCCTGGACTTGGTGGAGCATTCGGTGCGATCATCCGTAATTTCAATGGAGACGTCTGGGGCAGACCCGTCAGCGCGGCTCTCCTGCCACCTGCGGCGCAGTTCGTCTGCGCTGTCATCTGCCTGATGCTCGGTCTGCTCGCCGCAAGCAGAATCAGGACGGACAGCAGTGGGTTGCGTACGTTCCTCGTTCTCGGGATCGTCATCGACCTCGCCCTGGATATCGCGACTGGGAACGCAGCCGTCGACGAGAACTTCCGCTACGCGGTGATCGCAGCAGTCTTCCTGCTCCTGCTCGCCGTCATCGGCATCGGCGACTTCCTCGCGAGTGGGCCTCGACTAAGAATAACGCGTCTGGCGGTACTGGTTGGAGTTCTCTGCGCGATACTGCCACTTGTACTGAACATCCGACTGACCACGGATTCGATTGCTGGGAGATTGCCGGACCCGCAGGTGAGGACGCACGAGATAATCAGTATTGCTGAGAAACGTGGTCTTTCCGTCGGCCTCGGTCAGTACTGGGACGCGTCGGTCACCTCATATTTCTCCGGTCGGCGGGTCCGCGTCAGCCCCGTCCTTTGTTCTTCCGGTGGTATCGGGCATTTTCCGTTCCTGGTCAATACCCCGGAGGCATATTTGAGCGCGCCGCGGATGTTCGTGGTGACGAATGCGGCATTCGGATGCTCACCGGATATCGTGCTCAAGGCGTACGGGCGTCCTCTGCAGAAGGTGCAGATGACGAGTTCGAGTGACCAGGTCTGGATCTACGACCGGCCATTGTTTTAGGGATCGTGTCGACTTGGTTCTCTCAGCCGTTCACGTGCGGGAGTTCGTCACCCGGCGCGCTCTCGTGGAGGTCGCGGCCGCTTCGCCGATGATCCAGACCAGGGCCGGTATGAAGATCAGGTACCACAGCACGTAGTTCACGCCGATGGCCGTTGCCGAGTGCGACTTCGCCAGGACGAACCAGCTGAGCGGAGCGGATGCGGTGGCTACGAACACCACCGCGTTCCGCCGCCACCGTGGGTTTCCGCGGATCAGGTCCACCGCGATGATCGCGGCGGCCACGACCACCATCACCCAGAAGCTGCTGCGACCGAGCGCGAACGGCGGGTACGGGGCCGCCCCGATGTCGAAGGCGAAGACGCTCGTCGGCCAGCTCACGAGGTAGGTGGAGAGGACGGCCAACGGGCTGAGCGTCAGGGACCGGACGGTCGAGCCGTCTCCCGGAGCGGCGAGCGACGTGGACCCGTACGTCCGCTTGAGTGCGTCATGCGCGATCGTCTGCAGACCGGCCGCCGCCGATCCGTTTCCGACGACGAAGGCGTGGATCACGAGCACGACGAGGAACCCCGCGACGCAGGACGCGAAGACGATCGCCATCGTCCGGACGAGCTGCCGATCCACACGCCTCCCGTGCACGACGTGCGCCAGCAGCGGTATCGAGGTGGCGAGCAGCGTCGTGCTGGAGAGGAACTCGTAGCCCATCGACGCCTTCAATGCCGTCGTCAGCCCGATGATCACGAACCAGACCACCCGCCATCTGCGGGTTCGGGCGAGGGTCAGGGCACAGGCGGCTGCAGCGGGCAGCAGCCAGCTCCACGGAACCCAGTACAGGTTGTGCGCGGCGGAGACCGTCCACGGGGAGAACAGGCTGGAGAAGAGGACGACGGACGCGAGCGATCGGCTCACTGCGAGCCAGAGCAGCGCCGCGAACAGGACGAGCACGATCGAGAAGCCGGCGGATTCGACCGTGTTCAGGCAGGTCAGGCTGGAGCAGCCCGCGCGGTACAGGCCCTCGAAGAGGAAGCCCTGCACTCCGAGCGAGCTGGGGTACGGCGCATACGAGGTCGCCTTCGGCACGGCACCCGCCCGCAACCCGTCGAACGTGTCGTACGGCGACAGGACTTGCGGCTGGGCGTTCGTCAGACCGAATGGTGTCGAGGATCCCGTCGTCGCGTCCTGCTCGATCTTCGCGAGCACGAGCGCCTGGGACTCGCGGTCCCAATTTGAGAAGAAGTACGCGTCGGCGGGAGCGAGCAGGTTGTCCTGAAAGACCGGAACGAGGGCGAAGCCGAGCAGCAGCAACGACAGCACGGCGATGATTCGACGTCGCCGCTGCATTGCAGGAGTGTCGCAGCGTGTCCGACCCCGCCCGGACCGGACACGCGAGGTCCCCCTACGATGACGCCCATGAGCCGCGCAACGCACGCCGGCGCGTTCCGCGTGCGGTTCGTGTCCATCCTGACCACCGTGTACATCGTCTTCGTACTCGCCGTGACGCTGAACCCGAAGACCGTCGACAACGGCCTCGGCGTCTACATCGACAAGGCGCTGAATCAGTTGCACGTGCACGGCGTCCCGGCGTTCGTGGACTACAACTTCCTCGAGTTCACCTCCAACATCGCCTTCTTCGTGCCGGTTGGCTTCCTGCTGGGCCTGCTCGTCCCGTTCCGCGCGTGGTGGCTGCCGCCGTTCCTCGGCGCTGGATTGTCCGCCGCCGTGGAGACGTGCCAGAAGCTGTTCCTGCCCGGCCGGGTGGCGAGTCTGCAGGACGTTCTGGCCAACACCGCAGGTGCCGTGATCGGCACGATCGTCGCCGTGATCGTGCGCGTCGTCATCCTGCACCGGGACACCCTGGTGATCCGCGATGTGCTCGAAGGTCGGCGTGCCGAGGACGGATTGCCCACCCGGCGCGTGACGCTGGACCCCCGAACAGGTCGTTCCGCCGGATAGGTACGAAGTGGGAGAGTGCTCGCTTGGCTGTAACCACCGACCGCTCCGCACCCCGCCGGACGAGGACCTCCTACCGGTCCACGCCCTTTCGGCGGGCGACCTCCGCGCCGCCGATCGGTACTGCGATCCGGCGCACCAAGCCGACGTGGGAGAAGCCCTACCTGCGGCGGATCGTCGTCACCGACCTGCTGATCATCGCGGTGGCCGTCCTGGGGTCGCAGATCCTGTGGCTCGGCATCGACGGCACGCAGAAGGTGGCGATCGGAGCCGACCGCACCAACCTCGTGCCGTACCTGACCGCATCGGTGCTGCTCTCGGCCCTGTGGCTGGCGGCGTTGAAGGTGTACGGGACGCGAGACCCGCGCGTGGTCGGATCGGGCTTCTCGGAGTACGCCCGCGTAGCGAGCTCCAGTTTCAAGGTCTTCGGCTTCGTCGGCATAGCCGCCCTGCTGCTGCAGCTGAACATCGCTCGCGGCTACGTCATCACCGCGTTCCCCGTCGGCGTCGTCCTGCTCGTGTCGTCGCGATGGGTCTGGCGGCAGTGGCTCCGCTCGCAACGCGGCAAGGGCCGCTACCTGATCCGCGTGCTGCTGGTCGGCTCCAGCGGCTCGATCAACCACGTCTACTCGGAGTTCAAGCGGCGCAAGTACCTGGGGTTCGAGATCGTCGGCGCCTGCCTGCCGGCGCACCTGGACGGGCTCGCCACTCCAGACATCCCGGTCGACTGTCTGGGTGAGTTCTCGGACGTGGCGACGGTCGCCCGGCGCGAACGCGTGCACGCGGTCGCCCTCGCCGGATCCGAGGACCTGCCGCCAGACGACGTACGCCGCATCGGGTGGGATCTGGAGTCCACGGGCGTCGACCTGATGGTCACCCCGACGATCACCGAGGTCGCCGGCACCCGTATCCACACGCGCCCCGTCGGCGGCATGCCGCTGATGTACGTGGAATCGCCGTCCTACGAGGCGGGCGCAAAGGTCGCCAAGAGCATCATCGACTTCGGGGCCGCCTCGATCGCGCTGGTGCTCGCGAGCCCGATCATGCTCGCCGCCGCCATCGCGGTGAAGGCCTCCTCGCCCGGCCCGGTGCTGTTCCGTCAGCAGCGCATCGGGCTGAACGGCAAGGCGTTCAACGTGTACAAGTTCCGCTCCATGCGGCAGGGCGCCGACGCCGAGCTCGCCGAGTTGCTGCAGTCCCAGGGCACGCACCACACGCCGCTGTTCAAGGTGCACAACGACCCCCGCATCACCCGGGTGGGGGAGTTCATCCGCAAGTTCTCGATCGACGAGCTGCCGCAGTTCCTGAACGTGATCCGCGGCGAGATGAGCCTCGTGGGTCCGCGACCGCAGCGGGCCGAGGAAGTGGCGCTGTACGACTCGGCCGCCGGGCGGCGCCTGCTCGTGAAGCCGGGCATCACCGGCCTCTGGCAGGTGAGCGGCCGGTCCGATCTCTCGTGGGAGGACACGGTGCGCCTGGACCTCTACTACGTGGAGAACTGGTCGCTGACCGATGACTTCGTGATCATGCTCTACACGGTCAAGACCGTGCTGCAGTCTAAGGGCGCTCGCTGAGCGGGCGTACCCGCCCTCCCCGAGGCCGCGCGCTCGCACTCCTCGCTATCGGTCTCGTCGCCGGAGTCGTGCTCACCGTCGGCGCCATCACGGTCGAGCGCGTCGCCCGTCATCACGTCGTGGCTGCACCGACCGTGTCGGCCGGACCCCCCGCGGCACCGGTGAAGCCGCTCCCACTCAGCCCCGAGGCGGCCGACTCGGATGCGTTCGACGACTGGAGCAGCGGCGGCTCGGATCCGGCAGCGCGGTTCCTCGCGTCCGACACCGCTCACGACGGAAGCTCCTCGCTGCTGCTGACGCGCCCCGCCACCGACGCCGCGGGCCTGACCGCCTCCCTCGTCCAACCCGTCTCCGTCTCGACCGACGCGCCGATGCACCTGCGGTTCTGGGCCAAGGCGCAGTCGGCGGAGGCCGGTTCCCTGACCGCCCAGATCAGTTCGACGACCACGGTCTCCCTGCCCTTGCCCGCCGGCACGTACGACTGGACGCAGTTCACGCTCGCCTACACCGTGCCGAAGGGCGTCAAGCGGGTGGAGATCCGCTTCGTCTCCGGAGCGCCGACCACATCCACCTGGATCGACGACGCGACCGTGCAGGGGTATGGATCCACCGGCGTGGTGCTGCGCAACCCCGGCTTCGAGCACAGCTCGGCCGATCTCTCGATCACCGATCCGTCGCTCGTCCTCACGACCGGCGACGCCGTCCTGCACCTGCGCAGCCGGCGCAGCCCGTCAGGACGCTTCACCTGGTCGCTCACCTCGATGAGCGGCGCGAAGGCCGCCGAGGGCACAGGCGACATCGAGGACGGTGCCGCGACGGTCCGACTGAAGGCGCCGCAGGGGTACTACACATTCTCGATCACCGCGACGCTCGCCCAGGTCACTGCACAGCGGTCGACGAATCTCGTGATCTTCGACGCCCCGCCGGCCATCGCGCCGGGGGACTCGTTCACGGGTGTCGGCGTGCATCTCGGGGGCGAGAGCGATCAGGTCCTCGCCCAGAAGCTCGCCGACCTCGTGGCGATCGGCGTGCGATACGTGCGCACCGATGCGACCTGGGGGCAGATCGAGGCGGCGCCCGGCGTCTTCACGTTGCCGGTCGACCTCGACCGCGAGGTCGCCGCCATGCAGAAAGTCGGGATCCGGCCGCTGCTCATCCCCGACTACAGCAACCCCCTGTACGACGGCGGGGTGACGCCCAGTTCCCCGGCCGGCATCGCCGCATATGCGCGATTCGCCGCGGCGGTGGCGGCGCACTATCCGCAGGCGGACATCGACGTGTACAACGAGTTCGACTTCCGCTTCAACAAGGGCCGGTGCGGCACCACCCCGCAGTGCTATCTGCAGCTGTTGCGGCCCGCCGCGGCGGCGATTCGGGCAGCGTCCCCGCAGGCCGCGATCGGCGCTCCTTCGACCGCCGGCATCGGGGTGAACGCCGACTGGCTGGACGGCTTCGTGGGGGGCGGCGGGCTCGCGGACCTCTCCGCGATCAGCCTGCATCCCTACGTGCAGCCCGCGGCGCCGGAGTCGCTCGGCGCCGACCTCGCGGCGCTGAACCAGAAGGTGGCGGCGGCGCACGGGGGCGTCCCGATCCCGATCTGGTTCAGCGAGTTCGGCTACTCCACCGTGCCGGGCTGGGTGAACGAGCGCCATCAGGCGGCCTACCTGGTGCGATCGGAGTTGGTCGGGCTCGAGCACGGGATGACCCGGTTCTACTGGTACGACGCCGTGGACGACTCGCCCATCCAGCTCGACCTGGAATCGAACTTCGGCCTGTTCCGCCGGCCGACGTCATTCGCGCCCGCCGCCGCCGTACCGAAGCCCGCGGCCGCCGCGATGGGAATCGCGGCACGGCGACTGACGATGTCCTCACCGCCTGCGGTCACCAAGATCGGCACCGACGGCATCCAGACCGTGCAACTCGGAAAAGGCAGCACCGCGGTGACGGTCGTGTTCTCGACGGGCGCCGCGCATCGCGTCACGATCTCCGGCGGCGGAGCGGTCACCTCGATGACGGGCGAACGGATCGACCTGCGGTCGGACGGCACCGTGCGCGTGGGCGACGATCCGATCTACATCGGCGGCACCCCGCGCATCGTTCTTGCGTAGTGGCCCATCGGCGGAGCGGTACTCCCGACTTGTTCACGGGCGACCGGACCGAGCGTGACACGCCCCGCGCTTGTTCGTGCGGGTTCGCGACTCCGCCGACCCAGGCTTTACTGTGGCCGGACGACACGGCAGGAGTACCCGCTTTGCAGTTGCGCGCCGGGCGCCGTCAGATCAGTGTGCGCGACGCGTTCCTGACCCGGTCCGTTCGGTCACCCGGCTCACTCGGCCGGAGCGACATCCTGGCCGGCGCGGCCTCGGTGCTCTGCTGCCTCGGACTCTTCACGCTGTCCTGGGAGCAGCTCGGCAACATCGGGCTCGGTTCGTACAACGTGAAGCTGCCGGTGGTCCTGTTCACCATCGCCGCGATCGTCGGTGCGCCGCGGTGGTGGGCCAGCCTCCGTCGTATCCGGGCCCTCTCCCGACCTGCGCGCCTCGTCGTCCCGCTCGCTGTGGCGGTGGTCGTGATCCTGGTCGTCCGCTCGCTGACCGCGTCACCGGTGTCGGCCGGTCTTGCACAGGTCGCTGCCGTCCTGACCGGTGCGGTGGCGCCCGCGCTCGCCGTTCTGGCGGTCGTCGCGACCCGAGCCGACGTCGCGTGGGCGCTGCGCTGGATCATCGCCGGAGCAGGCGTCGCGGGAGTCTTCGGGCTCTGGCAGCTCTTCGCCTTCTACGTCGGCCTGCCGCAACTCATCACGTACACCGGCGTCGGTACGAGCGGTGTCGGCGGCCGCATCTCGGCGTTCAGCTACGAGCCCGCCTACTTCGCCTACTTCCTCGTCTTCGCGGGCACGGCGGTGATCGCGCTGGCCGTCCTGGAGCAGCGCCGAGTGCGATGGCTCGCGATCGGCTTCTTCGGCGTGATCCTCACGCTGGTGAACGTGCGTGCCCTGACGTTCGTGCTGCCGGTGGCCGCCGTGCTGCTGCTCGTCTCGTTCCGCCAGAACCGTCGCGTCGTCGCCCGGTCGGCTGCTGCCGCGGCCGTTCTGATCGTCGCAAGCCTCGCTCTGCCGTTCGCCGTCGACTTCGTCGCCAGCCACCTGCCCACTCCCCAGACGACGACCGCCACCGGCCCCGAATCGCCTCGGGCGAAGGAGTCCACGCGAGCCGAGCCGACATCGACCCCGTCGGCGAAGCCGCTGCTGCCGCTACCGGTCGCCCCGCCCACCGAAGTCCTCGACCCCAACGAGCCGTCGTCGAACGAGCCGCGATTGGCGCTCTACCGGGCGGTTCTGCGGGTCGACCAGAATCACATCGCGTTCGGCGTCGGCCCGGGCCAGCTGCGCCGCGCGCTCGCCGAGGTGGGATACGTCGCTCCGAATCAGGGCGAGCAGGTCGTGGCGAACAACATCTGGTTGCAGGCCGCCGCCGACGGGGGAGTGCTGCTGCTCCTCGTCGAGCTGTCGATCGTCGTGATGGTCGCGCTGCTCTGGTGGTCCCTGCGGCGGACAGCCGTGCAGCCGCTGGCCTCGGGCTGGTTGGCCGTCGTGCTGGTCGGCGGCATGTTGACGTCGTACTTCTTCGACCTCAAGGTCTGGGTGTTCCTCGCGCTCATCCTCGCGGTGTCCGCCGAACGGGGTGCGGTGCGTCAGCCGACGAGCGAAGCGGCGTAGACGGAGCGCAGCTCCCGCCGATGGCTGTCCGGTGTCTCGAGCCGGCCGATGCGCTCGCGATAGGACGCAGCCTGCGTCGCCGTCATCGCCGCGAGGAACTGGACCGCTCGATCGACTTCGGTGGGCCGCCGGTGATCGAAGAGCAGCCCGTTGCGCTCGTCCACGAAGTCGGGGATGCCGCCCATGCGGGTCGCGACGACGGGGATCCCGTAGTTCAGGAACTCCATGACGACCTGCGGCGCGTTGTCCTCCCACACCGGCACCATCACGCCGACGTCGGTGTCCGCCATGATCCCGGGCAGGTCGGCCGGGACATACGCGCCCCGCAGTTCGATTCCCGCCTGCTCCGCCAGGCGGCCCCAGCGCGGTTCGTCCACCCGGCCGAAGAAGCGCACGCGGACGCGATCTCGGGGCAGGCGCCCGGCGATCGCCGCCAGCACCTCGGCGCCCTTGTACTTGCTGAGCGTGCCGAGCGCCGTCACGCGCAGCACGTCGCTCCGCGTCGGCGCGGGTCGCTCCACGAGCGCGGAGGCGCTGCCGATGTGCGAGGTCAGGTACTTCGCGTCGGGGTAGACCCGCCGGAAGAGCTCCTCGACGCGACCCGACACCGCCAGCACGCGACTCGCGCGGGCGAAGAAGCCGGCGATCACGTCGTTCCGCCTCGTGACGGACGACGATCGGATCCGGGGAAGCGGCAGAGACAGCTTGCGAGCGCCTCGGCGGAGCAGATCCACCTGGTCCAGCACGCCGATGCAGCGCTCGCACTTGGCGCGTTCCGGGCCGCCGCAGTCCTCGTTCGTGAAGTCCATCATCGTGATGCGCGGGCAGTACAGGTAGTAGTCGTGCAGGCTGATGACGTACGGCACGCCCAGGTCCGAAAAGCGCCGGTAGAACTCCACGCCGAGCCCGATCGTCAGATGGAAGTGCACGATGTCCGGGCGCACGGCTCGCACGACCTGCAGCACGTCGCGGGACTTCGCGGCATCCTCCGGCGACCTCAGGCTGAAGTGGTCGACCCGGGTGGCGTCGTCGCCCCGAACGGCGAACCCCAGGCCGTGCGGGGTCCAGTCGGTCAAGGCGCCGCCGTCCAGCACGAAGACCGATTGCCCGTCGGCGACCTGGCTGGCCGCCAGGGTGCGCACGTAATTGGTGATGCCGCCGGGGAAGTCGATGTCGAACGCGGAGGAGACGTGCAGGATCCGCTGCCCGGCACGCTCGTCAGCCACGACCGGGCGTCTCCTGCCGAGCACGGACCGCGCCCCATGACCCGCTCCCACTGTCGAATCGACGAATGGTCACCGCCGGGCTGCCTACCGCGATCCCGCCGGCGGGGACGTCGCGCGTGACCACGGAGTTCGCCCCGATCACCGCCCCGTCGCCGATGTGCACGCCCTGCAGCACCACCACGTTGTCGCCGAGCCAGCAGCGATGGCCGATGCTCACCGGCCCACGGGAGACGAGGGGACGCAGGCGGGGTGCTCCCTCGGGGGTGGACTGCCGTTCCCCGGAGTAGCTTCCGTGCCCGTGATCGCCGATGTACACGTTCGATCCGAACAGGCAGTCGTCGCCGATCCGGACCGAGTCGATCGTGGAGACGTGCAGGCGCCCGGAGGTGCTGAACCGTTCGCCGATGACGATCTCGGGGTCGAAGCGCTCTCCGCCGTACGCGGTGATCGCCTCCAGCCACACCGGCTGCGCGGCATCGAACCCGTCGCCGACGCGGATGTGCGCGGCGCCGAGCACCGTGCTGCCGAGCGGCAGGCTGGAGCCGGACCAGCCGAGCACGCGCCCGTTCATTCGACGGCCGTACCGACGTACCCCTCGCACCGCCGCCGTACGCAGGCCGTGGGCCCAGCCCTCGTTCGCCAGCAGGTCACGCAGCCCCACGGTCAGCGCCGGATCTTCGCGCCGGCGAGCAGCCGCGCACGAACCCAGTGGAACTGCGTCGGCGCCGCCTTGCGGATCCGGGTGTAGGTGTCGGGGAAGGCGTATTTGAACGCGAGCGAGGAATCCGCCAGCGCGCTGGTCGCCTGCCGCGGCAGGGATCGCAGCCGCCATCGCCGGAACGCGTCGCGGTCCGACTCGAGGAACGGCGACGGGACCGAGCCGGAGCCGCCGGAGAGCAGGTCCTTGCGGAACGTGCGACGGATCCGTTTGGAGAGGTGACGGCCACTCGAATCCCGATCGAACCCGTACTCGGACCGGGTGCCCAGCTCGGCCCGCGTCGCGAGCAGCACCTCGGCGTACTCGTGGCTCAGCAGACTGAGCTGCTCGAAGGCGAGGTCGGTCTCCTTCAGCGAGATCGTCTGTCGCTCGCTGATCGCATCCGGGTCGTGGGGATCGAAACCGCTGAAGTGGAACAGCCGCACGGGTTCCCCGGTCCGTTCCATGACGAGGGAGTCGCCCTCCCGGGTGAACCGTCGCTCCTGCAGGTTCCAATGGCCGATGTTGTAGCCGTAGTGCCGCAGCGACTGCGCGTCGAACATCACGGCCCCGATGTCGGTCCACTTCTGATCGACGAACAGCCCGAGCAGCGGATAGATCAGGCATTCGTGCTTCAGGTGGCTCCACCACCACTCCAGGAACGGGATGCCGTTCCGGCCCACGGCGCAGAACCCGAGATTGTGCACGCCGACCGTGAGCGTATTGATCTCGGAGCGGAAGCTCTCGCCGGGCGGGATCGGCTCCAGGATGTGCGGAGTGAGTACCACCCCGTGCTCGTCGATCAGCTCGGCGAGCTCGTCGAGGGGGCTCACGATCCAGGTGTCCGGGTCGAGATAGACGGCGCGGTCCCACCGGTCCAGCAGCCGCTGCAGGAACAGGGCCTTCACACCGGTGGACAGTTCGACGACGTCGTAGATGCCGGTCAGTTCGTCCACCTCACGCCGGGACAGGCCGAGCACCTCCAGGCCGACGAGCCGGCAGTGCGCTCGCGGAGCGACCGTCTCCGGCCGGCCGTCGACGACGAGGACGACGAACTCGGCTTCGGGGTGATGCCGCGCAACGCTCTGCTGCAGCGCCAGGGCCTGCGGAAGGTAGTTGCGGGCGACGACCGTGCAGAACACGGTGGTGCGGGGGTCTGCTGTGCGTTCAGCCAATGGGCGAACCTCCGGGGAGCGGATTGGGAATCGCCGTGGATTCTGTGTCGACGGCGATCGGCGGTCCCCCGCCGCTGGACTGGGTCCGCACCAACCTCCGCAGGTGGACGATCTGATAGGCGGCGACCAGGACTTCCGAGGCAGCAGCCGCCCATGCCAGCCCCGTCAGTCCGAAGAGTACGGCGCCTGCGACGAGCAGCGGGATGCCGGCGACGGCGCCGAGGACCGTGCTCGCCGCAACCTGACGGACGGCGTGCAGCGCCGTGAGACACGCCAGCCCGATGATCGCCGACGTGCAGATGGCGCCGAGTGCCACGCCGAGTGCCGCCAGCACCGGGAACGGCACCTCGATGCGTCCTCCGGAGAGCAGGCGGACGAGCGCACCGCCGAGCAGGGAGAACGCGAGTGCGGTGAATGCGCCGAACCCGACCGCCAGACGCCCTGACCGGGCGGCGCGGCTTCGCACCACCTCCGGGTCAGGGTGGGCGACCGCACCCTGGGCGACCTGGAACACGGGCGTCACGCCGGTCAGCACGAGCTTCTGCAGCTTGTCGGCGACCGCGTACACCGCGACCTGACCCGGCAGGAACACTCCGGCGAGCACGACGGGCAGGTTCACGTACAGCGCCGCGGTGACCCCGGTCAGCACGCCGGCCGTCTGCCCTGCCAGCCGGGCGACTGCCGCCGCGGGACCGAGGGCGGCCGTCCCCGCATAGCGCCGGATCACGGAGCGCGCGCTGAGGACGACCGCCGTCAGCCCGCCGAGTACCTGGCACGCGGCGAAGCCGAAAAGCGGCGCGTGTGCGAACAGCAGGCCGGCGCCGGCGATCGTGCCGATCGCCCGAGGCACCGTCTCGAGCAGGAAGAGGCGCTTCGGCGAACGCTCGCCCACGAAGAACCACGATGCCCCCAACGCCGGCATCACCATGGCGATGGAGGCCAGCACGTCGGCTGCCTTGTCGCCCGGCGCGGTCAGGACGACGAGTACGCCCATGACGGGCAGCGCCGGCATCGCGAGCCAGGACCGGCTGGCGATCGAGCCGCGGAAGTAGGCACCCCGGTCGGCGGCCCGTGACCGGCCCACCTCCGCCGGGCCGGTCACTCCCCAGCCGAAGGCGACGACGACGCCCACGAACGAGCCGATCGCCTGGGCGACCGCGATGCCGCTCCACAGGGTCGGCCCCGCGATCGCGATCACCACCGGCACGACGGCGATGCTCACCACGCCCATCAGCAGCACCGATCCGCCGAACCCGCCGGCTCGTCGTGCGAGTGCGAGCGCGCGGTCGGTGGGTCTCATGACGAATGCAGGAAGCGGTTCCAGGTAGAAGGACCATCGGATGGGACGGCGGGTGACCGTCGTCCCATCCTCGACCCCCGGCGCGTCGCCCCTCGCCTCGCCGCGCCGCACCGGCGTCAGAGCGTGGGCCGCCCGCCACCCACCCGCGCCTGCCCGCGCCGCGCCTCCCCGCCGCGCGACGACGGCGGCCGTACCATGTCGAGGCTCATCCGCATCTCGCTCGACCTGGGGGATCTACGTGGCCGACAAGAGGCAGCCGTCCGTCGCGTCTCGATCACCGCAGGCCCATCGGCGTCGACGCGTCCGTCGCCGCATCGCCGTGTTGGGATGCGTGGCGCTGGTCCTCGGCATCCTCGCCGTCGTTGCGGGGGGCCTGTGGGTCGGCAACCGCGCGCTGATGGCGAAGGACGCGCTCGAGCAGGCGCAGACCGAGCTCACCACGTTCAAGAGCGCACTCGGCCAACCGAATGCACCGAGCACCGTGCAGCTGTACAAGCAGCTGCACGCCCATACCGCCAAGGCGGCCCTGGAGGTCGACGACCCGGTCTGGTCGTTCGGCGAGGCGGTGCCGTTCGTGGGTCCGAACCTCACGGCGTTCCGGCAGATCGCGCAGATGCTCAACACGCTGGTGGTGAACGGAGTACAGCCGGTTGCATACGCCGCGAACGGCGTCAGCGTGGACAGCCTGAAGCCGAAAGACGGCGGTCTCGACATCGCTCCGCTGAAGAAGCTCACACCGGCTATCGCCTCGCTCGATACGGCGTTGCGCGTTGCCGACGCGTCGGCGATGGGCGTCGACACGAAGCACACCCTGTCGCAGATCGCAGCACCGGTCGGCACGCTGCACACGACAATTCAGAAGGTGCTCCCGCTGACGGCTGAGCTCCGCCGGGTGATGCCGCTCTTCTACCCCGCCCTCGGTGGCGACGGGAAGCGTCACTACCTGCTCATGTTCCAGAACAACGCCGAGGAGCGGGCCAGCGGCGGCAACCCCGCGGCGCTGGCGATGCTGAATGTCGACGACGGCAAGATCAAGCTCGGCAAGCAGCCGAGTTCCACCGATTTCCCGTCGCCGTACGTGACGCCGCCGCTCACGTTCAAGGGGGACTGGAACAAGCTGTACGGCCTGCACACCAGCACCTACCTGCAGAACATCACCTTCACTCCGGACTTTCCGAGCAGCGCCAAGTTGGTCCGCGCGATGTGGCTGAAACAGTACGGCGGCAAGGTCGACGGCGTCATCTCATTCGATCCGGTCGCGCTGTCTTATTTGATGCGGGCGACCGGGCCGGTCACGCTCAAGAACGGTCAGATCCTGAACTCCGACAATGCGGTGACGTACCTGCTTTCCGACGTGTATGCCAGGTACCCCGATCAACTCGTGCAGAACGCGGTCTTCGCCTCCGCGGCGCAGGCGATCTTCGGAGCGGTCACCTCGGGTCAGGGCAGTCCGAAGGACTATCTCGCACAGCTGACGCCGATGCTGGCCGAGCAGCGGCTGAAGTTCTGGAGCGTCCGCAAGAAGGAGCAGGCGGCGTTGAAGACCTCGCAGGCCTGGAACATGCTGCCCGAGGACAACAGCACCGCCACCACCGTGGGGGTCTACAACAATGACGACGCGACATCGAAGATGAGCTTCTACATGGACTCGACGATCAAGGTGAAGTCGAGCATGTGCCCGGCGAAGAAGCCGACGTTCACGGTGACGACCAAGGTCACCGACACCCTGAAACTGTCTCAGGTTCCGGGTCTCAGCAGCTATGTCCTCGCGGCCCAGCCCCGTATCGCAGTCGGCGGCGACCGCCAGTGGGTGCAGGTCTACGGCCCGGTCGGCTCCAAGCTGATCTCGATGTCGATCGACGGCAAGAAGGTCGTCTGGGGCACGAACGTCGACTACCTGCTGAACACGAACTACAACGCCACCGGCGTCTCGGACAAGAAGCCGGCGGTGCGCGGCGAGATGTACGACCGGCCGGTCGGCATCGTCAGCATCAACATGGGTCCGCAGCAGTCGCGCACGGTCGTCGCGCACTTCTCGGGCGCGACGGATCCGAGCACGACGGTCGCAGTCAGCCACACCCCCAAGGTGCGGCAGGTGCCGGTGACGATCACGCAGAACGACTGCACGTAGCCGCTCCCGCACCGTCGGCGGACGCCCTCAACTACGGAGTGGACTGCGCAGCTACGGAGGACCTGGGCTCGAACACGGCGCGTCGCGCAGGTTCTCCGTAGTTGCGCTGGTTCTCCTCAGTCGGGGCCGATGCGCACAGAGGTGTCCGAGCTCGCCGGGTACTCGCTGTCGACGACGGCGACGGTGCCGGTGCCGGTGCCGGTGCGGCTCACCTTCGAGACGGAGTTGTGCAGGATCTGCAGGCTGTCGAACCCGCCGTTGTCACCTGGGCAGGGAAGGTCGGTTCAGTGCGGTGGGCCCGAAGCCGGTGGCAGACCCGAGTAGCAGGCCACGCCCTCCGCCCGCCCTGCGCTACCCGTTCGACGCACCCCGGAACGGGTGCTTCGGGTTCACCTTCTTGCCGAAGAAATCGGTCTTCACCGACGCCGGCACCGCCACACCGCGCTGCGCACCCTTGGTGCTCTGCAGTCGGTAGCCGCTGACGGTCTTCATGCCGTTGCTGCCATGTCCCGGGTTCCGCAGTCCGGGATACGCGTGGCTCGTCCCCGCGCCCTTCGGCTCGGTCTTGGAATGATGACCGATGAAGGTGTTCGCCTTACTGAAGAGCGGACCGGGGAAGCGGTAGCTGCTGTTGCCGAAGCTGTAGACGATGTTGTTGAAGAACTGCGTCCCCTTGGCGCCGAAGCCCTGCTTGGTCCGCACCACGCTGTCGGCCTTCACGGACGACGCCACATAGATGGAGTTGTTGTAGATGTGGACGTTCTTGCTCGGCTTCTTCGTCGTGAAGACGATCGCGGCGCGTGTGTTGTTCTCCAGGATGTTGTATCGGATCGTCAGGTCGGTGGCGTTGCAGATCAGGAGGCCGCCGCCCTGGTTGTCGTGCACGTAGTTGGCCTCGACGGTGGTGTTCTTCGCCGAGACGTCGATGTCGATCCCTTCGCCGTCACCACCCAGTCGATGCTCGCCGTACACCTCGTTGTGATCGATCCGCACGTTCTGCGACCGTGCCGTCCAGATACCCGAGTTCGCGGTCTCCGGACTGACCTTCTTGCACTGCGGGCAGGGCCAGAAGTCGGCACCGTTCGCGCTCAGGCTGTGGTCGATGCGGCCACCCTTCACCCCGATCAGAATGATGCTGTCGCCCCGCGCCTGGCGGACCGTGTCATACCCGATGCGCACGTCGGTGTCGGTGCTCGCGGGGTACTCCGCGTTGTTCACGACGATGCCCGTGCGGCCGACTTTGCTCACCGCGTTGTGCAGGATCTGCAGGTGGTCGAATCCGTCGCCCCTCGTGCCGAAGGTCAGAGCGGCGATGCCGCCGAAGAGCCTCGGCCCGTGGAAGCCCGCGACCGGGCTGCTGACGACGTTGTCGACGGTGAGGCGCTGCGCCGTCAGGTTCGCCAACCGCTTGCCGCCCTCGTTCAGGAACAGCAGGCCCGCCCGATAGGTCTTCGTGGTCTTCGTCTTGACCTTGTTCGTCAGGTGCAGGTCCTGCACGGTCCAGTCGTGCTGGTTGAGCAGCCGGACGGTGCCGGTGTTGTTGGGGGTACCGCCGCCGTTGATCGTGGGCTTGGCGCCGGAGCCGTAGGCGCCGATCACGATGGGGCTGCCGGGCGCACCTGAGCCGAGCGGGGCCAGGCGACCTGAGCAGGTCGTGCCGCGCTTGAACAGGATGTGGTCGCCTGCGGAGTAGGCACCGTGTGCGTTCACGGACTTCGCCTTGTTCCAGGGTGACGACGCGGAGCCGTTGCCGTTCGTCTTCGCCGCACAGTTCACGTAGTAGGACACGCCGCCCACCGAGAGCGCGGGCGCCGCGGCGGCAGTGGCCGCGCCGGCGCCGAGCACGAGCGCGCCGACCCCGAGGATCGCGACCGGCGCCGCGATCACGCGACGCAGCCGCGTGCTTCGGGTCGTGGGGCGTGACGTCGGGCGGGGCGTGCGGATCGAGCGGAACAGTCGGTGCATGCGGTCGGACTCCAAGCGGTGCGGGCGGGCATCGGCCTCGAGGCACGGCGCGCGGTGGCGCAGCGCACGGCTGCTGCCCACTTGTCGACCGACCCCCGGCTGTGCGGCGCAGATCGAGCGCCGCGCGATCAACGATGACATGGTGCTCGGGTCCTCGCGGCGGGTCGTGCGGCGAGGCGTCGGATCGGCGTGGCCCTTGCCCGCAGTTCCGGGGTTCCGACCCACGCGGAGGCCCCCGAACTGGGGCGGAGCACGGATCCGGATGCCTCCGGCGGGGCCGGTACTGTGACGGGGCCGGTCCCGACGGCACCCCACCCAGGAAGATCACGAGTGCCAGCAGAGCGCAAGTCTGTACAGGCGCGCCCTGACGCGGCCTCGCACGAGGTGCGCCGTCGCGTTCGACTGGTCGGCCTCATCGCCCTCGGGCTCGGGGTGCTGTTCGTCCTGATCAGTGCGTTCTGGGTCGGCGGCCGGGCGATCGCCGCCAAGACCGCCCTCGAGCGGGCGCAGTCGCAGCTGACGACCTTCAAGAGCAGTATCGGCCGATCCGGCGGCCCCAGCACCATGCAGCTGTACTCCAGCGTCGTCGCGAACACCGACCTCGCCGCAGCGCAGGTCGACGATCCCGTCTGGCGGCTCTACGAAGGGGTACCCGGAGTGGGGCCCAACCTGAAGGCGTTCCGGCGGATCGCCCAGGTGCTCGACACGGTCGTCCGCACCGGGGTGCGTCCCGTCGCCAAGGTGGGGGACGGGATCAGCATCGACAGCCTCAAGCCGGTGAACGGCGCGCTCGACATCGCTCCGCTGCGCCGCCTGGGCCCGGCCGTCGCCAAGCTCGACACGGCGCTGCGCGTCGCTGACGCGGCCACCGGGCGGATCAACACCAGGGGCACGCTGCCGCAGATCAGCAGCACCGTGGTTCGCCTGCGCTCGACCATCGGCACACTGCTGCCCGTCACCGGCGAGTTGAAGAAGGTCGCTCCGCTGCTCTATCCGGCCCTCGGCGGCGGCGAGCGGCGCCACTACGTGCTCATGTTCCAGAACAACGCCGAGGAGCGCGCCGGCGGCGGTAACCCCGCCGCCCTCGCCGAGTTGAAGGTGTCGAACGGCAAGATCCAGCTGGGCCGCCAGCCGAACTCGCAGGAGGTGCCCCATCCGTTCTCGAAGCCGCTCGTGACCTATGGCGGCGACTGGGACAAGCTGTACGGCCCGCACACCTCCACGTACCTGACCAATTTCAGCTTCACGCCCGACTTCCCGGCAACGGCGCAGATGGTCAGCGCCATGTGGCTGCAGCTGTACAAGCAGCCGATCGACGGCGTCATCTCGGTCGACCCGGTCGCGCTCTCGTACCTGATGCGGGCGACCGGGCCGATCCCGATCGGCCACGGCGTCACGCTGACCTCCAAGAACGCGGTGCGGTTCCTGCTCTCCGACGTCTACAAGCGGTTCCCCGACTCGCACCTGCAGAACGCGCTCTTCTCCTCCGCCGCCAAGTCGATCTTCAAGGCGGTTTCGAGCGGGCAGGGCAGCCCGAAGGCGTACGTGCAGCAGCTGGCGCCGATGCTGAAGGAGCAGCGGCTGAAGGTGTGGAGCGCGCGGCCGGCCGAGGAGGCGGCGCTGCTCGACTCGCCTGCCGGCACCATGCTGCCCGCGGACAACAGGGTGAAGACCACCTTCGGCGCGTACTACAACGACGACTCCACCTCGAAGATGAGCTATTACATGGACGCGACCGTCGGGGTCGCCGCCAAGGTCTGCCGGTCGTCGAAGCCCTCCTACACGGTCACGACCAAGGTGACCAACACGCTGAAGGCGTCGGAGGTGGCCGGGCTGCCGAAGTACGTGCTGGCGGGCCAGTCCCGCATCCCCGTCGGCGGCGACCGCCAGTGGGTGCAGCTGTTCGGGCCGGTGGGCGCGAAGCTCGGCTCGGTCACGATCGACGGCCGGACCGTGCGCTGGGGCACGAACATCGACTACAAGCTGAACACGAACCCGCGGGCGACGGGTGTTGACGATCTGAAGCCGGCGGTGCACGGCGACATCTACGGCCGCCCGGTCGCGGTCGTCAGCATCAAGATGGGGCCGGAGCAGTCGCGCACCGTCGTCGCACACTTCGCCGGCGGCACCGACCTCAGCAGCAAGCTGGCGGTCAGCCACACCCCCAAGGTGCGAGCCGTGCCGGTGACGATCACCCACACCCCCTGCGGCTGATCGGGCCGTGCGGCGAGCGGCGGACCGACGGCGCAGCTGCTGGGCTCAGCGGGTGGCGGACTCGCGCTCGCCGCCGGCGGAGATGGCGGCCAGTGCGCGACGGAGCACCGTGGAGGAGGTCGACATCGTGTACGGGAAGTAGACGACCTCGACGCCGACCTCGGCGAACTGCCGTTCCAACCGCCGGCCCTTCGGGGTGTCGCGCCAGTCATCGCCCTTGAAGAAGTGAGTGAAGCGCACCTGCCGCCAGGTGTCGAGCTTGTCGGGGACGGTTTCTGCGCGGGCCTCGTCGACGAAGGAGATGCTCTGCACGATCTCCAGCCGCTCCGCCAGCGGAATGACCGGGGCGGTGCCCTTGGTCAGCAGCAGCATCTCGTCGGAGACGACGCCGGCGATCAGATAGTCGCACTGGCTCTTGGCGTGCCGCAGCAGGTTCAGGTGCCCGATATGGAAGAGGTCGTACGCGCCCGCGGCGTACCCGACGCGCAGTGGGGGCTGCGCACCGGTCGCGACGGGCGTGGGCCTGCCTCTCGCGGGTACGCCGGGCGCTGGGGGGACGCTCATGGGGAGGGGCCTTCGGGGTGGGCTGTGGGGGGATGGACCGGCGGGGGCCGGCGCTCAGGAGGCGAGGGCCATGGATCCGTCGTCCGCGCGGGCGAGCAGCTGGATGATTTCGGCGCTGATCGCCTCGCGATAGGTCTCCGGCGCATAGCGGCGGGCCGCCATCGGCGCCAGGGCGACCGCGGAGCGGCGGAAGGCCGACCAGGTGACGGCCACGCGGTGCAGCGCCTCCGCGAGCGCGATCTCGTCGTCGGCGTCCACCGAGACGGCGGACGCGAAGCCGTCGATCGCCTCGCCGAGACCGCCGATCGCGCTGACGATGACCGGCCGGCCGGCGAGGACCGCCTCGACGGCGGTGTTGCCGAACGGCTCCTCGGTGCGGGAGGGGACCACGGCCACGTCCGCCTCGTTCAGGGTGTGCCAGATGGAGGCGCGGAATCCGTGGAAGCGCACGCGCTCGCCGAGTCCCAGGGTCGCGACCTGGGCGTGCAACTGCTGCTCATACCACTCGTAGCCGGGGAAGACCCCGCCGACGATGTCGAGGCTGGCGGGCACGCCGTGCGCGGTCAGCACTCCGAGTGCGGCGATAGCGACGTCGACCCCTTTGCGGGGCGAGAGGCGCCCGACGTATGCGATGCGCAGTCCGTCGCCGACCTCGGGCCGCGGCAGGCGCACCGCGTCGGGTCCCGCGACGCCGTTGTAGATGACCGAGGTGCGGCGGGCGAGCGACGGGACGACCTCGGTCAGGCTCTCCATGCTGAACCGGCTGTTGGTGATCACCCGGTCGGCCAGCAGCAGCGGCCAGGCGAGCGCCTCCCGCAGCATCACGGGCATGGCCCGCTCGCTCTCGTGCACATGGCAGAGCACGGGGATGCGCCGGCGGCGGGCGCGCAGGATCCAGAGCGGCACGGTGACGGTGGACACGTAGACCACGTCCGGTCGCACCCGTTTCAGCAGGGTGTCGATCCGGCGGGCGGCGCCGACCGAGCCGGCCATGAACGAGGCGAGGTGCTGCGGATACAGCAGACGCTTGCGGATGACGGGCGCGGCGATCAGCACCGTCTCGGCGCCCAGGCTGCGGGCGGCGGCGAACAGGGGTCCGTCGGTCGGCATCGCGACGATCACGCGCCAACGTCGCTCCACGAGCCCGGTGACCGTCTCCAGCATCACCCGGTCGGACCCGTACAACTCGGCGCCGGGATGCGCGATCAGGACGGTGCCGACCTCGGGACCGGTGGGGGGCAGCTCAGGCATCCACCACCTCCCACGACGTGTTCCACGGGGCGGTGCCGTGGCGGCGGCCGTTGCTCATGCCGCGCGTGCTGTAGCCGCGGGAGAGGCGGGCGGCGAGGGCCTCGTAGCTCTCGGTGACGACGTCCCAGTTGTAGAGGACCTGGGCGCGCTCCTGCATCAGCTCGCCGATGTCGCGGAAGCGGTAGGCGTACCGTTCCACCTCCTCGATCTGGCCGGCCAGCTGCCGAGCGCCGGAGAAGTACAGCCCGGCGGTGCCGGCGACCTCGCGGTTGAACAGCACGTCCCAGCCGAGCACCGCGGTGCCGGCGCCCATGGCGCGGAGCAGCGACGGGTTGGTGCCGCCGACGGAGTGGCCGTGCACATAGCTGAGGGCGTGCGCATACAGCTGGTCGAGCAGGCGCTGGTCCCAGACGGCGCCGAGCATGCGGATACGGCTGTCAGCGGCCGCCGCGTGCTTGATGCCCGTGGTGTAGGCGGGGGCGTAGGGCGCCGAGCCGACCACGACGAGCGGCAGGGTCGCGCCGGAGCGGGCGTAACCGTCCACGATCACGTCCACGTGGTTCTCGGGTTCGAAGCGGGCCACGACCAGGTGGAACTGGCCGGGGACGAGCCCCAGTTGCTCGATCTTGTCCGTGGGGGTGTCGCGCAGGATGTTGGTGCCGTAGCTGATCAGTTCGGTCGGCATCGCGAACTCGTCGTCGTAGTAGTCGGCGATGCCCTGGGCGTCGGCGATCAGGGCGTCCGCCTCGCGGACGGCGGTGCGCTCGGCCATCTGGTAGTAGCGGCGGCCCCATTTGCCCCACTTGTCGCGCTTCCACTCCAGTCCGTCCACGTGCAGGGCGACGGCGGTGCCGCGCGAGCGGATGAGCGGGATGAACGGGGCGTTGGCGGCATTGAAGACGAACGCCACGTCGTGGCGCCTGGTACCCGCGAAGTGCGCGGCCGAGAACGCGGTGTTGCTGATCGTCTCCAGCGACTTGGAGTGGATCGCCGGCAGGTGCACGAGGCGCATCCCGAGGTGCGAGGTGGGTGCCCGGCGCTCAGTGGCGCGTCCGTAGACGGTCACCTCGTGCCCGCGCTCGACCAGGCGCTGCCCGATCTCCTCGATCGCCGTCTCGAAGCCGCCGTACGCAGCGGGCACGCCTCTGGTGCCGAGCATGCCGAGTCGCAGTGCGGGGACGGTCTGCGCGTGGCGGGCGATGGCCGTTGAGGTGACGGTCACGGAGGGGGCCTCGTTTCGGTCCGCGCGGGGTGGGCGCGGCGTGGGTCGGACCGCTTGCCGAGGTGGCGGGCTGTCCTGTCGATCGGACTGACCGATCGAGTGAGGGAGGGTGGGTGTGGGTTGGATCGACTGCACCGGGTCGTCGTCAGGACGGGACTCGATGCACAGAGCGTTCATGCGCCGGGGTGGCGCACGGCGACCGTGAGTCGCTCGAAGGAGTGGGCGGGTAGGGGACGCGCCGACGCGGAGCGGCCGATGGGTGTCGGCTCAGGTGGTGCGGGGTGCGCCGCGAGGCGTTCCGTCGATGCTAGCCAGTGCGCGTGCGGTAGGGGAGGTCCCAACTTCGGGGGGTACACGATGATGACGGCCCCACGGGAGGGCGACGCACAGCATCGCGAGCAGTGCCCAGTTGCCCTCGATCAGCAGGCGGCTCTCCGCCAGCGCCTGGGTCAGCAGGGCCGCGAGCAGCAGCAGCGGCAGCAGGGTCAGGGGTGCTCGTACGGCGGCGAGCCGCAGCGCCCGGAAGGCGACCGAGCCGGTGAGCAGCGCGAACGCGGCCAGTCCGAGCACGCCCAGCTGCAGTTCGACGTCGAAGAACGCGTTGTGCGCCTGCAGGTAGGTGACTCCGGCGCGCACGACCAGGTCGTCGAAGGGCGGCGACCAGGGCACCCACCAGCCGACGAATCCCCAACCGAGCAGCGGACGCTGCACGACGAGGGTGCCGACGATGTGCCAGATCTCCAGCCGCCCGGTCAGGTCGTCGCCCTTGCCGAGCAGCCGGAGCACGGGATCGAAGATGGCGGAGCTGCTCAGGGTGGTGAGCCCGACGATGGCGACCGCGCCGATGGTCAGCAGGATGCGGCCGTGGCCCCGGATGTGGCGGTAGCCGAGGATCAGCAGGGTGGCGGCGACGACGGTACCCGCCGCCACCAGGACCGTCGCGGAGCGGGTCAGCCCGAACAGCAGTACGTCGAGCGCCAACGCTGCGACGCCCAGGCGTCGGTCGATCCGCCGCGCCGCCAGCAGGCAGCCGACGATGATCATGCCGAGCAGCGCCAGGAAGCACGTCAGGTTGGCGTTGCCGACGATGCCCTGGATGCGCTGTCCCTTGTAGAGCAGGCCCTGACTCCAGTAGAACGCTCCGGGAGCCCCCGCGCTGTAGTCGGTGAAGAACGGCAACAGCTCGTGGCCGGGCAGGAACGGCACGACCGCCTCGAACACCAGCGACAGCGCCAGGTGGACGTGGATCATCAGGGCGAAGATCGCGACCAGCCGGCCGATGGGCTGCGCGAGCAGCAGCGATACGCCGATGACGGTCGTGGACAGCTGCACGAAGAAGCCGAGCAGTGTCGAGGTGGGGTAGGCGGACCACACGGTCGAGAGCAGCGAGACGCCGAGGAACAGCAGCAGTGGCAGCGTCGTGGTACGGCGCAGCAGGCGCTTCAGGTGCCGCCGCTCCCGCACCAGGATCAGGACGGCGCCGATCAGGATGGCGAGCGACAGGAAGCCGAATCCCCACCAGCTGAGCAGGTCGCGCAACCCATCGCCGTCCCATAGCGAGAACAGGGCGACGAACGCGAACACGTCCCTCCGCCGCTGCGCCCGCACCCCCTCACGGTACCCGCGGCCCTCCGGGCGGCCGTCGTCACTCCGCGGTCGGGCTGGGACTCCACCCCAATTCCGGAGTCCACCCCAACTACGGAGAATTCAGCCAACACGCCGAGTTCTAACCTGAATCGTCCGTACTGAGGCATCCCGCTCCGTAGTTGGGCGGCTGCTCACGCGATGAAGTGCCGTCAGGCGAGAGCACGCGGGTATGCAGGGCGGAGTCGAGTACGGCCACCGCATTCTCGGGAGAGCAGCACTCCACGGCGTGTACGAGTGCCGTGTGCACGTCGGTGACGGGGCTGAATCGTCGCAGGGTACGACCGCGCTGTCGGGCCCACTGTGCAGGCGCGGGCGCCGCCGTGCGGTTGCCACCCCAACTACGGAGCGGAACGCGTAACTACGGAGGATCACGGGCTGAACGCGGCGTGGCGCGGGTTCTCCGTAGTTACGCAGGGTCTCCACAGTCTGGTCAGTGGGCGGGGGCGTCCTGCTGCACCTCGGTGCGGTCGTCGGACCACAGGGTGTGGAAGGTGCCCGGCTTGTCGACGCGCTGGTAGGTGTGGGCGCCGAAGAAGTCGCGCAGGCCCTGGATGAGCGCGGCGGGCAGCCGCTTCGCCGACAGCGAGTCGTAGTACGACAGGGCGGAGGCGAAGCCCGGCACCGGGACGCCGGACAGCGCGGCGGTGGACACCACGCGGCGCCACGCGGCCTCGCCGTCGGCGACCGCCTTGGCGAAGTAGTCGTCCGCCAGCAGGGTGGGCAGAGCGCCGTCGCGCTCGTACGCCTCGACGATGCGGTCCAGGAACTTCGCGCGGATGATGCAGCCCGCCCGCCAGATCTTGGCGACCGCGCCCTTGTCGATGTCCCAGCCGTACTCCTTGGCGCCCGCGATGATCGCGTCGAAGCCCTGCGCGTAGGCGACGACCTTGGAGGCGTAGAGCGCGGCGCGCACGTCGTCCTCGAATCCCTCCGGCTTGTCCACCGGCACAGGCCGGCCGTGCTCGACGCCCTGCACGGCGGCGCGCTGCTGCGGCTTGGACGACACAGCGCGGGCGAAGACGGCCTCGCCGATGCCGCTGACCGGGATGCCCAGGCCGACCGCGTTCTGCACGGTCCACACACCCGTGCCCTTGGAGCCGGCCTGGTCCACGATCACGTCGATGAAGGGGCCGCCGGTCTCGGCGTCCTGCTGCTTGAGCACCTCCGCGGTGATCTCGATCAGGTACGACTGCAGGTCGCCCTGGTTCCACGCGGTGAACACCTCGGCGATCGCGGGCGGCTCCAGCCCGGCGACGGTGCGCAGCAGGTCGTACGACTCGGCGATCAGCTGCATGTCGGCGTACTCGATGCCGTTGTGGATCATCTTCACGAAGTGGCCGGCGCCGTCCGTGCCGATGTGCGTGACGCAGGGCTCGCCCTCCGCCTCGGCCGCGATCGACTCCAGGATCGGGCCGAGGGTCTCGTACGCCTGGTCCGAGCCGCCCGGCATGATCGACGGGCCGTTCAGGGCACCCTCCTCCCCACCGGAGATGCCGGTACCGACGAAGTTGAGCCGTCTGTCGCGCAGGTCCTTCTCGCGGCGGATGGTGTCGGTGAACAGCGAGTTGCCGCCGTCCATGATGATGTCGCCGGGCTCGAAACGCTCCGCCAGCTGGTCGATCACGGCGTCGGTGCCGCGGCCCGCCTGCACCATGATGATCGCCGCGCGGGGCTTCTTCAGCGACGCGACGAACGCGTCGATGTCGTGGCTGGGGACGAAGTGGCCCTCGTCGCCATGCTCCGCGATCACCTGGTCGGTCTTGGCGTCGGTGCGGTTGTAGAGGGCGACGGTGTGGCCGTGGTGCGCCAGGTTCCGCGCCAGGTTGGACCCCATCACCGCCATCCCGATGACTCCGATGTCCGCCGTGGCCGTGGTGCTCGTCGTCGCCGTGGCGTCGCTCATGACTGCTGCTCCTTCGCTCGACCGCTCGGTGCGACCATAACGCTGCGCTCCGACGCGGCGCTGGGGATGCGGTCGGTGCGCGCTCAGTACGCTCGGCGGCGGCGCATCCGGCGCTCGAACGTGGCGCGACTGGCGCCGGAAGCGGAAGGACGGCCGATGGCGGAGCGACGGATCCGGGTGGTGGCGGCGACGCCGATCTCCGACGAGCTGGTGCAGCGGGTCGTGCAGCGCGAGCCGCGGGTCGACTTCGTGGTGGAGCAGGATCTGCTGCCGCCGGCGCGGCACGGCGGCGATCACCGCGGCGATCCCGACTGGACCCGGTCGCAGCAGGACGAGCAGCGGTTCCGGCGGCTGGTCGACTCCGCCGAGGTGCTCTACGGCCTGCCGGAGGAGGACCCGAAGGCGCTGCAGCGCACGGTGGCGGCGAACCCGGGATTGCGGTGGGTGCAGACCATGCCGGCCGGCGGCGGGGCGCAGGTGAAGGCGGCGGGGCTCACCGAGGAGCAGCTGCAGCGGGTCGTGTTCACCACCTCCGCGGGGGCGCACGAGGTGCCGCTTTCGGAGTTCTCGATCTTCGGCCTGCTGGCGGGCTTCAAGACGCTGCCGAAGCTGGAGGCGTACCGCGCTCGCCGGGTCGGCGCCGTGCCGCGGTGGGAGATGGGGCTGCTCAGCGGGTCGAAGGTGCTGATCGTCGGGCTCGGCCACATCGGGCGGGCGACCGCGGTGCGGCTCGACGCCCTGGGCGTGCACGTCGCCGGCACGTCTCGGCGCGACGTGACCGAACCCGGCGTGGGGGAGGTCATCCATCCGGACGATCTGGCGGCGCGCGTCGGCGAGTTCGACGGGATCGTGGTGACCCTGCCCGGGACGGCGCAGACGGAGGGGCTCGTCAGCGCGGAGGTGCTGGCCGCAGTCAAGCCCGGCGCGGTGATCGTCAGTGTCGGGCGCGGCACCGTGATCGATGAGGAGGCGCTGATCGAGGGCCTGCGTGACGGTCGGATCGGCTTCGCCGCGCTCGATGTAGTGGCGCACGAGCCGCTGGCGTCCGACAGCCCGCTGTGGACGCTGCCGAACGTGCTGCTCACCCCGCACACGGCGGCCCTCAACTTTCAAGAGGACCGTCGCATCGCCGACCTGTTCGCCGAGAACGCCACCCGGTTCCTGGACGGTCGGGAGCTGCTGAACCGGGTGAATACGGTCGAGTTCTACTGAGTTCGGCCACGGTCATTCGGTCTCAGACCTTCTGACCTGGCTACCGTGACCGCATGGGGATGCCGCCGGTCGTGGTCATGGGCGTCTCCGGCTGCGGCAAATCGACGGTCGCCGCCGCGCTCGCCGACCGGCAGGGTGGCGTGTATCTGGACGCCGACGACTTCCATCCCCCCTCCAACGTGCACAAGATGCAGACCGGCGTGCCGCTGACGGACGAGGACCGCGGGCCGTGGCTCGACAACGTCGCGTTAGCGGTGCACCAGCGTGCGGAGGCGGGAGAGCAGGTGTTCATGGCCTGCTCGGCGCTGAAGCGCGTGTACCGAGACCGCATCCGCGTGGCCGTGCCGGACGTGGCCTTTCTGCTCCTGACGGCGCCGAGGGCAGAGTTGGAGCGCCGACTGCACCAGCGGCACGGCCACTTCATGCCGCCGAGCCTGCTCGACTCGCAATTGCAGACCCTGCAGCCTCTGAGCAGCGGCGAGCGAGGCGTCACGATCGACGTCTCCGGCGCCGAGGACGTGGTGCTCGACCGCTCAATCGCAGCCCTCGAGCACGTCTGACCCTCTCCCGACCCCTGCTGTCGCGCTGCCATCGGGCGGGTCCGGTAGGCTCTGGGGCTGGACTTCGGCGAGGGATGCGCGGCAGGCGCGTCCGTGATCGACGCGGGCGGCTTCGGGCGCCTTCGCGCCGCCGTCGCCCGAGTACGCATCGAACCGGATGCGCGTCGAACCGAGCGCCGGCCCTTCGCCGGCCCAAATCAGCAGTGGCCCTTCGTCCGGCCACCAGCGTAAGGACTGTCATGGCCGAGAAGATCAGCGCCGAGCGGCGCGAGCAGTTCGGGAAGGGCGCCGCGCGCAAGCTGCGGGCGGCCGGCCGCATCCCCGCCGTCGTCTACGGCCACGGCACCGATCCGGTGCACATCTCGCTGCCGGGTCACGAGACGCTGCTGATCGTCCGCCGGGCCAACCAGGTGCTCGACATCGACATCGCCGGCACCGCCGCCCTCGCGCTGATCAAGGATGTGCAGCGCGACCCGGTGCGGCAGGTCATCGAGCACGTCGACCTGCTCGTCATCCGCCAGGGCGAGCGCGTCGAGGTCGAGGTGCCCGTGCACGTGGAGGGCGAGCAGGAGCCCGGCACCGTCGCGACGCTCGATGCGCAGACGCTATTGCTCGAGGTACTCGCCACCAACATCCCGCAGCGCGTCGTCGTCACCATCGACGGCCTGGGCGACGGTACGCAGATCACCGCGGCCGACATCCAGCTGCCCGAGGGCGCCACGCTCGCCTCCGACCCCGAGCTGCTGGTCGTCGGCATCTCACTGTCCGCCACGGAGGAGTCGGACGAGGCGTCGAGTGCGACGGCGGAGTCCGTCGGGGCCTAGCGCACACCGGACGGCACGCACGTGGACGGCGGCGCCTGGTTGGTCGTCGGCCTGGGCAACCCCGGACCGGGATACGCCCGCAACCGGCACAACGTGGGCCAGATGGTGCTCGACGTGCTCGCTGCGCGCATGCGCGCCTCCTTCAAGCGGCACAAGACCGGAGCGGCGGTCGCCGAGGGCAGGCTGAGTCCCGGAGGCCCGCGTGCGGTGCTGGCCAAGCCGGAGACGTTCATGAACGAGTCCGGCCGCTCGGCCGCGCGCCTGACCCGCTTCTACACGGTCGGCGTCGACCGCCTGATCGTGGTGCACGACGAGTTGGACATCCCGTTCGGCGCCCTGCGCCTGAAGACCGGCGGCGGCCACGGCGGGCACAACGGCGTGCGCGACATCGCGTCGGCGCTCGGATCGCCCGAGTTCATGCGGGTGCGGGTGGGCATCGGCCGCCCGCCGGGCAGGCAGGACGCGGCCGACTACGTGCTGCGCGACTTCGCCTCGACGGAGCGATCCACACTCCGGGTGCTGCTGCAGGACGCGGCGGATGCGGTGACCGCGCTGGCGACCGACGGCCTCGCCGCCGCCCAGCAGACCTTCAACTCCCTGGAGCGCTGACCCTCCTCACGCAGCCCGCGGCGTGACGGCGCGCGCCGGGCGCGTGATCATGGACGGATGCTGCCGACGGAGGGGCGAACCGACGACGACGTCGCGCTCGAACGGCTGCGCCGCGCCGTCTACGCGCCGACCGGAGGGGCTGCGTCGCTGGCCGCCTACCGCCGCGCACTCGCGGTGCGGTCGGCGGCCCGACACTTCGAGCAGCCGTCGCTGCCACCGTCGGACGACCTGACGCCTCCGGTGACCGCCGAGCCGGAGACGCCGTTCGCTGTTCCCACTCCGGCCCCGGCCCCGGTTTCGGTTTCGGTCTCGGTCTCGGTCTCGGACCAGCCCGCATCCGCACAGCCGGCCTCGCGCCGCCGCGTCGCAGTGATCGCGCTCGGTGTCCTCGTCCTCGTCGTCGTCGCGACCGGGATCGCCGCCATGCTCGCGCACACCCCCGCCGACCCGGCGGCGCGTCCCACGCTCGTGCCGAACGACTTCGTCCTCAGCGACCGGGCCGAGGATGTCGCCGCCGCGCACCAGTTCGTGCGCAACAGCGTGCGCGCACCCGTCGGCAGCGAGCCGGTCGACTTCTTCGCCCAGCGCGGACTGCCCCGGCCGGGTACCGGGCAGCAGGTGCTGCAGATCGCGGCGACCGAGC
This sequence comes from uncultured Amnibacterium sp., assembly GCF_964250715.1. Classification (GTDB taxonomy): domain Bacteria; phylum Actinomycetota; class Actinomycetes; order Actinomycetales; family Microbacteriaceae; genus Amnibacterium. Next base: position 131,476 of record NZ_CAXUGX010000002.1, read on the forward strand.
GGCACCTGTCCGCCTCCGGCCGCGTCGGCCTGGGCCTGCTCGCACCGGTGACGACCTCCCACGGCAGCGTGCTGGTGCTCTGCGACCGGCCGGCCACGTTCTCGTGGCGGATCGACACCGGAGCCACCTCGTCGGCCGTGCCCACCAAGGGTCCCGCCGCCAGCCCGGTGATCCGCAGCAGCGGCCGGTGCGGTGGTGACCTGATCGCCGCCACCTTCGACGTGCCCGGCGGCACGCTGCTCACCACGCTGACCCTGACGCTGCCGCGCGGCACCCACGCCGTGCTCGAGGTCGCCGTCACCGACTGAGCAGACGGGCTCTGCCTTAGACGAGCCCGGCCTCCCGCATCGCGGCGACCGCGTCGTCGTGGAAGGAGTAGGGGATGCGCACGCCGCGCACGTCCCGGTACTCGGTGCGGCCCGTACCGGCCCAGAGCACGGTGTCGCCGTCGGACGCCATCGCCAGGGCCCGTCGGATGGCCTGCTGCGGCGCCAGCACCTCGTGCAACTCGGCCGGGTTCGAGGCGCTGCGGACACCCGCGACGATGCCCGCGCGGATCGCGGCGGGGTCCTCGTACCGCGAGTGGTGGTCGGTGACGAGCACCACGTCGGCGAGCTCGGAGGCGATCCGACCCATCTCGGGCCGCTTGCCGGCGTCCCGATCGCCGTCGGCACCGAACAGGATCATCAGTCGGCCGCGGGTCAGCGGTCGCAGGGCCGTCAGCGATTTGAGGAACGCATCGGGCGTGTGCGAGATGTCCACATAGACGGCGGGACCGCGCTGCGATGGAATTCGCTCGAGGCGGCCCGGCACCCGGATGTCGATGCCGGCCGCGACCGCCTCGGCGAGCCGGTCGAACGCGAACCCCGACTCGACCAGCATCACGACTGCCATCGCCGCGTCGGCGGCGGCGTGCTCGCCGAGCAGCGACACGCGCGTCTGCAGCCGCTCGCCCGCGGGTCCGGTCAGCCGGAAGCCCGTGCCGTCCGGTCCGACCTGGATCTCGGACACCGTCCAGTCGGCGGAGCGAGCGGGAGCGGCACCCGTCCGTCCGCCTGTGCCGCCGTCCATACCGATCGTGACGATCGGGATCCCGGCCGCGGCGACCAGGCGGTCGCCATAGGGCGAGTCCAGGCTCACGACTCCGCGCCGAGCGTGCCGCGGATCGAAGAGCGCCGCCTTCGCGGCGAAGTACGTCTGCATGTCGCCGTACTCGTCGAGGTGGTCGTGCGTCAGATTCGTGAAGCCGACGACGTCGAACACGACCCCGCCGATCCGGTTGCGCGACAGTGACTGCGCGCTCACCTCGACCGCGGCGGCGCTCGCTCCGCGCTCGCGCATCCGGGCGATGAGCGCGTGCAGTTCGTCGGCCTCCGGCGTGGTCAGGCGGCTGGGCACCCGCTCGCCCGCCACTCCTCGCGCCGCGGTGGTGCTGTAGCCGGCGGTGATCCCGAGCGCTCGCAGCAGGTGGTCGAGCAGCATCACGGTGGTCGTCTTGCCGTTCGTCCCTGTCACGCCGAGCAGCAGCAGCGGCGGTCGATCGGCGGTGCCGTGCACCCACGCGGCCACGTCGCCCAGCACGGCCCGCGGGTCCGCCGCGATCAGGACCGGGATACCGGCAGTGCGCGCGATCGATTCGCCCTCGGCGTCGGTGAGTACTGCGACGGCTCCAGCCTGCTGCGCCGCTCCGGCGTGGGCGGCACCGTGCGTCGTGGCACCGGGCGCGGCCACGAACAGGTCGCCGGGCCGCAGGTCCTGGGTGCGCAGCGCCAGGCCGGTGACCTGCGCGTCGCTCCGATCGCCGGTGAAGCCGAAGGCACGGCGAAGGGCGGCCAGGGACCGCGGGGTCGGATGCTCGGGCCGGAGCAGACCAGGGGTGAGGGACAAGGGGTTCCCGGTGCAGTGCAGGTGACTGGGTGGCGAATCGGAGGGTCAATTGTGCATTCCAGCATCTCCACATCCGGGATGAGCCGGAGCCACCTGGCAGAGGCCCGGTCCACCGGGCTTGCAGGTGGGACCGGGGCCGGCCGGTAAGCTGCAACGAGTGGGTCTGGCCGGGTTGACGGGGTTGCTGCGATCCGCGGACTCCGTGGATCGGGCCCTGGGTGCGGCCGGACGGTCCGCGGACTTCTCGGCCACCGCCGGGCTGCACGCGCCCTTGCTTGCGAGCCTGCTGCAACGCCGACGCGACCGTGGCGATGCCGACGCCCTGTTCGCCGTCACCGCCACCGACCGAGAGGCCGAGGCGCTGCGCGCCGCCCTCGACTGCCTGGTTCCCGACGCGGAGCTGCTCGACCTGCCCGCCTGGGAGACGCTGCCCCACGAGCGGCTCAGCCCCGGCGTCGAGACCGTCGGCCGCCGTATCCACGCCCTGCGCCGCCTGGGCGCCTGGAAGCCGGGCGATCCGCCGATCATCGTCGTCGCCTCCGTGCGGGCCGCCCTGCAACCGCTCGTCGCCGGCCTGACCGACGTCGAGCCCGTCACCCTGGCCCTCGGTCAGCGGGGCGTCGACCTGAGCGGCGTCACCGCATCGCTCGTCGACCTGGCCTACTCGCGGGTCGACCTGGTCACCCGCCGCGGCGAGTTCGCCGTGCGCGGCGGCATCCTGGACGTGTTCTCGCCCATCGGTGAGCACCCGGTGCGCGTCGATTTCTTCGGCGACGAGGTGGAGCAGATCCGCGCCTTCGCGGTGGCCGACCAGCGATCGCTGGAGACGACGGTCGAGCACGTCGAACTCGTGCCCGCCCGCGAGCTGCTGCTCACCCCGTCTGTGCAGCAGCGGGCCCGCGAGCTGCGCCACGAGTTCCCGAACCTGTCCACGATGCTGGCCAAGGTCGCCGAGGGCATCCCGGTGGAGGGGATGGAGTCGCTGGCGCCGGCGCTCGCGGACCGCATGGTGTCGGTCGCGGAGTACCTGCCGGCGGATGCGGCGATCGCCGTGCTCTCGCCCGAGCGGGTCGCCTCCCGTGCGATCAGCCTGGCGGACACGAACCGCGAGTTCCTGCACGCGGCCTGGCACGCGGCGACCGCCGGCGCCCAGGCGCCGATCGATCTGGAGTCCGGCGACTTCCTGACCGTGAACCAGCTGCGCGAGCGTGCCGGCGATCGGTCCTGGTGGACCTTCACGTCGTTCGAGTCGCAGCCCGACGCGCACGACATCGACCACGACCAGGTGGACGCGGCGTCGATGGCGGCGTTGCTGGCCGACTCCGCCGAATACCTGCGCGTCGACGGCACCGCCGTGCCGGTCACGGCGGGCCGCCCCTCCGCACTGCTCGATCACCTGGGCGGGCGCCTGCGGCACGGCTGGAGCGTGGTCGTGACCGCCGCGGGCAAGGGCCTGGTCGAACGCGGCCGCGACGTGCTGGCCGAGCGCGAGCTCGCCGCCCGCATCGTGGAGCAGCTGCCCGGCGAGCTGGAGTCGGGCGTCGCCTACTTTCTGGTCGGCGACCTGGAGATCGGGTTCGAGCAGCCTGAGACCCACCTGGCGGTGGTCTCCGAGCGCGAGTTCTACGGCCGATCCGCCTCCGTCGACGGCCGCGCCACCAAGAAGCTCGCCAGCCGCCGCAAGAACGTGGTCGACCCGCTGCAGCTGAAGGCCGGCGACTTCGTCGTGCACCAGACCCACGGCATCGGCCGGTTCGTCGAACTCGTGCAGCGCGAGGTCGCCGGACCCGCGAAGCGCGGCCCGCGTCGCGTCGGCGACACGCAGCCCGAGAAGACGCTCCGGGAGTTCCTGCTGCTGGAGTACGCCCCCAGCAAGCGCGGCTACCCCGGCGACAAGCTGTACGTGCCCACCGACCAGCTGGACCTGCTGACCAAGTACGTGGGCGGCGAGGCGCCTCCGCTCTCCAAGATGGGCGGCAGCGACTGGGCGGCGGCCAAGGGGCGCGCGCGCAAGGCGGTGCGCGACATTGCCGTCGAGCTGGTCAAGCTCTACTCCGCGCGCATGGCCTCCCGCGGCCACGCCTTCGGCCCCGACACCCCCTGGCAGCGCGAGCTGGAGGAGGCGTTCCCGTTCATGGAGACCCCCGACCAGTTGGAGACCATCGATCAGGTGAAGGCCGACATGGAGAAGGCGATCCCGATGGACCGCCTGATCAGCGGCGACGTGGGCTTCGGCAAGACCGAGGTCGCCGTGCGGGCCGCGTTCAAGGCGATCCAGGACGGCAAGCAGGTGGCGATGCTGGTGCCCACCACGCTGCTGGTGCGCCAGCATCTGGAGACCTTCCAGGAGCGGTTCGCCGGCTTCCCGGTGCAGGTGCGGCCACTGTCGCGGTTCCAGTCCGACAAGGAGGTGCGCGACACCAAGCGGGGGCTGGAGGACGGCACGGTCGACATGGTCATCGGCACCCACCGCATCCTGTCCGAGGGCGTGCAGTTCAAGGATGTGGGCCTGGTCATCATCGACGAGGAGCAGCGCTTCGGCGTCGAGCACAAGGATCAGTTGAAGAAGCTGAAGACCAACGTCGACATCCTGGCGATGAGCGCCACCCCCATCCCGCGCACCCTCGAGATGGCGGTCACCGGCATCCGCGAGATGTCCACGCTCGCGACGCCGCCCGAGGATCGCCATCCGATCCTCACCTTCGTCGGACCGCGCTCGCAGGGGCAGATCACCGCCGCGATCCGGCGCGAGCTGCTGCGCGAGGGCCGGGTGTTCTACGTGCACAACCGGGTGTCGTCCATCAACCGGGTGGCGGCGGAGATCGCCGAGCTGGTGCCGGAGGCGCGGGTGGCGGTCGCGCACGGGCAGATGGGCGAGCACCAGTTGGAGCAGGTGATGGTCGACTTCTGGGAGCGCCGCTTCGACGTGCTGGTCTCCACCACGATCATCGAGACCGGCCTGGACATCGCGAACGCGAACACGCTGATCATCGACCGGGCCGACAAGTACGGGCTCAGCCAGCTGCATCAGCTGCGCGGCCGGGTGGGTCGCGGCCGGGAGCGCGCCTACGCCTACTTCCTCTACGAGGCGGAGCGGCCGCTGTCCGAGACGGCCGTGGACCGGTTGGAGACCATCGCGGCGAACAACGACCTGGGCTCCGGCATGCAGATCGCGCTGAAGGACCTGGAGATCCGCGGCGCCGGCAACCTGCTGGGCGGCGAGCAGTCCGGGCACATCGCGGGCGTCGGCTTCGACCTGTACCTGCGCATGATCGGCGAGGCCGTCAGCGACTTCCGCGGCGAGACGCAGGAGGGGCAGACCGAGCTGCGGCTCGAGCTGCCGGTCGACGCCCGCATCCCCGAGACCTACATCGAGAGCGACCGGCTACGGCTGGAGGCGTACCAGAAGCTGTCCGCGGCCAGCGCGCCGACCGCGACCGACGGGCAGATCGAGCGGGTGCTGGAGGAGTTGGTCGACCGCTACGGGCCCGCGCCCGACGACGTGCAGGCCCTGATCGCGGTCTCCAAGCTGCGCCGGCTGGCGCAGCAGGCGGGGCTCTCGGACGTCGTGGCGCTGCCGCGGATGATGCGCATCGCTCCGGCGGACCTGCCGGACTCCATGCAGGTGCGCCTGCAGCGGCTGTATCCGGGGGCGAAGATCCTGGCCGGCGCGAACGCGATCACCGTGCCGCTGCCCGCGGTCAACGGCGATCCGCTGCCCGACGCCGCCCTGATCGACTGGCTGGGCCAGCTGCTGACCTCGATCTTCGCGCGCACCCCGCAAGCCGCCGCCTGAAGCTCGAGCCCGTCAGTCGAGCTTGTCGAGCACGAAGATCGGGCCGCCGATCGACAGGGTGATCAGCATGATGCCGCCGAAGAAGACGTAGCCGCCCACGCTGGTCGGCACGTCGAACGAGTTGCCGACCACCAGGATGCCGATGACGAAGCCGACGATCGCGACGATCCCTGCCACCGCGTTGCCCATGTGCTGCCCATCCCTCTTCGCGTGATCGGCACCGGTCGCCCGATCGGAGTCAGAACCCGAGACTACCGAAGCACCCCGGCTCGTAGGGTGGGCCGGTGACCGACGCCGTACCGTTCGGGGCGGCGCTGCTGGTGTCGGGCGCGGCGCTGCTGCTGGCGGTGACTGCGACCAGGCTGAGTTCGCGCATCCGGGTACCTGCCCCCGTGCTGTTCCTGGTGGCCGCGATCAGTGCCGCGAGCGTCGTCCCGGATCTCGGCCGCCTCGCGCCCGAGACCGACAGTCGCATCGTCACGGTGTGCGTGGTGGTGATCCTGTTCGACGGCGGCACGCAGATCGGCCGCCGACGGTTCCGCGCCGCCGCGGCGCCCGTGCTCGTGCTGGCCATCGTCGGCACGCTCGCGACGGCGGCCGCAGTGGCGGCGGCGGCCCACCTGCTGCTCGGACTGCCCCTGCCCGCGTCGCTGCTGCTGGGTGCCGCCCTCTCGCCCACCGACCCGGCGGTCGTCTTCTCGGTGCTGGGCGATCGCTCCATCGGCGGCCGCTCGGGCACGATCCTCGCGGGCGAGTCGGGGTTCAACGATCCCGTCGGCATCGCCCTGCTGGCTGGCCTGCTCGTGGCGTTCGGCGCGGGTCGCACGGGCGATGTGAGCGCGGGCGCGGGCGCCGTCGGAGTCGTCGCTCTGCAGTTCGTCCTGCAGCTGGGCGTCGGCTTACTGGTCGGGGTACTCGGCGGCTTGCTGCTCGGTCGATTGGCCGACCGCATCCCGCTGCCGAACGAGGCGCTGCGTCCGGTCGGCCTGCTCGCCGCCGCGGCGCTGCTCTTCGGCCTGGCGACGGTGCTCAGCGGTTCCGGCTTTCTGTCGGTGCTGGTCGCCGGCATCGTGGTCGGCGACCGGGTACCGGCCAGGGCCGACGACCGTCGGCTGCTCGCCGGCGCCGCGGGGCTCTCGGAGATCGTCGCGTTCGTGGTGTTGGGGCTTGGCGCGACATGGCCCCAGTTGCTGCAGCCGACGGTCGTCGTCGCGGCGCTGGCGCTGACCGCGCTGCTGGTGCTCGTCATCCGACCCGTGGTGGTCGGCGGCCTGCTGCTGCCGGTGCGGCTGACGCGGGGAGAGAAGGGTTTCGTCGTCGCCGCGGGGCTGAAGGGCGCCGTGCCGCTGCTGCTCGCGCTGACGGTGCTGGCCGCGCACGGACCGGACGCAGGACTGGTCTTCGCCGTCGTGATGCTGGCGGTGCTCGTCTCGGTGGTGGTGCAGGGCGCCCTGGTACCCACGGTGCTGCGGATCGGCCGAGTACCCGAGCTGACCAACTGAGCGCAGACCGAGTGAGCTGCGCTGTCGGCGTTCCGTGATCCTGAGCCGCAGCAGGCTCAGCCCAGTTGGATCACCAGCGTCTGCAGCCGAGGCGACGCCTCGGGCGTCAGGCGCACCTCGCAGCGGGCTGAGCCGCGGGTGCCGCGCACGCGCCAGACCAGGTGGGCGGCCGACTCGCTGTCGGCCGCATCGGGCGCTGATACGGGTGCATCCGGCGCCAACTCGATGCGGGTCGCGATCGTCGCCGCGTGCGCGGCGCGGCGGGCGAGCGGCTCGTCGAGCTCCAGGTTGTCGGATGCGATGCGCGTCACGGAGTCCGGACGACCGCGCAGCAGCTCCTCCACCGCAGCGCGCGCCGCCAGTGTCTCCGGCCAGAGCACCGGCGCCGACCCGGTGGCGCGGGTCGAATCGAGCACCGCCGTCAGGCCGGCCGTCGCCGCCCGGATCGCGCCGCTGTAGCGGGCGTTCTCCAGCACGACGACGCCGATCCCGCTGCCGGCGTGCCACCGCATGTGGGCGCCGAAGCCCGGGTACCCGCCCGAGTGCGACACGATCGCGCCGTGCCGCGGATCCTCCTCCGCCACCAGGCCCCAGCCATAGCGGGTGCCCGGTGCGGTGCCGGTGGGCATGCGGCCGGTCTGCAACTCGCGGCGCGAGGCCGCGGCGAGCACGCTGTCCGCCGCTGTGCCCACTGCTCCCGCGCCGGCTGTGCCGTCCGGGGTTCCCTCCGGCCTCCACGCCGCGGCCAGCCAGGCGACCCACGCGCCCAGCGCGGCGGGCGTCGCCAGCAGGCCGCCGAGCGGTGAGAACGCGCCGGGCTCCGCCCACGGCTGCTCCACCCACTGGTCGCCGACGCGGGCGAACCCGGCCGCGATGCCCCCCGGCGCCTCCACGGACCGGTCGAACGCGATGCCGGTGAGGCCGAGCGGATGCAGCACGTCCTCTCGCACCAGGTCGATGTACCGCCGGCCCGACACCCGCTCCAGCACCCGGCCGAGCAGGGCGTAGCCCAGGCTGGAGTACTCGTATCGGGTGCCCGGCTCGCTCACCAGCCGGATGCCGCGTGCGGTCATGGCATCGAAGTCGGCGGTGGTCATGGACTCCTGGCGGTCCGCCCACGGGTCGTCGAAGGGGATGCCACCGACCATGCCCGCCAGCTGCGCGACCGTCGGCGCGCTGCCTCCGGTGACGGCGATCGGCAGGAACGTATCGACGGGTTCGTCGAGGTCGAGCAGGCCCGAATCGCGCAGTTGCAGCATCGCGGTGGCGGTGAAGCTCTTGGTGCAGGAGGCGATGCGGAACGCGGTGCCGCCGTCGGGTACCGGCGATGCCTCGCCGCCCGCGCCGCCCGTCGCGACCACGGCTCCGTCGGCGACGAGCGCGTAGGCGGAGGAGGGGGCGTGCCCGTCGCGCACGCGCCGGCCGACGATCTCGTCGAGCGCCGGCGCCAGCAGGGGGACGGCACTGGAGTCGTAGGGCACGGCGGGCCTCCTCATGCGGTGGGCTCCTGACACGGGACGAAGGACCAGCCTTCCATCCCGCCCACCGGCCTCGATCCGGCGGCCCGCCTGCCTGCCCTGCTCGCTACGCTCGGTCGACGTGTCGGTCCTGTTGCGCGAACTCGAGCCCGCCGACCTGCCTGCGGTGGTGGCCCTGAACGACGACGCCGTCCCGGCGGTCCCGATGACCGACGAGGACGAGATGGCGCTGCTGACGGCGATCGCGTCGCTCGCGGTGGTCGCGGTCGACGAGGACGACCCGACCGAGCCCCTCGGGTTTCTGATCGCGATGGACCCGGAGACCGAGTACGCCAGCGAGAACTTCCGCTTCTTCCAGCGCCGCAGCAGCGACTTCCTCTACGTCGACCGCATCGTGATCGGCGGCGAGCGGCGCGGCGCGGGCATCGGCCGCCTGCTGTACGGCGCCGCGTTCGACCGGGCCCGCACCGACGGCCGCTCGGAGGTGACCTGCGAGGTGAACCTGCGCCCGCCGAACCCCCGCTCCCTGGGCTTCCACGAAGTACTGGGCTTCTCACGGGTGGGGGAGCAGGAGACGAAGGGCGGCAAGGTGCGAGTCGCCCTGCTGGCCGCGCCCGCCGGCGACCCCGACTGAACCGACCCGACCGACCCGACCCGACCCGACCCGACTGAACGGCGTGAAGGCGCGCCGGATCACCGCCTCAGAAGGGGCAGTCGAGTTCGTCGTCGTCGGTCCAGCGGGCCTCGTCGGGCGGCGGGTCTGCATCCGTCGAGGGTGGAGTGAGGTACTCGTCGGGCACGGGTGTGGGTTCGGGGGGTTGGACGGTGGTGATGATGCGGGTGCCGTGGAAGCTGGTCCAGGCCAGGTCGCGGCCGTCGCGTAACTCGATGTCCCACAAGCCCGACGTCTTGATCATGTGATCGCGGCGGGACAACAGCACAAGATTGTCGAGCGCGGTCTGTCCGCGGGCGAAGCCTTGATGGAAGGGGGTGACGTGGTCGGCGTCGGTCTGTCCGGGTGGGCGTCGACAGTTCGGTCCGCGTCCGCCGCCGTCGAGCAGGCCGAGCAGGGTGCGCATGTCGGCGGTCGGTTTGTACTTCTTCCGCCCGATGGTCATCACCGCCCCGGTGACGGGGTCGGTGAGGACCCGGATCCAGGACTTCGCGTTGCCCGCCAGCCGTTTTGCGGTGTCCATGTCGATGGGTCCGTAGCCCTGCAGCGTCGCTGGGCACTCCGAGACACCGAGGGCGGTCATCGCGGGGATGAGGACGGCGATCTTCGCCTGCACCCCACGACGGGCCGGGACGGTGACGCCGTTCTTCTCGGTGGCGTCGTGGCGGGCGCCTTCGACCCACAGGTCGGTGAGGATGTCGGACCGCAACTGCTGAACGCTCCGTGTCTCGCCCTCGGTCCCATGGGCGGCGATGGCTGCTGTGGAGAGGGCGTGGTCGATGGCGATGGCTTCGGGGGCGGGCATCAGGTTCGACAGCCACGCCATCCCATCCGCCGCCGGCTCCAACGTCACCTGCCGCCCCCGCAACGCCCTCACATGCCGGTCGATGGCGGTAGTGGCTTGCAGACGCTCCCGGATGACATGCAACCGGTCACGCAGCTTCGGGACCGCCACCCGGGTCACCGCATCGGCGGCCTTCGCGTCGAACGCGGGCAGGAACTTCGGGTCAAGGCCGTCGATGGCGGCGTGCACCATCTGCATGCCCCGCCACGGCACCCCACCGGCCACGAACCGGGCCCACGTCAATGGCAGGTTGGTCTCCAAATCCTCCGCGGTGTGCACCAACTCGGACGCGGTCTGCTCCGCGACCTGCAGCGAGGACGCCAACTGCAGCATCACCGCCTTCTGGACCATCCCGTTCACCATCGCATCCGGCGTCCCCGTCACCGACGCCACCGCGACCCGCCACGTGCCAAGCGCTGCCAGGACCCGCTCCGCCTCCGCCTCACGCAGTGCCCGCTGCCGCAGCTCGACCCGCTCCATCGCGACATTGATCGGATGCACCTCCGGCAACGGCTCATCCGCACCCGGCAGGGCGGCGAGCTCATCCGGGTCGATCAGGCCGACATCGAACGGGTCCAACTCCGTGACCGTCGCCAGCCAGTCCTCCGGATCCAACCGCAGGGCAGCCAACTGCTCATCACCCCACGACGCATACTCACCCGCAGTCGGATACCGCGGCACATCGCCCACCTCCACCCGCCGCCGGACCGAGAGCTCGAGCAGCTTCCACTCATCCACCTCCGGATCCACCACAAGACGCCGCGCCACCCGCTCGCCCACACCCCGCATCACTCGAACATACTATCGAAAAGAATGGAAAGGCGCTACCCGAAAAACGCTTATTTCAGACGAAGGGGACCGGCCTCCGTGGACGTTCTCACCCGCTCCGAGAGCGACAGCCGCACCGTCGGCCACTCGCTCTCGATGATGGAGAAGACGACGACGTCGCGCATGGTGCCGTCGCGCCAGAGGTCGTGGTTCCGCAGGATTCCGTCCTGCTTCGCACCCAGGGCGGCGATCGCGGCCCGCGAGCGTCGGTTGTGCCAGTGTGCGCGGAATTCGACCGCGATGCAGTGCAGCTGCTCGAAGGCGTAGGTGAGCTGGAGCAGCTTCGCTTCCGCATTGACGCCGGTGCCCTGTGCGCCGGCGCTGATCCAGGTCGAACCGATCTCGAGGCGTCGGTGGTCGGGCCGGATGTTGAGGAAGGTGGTCATACCGATCGCGCGACCGTCGGCGACGCGGCGAATGGTCCAGGGGACGACCGTCCCGGCAGCGTTTCCCCCCAGTCGCCGATCGATCTCGGCCGGCATGTCCGCCGGTGCCGGCAAGCGGGTGTACCAGACCGTGTGCAGATCGTTCTCGGCGATTGCGGCGGCGAGCTGCTCCGCATGTTCTGGCGCCAGCGGCTCCAGAATCACCTGCTGACCGACCAGGCGGGGGATCGCGAGAAAGTCCACCTCTTCAACTTAGAGACAGCGGAGATTTCCGTCCGTTCGGGCAGCGCCCGGGCGCCTCAGGCCATCACTCCCACGGGTGCCGCCTTCCAGCCCGGAAAGACGTCGTTCATGGTGCCGCTGTGCAGGGGGACGCGCTTCGTCACGACCTCGGTCAGCACGTCGCGGTAGTCGTTCCAGCCGGGGATGTCCCCTTCGGTCGAGCGGTGGCCGAGGCCCTTCCAGACGCCGTGCACACCCGGCTGCACGCCGCCGCCGACGACCAGCACCGCCGCCGTGGCCGTGATCGACGATCGATCTCGTCGCCGAAGGCCGCCGTCAGCCGCGCCACCAGACCGACTCGGGCATCGAGCCCCTCCGCCGTCATCCCGTGCACGGTAGCGGCTCGAGCGGCCGCGCTCGCAGGATCGAACCCGACGAATGAGGAATGTCAGGGTGCCCCGCGGGCTTCGATTCAAGGTGACCACTTCAGCCCCGACCGTCAGCCGCCGCGATGTGGGGTTCCGGTCCGAGCGCGGGCCGATCCTGATCGCGCTCATGCTCTCGACCGGGCTGATCGCGATCGACTCCACGATCCTCGCGACCGCAGTCAAGTCCGTCACCGACGACCTGGGCGACTTCGCCAGTTTCCCGTGGCTGTTCTCCGTGTATCTGCTCGCGCAGGCTGTCTCCGTGCCCATCTACAGCAAGCTCGCCGACACGGTCGGCCGCAAGCCGCTGCTGCTGTTCGGGATCGGGCTGTTCTTCGTCGGCTCCGTGCTATGCGGATTCGCTCCCACGATGACGTGGCTGATCGTCTTCCGCGCGGTGCAGGGGCTCGGCGCCGGGGCGCTGCTGCCGATCTCGGTCACCATCGCCGGTGACATCTACACGGTCGCCGAGCGCGCCAAGGCGCAGGGCTACCTGGCCAGCGTGTGGGCGATCGCCTCCGTCGTCGGGCCGACGCTCGGCGGCGTGTTCTCGCAATTCGTCTCGTGGCGGTGGATCTTCTTCGTGAACGTGCCGCTCTGCCTGCTGGCGGCGCTGCTCGTCGCGCGCAACTACCGCGAGAAGGCGATGCCGCGCATCCGCCACCGCATCGATTACGCTGGAGCCGGCACCCTGACGGTGGGGCTCACCTCCCTGCTGCTGGGGCTGCTCGAGGGCGGACACGCCTGGCCCTGGGTGTCGTGGCAGTCGCTCGCCGCCTTCGTGGTCGCTGCGGCCCTGATCGTCGCGTTCGTCTTCATCGAGCGCCGCGCGGCCGAGCCGGTGCTGCCGCTGTGGGTGCTCTCCCGGCGGCTGCTGCTGACCACGGCTCTGCTCAGCGTCGGAGTCGGAGTCGTGCTGATCGGCTTGACCTCGTACGTGCCCAACTTCTTGCAGCGCACCGCGGGGCAGCAGCCGATCGTGGCCGGCCTCGCTGTGGCCGCGCTCACCATCGGCTGGCCGCTGGCTGCCTCCAACGCCGGTCGGCTCTACCTGCGCTTCGGCTTCCGCCCCACCGCGTTGATCGGCTGCACTTTGGCGATCCTCGGCGCCGTGGCGCTGGCCGCGACCGTCGCCGCCGCCTCGCTCTGGCTCGTTGCCGCAGCGTGCTTCCTCGTCGGGTTGGGTCTGGGGCTCGTCGCCACACCCACCCTGATCGCCGCCCAGTCCTCGGTCGGGCGGGAGGAGCGCGGCGTCGTGACGGGCGCCAACCTGTTCTCCCGCTCCGTCGGATCCGCGGTGGGTGTCGCGGTCTTCGGCGCCGTCGCGAACGGCGTGCTCGCCCAGTCGCGGGATTCGATCGGAACCGCGACGGCCGCTGCTTCGTTCGCCGTCTTCGGTGCCGTCGCGCTCGCCGCCCTGCTGACGATCGTCGCTGCGATCGTGATGCCCAAGGTGCGCGCGGACATCGCTCCGGCAGCTGCCGACGACGAGCAGCCGGAGAGCGCGACCGGGAAGGCCGGCCGGGATCGCCTTCCCGCGGACGTTCGCTCGGCGAACGATGCAGCCACCGCTTCTGCGGGTTGATCTGCCGCTTCGCTCGACCGTCGACCGAGCTCGTTGATCCGAAAGGATGAGGGGATGCCGGACGACGGGCTGCTGCTGACCGAGGCCCCGGGGCACGAGTTGGAGCGGCTGGCCGCCGTCACCGCCCGGCTGCGCGGTCCGGGCGGCTGCCCGTGGGACGCCGAGCAGACCCACGCCTCCCTGGTGCGGTATCTGCTGGAGGAGGCCGCCGAGCTGACCGAGGCGATCGAGTCCGGCGACCGCGCCGGGATGCTCGAGGAGCTGGGCGACGTGCTGTACCAGGTGCTCTTCCACGCTGATCTCGCCGCCGCGACGCCGGGGGAGGCGTTCGACATCGACGATGTGGCGCGTGTCACGAGCGCCAAGATGATCGGCCGCCATCCGCACGTGTTCGGGCCGCAGCAGGCCGCCGACGCCGACGCGGTGGTGGTGCTGTGGGAGGAGCAGAAGCGCACGGAGAAGCCCGAGCGCACCAGCGTGCTGGACGGCGTGCCGATGACGATGCCGTCGCTGCTGCTGGCCGAGAAGCTGCTCGGCCGGGCGGAGCGGGTCGGACTGCAGGTGCGGCCGGCGGAGGTGTCGGGCGGCGACGCGGAGCAGGCGCTGATGACTCCGCCCGCGAGCGAGGACGTACTCGGCGACCAGCTGCTCGACCTGGTGATCGCCGCCTCCGCCCAGGGACTCGACGCCGAGCGGGCGCTGCGCGGCTCGCTCCGCCGGCTGACCGACCGCATCCGCACCGCTGAGAGCGCTCCGCCCGCCGCCTGACCCCGGAGCGCCGGGCGACTCAGGCGATTCGGCTGCCGTGTGCCGGTCGTCGCGCGGGCGTGATCAGCGCGCGCAGTCCCAGCAGCAGCGCGCCGACGGCGAGCGCCGGGTGGATGAGCAGCCCCACGAACCAGCCCGGAGTCGTGGATCCGATCACCCGCCTCGGCGGTCCGGGACTGCTCGGTGTTCTGGGGCTGCGCACGAGCCCCGGAGGGCGGCACCGGAGCCAGGTGCGCGTGTGCGCCAGGATGGCGGGGTGGCCGCACCCGTGAATCCGCCCCGCGGAATGCGCGACATCCTGCCCGCGGAGAAGGTCAAGCGGGAGCGGGCGCTCGCCGTCATCCGGCGGGTGTACCGCACCCACGGGTTCGACGAGATCGAGACGCCTGCGCTCGAGGACGTGGCCCGACTGCACAGCGGCATCGGCGGTGACAACGAGAAGCTGGCCTACAGCGTGCTGCAGCGCGGCCTGGCCGCCGACGACCTGCGTGCCGCCGCCGACGCCGGCGACGTGCTCGCGCTCGCCGACCTGGGCCTGCGCTACGACCTGACGGTGCCGCTCGCCCGGTTCGCCGCGAGCAATCGCGGGGCGCTGCCGCCGGTGTTCAGGGCGCTGCAGATCGGACCGGTCTGGCGGGCGGAGCGTCCGCAGAAGGGCCGCTACCGCCAGTTCGTGCAGTGCGACATCGACGTGTTGGGGGAGGCGGGGCCGCTCGCCGAGCTGGAACTGCTCGCGGCGACCGCGGACGCGCTCGCCGCCCTCGGGCTGCGCGAGATCACCGTGCGCCTGAACGACCGGCGCATCCTGACGCGGCTGCTCAGCACCTGGGGCATCGGTGCGGACCAGGCCGGCTCGGCGCTGATCATCATCGACAAGCTGGACAAGATCGGGGTCGCCGGGGTGGTGGCGGAGCTCGCCGATGCCGGCGTCGCAACGGCGGGACTGGCCGAGCAGTTCGAGCAGCTCGCCACCGCCGACTGGTCGCTGCTGCAGCAACCGCCGCTCTGGCTCGACACCGACGCCTACGCACACCTGCTCGCGCTGCGCGACGCCCTGCCGCAGTCCGAGGTCGTCTTCGATCCCACCCTGGTACGCGGGATGGGCTACTACACAGGCACGATCTTCGAGCTGGCCCATCCGGGTTCCGGCAGCTCGGTCGCCGGCGGCGGGCGGTACGACGGGATGATCGGCCGGTTCCAGGATCAGCAGGTGCCGGCCGTCGGATTCTCGATCGGCTTCGAGCGCATCATCGACCTGCTGCCGGACGAGCCGGACGAGTCGTCGGCGGTCGCGCTCCTGTACGACGCGGACGTCCCGGACGCGGTGCTCCTGGCCGAGAAGCGGGCGCTGGTCGCGGCGGGCACCCGGGTGCGATTGGAGCGCACGCGCAAGAACCGGCGTGCGCAGCTGGAGGCGCTCACGGCGGACGGCTTCACCCGGTTCGAGGTCGTCACTGCCGACGGCGCGGGCGATCTCCGCCCCCTCGACGCGTGAGCACTTCAGCAGGACAGGGTCCCGTCAGCAGGTCGTAGGTCGACCGGCAGCCTGCTGTCGAGACCTGGTCCTGCTGTCGTGCGAGGTGAACACGCGTCAAGCGGCGGCTCGGGTCAGCGGCCGTCGCGTTCCACGGTGCGGCGCAGCCGTGGTGGGGCGGCGAACCGGTGGCCGGCGTCCAGCAGTTCGGCCACCTCCGCCCAGTCCGTGTCGGGCGGGTCGAGGTCGATGCCCAGCCAGCCCTTCGGACCGAAGTAGCCCGGCACGAAGAACCGCGGATCCTGCAGGCGGGCCGGCCGCTCGTCGTCGTCGACGTGCACGATCACCGCGCGCGGGTGCTGCGTCTTCTCCGGACCCTTCGTGGCGGAGCCGTAGACGGCGAACACGCGTCCGGCCCGGAACCACGGCCGCCCGAAGGTGACCGTCTCGACCGCCTCGGGCAGCGCCAGCGCGATGGAGCGCAGTCGGTGCAGCACCGGATCGTCCGCGTCGAACTGCAGCGGATGATCCATGCCGGGCACCGTACTGCTCATGCCCTCTCGGCTGCGCACACAGGTACGACGGCGCAGCCATGCACGCGCGGCACGGCGTGCGAGATCAACATCAAGGCCGGTCGGCCGCCGGAGGCTCGGCGTCGACCTCCCGGAATACTCCGGCGTCACGGTCCTTCTGCACCGTCTCGGCGGGGAAGAGCCGGCCGCTCATGGCGAGGTAGACGCCCGGTGCTGCGAGCCGTGCAGCGCCGACTGCGAGGCCGAGATTGAAGGCGGCGTCGCTGTCGCGTATCGACGCGGGTTGCATCGCTCCGGTGAGCACCACGACCTTGCCGCCGATGCCGCGAAGCGCCTCGGCGGTCGTCACCATCGTGTCGGTGCCGTGCGTGATGAGGGTCCGCGCCTCCGCCTCACCCTCGACCGCCGACCGGATGGCGGCACGATCGTCGTCGTCGAGGTCCAGGCTGTCCTTCGCGCCGGCCTTCCGGCGAGTGCACCGTGTCGTGGAGCCGCCCGTCGTCGGGATCCGGATGTCCGCCATGCTTCACGTCTCCCTGGGGCGGGCGCTCGCGGGGTCTGCCCGGCCGACCAGTGCCGACTGCTCTGGGTGGCCTTCAGTCCCGACCCGGTGAGGACCACCACGGTGGCCACGGTCCTCGAAGCTGCCGCTCGGAGTGAGCCACTCCGCCTTCATCCTCAGCAGCGCACCGTCCACGCGCACCGGGAGCAGCGGCGTGACGCCTTCACCCAGGGACGCCTGGTGCCGCAGCCGCTGCGGCAGCGTCGCCCGGGGTCTGCTCGTGAAGGTTCCGGCCGACTCGGCAGAGGGGAGCCGCCCCGAAAAGCCGTCGATCGGCGTCACTAGACTCCGGGCGGACAGCAGATCGCGAGACCGCAGAGGAGCACCACATGGCCGCCGTCGACGTCGTCGAAGCCCGCGAGATCCTGGATTCCAGGGGCAACCCGACCGTCGAGGTGGAGGTGCTGCTGGAGGACGGCGTGGTCGCCCGCGCCGCCGTGCCGTCGGGCGCGTCCACCGGCGCGTTCGAGGCGTACGAGTTGCGTGATGGCGACCCCAAGCGGTACGGCGGCAAGGGCGTCGAGCAGGCGGTCGCCGCGGTGATCGACGAGCTCGGCCCGGCAGTGGAGGGTATCGACGCCAGCGACCAGCGCCTCATCGACGCCGCCCTGATCGCGGCCGACGGCAGCGAGAACAAGTCGAACCTCGGCGCCAACGCGGTGCTCGGCGTCAGCCTTGCCGTCGCCAAGGCGGCGGCGATGTCGGCCGAGCTGCCCCTGTTCCGCTATGTCGGCGGCCCGAATGCGCACGTCCTGCCGGTGCCGCTGATGAACGTCATCAACGGCGGCTCGCACGCCGACTCCAACGTCGACATCCAGGAGTTCATGATCCTGCCGATCGGTGCCGGCTCGTTCCGCGATGCGCTGCGCTGGGGGGCGGAGACCTACCAGGTGCTGAAGAGCCTGTTGAAGTCCAAGGGCCTGTCCACCGGACTCGGCGACGAGGGCGGCTTCGCCCCCGACCTGCCGAGCAACCGTGCCGCGCTCGACCTGCTCGTCGAGGCGATCGGATCGGCCGGCTTCACGCCCGGCACCGACATCGCGCTCGCGCTCGACGTGGCGAGCACCGAGTTCTTCCACGACGGCGTCTACACGTTTGAGGGGCAGTCCAAGAGCGCCGCGGACCTCAGCGCCTACTACGCCGACCTCGTCTCCTCCTACCCGCTCATCTCCATCGAGGACCCGCTGGCCGAGGACGACTGGGAGGGCTGGGCGCACCTGACCGGCGAGCTCGGCGGCCGGCTGCAGATCGTCGGAGACGACCTGTTCGTCACCAACCCAGAGCGCCTGGCCAAGGGCATCGCCGCCGGGGCGGCCAACTCGATCCTGGTCAAGGTGAACCAGATCGGCACGCTGACCGAAACCCTCGACGCGGTGGCGCTCGCCCAGCGCAGCGGCTACACCGCGATCCTCTCCCACCGCTCGGGCGAGACCGAGGACACGACCATCGCCGACCTCGCGGTCGCCACCGACGCCGGCCAGATCAAGACCGGTGCGCCTGCCCGCAGCGAGCGGGTCGCCAAATACAATCAACTGCTCCGGATCGAGGAGGAGCTGGGCGACGCCGCCGTGTATGCGGGCGCCGGCGCGTTCCCGCGCAGCGCCTGACGGGATCTGCTGACGGGCGGGACCCGAGGCCAGCTGTCTGGCGCGCAGCGCTCGACCGGGATGCGCAGAAGGGGCGACGGTGACGCGGTCCTCTGCCAAGCCGGTGCGGCGCCTCCGCGTCTCGCTGCCGCCCGAGCGTCCGGATGCCGCACTGGTCCGCGGCGCACGGGTGCCCGGGGCGGCCGTCGTCACGCTGCTGCTGCTCGTCTTCGGCGTGCTGGTGCTCGCCCCCGGGGTCAGTCAGTACCTGAACCAGCGGCAGCAGACCGCCGACCTGCGTGCCACGGTCGCGCAGCAGCAGCACGATCTGAACACCCTCCGTGCGCAGCGCGCCCGCTGGAGCGACCCCGCCTACATCCGTGCGCAGGCCGGCTCGCGACTGTTCTATGTTCTGCCCGGACAGACCGTGTACCGCGTCGCGGGACTGCCGGCGAGGCCGACGACCGGGGCGAGACCACCGTCCGCGACGGCCCAGCAGACGACGACCGATTGGGCGGCCACGCTCTACGGTTCACTCGTGACGGCGGGAACGACGGACGCGACGACGAGCCGCCTCCGATCCGCGCTGCCGCAGAAGTGAGCCCGCAGAAGTGAGCCCGCCGAGCGCCGCTGACCTGGCCACGGTCGCCGCGCAGCTCGGGCGCACGGCACGCGATGTGCTCGCCATCGCGGCCCGGACCGCGGACGGCCAGCCCGCGGTGGTCGCCACCGCACCGCGACTGGCGGACGGCACGCCCTTCCCCACCTTCTACTACCTGACGCATCCGCTGCTCGTTCGGGCGATGTCGCAGTTGGAGGCGGCCGGGCGGATGCACGACTACACCGCGCAGGTCGCCGCCGACGACGCGCTGGCGGCGCAGTACCTCGCAGCGCACCGCGCCTACCTCGCCGATCGCGACGCGGTCGCCGTGGTTCCGCAACTGGCCGGGACGAGCGCAGGCGGGATGCCCGGCCGGGTCAAGTGCCTGCACGCGCTCGCCGCGCACGCCCTCGCCTCCGGACGCGGCGTCAATCCGATCGGCGATCGCGCGCTGACGGAGGCCGCCGTCGCGGACCAGGGCGTGGCGACCGCGATCCCTTCGTGGGCGCCGGCGCCCAGCCCTGATCGCGCCACGCCCCCGGTGTAGCCTGAGCACTTCGCGAACGGCCCCCGCTCAGCCACGAGGAGACCTGACCAGTGCCACGAATCCTGATCGTCGGCGGCGGCTACGCCGGCTTCTACACGGCCTGGAAGCTGGAGAAGTTCCTCACCCGCGGCGAGGCCGACGTCGTGCTCATCGACCCGTTGCCCTACCTCACCTACCAGCCGTTCCTGCCGGAGGTGGTGGGCGGCTCCGTCGAGGCGCGGCATGCCATCGTCAACCAGCGGCGCCACCTGAAGCGCACCCACGTGATCACGGCCGCGGTCACCCACATCGACCACGCCGCCAAGACCGTCACCGTCTCGCCGGCGGTCGGCGACGACTGGACGATGGAGTACGACATCGTCGTGGTGACCGCCGGGTCCGTCAGCCGCACCTTCCCGATCCCGGGCGTCGCCGATACGGCGTTCGGGCTGAAGACCATCGAGGAGGCCGTCGCCATCCGCGACCGCATCCTGACCAACTTCGACAAGGCCGCCAACCTGCCGGCGGGTCCGGAGCGCGATCGCCTGCTCACCTTCGTCGTGATCGGCGGCGGCTTCGCGGGCATCGAGGTGTTCGGCGAGATGCGCTCGCTCGCCTCCGCGCTGCTCAAGTACTACCCGCAGCTGACGTTCGACGACACGCACTTCCACCTGGTCGAGGCGATGAGCCGCATCATGCCCGAGGTGTCACTGCCCACCAGCCACTGGGTGCTGAAGAACTACGCCGAGCGCGGTGCGGAGGTGCACCTCGACACCCAGCTGAAGAGCGCCGAGGGCGGCCGCTGCGAGCTGTCCACCGGCGAGTCGTTCGAGTCGGACGTGATCGTGTGGACCGCCGGGGTGATGGCGTCGCCGATGCTGCGCAACACCGACCTGCCCACGGAGGAGCGCGGCCGCCTGCGCGTGCGCCCCGACCTGCGCGTGGTCACCGCCGACGGCGAGATCGTGCCCGACGCGTGGGGCGCCGGCGACGTCTCCGCGGTGCCCGACCTGACCGGCAAGGGCGTGGGCGGCTACTGCGTGCCGAACGCGCAGCACGCGGTGCGGCAGGGCAAGCAGCTCGCCAAGAACCTGGCCGCCAGCCTGCGCGGCGAAGGGCTGAAGGACTACTACCACGAGAACCTCGGCGCGGTCGCCGGCCTCGGGCTCTACGTCGGGGCGTTCCAGAGCGGCAAGATCGCGGTCAAGGGGTTCCCGGCCTGGGTCATGCATCGCGGGTACCACGGGCTCGCGATCCCGACGTGGGAGCGCAAGCTGCGCGTCATCGTCACGTGGGGCCTCAACCTGCTCCTCGGCCGCGACATCGTCTCCACACTGCTGGTCGAGACCCCGCGCACGGCGTTCGAGACGTTCGCCAGCCGCCCCAAGCCGCCGATTCCGGAGAAGGCGCCCGAGCCGATCAAGCGCAGCCTGCGCGCGCGGCGCAAGGCCGAGGCCGAGGCCGATCCGGAGTTGCCGGGCGCCAAGGGCGTCGAGGCGCCGGTCTACGCCAACCCGGCTCCGGAGCCCGCGAACAAATAGCGCGGCTCCGCCCGCCCCGCTGCTGCACCCGACATCCGAGGAATTCAGGACAGATCGAGGTTCCGGCCTCGATCCGGGCCGGATTCGCCCTCACTCCTCGATTCCTCCTGAATTCTTCGATATCCAGGCAGATTTGACAGCTCGGATGTCGAGCAGGTCGCCGAGGCCTCGGGTTCATGCACGTGCACCCCTGCCGGGCAGACCTGCGTCGCGGGACCGTCGGCGTGCCCGCGACGCCTCCGATCTGACAGGCTCGGCGTGTGACGACGGCGTGCTGCACCCCGTCCTCGTCCCCTCAGCTCGCAGCGACGACCTGCTTCGAAGTCACCCGGACGCCGCTCGCACTCATCGCCGGCCTGAGCCGCACGTCGCAGGCGAGAGCGCGCAGCCGCCATCTGCTGTCCGAAGAACTCAGGACGATTCGAGGGCCCGGTCCAGATCCGGACCGGATTCGCCTTCGTTCGTCGATTCTTCCTGAATTCCTCGGATCCTGATGCTGGCCGTCGTCGGTGGCGTCCTGCTTCTCGCGGGTGCGCTCGCGGTGCTCACCGGTGTGCTGCCGCTCGACGCGGTGGTCGCGCTCGCCGACCGGACCGTGCCCGTCCTCGGGTTCGTCGTCGCGATCACGGTCGTGGCCGCCCTGGCGGCGGAGGCCGGAGTCTTCGCCTGGATCGCGGACGCGGCGGCGCATGCGGCGCGCGGCCGTGGTGCGGTGCTGTGGTTGCTCGTCGTCGCGGTCGCGGTGCTGTCGACGGTGTTTCTCTCCCTCGACACCACCGCGGTGCTGCTGACGCCCATCGTCGTGACGATGGCGCGGCGGGTCGGCCTGCCGCCGATGCCGTTCGCGCTGACGACGGTCTGGCTGGCGAACACCGCATCCCTGCTGCTGCCGGTGTCGAACCTGACGAACCTGCTCGCCGAGTCCGCACCGGCACTGCGCGGCCGCAGCTACGTCGCGCTGTCAGCGCTTCCAGCCGTCGTCGCCGTGGTCGTTCCGGTGCTCGTGCTTGCGGTCGTGTATCGACGCTCGCTGACCCGGCGCTACGCCGCGCAGCCCTGGTCCGTACCGGCGGACCGCCGCCTGCGCACCGTCGCCGCCGTCATCGTCGCCCTGCTGGTTCCGGCGCTGGTCTCCGGCCTGCCGGTGTGGATACCCGCCTCGGCGGCGGCGCTCGTGCTCGTGATCGTCTTCTCGTGGCGCCGACGGACGGCGCTCCGGTTCGGCCTGCTGCCGTGGCAACTGGTCGTGTTCGTGTGCGGCCTCTTCCTGACGGTGGCCGCGGTCGGGCGGGTGGGCGCGACCGCCGTGCTCGAGGCCGTCGCCGGCAGCGGCGACTCGCCCGTCGCCCTGCTGCAGGTCGCCGGAGTGGGGACGGCCGCTGCGAATCTCGTCGACAACCTGCCCGCCTACCTGCTGCTCGAACCGGTGGCTGAGAGCCCGGCTCGGCTCATCGCGCTGCTCGTCGCGGTGAACGCCGGATCCCTGATCACCCCGTGGGCGTCGCTTGCGACCCTGCTCTGGCAGCAGCGCCTCGCCGCGATGGACGTGCGGATCTCCTGGTGGCGGTTCGCCGGACTCGGCCTGATCGTGGCGCCGCTGACGGTCGGCGCCGCGACCCTCGCCATTGGCGTCACCCGTTGATCTGCCCGTCGGGCGCGACCGGCTCAGCGGGAGACGGGCCGGATAGTGATGTCGTCGATGGTCCGCAGGTGGCCCCGGACCTCGTGCTCCGCCTCCGCCGCGATGGCTTCCGCGGTAGTGAGCGGCAGGTCGCCGACAAGGATGGTCGCGTCGCCCTGCAGGCGATGGCCGGCCCAGCGCAGGCGCAGGGAACGGAGTTCGAGCACGCCCTCGACGTGCGCGATGGCGTGTTCGGCGGTGTGGAGCAGGTCGGGGTCGATGCCGTCCATCAGGCGTCGTCCGATGCTGCGGACGGTGCCGATCAGCAGCAGGAAGATGGCGACGGCGATCACGATGCCGACGATCGGGTCGGCCAGGGGAAAGCCGAGCCAGACGCCGGCTGCGCCCAGCAGGACCGCGAGCGAGGTGAACCCGTCCGTGCGGGCGTGCACTCCGTCGGCGACGAGGGCCGCCGAGCCGATCCGTCGGCCGACTCGGATGCGGTAGATCGCCACGGACTCGTTGCCCGCGAAGCCGATGAGGCCAGCCAGCGCGAGCCAGCCGAGGTTCACCGGTGTGTGCGGATGCAGCAGCCGGTCCACCGACTGCCAGGCCGCGACGATCGCGGACAGCAGCACGACGACCACGATGAAGAGCCCCGCGAGGTCTTCGGCTCGCCCGTACCCGTAGGTGTACCGGTGGGACGGTGGTCGACGGCCCAGCGCGAACGCGATCCAGAGCGGCACCGCCGTGAGCGCGTCGGAGAAGTTGTGGACCGTGTCGGCCAGCAGCGCCACCGACCCGGTCACGGTCACGAGCACGAGCTGAATCAGCGACGTCGCCAGCAGGACGACGAGGCTCACCTTGAGTGCGCGGACGCCGTCGCGGCTCGCTTCGAGCGCGTCGTCCACCGAGTCGGCGGCATCGTGGGTGTGCGGCACGAACAGGTCGTGCAGGAACCCGCGGACGCCGCCCCGGTGTTCGTGGCTGTGCTGATGGTCGTGGTCGTGGTCGTGGCCGTGTTCGGGCTCGAGGTCGTGCGGATTGCCGGAGGAGCTGCCGATCGGGTCGGTCATGCCCGGGTGTCGTGGCGGGTCGGGGCCGCCCCGTCGACCGGGTGGTGGTGGCGGGGCACGTCGTGCAGGGCGTGCTCGGCCTGATAGATGCCGTCGACGACCAGTCGTGAAGCGTGTTCGTTGGCCAGCTTGTAGAACACCTGGTTGCCGTGCTGCCGTGTGCTCACCATCCGTGCCATCCGCAGCTTCGCCAGATGCTGCGACACCGCCGTGGCAGGCCGCTCCACGATCGCCGCCAGTCGGTTCACCGGCAGCTCGTCCGCCTCCCGCAGCGCCAGCACGATGCGGACGCGGGTCGCGTCCGCCAGCAGCGAGAACACCTCGACCGCCAATTCGACGTACTCGCTGCTGGGGACGCGACCACATGTCGTCGAATCTTCGCTCATGCGCAGATTGTCACACAGCAGCGTCGACCGCGGGGCACCCTGCGCCCTGCGCCCTGCACCCCGCGCTCACGGTCGTGGGCGCAGGGCGCAGGATCGGTCAGGATCCGGAGGGCGCCGGGGCCGACGGAGCGACGCTCGGGGCTGCCGGCGCCGTGCTGGGCTTCTTCCCATCCGCGCCCGGGGCCTTGCCTGCGCCCGGTCCCTTGCCTGCTGCGCCCGGCGCCTTCGCGGGCGGTGTCGCTCCGGCAGCGGGCGGTGCGGGGCGCTCGGCACCCGGGCCGGCGGCCCCGTCCTTCGCTGCAGGCGCGCCCTTGGGCGCATGCGGGGCCTTCGGACCCGGATGACCCGCGGGCGGCACGGGCTTTCCCACGGTGACGACGCTGGCATCCAGGGTGGTGCCGTTGCTGTCGACGGTGCCGGTCGCGTCCACGTGCTGGCCCGCGGTGAGTGCGCTCGCGGTGGCGGCGGTCGCGTTCTTGGTGATCTTGGCCCCGTCCTCCAGGTGGACGGTGCGGGTGAATCCCTCCTTGTCGCGGACCAGCAGGGTGTCACCGGCGAGGGAGAGCACCGAGCCGCCGATGTGCGGCTGGTGGCGCGGGGCGCCGGCGCCCGCGCCGGCGGGATCGGGCGCGGCGGTCGTCGCTCCGCCGGTCGCGCTGCCCGAGGAGGACGGAGCGGGGCTGCTGGCGTCGGCGGCGAAGGCGGCCGCCGCACCGACGCCGGTGAGGCCGACCGCCGCGATGCCGGCCGCGGCGAGCAGCACGCGCTTCTTGGTGGGCTGTGGTTTGTTCATGAGGTGTCGCTTCTTCCGTCGCTTCTGTTCCCGTGGGCCGAGGCGGGTGCGTCGGCTGTTCCAGGGCACAGCCCCGGACTGAAGCCGACCTGAAGCGGCGGCCGCAGGGCAGATTCTTCAGGTGTGCTTCAGCGATTGCGACACGTCCTTCAGGTTCGCTTCAGCGGATGCGCGGACGGTGGTGGCATGGCTTCGGATGCGGCGCGCGTGCTGGTGATCGAGGACGATCCCCTCATCCGCGCATCGGTCGCCGCGGCCCTGACGAACGAGGGCCATCTGGTGCGGGAGGCCGGGGACGGCGACGGACTGCAGGCACTCGTGGAGCAGTTTCGGCCCGACCTGGCCCTGGTCGACGTGATGCTGCCCGGCGCCGACGGCATCACGCTGGCTCGGCGACTGCTCCGCACCGGCGACATCGCCGTGATCTTCCTCACCGCCCGTGACGGGGTCGGCGATCGCCTCGCCGGGTTCGGCGCCGGTGGCGACGACTACATCGTCAAGCCGTTCATCACCGAGGAGTTGCTCGCGCGCACCCGGGCCGTCCTGCGCCGCCGCGGTCGCGTCGCGGACACGATCGACCTCGGCGCGCTGATCGTCGACGAGGGCGCCGGAGTGGCGGTCGTGGGCGGCAGTGCGCTCGACCTGACGGCCACCGAGTTCCGACTGCTGCTGTTCCTCGCCCGGCACCGCGGCCGCATCTGGTCCAAGACCCAGCTGCTGACGCAGGTGTGGGGGTACGACGATTACGACCCGAACCTGGTGGAGGTGCACGTCAGCGCCCTGCGCCGCAAGATCGAGCAGCACGGACCGCGAATGCTGCACACGGTGCGCGGCCTCGGCTACGTGCTGAAGGCCGCGGAGGCGGACGCGGCCGACGCGGCATGAAGACCCCGTCGTTGCGGCGGCGCGCCGTCGTGGTCTCGCTCGCGGTGCTGGCCGCCGTGCTGCTGTTGGTCGGCGTCTTCGTCGACGTCGCCCTGGGCGGCATCCTCCGCGCGGAGCAGCGGCAGCGGATCGAGTCGGTCGCCACGCTCGCCACGCAGCTCGACGGCACGCTCGACGCGCAGGATCTCGCCGACCGGCTGACGATTCCCGGCGTCACCGCGACCATCCGAACCGCCGGCGACGTGGTGGTGGGCGTGCCGAAGCGGCCGAAGAAGGGCGATCGGCCCGCCCCGCCGGCGCCACCCGCATCGGCGACGACGCCGTCGGCGCAGATCCAGCAGCAGGGCGGGCAGCTCGTCGCCACGCAGACGCTGCGCGACGGCGCGGAACTGACCCTGACGGCCGACACCGGCACGATCGACGCCGCCCTCGCCCGGTTCCGCCTGCTGATGGCGGTCGGCAGCGCTGCCGCGCTGGGGATCGCCGCGCTGCTGCTGCGGGGGCTGCTCGGTCGGGCGCTGCGTCCGCTCGACGCGCTCGCCCGCGCTGCCCGGGCGACCGCGCACGGCGACCGCGGCCGACGTCTGGCTCCGCGCGACCCGACCACGGATCTCGGTCGTGCGGCCGCCGAGTTCGACGCCATGCTCGAGGACTTGGAGGGCGCCGAGCGCGCCACGGCCGCCGCCCGGGAACGGCTGAGCGCCTTCCTGTCCGACGCCTCCCACGAGCTGCGCACCCCGCTGGCCGGACTGGCCGCCGGCGCCGAACGCCTGCTGCTCGACGCCGGACCCGACCGGGAGGCCGTCGCCACCGATCTGGTCCGCGAATCCCGGCGAGCGGGCCGCCTGGTGGACGACCTGCTGCTTGTTTCGCGCCTGGAGCACCTCGATCTCGACCTGCACCCCGCCGATCTCGCCACCCTCGCGGCGGCGGCGGCCGGCCGCGCCGGTCGACTGCCGGGAGCGCACCCGATCGCGGTCGTCGACGAACGACCGCACCCGTCGGCGATCCTGGCCGATCCGATGCGCATCGAGCAGATCCTCGCGAACCTGCTGCAGAACGCCCAGCGCGCGGCCCCGTCCGGCAGCACGCGCATCCGAATCGGCCGGGCGACCGACGGCGGCTCGACCGTCACGGTCAGCGACACCGGCCCGGGCGTGGCCGGCGAGGCACGCGAGGCGATCTTCGAACGGCTCGTGCGACTGGATCCGGCCCGCTCCAGCACCACCGGCGGCGCCGGACTCGGCCTGCCCATCGCCCGCGGCCTGGCCCAGGCGCACGGCGGCGACCTGGTGTGCGTCGACCCGGGCCCGGGCGACCTGCCGGGCGCCGCCTTCCGACTGACCCTGCCCGCCACCACCGAGCCCACTCCCGCGGCTGCGACACCCCCGACACCCGGAGCACGACAGCAGGACAGGGTCCCGACGGCAGGTTCCAGGTCGACAGGGGACCTGCTCACGGCACCTGGTCCTGCTGTCGTGCTGGATGCGACGTGATCTGACTCGAGTCGACCAGCAGCACGCCCTCGCCGACGTGCTCGGCGGAGCACACCGGCGGACTGTTTCTTCGATCGATCTGAGTGCGCTGTGCGCATCGTCGGACCATGCAGCGTGCGTCGGATGGGGTGCGCGGCTCGGCCTCTCGGGCACTGCTGGCCCGGGCACTGCTGGTCCGGGCACTGCCTCGCTGGTCGGTGCGAGGGGAACGCGCGTTCCTGCGACACCTCGCCGCCAGCCTTCCCGCCGACGCCGAGGCTCCGAAGCACGTCGTGATGCTGATCGACTCCGATCTAGGGCTGGTCAGAGCGATCGCGTCCGCGTATCCGCAGAGTTCGGTGCACGTGTTTTCGGTGCAGCCGGTGCAGCGCAGATCGGTGCTGATTCCCCCGAACGTGCGGATCACGCCCGCCGAGAACATGTCCGCCGTGCACGAGGCCATGAAGCTGCTCGGCACGATCTCGTTGATCGTCGACGGGCTGGAGGCCGGGCATCCGCTGCAGGTTCCGGCTCTGCGAGAGCTGATCTACCACCTCCGCTCGGCCGGCACGTACTGCATCCGGCGGATGGGAGCGGACGTGAGGGATGTGGTTCGACGCCTGGGCGCGCTGAACGAAGAATTCGATCTGTCGGTGCGCGAGCAGTCGTCGATTCGTGCTGTGGGCGCCATCGCGCAGAAGGATCCGACGGGACCGGTGGCGACCAGGCGGGTCGCGGCGGCGGCCGGGCAGATCGTCCACGTGGGCAGGTCGGTGTTCATCCGCAAGCGCTTCCTGCACCTGCTGAAGATGCGGGAGGAGGCAGTGACACCGACGTTCATCGAGCATCGGGCGCGGACCTGGCTGCACGAGCGGACTCTCGTCTCCGGCCGCCCCTTCGTCTCCCGCGCGACCGTTCGAGTCAACCGGCCCGAGCTGGCGCGCCGGTTCAGTCCGGCCTTCGACCTGCCGTCGATGAAGTTCCGCAGCTACGACTTCGTCACCTGCACGCCACGGCAGATTCTCAGTCGAGGAAACCTCCTGCTGCCGGAGACCTTCCGCCTGAGTCGACGGCGGTACCTGAAGCACGACTTCCTGCTCGACGTCGATGCCCGCTTCGCACAGGTCCCCGGCAGTCTGAAAGACCCACCGACGCTTCGCGGCGCCTACTTCTATCTCGACTGCGAGTACCCGAGCGTCTACGGCCACCTGCTGACGGACATGGTCGGCAGGTTGTGGGGGTGGGAGCTCGCACGGGCGGAGGACCCGAGCGTGCGCCTGTTGATCTCCAGTCGCCGCCGGGACGAAGGACGGCTGCCGGGGTGGATGCTCGAACTGCTGACCGCGTACGGGATTCCGGAGTCGTCGGTGACGGTGCTGGATCGCACGTCGGTCGTCGAGCGCCTCTATTCGGTGACTCCCCAGTTCGTCAACTTCGCCTACGTCGACCCCGCCGTCGAGCAGACCTGGCAGCGACTGCTCGATCGGCTGGTACCCACGTCCATGGAGCGCACGCCGACCAAGCTGTTCGTCACCAGACCGCGCGGCACAGCCCGGACGTGCCGCAACGCGGACGAGGTCGAGGCGCTGTTCGCCGGATACGGGTTCGCCGTCGTCCGCCCGGAGCTGCTTCCACTCGCGCAGCAGGCGACGCTGTTCAGGAACGCCGAGGTGGTCGCCGGGTTCGGCGGCAGCGCGATGCTGAACACCGTGTTCGGGCAAAGCCCCAAGCGCAAGCTGGTCCTGAATCCCGCATCGCACAGCGCGATCAACGAGTATTTGATCAGCAGCGTGCTGGGCGACGAGATCGACTACGTCTACTCCGACGCGGAACTCGCCGGCGTGCCGGGAGCATCCCGGCGGGAGCGATACCAATCCCCGTACTCAGTCGACCTGGACCGCGACGGCGCACTGCTGCGGGACTTCGCGCGTGCCTCGTGACCCGCCCGGTCACCCCGGCGGCTTCGTGGACGGCGCCGTCGACGGCATCGTGACGACGAAGACGGGATGCTCGGTCGAGGTGAGCGCGATGTCGCCGCCGGCTGTTCGAGCGAGTCGGCGGGCGAGCGCGAGCCCCAGTCCGGCACCGGGGCTGTCGGCGCCGCGGACTCTTGGGTCGAAGAGGTCGTCCACCGGAACGCCGACGGGTGGGCCGTCGTTGGCGATCGAAACCCGGACCTCGGAAGCGTCGGACTCGACGGCGACCTCGACACGGGCGGACGCATAGCGGAACGCGTTGTCGAGGATGGGCGTGAGGATTCGCTCGACCAGTTCCTGGGGGACCGCGACGGACGACGGCACCGAGCGCACCTGCACATCCAGGTCGGCGCGACGCTGTCGATCGAGCACGCTGCCGACCGCCGCGACGACGTCGGCGCGAGCGTCGGTACCGACGCGTCCCCGGGCGACGTCCAACAGCAGGGTCATCGCGGCGCTCATCTCCTGCGAAGCGGCGGCGATCCGTTCGAAGCGGGCACGATCCGCACCCTCATGCAGGGACGCGCCGAGCTGCGCTTCGCCCTGCACGACCGTGAGCGGTGTGCGCAGCTCGTGGGCGAGCTCGGTGCGCGCAACGCCTCCTGCACGACTCGGCTGATCTTGGGGTCGTCCTCGCAGAGGCCTATCCGAGCCATCGGCCTGCCGTCCGCTCCGGGCTGGGTGGTGCCGGGTCGGGTGCTGGCGCGCTGGGTGTCGTCGGGTCGGGTGCTGTCGGGAGCGGTGGTGTGGGGTCGGGTCGTGCCGGGCGGGGTGCCGTCGGCAGGGTGAGACGCATCGTCGTCCCGGCCGTCGAGGTCGACTCGACGGTCACCGACCCTCCGGCTCGAACGGCGACGTCGCGAACCAGTGCGAGTCCGATCCCGAAGCCGCGTCGGCCCGACGGCGGAGCGCTCGTCTCGGATCTCGCGAACCGCTCGAAGATGCGGCGCGGCTCGACGCCCGAGATCCCGGTGCCGCTGTCGCTCACCGTCACCTGCAGCAGGCCGTGGCCGACCAGGGCTGCGAGCGCCACCTCACTGCCGTCCGGCGCGTGGGCGACCGCGTTGTCCAGCAATGCGACCAGACAGCGGCGGAACGATGCCTCGGCCAGCGCGACCCACGCCGCCTCGTCGACGACGGCGTCGAGGTCGGTCGTGAGGGTGATTCCGCGCGCTCCGGCGATCACCGCCATGGATTCGACCGTCCGCGCGACCGCGCCGCTCACCTCGCAGGTCGCCGGGCCGTCGGGGCTTCCGGCGGCCGCGATCAGCAGATCGGTCACCACGTCGTTCAATGATCGGGAGTCGTTGCGGAGTGCCGCGAGCAGTGCGACCCGGCTCGCCGAGTCGTCGTGCGTGCGCTGCAGCAGCTGCAGTCGGGCGTCGAGGATCGACAGCGGGGTGCGCAGTTCGTGGCTCGCGTCGGCGACGAACTCCCGCTGCAGGCGCAGCGCCTCACCGAGCGGGCGGACCGCGCTTCGCGACACCAGCCAGCTGGCCACGCCGGCCAGCGCGACCGTGACCGCGCCGAGCACGACCAGTGCCGTGACGACCTCGTGGCCGTCGACGTAGATCTTGTCCTGCCCGGGCAGCGACTTCTCCAGCAGTTCGGCCGGCCGCGACTGGTCGACGATGAACCCGACCGCGAGGGCCAGCACGATGAGGACCAGGGCCGTCGAGACCGCGGTGATCCGCAGGGCGACGATGCGGGAGGCCCGTCGGACGGCGACGGAGTCGCTGTCGGATGGTCCGCGGTTCCGCGCCTGGGCGCGCCGAGTCACGGGCTTCCCAGTCGATATCCGATGCCGCGCACGGTATGGATCATGTCGCGGTCGGTCTTGCGCCGCACGTAGTGCACGTAGGTGTCGACCAGGCCGAGATGGTCGCTGCTGTCGAAGACCCGCCGGAGTATCCGCTGCCGGGAGAAGGCTCGACCCGGTTCCGCGGACAGCAGTTCCAGCAGGTCGTTCTCCTTCTCGGTCAGCGTGATCCGGCCGACGTAGGGGGAGTGGATCATGCGCGAGCGGGGATAGAACTCCCACTGTCCGATCGTCACTCCGGGCCCCTCCACCGGGAACGTCCGCTGAATCGCCCGCAGTCGCGCGAGCAGCTCGTCGAAGTCGAAGGGCTTCACCAGGTAGTCGTTCGCACCGGCATCCAGTCCCGCGACGCGATCCGAGACCGTGCCCAGCGCGGTCAGCACCAGGATGGGGACCGGGCTGCCCGCGGCGCGCAGCGACTGCACCACCTCCAGGCCGGACAGGCCGGGCAGCCGGCGATCGACGACGAGCACGTCGAACTCGGTGGACAGGGCCTGCCGCAGGCCCTCCGCTCCGTCTGCGACGAGCACGACCTCGTAGACCTCGCTGAGGACGTCGCGTGCGATCGGCCCGAGGGTCGGATCGTCCTCGATGAGCAGCAGGCGGCCTTGTGGCGGCGGGGGCTGGCGCGGCTCCTTCATCCGACGCTCACCTCCGATGCCCATATCCCTTGCCCGCTCACGATGCCCGCGTGCGGTGTCCGTGTGCGATGCCTGCGGCCATCCAACGCGACAGCCTGACCGACCGGCTCGAAGAACCCGCTCAGACTCGTCGGATCGATCCCGTTCATGTGCGTTGCAGGCGCGGCGCACCAGCATCCGACGATGACCCGTTTCCTGACACTCCCATCGCACCCGCAGGATCAGGAGGACGCACCTCCGGCGCCGGGGATCGCGTTGGTCTGCATCGTCGTCTCGGACGCCGATCCGCTTGCCGAGATGGTCTTCGAGATCCGGCCGCGGTACCCGGCGCTGTTCGTCCTGCTGATCGATCAGTGCCCGGGAGACGCTCCGGAACCACTCGTGGACTGGTTCGCGGACCACGACGACCACATCGGGGTCCTGCGGCCGCCGGATGCGGAACCAGCGGATGCCGGACGAACGGATGCGGGACGAACGGATGCCGGACGAACGGATGCGGGACTGGCCGGCCTGCAGTGGGCCCTGGACCACGACTTCGACGTCGTGGTCCAACTCGACGCGGCCGGCGAGTACCACCCCGAAGACATCGGCCGGCTGCTCGACGCCGCGGAGCGTGCCGATCTGGTGCTCGCTGAGCGCACCTGCCGTCTCACCCGAGACGCCGAGTTGTCGGGCTGGGCGCTGCCGCTCGCCCGTCGGCTCTTCGCCCGGTTCGTGCTGAACGTACCGACGCACGATCCTGGAACCGGCCTCAGGGCCTATCACGCAGCAGCGCTGCGTCTGCTGCAGAGCTCGACGATGGAGCAGGTCGGAACCGCTGCCCGCATGGAGCTCACGCTGCGCGCCCACGAGCAGGGGTGCACCGTGCGGGAGATCGCAGCCGGACTGCGCGTATGAGCGCCACCACGTTGTTGTCGACGCAGTTTTGCTCGGGATATGGGCGCCTCCCGCATTCTCGGACGATTCTTCGGACCGGCCCGGCACCATGCTGCCCGTGACTTCGATCGCCTCCGCGGGCTCATCCGGCGCCGTCGCGCCGCTTCGCCGACTGAGCCGAGTGCCTCAGCCGTCTGCGTCGTTCTGGCTGGTGAAGGTGCTGACGACCGGGATGGGCGAGACGACCTCGGACTATCTGGTGCGGACGTTCGCACCAGAGCTGGTGGTACCCGTCGCCGCGGCTGTGCTCGCGGCCGTGCTGCTGCTGCAACTGCGGTTGCGTCGATATCACCCGGCGATGTACTGGACGACCGCGCTGATGGTCAGCATCGTCGGCACCATGGCCGCCGACGTGCTGCACGTCGGGTTCGGGCTGCCCTACCTCGCCTCGGTGATCGGCTTCGGCATCCTGCTCGCGGTCGTCTTCATCGCCTGGCGTCGAGCCGAGGGCACGCTGTCCGTGCACGACATCACCACCGGTCGGCGTGAACGCTTCTACTGGGCCGCCGTGATCACGACCTTCGCGCTCGGCACCGCGGCAGGGGACCTGACCGCATCCACGCTCGGACTCGGATACCTCGGGTCCGCCGTGCTCTTCGCCGTGGCGTTCGCCGCTCCCGGAGTTGTCTACGCCCTCGTTCGACGTGGTCCGGTCGTCACATTCTGGATCGCGTATGTGCTCACCCGGCCGCTCGGCGCCTCCGTCGCGGACTGGTTCGCCGTACCGACCCCGCGGGGCGGGCTCGACCTCGGCGCCGGACCGGTGAGCCTCTGTCTGCTGGCCGTCTTCGTCCTCGCCGTCGCGCTGCTCTCCAGACGCGGCCGCCCGTCCTCGCGCCGCCGTCGCCACCTCGCATGACCGTCGATCTCCATCTCCGCCGCCGTCGGGGTGCCCGTGTCCGCACCATCGCGGTCGACTCGGGCGAGCATCGCGTCCTGCGCCTCGACACCGTGCTCCGCATCCTCTCGGCATCGGGTCGAGGGCGCGTGCTGACTCCGAACGAGTTCCGGATCGTCATGGCCCTGCTGGATCGGCGCGGCCAGGTCGTGCGACGCGACGAGGTCGTCGCCCTCGCGTGGTTCCCGGGCGCCGCCGTGCGGAGCGCAACGCTCGACGCCTACCTCCACCGCATCCGGTGCCATCTGGAGGTGCTCGAGGCGGACCTCACGATCGAGACGGTCCGTGGGGTGGGCTGGGTGCTGCACTGAGCACTGAGCACTGACCATCGAGCACAGGGCGGCCGGCAGGACGCAGTCACATTCGGTGCAGGTGCCGCGCAGCACTCTGAGGTCATGAACCTCGACACGATGCGACCGCCCAGCAGTGCGACGTGGTCGTGATCAGCGTGGTGGGAACGCTGTTCTCGGACAACCTCGTCGACGGCTACGGCGTCCCGCTCGCCGTCTCGACCGCCGCCTTCGCGGTGTGTCTCGCTGCGACGTTCCTGCTCTGGTTCCGGGCCGAGCACACCCTGTTCATCCACTCGATCATCACCCGCCGCCGCGAAGGCTTCTATTGGACGGCGATCCTGTTCGCGTTCGCGCTCGGCACCTCCGCCGGCGACTGGTTCGCGGAGGGCATGGGCCTCGGCTACCTTCCGTCGGCGCTGATCTTCGCGGCAGTCATCGCCGTCATCGCCGTCGCGCGGTTCGGGTTCAAGCTGAACGCGGTCGCGGCATTCTGGGCCGCGTACGTGATGACGAGGCCGCTCGGCGCGTCGATCGGCGACCTGCTCTCCCAACCGGCCAAGAACGGCGGCCTGGGGTTCGGCACGACGTGGGTCAGCGACGCCTTCCTGCTGATCATCGTCGGGGGGATCGTCGCCTTCACGGTGCGGCGGCGCACCGCGCAGGTCGTCGAACCGCTTTCGGCGTCCGCCGTGGGTTGACGGGGCGGGAGCACGCAGACGGCGACCAGGGCGGTGAGGGGCACAGCGATCAGAGGTCGAATGTGTCGGGCGCGGCGTGGAGCCCGAGGGTCATCGGCCGACAACCCGAGCACGACAGCAGGACTGGGTCCCGATAGCAGGTTCGTGGTCGACGGTGGACCTGCTGTCGGGACCTGGTCCTGCCGTCGTGCTGGAACCCTGCACTCACTCCGCCTCCGCCTCCGCCCCCGCCTCCGCTGCCCGGCGCCTGCTGCGTCGCCGCAGCCCGGAGATCACGAGCGGCAGCACCGAGACGGCGACCAGGACGGTGAGCAGCACATCGATGTTGTCGGCGATGAACGGCACTCCGCCCAACAGCGATCCGAGCACCGTGACGCCGACCGCCCAGGCGAAGCCGCCTGCCACGTTCCACGGCACGAAGCGCCGGTATGGGTAGCGAGCGCTTCCCGCGGCGAGGGGCACGAACGTGCGGACGACCGGGACGAAGCGCGCCAGGAACAGCGCCCGGCCGCCGTACTTCTCGAAGAACTGCTCGGTCTCTCGCAACCGGGAGGTCTTCAGCACGCGAGCATCGTCCTTGAACATCCGCGTTCCCCAGCGTGACCCGATGAGGTATCCGACCTGGTCGCCCGCCACCGCCGCGATGAAACCGACCAGGGCGATCGCCGCCACGGTCAGCCCCAACTGCTCGTGCAGCAGCCCCGCGGACACCAGCAGCGAATCGCCGGGCAGGAAGGGGAAGAGCAGCCCCGACTCGATGAAGACGACCGCGGCGATGACGGCGAGTGCCCACGGTCCGGAGTCGCCGAGGAGGGCGCCGATGTCGATCACCCTCGAAGTGTCCGGACGGAGCCCTCAGAATCCGAGAAGGTTCCGGCGTCCTCGGGCGCGGACGCCCGAAGCGATCGGCGGGATCCGATGCCGATCAGTGCCCGCGGAGGTTCGCGTCCGCGGATGCCAGGTCGGTGTTCGCCTTCGAGCCGTCCGAGGCGACGAATCCGGCCTTGTCGAGCGCTGACTGCAGTGACGCCTCGTACGCGTTGCTGGTGTAGGTCGCACCGCTGACGGCGTCGACGGCTGCGGTCTGGTTGCTCAGCACCTCGCTGCGGAGGGCGGGCATGGCCGCCTGGCTGATCTGGGCTGAGCGCGGGTCGCCGTTGTTGTACTCCAGGACGGTGACATCGGTGATCTTCCCGTTCTTTATCGTCGCCCTGATTTGGGTGTTCCCATAGCGGTCGGTCTCCACAGCTCCGGTGACGGTGGTGCTGCCCGCAGCCGAGGATGCGCTCGACTGCGGGGCGGACGAACCGGAGGGGCCGAGGGAGGCGGGGGAGGAGTCACCGCTGCCGGCGGCGGACCCGGACCCGGTCTCGGACCCTTCGATGCTCGATGCGGGCAGGGGCTTGAAGAGCAGGACGCCCGCAGCCCCGATGAGCGTGGCGGAGACGACGATCGGTGCGCGTCGCATGGCTTCTCCTTTCAGAAGACGAACGACTCGAAGTGGATGCGGTCGGCGGGAACGCCTGCGCGGCGGCACTCGGTGGCGACCGCGGTGGTGAACGTGGTGGGCCCGCAGATGTAGACGTCACGTCGGTCGATGTCGGGCAGCGCTCCGCGGAGTCTCGACGCGTCGATGGTCACCTGATCGCGGGACCCGAGCGCCTCGAAGACGGTGCCGCCCCGGCGGCCGACCTCCGCGACGAGCTCCTCATGGAGCACCAGGTCGTCCCGGGTGCGGGCTCGGAGCAGCACGGCGACGTCCGCGTGTTCGTCGAGGTCCTGCAGGATGCTGATGAGGGGCGTCACGCCGACGCCGGCGCCGACGAGGAGCACCTTGGTATTCACGGCCGCGTCCGCCGTGAATCGCCCATACGGGCCCTCGATGAAGACGGGCGTACCGATGGGCATCGTCGCGAGGTCGCGGCTGTGGTCGCCGAGGTCCTTCACGGTGATCCGCATCCGGTCGCGGTGCGGCACGTGGGAGAGCGAGAACGGGTGCGCCTCCCACCACGCCCCGCGGGCGAGGAAGCGCCACTGGAAGAACTGACCGCCGGCGACGGGCAGCCGGTCCAGCCGGCGCCCCTCGAGGACGACGGAGACGACGTCGGCGTTCTCCCGCACCACCTCGGCGACGCGGACTCGGTGACGCAGCGAGCGGACGACCGGCACGGCGAACCGCCAGTACCCGACGGCGGCGAGCAGGGCGAGCCAGATCGTGGTCCACCAGAGGGTCGCGAGCGGGTGCCCGGCGAACGACGCACCGCTGTCGACCTGGTGGGCGAAGGCGAAGAGCAGTGCGAGGTACGTGTACAGGTGGATGCTCCACCACGTCTCGTACTTGAAGCGCCGGCGGGCCCGCTTGTAGGAGGTGATGCCGGCCATGAAGAGCAGCACGGTGGCGACGGCCGCTCCGAGCATGCCCTGGTAGGTGAGGATCAGCTCCCACAGCTGCGCGAGGATCCCGGTCTCGGCCAGCCCTGCATAGCCGACGGTGATGAGCACGACGTGGGCGAGCAGCAGATAGAGCCCCCACGGGCCCAGCCTGCGGTGCCACCGGATCAGCCGGTCCTGACCGATCGCGCGCTCCAGCGGGCCGATCCGAGACGACAGCGCCACGGTCACCGCCATCGCGTACCCCGCGAGCAGGCCGGTCATCCGGCCCGCGGCGGTGATGAGGCCGGGGACGGAGCTGATGCTCTGCATGGATTGGGCGGAGATGCCGAGTGCGATCGTGACGCCGAGCCCCAGGCCCGCGAGGGCCGCGAGCAGGTCGACGATGATCGGCCGCCCTCGTGGCGGCAGGCTGCGGGCACGGTGGGTGTGCTGAGGGATTGACGAGCTCACGATGTCGGGAGCGAGGCCGGTGGCGGTCATGCTGCACCGACCGGATCGGTCTGGCGGACGGTGGTGATGGAGACACCGTGCACGGTGGTCGGGAAGCCGCCGGTGGCGGTGACGCGCCCATCCGCCCAGATCGTCATCGACTCGCAGTACGGGATCGCGGCGATCCAGCCGGGGCCGTCGATCCCGAGCGCGAAGGCGGCGGTGGAGCAGGCATCCGCGTGTCCCAGGTCGCGGCCGACGACGGTGACGGAGACGGCCGCATCGCACGCCTCGCCGGTGGCGGGATGCACGATGTGTCCACCTCGTTCGTACGTACCGGAAGTGGCGACCGCCAGGTCCGCGCCGCTGACGACGGCCGCGAGTGCGCCGCGCTCGAACGGGTGCTGCACACCCACCCGCCACGGGCGCCCGGGCAGCGGCGCACCCGAGGTCAGCACGTCTCCGCCAGCATTGATCGACCAGTCGGTGCAGCCGTGCCGACGCAGGATCGCCGCCGCCCGCTCGGCGGACCACCCCTTCACATAGGCGGAGGGGTCGAAGACACCCGCGCGCCACTCGTCGAACGCCCCGCCGCTCAACGCTCCGATGGAGTCGCAGACCCGGATGATGTCGGCCAACTCGGGGGAGCGGTCCTCCTCCGGGATCTCGCCGCGACCATGGCGACACGTCTCACTATCGGGGCGGTAGGGGCTGAACCGACGGTCCGCCTCATGGAACCAGGCGACCGCTTCGGCGATCGCCGCACCGTGATCCCCGGCACCCCGGAGGTCGAGCGACAGGACCGTGCCCATCACGCGCTCCACGCACAGAGATCGTCGGGACTCAGCAAGCATGGGCACAGCCTGTTGGCCCGCGCTCGGTCCCGCCAACGCGCCGCCTATGCGTTCTCCATGACAGGAGACGCCCGCGCTGACCGGAGCCACCCCTCCCCGGGCCACCGCGTGCGCTGGCGTGGGAGAGCACGACAGCAGGTCAGGGTCCCGACAGCAGGCTCCTGGTCGACAGGGGACCTGCTGTCGGGACCTGGTCCTGCTGTTGTGCTGGAGCAGTGCCCTCGCAGGGATTCGACTCCCACCGCACGGCCGTCACACCGCTGCGCGGTGCGCCGGAACCGGCGGCGGGGCCCACCGAGGGGTTCGAATCGGCACACATCACGAGTCCACGAGCCGCACGAGGCGACTCGCGGACTCGTGCCCTCGCAGGGATTCGAACCCTGACTGGAGCGATTTTAAGTCGCCTGCCTCTGCCGGTTGGGCTACGAGGGCCGGATGGAGTCGCTACGGGAGATCGTCTCACCCACGCGACGGGAAGGCGTCGGCGCACAGGCTGATCGCCGCATCCGGACTGGCACCGCGGCCGCTTGGAGACGCGTGCGATTCCGGCGGACGGCGAGTATCGGTGGTTACCCTGGCGCGATGGGCGCAGTGTGGATTCCGATCGTCGTCATCGTGGTGCTGCTCGTCGTGCTGGGGCTCTACCTGTGGGTCACGTACAACTCGATCGTCACGCTCAAGGTGCGGGTCGACGAGGCGTGGAGCGACATCACCGTGCAGCTGAAACGCCGTGCGGATCTGATCCCGAACATCATCGCCTCGGTCAAGGGCTACGCCAGCCACGAGAAAGAGGTCTTCGAGGCGGTGACGAAGGCGCGGGCGGAGTCGATCTCGGCCACGACTCCGGTGGAGGCCTCCGCCGCCGAGAACCACGTGCAGCAGGCGTTGAAGTCGGTGTTCGCGGTGGCGGAGGCGTACCCGCAGCTGCAGGCCAGCCAGAACTTCCTGCAGTTGCAGAGTGAGTTGGTGGACACCGAGGACAAGGTGCAGGCGTCGCGCCGCTTCTACAACGGCGGGGTCCGTGAGTTCAACACCAAGATCCAGGTGTTCCCGAACAACATCTACGCCCGGCGCCTGGGCTTCACGCGCCGCGAGTTCTTCGAGGTCGCGGACGTGGCGGCCATCGCGGAGCCGCCGCGCGTGCAGTTCTGACCTCGGTGCCCGCGCAGGTCTGACGCGCCGCCCGTGTACCGCGCGATCGCCCGGAACAAGCGGAGCACCGTCGGCATCTTCGCCGTCTTCTTCGTGATCCTCGGCGTGCTCGGCTT
This sequence comes from uncultured Amnibacterium sp., assembly GCF_964250715.1. Lineage (GTDB taxonomy): Bacteria > Actinomycetota > Actinomycetes > Actinomycetales > Microbacteriaceae > Amnibacterium. The sequence goes on from NZ_CAXUGX010000002.1 coordinate 171,138, forward strand.
CGTCGCCAACAGCTTGTACGCCGCTCCCGGCACCTACTCGGTGTTCGTTCTGGTGCTGGTCGGTGCGGCGCTCTATGCGACGATCCAGTACTTCGCGGCGGGCCGGCAGGCCGTGGCGATGAGCGGCGCGGTGCCGATCCAGCGGTCGGACGAGCCGCGGCTCTACCGGATCGTGGAGAACCTGTCGATCACCACAGGTACCCCGATGCCGGCGGTGTATGTGGTGCCGGATCCGGCGCCGAACGCCTTCGCGACCGGGCGGGATCCGGCGCACGCGATCGTCGCCGCGACGACCGGACTGCTCGAGCTGATGGACGACGACGAGCTCGAGGGCGTGATGGCCCACGAGCTGAGCCACGTGCGCAACTACGACATCCGGGTCTCGCTCGCGGTCTACGGTCTGGTCGTCGCCGTCGGACTGCTCAGCGATCTGCTGATCCGCGCCGCCTTCTTCGGCGGACGCGACCGAGACCGCGGCGGTCCGATCGTGCTGATCGTCGGCATCGTGGCGATCGTCGTCGCCCCGATCGTCGCATCGCTGGTGCAACTGGCCATCAGCCGGCAGCGGGAATATCTGGCCGATGCGACGGGCGCGCTGACCACGCGCTATCCGGAGGGGCTCGCCCGCGCGCTCGCGAAGCTGGAGACGAACGGCGGGCCGCTGCGCCGCCAGAACACCTCGATGGCGCACCTGTGGATCACGAACCCGCTGCGGCCGGGCCTACTGGCCGGCCTGTTCAGCACCCACCCGCCGATCGCAGACCGCATCGCGCGGCTGCGGCGCATCGGCGGGGAGTTCTGAAGCGTTCCGGTCAGCTGTTGGAGTCGCTGACCGCCTTGCTGATGGCGGTCGGGGCGTCGTATTCGCCGTCCGGAATATTGCCGAGGGCGGTGAGCACCGGCTCGTCGGCGCCCTTGTCCTTGGCGGTGGACAGGATCGTCTCCTTGGTGACGGGGTAGTCCATGCCGCCCAGGAACTTCTGAATCTGGATGGGGTTCGGGAAGTCGGCCACGGTGGTGGCTCCTCTCTGTCGGTGACTCCAGTTGATCAGGCGGTCCTTGGGAGTTCGCCTCCTGGTGAGCGCGGTGCTGGTCTTAGTTCGCCTCGTCGGCGCGGTGCTGGTCTTAGTTCGCCTCGTCGGCGAACACCACACCGGGGGCGTCCACGGTGCGGTCGGGGATCGTGGTCGGGGTCTCCAGATGCACGGCGCCGCTCGGCAGCAGGCCCGCGCCGCCGAAGCGCTCCATCACCCGCCACTGGGCGGCCACGTCCTCGCCGGCGTGCTCGGGCGGCAGGTCGCGCCAGAAGTCGAAGCCGCCCGCCTGCAGCAGCGCCTCGCGCCGGTACAGCACGCAGCCCGCCACCCACGCGACGCGGTATGCCAGCCAGTCGTTCGGCTGCAGGTCGCTGTCCGCGGCGATGTGCACCAGGTTCGCGGCGTTGTGCAGGGTCCAGCGCTCGGTACCCGGCGTGCCGAGGCGCAACCGCTCGGGATGCACGCCGTCCACCCACGGCTGGAACGGGCGCTGCTCCTCAGGCCGCCGGTCGCGCAGGTAGGACAGGCCCTGCTGAGCGGCGCCGACGAAGCCGCAGTCGAGTTGCTCGATCGCCTCGGTGAGCGCCTGCAGGGTGCCCGGTTCCAGCCAGACGTCGTCGTCCAGGAACAGCACGTACTCGGCCGTCGCGCGTCGCAGTAGCCAGTCGCGGTGCTCGGCCAGGCCCCGCCTCGGCAGGTGCCGCACCACCTCCGGCGTCCGGCCCTGCACCGCGAGCACCCGCAGCATCGCCTGCACCGTCGGATCGTCGGCGAGGGCGTGCCCGTCGGACTGGTCGCTGACCGTGACGTGGAAGGCGGGGTCGTCCTGAGCGGCCAGTCCCGCCAGCACCGCGGCCAGCTCGGTGATGCGGCCGGAGGTCGGGACGAGCACGTCGATCACCGGCTCCCGCGGGCGCTCGTCCTCGCGCGCCCACTCGACCGCGCCGCGACGGCTGCGCGGTTCAGTCATCCGTCAGCTGCTCCGCGAGCGCCGACCGGGCGATGATGCGGCTGGTGGAGTGCGGGCTGACGTAGTCGACGATGCGCACCGTGCCGCCGTATCCGCGCACCACGTCGGTCTCCTGCAGCATCTCCGCCGTGTAATCGCCGCCCTTCGCGTAGATATCCGGCTGGATGCGCTGCAGCAGCGGGATGGGCGTGTCGCTATCGAACACCGTGACGTAGTCGACGGCGGGCAACTCCGCCAGCAGGTCGGCCCGATCGGCGGCGATGTTGATCGGGCGCCCCGGACCCTTCAGCCGCCGCACGGAGTCGTCGTCGTTGACCGCGACGACCAGCACGTCACCCAGCAGCTTCGCCTGCTTCAGATAGGCGGTGTGGCCCAGGTGCAGCACGTCGAAGCAGCCGTTCGTGAAGACGATGCGCTTGCCGGAGGCATGCTCCTCGGCTAGGCGGGCGACCAGTGCATCGGCATCGAGCAGGCGGGTTCCGGCCGTGGACACCGAGCGGAGCATCGCGGCCGTGCAGACGCTCGTGCCGGGCTGCCGCACCACCACGTCGGCGGCCGCCTGCGCGAAGCGGGCCGCGTCGGCCAGCGCCTCGCCGACCGCGAGGGCCAGGGTCAGCGCCGCGGCGAAGGTGTCGCCGGCGCCGCTGGCGTTCGCCTCCGACGCCGGCGCGGTGGTCGTGCGGGTGGTCCCGGTCGCGTCATGCACCACGGTGCCGTCGCGGTCCAGGGTGACGACGACGCCCGTCGCTCCGGAGGCGGCCAGCAGCACGTCCCGCGACTCCTGCGCGACGCGCACCCGATGTGCACCCGAACCGAGGCTGACGCCCAGCAGGCGCTCCGCTTCGGCCGAGTTCGGCGTGACGACGGTCGGCTCCAGCACGGCCCAGCCGGCCAGGTCGTGGGCATCGACGACGGAGACCGCGGGGCGGTTCTCGCGGCTGGCGAGCGCCTGGCGGACGGAACCGGTGCCGGCGCCCGCGCCGTAGTCGCAGATCAGCTCGGCCGCGGCGGACCCGGTCGCGGTCAGGGCGGCTTCAGTAAGGCGGTCCCTGCCGCCGTCGTCCAGCACGTCGCCCTCGTCCAGCCGGACCAGCACCTGCCCACCGCCGGCCACCCGGGTCTTCACCTGGGTCGCATACCCGGGCAGGCATACGAGGGCGTCGGTGTCGACCTGGGCGGTCGTCAGCAGGGTGGCGAGCCGCCGCCCTGCGTCGTCGTCGCCGACGGCTGCGGCGACGCGCACCGTCGCGCCGAGCGCCGCCAGGTTGACCGCGGCGTTGGCGGCGCCGCCCGGGGCGTCCACCCGGTCGGTCAGGCGCACGACGGGCGCCGGCGCCTCCCGGCTGATGCGCTCGGCGGTGCCGGTCCACCAGCGGTCCAGGATCACGTCGCCGACGACGGCGACCACCGGTGTCTGCGCCGCAACGGCGTCGAGGACCCGACGGATCAGCTGCGCGTCCTCGTCATTCATGCGCTGTGGTTCATGCACAGGCCGGTCATGCGCCCGCGCCGCCGGGCAATCCCAGGTGGACGACGGTGGTCGTGGTCATCTCGTTCAGCAGTTCGGGGCCGTAGCCGAACCCGGCGCCGCTGGCGCCGCGTGGCTGCGCGCTGCCGCCGGGAGCGCCGCCGAAGACGCCGTTCACCTTGATCGTGCCGACCGGCAGCACGGCGGCAGCGCGGTGCGCGTGCGCCATGTCGGTCGTCAAGACGCTGGCGGCCAGGCCATAACGGTCGGCGGCGGCCAGGGCGAGAGCCGTGTCGAAGTCGTCGACCACCCGCACGGGTGCGACCGGGCCGAACGTCTCCTCCGCCATGACGATCGCGTTGTCGGGAACGTCGGTGAGCACGGTGGCCGGGTAGAAGATGCCCGGACCGGTTGGCACAGCGCCGCCGGTGTGCAGCGTCGCGCCGGCGGCGACGGCCTGGCCGACCTGATCGTGCACGGCTCGCCGCATCCGCTCGTCCACCAGCGGGCCCAGTCGCTCCGTCCACGCCTGCGCCTCTGCGGTCAGCGCCGCCAGGAAGGGTTCGGCGACCGCTCGGTGCACGTAGATGCGCTCGACGGAGGTGCAGATCTGGCCGGTGTTCGCGAATGCGCCGAGCGCGGCCTGCCCGGCCGCCCAGACGGGGTCGACGCCCGCGTCCACGATGAGTGCGTCGTTGCCGCCGTTCTCGCGGATCACGTGGGCGCCGGTGGCGGCACCCACCAGCGCGAGTTGGCGGCCGGTGGCGGTGGAGCCGACGTGGGCGATCACCGCGACCCGGTCGTCTTCGGCGAGGGCCGCGCCGGTCGCTCCGCCGCCGGTCACGCTCACCAGCACGCCGTCGGGCAGCGCGCCGGCGAGGATCTCGTTCAGCAGCGCGCCGGTGTGCGGGCAGCGCTCGCTGGCCTTGTGAACCACGGTGTTGCCGCTGACGATCGCGGCGCCGACCAGGCCGGCCGCCACGGCGACGGGGTCGTTCCACGGCGTGAGCGCGACGACGACGCCCCTGGGATGCGGCAGGGCGTAGTCGACGGCCAGGCGGTCGCCGCGCAGCGCCTTGCCGCGGTGCAGTGGACCGAGCTCGGCGTACTGCAGCAGGGTGCCGACCGCGGCCTGCACGCCGCCGGCCGCGTCGCCGGCGGTCTTGCCGGTCTCGCGGGTGTTCAGTGCGGCCAGCTCGTCAGCCTGAGCGGCGAGCGCGGCTGCCGCGGCGCGCAGCAGTTCGCCCCGCACCGCCGGTGCCGTCGCTGCCCAGCCGGGGAAGGCGGCGTGGGCCGCAGCGACCGCGGAGGCGCACTCGGCGGCTCCGGCCGGGGTGAGCGATCCCACCGACTCGCCCGTGGCGGGGTCGGTGATGACGAGCTCGTGCTCGGCGGTCACGTCGCTGATGTCTGCATGGACATCGGCATGGACGGCGGCGGCGGCGGGCAGGGTCATGGGTGGTGTCTCTCAGTGCACATCTCAGTGCGTATCTCTCGGCGGGCATCTCGGTGCGCATCTCGCAGGCGAACCGCCGCAGGGCGGAACACGGGTGGCGCAAATCGTCAGCGTACGGAGCGCTGACTGTCAGGCGACTGGGCAGGAGCTGGACGGGTCGGCCTCGATCGTACTGCCAGAATAGGCCCGTGACCAGGCTGTCCATCGGTGCGCTCCCGCCACGTTTCGATGGCGTACGGCGCATCGCGGTGCTGCGGGCCGGTGGGCTCGGCGACCTGATCTTCGCCCTGCCGGCGATCGAGTCCCTCGCCGTGGCGTACCCGGACGCGACGATCACGCTGCTCGGGATGCCGGCGCACGCCGCGCTGCTCGACGGCCGGCCCGGGGTGCCGATCCACGACGTCGAGGTCGTCCCGGCTTCTCCGGGTGTGCGCAACGGCGACTCCGACCCCGGCGAGGTCCAGGCCTTCGCCGAGCGGATGCGGCACCGGCGGTTCGATCTGGCCGTGCAGGCGCACGGCGGTGGCCGCAACTCCAACCCGTTCGTGCTGCGGCTCGGCGCACGCTTGACCGTGGGGACCGCGACACCCGACGCGGCGGCGCTGACCCGCACGCTCGCGTACGACGTGCAGCAGCACGAGGTGCTGCGGTGGCTGGAGGTGGCCGGCCTGGCGGGCGCGCCCGCCGTGCAACTGGAGGCGACGCTCGCGGCGCGAGATAGCGAGGTGTTGCAGGCGCGGCGCCGGCTGCCTGCGGGGGAGCGACACCTGGTGATCCATCCGAGCGCCTCCGATCCCCGGCGTCGGTGGCCGCCGGAGCGCTTCGCGGCCGTCGCGGCGGCGGTCGTCCGCGAGGGTGCGCGGGTGCACGTCGTCGGTGACGCGGCCGACGTGCCGCTGGCGGACTCGGTGGTGGCGGCGGCCCGCGAGCTGCTGCCGCAGTCCCGCCGGGAGCGGGTCGGCTCGCTGGCGGGCGCCCTCTCGATGAGCGAGCTGGTCGGCGTGCTAGCGGTCGCGGATCTGCTGCTCGGCAACGACAGCGGTCCCCGTCACCTGGCGCAGGCGCTCGGGACACCCACGGTCGGCCTGTTCTGGGCGGGGAACGCGTTGAACGCCGCGCCCCTGTCGCGGTCGGCGCATCGCATGCTGATCGGCTGGATCACGCACTGCCCGATCTGCGGCGCCGACGTCACCCGTCCCGGCTGGAAGTCGCCGCGCTGCGAGCACGACCCCTCCTACCTGGCCGACATCGAGACCGACGACGTACTGGACGCGGTCCGCTCCCTCCTCCCGCCGTCCTGACGCCCGCCGCTCCCGCCCCTCCTCCTGCCCTGCCTGCGTTCCGAGGAATTCAGGAGATTTCGAGAAGTTGGCGCCCTGCGGCCACCGAATCGCCTGAATACCTCGATTTCTCCTGAATTCTTCGGCGCTGGCCCGGGCGAATCGGCGAGGCTGGGACGCCGGCCCACCTGCGACGACCGCCCGCTGGGGCCCTCTATCCAGTCGTCTCCGGCTGTCTGAGTCCCGAGGAATTCAGGAGATTTCGAGAAGTCGGCGGCCTGCGGGGCCCGGATTGCCTGAATTCGTCGAGTTCTCCTGAATTCCTCGCGGTGGAGGCGGAGGTGGCGGCGGAGGCGGAGGGCCGGGTCAGGGCCAGGAGGGCTCCTCCTCGTGCATCACCGAGATCTCGCGCACCTCGCTGCCCCGCGGCGACGTGAGGGCGAACACGACGGCGTTCGCGACGTTGGTGGGGTCGTTCAGGTTCGCGTCCTCGCCCGGCGCGTACTGGGCGGTGCGTCCGTCGAAGAAGCGCGTCTTCATACCCGCCGGGATCAGGGTCGTCACGCCGATCTGGCCCCGCGTCTCCGCCGCGAGCGCGCGGCTGAAGCCGATCACGCCGAACTTGGAGGCGGAGTAGGCGGTCGCGTCCGACACGGCGCGCACGCCGAGCGACGACGAGACCGTCACGACGCGGCCGTGCGACTCGATCAGCGCGGGCAGCGCGGCCCGCACCACGGCGGCGGTCCCGAACAGGTTGACGGCCACGACCCGCTCCCAGTCCTCGCCGCTGATGTCGGTGAGCCGCCCGGGGCGGTCGATTCCGGCCGCGGTGACGACGGCGTCCAGGCCGCCCTGCTCCTGCACGATGCGGGCGACCAGCTGCTCCACCTCCCGCGTCTTCGTCACGTCGCCGAGGTAGGCGGGGTACCCGGCGGCGGACGGTTCGCGGTCCAGCACGATCGGCGTGCCGCCCCCCACGGCGATCGCCTCGGCGACGGCGGCTCCGAGACCGGAGGCGCCCCCGGTGATCAGGGTGCGGCCGAGCGGCGTCGCGGTGGTCTCTGCGGTGGGCATGGTGCTCCTTCAGATGGTGCGGTGCGTGGTGCGGGCGCGGGTGCTGCGGTGGGTTCGGCTGCTCAGCCGACCCGGGCGAGCGCGGAGGCGAGGGAGGTGGTCGAGCGTCCCGGATAGAACGGCACGGTCATCGCGCGGCCGCCCCACTCCGCGATCACGGCCGCCTCGGGCAGCTCGGCGGTGACGTAGTCGCCGCCCTTGACCCAGATGTCGGGCTCGATGCGGCGGATCGCCTCGACCGGGGTGTCCTCGCCGAAGACGAGTACCGCGTCGACGCACTCCAGCGCGAGCAGCAGGTCGACGCGGTCGTCGGCGGGGATGATCGGCCGCTCCGGACCCTTCAGCCGCGTCACGGAGGCGTCGGAGTTCAGGCACACGATCAGGCAGTCGCCGAGCGCCCGCGCCGCGGACAGCGTGCGGGCGTGGCCGGCATGCAGCAGGTCGAAGCAGCCGCCGGTCGCGACGACCGTGCCGCCGGCCGCCCGGGTCGCCTTCGCGACCGCGATCGCATCCAGGTCGCTGCCGGGCAGCGCCCGGGCGTTCGGCGGCGAGGTCAGGGTCGCGACGCCGCCGGCCGCCAGGAAGGCGCCGGTCTCGGCGACCGCGGCCACCACCGCGTCGGGCAGGTTGGCGCCCGCGCCGACCGCCGCTGCGACGCTGGAGGCGAACCGGTCGCCCGCCCCGTTGGAGTCGGCGTTCGGGATGGCGTCCGCGTTCGCGACGAACGGCAGCCCGGAGCCGAACGACAGCAGCGCCCCGCGCTCACCGAGCGTCACGACGACCGCCTGTGCGGACCAGGCCGTCACGAGCGTCGACGCGGCTCGGTCCGCCACCGCGACGCCGGAGCCGGTCAGGTCGGCGGCCGCGCGCGCCTCCGCCAGGTTCGGGGTGACCAGCCGCACGCCGGGCACGGGTATCGAGCCGCGCGGATGCGGATCCCAGATCACCGGGATGCGCGCGGCGGCCTCGGTCAGCGCGGCACGCAGCGACTCGTCCTCGGTCAGCCGGCGCCCGTAGTCCGAGACGAGCACCACCTGCGCCTCGCGCACCGCGGCCAGCATCTCGGCCGTGACCTGCGGCACCGGCGGCGTGCCGCTGCCCTCGTCCAGGCGGGCGATCGGATGGGAGGGGGTGCGCAGGCGGGTCTTCACCGGCGTCGGCGCTCCGGAGCGGCCGGCGATCAGCCGCATGCCGGTCAGCCCGGCGCGCAGCCGGCCCGCCGCGTCGTCGTCGCCGAGGGCGGTCACCAGGGTGACGTCCTGCCCATCGCGGCGCAGCAGCACCGCCACGAGGCCCGCACCGCCCGGCCGTCGCTCCGGCTCGCCGATCTCGACCACCGGCACCGGCGCATCCGGGCTCAGGCGGTCGATGGAACCGGTCAGGTCTTGGTCGAGCAGCACATCGCCGACGACGGTGATGCGGGTCATCGCACGGCCTCGCGACCGTGCGCCGCAACGACGCGGGCGTCGAAGACGCGGCAGAGCGCGTGGACGGCGACCAGCTGCGCCTCCTGCACGTTGGCGCCGACACCCGGCAGGATCAGGGCGTCGTCGCAGGCCTCGGTGAGCGGATTGGGGCCCGGGCCGGTCATCGCCCAGGTGGTCGCGCCGGCAGCGCGAGCGGCCTGGGCGGCGCGCACCAGGTTGCGGCTGGCGCCGCTGGTCGACAGCAGCACGAGCACGTCGCCGGGAGCGGCGTGCGCGGTGACCTGCCGGGCGAACACCTCGTCCCAGCCGTAGTCGTTGGCGATCGCGGTGACGCTGGAGGTGTCGCCGTGCAGGCAGATCGCTGAGAACGCCCGCCGGTCGCCGTCGAATCGCCCCACCAGTTCGGCGGTCAGGTGCTGCGCCTCCGCGGCCGAACCGCCGTTGCCGGCAGCGAGCAGCCGCCCGCCGTCCAGCAGCCGCTCCGCCAGGTGCTCGCCCCAGGCCGCCAGCCGCGCGCCCTGGTCGCGCAACGCGGCGACGACCGGCAGCACGGCGGCGATGTGGTCGTCGACGATCGTGTCGGCGGCCCGCACCGGCTGCTCCGAACGGACGGCTGCGCCTGCACTGATGGGCTCTGTACTCACGGTCACCTCGCTCACGGTCACCTCCGACTCCATCGTGAGGCATCCACGTCGTCCATGCGCACGCGGTCGTATACCTGGGCGGTCTCGGCGGCGACGCGCGCCCAGGAGTAGCGGGTCTCGGCCCGCGCGCGGCCGGCCGCGCCGTATCGGGACCGGCGCTCCGGATCCGCCAGCAGACCGGCCAGCGCCGCGGCCAACGCGTCGGGGTCGCGGGTGGGCACGTGCAGGCCGTTGACGTCCTCCACCACGGTGTCGAGCAGCCCGCCGACCGCGGAGGCGACGACGGGCACGCCGCAAGCCATCGCCTCCAGCGGCACGATGCCGAAGGGTTCGTACCAGGGCGCGCACACCACCACGTCGGCCGATCGCAGCACGGCGGGCAGGGCGTCGTGGTCCACCCGCCCGGCCAGCACGACGCGGTCCTCGACCCCCTCCGCCCGGATCACCTCGCGCAGTCGCGCGACCTCGGGGTCGGCGTCCAGGTGGGTGGAGTCGCCTGCGCCGCCGACCACGACCAACTCGGCGTCGACGCCGGAGCGCACGAGGCGGGCCAGCGCCTCGATGGCGATGCCCACGCCCTTGCGCCGCACGAGGCGGCTGACCGTCATGATGCGCAGGCGCTCGCCACGGGGAGCGACGGGCCCGGTCGGCGTGAAGTGCTGCACGTCGACGCCGCAGGGGACCACCGCGATGCGGTTGGAGGGCACGCCGAACGCCTTCAGCTCGAACGCCTCATCGGAGCAGGTGGCGAGCACGGTGTCCACGCGGCGCGCGACATCGGGCTCCAGCCACGATCGCTCCGCGGGCGAGGTGTCGCGCAGCCCCTGCTGGCGCCGCTTCACGACGCCCAGGGCGTGGAACGTGTGCACGACCGGCAGGTGGCCGCCGAGTTCCATGTCCACGCGGTGCGCCGCGTCGAGCGTGGCGAGGGCGGACATCCAGAAGTGGCTGTGCACGACGTCGGGGGCCGCGGCGGTCCACTCCAGGGCGAGGGCGTCGGCGAAGGCGCCCATGTGCGGCAGCAGGTGGTCCTTGGGCAGGCGGGTCGGCGGTCCGGCGTCGACGTGCACCACCTCGACGCCGTCGCAGAAGACCATCCGCTCGTCCAGCGCGTCGTCGTCGCGTCGGGTGTAGACGGTGACCTCGTGATCGAGGGCCGCGAGCGACTGCGCGAGCGCGGCGACGTGCACGTTCTGCCCGCCGGCATCCACTCCGCCGAGCACCGCAAGCGGGCTGGCGTGCTCCGAGACCAGGGCGACTTTCATCGCGGCATACTTTCGGGGCGGCGGTCCCTCACGCAAGCCTCCGTTCGCGGGCCCGTCCGGTGCTGACGCCGGCGGCGCTGCCGGGGTGCTTGCCGGTGGTGTTCGTCAGCAGGGCGTCCCAATCGGCCAGGAACCGGTTCAGGGAGTATCGCGCCAGCGCCGCGGTGCGCGCCGCCCGGCCGCGTTCGAGCGCCTCGGCCGGATCGGCGATCAGCCGGGCGGCGACGCGGATCAGTTCGTCGACGTCGGCGGAGACGACACCCGCCTCGGGCGGCACCGCTCGGGCGGCGTCCGTCATCGCCAGGGCGACCACGGGCATCCCCAGGTGCATCGCCTCGATGAGCGACAGGCCGAGCGAGGTCCAACGCATGGGATGCAGATAGAGCCGCCGCTTCGCCATCGCCTCGCGCAGTGCCTCCGTGCTCAGGTCGCCGCCGGCTGCGATGCGCCCGCCCTCCGTCGGCAGCCGCTCGGTCCCCATGCCGTACACGTCGAGCGGAGCGACGGCGGCGAACCGCGGCAGCAGGTCGGTGCCGGTGACCCGCCCTCGGCGCACCGGTTCGTTAATGACGGCCGCGATGCGGGGGAGCGTCCCGGAGTACCGGTAGCCGGGATCGACCACGCCGTGCTCGATGACCGTCGTCGGCGCGGCTCCGCAATCCCACAGCAGATCGTTCACGTGCGTGACGTGCACCACGGTGATGTCGTCGCGGTCAGCGAGCGGATGCACGGTGTTCGGCACCTGCTCGCGCGGGGTGTTGTGCTCCACGTAGATCGCGGGGACGTCGCGGCCGGGGCGTCGGCCGAGCAGCCGCTCCGCCTCCGCCAGCTCGGCCGGCCGCTGCAGCACGACCACGTCGACGTCGGTGTCGCGCAGCGCCGCCGGATCGATTTCGACGGCCGGCCAATCGCGGCCGCCGCGGCCCAGGCCCCAGCCGTCGCGCGCCGGCGTGGTCGGCAGCAGGTACTCGTGGCCGCCGCGTACCAACGCGTCCGTCCAGCCGCCGTGCACGTGCCAGAGCAGGATCCTCATGCCAGCACCGCCCCGGGCAGTCGCGTTCCGGCGAGCAGCCGCTCGCAGGCGGCGACGACCTGATCGGGAGTCACGGAGGCGAGGCACGGGTGACCCGGCACGGGGCAGACGCGGGCGCGGGTGCCGGCGCACGCCGCGTGCTGGTCGCCGAGCAGCTCGACCGGCACCCCGTACGGCGCCCAGCGCGCGGCCGGTACCACCGGGGCGAACAGGCTGACGACCGGCGTGCGCACGGCGGCGGCCAGGTGCGCCGGCCCCGTGTTGCCGCTGATCAGCACTGCCGCGTCGCGGATGAGTGCGGCCAGCTGGGGCAGGGAGAGCCGCCCGCCCAGGTCGAGGGCGTCCGTGCCGGCGACGCGTGCGGTGAGCGCACGTTCGCCCGCGCCGCCCGTGACGACCACGCGGTGCCCGGCCGCGGTGAGCGCCGTGACCGCGGCGGTGGCCTGCTCCGGCGGCCAGGCGCGCGAGGGCACCGCGGCGCCCGGATGCACGACGACGTATGGAGTAGGCAGAGCGGGAGTAAGCAGAGCGGGAGTAAGCGGAGCAGGAGTAGGTACGTCGGGAGTGCTCGGTCGCTCCGCGCCGGACAGGCGGACCGCCAACCCTCCGTCGTCCTCGTCCGGCAGCACGAATCCGGCGGCGGCGGCGATGGTGCGGGCGCGCTCGGGTTCGGGCAGGTCCTCCGAGAAGTCCTCGCCCGGGATCAGGCGGGTGTCGAGCAGGCCGCCGGCCGCGTCGACGGAGGCGCCGGTGATGCGCGGCACGCCGGCGAGGCGCAGCAGCAGGGCCAGCGGCAGCGGCGACTGGTGGAACGAGGTCAGGATCACGGCTTCGTCCGGCGCGCACTCCCGCACCACGGCGGCGAGTTCGGCGGTCAACGTCTCGTCCACGGGGCGGTCGGAGTCGGTCGCCCACGGCGCCGTCCATACCCGGACCTGGCGCACGCCCGGCAGCAGTTCGGCCGCTGCCGCGCCCTGCGGTCCGCAGAGCAGCCACACCTCGGCCTTGGCGGCGATCGCCCGGATCGCCGGTCCCGAGACGAGTACATCGCCCATGCTGTCCAGCCGGGCGACGAGGATCCGGCGGGTCATGCCCGGTTCGCCGTTCGGTCCAGCACCAGCCGCACCGCGTCGAGCAGGGTCGGGGCGGTGACGTCGGCGTCCTCGACCTCCTGCGCACGGGTCGCGTCGGTGGGGACGAGCACCGACCCGGCGCCGGCGGCACGCGCGGCACCCACATCCGCGCCGATGTCGCCGATCACCACGGTGTCGGCCACGCGGACGCCGAGCGCGGCGGCCGCCTGCAGCACCAGGCCGGGAGCGGGTTTGCGGCAGACGCAATGGTCGTCCGGGCCGTGGGCGCACACGCACCAGGCGTCGAAGGCGCCGAACAACTCGTCCACGCGGGCGTTCACGCTGGCGACCTGCTCCGCGGTCAGCAGCCCTCGGGCGACTCCGGACTGGTTGGAGACGACGGCGGTCGGAATGCCCGCCGCACGCACGGCGGCCACCGCCTCGAGCGCGGTCGGCATCGGCTGCACCAGGTCGGGGTCGCCGTTGTACGGCACGTCGCGCACCAGCGTGCCGTCGCGGTCGAAGAGGATCGCGGCGGGCAGACGGGTGCCACCGAGTCCACTCACAGCAGACACTCTGGCGCAGAAAAGCTGCGAATTCGACATCCGACCTGCGAATCGGTGCGCACTCCCCGGGTGTCGGCCGGGGCTGGAGTCGCGCTGCACCCGGACCTCGACGTGGTACTCGACCATCCGGAGACGGCCAGGTCGCTACCATAGGTTCGTAATTGTCGTAGAACGGCATGTGCGATATCAGTAACCTCCTCTCGTATCGTCTCCGTCTTCAGGACCCATTACCGCGATCCCTTGGACCAGTTCAGTTCGTCAGGCGTCGAAGAAGACCTCACCGCCGTTACCTCGAACCCGAGCGCGTTCGCTCCTGAGGTGGAGAAGAAGGTTCAGGGGATCGCTCCGTCAAGCCTAGGACTGGGCTCCGCGGATCAACGAGCCGCGGCTCGACATCGTCCGCGCATTATTGCGGTAGGTGGATTGAATGCACCTACCGACATTGCACTGCAGGAGACGCGCGCGCCGTAGGGCAGCAGGCTCGGAGCGCCGGGTATGACGCTCTAGGCCGATAACTCCGAGCTAACAACGAGGCAGGCTCGCGAGGTCGCGGCGACGATGCTCCGTCTCGCCGACATCGCGGACGAGATTCATGTCCCGGCGGTGGCGACCCCGAGGCGTACGAAGTCGGCGCCGACAAGAGGGCGACAGTGCGTTCTTCATCCACCGCAGGTCGCGGATGGGCGCACTCGGGCTGCAACTGCGGCTGAGTTGCAGTCCACGGCCGACGATCAAGCGCCGGCTCAACACTGACAATCTTCTGATGTGCAGGCTCTACAGACGTTGGAAGCTGTTAAGAATCTCACTCGAAGAGATCTCGGGCCTGACGGCGCGAGGCAGGTCCGGGCGACCGTTGATGGCGTCGCACGCTGAACCTTGCTGTAACTGGTTCTGGGGGTCGTAGTCCATGCATGTCCCGCATAACGTGATTGCATGACGGAAACAAGCACGAGAAGCTCGGGTTGGTACGACTTGGGCGGGAAACGTCAGTGGTGGGACGGCACGAGTTGGCAAAAGGTCCCGAAGAGCAGCGAAGCTCTACACGACAATCCCTATCTCCCGGGACTGGCCGTTGCGGGTTTCATTCTTTTTATCGTAGGCGGCGGCTTTCTTATTGCAGGATCAAACGCAACTTCCGATTCGGATAGCAGCATCGTCAACTTTCCTTCGATGTTCATGCTCGATGGAATTGGTATCTGTACGTGCATTCTCGGCGCAGCGTTCCTCATCGCGTGGTGCGTCGCAGGAGCAGTCGGTTGGTACTTGAAGCGCCTCACGGACGTCTTCAGCGTCGAAGCGACCGGTGGTCGACGTGCCGATGCACACAACTGAGGCTTCGACGCTGCCAACAGGCCTAGGCTCCGTTCGCTGGGCCCTTATTGCACTTCCGACTTGCTGCAAAGGCTGACAACTCTTTCGACGCACCGAGCTGCGTCGACGACGTCATGCTGCTCGACGCGGCTGGGACGACGGAGGACTCGTACCGGGAATGCAGAGTTTGTCCTCGATGAAGCATCGTCGTTGGAGTTCACTCTGTTGTGACCTCGCTTTTGGTGGTCTTACCTTCTCGGAGCACATGCCAGGCTGGACTAATGCTCATATGTTGTCATCGATTGCAACAACAGCTCCATGAGGCCGTTGAGGGGCGGGCTTGACATCGCGACTGCAGTACTTGCTCTCTCATGGTGGCTATTGCCGTAGTTATTTCCGGTTCTTCAACATCGCCTCGTCAGTACGCGTCGATCACTGCTCTGAGGGACGCATACATAGCTGGTGGAGGAGATTGCTCATCCTCGAATCTGTCAGACAGCGATGCCATCGACCTCGCCCAAAGGACGCGGAACTTGTGACGACAGCAAAGCTCTCGCTGTTTTCGCCTCCACGTCTGCGGTGGATCAGCAGGTCAAGAATACGCGCCGCAAGTACGGTACCGTGTTCGAGCTCAATTAGCTTGTCGATTACAACTCGGAAGTGATAGACGATATGAAGGTGCTGAACAAGTCGCAGAAGACCATGGGTGGCACTACCTACACGTTCGGCAAGGGTGTAAACGGGGTTCGGAAGAGCTGAATGCACGGGCGGTTCGTCGGTCGCTCGTGGTGACGTCCGCAGCCAGGACGAGGGACCCGATGGAGCAGGTGTGAGTCGCTCAGGTCCGCTTCTATCTGGCCGCGCAGGGGTAGTGAACGGGCTCGGCAGGATGGGCGCCGTGGACCAGCGCGACGGGCTTGATCAGGACCATCGGCCGGTGGCGGTCGCGCTGCGGGCGCTCGGGCTGGGTGATCT
Organism: uncultured Amnibacterium sp.; assembly: GCF_964250715.1. Taxonomy (GTDB): domain Bacteria; phylum Actinomycetota; class Actinomycetes; order Actinomycetales; family Microbacteriaceae; genus Amnibacterium. Next base: position 186,717 of record NZ_CAXUGX010000002.1, read on the forward strand.
GCTGACCGCGGTCCCGGCGCTGAAGGCGCTCCGCACGGCGCTGCCGGAGCATCGGCTGTTGCTGGCGACCTCGGCGTGGCTGGCGCCCGTGGTCGCGTTGCTGCCGGGGGAGGTGCGGCTGCTGCCGACCGTCGGACTGGCCGGGCCGCTGCCGCTCGCGCGCGGCTCCGTCGACGTAGCGGTGAACCTGCACGGCAACGGGCCGCAGTCGCGGGCGATCGTCGACGCGCTCGGGGCGCGGCTCACGATCACCCACGCCCTGCCCGGCGAGGCGGGTACGGCGTGGCGGCCGGAGTCGTCCGAGCGCGAGCGGTGGGTGCGGCTGCTGCAGGAGGCCGGGATGCCCGGCGACCCCGACGACGTGCGCATCCAGGCGCCGGCCGAACCGCCCCAGGTCGCCGGCGCCGCGGTCGTGCACGTGGGGGCCGCATTCGGCTCGCGCCGCTGGCCGGTCGAGCGCTTCGCCGCGGTCGCCCGGGCGCTTGCAGGCGCGGGCCTGCCGGTCGTGTTCAGCGGCGGTGCGGAGGACATGTCGCGCGCCCGGCAGGCGGCGGTGCTCGCCGGGCTGCCGGAGGAGCGGGTGCTTGCCGGCCGGCAGCCGCTCGGGGCGTTCGCGGCGCTGGTGGCGGCCGCCCGGGTGGTGGTGAGCGCCGACACGGGCGCCGGCCACCTGGCCTCGGCGTTCGGCAGCCCCTCCGTGGTCCTCTTCGGGCCCGCCAGCCCCGAGCAGTGGGGGCCGCCGCCCGGACCGCACATCGCACTCACGGATGCCCGGGTGCGGGCCGGCGACATCTTCGGCGACGAGCCCGACCCGGCGCTGCTGGCGGTCAGCGTCGCCGACGTGCTCGCCGCCCTGGCCCGCCTCGGCGTGCTGCCGCCCAGCCCCTCTTGACCCCGCCCGCCGCCCCGCCCGCCCGCCCGCCGCCCCTCCGGCGCGGCGCGCTCCCTCCGCGCGGTACCTGTGGCCTTCCCGCGGTATGCGTGCCTACCGCGCGAAGGCACAGCTACCGCGCGGAGGGGTCAGCGGAGCGACGTGGCCAGCGCGGCGGCGAGTGCCGGCGCGAGGTCGCCGCGGCCCGCGACCTGCATCTCGGGCAGGCCCTGCCAGGCGGCCGCAGCGCGGATGACCGGAGCGAGCCGCTCGGCGGTCTCCGGCGGCGCATCCGGCTCCGCCCAGGCCGCCTGCACGCGCAGCACGCCCGCCTGCCGGTCGGACTTCAGGTCGATGCGGCCGACCAGGGCGTCGTCCACGAGCGCCGGCAGCACGTAGTAGCCGTGCTCGCGCTGCGCCTGCGGCGTGTAGATGGAGATGCGGTACCGGAAGCCGAACAACCGCTCGGTGCGGGCCCGCTCCCACACCACGGGGTCGAAGGGGGAGAGCAGGGCGGCCGCCTCGATGCGCCGCGGCACGCGTGCCGCCGCGTGCCGCCACACCGGCAGGGGGCGGCCGCCGCGGGACCAGCCCCGCACCGTGACCGGGATCAGCTCGCCCGCGTCCTGCAGCTCCAGCACCGCCGCGCGGGCGTCGGTGACCTTCAGTCGGTAGTAGTCGGCGAAGTCGGACAGGGTGCCGATGCCGAGCGCGGCCGCGCCCCGCCGCATCAGCTCGCGGATCGCGTCCGCCTGTGGCACCGCGGTGTCGGTCGACGTGCCGACCCCGCCTCCCAGTCCACTTCCGAGTCCCGCGGCGGCGGAGTCGCCGAGCACGTGCTGCGGCAGCCCGTACCGGCGTTCGAATCGCCGCCGTCCCGCGGTGACCAGGTCGCCCTGCAGCCACAGCAGTTCCAGCGCCGTCTTCACATCCGACCAGCCCCACCACGGCCCGGTGCGCTCGTTCGGCTGGCCCCGCACCTCGCTCGCGGTCAGCGGACCGCGGTCGGTCAGCTCGTCGCGCAGCAGCCTGACGGTCTTCTCGTGCTCGGCCATCCACTCCGCGTACTTCCGTCGGTAGAAGTCGGTGCGGAAGCCGAACAGCGGCAGGTCGGCCACCTTGATGAAGGCCGCCTGATGCGCCCAGTACTCGGTGTACCGGGGCTGTGCCGACCGGGGCTGTGCCGACCGGGGCCGTGCCGACCGGGACTCCGCTGACCACGCCTCGGTGGTCCGACTGTGCGTCCGCAGAGTGAGCGCGTCGAGCAGCGACCGGTCGTAGGCGCCCAGCCGGGCGAACGCGGGCAGGTAGTGGCTGCGCTCGAAGACGTTCACGGAGTCGATCTGCAGCAGGTGCAGGCGCTCGATCATCCCGTTCAGCTGCCGGGTGCCGACCGCGGCCGGATGCGGTCGGCAGAAGCCCTGCGCCGCCAGCGCGATGCGGCGCGCGGCCGCGATGCTGAGCTGCTCCGTCATCCCGCCTCCCATCCCGCCTCCGGTGCCGCACATTCCCGAGCGCCGTCCAGTGATCCCGACTCGGGCCCGTCGCGGCCGGCTTCTAGACTCGCGGAATGGCACGACACTCCGACCCGGAAGAAGCGGCGCCGGATCCGGTGACTGCGGCCCTGCCGTTCGCAGTGCGGCTGGCCGGCGCCTTCTCGTGGCGGATGCTGGTGGTGGCCGGTGCCGCGGCGGTCGTCGTCTACCTCGTGATCCTGCTGCACATCGTGGTCGTCCCGCTGCTGGTCGCCATCCTGCTGACCGGCCTGCTGATGCCGGTGCGCAATCGGCTGCGGCGCGTGATGCCCAAGGGGATCGCGGTCGCCATCACCTTCGTCGGCCTGCTCGTCGCGCTCGCGGCGCTGATCCTGCTCGTGGTCGTCACCATCCGCAGCGGTCTGGCGCAGTTCGAGTCGGAGGTGACCAAGAAGGTCGACGCCCTGCACGACGCGCTGTCGGCGTTCGGGATCAGCGATACCGACCTGCAGAACGCGATCGCCACGGTCACCAAAGAGGTGCAGTCCAGCTCCGGCGCCATCGCCAGCGGCGCGCTCGCGGGTGCATCCACAGTCGGGGACATCGTGATCGGGCTGCTGCTCGCGCTCTTCAGCACCCTGTTCTTCCTGATCGACGGCGAGGGCATCTGGCGCTGGGTCGTGCGGCTGGCGCCGCGTGGAGCGAGGGCGGCGGTCGACGGCGGGGGCCGGGCCGCGTGGCTCTCGATCGGGGAGTACGCCCGCGTGCAGGTGGTCGTTGCGCTGATCGACGCGATCGGCATCGGCCTCGGCGCGGCGATCCTGCATCTGCCGTTCTTCATCCCGATCGCGGTGCTGGTCTTTCTCGGCGCCTTCATCCCGTTCGTCGGTGCAGTCGTCACCGGTGGGCTGGCGGTGATCATCGCCCTGCTCTACATCAACCCGGTGACCGCGCTGATCATGCTGGGCATCGTGATCCTGGTGAATCAGTTGGAGAGCCACGTGCTGCAGCCCCTGCTGATGGGCGGCGCCGTTCGGCTGCATCCGATCGCGGTGGTCGTGGCCGTCGCCAGCGGGTCCGTGCTCGGCGGCATCACCGGCGCCGTCTTCGCCGTGCCCCTGGTCGCCGCAGCGAACTCCCTGATCAAGTACCTGGCCGGCGGGGCCTGGAAGTCCGCGGCGCCGCCCCCGGACGGCCCGGTGCCGCAGCAGCCGGAGGGCGGATCCCGACCACGCCGACGGCGCCATCCGAAGCCGCAGGATGTGACCACCGTTGCCTGACATCGACACCGATGTCGCCACCGCAGGCACTGCCACCGCCCGCGCCGCCGCGGACACCGCGGTGACCGAGACGACCATCGGCACGACCCCGCAGGCCGTCGAAGCGCTGCAGGGGCCGCCCGTCGACGCCCATGCCGTGCCGACGCTGCAGCAGATCGAGGCCGCCCGCGAGGTCGTGCAGCGCATCGCGGTGCACACGCCGATGGAGGGCTCCCGTTTCCTGGGCGCGGTCTCGGGCGTCCCCGTGCACCTGAAGTGCGAGAACCTGCAGCGCACCGGCTCGTACAAGATCCGGGGCGCCAGCTACCGCCTCTCCCGCCTGACTGCGGAGCAGCGGGCGCGCGGCGTCGTGGCGGCCTCCGCCGGCAACCACGCGCAGGGCGTCGCGCTCGCCGCCCGCGAGCTGGGCATCGCCGCCACGATCTTCATGCCGATCGGCGTGCCGCTGCCCAAGCTGGAGGCCACCCGCGACTACGGCGCGGACGTGCGACTGATCGGCCACGCGGTGGACGAGGCGCTGCTCGCGGCGGCGCAGTTCGCCGAGTCGACCGGTGCCGTGCTGGTACCGCCCTTCGACCACGAGGACGTGATCGCGGGCCAGGGCACGCTGGGCCTCGAGATCCTGGACGACGTGCCCGAGGTCGAGACGGTGATCATCCCCACCGGCGGGGGCGGACTGATCGCCGGAGTCGCGGCGGCGGTCAAGCAGCGCGCGGCGCAGCAGGGGCGCACCATCCGGGTGATCGGCGTGCAGGCCGAGAACGCCGCCGCCTATCCCGCATCGCTGCAGGCCGACGCGGTGACGACGATCGCGACCAGTCCGACGATCGCCGACGGCATCGCCGTGGCCACGCCGGGGCGCATCAACTTCGCGATCATCCGCGAGCTGGTCGACGAGGTCGTCACGGTCACGGACGACGAGACGGCCAGCGCGATGCTCGTGCTGCTGGAGCGGGCCAAGCTGGTGGTCGAGGCGGCGGGCGCCGTCGGGGTGGCGGCGCTGATGACCGGCCGCATCAAGCCGACCGGCAGCACCGTCGTCGTCCTCTCCGGCGGCAACATCGATCCGCTGATGATGGAGCGGGTGATCAGCCGCGGCCTGATCGCGAGCGACCGCTATCTGACCCTGCGCATCGGGCTGCCCGACAGACCTGGCCAGTTGGCCGCGATCTCGGCCCTGATCGCCGAAGCGAACGCCAACGTGGTCGAGGTGCTGCACACCCGGCATGGCGCCGGCACCCAGATCAGCGAGGTGCAGATCGACATCAGCGTCGAGACCAGGGGTGCTGCCCACCGCGACCTGGTGATCGAGACCCTGCAGGCCGCCGGCTACGAGCCCCGGCCGATCGCCGGCTGACCGCCCGCGTCACGCTGATGACGCACCGGCCGACGGTGTCTCTACAGCTCCGGGACTGCGGTCCTGGCCCCGGCATGCACTCCAGTCCCTCCGCTGCACGGATGCGGGGTCTGCGCGGACCCGGATTCGCGCGGCTGTGGCTCAGCCGGTGTAGGACTCGACCAGTTCGATGCGGACGCTGATCGCCCGGCCGTTGGGCGCGGTGTAGCTGACCGTGTCGCCGACGGAGGCGCCCAGGATCGCGGCACCCAGCGGGCTCTGCTCGCTGTAGACGTCGAGACCGGAGTCGCCCGCGATCTCGCGGCTGCCGAGCAGGAAACGGTTCTCGGCGCCCGCGATCGTCGCGGTCACCACGGTTCCCGCAGCGACGTGGCCGTCGGCCGCCGCCGCAGCGCCCACCTGCGCGTGCCGCAGCAGCAGGGTGAGCTGGCGAATGCGGGCCTCGATCTTGCCCTGCTCCTCCTTGGCCGCGTGGTAGCCGCCGTTCTCCTTCAGGTCGCCTTCCTCGCGGGCCTGCTCGATCTTCTTCGCGATCTCGGTGCGGCCGCTGCCGGTCAGCTGCTCGAGTTCGGCGGCGAGCCGGTCGTGCGCCTGCTGGGTGAGCCAGGTGACGGTGGGCGCTTCGGTGGCCATGGGAACACTCCAGTGGAACCGGGCCGCTTCGGCGCCGGTTCGTGTCTCGATCGGGGGTCGACCCGGAGCCGGTGGCGGCGGGCGGACGCGACGGACGCCTGTCGGCGCTCGCGTGAACAGGCGATGTTAGGCGCGGCGGCAGGACGAGATCAAGCCGGTGACCGCCGGGCGCACCACCTTCACGACGCTCGTGCCGGAGCGGACGGCACTGCCCGTGGGGCGCAGCCGGGCCGTCGTCACGCCGACCACGCCGTGGTCGGAGCCCTGCGCCTGGATCACGCAGTCGAGCGCCTCCGCGTCGCCGGATACCTGCCAGGTGACCGACACCGAGCGCGCCTCGATCCGGTAGGAGGTCGTCTGCAGGTCGAGGGTCGTGGCGGTCGTGCCGCCCAGTCCGCTCCACACCGCCCAGGCGATCGCCGCCACGCCGATCGCCGCGGCGAGCAGAATCACTCCGAGCCGGCTGCGTCCCCGACGCCGTACCGTGCGCCCGTAGCGGTCGTCCAGCCGATCGCCGTTCGGGGCTGCTCCGGCTACTGCGCCGCCGGGCGCCGACTCCCCGGGCGCGGTGCCGACAGCACGTGACACGGCGGCCTCCGGGAAGCGATCGGCTAGGTTTTCGCTGAAGGCCCTCAGGGTACCGGCGCGCCGCGGCGGCCGTCGGCGTCGGACGGAGGTGCACGGTGCGATTCACCGCCGCCCTGCCAACTCCGTCGCCGAGCGCTTCGGTGAACGCCGACCTGATCACGCCCGGCGTGCTGGGGTTCCTGGCCATCCTGTTCGTGACGGCGGTGACGGTGCTGCTGATCATCGACATGAACCGGCGCATTCGCCGCGTGCGCTATCGGGGCGAGTTGCGCGAGCGGCTGGAGCAGCGCGATCGACCTGGCCGCGATCGCCCGGGCCGTGATCGACCTGGGCGCGATCGACCCGGCGACGACCGTCGCCCCGGCGCCTGATCCGCTCCGCCGACCCGGCCCGCGGACCCGTCAGGCGACGGGATGCAGCGCGATCAGCAGGGTCGCGGTCCAGTGGCAGGCGAACGCCAGCACCGTGCAGGTGTGGAACACCTCGTGAAAGCCGAATCGGCCGGGGAACGGGTTCGGACGCTTCATCGCGTAGGCGAGCGCCCCGATCGTGTAGAGCACGCCGCCGACCGTGAACAGCACCATCATCGCCGGGTTCGCCGCGAACAGGGCGGGGAACTGGCTGACCGCGGTCCAGCTGAGGGCCAGGTAGGCGAACACGTAGAGCCAGCGGGGCGCGCCGATCCACAGGATGCGGAAGGCGATCCCGAGCACCGCGACGCTCCACACCACGATGATCAGCGGCACTCCGGTGGACCGCGGCAGCCCCAGCAGGGACAGCGGCGTGTAGGTGCCGGCGATGAGCAGAAAGATGTTGCTGTGGTCGATGCGCTTTAGCAGGCGCTTCACCTTGGGCGACCAGGCGAAGCGGTGATAGAGCGCCGAGTTGCCGAACAGCAGCAGGCTGGTCACCGCGAACACCGCGCTCGCCCACTTCGCCTGCGCGCCGTCCGCCAGGCAGATCAGCACGATGCCGGCGGCGACCGCGACCGGCGTCGTCCCGGCGTGCAGCCAACCGCGCCAGGTCGGCACGGGCTCCGTCTCGGTCGCCTCCAGCATTGGCAGGGGCGCCGGCTCGGCGTCGTCCGCCGGCGAGAACAGCGCATCTGGTCGCCGTGACGTCATCGCGATTCCGCCATCGGCCCAGGGTAGAGCAGCCCCGATCCGAGCGGGAGTGGCGGCCGGATGGTGCCGGGCGAGGGCCGAGAGGCGGCCGAACAGGACCGGAAGCGGCGCCGAGCACCGGGCGTAGCCTGGCCGTCGTGCAGGACGAGGGTTCGGACGCGCGCGCGCGCCGCTCGGTCGCCCTCCGGTCGCGACGTCGCCTGCGCCGCTCGCTGGAGGGCCTCTACCTGCGGCGGCTGCAGGCGTCGCTGGATCGCTCCGCGCTGCCGAAGCATGTGGCGATGATCATCGACGGCAACCGCCGGTGGGCCAGGCAGCTCGGCCACGACACCGCGGCGCACGGCCACCGGGCGGGGGCGGACCGCATCCGCGAGTTCGCCCGCTGGTGCGATGAACTCGGCATCCAGGTGGTGACGCTCTATCTGCTCTCCACCGACAACCTGCGCGGCCGTGACCAGGAGGAGTTGACGGCGCTGACCGACATCATCGCCGACCTGGCGACCGATCTCTCCGAGGTGCGCCGCTGGCGGGTGCAGCACGTCGGGTCGACGGCGGGGCTGCCCGACCAGCTGGTCGCCGCGCTCGCCGCCGCTCAGGAGCCGGGACGGGCGGGCTCGGGCCTGCACATCAATCTGGCCATCGGCTACGGCGGTCGCACCGAGATCGCGGACGCCATGCGCAGTATCGTGCGCGCCCACGCCGCGGGCGGCGGGGCGCTCGACGAGCTCGCCGAGGTGCTGACTCCGGAGCTGATCGGCGAGCACCTGTACACCGGTGGTCAGCCCGATCCCGACCTGGTCATCCGCACCTCGGGGGAGCAGCGACTGTCGGACTTCATGCTGTGGCAGAGCGCGCACAGCGAGTTCTACTTCGTGGAGGCGCTCGGTCCCGACCTGCGCGAGATCGACTTCCTGCGCGCGATGCGCGCCTACACGCAGCGCCACCGCCGCTTCGGCGGCTGACGCACGCCGCGGCTGCTGACCGCGGCCGCCGAAGAATTCAGGCGATCTCGAGGAATGCAGGCGATCCGGCCCCTTGCGGGACTGAATCCCTCGAGTGCTCCTGAATTCCTCGGAACTCAGGCGCCCGCGGCGCGCCGCTACGCTGACGACGCCCATGGACCGCCTGCTGACGTACCTCACCGGCTTCGACGAGGAGCCCGGGTACCTGGACGTCGCCGCCTTCGGACCGCTGTCGGCGCCGGTGCTGGCGGAGTGGGATGCGCACCGCGACCTGCTGGCCCGCGGCCGCTACGGCGCGCTGGGTCGCCTGACCGAGAACGTCGACCGCATGCGGGCGGCCGCTGCGACCCTGACCGGCTTCCGCGACGACCAGATCGTCTTCCAGCCGGGTGCCGTGGAGGGACTGACCCAGGCGGTCTTCGGCGTCACCGGCGGCATCCTGGTCTCGCCGGGGGAGCACCCGGGGCTGGCGGCTGCGGCCGTCCGCGCCTCCGAGGCGTTGAAGGCGACCGCGCCGATCTGGCTCGACACGGACCACGGCCGGGTCACCCCCGGGCAGATCAAGGAGCAGCTCACCAGCACGACCACCGCTGTGGCCGTGAGCCTGGTCGACCCGCGCACCGGCTACCTCGCCGACCTGGAGGGCATCCGGCAGGTGATCGGCGATCGACTGCTGCTGGTCGACGCCACCTACGGACTCGGCGCGGTCGACGCGCCGGTCGCGCAGGCGGACGTGTTGGCCTGCGGCGGCCACACCTGGCTGCGCGCCGGCTACGGGTGCGGGTTCCTCGCCGTCTCCGACCGGGCCGGCGCCAAGCTGACCCCGGTGCTCTCCGGCCCGCCCGGCTTCGCGGGCGGCGAGACCGTGTGGGACCAGGTGCCGGATCCGGCCGACGGAGCCGCCGGCCTGCAGCTGGGCGATCCCGATCCGGTCGCCGCCGCGCAACTGGCCGCCGCCATCGAGGACCTGAACCGCGCGGGTGTGCCCGCGGTCGCCGATCGCCTGCGGTCGGTGGTGACGGAGGTGATCGCGCTCGCGGACGAGTACGCGGTTCCGGTGGTCAGCCCCCGCAACGTCACTGAGCGCGCCGGCATCGTGGTGCTCGACCCCAGCGAGGATCAGTTGACCGCCCTGACGGCGGCGCTGTTCAACCACGGTGTCTCCGCGACCGTGCAGGCCGGCCGCGTGCGCCTCTCCGCCAGCGCGGGCACCACCTCCGACACCCTGGAGCTGCTGCGTGCCTCCCTGCTCTCGTTCGCGATGGCCGCCCGTACGGTGCACTGAGGGGCGAGACCCGGCCCGGGCAACCCTGCGCGACGACGGAGTGGCAGCCCAACTACGGAGCTACCTGCGCAACTACGGACGATTCGCCCGCGAACGCGGCGTGTCGGGCGGGACCTCCGTAGTTGGGGAGGATCTCCGTACTTGGGGAGGATCTCCGTAGTTGGGCTGGGTCGCGTCGAAGCGGTGATCGCCGGCCACGCGCCGCCCCGGATGACGGCGGCGTGACGGCCGCATGTCCGGCCGGAAACACCCTCGGTGTCAAGCCGTCCCGCTGTCGTATCGCTGGCCTAGATTGACGCCATCGGGTACCTCACCCGGTCGCGGGACGGCATCGCACGGCTCGAGACGAGGAGGCGCAGTCCCCGCGGGAACGTACGGATCCGCACGAAGTCCGGCAACGGGCTGGTGCGGGGTGGGAGGCAATGTGCCCGATTCAGTGCCGCAGTCCGAGCAGGTCGACCGAGGCGAGTCCGAGCAGATCGAGTCCGAGCAGATCGAGTCCACGCGGATGCAACCCCGGCGCAGGGAGTTCCGAGCGTCGGGCGGCGAGCCTCGCACGGGCGAGCGCACGTTCGTGCTCGACACCTCGGTGCTGCTGTCCGATCCGCGAGCCGTGTTCCGGTTCGCCGAGCACGCGGTCGTGCTGCCGGTCGTCGTCATCTCCGAGCTGGAGGCCAAGCGGCACGACCCCGAGATCGGCTACTTCGCCCGCGCGGCGCTCCGCAACCTCGACGATCTGCGGCTCGCGCACGAGCGGCTCGACTTCCCGGTGCCGGTCGGTGACGGCGGTTCGCTTCGGGTCGAGCTGAACCACTCCAACATGTCCGTGCTGCCGAACGGCCTGCAGCTCGGCGGCAACGACTCCCGCATCCTGGCGGTCGCGCAGAACCTGGCGAACGACGGCCTGGCCGTCACCGTCGTGTCCAAGGACCTGCCGATGCGGGTCAAGGCCGCCTCCATCGGCCTGACAGCGGAGGAGTACCGGGCCGAGCTGGCCGTCGACGACGGGTACACCGGCGTCGCCGAACTGGCCCTGTCCGCCGAGCAGATGAGCCGGCTGTACGGCGACGAGCGACTCAGCAGCCGGGCGGTCGCCGACCTGCCGATCAACACGGGCGTGGTCGTCACCTCCGAGCGCGGCTCCGCCCTCGCGCGGGTCGTCAGCCGCGGCGAGGTGCGCCTGGTCCGCGGCGACCGCGACGTGTTCGGGCTGCACGGCCGCAGCGCCGAGCAGCGGCTGGCCATCGATCTGCTGCTCGACCCCTCCGTCGGCATCGTCTCTCTGGGCGGCCGCGCCGGCACGGGCAAGAGCGCCCTCGCCCTGTGCGCCGCCCTGGAGGCGGTGTTGGAGCGCCAGCAGCATCGCAAGATCATGGTGTTCCGGCCGCTGTACGCGGTCGGCGGTCAGGACCTGGGCTACCTGCCGGGCGACGCCGCCGAGAAGATGAACCCCTGGGGGCAGGCCGTCTTCGACACCCTGGGCGCGGTCGTCTCGCCGAACGTGGTGGAGGAGGTGCTGGAGCGGGGCATCCTGGAGGTGCTGCCGCTCACCCACATCCGCGGCCGCTCGCTGCACGACGCGTTCGTAATCGTGGACGAGGCCCAGTCGCTGGAACGCAATGTGCTGCTGACGGTGCTGTCCCGCATCGGGCAGAACTCGCGGGTGGTGCTGACGCACGACGTGGCGCAGCGCGACAACCTGCGCGTCGGCCGCCACGACGGCGTCGCCAGCGTGATCGAGACGTTGAAGGGCCATCCGTTGTTCGCCCACGTCACCCTCACCCGATCCGAGCGCAGCGCGATCGCGGCCCTGGTCACCCAGATGCTGGAGTCCACCGAGGTTCCCTGACCAGCCTCCGCCGATCTGCACTGCCGGCGGCCGGAGCGACGCACGGGGCCCCGCGGTGGATACGCTGCGCCGGTGACTCGGAACATGATGAGCCGCCGGATCGTGGTGGCGACGGTCGGCGTGCTGCTGGCAGCCCTGCTGGTGCTGGGCACGATCGACACGTTCCTCTGGTTGCCGCAGTACCTCGCGCCGGGCATCCCGCTCAGCCGTATCTATGCCGCGCTCGCGGCATCGAGCGATCTGCCGTCCTGCATCCTCTCTCCGGTCATCTGGCTGGTGTTCTGGGGAGTGCTCGCGGCCGGATACGTCGCCGTGATGCTGCCGGTCCACGCCACCTTCGCACCGGTGACCGACGCTGCGCGCCTGCTCGGCACGACGGCCATCGGCGTCCTGCTGATCGGCGCCACCGGCTTCTTCCACTTCTGGAGCGCGTTCGCCATGGGGATGTCCGTGTCCGACGAGCTGCCGCCGGGTGCCGGAGGCACGACGCCGCTCGGCACCGTGATCGTCACCGGCGGAATGCTGGCCGGAGTCGCCGGGCTGCTGCTCGGCGTCGTCGCGCTGGTAACCAGGCGGAGGAGGTCGCCCGCCGCCGCGTGAGCACTTCGTGAGTCGGCTCAGATCGGACGGAGCGATGCGAGTCCGGACGCTCGCCCGCCGTGGGTCACGACGCTGTGGGCGGGCGGCGGCTTCGTCCTCGCCGGTGTGCTGCAGCTGCTCGGCGTGCTCGGTGTCGCGATCCCGATCACCGAGGAGTACATCTTCCCGTTCTCCAGCACGGTCCCGTATCGGGTGTCCATCGTCGTCCGGCCGATCGCCGCGTGCCTCGCGGCCATCGGTGTTCACGGTGACTAGTGCTGCCTGTGGACAGCGTGGGCGAGACGGAGTCCAGTCACGTACCGTCTCGCGAATGACCTCGCTCGCCCTGCCGTCGGTGCGCACACGACTCAGCCGGGCGCGCGCGGCAACGGCCCGTCTCGGTGCGGCGGAGTCGGCGGTCGTCGCGCTGCTGGTGCTCGGTGCGATCACGGTCGGCGGCGTGCGGCCCCTGACGGTCGGCCTGCTCTGGCTCGCCCTCGTGACTCCGCGCCTCATGGCGGTCGACATCGCTGAGCATCGCCTGCCGGACGCGATCGTGCTGCCCGGTTACCCGATCGTCCTGCTGGCCGTCGGCGCCGACGCGATCTGGGGGCGGACCGACCTGCGGGCCGCGTTGGTCGCCGGGATCGCGTACGGCGGCACGCTGCTCGTACTGCATGCCCTGGGCGGCATGGGACTGGGCGACGTGAAGCTGGCGCCCGTGCTCGGCCTGCTGCTCGGCGGGATCGGCCCGGTCGCCGCCGTGGTCGGTCCGCTCGCCGCCATGTTCGCCGGAGGCGCCGCAGCCGTGGTCGCGCTGATCCGGTTCGGGCCCCGCGCCCACATCCCCTTCGGGCCGCCGATGCTGCTCGGCGCCTGGGCCGCGCTGCTGCTGCCGGTCTGAGCCGCCCGACCAGCGGGGTCGCCGATCCGCGAGGGCGTTGCCGCCGGTCAGCCCGGGCGGGTCATCGAGAGCACGTCGAGCGCAGCATCCAGGTGCGCCTCGTCGACCTCGCCGCGCTCCACGAAGCCCAGATCGACGACCGCCTGTCGCACGGTCACGCCCTCGGCGACGGCGTGCTTCGCCACCTTCGCCGCGGCCTCGTAGCCGATCACCCGGTTCAGCGGCGTGACGATGGACGGCGACGACTCCGCCAGCGCCCGCGCTCGCTCGACGTTCGCCTGCAGCCCGTCGATCACCTTGTCGGCCAGCAGCCGGCTGACGTTCGACAGCAGACGGATCGACTCCAGCAGCGCGGTCCCCATCACCGGGATGCCGACGTTCAGTTCGAAGATGCCGGAGGCGCCTGCCCAGGTGATCGTCGCGTCGTTGCCGATCACCCGTGCGCAGACCATCAGGGTCGCCTCGGGGATGACTGGATTCACCTTGCCGGGCATGATCGACGAACCCGGCTGCAGGTCGGGAATGTGCAGTTCGCCGAGCCCCGTGTTCGGCCCGGAGCCCATCCAGCGGATGTCGTTGCAGATCTTGGTCAGGCTGACCGCGATCACCTTGAGCACCCCGGAGGCCTCGACCAGGCCGTCGCGGGCGCCCTGCGCCTCGAAGTGGTCCGCCGCCTCGGTCAGCGGCAGCCCGGTCGTCTCGGCGACGATCTGGATCACCCGCTCCGAGAACCCGGCGGGGGTGTTGATGCCGGTGCCGGTGGCGGTGCCGCCCAGCGGAACCTCGGCCAGCCGCGGCACCGCCGCGTGCAACCGCTCGATGCCGAGGCGGATCTGCCTGGCGTAGCCGCCGAATTCCTGACCGAAGGTGACCGGCGTCGCATCCATCAGGTGGGTGCGGCCGGGCTTCACGGTCTGCGCCCACAGCGCAGCCTTCGCCTGCAGCGACTCCGCCAGGTGCTCCAGCGCCGGCACCAGATCGTCCAGCACCGCCTGCGTTGCGGCGACGTGCACGGAGGTGGGGAAGACGTCGTTCGACGACTGCGACGCGTTCACGTGGTCGTTCGGGTGCACCCGGCCCCCGAGCGACGCCGAGGCGATCGCGCCGATCACCTCGTTCGCGTTCATGTTGGAGGAGGTGCCGCTGCCGGTCTGGTACAGGTCGATCGGGAACTGGTCCAGGTGCGAGCCGGCGATGATCTCGTCGGCGGCGGCAACGATCGCCGCCGCGATGTCGGAATCGATCACGCCCAGGTCGCCGTTCACGATCGCCGCCGCCCGCTTGATGCGCGCCAGGGCGACGATCTGCGCGTCCTCCAGCCCGACCCCCGAGATCGGAAAGTTCTCTACCGCGCGCTGCGTCTGCGCGGCCCAGAGCGCCGCGGCGGGCACCCGCACCTCGCCCATCGTGTCGTGCTCGATGCGGTACTCGGGTGCGGCGTCGGCCACGTCGGTCAGCTCCTTCAGGTGGTTGGCGCAGTGCGCCGGACGGATGCTCCACGGTACTGCCGGCCCCGCAGAGCGTCCGCCGAGTCCGCCTGCGCTGTATAGCTCCGCACCCCGTCCGTATCTCGCCGCACCTCGCGCGGTCGGTGAACCTGCGCGCGGTGTGCACACCTACCGCGCTCGGGCGTCGGTACCGCGCGAAGGCGGCCCCGGAGTGGGCTTGGGCGGGGCGCTCAGCCCGTGGGCGGGCCGCCCGGGGCGGCTGCGGTGCCGGTGATCCCCGACGCCTGTGCGCTGGCGACCAGGCGGGCCGCCAGTGACCGGATCGCCGACGGGTCGGTGGTGCCGTAGGTGACCAGGTACGTGGAGCCGATGCGGGTCGCGAGCGCGTACTGCGCGTTACCGGCCGCCTGCCCCTGGCTTCGCTGGTCGTAGACCCGCCAGGGGTGCCCGCCGATCGTGGTGACGCTGTCGCTGCGCGCGCCGTTCACCAGGTCGGACAACCACGTGTCGTTGGCGCGGAGACCCTGGTTGTAGCCGATATAGCCGCTGTCCGGAGTGACGAAGCCCACGTACCAGGAGGTGACGCGATCGCTCACCCGCAACTCGGCGGCGTTCGCGGTCCAGCCGGCCGGCACGGACGGCGCCAGTAGGGGATCGCTGACGGAATTCTGGGCCTGCGAGGCGAGCTGCCGGTAGTCGACCGCCGGAGCGGTGACGCCGGTGCCGCGCGGTACGACGGCCACGATCACGACGACCAGCCCCAGGCAGACCAGCAGCGAGTAGACCAGGTTGCGCCAGGTCTGCCGCACCCGGTGCAGCCGGCTGTTCTCGGCCCTGCGTGCTGCGGTTTCCTCCGGCGTCTCGGGGCGCCCCAGCTCCGCGACGACCCGCGGCGCTCTCGGCGGCTGAAGACCGCTCACGAGCCGGACTCCCTCACGAGCCGGACGCCCCTCACGAGCCGGACGCGGCGCCGCGGGCGGCGTCGAGTCGGGCCCGTGCACCGATCAGCCACGTCTCACAGCGTGCGGCCAGCGCTTCGCCGCGCTCCCAGAGTGCGAGGGACTGTTCCAGGGTGGTGCCGCCGCGCTCCAACTCGTCCACCACGGCGACCAGCGCGTCGCGCGCCTGCTCATAGGAGAGCGAGTCGATCTGGGGCTCGTCGACGGCAGCGCGGGGGTCGCTCATGGGCGCCAAGTGTACGAGCGGTCGGCGACACTGTTGCGGGAGGTGATGAGCCGCCTCGCTCGCGGCAGATCAGACCCCGGCCGGCTGGGGCTGGGCGCGGCGCCGCTCGGCCCCGGTGGGTAGCGGACCCCGGCTGACCGCCTCGACCGCGCCGTCCGCGACCCGCACCGTGAGGGCCGATCCGTCGGGAGCGTCGGCCGCGTGCCGCAGGGCGGCGCCGCGACTGTCCAGCACGATCGCGTAACCGCGGTCCAGAGTGCGCACCGGCGAGAGCGCACGCAGCTGGCCGCGCGCCTCGAGCAGGCGGCGCTCCGCGAGGTCGAGGCCCCGGTGCACCAGCTCCACGCCGCGGGCGGCCACCCGGGTCAGCTCGTCGGCGCGCACATCGACGATCCAGGCGGTGCCGGCCAGCGACGGGCGGGAGCGCAGCGCCTGCACACGGTCGATCTCGGTCGCGACCCGGTGTGTGACCCGGGCGGTGATGCGCGCCCGAGCCTGCGCCACCTGGTTCAGCTCCTCCGTCACGTCTGGCACGACGCGCTTCGCGGCGTCGGTGGGTGTGGAGGCACGCAGGTCGGCGACCTCGTCCAGCAGCGGCCGGTCCGCCTCATGGCCGATGGCGCTGACCACCGGAGTGGTCACGGCCGCGACCGCGCGCACCAGACGCTCGTCGCTGAAGCCGAGCAGGTTCTGAAAATCGCCGCCGCCGCGAGCGATGATGATGACCTGCACCCGCGGGTCGGCGTCGAGCACCCTGAGCGCGGCGAGCACCTCCGGCACCGTCCGATCGCCCTGCACCGCGGCGTACTCGATGCGGAAGTCGACTCCGGGCCAGCGCAGTTGCGCGTTGCGCAGCACGTCCTTCTCGGCGTCGGAGTCCTTGCCGGTGATCAGCCCGATTCGGCTGGGCAGGAACGGCAGGCGGCGCTTGCGGTCCTGCCGGAACAGGCCCTCGGCGTCCAGGGTGCCGCGCAGCCGCTCCAGCTTCTCCAACAGCTCGCCGAGCCCCACATGCCGCATCGCGTAGACCTGCATGGTGAGCGAGCCGGCCTTCAGCCAGTAGTCCGGCTTGACCAGGGCGATCACCCGGTCGCCCTGCTTCAGGTCGGCCGGCATCGTGGCGCGGGTGGAACCCCAGATGGAGAAGGAGACGGTCGCCTCGCGGTCGCAGTCCTTCAACTTGCCGTAGACGGTGCCGCCGCGATCGCTCCACTGCGTGATCTCACCCTCGACCCACACCTGGCCCAGGCGGTCGATGTAGGCGCGCAGCTTCTCCGCCAGCACGGCGACGCCCCAGGGCGCGTCGGTGGTGCCGCCGGCGCTCACAGCGCCCGCTGCGCTCGATCCGCCGACTGTGCTTGCCGCACCGCTCGTGCTCGCACCGACCGCTGCGCTCGCTCCGCTCATGCGCCCGCCTTCTACACTTGTCTGGATGACCACCACCGCGCCGGCCGCCGTGCCGCCCGCGGCGCGGTCCACGGTAACCGCTCACCCCGACACCGCGACCCCGCCCGGTCCGGTGGCGGCGGGTGCGAAGCGCGTGCTGCTGGCGGCTCCCCGCGGCTACTGCGCCGGCGTCGATCGTGCCGTCATCGCGGTGGAGAAGGCGCTGGAGCGCTACGGCGCTCCGGTGTACGTGCGCAAGCAGATCGTGCACAACCGACACGTGGTCGAGTCGCTGGAGGCGCGCGGCGCGATCTTCGTCGACGATGTGGCTGAGGTGCCGCGCGGCGAGCACGTGGTGTTCAGCGCGCACGGCGTCAGCCCCGCCGTGGTGCGCGCCGCCGCCGAGCGCGGCCTGCAGGCGATCGACGCCACCTGCCCGCTCGTCACCAAGGTGCATCGCGAGGCCGTGCGCTTCGCCCGGGACGACTTCCAGATCCTTCTCATCGGCCATCACGGCCATGAGGAGGTGGAGGGGACCGCCGGCGAGGCGCCCGACCGCGTCACCCTGATCGGCTCGCCCGACGAGGCCGACACCGTTGAGGTGCGCGATCCGACCAAGCTCGTCTGGCTCTCGCAGACCACCCTGTCCGTGGACGAGACCATGGAGACCGTGCGTCGCCTGCGTGCCCGATTCCCGCAGTTGGCCGATCCGCCGTCCGACGACATCTGCTACGCCACGCAGAACCGGCAGGTCGCCATCAAGCAGGTCGCTCCGCAGGCCGACCTGGTGCTCGTGGTCGGCAGCGCCAACTCCTCCAACACCGTCCGGCTGGTGCAGGTGGCGCTGGAGGCCGGCGCGGGTGCCGCGCACCGCATCGACGACGCGGGCGAGCTGGACCCCGCCTGGCTGGAGGGCGTCACCACGATCGGCGTGACGAGCGGAGCCAGCGTGCCGGAGGAGCTGGTGCAGCGCCTGCTCACCCGGCTCGAGCAGGCCGGCTTCCCCGTCGCCGACGAGGTGCGCACCGCGGAGGAGGACCTCGTCTTCTCGCTGCCGCGCGAACTTCGGCAGACCGCCGCAGGCGTGCGCGATCCGCGCGCTCTGGGCGGCCGGGCCTGACGCGTCCCGCGATGCCCGAGCAGCGGCAGGGCCCGCCCCGGGATGCGCCGATCACCGTCGCGCTGCTGGTCGGTGGACTGGTGACGGTGACGCAAGCGGTGGCCGCCGCTCGGATGCTGCCGGCGTCGCTCGACGAGTCCTACGCGAGCGCCGGGATCGGCCACTACACGAACGTCGCGCTGGCGACACCGGTCGGCTCGGCGATCGTCATCACGCAGATCGTGTCGCTGGTGATCGCGATCGCCGCGTCGGTGCACCGCCTGCGCCACCGACGCCGGTCGTTCTGGATCCCGCTGGTGGTCGCCGCCGGTTGCTGGCTCGTGACCGGAGCGCTGTACACCGTCGCCATCCTCGGCGATCCGGCGTTCGCGAAGGCCATGACGGCGATGTCTGGTTGAGCAGAGTCGGGTTGAGCGGAGCCGGGTGAGCGGGGCCGGGTTGAGCAGAGCCTGGTTGAGCAGAGCCTGGTTGAGCGGAGCCGGGTGAGCGGAGCTCCCGGGAGCCCTGATCAGGACTGCGAGTGTCCGAAGGAGCCGAGCTGCTTGGTGGCCGCCACGACGCGGGCGGCCATGTCGGTCTCGGCGATCTTGCCCCAGGCGCGGGGGTCGTAGATCTTCTTGTCGCCCACCTCGCCGTCGATCTTCAGCACGCCCTCGTAGTGGCTGAACATCGTCCCGGCGACGGAGCGGGTGAAGGCGTACTGCGTGTCGGTGTCCAGGTTCATCTTGACCACGCCGTTGCCGACCGCCTCCTGGATCTCGTCGTCGCTGGAGCCGGACCCGCCGTGGAAGACGAGGTCGAGCGGCTTCGGCCCGTGCCCGAACCGCTCCGCGAGGCCGGCCTGGATCTGGCCGAGCAGCTCGGGCCGCAGCTTCACGTTGCCGGGCTTGTAGACGCCGTGCACGTTGCCGAAGGTGAGCGCGGCCATGTAGCGGCCGTGCTCGCCGAGCCCGAGCGCCTCCACGGCGTGGGTGGCGTCGGCGAGGGACGTGTACAGCTGCTCGCCGCCCTCGCCGCTGACACCGTCCTCCTCGCCGCCGACGACGCCGATCTCCACCTCGAGGATCGCGTGGATGCCGGCGGTGCGCCTGATGATGTCCTTCGCGATCTCGAGGTTCTCGGCCAGCGGTACGGCCGAGCCGTCCCACATGTGCGACTGGAAGATGGGGTTGCGGCCGGCGCGCACCTCCTCCTCGGAGGCGGCGATGAGCGGCAGTACGAAGGTCTCCAGCGCGGGCTTGGGGCAGTGGTCAGTGTGCAGCGCGACGGTGACGGGGTAGTTGCGGGCCACCTCGGTGGCGAACTTGGCGAACGCGATGGCGCCGGTGGCCCTGGCCTTGACCGTGTGCCCGGCGAAGTAGTCCGCCCCTCCGGTGGTCACCTGCACGATGCCGTCGGAGCCGGCCTCGGTCAGCCCCTGCAGCACCGCGTTGATGGTCTGGGAGGACGAGACGTTGACGGCGGGGTAGGCGAACCCGCCCGCCTTGGCGCGGTCCAGCATCTCGGCGTACTGCTCAGGGGTCGCAACGGGCATGCGGCGCAGTCTATTCAGCGCGTCGGACGTCCCGCCGGGAGCCGGGTCCGGCTCAGGCGACCTCGACCACCCGCTGCGACTCGCCCACCCGCTCCAGCTCGGCGACCAGTTCGTATGCCGCCAGCTCCCGCCGCGGCTCCTCGATGGGCGGAGGCGCGCCGATCTGCTTGGCCGGGTCGAGGCCGGCCAGCTTGCGCGCCGACGGCAGCACCTGCCGTTCCAGGGAGCCGACGAACCCGTTGTACGACTTCACGCTGCCCTCGATCGCCCGGCCCAGCTTCTCGACGTGCGCGGCCATCGTGGCGAGCCGGCCGTGCAACTCGCGGGAGACGTCGAACAGGGCCTTCGCCTCCTCGGTCACGACGTCCTGCTGCCAGCTGAACGCGACGGTCTTCAGCACCGACCACAGCGTGACGGGGGATGCCAGCGCGACCCGCCTGCTGAAGGCGTACTCGATGATGCCCGGGTCGGTCTCGAGCGCGGACGACAGCAGCGACTCGCTGGGCACGAACGCGATCACCATCTCGGGACTGACGTCCAGGCCGTTCCAGTACGCCTTGCTGCCGAGCGCGGTGATGTGATCGCGCAGCGCCTTAACGTGCGACTTCATCAGCGTCGCCCGCCTGGCCTGGTCGTCGGCGGAGCCGGAGGCGGGCACGGCGACCGCCTCCAGGTACGAGTTGAAGGGCACCTTGGCGTCGACCGCCATGCACTTGCCACCGGGCAGTCGCACCACCATGTCGGGCCGGCCGATCCCTGCGTCGGACACGATCGACTGCTGCATGTCGAAGTCCACGTACTGCAGCAGACCGGCCGCCTCGACGACGCGGCGCAGCTGGGTCTCGCCCCACACCCCACGGGTGCTGTTGGAGTTGAGGGCCGAGGCGAGCGTCTCGGCGGTGCTGCGCAGCCGCTCCTCGGACTCCAGTGCGTGCCGGAGCTGGGAGGCGAGCTGCCCGTGCTGCTCCGCCCGCTGCGACTCCAGGCGCGTCACGGTGCCCTGCATCGACTCCAGCGTGGAGGCCACTGGCGCGAGCGCCTGCAGCACGCGGCTCTCCGTCTGCTGCCGCGCCTGCTGCTCGGCCTGCTGGCGCGCGTGCCGATCGACCAGTTCGTCATAGCGCCGGTCGGCCGCCTCCAGCTCGCCGGTCAGCGACCGCACGCCGGCCTGCAGCCCGGCGAGTTGCTCCCGCAGCTCGGAGCGGAGTGCCGCTTCTTCGTGCCGCACCTGCAGCACCTCGGTCGCATGCCGCGCGGCGGCGAGCGCCGGATTCTGGGCGGCCGGCACACGGGCGGCCCGCCGGGCCGCGAGCGCACCGGCCAGCAGTACGCCGACGAGCACGCCCAGCAGCACGCCGACCAGCAGCGCGAGCAGCAGGGGCATCACATCCATGGGCGCGAGGCTGGCAGATCCCTCCGACACCGCATCAGTGACGACACCCCCGGATCGCCCCAGCTCGAGCACAACAGCAGGACCGCGTCCCGATCGCAGGTTCCCTGTCGACAGGGAACCTGCTGTCGCGACCTGGTCCTGCTGTCGCGACACGGCGTGCTGACTGGTCCGAGCGGGCAGCGCGAGGTCGCGGGCGGCCGCGTTCAGCCGAAGACGACCGGCTGCAGCACCGCCTCGTCGGCGGGGACCACCGCGCAGAGGGCGCCGCCCACCGCGGCGAGCAGTGCGGGCACATCGTCGGTGTCGTGGCGCCGCGAGGCGTGCACCACGATGGCGGCGCACGCCTCGGCGTCGCCGACCGCGTCGTGGTGCCGGAAGTCCGTGAAGCCCGCGGCCATGGCGGCGACCGGCAGCCGGTAGGAGTCGAGGTCGTACGTACGACGGGCGATCTGCAGGCTGCAGAAGTACTCCAGCGGCGGGGTCCGGACGCCCGTGACCGCGCACGCCGCTCGGATGACGCCGATGTCGAAGCGGGCGTTGTGCGCGACCACCGGACGGTCACCGATGGCTGCCAGCAGTTCGCCCAACTGCTCCGCCCAGCCGGGCGCCTCGATCACGGTGTGCGGGGCGATGCCATGGATGCGCACGTTCCACTCCATGAACACGTCGTGGCCGAGCGGCGGCCGGATGAGCCAGCCGACGCGGTCGACGACCTGCCCGTCCTCCACCGTCACGACGCCGACCGAGCACGCGGAGGCACTGGAGGCGTTGGCCGTCTCGAAGTCGATGGCGGTGAAGGTCAACGGCACGGCGGCGACACTGCCAGCGCCCTCCGACACCGCCCGAGCGCACGACCCACCTCCCACCCGACCTCGTCCACGGGAGCGAAGGCGGGTTCCCCGCCGGAGCGGACTACTCACGACGGGCCGCCGCAGAAGCGGCGGCGGCACCATAGGCACCGTGAAGGCGGGTTCCCCGCCGGAGCGGACTGCCCACGACGTGCCGCCGCACCCGACCTCAAGTTCGGGAGCGAAGGCGGGTTCCCCGCCGGAGCGGACTGCCCACGACGTGCCGCCGCAGGAGCGGCGGCGGCACCATAGGTACGTTGGCACTGTGGTTCTCACGATCGGCATCGTCGGCCTGCCGAATGTCGGCAAATCGACCCTGTTCAATGCGCTCACCCGCAACGCGGTGCTCGCGGCGAACTACCCTTTCGCCACGATCGAGCCGAACGTCGGTGTGGTCGACCTGCCCGATGCCCGGCTCGGCGCGCTGGCGGAGCTGTTCGCCAGCGAGCGGATCGTCCCCGCCGCGGTCTCCTTCGTCGACATCGCCGGCATCGTGAAGGGCGCGAGTACCGGCGAGGGCCTGGGCAACCAGTTCCTGGCGAACATCCGAGAGGCCGACGCGATCGCCGAGGTCGTGCGCGGCTTCGCCGATCCCGACGTGGTGCATGTGGCCGGCGCCGTCGATCCCGCCGGCGACCTGGAGACGATCGGTACCGAGCTGATGCTCGCCGACCTGCAGACTCTCGAACGCGCGGAGGGACGCATCGAGAAGGATGTGCGGGGCCGTCGCGCGACTCCCGAGGCATTGAAGGCGGTTCGCGCGGCGATCGCGGCGCTGCAGGCCGGCACCCGCCTGAACGCCTCCGGGCTCGACCTCGCCCCCATCCGGGACCTGGGCCTGCTGACCGCGAAACCGGTGCTCTATGTCTTCAACGTCGACGAGGCGCTGCTGACCGACCAGGCCAGGCGGGCCGAGCTGGCCGCGCTCGTCGCTCCGGCGCCGGCGGTGTTCCTGGACGCCCAGGTGGAGAGCGAGCTGATCGACCTCGACCCCGACGATGCGGCCGAGCTGCTCGCCAGCACCGGCCAGGAGGAGAGCGGCCTGAACCAGCTGGCGCGCATCGGCTTCGCGACCCTGGGCCTGCAGACCTACCTGACGGCGGGCCCGAAGGAGTCGAGGGCCTGGACGATTCCGCAGGGCTCGACCGCGCCGAAGGCGGCGGGCGTCATCCATTCCGACTTCGAGGCCAAATTCATCAAGGCCGAGGTGATCGGCTTCGACGACCTGGTCGCCGCCGGCTCGATCGCGGAGGCCCGCTCCCGCGGCCGCGCCCGCATCGAGGGCAAGGACTACGTGATGCAGGACGGCGACGTCGTGGAGTGGCGGCACGGGTAGTGCTCCCGTTTCGACGTCCGTGCGTCGTCTGAAGGCGCAGTCCGGCTGGTCGATGCCAGGTCGTGCCCGCTCGGTTCCTCTATCGTCCTCGCCGGGTGTCGGACCTGTTCAGAAGACCCGCTCGGCGTCGAACAGCGGTGGCTCGGCCTGCTTAATGACGATTGGGGCGCGCAGCGCGACCGCTGACTTCTTCAGGATGCCCTTCCAGGTGAACGGCTGCACCAACACGATGGTGAATTCCGCCATGGAACCGTACGCTTCGACCGTCAGCCCCTCCACGCGCCTTCCGTTGTGGTGGACCCAGGCTTCGTAGGCGAGCACGGCGTGGGTCAGACCCGGCATATTGGCAAGGACCTCCCGACCGCGGGCCATAGGGCCATACCCTCTTCGACGCGCTCGGCGGCCATGCGGTGGATTTCGAGGCCGCCACGTCCGGGGCTAACGGATAACAGGAACGGGTGCATAGGCCCCCCTGGACTCACCGAACCAAGGGCGCGCTCGGATGCCATATCGATCAATGCGCCGAGTCCGGCCGAAACTCCTTGCTGCACGGTTGATTCTCCACAAGCGTCGAGGGCGCGAACGTGCGCCCGGCCGCTCAGCCCAGGTTCACGTGCAGGATCTTCTCGTCGCTGTTGTCGGCGATGCTGTCCTTGTCGCCCTCGTTGGTGGTGGTGAGCCAGAGGCCGCCGTCCGGGGCCGGTTCGACGGTGCGCAAGCGGCCGTACGTGCCGACGAAGTACTGCTGCACGTTGGTCAGCGAGCTGCCCGAGATCACCTCGCGGTAGAGGCGGGTGCCGCGCTCGCACGCCACGTACAGGGCGTCCTTCACGATCGCGATTCCCGAGCACGACCCGTCCGAGGTGGGATAGGTGTACTTCGGAGCGATGAACCCGGCAGTGCCGCAGGTGCCCGAGGTGCCCTCGCATGCCGGCCAGCCGTAGTTGCCGCCCTTCACGATCAGGTTCGTCTCGTCCATGATCCCGTTGCCGAACTCCTGCTCCCACAGCCTGCCCTGCGAGTCGAACGCGAGGCCCTGCGGGTTGCGGTGCCCGTAGCTCCACACGGCGTTGCCGAACGGGTTGTCGCCCGGGATGCTGCCGTCCGGATTGATACGCAGCACCTTGCCGTTCAGGCCGTTCTTGTTCTGGGCGTTGTCGCCGTTCTGAGCGTCGCCGGTCGATGCATAGAGCTTGCCGTCCGGGCCGAACCGCAGCCGGCCGCCGTCGTGGAACTTGTTGCGCAGGATGCCCGAGAGCAGCACCTGCTCGCTACCGAGGTCGAGTTTGTCGTTCGTCAGCTTGATGCGCACGATCCGGTTGTCGGTCGGCGAGGTGTGCATGATGTACAGCCAGTGGTCGCTGGAGTAGCTGGGCGCGATCGCGAGGCCGGTCAGCCCGCCTTCCCCGTCGGTGTTCTCGACGTTCGGCACGGTACCGACGGTGACCTTCGCTCCGGTCGTCGGATTCAGGTGCACGATGGTGTGCGCATCGCGCCGGTTGTACAGCACGGTGCCGTCGGGCAGGGTCGCGAGGCCCCACGGGATGTCGGTGTCCGTCGTGACCTGTCGCACGTCGCAGACCGGGTTGGTGCAGGCCGCGCCGGTCGTGACGGAGATCGTGGCGCTCGACGGCGAGACGTTGCCTGCCGCGTCGCGCGCCACGACCCGGTACTGGTACGTCGTGTTGGCGTTCCGGCCGCTGTCGATGTAGGTGGTCGGCGGGGGCGTGGTGGACGTCGTGGCGACGGAGGCGACCTCGGTGCCGTCGCGCAGCACCCCGTATGACTTCACGCCGACGTTGTCGGTGGAGGCCGTCCAGTTCAGCGCGACGCTCGTCCCGGAGGCGCTGCCCCGTAGGCCCGACGGCGCGGTGGGCGCCTGTGGGTCGTCCTGACAGGCGGGCGGAGTGATGCGCACGGTGTCGCTCGCCTGTGACACGTTGCCCGCGGCGTCTCGAGCGTTCACGTACAGCCCCCACGTTGCGCGGGCGACGACGGTGAGCCCGGTCGACAGGGTCGTGCCGCTCACCGACTTGATCAGCTGCCCGTCGTGGTAGACGTCATAGAACGCCACTCCGGTGTTGTCGCTCGCGGCGTTCCAGGCGAAGGTGACGGTGGAGCAGGTCAGGCCGCTGACCCGTGGATTGCCGGGAACCGTGGGTGGCTGCGTGTCCCCACCGCCTCCGCCGCCCGCGAGCGTGGTCGTCCACTTCTGATTCGAGCCCCCGTTGCAGGTCCACAGCTGCACGACCGTGCTGTTGGCGGTTCGGAGGCCGACCACGTCGAGGCACAGGCCCGACTCGACCCCGCGGATGGTGCCGTCTGTCCCCAGCGTCCAGCGCTGGTTGGCCCCGCCATTGCAGGTGTAGATCTGCACTCGGGCGCCCGGGGCGGTGGAGCGGCCCTGCACATCCAGGCACTTGGTGGCGTCATAGACGCGCAGCTCCCCGCTGGCAGTTGTCGACCACTGCTGGTTCGCGTTCCCGGTGCAGTCGTAGATGTTGATCCCGGCCTTGTCGGCGGTGCTCTGGCCGATCACGTCCAGGCATCGGCCGGAGCCGACGCCCGTGATGCTCGCGCCGGTCGCCGCCGACGCCGACTTCGCCCATAGGGGCGAGAGCGCGAGAGCGATGGCGATCAGCACGGCCAGCGCGGAGACGAGCCGTCGGCGCGACGTGGTGTGGCGGGATGCACTGGCGTCGGACATGGCACCTTCCTCGGCCGGGCTTCGGCCGGTGTGCGCTCGCCTCCGGGCGCCCGAGATCGTGGGTCCGGTCCCGAAGCGCCAAGGCGTGCGGGCCGGTTCTGCGGCCGTCAGAGGCCCGGGGTCACTAGACCACCCGGCGAGACGGGCGCGCAAGTGAGTCGCCGATCGTTCTCTCTCCCGTCACCCGGCGGGTGATACACCTGTACCACCCGCCCCTCCCGCAGCAAGAAGGGAGGTGTGCGACCGCCGCAAGGGGGGCGGACGGTCGGGCGCAGCGTGGTTCCCTTGACTCGTGAGTCCGCTGCCGATGTTCCCGCTGGGCTCGGTGCTGTTCCCGCACATGCCCCTGCCCTTACGCATCTTCGAGCCGCGGTATCTCGCGATGCTCGCCGACATCCTCGGTGCGGAGCCGAGCGAGTTCGGGGTGGTGCTCATCGAGCGCGGGCAGGAGGTCGGAGGCGGCGACAGCCGGGTCGACCTCGGCACCATCGCGCAGGTGGTCGAGCTGGGCACGTCCGAGCAGTCCGTGATGCTGATCGCGCGCGGCAGTCGGCGCATCGCGGTGACCAAGTGGCACGAGGACGACCCGTACCCCAGGGCCGAGGTGGAGCCGATCGGCGACATCGAGTGGTCCGATGCGCTGCAGCCGCTGCGGGATGAGGCGGAGCGCGTCGTGCGCCGTGTGCTCGCGCGGGCCAGCGAGTGGGGCGAGTATCCGTGGCCGGCGGACGTCGAGCTCTCGGACGAGCCCGTGCCCGCGCTCTGGCAGCTGGCCGCCATCTCGCCGCTCGGCACCTTCGATCAGATGCAGTTGCTGCGGGCGACGTCGGCGGAGGAGCTGCTGCGCTCGATCGTGCGCCTGGTCGGCGAGGCCGAGCAGACGTACTGATCCCGGCTCGTCCCTCCCTCCCTCGTCCCTCCTGCGACCCGGATGCGGGCGCGGGCCGGGCGCTGTCGGTGCCGCCCGGTACGCTACAACGCACAACCAAAGACGGCCCATTGGCCGATGCGGGAGAGCCCGGCACGCCGGGCACCGAAGGAGCAACCGCCCCGGAATCTCTCAGGTCCACGGAACCGCATCGGGCAGGCCACTCTGGAACGTGTATGCGCCTCGGCAGGCGACGCGTGACAGAGGGGGAGCACACTCGCACACGTCGCCCGTACCCGGAGATCCGACGCCAGGAGAGCTCTTGTGACCGACTCCGAGCCCCGCCGCTCACCGCTCGACGCCGCCCACGCTGCAGCCGGCGCCATCTTCACGACCTTCGCCGGCTGGCGCATGCCGCTGAAATACGGCAGCGAGCTGGCCGAGCACGCCGCCGTGCGCACCGCCGCCGGTCTGTTCGACCTGTCCCACATGGGCGAGATCCTGGTGCTCGGCCCCGGCGCCGCGGAGGCGCTGGACGCGGCCCTGCCGAGCGACGTGCCGGCGATCGCGGTCGGCCAGGCCAAGTACACCCTGCTGCTCGACGACGACGGCGGCGTGCTGGACGACCTGGTGCTCTACCGCACCGGCGACGACCGCTTCCTGGTCGTCGCGAACGCCGCGAACCGCGCGCTGGTCGCCGCCGTGCTGCACGAGCGGGTCGCCGCCTCCGCCCTCGCCTCCGTGTCGGTGCAGGACGAGTCCGACGACTTCGGACTGTTGGCGCTGCAAGGCCCCATCGCGCTCGATGTGCTCACCGAGGCGCCCGGGTTCGCCGCCGACGAGGGCGGTCGTGACGGCGGCCATTTCGCCGACGCCCTGCGCGCGCTGAAGAACTACCGCTTCTTCGCCGCGTGGTTCGAGGGGCACCCCGTGCTCGTCGCCCGCACCGGGTACACCGGCGAGCTGGGCGTGGAGCTGTTCGCCTCGCCCGGCCTGCTGCCCGCACTGTGGGACGTGCTGCTCACCACCGGCGCGGGCTCCGGAGTGACGCCGGTCGGGTTGGCGGCGCGCGACACGCTGCGGCTGGAGGCGGGCATGCCGCTGCACGGCAACGAGCTGACCGACCAGATCCGCCCCGCCCAGGCCGGGCTCGGCCGCCTGCTCCCGCCGGACAAGCACATCGACTACCCGGGTCGCGCCGCCGCACTGCACCCTGATCCGCAGGCGCGGGTGCTGGTCGGGCTGCTCGGCGAGGGGCGACGAGCGGGCCGGTCCGGCTATCCGGTGCTCGCGGGTGAGGCGTTGGGCGAGGTATCGGGCGAGTCATCGGGCGGCGACCAGGGCGGGAACCCCGGCACGGGACCAGCCGGCGAGCCCGTCGGCGTCGTCACGAGCGGTGCGCTGTCGCCGACCCTCGGCCGCCCCATCGCCATGGCCTACGTCGACCCGTCGCTCGCGGCGGTCGGCACGCCCCTTGCGATCGACGTGCGCGGCACGCCGATGCCCGTGCAGGTCGCTCCGCTTCCCTTCTACCGACGAAAGGCCTGACGATGGCTGCTCCCGAGGACCTGAAGTACACCGCCGACCACGAGTGGATCGACGGTGACGACGTCGCGACCGTCGGGATCACCGCCTACGCCGCGGCCCGGCTGGGCGACATCGTCTTCGTCGACCTGCCCGGCGTGGGCGACGAAGTGACCGCCGGCTCGGTCGTCGGCGAGATCGAGTCGACCAAGAGCGTGGGGGAGCTGTTCTCGCCTGTCACCGGCATCGTCGAGGCGGTCAACGACGAGCTCGCCGCAGCGCCCGAGACGGTGAATCAGGATCCGCTGGGTGCCGGCTGGCTGATCCGGGTGCGGGTCAGCGAGGCGCCCGCGCTGCCCGATGCTCCGCTGCTCGATTACGCGGCCTATCGCGCGCTGACGGAGGAATGAACCGTGACCGACACCGCAGTCCGGCCCGTCGCAGCGGGCGCCGCGTTCACCCGGCAGGGCGACCCGTCCTTCGCCGGCCGGCACATCGGCACCACCGCCGACGCGCACCAGCGGATGCTGCAGGCCATCGGCGTCGACTCGCTGGACGAGCTGCTCGCGCGAGCGGTGCCCGAGAGCATCCAGCTGCCGACCGGGGGCCCGCCCGGCGCGCCGTCCGTGCTGCCGCCCGCCGCGTCCGAGACCGCGGCGATCGCCGAGTTGCGCACGCTGGCGGCCAAGAACACCGTGCGCACCTCGATGATCGGGCTCGGCTACAGCGGCACCATCACTCCGGCGGTCATCCAGCGGAACGTGCTGGAGAACCCAAGCTGGTACACCGCGTACACGCCCTACCAGCCCGAGATCGCCCAGGGCCGGCTGGAGGCGCTGCTCAACTTCCAGACGATGGTCGCCGACCTGACGGGCCTGACCACCGCGAACGCGTCGATGCTCGACGAGGCGACCGCGGTCGTGGAGGGCATGCTGCTGGCCCGCCGCGCCAGCAAGGTGCGCTCGAACCGCTTCGTGGTCGACGCGGATGCGCTGCCGCAGACCAAGGCGGTGCTGGCCGGCCGCGCGGCCGCGGTGGGCATCGAGCTGGTCGAGGCGGATCTGGCCGTCGACGGGCTGCCCGAGGGCGACCTGTTCGGCGTGCTCGTGCAGTACCCGGGTGCCTCCGGACGCGTCGCCGACCCCTCCGCGGTGCTGCTGGAGGCCACCGCCCGCGGTGCGCTCGGCGTCGTGGCGGCGGACCTGCTGGCGATGACCCTGCTCACCCCGCCCGGCGAGCTGGGCGCCGACATCGCCGTCGGCACGACGCAGCGGTTCGGCGTGCCGATGGCGTTCGGCGGTCCGCACGCCGGATACCTTGCCGTTCGGGCTGGCCTCGAACGGCAACTCCCAGGCCGCCTCGTCGGTGTCAGCGTCGACGCCGATGGGGCTCGCGCGTACCGCCTCAGCCTGCAGGCGCGCGAGCAGCACATCCGCCGCGAGAAGGCGACCAGCAACATCTGCACCGCTCAGGTGCTGCTGGCGGTGATGGCGTCGATGTACGCCGTCTACCACGGGCCGGCGGGGCTGCGGAGAATCGCGCGCGACGTGCACGCCGCGGCGGCCGAGGCGGCCTTCGCGCTCCGATCCCGCGGAGTGACGGTGCTGACCACGCACTTCTTCGACACGATCGTCGTCCAGGTTCCGGATGCGCAGGCGCTCATCGAACGCGCTCGCTCGCTCGGCTACTGGCTGCGCTCGGTCGGCGACGATGCGGTCGCGCTCGCCTTCGACGAGGTCACCGCATCCACCGGCATCGATGTCGTGCAGCTGTTCGACCTCCAGGACCGACCGGTGCGCGACCGCCCATCGCTGCGCTGGCGGTATCCGGCACCGGCCGACGCCGAGCTCGCGGTGATCGCTCCGGAGTCCGTTGCCGAGTTTCCCGAGCACCTCGCGCGCACGAGCGAATACCTGACGCATCCCGTCTTCAACTCGTTCCACAGCGAGACGGCGATGATGCGGTACCTGAAGTACCTGGCCGACCTCGACTACGCGCTCGACCGCGGCATGATCCCGCTCGGCTCCTGCACGATGAAGCTGAACGCGGCCACCGAGATGGCGGCGATCAGCTGGCCTGAGTTCGCGAACCTGCACCCGTTCGCACCGGCGCAGGATGTGGCCGGGTCGCTCGAGCTCATCGGACAGCTGGAGGGCTGGCTGGCCGAGGTGACCGGATACGACGCGGTCAGCCTGCAGCCGAACGCCGGCAGCCAGGGCGAGTTGGCCGGGCTGAACGCCATCCGTGGATGGCACGACGCGAACGGCGACCCGCAGCGCACCGTCTGCCTGATCCCCTCGAGCGCCCACGGCACGAACGCCGCGAGCGCGGTGCTCGCCGGGTTCCGGGTGGTCGTCGTCGCCTGCGACGAGCTCGGCAACGTGGATCTGGCCGACCTGCGTGCGAAGATCGCCGAGCACGCCGACCGGCTCGGCGCGCTGATGATCACCTACCCCTCCACGCACGGCGTCTACGAGCACCAGGTGCGCGCTGTCACCGACGCGGTGCATGTCGCCGGCGGCCAGGTGTACGTGGACGGCGCCAACCTGAACGCCCTGCTCGGTCGGGCCCGGTTCGGCGACTTCGGCGGCGACGTCAGCCACCTGAACCTGCACAAGACCTTCTGCATCCCGCACGGCGGCGGCGGTCCCGGAGTCGGGCCGGTCGCCGCGAAGGCGCACCTGGCGCCGCACCTGCCGTCGCACCCCATGGCGCAGGTACCCGCGGGCGGGGCGGGGGGAGCAGCGGCGGCGGCTTGGAGTGGTCACGCGCCGGGCCGCTTCGGCGGCAAGGCGGTCTCGGCGGCGCCCTTCGGCTCGCCGGGCATCCTGCCGATCTCGTGGGCCTACATCCGCATGATGGGGACGGAGGGCCTGCGCGCGGCGACCGACGCGGCCGTTCTGGCGGCCAACTACGTCGCCGCGCGGCTGCAGGACGCGTTCCCCGTGCTCTATCGCGGGGAGGGCGGCCTGGTCGCCCACGAGTGCATCCTCGACCTGCGGCCGATGACCGCCGCGACCGGCGTGACGGTGGACGACGTGGCGAAGCGCCTGATCGACTACGGCTTCCATGCGCCGACGATGTCGTTCCCGGTGCCCGGCACCCTCATGGTCGAGCCGACGGAGAGCGAGGACCTGGCCGAGATCGACCGGTTCGTCGCCGCGATGCTCGCCATCCGCGCGGAAGCCGACGCGGTCGGCGCGGGGGAGTGGCCCGCGGACGACAACCCGCTGCGCGGCGCCCCACACCCGGCGCGGGTGGTGACGGCGGACGAGTGGACGCATGCGTACTCGCGGCAGACGGCGGCGTACCCCTTCGAGTCGGCAGGGTTCGGGACCGGGGCCCCGGGACCCGACCCTCTGCGAGCGGTGCGCGGCAAGTACTGGCCGCCGGTGCGCCGCATCGACCAGGCATACGGCGACCGCAATCTGGTGTGCGCCTGCCCGCCTCCGGAGTCCTTCGCGGATCCATCCGCCTGAGTTGCTCGCGCGGCGAGGTCCGGCTTCGGAAAGGTCGCGGGATCACAGGCTCGGTCCCGCACCCGTTCGGGTGATGATCCGACCGCCGCACCGGCATACCGTCGTCGCGCAGGCCGAGATCGGCCCTCGACGACGAGGATGTGCATGTTCACGACGAGCACCAGCGTGCGGTTCAACACGGGTGACCTGCCCGAGTTGACGCCGGAGCAGGTGTGGGCGGGCCTCGTCATCCGGGCGCGGAACGGAGACGAACGGTTCGCTCCGCCGGGTCACCGGTTCGAGGTGATCGACGACAGCGACGCCGCGGTGGTGCGACGCGCATACCTGGCCGACGGGCGCGAAGAACTGCAGCGCATCACGATGCACGGCGAGCGCGTCATGGTGTTCGAGTTCATCGAGGGCCCGCAGAAGTCGGTGATCCTCTGCGCGATCGAGACCGACGACGAGGGCGAATACCGCCTGCGCCTGACGTTCCTCACCACGTTCCCGGAACTCGTGCATCACAGCGTCGAGGAGCAGGAATTCGCGGCCCGCCGCCGCCCGCTGATGCAGGGCCAGCCGAACCACATTCTCGGAGTCGTCCGCCAACTCGTGAACGAAGGAGTTCTGCAATGAGTACATCGACAATGCAATTGGAATTCGGCGACATCCGCACGCTGACCGTCGCCCTCGGCCCCATGACGACATTCGCATCGGTCGACACGGACGGTACTCCGCACATCATCCCGGTGATCCCGGCCTGGGTCGGCGACGCGCTGGTGTTCGCCACCCACGCGATGAGCCACAAGGTGAAGAACCTCAGGTCGAGGCCGAAAGCCAGCATGCAGTTCCTGACCCCGGGAGAAGCGTTCCCGAACGCTCTGCTGATGAAAGGGATCACGCGCATCATCGAGGGCGACGAGCGGGCGACCCTGTGGGACAGCGGCTCCTTTCCGTGGCTGCCCATGATGTATTCCGGCTCCGACGACGCGATGCTGCGCTTCGTCGAGTTCACCCCGACCCGCGCGACCGTCGTCCGCGACGGGGGCCGGGGACCGGTGGAACGTTGGCGCGCCCAGCATTCCTGACCATCGCAGCTTCGAACCAGGAGGACAATTCGTGACCAGCACAATCACTCGTGAGAACACGGCGCTTGAGAACACGGCGTTTGAGAATAAGGCGCCCGTGAAGACGCAGCCGCGGGAGCAGGGCGTGCCGCGTCGCAGTCCCGAGCGTGACGAGCTCTTGGCGTCGGTCGAGCGCCTCGCGCCCTTCCTGCGGGAGAACGCACTGAAGGCGGAAGAGGGACGCACGCTCCCACGGCCCGTCGTGGAGGCGATGAAGGACGCCGGGCTGTTCCGCATCGCGGCCCCGCAGGTGGTCGGCGGGTACGAAGTGGATCCACTCACCCATCTGGAGGTCATCGAGGCGGTGGCCCGGATCGACAGTTCAGCGGCGTGGACCCTGATGATCGGTGCACAGGGAGCGGCGATGATCGCGACCTTCGCCTCCGATGCGGTGGTCGACCGCATGTTCGGGGGCCCGACGTGGCCGATCGCCGGATCGCAGATGAACCCGGCCGCCGGGCGGTTCCGCCGGGTCGACGGCGGCTATGTCGTCAGCGGACGGTGGTCCTTCGCATCCGGGATCCGGCACGCCGACTGGTCGATGTTCACCGCGACCGCGAGCGAGCCGTCCGACGATTCACCGAAGGTGATCGCAGGCGTTCTTCCGGTCTCCGAGGTGACGGTCCACGACAACTGGTTCGTGTCGGGACTCAAGGGAACCGGCAGCTCTGACTATTCGCTCGATGAGCAGTTCGTCCCCGACGACATGGCGTGGCCCATGCCGCCGGCGATCCTGCGGGGCGGACCGCGCTACCGCATCAAGATCCCGCAGGCGACGCTCTCCGCCTTCGCGCTCGGAATCGCCCGCCGGTCGATCGACGAGATCGCCCTTCAGTCCCGGGCAAAGCTGCGCCCGGGGTCCACGACGGCCGTGGCCGCTCGCCCGTACTTCCACCATCAGCTCGGCGAGTTCGAGATGCGTCTCGCCGCAGCCCGCGCCGGGCTGTTCCAGCTCGTGGAGCAGCTGTGGGAGGCCGCCCGCAGCGGCGGTGCGATCCCGCCGGACCTGGACATGCGCCTGACCGCCACCCCGGCCTACGTGCACTCGGTCGCCGCGGACATCACCTCGGCGGCGTTCCGCTTCGGCGGATCCGGCGCAGCTCGGCTCGACAACGTGCTGCAGCGCAACTTCCGGGACATGGCCGTCGCAGCGCAGCACATCCAGGCGAGCGAGCAGGCCTATGAGGCACTCGGCCGATACGTGCTCGATGCCGCGGTCGACCCGGCCTGACCCGTGAGACGGCGGTTCGCTAAGCTCCGCGGACGATGGGTTCCGACGCAGCACTCGGTCGGCTGCGGCGCGCGCAGCCGCTCGCCCGTGGGCACGTCGGCCGGCCGCGGCTGACGGCGGCGCTCGAGAACGCCGGCGGTCACATCACGACGGTGACGGCCCCGGCGGGATACGGCAAGTCGGCACTCGTCACCGAGTGGCTGACCACCGATTCCGCACGTGTACGGGGCTCGGTGGTCCTGCAACTCGAACTCCGCGACAACGACCCCGTACGGTTCTGGGGTCATGTCGCGCGTGCCGCGTCGGCGCTCGGGGCGCTCGTCCCCGATGGGACGGACACACTGCTTCGCGATGAGATCCGCGCCGCGCCGGGCGTCGCACCCGAAGCGTTCCTCGCGACCGTGATCGAGCACCTCGAAGCGGCCGACCGACGGGGCATCCTCGTGCTGGACGACATCCACGTCATCACGAACCCGGAGATCGGCGAGGGCCTCTCCGTGCTGCTCGCCACCCTGCCGCACACCATTCAGACGCTGCTCGTGGGCCGATCACTGCCGGTCGCGCTGCGCCTGCAACGCCTCGGCTCCAGCGGGGCGCTCACGCGGATCACGGCGAGCGACCTGTCCTTCACGGACGATGAGGCGCTCGACCTGCTGAACGGACTGGTCGATACCGACCTGGATGCATCGGAGCTGACTCCGCTCCTCTCGCGGACCGGAGGATGGGTGACCGGGCTCCGGTACGCCGCGATGGCGATACGGGACCCCGCCGACCTGCGCAGTTACGTGCAGCACTTCTCGGGGCACAGTCGCGGCGTGTCCGAGTTCCTCACCGACGAGGTGTTCGAGCAGCAGCCGCTTGAACGGCAGCGCTTTCTGGTGGATGCGTCGACGGTGTCGACTCTCACCGGCCCGGTGTGCGACGCCCTGACCCTGCGGACGGACTCGCTCGCCCTCCTCCGCGACCTGGAATCGGCGGGGGTCTTTCTGACGAGCGTGGACCAGCAGCGGACCCGCTTCACCTTCCAGTCGCTCTTTCGCGACCTCTTGCTCGACCGGCTCGCCTCCGCGCCGGCCGAGCACGCGATGCGGCTGCATGCGCGGGCGTCGGACCACTACGCGGCATCCGGCGAGCCGACCCTGGCGGTCGAACACGCCCTGGCCGCGGGGGACAGCGCCCGAGCCGCGGAGCTGATCGTTCCGCTCGTCGGGGACCTGCATCGGCAGGGACTCGATCGCACGCTGCAGCACTGGTTCGATGCCATCCCGCCCCGCGTCCTGGCTCAGACACCCGCACTCGCCTTGACGCAGGCCTGGATCCGCACGTACGCCGACGATCCGGTGGGCGCCATCGACTGGTGCGAACGCGCCGATCGTGCCGAACTCGCGGGCATCGGGAGCCACGCCGCGTCGCCGATCGAGGCGCGAGTCGCCGCGGAGTCGGCCTGCCTCCGTACGATCGCCTACCGCACACTGGGCACTCTCGAGGCCGCGATCACCTGGGGCGAGCGTGCACTGGTGCTCCTCGACGGCCGGGAGCGAACTCACCGCTACGTCGACAGCTACGCGCGTCTGGCGATGACCGACGCACTCGCGGAGGCGTACGGCCTGGCCGGCACGCCCGAGAAGGGCATGGCGCTGCTGCGAGGTGGCATCGAGCGCGCCCGGGACGGCGACAACGTGTTCGCGGCAGTGGCGCTGCCGGGCAAGATGGCCACCCTCGCCAGCTCCGTCGGGATGTTCGACATCGTCGTCCGCTACGTCGACGAGGCGTTCCACGAAGCCGAACGCTACGGGCTGGAGGGCAAGCTCCCCACCGCCGACGCGTACGTCGCCCGCGGCGAGCTGCTGTGGGAGCGGAACGAGCTGGCGGCGAGCGCCGACGCGTTCCAGGCCGCGATCGACGCCGCCATCCTGTCTCGCAGCACCTGGATCCGGGCGCGCGCCCTGCTCGGCCTGGCGAAGTGCCGATCGGCGCAGCGTCACTTCGCTGAGGCCGCTCTCATACTCGACACCGCGGAGCAGGGGTCCGGCCGGGGGACCCTGCCGGAGTTCCTTCTCGCCCAGCTCGCCGAACGCCGGATCCTGCTGGCGGTGCGCAGGGGCGACCTCGACAGCGCGACCGCCTCGCTCGACCGCTTGCGCCTGCTCTCCGTCCAGAGGGACCGGCTGACCTACCTGACCGCCGTCGTCGCACTGCTCGGTGGACGCGCCGACCGCGTCGCCGATCGCCCCGACCCGGCACCGAAGCCGGACGACCCGCGGCGCGAGCTGGAGTGGGCGGTGCTGCAGTTCCGAGCGGCGGCGGCACGGGACGAACGCCCGAGCATCGTGCCGGTGCTGGAACGAGCGCAGCGCGGCCCCTTCATCCGCACGGTCATCGGGCCGGATCCGATGGCGATCTCCCGCGGCGTGCGATCGCTGCGCGCAGCCGACCGCGACGCGAACGGGATATCGCCGGCCTACCTCCGGCAGCTGGACGATGCGGTTCGACGAGAACTCGGCATGACGAACGACTCCGTGCCCGAGCATCGACGTCCGACCCTGGATGAACCGTTCTCCGACGGAGAACTCGCCGTCGTCCGCTTCCTGCCGACGGATCTCACCTATGCGGAGATCGCGGCGCACCGTCACGTCTCGGTCAACACCGTGAAGACCCAGCTGAAGAGCATCTACCGCAAGCTCGGCGTCACCACACGATCCGGCGCCGCCGAGCGGTCGCGGCGGCTCGGGCTGCTGCCTTGACCGGGATCACCCGTCGAGGTGATGCCCCAACCCCGGTCGCGTCCCAGACTGGGATCAACGAATTCGACGACGGGGTTGGATGCATGAGCACACACACGGTTCTGGTCATCGGAGGAACCGGCTTCATCGGCAGACGGGTGTGCCGCACCCTGGCCGAAGCCGGATTCTCCGTCCGTTCGACCGCTTGGACCGACGAGGGCGTCGCATCGCTCGACCTCGCCGGCATCCCGTCGGTCCGCGTCGACATCCGCTCGCCGCAGACGGTGGTCGCCGCCGCCAAGGGCTGCGATGCGGTCATCAATCTCGCGTTCGCAGCCGACGATCCCGGGGCGGCCGAGATCGGGCTGGCGCAGGAGCTCGTCACCGCCCTGGCCGACTCCGGCGCGACCCTGCTCTGGACCTCGGGCGTCGGCGTGGTCGGACCGAGCAGCGATCGGACGACCGACGAGTCCGCCGACCTGGTGCTCGATGGTCCGGTGGGCTGGCGCGCGAAGGCGGAGTCGATCGTCCGCGCCGGCAACGGTGCAGGCCTCCGCACCGTCGTCATCCGGCCATCCATCGTGCACGCGGACGGCGAGGCAGCCGTGCTGGGCCTGCTCGCCTTCGCCGCGCAGGGCGGCGACGCGGTGCCGTACCCGCTGGACGGCGACGCCGAGTGGTCCACCGTGCATGTCGACGACCTGGCCGACCTCTATGTGCGCGCGCTCACCGCGGGTGTCGGTGGATCGACCTACATCGCCTCCTCCGACCACTTCGTTCGCGTCCGGGAGTTGGCCGAACTCGTCAGCACCACCATCGGGTTGGGTGGTCGCACGGTGTCGCTCGGCCTCGACGAGATGCGCGGCAGGATCGGCCCGATGGCGGACCTGCTCGCGACGCCCGCCGCCTTCTCCAGCGCGAAGGCGCGCGGCGAGCTCGGGTGGGCGCCATCGCGCGCCCCCCTCGTGACCAGGGAGAGCGTTCCCTCGGGAGGAGTCAGATGAATCAGGTGCGTCGCGACGAGTCGGCCGCGCCGGCCACGCTTCGGCGTGCGTCGCCGGACCACGGCAGGCTGATCCAGCTCCAGGGCCAGCACCCCGTCTCGCCTGAGGAGTTCAAGGCTGCGTTCCGCAATCATCCGGCCGGCGTCGCGGTCATCACGGCGGATGCGGGCGACGGCCCGGTCGCGCTCACTGCGACGTCCGTGTTCTCGGTCAGCGCCGATCCGCCGATCCTCGTGTTCTCCCTCTCGGTCCTGTCCTCCAGCACCGAGACCATTCGCAGGGCGGACACGGTCGTCGTGCATCTGCTCGGCGCGTCACAGCTGCACATCGCGAAACTCGGCGCCACCAGCGGAATCGACCGCTTCGCCGATACATCGATCTGGAAGCGCCTGCCCACCGGCGAGCCCTACTTCCCCTCGGCACACGCGTGGATCCGCGGCCGGATCATCCAGACCATGGATGTGGGCGGCTCGATCGTCGTCGCGGTGCACGGGCTGCAGACCATGGCGCCGCCCCCCGGCGCCGACGCGGCCGACGCCGGGCAGGCTCATCCGCTCGTCTACCACAATCGCACGTGGCACCGTCTGGGCGAGCACTCGAAGATCGAATAGCCCGCCCCCTCCGACCACCCGGGGCGATGAAGCGCGACAGCAGGACAATGTCGCGCGGGCAGGACCAAAGCGCCTGTGTGGTCATGCCCAAGGGACGCTGTCCTGCTGACGTGCTGATCAGGGCCGCGATTCCGGTCGGGGTCGTCCGTCGGGGCGGTCCAGGGTCATGACCGTTGCGGAGGGGCTGTCCCACAGTCGCGCGCCGACGAGCCGGCAGGCGAGCGGCTGCGGGTCGAGCAGGGCCAGCGCCTGCGGCAGCCGGTCGGCGGGCATCCGCCGCGCCAGGGAGACGTGCGGCGTCCAGGCATCCGGCTCGCTGTGCGGATCGACGCTGTGGGGATCGACGCTGTGCGT
This sequence comes from uncultured Amnibacterium sp., assembly GCF_964250715.1. GTDB lineage: Bacteria > Actinomycetota > Actinomycetes > Actinomycetales > Microbacteriaceae > Amnibacterium. The sequence goes on from NZ_CAXUGX010000002.1 coordinate 225,481, forward strand.
ATCGCGGCTCGCTCCCGTCGCGGCCTCGACCACCTGGTGCACCGCGGCGTGCAGCGCGAGCAGGGCCCGGGAGGGGACCACCTGACGCGTCAGCACCCATCGCCCGCGGTGGCCGCCGAACAGCAGCGGAGCGCCGAGCACCGCGGGCAGGTCCACCTGCTCCAGCAGCTCCCGCAGCTGCGACATGGACCCCTCCAGGCCCGACTCCGCGGCCAGCAGGGTCAGATGGGGACGGTTGGACACCCCGCGATGGTCGGCCAGGCTCGGCAGCCCGGCCGCTGCCAATAGATCCCAGGTCGCCCGCACCGTGGCCTCCGACTCCGGATCGAGCAGCAGCTCGATGCTCTGCACCACGCGATCAGGCCGGATCAGGCCGCGACGGCCTCGAGCTGCCGCCGGATCACGTCGACGCTGCGGAACGTCGCGCCGACCAGGGCGACGTGCTTCCAGCGCAGCACGCCCTGGGCGTCGACCACGAAGACGGAGCGGCGCAGGCCGAGGCCCGCCAGGCCGATCCCGTAGGCGGCCACCGCGATGCCCTGCGTATCGGACAGCAGCGGGAAGGACAGTCCCTCCTTGCGGGCGAAGCGCTCGTGACTGTCGATGCCCTGCTTGCTGATCGCGAGCACGGCGGCGCCGAGGTCGGTAAATTGCGACAGCTCCGCCTGGTAGGAGCACAGCTGCGCGGTGCAGACCGCGGATTCGTCGCCGGGGTAGAACACCACGACCACTGGATGCCCGCGCTCGGCGGTCAGGGTGAAGTCGCTGCGCACGAATCCGCCCGCCGCGTCGGCGTCGCGCCGGATGCCGGGTAGGGCGAAGTTCGGCGCCGGCTGTCCGACGACTGCAGTAGCCATGCGGCGAACGCTACCCGGCGCCACCGACGAATTCGACGACTTCGTGTAGCAGTCCTGCTACCCTGAATCGATGACGTCGATCCCTTCCCGCGAGTTGCGCAACGACGTGAGCGCCGTGCTGCGTCGCGTGGAGGCCGGCGAGCGGCTGACGATCACCGTCAGCGGCCGGGAGGTCGCCGAACTCGTCCCGCTCGACCGTCGCCCGCGCTTCGTCTCTTGGGAACGATTTGCGTCCTCCTTCGAGCGAGCTTCCGCGGACCCTGAGTTGTCCACAGAACTGCGTGAGGCTCTTCCGGACACGACAGACGACGATCTGCCGCCCGAATGGTGATCAGCTCAGAGAAGGCTTCGCCGGCATTGGCCGACACGTCCCTCTTCATCGCTGTGGAAACTGGACGACCGCTCGCATCGGCTTCACTGCAGGCCGTGGCGGTGTCGATGGTGACGATCGGTGAGCTCCGTTTCGGCGTGCTCTCGGCGAAGACCGACCTCGTGCGCGCACGTCGGCTCGAGACTCTGTTGTGGGCCCAGCAGTACGACCCGATCCCGATCGACGATGCGGTCGCTGCCGCGTGGGCTCGACTCCGCGTGGACCTGCGCGCCGCGGGTCGACGACTTCCGATGAACGACTCCTGGATCGCGGCCACAGCGATCGCACACGGTCTGTCCGTGGCGACGCAGGACGGGGACTACGACGACGTGCCGGGTCTCACGACGATCCGGGTCTGAGATACCCGCGTGCCTCACTTCGGCAGCAGTTGCGGTGCGACGACGGACAGCACCGCGACCCCCACGAAACTGACCACGTCCAGGATGAAGTGCGCCACCACGAGCGGCGCCGTCCGGCCGTACCGCTGGTAGAAGAGGCCGAACACCACGCCCATCGCCGCGTTGCCCAAGAACCCGCCCCAGCCCTGGTACAGGTGGTACGAGCCGCGCAGCAGTGCGGGCGCCAGCACGATCGCCCAGGTGCGCCACCGCAGTTCGCGCAGCCGCTCGGCCAGATAGCCGATCACGATCACCTCCTCCTGCAGCGCCGCCCGCAGCGCGGACACGATCAGCAGGGGCACCGCGTACCAGGCGCCGCCCAGGCCGTCGGTCGAGACGTGCAGGTTCTGCCCGAGGGCACGCGCCAGCTCGTACAACCCCAGCCCCGGAATGCCGATCAGCGCGGTCAGCCCGACGCCGGCGAGCAGGTCGAACCGGGGTCGCCGCAGGTCCAGCCCGACCCGGCGCAGCCCTCCAAGCGCCGGAGTGGCCAGCAGATACAGGGCCAGCAGCACCGGCACGATGTCGAAGAACCAGCCGAGCAGGTTGTAGGCGATGTCGAAGAAGGCGCGGTTGCTGAGGGATGGATTCAGCGGCGCGGTCGACTGCTGCCCGATCGGTCCGCGCGTGGCCGCGTCGATGAACTCCAGAACCGAGTACACCGCGGAGGCGCCGAGGGACAGCCCGAGCACCAGCAGGATCTCGCGCCGCGTCGACGACGCGGTCCGCGCGGCCGGGACCCCGGTGGGTCCTTCCGGCGCCGACTCGTGCAACAGCATCGGTCCATCCTTGCGGTGTCAAGCGGTCCGCCGCGCGTCTGTGCAACCGATCGCGCAGCCTGATTTCGGGCGTGTAACGAATTCCGCTGGAACTTTGAGTGTCGTGCGCCCCTACTTACAGTTGCTCGCAAGTCGCACGGCCGCCCCTGCGGCGTGCGCGAACCGGCTGCGGGGTCCGACCCCGCCGATCGTGCTGGGCTCGTACGGAGAGGGACAGAGGATGACGCTGAACCCCTCGGAACTCGAAGTCGTCGCCGAGAACGACGGCCTCACCGGACCGGGGGTGCCCGAGAAGGGCAGGCGTACCCCCGACGCGATCGTGGGCCGGTCGCTCGCCGCGATCGTCTGGCGCCGCCTTCGAAGCGAGAAGCTCGCACTCGCGGGCGCGATCGTCATCGTGATCTTCATCCTCGTGGCGATCTTCGCCGACGTCATCCAAGCGATCTACGGCCAGTCCTACCGGGCGCTGAACAACGACCCCGGCAACACCGTCCTCGACCCGAACACCAATCTCCCCATCGGCGCGTTCGGCGGGATCAGCGCCAAGCACTGGTTCGGGATCACCCCCTCCCTCGGCCAGGACGTCTTCATGCTGCTGGTGTTCGGAGCGCGGACGTCGTTGATCATCGCCGGCCTCGCCACGGTGCTCTCGCTCGTCCTGGGTGTGACGACCGGCCTGCTCGCCGGCTACTACCGAGGGTGGGTCGACACCGTGATCTCCCGGATCATGGATGTGCTGCTGTCCTTCCCGACACTGCTGTTCTCGCTGTCGATGATCGCGGTCGTCGCCATCATCACCTCCGCGAGCTGGGCCCGGTTCGCGATCATCATCTTCGTGCTGGGCTTCTTCGGGTTCCCGTACATCGGACGCATCGTCCGTGGGCAGGTCCTGTCACTGCGTGAGAAGGAATTCGTGGAAGCAGCCCGCAGCCTCGGCGCTTCGAATCTGCGGATCATGGCGCGGGAGATCGCGCCGAACCTGCTCGGGCCGATCCTCGTCTACACCACGCTGACGATCCCGAACAACATCCTCGGCGAGGCCGGGCTGTCCTTCCTCGGGCTCGGCGTCCAGCCTCCGACCCCGTCGTGGGGCCAGATGCTGTCCGACGCCGGCGACACCTTTCAGAACGACCCGGTGTACCTGCTCCTGCCAGGTCTGGCGATCTTCCTCATCGTCCTCGCGTTCAACCTGTTCGGCGACGGCCTGCGGGACGCACTCGACCCCAAATCGAGGCGATGACGGTCGGGCTTCATACGAGGAGGCCACGTACCACGGCACGGTGCACCCCGTCGCCGCTCAGGGCTCACGCCCACCCAGGGAACGCTTCATAGGTTCCATCCACAGCACACAGAGAGAGGGACTCTTCACATGAGGAGACCAAGAATGATGGCCGCGGTCGCACTGCTGGCGGCGAGCACGGCGCTGCTCACCGGCTGCACGAGCACCAAGGGCGGCGGCGGGACCACGACATCGAGTGGTACCTCGAACGCGGCGTTCGGGGCCGCAATCAACAACGTCGTGAACCCCTCGACCAAGCAGGGCGGCACGTTGAAGCTGCTCGCCCAAGGCGACTGCGAGTCGTGGGACCCTGCCCGCACCTATCTCGGCTGGTGCTGGAACATGCAACGACTGGTCAGCCGGGGACTTGTCGGGTTCTCGAAGGTGAACGGCTCCAAGCCGGAGATCGTGGGCGACCTGGCGACCTCCCTCGGCAAGCACAACGCCGACTTCACCGAATGGACCTACACGTTGCGGCCGGGGATCAAGTTCTCCACCGGCAAGGCGATCACGCCGCAGGACGTGAAATACGGCATCGAGCGGATCTTCGCAACCGACGTCATCAACGGCGGGCCGGCCTCGTACTACCTCACCCAGATCGCGCACCCGAAGAACTACCTGGGGCCGTACAAGAGCGGTGACCTGAACACCATCACGACGACGTCGGACAGCATCACCTTCAAGTTGTCGTCGCCGTTCGCGGACTTCGACTACCTGATGGCACTCCCTGCGGCCTCGCCCGTCCCCTACAAGACCGAGGGCGGAACCGGCTATGTCGGGGCGACCTACGGCAAGAAGCCCGTCGCATCCGGACCGTTCGTCATCTCGTCCTACACGCAGAACAAGTCGGTGACCTTCGTCCGGAACAAGTACTGGACGCAGTCGTCGGACCCGATCCGTAAGCCGCTGGCCAAAGAGATCGACCTGACGATCGACAGCAGCCCCGCCGACATCGACCAGAAGCTGAAGTCCGGCACCTACGACGCGAAGATGGATATCGACATCGGGTCCGCCCTGCAGACCAGCGTGCTGACGAATGCCAATCTGAAGAAGAACGCGGACGATGCACCCACGCCCTTCAACCGATTCTTCACGATCTATCCGTCGGTGATCCCCAATCAGCACTGCCGGGCGGCGATCGAGTACGCGACCAACAAGGCTGCGATCCTCCAGGCGTTCGGCGGCCCGCTGCACGGCACGATCGCGGGCAGCGTCACGCCGATCACGATCCCCGGTCACGATGCCTCCGCAGCGCTGTACCCGAGCGGGCCGAAGGGCACCGGCGACGTCGCCAAGGCGAAGCAGGAGCTCCAGGCCTGCGGCAAGCCCAACGGGTTCTCGGTGAAGTTCGCGTACTCGACACCGAGCGAGACCGGGCCGAAGGTCTTCCAGGCCGAGCAGACCGCACTCGCGCGAGTGGGCATCACCATCACCTCGACCACCAGCGCGTCCTCGAACTACTACACGACGTTCGTCGGCAGTCCCCGGAACGTGAAGAACCAGGGCATCGGGATATCCATCTACGGATGGGGCGCCGACTTCCCGACCGGATACGGCTTCTGGCAGGCCATCGCGAACGGCAACGCGATCCTCGAGACGGGCAACGCCAACCAGCCGAGCCTGAACGATCCCAAGGTGAACGCGATCCTGAAGAACTCGCTCGCGGGCAAGGCGACGGACGCGGACTTCCGCACCCTCGACGACCAGGTCATGAAGAACGCGGTGTACCTGCCGATCTTCTTCGGCAAGACGCTGTGGTACCGCAACCCGAGGCTGACGAACATCACCTGCGACAACGCGCTGGGCTTCGGTGCGTATGACGTGGTGAACGTGGGCGTCAGCGGCTAGTCCTCTGAGTCAATCGCAGTGACGGTGGTGGTGACCGGACGGACACGTCCGGTCACCACCACCGGAACGGCTCGCCCCTTCACCGAGAGAACGTCGTGGTCAGATTCCTCATCACCCGCATCGTCGGCGCCGTGGTCGTCGTCTGGATCGTGAGCGTCATCACATTCGTCCTGTTCCAGTTGGCGCCGCTGCTCTCGCACACCTCGCCCGTCTACTACTACATCGGGCGGATCCCCTTTCCACCCGGGTCGCTGCAGTTCAAGGCGCTGGTCCATCGCTTCGGATTCGATCTGCCACTGCCTGCGCAGTACTGGCACTTCATCTCCGGCATCTTCGGCAGCACCATCACCGACGGCACGACCACCCCGGTCGCGTGCCCGTTCCCCTGCTTCGGGTACTCCTTCCGGGAGAACGAACTGGTCTCCACCCTGATCGGGCAGGCACTCCCGGTCAGCGTCAGCCTCTGCGTCGGGGCCGCTGTCATCTGGCTCATCGCCGGAGTGACGGTCGGCACCTTCTCGGCGCTCCGTCCGGGGTCCTTCATCGACCGTGCCGGTATGGGTGCGTCGCTGACAGCGGTGTCGCTGCCGATCTTCTTCACCGGCCCCGTGCTGCTGCTCATCTTCGAGTACACGCTCGGTTGGCTACCCGACCCGTCCTACGCACCGATCACCCAGAACCCGGGTCAGTGGCTGATCAGCATGATCCTGCCGTGGTGCTGCCTCGCCTTCCTCTTCGCAGCGCTGTACGCGCGACTGACACGCTCCAACATGCTGGAGACGATGGGCGAGGACTACATCCGCACCGCCCGCGCCAAGGGGCTCGGCCGGTCGACCGTGGTGGTACGTCACGGGCTGCGGGCAGCGCTGACCCCCATCGTCACCATCTTCGGTATCGACCTGGGGCAGCTGATCGGCTCGACCGTCATCACGGAGCAGGTCTTCAACTTCCGCGGCCTCGGGGCGCTGACGCTGCAGGGGATCAGCCAGCAGGACCTGCCCGTCATCCAGGGGGTCACCATTGTCGCGGCCGTCGTCCTCGTGGTGGCCAACCTGATCGTCGACGTGCTGTATGGCTTCATCGACCCCCGCGTCACGGTCTGATGGCGACCGCGCGTACCGAGCGGAAGGACCGCACACCATGACGTCCACGTCCATCTCGGCCGAATCCGCGCGGGTCGGCCCGGCCGGCGGTCCGTTCCTGCAGGTCGAGGACCTGCGCGTGCACTTCCCGACCGCGGACGGTCTGGTCAAGAGCGTGGACGGGGTCTCCTTCAGCGTGGAGCGCGGCCAGATCCTCGGCATCGTCGGGGAATCCGGCTCAGGCAAGAGCGTGACGAGCCAGGCGATCCTGGGCCTGCACAAGGGGTCGAAGGCGCGCACGACCGGACGGATCTGGCTCGACGGCGTGGACCTGGTCGCCGCCAGCGAGGACCAGATGCGGGGCCTGCGCGGCACGAAGGTGGCGATGATCTTCCAGGATCCGCTCTCCAGCCTGCATCCCTTCTACTCGATCGGTGCGCAGATCAGCGAGGCGTACCTCGTGCACCACAAGGTCGGAAAGCGGGATGCGCGCAAGCGTGCCGTGCAGATGCTCGACAAAGTCGGCATCCCGAACGCCGACCGCCGCTACGACGACTACCCTCACCAGTTCTCCGGCGGCATGCGGCAGCGGGCGATGATCGCGATGGCGCTGATCGGCGATCCGCCGCTGCTCATCGCCGACGAGCCGACGACCGCGCTCGATGTGACGGTGCAGGCGCAGATCCTGGAGCTGATCAAGGATCTGCGCACCGAGTTGAACAGCGGCGTGATCCTGATCACCCACGACCTCGGCGTCGTCGCCGAGACCTGCGACGACGTCCTCGTGATGTACGGCGGTCAGTGCGTGGAGAAGGGCAAGGTGGACGACGTGTTCTACCAGCCGGAGATGCCGTACGCATGGGGCCTGCTCGGCTCGATGCCGCGCATGGACCGCGTTCGGCAGGCTCGGCTCATCCCCATCCCCGGTCAGCCGCCGTCGCTGATCCAGGTGCCGACGGGCTGCGTCTTCAACACCCGGTGCGCCTACTCGAGCCGGGTGCCGGGCAACCGCTGCTTCACGGAGCATCCCGACCTGCTGCCCACCGAGCGCACACACGAGGTGCGCTGCCACATCCCGTCCGATCAACGCCGCGAGATCTTCGCGACCGAGATCCGTCCCAATCTCTGAGGATCGATACCGATGAGCACCCCAGGGCACGCCAGCGCCGAGCAGGCAACCACCGGGCAGTCCACCACCGGGCAGGGCGCCGTCACGGGCGACCCACTGCTCGAGGTGAAGGACGTCACCAAGTACTTCCCCGGGCGTGGACAGGGCCTGCTCGGTCGTCGAGGGAACCCGATCAAGGCGGTCGACGGGGTCAGCTTCACGCTGCACGCCGGTGAGACCCTGGGCCTGGTCGGCGAATCGGGCTGCGGCAAATCGACCACCGGTCGCGTCGCGTCCAAGCTGATCGAGCCGACGGGCGGTTCGATCAAGTTCCACGGCCGAGAGATCGCATCGCTCTCGGGCCGCGCGATGCGGCCCTTGCGTCGCGACGTGCAGATGATCTTCCAGGACCCGTACTCATCGCTGAACCCGCGGCACACGATCGGCACGATCGTCGGCTCGCCCTATCGGATCCAGGGTCGCAAGCCCGACGGCGGCATCAAGAAGACCGTGCAGGGCCTCATGCAGCGGGTCGGCCTGAATCCCGAGCACTACAACCGCTATCCGCACGAGTTCTCAGGCGGCCAGCGGCAGCGCATCGGCATCGCCAGGGCCCTCGCTCTGCAGCCGCAGCTCATCGTCTGCGACGAGCCGGTCTCGGCGCTCGACGTGTCGGTGCAGGCGCAGGTGGTCAATCTGCTGGAGGACCTGCAGCAGGAGTTCGGCATCGCGTACGTGTTCATCGCGCACGACCTCTCCGTCGTACGGCACATCGCCGACCGGGTCGCCGTGATGTACCTCGGCAAGATCATGGAGATCACCGACCGCGACGCCCTGTACGAGAAGCCGATGCATCCGTACACGCACGCGCTGCTGTCGGCCGTCCCGATCCCGGATCCTCGCATCGAGGCCCGCCGTGAGCGCATCCTGCTCACCGGCGACCTGCCGAGCCCGTCCAATCCGCCCTCGGGCTGCGTGTTCCACACGCGCTGCCCCAAGTACCGCACACAGCTCGACGACTCGCAGCGGGAGCACTGCCGCACCGAGCAGCCGGTTCTTGAGGAGAAGCGCCCCGGGCACGCGGTCTACTGCCACTACGCCGAGGTGCGCGAGGACCTGATCGAAGGCGAGGCGGCCCCGGCTGCCGCCCCGTCGATCGTCTCCACGGTCCAGGCCGCGTTCCGCTCGGTCGGGCACGCGAAGCCCGCGGGCGATTGAGGCCGATGCCGACCTTCCAGGTCCCCGGTCCCGTCCATCGCCTGTGGACGACCGCGCACGAGCCGGTGCTGACCGTCGGCGACGGGGACATCATCACCTTCGACGCCGTCGAATGCGCGGCGGGACAGCTGGACGGGTTCCGCAACGGTGAACCGGTGCCACCGCTCGACTACGACCTGCTCTACCCGCTGGTCGGTCCCGTCATGGTGGACGGCGCCGAGCCGGGGGATGCGGTTGAGCTGGAGGCGCTGGAGTACGTGCCGGGGAGCTGGGGCTGGACCAGCGTGCTGCCCGATTTCGGTCTGCTGTCGGACGACTTTCCCGACCTGCACGTGCACCGGTGGGAGCTGGCGGACGGTGTCACCGTCTTCGGAGGCGCGACCATACCGCTCCGGCCGTTCCTCGGTGTGATGGGCGCGACACCGGACTCGGTGGAACCGCTCTCGCCCTTTCCGCCGGGGCACTTCGGCGGCAACATCGACACCCGCGACCTGACGGTCGGCACGAGCGTGTTCCTGCCCGTGTCCGTTCCGGGCGCCCGGGTCATGCTGGGAGATCCGCACGCGGCCCAGGGCGACGGCGAGGTGTGCGGCGCCGCGATCGAGGCGAGTCTTTCGGGCGCGATCCGGGTCCGCCTGCACCGGGGCCGAACCATTCCGGCGCCGCAGTTCCGCACGTCCGGACCGCTGCGTCCCGGTATCGAGGACGCGGGGTACGAGGCGACGACCGGCGTGGGTCCGGATCTGATGGCGGCGAGCCGGGACGCCGTGCGAGCGATGATCGACCACCTGGGCCGTGAGTACGGGCTCGATCCGCTCGACGCGTACGTGCTCTGCTCGGTGGTGGTCGACCTGAAGATCACCGAGGTCGTGGATCAGCCGAACTGGGTCGTCGCCGCCTACCTGCCTCGCTCGATCTGGCGCTGACTCGATCGCTCACTGGGAGGCGTTCCTCGGGAGCTGGACGACGAACTCACCGCAGAAGCGCGCGTGGAGTCGGCCGAGGGTGCGCCGGTGACGCGCGCCGCGGCGCCCCGCTCGGAATACCTGGTCCCGGTATGATCGTTCCCTGAACAGCGCCGTCGTCGGCGCACCGCGGTCGAACGGCCCACTTGCATCGGGCACCACAGACCTGCATCGCACGATCACACGCCTCCGGCCGGATCGACGCCCGAGTCATGCGGCGTCGCCCGCCCGGAGACCAGCCGGATCGTGTCTCGACCAACGTGAGGAATCCCATGGCGCTCGCCACCCGCTCCGACCTGCGCAACGTCGCGATCGTCGCGCACGTCGACCACGGCAAGACGACCCTGGTCGACGCGATGCTGAAGCAGACGCACTCCTTCGCCGACCACGCCCACGTGGACGACCGCGCGATGGACTCCAACGAGCTGGAGCGCGAGAAGGGGATCACGATCCTCGCCAAGAACACGGCCATCACCTACCGGGGTGCGCACGCGACCGAGGGTCCCGTTACCATCAACGTGATCGACACCCCCGGCCACGCCGACTTCGGCGGCGAGGTGGAGCGGGGACTGTCGATGGTCGACGGCGTCGTGCTGCTCGTCGACGCGAGCGAGGGGCCGCTGCCGCAGACCCGCTTCGTGCTGCGCAAGGCGCTGGAGGCGAAGCTGCCCGTCATCCTGCTGGTCAACAAGACCGACCGGCCCGACGCGCGCATCGACGAGGTGGTCACGGAGTCGCAGGACCTGCTGCTGGGGCTCGCCTCCGACCTGGCCGACGACGTGCCCGACCTGGACCTGGACGCCATCCTCGACGTGCCGGTCGTCTACGCCTCCGGCCGCAACGGCGCCGCCAGCTGGAACAAACCCGAGAACGGGTCGCTGCCCGACAGCGACGACCTCGAGCCGCTGTTCGACGCGATCCTGAAGCATATTCCTGCACCGACATACGACGACGACCTGCCGCTGCAGGCCCACGTGACCAACCTGGACGCGTCGCCGTTCCTCGGCCGGCTCGCCCTGCTGCGCGTCTTCAACGGGTACCTGCGTAAGGGCCAGACCGTGGCATGGGTGCGCCACGACGGCACGGTGACCAACGTGCGCCTGACCGAGCTGCTGGCCACGCGTGCGCTGGAGCGCTTTCCCACCGACTCCGCCGCGCCCGGCGACATCGTCGCGGTCGCGGGCATCCCCGAGATCACGATCGGCGACACCCTCGCCGACCCCGACGACGTGCGGCCGCTGCCCGCCATCCACGTGGACGAACCGGCCATCTCGATGCTGATCGGTACGAACACGTCGCCGCTGGTCGGCCGCGAGAAGGGCTCCAAGATCACCGCGCGCCTGGTCAAGGACCGCCTCGATCGTGAACTGGTCGGCAACGTCTCCATCCGCGTGCTGGACGTCGGGCGCCCGGATGCGTGGGAGGTGCAGGGCCGCGGCGAGCTGGCCCTGGCCATCCTGGTCGAGCAGATGCGCCGCGAGGGATACGAGCTGACGGTCGGCAAGCCGCAGGTCGTCACGAAGCAGGTCGACGGCCACACCCACGAGCCGTACGAGCACCTGGTCGTGGATGCGCCGGAGGAGTTCCTGGGCTCCATCACGCAGCTGATGGCGGCGCGCAAGGGCCTGATGAGCACCATGACGAACCACGGCACCGGCTGGGTGCGCATGGAGTTCCGGGTGCCCTCGCGCGGATTGATCGGCTTCCGCACGGAGTTCCTGACGATCACGCGCGGCACCGGCATCGCGAACGCCATCTCCGACGGCTACGACCGCTGGGCCGGGCCGATCACCACCCGCGTCAACGGCTCGATGGTCGCCGACCGGCCGGGCGTCGTGACGCCGTTCGCGCTCGTGAACCTGCAGGCGCGGGGCACCTTCTTCGTCAAGCCCACCGAGCAGGTCTACGAGGGCATGGTCGTCGGCGAGAACAGCCGCGGCGACGACATGGACGTGAACATCACCAAGGAGAAGCAGCTCACCAACATGCGGCAGTCCACCTCCGACGAGCTGGAGCGGCTCACCCCGCCGCAGGACCTGTCACTGGAGGAGAGCCTGGAATTCGCCCGCGACGACGAGTGCGTCGAGGTGACCCCCCTGGCCATCCGCATCCGCAAGGTCGAGCTGGCCCAGCAGGCGCGTGCCCGCTCCTTCTCACGGCTGAAGAAGCAGAGCGCCTGAGCAAGGCCGTCGGCGCGGTAGTCCAGGCGGGCTAGTACTAGCGGGGTATCACTGGCGGGGTATCACTGGCGGGGCATCAGTGGCGGCGCGTGCGACGACGCACCTCGTCGGCGACGAGGGAGAGGGCCGCGGTGAACCGCTCCAGGTCCTCGGGGCTCAGCCCCGAGGTCGATGCGGCGATCATGGCGTCGAAGTCGGTGTGGATCTGCGTCATCCGTCGATGGCCTTCGCCGGTGAGCTCGAGGTAGAGGCTGCGGCGGTCGTCGGGGTGGTCCACACGCTGCAGCAGGTGCGCCTCGACCAGTGAACGCGAGATGGCGGTCACCGCTCCGGTCGTCATGCCCAGGTAGCCGGCTAGGTCCTTCGGCGTGATGCTGACCACCCGGGCGATGTGGAACAGGGTCCGCAACTCGGTAGCGGTCAGGCCCGCGTCTTCGGCGATGAGGCGGCGGTTGCTCTCCAGCGCGCTGACGAACTCGGTCGCGGCGGCCGGGAACCCGGTCAGGGTGTGTGACGGGCGGTCAGCCGGGGTCATGTGCAGAAGTTACCCGAGACGCGGTCATCGGCGTCGTGAAAAGCTCACCAATTAGTTGACTCAGCGAGTAAGGTTCTTCTCGGTCCCGGAGATCACCGGGACGACACCTCTGACGCACTTCGGAGTACTCGCGTGGAACCTGGCATCCTGTCCAACGGACAGTTCAACACCGTCTACAACTTCCTCTCGCTGGTCATCGCCGCCCAGCTGTTCACGGCGCTGTTCCTGCTGATCGCGCTGCCGCGCATCCTGCCGCGGTACCGGCAGGCGATCACGATCGCGATCATCGTGTGCGGCATCGCGGCGTACCACTACTTCCGGATCTTCGACTCCTTCAAGGCGGCGTACGTCTCCAAGTCCGTCGGCGGCACGGGCACCTACTCCCAGGCCGTCGGGGCGCAGTTCAACGAGGGCTACCGGTACGTCGACTGGCTGCTGACGGTTCCGCTGCTGCTCGTCGAGCTCATCGCCGTGCTGGCGCTCGCTCGTGCCGTGCAGCGAGGGCTCGTCTTCCGGCTCGTGCCGGCCGCGGCGCTGATGATCGCGCTCGGGTACCCGGGCGAGATCAGCGGCGACAACGGCCTGCGCGGGCTGTTCGGTCTGCTGTCGACCATCCCCTTCGCCTACATCCTGTTCGTACTGTTCGTGCAGCTGGGCCGGTCGCTGGAGAACCAGCCGGTGGCCGTGCGCGGGACGCTGTCGCGGCTCCGATTCCTGCTGCTGCTGAGCTGGGGCGTGTACCCGATCGCCTACCTGCTGCCGCTGCTGAACATCGGTGGGGCGGACGCCTGGGTGGCCAAGCAGGTCGGCTACTCGGTCGCCGACATCGTCGCCAAGGCGGTGTACGGGCTCATCATCTACCAGGTCGCCCGCACCAAATCCTTCGACGAAGACCACGAGTTCGCCGCGATCGAGGGTGCCGAGGGCGAGGTGGTGCCCGTTCGCCGGTAGCGGCGCGCCGGAGCGGCCCTGGCCGCAGTTGCCGATACGTGCGCGCCGAGGAATTCAGGACAAATCGAGGAATCGACGCTCCGGGGGGCCCGGATCGCCTGCATTGCTCGAAATCGCCTGAATTCCTCGGCGTTCCGCGAGGCTGGATCCGGGAGTGGCGGAGGCAGCCCGGAAGGTCAGGCGAAGAGCGGCGCGCCCAAGTACGAGCCGCGCTCGACCCCCGGTGGGATCGCGAAGATGCCCGAACCGACGTGCACCGTGTACTCGTTCAATGCGTCGGACGAGGCGAGCCGCGTCTGTACCGGGATGAACTGGGTGCGCGGGTCGCGCTGGTAGGCGGCGAAGAACAGGCCGGCGTTCATCCGGCCCAGGTCGTCGTTGCCGTCGGCGAAGTTGTAGCCGCGGCGCAGTAGTTGGGCGCCGCCGTTGGCCGTGGGATGCGCCAGCCGCACATGGGCGTCGGTGGGGATGAGGGGGCCGCCCTGACCCTTCGCGTGGAAGTTCAGTGCGCTGTACTCGGTGCCGCCGGACAGCGGAGCACCCTGGGGCTTGGTGCGGCCGATCGTCGCCTCCTGGTCGCTCAGCGTCTGGTGGTCCCAGGTCTCGATGCGCATCTGGATCTTGCGCACCGTCAGATAGCTGCCGTCCCGCATCCAATCGCCCTCGCGACCCGCCCACACCCAGCGGTTCACGAGCTCGGTGTCCTCGGCCTTCAGGTTGCTCGTCCCGTCCTTGAACCCGAACAGGTTGCGGGCGGTCACCTGCGCGCGTGTCGTCGACGACGTGCGCCCGAACCCGAGCTGCGACCAGCGCATCACCGCTCGCCCGAACGCGATTCGGGACAGGTTGCGGATAGCGTGCACCGCCACCTGCGGGTCGTCGCTGCAGGCCTGCACGCAGAGGTCGCCGTTCGACGAGCCCGCGATCAGGTCCTCGCCCGGGAACGCGGGCAGGTCGACCAGCGCTGCGGGACGGCGCCCAGCGATGCCGAACCGGTCGCGGCCCGCGGCGTCCTTGAACAGCGAGGGTCCGAAGCCGACGGTGATCGTCAGGCCGGCGGGGGAGAGGCCGAGCGCCTCGCCGGTGTCTTCGGGCGGCGCCTCGTAGTCGCCGGCGGACACCGGTTCGGTGCCGGCTCCCAGGCCCTGGGTCATGCGGGCGGATGCGTTCGTCCACTCCTTCAGCAGCTGGATCAGGCCGGCGCGGTCCATGCCGTCCGCCACGTCGAACGCCGCGAAGTACAGCCGGTCCTGGGACGCGGTGGTGATGCCCGCCTGATGGCGCCCGAAGAACGGCGTGGCCGAGGCTGCGGCGGGGAAGTTGCCGGTGGCCGCCTGGACCGCGACGTCCGAGCCGAAGACCGCGGCAGCGCCCACTCCTGCGCCGAGCGCACCCGCGCCGAGCGCACCGAACAGTCCGCGCCGCGACACGCCGCCTCGGTCGGCAGTCGCGCCGGGCTCGTGCGACGTCTCGACATGCGCGGTCTGGTGCTCCGCCCGTCGCACGTTCCCAGTCGTGGCGGACCTACTTCAGGACGGCGGCGGTCAGCTGCGACAGCGGCTCGCTCAGCGCGTTGACGGAGTCGGACAGGGTCTTGACGTCGCTCGTGCTGAGCTTGTCGTAGAGCACGAAGCCCTTCTCCAGGGAGCCGTACTGGGCGAGCAGCGTGTCGAGCGCGGCGAACCGGGCGTCGATCTGGCTGACGAGCGCCGGGTTCTTGGCCTCGGCGATGGCACGGACCCCGGTGTAGGCGACCTCGGCGCCCTGCACGTTGGCCTTGAAGTCCCACAGGTCGGTGTGCGACCAGTTCTCCTCCTCGCCGGTGATCTTGGACTTCGCGACCTCGTCGAGCAGCCCGATGGCGCCGTTGCTGATCGTGTCGGCCGTCACGGTGAAGGAGGAGGCGCGCACCGTGTCGTTCAGCGTGGTGGTGTCGGCGACCAGCTTGTCCGCGAGGGCGGTGCGGGCGGCGGAGGACAGCGCCGGGTAGGTCGTGCCGCCGTTCTTGGCGGGGGTGGGGTGCCACAGGTCCTTCTCGATGCGGTGCCACCCGGTCCACGGGGTGCCGGCCTTCACGTCGCCCTGGCGCTCGTCCAGGTCGGGGTCGAGGTCGCCGAACGACTCCGCGATCGGCTCGATCCGCTCGTAGTAGGACCTCGCCTGCGGGTACAGCGCCTTGGCGGCGGCCGTGTCGCCGCTTCGGTAGAGGGCGGCGAACCGTGTGGTCATGGCCAGCAGCGTGGAAGCCTGGTCGCGCACGTAGCCGACATACTGCGCCGCCGCCTTCTTGGTCTGCGTCTGCACGTCGCCGGCCAGTTCGACCTGCTTGCCGGTGACGGTCACGGTGCTGCGGCCCACGCCGTCGCCGACCATGCCGGGCTTGCAGACCGCCGTGTAGGTGCCGGGCTGGGTCTGCAGGCTGAGCGTGCGGGACAGGCCGGGGCCGACGTTCTCCACCTCGCCGAGAATGGTCAGTCCGTCCTTGGCGAGGATCTCGAATTCGGTGGCGGAGGAGCCCTGGTTCGTCACGACGAAGGTCGCGGTACCGCTTTTCAGCGACGACGTCGACAGCGTGCAGGACGTGTCGGTCGCGGCGACGGCGACCTGACCGGTGCCGCCGCTGCTCTGCGCAGCCTCGGTCGTGCGGGGATTAGCGGTGCAGCCGGCGAGCGCCGTCACGAGCACGGCGGCGGCGATGGGCGCGAGCAGTGCGCGGCGGTGGGACACGGGTCTCCTGAGGTTTTCGAGTGCTGTGGTGCGGCCGCTGACAGCCGGAAGCGTGAGGGTCAGTGCACGCCGGGCGCAGTGGCGGCCGGGCCGGCCGTGGAGCGAGCGGAGCCTGCCGGGCCGGCGGTTGAGAGAGCAGCGGCCGCCGGTGCGGTTGCCGTCGACGCAGGAGTCGGTACCGGTCTGCCGCGGACGGATCGGACGAAGGCGGTTCCGACGACCCCGACGTACAGGACCCACGCACCGATCTCGAACCAGGTGGCCTGTACCGAGAAGTTGACGATGCCCTTCAGCAGCGTTCCGATGAGCACGGCGCCGACCACATTGCCCGGAGCGACCAGGGCGCTGATGTCGTAGGCGTAGGGCTGCAGACCCGGCAGCACCCCCGCCTCCTGCAGGTCGTGCACGCCGTAGCTGAGCACGCCGGCCGCGACCAGGATCAGGAAGCCGCCGGTGATGGTGAAGAAGCGCGAGAGGTTGATGCGCACCAGCCCCTTGCTGATGAGCACGCCGATGAGCACCGCGGTCAGGATGCCGCCGAGCGCGGCGGCGATCGTCAGCCAGTTGCGCGCGGCGCCCTGGGCCGCGGACCAGATGAACAGGCTGGTCTCCACGCCCTCCCGACCGACGGTGAGGAATGCGAGCAGTGCGACGCTCCAGCCGCCGCCCAGCAAGCTGCGGTCGACGTCGGACCGGATTTCACTCGACAGGTGGCGACCCTTGCGGGTCATCCAGAAGATCATCCAGGTGACGAAGCCGACTGCGACGATCGAGAGGCCGCCGCCCAGGGCCTCCTGCGCCTCGAACGTCAGGGTCTGCGCCCCGAAGAACAGCAGGGCGCCGACGCCCAGGGCCAGCACAACGGCAGCGATGATGCCGCCGACCATGCGGGGCAGCACGTCGCGGCGGCCGATCTTGACGACGTAGCTGCAGATGATGCTGACGATCAGCGCCGCCTCGAGTCCTTCGCGCAGGCCGATCAGGTAGATGCCGAGCACGGACGCCTTTCGCGCGAGCAGTTGAGGCCGAGCGTCGTCGATCGATGCCTTGAGGATCAGGAGGGTAGTGCGGTGCGGGGGAGGTAAGCCTTACCTAACCTGCCTCTCAATGTAAACACGCGCAGCACCAGGTGTCCACCCGCGGCGCCTGGAAGGACCTGGGAGGATGTGGCGTGCCCGGCCGCTCCGAGATCGTCGCTCGCGCGGCCGGCGTGGCACTCGCGTTGGCCGCCGGCCTGCTCACCGGCGCACTCGGCTCCTTCAAGTACCGCTACGGACTGACTGGTGCAACGCCGCTGCCGATCGGACTGGTGCTCGTGCTGCTGATGATCGCGCTCGTGCTGGCCGCCATCCGCGCCGCCACCGGCCGGCGCCTCTACGGCGTCGCCGCTGGAATCGGGATCGTCGCGACCGTGGCGCTGTTCTCCGTCAAGGGACCGGGAGGCTCGGTCGTCGTGGTCGACGACCGCTACGGCACCGTGTGGACCGTCGCGCCGGTCCTGATCGCCGCCGTCGTACTGGGCGTTCCGATCCCTCGGCGCCGCGGTGTGCAGCGCGCCGATGGGATACTCGATGCTCCGCCGGAAGGAACACCGCCCCAATGACCTACGTCATCGCCCTGCCGTGCGTGGATGTCAAGGACCGCGCCTGCATCGACGAGTGCCCCGTGGACTGCATCTACGAGGGCGAGCGGATGCTCTACATCCAGCCCGACGAGTGCGTCGACTGCGGCGCCTGCGAGCCGGTCTGCCCGGTCGAGGCCATCTACTACGAGGACGACCTGCCCGAGCAGTGGTCCGACTACTACCGCGCGAACGTGGAGTTCTTCGACGGGATCGGCTCCCCGGGCGGCGCCGCGAAGATCGGCGTGATCGCGGCCGACCACCCGGTCGTGTCGGCGCTCCCTCCGCAGGCCTGACGATCTCAGCCCCGCGATCTCGGCGTCAGACCGGAGGACCGGGGCAGGGAGTGCGTGAAGCTGGGAGGCGCCCGAGCACGCCGAGGCTAGGCTCACCCCTCGTGACCGACGGAGAATTCGCGACCCTCTCCTTCCCTGGTGGGGAGGCGAAGCTGCCGGTCCTGCCCGCGACGCAGGGCGCCTCCAGCCTGGACATCAGTGCGCTGACCCGCACCAGCGGGTTCACGACGCTCGACAACGGGTTCGTGAACACCGCCTCAACCCGCTCCGCGATCACGTACATCGACGGGGCCCAGGGCATATTGCGCTACCGCGGCTATCCGATCGACGAGTTGGCGCAGCACTCCAGCTATCTGGAGGTCGCCTGGCTGCTGATCCACGGCGAGCTGCCGACGGCGGACGAGCTGGGCGTGTTCGACGAGACGATCCGGCGGCACACGCTGCTGCACGAAGACCTGCGGCCCTTCTTCGCGTCGCTGCCCCACACCGCGCATCCGATGTCGGTGCTGGCCAGCGCGGTGAGCGCCCTCTCCACCTATTACGAGGCGGACCTCGATCCGCACGACCCCGAGGCCGTGGAGATCTCCACGATCCGGCTGCTCGCCAAGCTGCCCGTGATCGCCGCCTACTGGAACAAGCGGGCCACCGGGCAGGCGTTCCTCTATCCGGACAACCGCCTCGGCCTGGTCGACAACTTCCTGCGCCTGAACTTCGGCACCTACGCCGAGGAGTATCAGGTGGACCCGGTGCTGTCGAAAGCGTTGGACCGGCTGCTGATCCTGCACGAGGACCACGAGCAGAACGCGTCGGCTTCCACCGTGCGGCTGGTGGGCTCCACCGAGGCGAACCTGTTCACCTCCGTCGCCGCCGGCATCAACGCCCTGGCCGGCCCGCTGCACGGCGGCGCGAACGAGGCGGTGCTTGCCATGCTGGCGCGCATCCGCGACTCCGGCGAGACGGTCGGACAGTTCGTCGAGAGGGTCAAGCGCAAGGAGGAGGGCGTGCGCCTGATGGGCTTCGGCCACCGGGTGTACAAGTCGTACGACCCGCGCGCGAAGCTGGTCAAGGAGAGCGCCGACGAGGTGCTGGAGTCGCTCGGCGTGCAGGACCCGCTGCTCGACATGGCCCGCGAGTTGGAGCAGATCGCGCTGGCGGACGACTACTTCATCGAGCGCAAGCTGTACCCGAACGTCGACTTCTACACCGGCGTCATCTACAAGGCCATGGGCTTTCCGGTGCGCATGTTCACGGTGCTCTTCGCGATCGGCCGGCTGCCGGGCTGGATCGCGCACTGGCGTGAGGCGAGCGTCGACCCGGGCACCAAGATCGGCCGCCCACAGCAGCTCTACATCGGCCCCACCGAGCGGCACCTCGGCCGCTGACTGCGTTGATCATCGCGCCGCCGCTTCTGCGGCGCGAGCCGTGGGTAGTCCGCCCGGCCGAATGAATCGGCCGGGCTTTCGAACCGGCGTACCTGCGCGACGGTGAGGGGGAGACGCGTTCGGAGCGGGGTGCCGCGTTCAGGGTGATGCTCGCGCCGGTCTACATCCGCTTAGGCGTTCCGCGGATGCCCTGAGTGATCGGGTGTCGTTGCATGCGGTGTCGGGGCATGGGCGGCCCGCGCCAGCCTTTCGGGACGAGGTGTGGCCGTTTCTCGTGGAGTCGGATCTCGTGCCGGTCGGTGTTGTGGATCAGATAATGGTGGTGGCTGCACAGCAGGACCCCGTTGTCGATGTCGGTGGGTCCGTGGTCGCGGTGCCACCAGGCGATGTGGTGCGCGTCGGTCCACGCGACCGGTGCCGTACATCCCGGCCACGCGCAGCCACCATCCCTCGCGGCGAGGGCTTTCTTCTGCGCGGGTGTGAACAGGCGGTTCGAGAGCCCCAAGTACAGCGGCTCGCCCTGCTCCCCGGTGACCAGCAGTCGTGTCCGTCCGTCGCAGGCGATCCGTTCCACGGTCGGGACGGGGAGTCGGGCGAGGATCCCCTCCGGCCAGCCACCACCGGTGCGGTGTTCGAGGTCGTCCGCGGTGACGTGCACAACGACCTCGTGAACGGCCTTCGTCCCGACGGTCCCGTCGTGTTCGGCCTGGACCCCTGCGGTGATGATCGCGGCGAAGGTGTCGAAGTCGTACTGGGTGGTGGTGCGCTGGTCTCCGTCGGTCTCCCGCCAGGTGGATTCCAGATCCTCGGCGTCCTCACCGCCGGCCGGCTGGTAGGTCATCTGCACGCCCCGCCGGTGTGCTTGTAACGCTTCGCGGAGGAGGGCGGCGACTTCGGGGGTCGCTCGGCCGGTGAAGGACGTCAACCCGTCCACGTCGAGGCGTCCGAGTCGGAAGGCGCGTTTCTGTCGTCGTGCTTCGTCGGCGGGTTCGGTGCCGTCGGGGTCGAGGTACTCCGCCCACGTCGCGGTCTGCACAGACAGCAGGTCCGGAGTCAAAATCCCGGCGGCTTCGGTCAGTTCGGCTTCCGCGATCTCCAGGTTCTCGACCGTGGTCCGCTTCCGCACCGAGTTGAGGGTCTCCACCACCAGCCGGGCCGACTCGACGCCGACCTCACCGGCGTTCACCGCAGCGGTCATGGTCGGGTACCGGCCGGGCAGTTCATCCCCGGTCAGGCCGAGGCGGGGCATTAGGGCGGTGCCGACCCCGATCCGACGCTTCGCTTCCTTCGTCCCGATCCGGGCGACCGTGGAGACCAGGTCCGCGCCATCGCGGGCGTCGTACTGCTCGGCGAGACCATTCGGGCTCAACTGCACCCGGGACCGCCACTCCACCTCCGCGGCGGCACGGACCCGGCGGGCATCGACGACCCGACCGATCGCCTCCCACCCCTCCACCGCAGCAAGCACCTCCGCATCCGTCGCGTTCCGAGACAGCATCGGAGCAGCGAGCACCGCGGTGAGTGCGCTGTCGAGCGCTTCGCGGGTTTCGGTGACTGACTGCATACCTGCACTCAACCACCCACCACCGACACTCCCTCCGGGACGAAGAAGCACTCCGGACCAGCCAAACTCCACTCCACGGAACGGCGCGTCGACTCCTCCACAAGCCGCCCGCACAGTCCCTTCTCCACAGGCCCATAGGCGTCGCGCGGTATTTCTGGCTTCGCGCGGTAAGCACACCTACCGCGCGAAGCCACAAGTACCGCGCGAGCTGAGAGGCGCGGGCGCGTCGGCTCAGGGGTGTGGGCTCAGACGTGCAGGGCCGGGTTCAGGGTGATGCCCGCGCCGGTGCGCTCGACCGCCTCCACGCGGCCGGACACCGAGTGGCGGCGGAACACCAGGTTCGGCAGGCCCGACAGCTCCCGCGCCTTGACGATGCGGCCGTCCGGCAGGGTCACCCGGCTGCCGGCGGTGACGTAGAGGCCCGCCTCGACCACGCAGTCGTCGCCGATCGCGATGCCGAGGCCCGCATTCGCGCCGAGTAGGCAGCGTTCGCCGACCGAGACGCGCTCGGTCCCGCCCCCCGAGAGCGTGCCCATGGTCGAGGCGCCGCCGCCGATGTCGGAGTCCGCGCCGATCACGACGCCCTGCGCGATGCGGCCCTCCACCATTGCCGTCCCCAGCGTGCCGGCGTTGTAGTTGACGAAGCCCGCGTGCATCACGGTCGTCCCGGGTGCCAGGTGGGCGCCCAGCCGCACGCGCGCCGCATCCGCGATGCGCACCCGGTCGGGAACCACGTAGTCGAGCAGCCGGGGGAACCGGTCGAGGCCGTGCACGGTGATCCCGGCACGGCGCAGCGCCGGCCGAGCGGCGTCCAGCCCCGACACGGGTATGGGGCCGGCGGAGGTGAAGACCACGATCGGCAGCAGGCCCTGCAGGCCGGTCAGGTCGACCGTGTTCGGCGCGACGGCGAGCGTCGAAAGCAGGTGCAGGCGCAGGTAGGCGTCGGCCACCGACGCAGGTGGCGCGTCCAGGTCGATCCGGGTCGTCACGACCTCCGTGCGCACACCCCGCAGCGGGTCCTCACCAGCGGCGCTGCTCAGGGAGTCTGGTATCGGGCCGTCCGGCGGCTCGCCCAGGCCGAGCTGTGGGTACCAGGCGTCGAGCACGCCTCCGTCACGGGCGACGGTGGCGAGCCCCTGCCCCCAGGCCGAGCGCGTCGGGGCCGAGCGGGTCGGGGCCGGGTGGGTCGATGGGCGGAGACCCTGCTGGGCGGCGTCCTGAGCGTCGGGCACGACGCCCAAGGGTAGGGGCTGCGACCCCTCACAGTGTCGGCCAGTCACCGGGCCGACCGCTCGCAGCGCGACCGCTCGGTAGGCTCGCCGAATGCCGCCGAGCCTGAACCTGGCCGCGTCGTCGGCCGATATCACGCGCGAGATCTGCGACATCGAGACGGTCTCGGATCATGAGGGGCCGCTCGCCGATGCGATCGAGGCCGCCATGCGCGGGCTGGCCCATCTGACGGTCGACCGCTTCGGCGACACCGTCGTCGCGCGTACCACGCTCGGGCGCGCGAGCCGCGTCGTGATCGCCGGCCACATCGACACCGTGCCCCTGAACGGCAACCTGCCGGTCCGCGCGCTCGACGTGCAGGGCGAGGCGGTGCTCTGGGGTCGCGGCACCGTGGACATGAAGGCCGGAGTCGCGGTGCAGCTGAAGCTGGCGGTGGAGCTGACCGACCCCGTGATGGACGTGACCTGGATCTGGTACGACCACGAAGAGGTCGCCGAGAGCGTCAACGGATTGAACCTTCTGTCTCAAGCGCATCCGGAGCTGCTGCGCGGCGACTTCGCGATCCTGGGGGAGCCGACCGCGGCAGGGATCGAGGGCGGTTGCAACGGCAACCTGCGGGCCGAGGTCCGCACGACCGGCCGGCGCTCCCACTCCGCCCGCTCCTGGGTCGGCGAGAACGCCATCCACGCCGCGGCGCCGATCCTGGCCCGGCTCGCCGCCTACGAGCCCGCCTCAGTCGAGGTGGATTCGCTCGTGTATCGCGAGGGGTTGAACGCCGTCGGCATCAGCGGCGGCATCGCCGGCAACGTGATCCCCGACGAGTGCACCGTGCACGTCAACTACCGCTTCGCGCCGTCCACGTCGCCCGAGCAGGCCGTGGAGCACGTGCGGACGGTGTTCGAGGGGTTCGAGGTTCGGATCCTCGACCTGGCCGGCGGCGCGCGACCGGGCCTGGACGCGCCCATCGTGCGCGCCTTCGCGCAGGCGGTCGGCGGATCGCCGCGGCCCAAATACGGCTGGACCGATGTGGCGCGCTTCTCGCGGCTCGGGATGCCGGCGGTCAACTACGGTCCGGGCGACCCGATGCTCGCCCACGCCGACGACGAGCAGGTGCCGGTCGCCCAGATCGAGGCCTGCGAAGCCGGCCTGCGCTCCCTGCTGACCGGCGCCCCGCGGTGACCGGCGCCCTGCTCGCCCGCGCCGCGTTCTGATGAGCGCCCTGCGATCAGCGCCCCAGGATGATCAGCAGTTGAGCGGGCGCTCGCTCGCCCAGCACGCCGCCGTCCGGCCGCAGACCGGGCTGCAGCTGGGGTGGGCCGCCGTGCCGTGGTGGGGCCGTGCGCTGCTCGTGTTCGGAGCGTCGCGCATCGTCACGACCGCCCTCTTTCTGGTCGTCTCCTCCCTCGCCCAGCCCGGCTCCCGAACGGGCGTGCACCCCTCCCTCGGCGCGCTCGCCATGTCGTGGGATGGCGTCTGGTACTGGTCGATCGCGTTCTCCGGCTACGGCTGGCCGGGGCTGACCGACGCCGCAGGAGCCGTGCAGCAGAACAACTGGGCGTTCCTGCCGCTGTATCCGACGCTCGTGAAGGCGCTCGCGCTCGGCGACGTGCAGGCCTGGCCCCGCATCGCTCCGCTGGTCTCGGTCGGGTTCGGCTTCGGCTGCGCCGTGCTGCTGGCCCTGCTGCTGCGTCCGCATCTGGGGCCCCGCCGGGCAGGCTTCGCGGTTGCGATCTTCGCCTGCTCGCCGCTGTCGTTCATCCTGCAGATGGCCTATGCGGAGTCGATGGGCCTGTTCCTGCTGCTTGCCGCCCTGTGCCTGATCGACCGCAACCGCTATTGGACGGCGATCCCGGTCGCCGTCGCCCTGGCGTTCACCCGGCCCGGCGTGCTGGCGCTGGCGTTGACGGTTACCGCGCACCTGGCCCTGCGGCTGTGGCGGTCGCGGCGGGCCGACCCGGTCCCTCCGCTGCAGTGGTCCGGAGCGATCGCGCTCGTCGTCGTCGCGGTGGTGGCCGGGCTTGCCTGGACGGTGATCGTGGGCGTGTCGACCGGCCGGCCCGACGCCTACCTGCAGACCGAGGCGGCCTGGCGATCGCTGTGGATGGGCGATGCGCCATTCGCGCTCGTGACCCCATGGTTCTTCGCCGCCGGCTTCTGGTTCGGAGGCGTGGCCGGGCCCGTCGTGCTGGTCGCGGTGCTCGCCGGGTTCGTCGTGCTGCTGTTCGTCTCGCCCGTGCGCCGCCTCGGCCCCCTCAACCGCCTGTGGATCGCCTCGTACGGCGTGTATCTGGTCGCGGTGTTCTTTCCGCAGTCCAGCCTCTTCCGGCTGCTGATGCCGATGGCTCCGCTCACCGGCGCCGTCGCGCCCCGGTCCGCCATCGGCCGGGGACTGGTGCTGGTCGGGTGCTTGGCCGCGCAGGGGTTGTGGATGTGGTGCGTGCTGGGCCTGCCGCAGGTGTACTGGGCGGTGCCTTGAACAGCTTGAACGATCGGCGGCATCGGCACCTGATCAGGTGGTCCGAGTTCGTCCGCGGGTCCGGCCCCATTTGGGTTGTCCCAGCGGGTGCGCGATACTAGTACCTCACCAGAACGAGAGGACGGTGCTTCCGTATGGCGGCGATGAAACCGCGAACCGGCGATGGGCCGATGGAGGCCGTCAAGGAAGGACGCCTCATCATCGTGCGTGTCCCGTTGGAAGGCGGCGGGCGCCTGGTCGTCTCCGTCAACGACGCTGAGGCCAAAGAACTGCACGACGCGCTCGCCGGAGCGATCTCCTAGCGGCAGCGCATCTTCGACGCGACGACACCGCGGCCGGACTCGATCCGACCGCGGTGTCGTGTGTCTGGCGGCGTTACTTTTCGAGCGGATGACGTCCAGCGGATCTCTGGGCGGCCTGTCGGTCAGCGGGGCACGATCTGCAGCAGGCCGTCGCCGACCGGCGAGATGCCGAGCAGCAGATCGTCGCGCTCCCGCAGCCCCTTCAGCAGTTCGCGGTAGGCCACGGTCGCCCGATCGCGCTTGGTGGGATTCGGCACGCGGCCGCCGGAGAGCACGTGTGCGACCAGCACCGTGCCGCCGGGCCGCGCCAACCGCAGTGCGCCCTCGACGGTGGCGCTGACTCCGTCCGCATCCACATCGACGTGCACCACGTCATAGGACGCCTCGTTCATGCGAGGCAGCACGTCGGCGGCCCGGCCGGTGATCAGCCGCACCTGCTTGGCGGGATGGCCGGCGGCGGAGAAGTGCGTACGCGCGACCTGGTGGTGGTCGAGGTCCACGTCGATCGTCGTCAGATGCGCGCCCGGCGCGCCGCGCAGCAGCCACAGTCCGGATACTCCGGTGCCGGTGCCGAACTCGATCATCGTGGCTGCCGGACGCCCCGCAGCCGCAAGCGCCAGCTGAGCTCCGGTGGCCGGGCTGACCGTCGGCAGGCCGAACTGCAGGGCCGATTCGCGAGCGGCGAGCATCGCCTCCGACTCGATCGCGAACGTGTCGGCGTAGACCCAACTCGCGTCCTTCTCGGGCATCCCGTCCACCCTAGAGGGCGATCCCGGGCGCGCCTCGGACCTGCGAGTCACCGATCGGCGCCCGGAGGCTTACGCTGCACTGGTGACGCTGGACTTCGAGAAACTCTTGGTGATCGGCGTCATCGCGCTGTTCCTGCTAGGCCCGGACAAGCTGCCGGAGTACGCCGCCAAGCTCGCCCGTCTGGTGCGTCAGGGCCGACGCATGCTCGACGACGCCAAGGAGCGCATGCGCGACGAGCTCGGCGAGGACTTCGACGAGGAGCAGTGGCGCAAACTGGACCCGCGCCAGTACGACCCGCGGCGCATCATCCGCGACGCCCTGCTGGAGCCCCCGGAGCCCCGCGCTGCGGACCCCGACCCGGAACCCGAGCCGATCGCCGACCCGCTGCCGGTCGCTCCCGCCGCGCCCCGCGCCGCGATCGTTTACGACGCCGAGGCCACCTGACCCGCTGGGACGGTCACTCGTTGATCGCCGAAGAGGCGGCGTGGGATGCGTCCAACGAGCAACTCGACCCTGCTGCTCCACAGCAGGCCGCCTTGACCGGGTTTGTGGCCGGGCCGTCATCGAGCGTCATCGCCGCGAACGCGTGGCCGAGCATCCGCTGCACCGCCTTCACGTTCGCCCCGCACTGACGACGAGGCTCGCGGCCGTGTGCCGGAGGTCGTGGAGCGTCGGCTTCGGGAACATCGGATCGACCGCCTGCGCACGAGTGATCCCCTGCACGTCCCAGCCGGCGTGCACGGTCGGCTGGTTCAGGTGCGTGATGCCATCGCCGAACATGAGCGCGGTGGCCGGCCGTTTGCGGCAGAGCTCGGCGAGCTCGATGGCGAGGAAGGTCGGGATCGGCACCGCCTCGCGTGATGCGACTTGGGTGTCCCGACGACGATGTGGCCGTTCACACGCACCGCGTTCTTAATTACTGCGACCCGGCGACGACCGAGATCGATGTCGCGGACGTGCAGGGCGATCGCCTCCCCAGCGCGCGGGGTCCGGCGAGGGGTTGGTGCGCAGAGTTGCCTCTCTGCGAGGTCGTCGCCTTCGGTCGCCCTGCCCTAGAACCCCGACCTGCAGGGTTGCGCACCGAGGAGCCGCGGCGAACCGAGCTGACAGTGATGCTTGTGGTCGGCGTGTTGCGTGTCAGCGGCGAGCGAGATCATCTCCACGTGCAATTGCGGCGACAAGCGAGAACGATCCTGACTGCGTCTCTCGCGGTCGCTGCGGCACTGATGCTCAGCAGTTGCAGCATGCCGGCACCGGCACCGGCACCGGCACCGGCGCCTGCGGTCACGGTCACGGTGACCGTCACGCCGAAGCCCAGCCCGACGCCGAGTGACACCCCGCCCACCACAGCACAAAAGACCTTCTACTTCCAGACCGTACGAGGGCTCAGCGCCGACGGCTCGAAGGTCAAGAACGCCTCGGACGCCGAGCTGACCCGGTGGGCGCAAGAGACGTGCGCGTACGAGGCAAACGGTTACAACTCAACAACGGCCTACTACCTCCTGAAGGAGAACCAGGGCCTCACGCTCGACCAAGCCAACCTCATCGGGTCAGGCGGCACGGCCGCCTTCTGCACCGTGACAGCGCAGAAGGCGAATATGAAGGGCTGACTAGAACGCGATCCGTCGGCGACCGTCCACTGGCCAGCCTTGATGAAGCCCGGGCTTACCGGCCGTACTGAAGGCAGAGCGCGGGTCCCGCGGCCTACACAGACGACGTCGCCGCGGGCGCCTGGGCCTCGTCATCGTATGCAAGCCGTCGTCGGTCAGCTCCGCGACCTTGGAGCGCGCCGACGCCGCAGTGCTTCAGCTACGCCTGCAAATTCGGGGACTCCGCTCCGGCCGCGACCAGGACGCTTCGGACTCGTCGGACAATGTCGTCGACGAGCGCTTCATCAGCTAGGTTCTTGTCCAGTTCGACCGGCGTCCACAAGTGTCCACCGTCAAATCGAATTGACGAGCCGTACTCAGGAGTATCTCCAAGCAGTGCTTGGATTCGCTTGACGGCAAATCCGTCGCCGGTGACCTTGTGGAATCGTAGCCACAACGGGGTGAGCCCTTCGGCTGCGAACCCGCCGTGCAGCCCCACCGCGACGTAGGTATTTGGCACCGGCCCAGCGACCTTCAAGTAGTATGCAGGTGCGAAAGCGATATCGCGCCGGGCGATGTGCGGTCCGCGCCAAACTCCAAGGGCATCCGCTAGGCGCTGCGTAACCAAATCGACAAGACCGGCTAATTCGACGCGTCGAAGCCGCCAATCTCCCGGGACAACAGGACGCAGTACGAATTTGGTACGGGCGTCGACGAGCGCCCGGAGCTGAATGATGTCCGCCTCCGGCGAGTTCGAGCCGCGCTCGTTCTCGCCGAGCGCTGCATCAAGCGTGTCAAGGACTTCCGTCCAGGAGACAGAGGTCGTCGCGCTCCGCAAATGTTGGACAGAACGTTCGGCTTGCTGAAGCAGGTGAATCGCGTCTTCAACCCGAGCCTCCGGCATAAGTAGTAATAACCCGGGACGGATATCCCCGGGCTCCGAGGACTGCAATCTGAGGTACCGCGCCACCTGTTCGACAGTGAGCGAGGCACCGAATTTTGCCTCGATGATCAGTGCCGGCCTTCCTGTCGAGTCTTGACCTTCGATGTCGGTACGACCGAACACCCCGTGGTCCACTTCGGTCAGCAAGCGGACCACATGGGATAAATCGGTGCCCAGACGTCTCTGGAGGTATTGCAAAAATGCGTGCTTCAATGCGGGGCTCTGCAGGATCACGGCGAGTGCTTCAGTGGCGAACGTCTCTCCGAGCCCCGCTCGTCCGGCGAGAGCCCCGAGCAACGGTCGCCGCGCTCGAGGGGGCACTTCTTCCCTGCGGGCGAGGTCATTAGGTTCGATGGTCACAATCATGTCGTTGACTGTAATCAGCGGCGCGGACAAGCGTCCAACTCCATTCGCCCTCGCTGTTGACGCCTGCTGGCTGTCGTGACAGTTTGGCGCGCCGCCAGCCACGATCGGTCGTTGATGTCGGTGGCGCGACGCATGCTGGCCCTGCGTGGACTTCGTGGGCCGCGTGGAACTTGGAGCCGACATGATCACGCGCACGGACCTCGGCTGGTGGCTGGACCTTGAGCCCGAGCTCGACTGGCAGTTCGCCGTTACATACGCAGAAGGCGCCCCACATGAGTACGTCGCCTTCCCGCGGACTGGGGGGCTGGACGAGCGGGATTATGCGCGCGCGGCACATGTGATCCAGACATTCGGCGAGCCGATGAAGTTCTACAAACGGACCCGCATCTACCTGACGACGCCGATGGGCTGGAAGCACTGGACGATGGACCGAGACCTCGACCAGGCCGCCTTGGTGAACCGGGGTCGCGTTGAGCACGTCTATGGCGTACAGAACATGCCCCGCACACGTTCAGAGTTCAAGTCGGCATACGACGGATACGCCTCGGCCTGGGATAGGTCGCACGCGATGACTGAGGCCGAGCAGGATCAGGTCGCCGACCTGATCCGCCGCAGCTTCGGCGACCGATTGGGCCGGACGCTCGACGTTGGCTGCGGCACCGGCTGGCCGGTGACCGCCGGCCTCGCAGAACCGGTCCGGTACGTCGGGATCGACCCGTCCACCGCGATGCTCAACGCCCTCGTCGCCAAGCATCCGACCCTCGCCGGCGTCCATGCGATGACCTGGGCCGACGCCGCCAAGCAGCGCGTGCTCTGCGGCACGGCGTACGACGCGGTGCTCGCACTCGGCGGATCGGCGTCGTACCTCAGCCCGCTTGAGCTCTCCGAGCTGCGAACCCGGTCGAAGCGCGGCGTCCTGCTCATGCACTACGCGCCCGACCAGCAACCGATCACCGACGACCTCGACCCCCGCTCAGCCGCGGCGTCCCTCGCCGCCGCCAGCGACGTCGCGACGGAGCAGACCGCCGTCGGCCGGTTCATCGTCTCGTTCGTCCCCGCGCATCCCGCAGAAAGCGCGCCCCTCCCGGTCAGCCCGCCGCGGTGAGCCCCCACAAACTCCTGTGACACGCCGCGATCTCCTGCGATACCGATTCTTTGAGAAGTCAGGGTTCTGCCTGGGTCAGCGCTATTTTCTTCGATCTCCTGACTCTCGGCGAGACCTTCGATATCGAGTTCGAGTCCATGCGGGGGCACCCTCTCTCGGAGCCCTACTTCCCCGGAACAAATGTTTCGTCTTGCCCTGCCCTGTCCTGCCACCTGTACTCCTGAACCACCCTCAGTCAGCAACGCTTCTCTGCTGAGTGAGGGTGGTTCAGGAGCCGCACCGCGGAGGTGGCAGGCCAGGACAGGGCAAGACGCCGGAAATCCCTCGCTGGCCCCCTCGCACTGAACGAGGGGTCCAACGAGGGGTTGGGCTCGTTCCAGTGGAACTGGTTAAGCGAGGGGGCACACATCAAGCACGCCCCAGTCGGCAACCTTGTCGGCAACATGACCGCCCCGCACCGCGAGCACCTGCGACAGACATCGTCGTCGTCCACTGGGAGCAGTGTGACCGAAGTCTCTGGAGCCCGAGGCGCGGTCTCCACAAGCTCTGTCCGAGTAGGTGCCTACCTTCTTCTCATGGCGCTGAACTTCGACACGTCGCATCGACCGAGGCGTCCAGGCGAGTGGAAGGCCTTGCTCGAAGCGATCTACAACGCGAACCAGACGGACGAGTCGCACGCGCTCGAATGGAAGGGCCCGGTTGACCTGACCGACCGTCAAGAGGTCGGCCGATCCGTCGCCCGCGAAATTCTCGCGATGTCGAACCGACCCGTCTCCATCGCTAGGGAGTACTTCGGCGGCTACGGCATCTTGGTGATTGGCGTCGAGCCGGGGAAGACCCACGACGTCGCCGTGCTCGACTCCTCGGACCTCTGGCCCAAGGTGTCCTCGTTCATCGGAGAGGCCGACGGACCGGAGTGGGACATGAGGTACGTGTCCTTCCAGGGCAAGGAGTTCTTGGTCATCGACGTCGCGCCGCCCAGCGAGGGCGACGGCATTTTCGCCCTTCGGAAGCCGGTGCTCACGGCCGACAGGAAGAGGACGGCCTACCTGGAGGGCACGATGTTCCTCCGGCACCAGGCCAACGCCGTACAGGCGGTGCAGGCCGACTTCGACGTGCTGCTGCGCCGCGCTCAGGTGGAAGATGTCCCGCTGAGCCTCGACATCGAGGTCACCAGCAGCCCCGGCGCCGCGTCCACATTTCTTTGGGACCAGGCGAACGTGGAGAACTGGCTGGACGGACACCGGCGTCGGCTCATGCAGTCGGTCGAAGACGCGAGTAACAAGGCGGCTGCGGACGAGAAGGCCGCGAACCTGGCGCATGCCGCCCGGTCTGCTGGCTTCCCGACCACCTTGAACATGCTTCGGGCAATCGAGAACGTCACGAGCGGACTCACCGAGCGGGTCACGGAAACCCGCACCAAAGCCGACTTCAAGGCCGAGGTCGATGCGTGGATCACCGCGCTGCGCGAGGACCTGAAAAAGGTGCCGGAGCATCTTGGCGCCGTGCTCGCCATCTCGCCGACGCTTGAGGTGCACAATCGCACCGAGGTGAACTACAGCGAGGTTGAAGTGCATCTGCACCTGTCGGGCGAGGGCAGCGCCTACGAGACGGAAGAGGAGGTGCCGGACCTGAAGTACTTGCTCCCCCGCCCTCCGCGCCGGTTCGGCCCGTACATGGGGGATCGCCTTACCGGACCTTCGGTGCATGGGTCGAACTTCACGCCCGCACCGATGAAGTTCGGAACGATCGGACCACAGACGCGTCGCACGAACGGCGGAAGTTTCACCCTAGAGATGCCGAGCATCGACCTTCGGCCGCATCGCGTGGAGACGATCGAGAAGGAGACGGTCATCCTCATCCCGGCCCACCGCACCGAGCCCGTCGTGCTGGAGTGGAGCGCGACGGCTACCAACGTGAACGGGACCAAGACCGGAAGCATCCCGCTGTCCATGGAGCCTCCGCTCGACCTCTTCTCGGCGTTTCTGGAACTCTGCGAGGACCAAGGCTGGCCGTACAAGAGGTACTCCGACGCCCGAACGGTGCGGCCACGTCCGCTCCCCATAAGATGGCCGGAATTAATCAAAGGACGGGTCTACACATGGATGTGTCATTCCTCGACGCCCAGATGCCGCGGCTGGCACGCCGCCGTCAACCCCTCAACTTTTATGACCTATTCGGTCTGGGCGGCTCGGAGCAGGCCGCGGACCAAACCCTTGCCTACTTCCTCGATCCTGAGGAGCGGCACGGCATGGGGACGCGGTTCCTCGACTCGCTGCTGCGCACGCTGCACGGAGCTCCGACCGTCGATCGGGGCGGCCTCCGCGATTTGGCCTTGGACGCCGAGACTGTTGTAGGCGCATACGGGTGGCGCGTCGACAGGCAAGTTAGCGCGGCCCAGGTGACCGAGCCTCTGACCGAGTTCAGTTGGCCGGGAATCATCGACGTCTACCTCACCAACGATGAACTCAATCTGGCAATCGTCATCGAGAACAAGGTGGGGGCGGCGCTGCACAACCCGCTCGAGTCGTACGTCGGCCACGCGGTCGAGGACGGCTACGAAACAGTGATGCTGGCGGTACTCGCGCCCTACCCGCACACGCTCCGCGGCGACGAAAGCAGCTGGGTGTCGCGCGCGATCACCTACGCCAGCCTGTTCGAGCGACTCGGCGAGACCGAAGATGCCGATACGACGGATGTCAACCTGCAGCGCAGCGCGGAGCTGTTGAGACAGTTCAGAGAGATTAGGGAACGGAGTCCACTGGTGACCGACTACACGAGAGAAGCCGACTTCCTCAATGAGTTCCGCAACCTGCTCCTCGGGCGCGAGAAGGCGCTTAGCCAGTTCTTCCAGGCCCAGGTCGACGCGAATAAGTTGTGTCGAGCGCGCTCGAAAAATCTCGAGCCGTTGATCAGGGAGCGTTTAGATAAGGTCGGACTGCGCACCGGGTGGGAATCCACGAGCTCCGTGCCTGGCCGTTGGGCGACCGCCTGGAACGCGTACCATTTGATCGACTCGAACAACTCGGTGGAATTGATCCTGACTCCCGATCCCAATCGTGCAGGACCGATCACTGCGAAGGCCTACCCGGGGCGTACCTACAAGCTCTATCCCGGCCTGGATCACGTCCTGATCGGAGTTCAGTGGGGCGACCCGGACGAGGACGTCGCCGATGCGTTCATCGCCTTCGCGCAGCGCGTGGTCAAGGCCCACCCCTTCGGCGCCTGATTATGCCTGCGAGGCGGCGCTGAGCTGCGCCTGCTCGGATCTGGTCTACCAGTCGCCACGTCAGCGCCAGCGCGACGCTCCAGAAGGGGAACGACCAGCCCATGCCGCTTGCGGTGTTCATGATATCGGGCAGGGGGACAAAAGGCGACGGGGCCTGCGTCACTGTGATGACATCTCGGGTGGCGAGAGCGCCCCTACGGGGCCTGGATAGGAGTTCGAGTCCCTGCGGGGGTGCGCGGTTACGGTGCGGTTCGCGCTCCTACTGGGAGGGAGCGGCCCGCCAAGTTGCGGCCGTGCCGCGACAGTGCGTCCGCTAGGGACAGCAGCGCCTGCGCCGCAGGGTCGGTCGGGGTGCCGAGGACTACCGGGCGGCCCGCGTCGCCGCCTTGGCGGAGGGCAGTGCTGAGGGGGACTGTCGCGAGTAGGGGGACGGGCTCGTCCGCCGTCGTCAGGCGGGCTGCGACCGCGGCGCCGCCTCCGGAGCCGAAGATGTCGAGCACGGTTCCGTCCGCCTGCACGGCGGCGCCCATCGTTTCGACCACGCCGATCAGGCGCTGACCGAGGCGGCGGGCGACCAGGCCCGAGCGCACCGCCACGTCGGCTGCGGCCGGCTGCGGCGTCGTCACCACCAGCACTTCCGCGTTCGGCAGCAGCTGTCCGAGCGAGATGGCGACGTCGCCCGTGCCCGGCGGGCTGTCGAGCAGCAGGATGTCCAGGTCGCCGAAGTAGGTGTCGGTCAGGAACTGGTTCAGGGTGCGGTGCAGCATCGGGCCGCGCCAGGCGATCGCGCCGTCGCGGTCGTCGGCGGGCAGGAACATGCCGATCGAGACCGCCTTCACCTCGTGGGCGATCGGCGGCAGGATCAGGCCGTCGATGCTCGTGGGGGAGAAGCCGGCCGGGATGCCGAGCAGGCCCGGGATGGAGAACCCGTGCACGTCGGCGTCGACCACGCCGACCGAGAGGCCGCGAGCCGCCAGCGCGACGGCCAGGTTCGCGGTGACCGTCGACTTGCCGACGCCGCCCTTGCCGCTCGTCACCGCGATCACCCGCGTCAGCGAGCCCGGGCCGAACGGCATCGCCCGCGAGCCGCGCAGCCGGTCGGTGAGGGCTGCGCGGCGGGCCGGCGTCATCACTCCGAGCCGCACCTCCACGTCCGTGACCCCCGGCACAGAGCGGGCGGCCTGGACCGCGTCGGCGCGGATGCGGTCGGAGGCCGGGCAGCCGACGATCGTCAGGCTGAGGTCGAGCACCGCGGTGGAGCCGGCCATCCGCACGCCGTCCACCATGTCCAGGTCGGCGATCGGGCGGCGGATCTCGGGGTCCAGCACCCGGCCGAGCGCGGCCCGCACTGCGGCCGCGGTGTCCATCATGCCGGCTCGCGCAGGTCGCCGGGCGGCGCGTCGCGCTTCTCCAGCTGCTCCAGCAACTCGCGGATCTCGCCGCGGATGAAGTCCTTCGACGCCATGTCGCGCACCAGCAGGCGCAGCGCCACGATCTCGCGCGCCAGGTACTCCGTGTCGTCCAGGTTGCGCTCGGAGCGCTGCCGGTCCTGCTCGAACTGCACCCGGTCGCGGTCGTCCTGCCGGTTCTGCGCCAGCAGGATCAGCGGCGCGGCGTAGGAGGCCTGCAGCGACAGGATCAGGGTGAGCACGGTGTAGCCGTTCTCGACCGAGTCGAAGCGCACCGTCGGCGGGCCGAACGTGTTGTAGAGGATCCAGACCAGACAGAAGACCGTGAGCCCGATCAGGAACGCGGGCGTGCCCATGTTGCGGGCGATGAACTCCGTGCCCCGGCCGAAGCGGTCGCGGTTGGGGCGCTGCCGCCGACCGGCGCGGGAGAGGCCCTTCGGCTCCTCCAGCAGGTCGACGGAGCGATTCCGACGGGGCCTACCGGGTGCTGCCATCGCCGACCCTCCTGCCGATCCGTTGCCGCGGAAGCGGTACCGCGCCCGTACCGAGCGTCACCTGCGCGGTGCGCGGGGGCGTGGAGAGGGCATCCGAGTCGCTGCTGCGCCAGTCGTCGGGCAGCAGACGGTCGAGGACGTCGTCGATTGTCACCACCCCGACCAGACGGCGGTTCGCGTCCACGACGGGGACCTGCACCAGGTTATAGCTGGCCAGGATGCGCGAGACCTCGGCCGCGGACGTGTCGGCGTGCACCGGCTCCGTCGTGGTGTCGAGCAGGCTGCCGAGGCGCTCGTGCGGCGGGTAGCGCAGCATCCGCTGGAAATGGACGATGCCGAGGAAGCGGCCGGTCGGCGGCTCGAACGGCGGCAGCGTCACGCAGATCGCGGCGCCCAGCGCCGGCGCCAGCTCGTGGCGGCGGATCAGCGCCAGCCCCTCGGCGACGGTCGCGTCGCTCGACAGGATGATCGGCTCGGTGGTCATCAGGCCGCCGGCGGTGTCGGGGGAGTACTGCAGCAGCATGCGCACGTCGTCGGCCTCGTCCGGCTCCATCAACTGCAGCAGGGCCTCGCGACGCTCGTCGGGCAGCTGGCCGATCAGGTCGGCGGCGTCGTCGGGCTCCATCGCATCCAGCACGTCGGCGGCCCGCTCGTCGCCGAGGCCGATCAGCACGTCCGCGGCCGACGACTCCGGCATCTCCTGCAGCACGTCGGCCAGGCGCTCGTCGGGCAGCTCGGCGGCCACCTCCAGCATCCGCTCCGGCGGCAGGTCGAGCATCGTGCTGGCCAGGTCGGGCGGCAGCAGGTCGGAGTAGGTCTGGATCAGCTGCGCGGCGGACTGGCTCTGGCCGCCGCGGGTGCGCTCGCGCACGTCCTCCCACTTGACGAACAGGGTCGCGCCCTTGGCGAACGGGCTGGGGCTGGTCTTGGGACGCCGGACGAAGAACTGGCTGACCTGCCACTCGCCGGGACCGAACTCCTCGATCGCGACGTCCTCGACCACCGCGTCGCCGGAGCCGTCGCCGAGCGTCACGCGACGGCCCAGCACCTCCGCCAGGATGCGCGTTTCGCTGGCCCGCTGCTCGAACCGGCGCACGGTGATGAGGCCGTTGGTGATGACCTGGCCGGAGCTGACGGAGGTGACCCGCCCGATGGAGACGAACACGCGGCGCCGGCCGGCGATCTCGACCACGAGCCCCACCACCCGGGGCGCATCCACCTGCCGGTAGACCACGACGACGTCGCGCACCCGGCCGAGGCGGTCGCCCTGCGCGTCGAAGACCGCGCAGCCCGCCAGCCGGGCGACGAAGAGGCGGGTGGAGGGCATGGGTTCAGGGTAGGCGTCAGGGTGGGCGCTCCGGGGCGCCTCCCGGGACCGCTGTCCCGGGAGGCCGGCGGAGGAGGGGCTCGGCCACTTCATAGGGAATGCCCTGGCGATCCTTGGACGGCCGCGGGATGATTCCATGGTGAGTAACCAGCAAGGACTGTTCGGCACCACCCGTCGCCCGCCGTTCCCCACGCCGCCCCGCGGCGAGGAGGTCGCGAGCTTCGATACCTATGAGGCGGCGCAGACCGCCGTCGACACCCTGGCCCACTCGGACTTCCCGCTGCAGGGCGCCGCCATCGTCGGCAACGACATGAAGAGCGTCGAGCGCGTCACCGGGCGGCTGTCCTGGGGCCGCGCGGCCGGCGCCGGAGCGATCTCGGGTCTGTGGCTCGGCCTGTTCCTCGGGATCCTGCTGTCGTTCTCGCCCACCGCGCCGGCCTCCGTGTTCCCCGGCGCCCTGCTGCTGGGCGCCGCGTTCGGCGTGCTCTTCGGGCTGGCGAGCTACGCGATCACCCGTCGACGCCGCGACTTCAGCTCGGTCATGCAGGTGATCGCCTCCAGCTATTCGCTGGTGGTCGACCCGCAGCACGCCAACCGGGCCCGCAACCTGCTGAACGGCAGCGGCGGTGGCGGCGAGGGCGGCGGCGGCACCCCGGCCGTGATCCCCGTAGAGACCGCCACGACCACGTCCTCGCAGACCCCGCCCCTGGCGTAGGGATTGGCGCCGCGCCTCCCTCCGCCACGTCGCGCGGTAGGTGTGGCCTCGCGCGGTATGCATGCGCACAGCGCGGAGGCACAGGTACCGCGCCACGCCGAGCGTGTGCGGGTACGCCGCGGGAGGCGCGGGGTCAGCGGGCGGACGCCACCCAGGCTTCGACGTCGTCGGCGGTGCGCGGGATTGCGGCGGAGAGGTTCTCGGCGCCGTCGTCGGTGACCAGCACGTCGTCCTCGATGCGCACGCCGATGCCGCGGAACTGCTCGGGCACGGTCAGGTCGTCGGGCTGGAAGTAGAGGCCCGGCTCGATGGTGAAGATCATGCCCGCCCGGATCTCGGCGTCCAGGTACAGCTCGCGCCGCGCAGCCGCGCAGTCGTGCACGTCGAGTCCCAGGTGGTGGCTGGTCCCGTGCACCATGTAGCGGCGGTGCGCCTGCCCGTCCAACCCGTCGCTCAGCGCCGTACCGGGCAGCGGCAGCCCCCACTCCGCGGTCCGGCGGGCGATGACCTCCATCGCGGTGGCGTGCACCTGCCGGAACTTGACGCCCGGCCGGACGATCGCGAAGGCGGCGTCGGCGGCCTCGCGCACTGCCTCGTACACCTGCCGCTGCACCGGAGTGAAGCGGCCGCCGACCGGGATGGTGCGGGTGATGTCGGCGGTGTAAAGCGACGGCAGCTCGACGCCGGCGTCGATCAGCACCAGGTCGCCTGGGCGGACGGCGCCGTCGTTGCGCGTCCAGTGCAGGATGCAGGCGTGCGGCCCGCTGGCCGCGATCGTGGAGTAGCCGAGGTCGTTGCCGTCGGCGCGGGCGCGGCCGAAGAACGTGCCCTCGATCACCCGTTCGCCCCTCGGGTGCGCGGTGATCGCGGGCAGCGCGCGCAGGATGTCGCCGAAGCCGTCGGCGGTCGCGGCGATCGCGGCGCGCAGCTGGTCGATCTCGCCTGCGTCCTTGACCAGGCGCGCCTCGGACAGGTCGCGGGCCAGTTCGGGGTCGTCGATCGTCACGTCGTCGTCGCCCGGCAGGAAGTCAGTGAGCGCCGCCGTGGCGAGGCCCAGGTCGGCGCCGACCTGCTCCAGCGTGGGCCGCGGGCCCACCCAGAATTCGCCGACCGCGGCGTTCGCGTAGAACTCGTCGGTGTCGCGGCCCGCCGCCGGCGTGAAATGCAGGGTGACGTCGTGCGCGTCGCCGTTCGGCTGGAACACCAGCACTGCGCCGGGCTCGCTGTCGGCGCCCCAGGCGGTCAACCACGAGAAGGCGGAGTGGGCGCGGAACGGGAAGTCGGTGTCGTTGGAGCGCACCTTCGCGTCGCCCGCGCCGATCACCAGGCGCTTGCCGGTATGCCGCGCCGAGAGCTGCTGCCGCCGGCGGGCGGCGTCCGCGGCCAGCGGGCGCAGCGAGGGCAGGTCGCGTGTGCGGTCGGCCCAGCCGCTGCCGATGTAGTCGGCGAACGCTCTGGTCTTCGGGATGGCCGTGCGGCCCTCCGCGGGCTCGGCGGGAACCTGCTCGGTCGCCGTTTCGACGGTCTGCGGCTCGGTGTTCGTCGGCTCGGTGGTCTGGGTCTGCTCGCTCGACATGCGCTCCATCCTCCCACCGGCATCGGTCAGCCCGCGGGCCGCAGGCGGGCGAGCACGGGGCGGTGGTCGCTGCCCGCACCGTCCTCGTCGGTGAGCACCCGGAAGCTGGTGATGCGCCGATTCGGGGTGCTTCTCGCCCGTAGCATTGCCGGATGCGGAGCGCGGGCGGGGCGGATCTGCACACCCACAGCGCGGTCTCCGACGGCACCGAGTCGCCGGCGGACCTGATCCGCGCCGCGGTCGCGGCCGGGCTCGGGACGGTCGCTCTGACCGACCACGACACCACGGCGGGCTGGGGCGAGGCGCGGGAGGAGGCCGGGCGGCACGACATCGTGCTGATCCCCGGCCTGGAGCTGAGCACCCTGCTCGGCTTTCGCAGCGTGCACATGCTCGGCTACCTGGTCGACCCGCAGAACTCCGGGCTCGTCGCCGAGACGGAGCGCATCCGCACCGCGCGTCGCGAGCGTGCGCAGCGCATCGTCGACCGGCTGAGCCGCGACCACGACATCCAGTGGTCCGACGTGGTCGCGCAGACGATGCCGGGAACCACGGTCGGCCGGCCGCACATCGCCGACGCGCTCGTCGCCCTGGGCCTGGAGTCCGACCGCAGCGCCGCCTTCGCCGGTCTGCTGCATCCGCGGGCCGGCTACGTGGAGCCGCACTACGCGCCCACACCGCTGCAGGGGGTGCGCCTGATCCGTGCGGCGGGCGGCGTGCCGGTGCTGGCGCATCCCGGTGCCTCCGGCCGCGACCGCGTGCTGCCCGAGGACGTGGTCGGCGAGTTGGTGGAGGCGGGCCTGTTCGGACTGGAGCTGTACCACCGCGAGAACACCCCCGACGGTCGCGAGCGGGTCGCCGAACTGGCCCGGCGCTTCGACCTGGCCGTGACGGGCTCCAGCGACTACCACGGCACCGGCAAACCGAACCGGCTCGGTGAGCACACCACCGCCCCCGCTGTCGTGGAGCAGATACTCGAACTCGGCACCGGCACCGCTCCGGTCGGGGCTGCGCTCGCCGGCTGAGTTCATCGTCCGGCGGGCCTGCTGAGGCTGAACTCAGCCGGGCGTAAGGCCCAGCCAGTCGGTGACGGCGGGCAGTCCGTCGATCTGCACGTGCGGACGCAACTCGTCGGGGCGGGCGTCCCAGGTCGACTTCTCCAGGCGATACCGCTTGGAGACGGTCGCGACGCCCTCACGGTCGAGCAGCAGTTCGCCGTTCGGCTGGTAGCCGAGCTTGCGGGTGACCGCGTTGGAGGCGCTGTTGTCCGCCCACGCCGCCGTGGTCACCTCGCGGGCGCCCAGCGCGTCGAACGCGAAGGTGAGGACCGCGACGCGCAGCAGGGTGCCGATGCCGCGGCCCTGGTAGTCGCGGCCGAGCCACGAGCCACTCTCCGCGGACCGGGTGGTGGCGAAGTCGTCGGCCTGCAGCGCCTGGACGCCGATCAGGGTGCCGTCGAGCCGCGCGGCGAACTCGAGCGACCAGCTGGCCGGGGTCGCTCGGCTGCGCAGCCCCGAGTGGTACGTGTACACGTTGCGGGCGACCTCGACGGGCGTGCCGCGCGACCACGGCCGGTAGAACGGCAGGGACTCGCCGTGGATGCCGGCGCCGGCGAGCCGGCCGAGGTCGAGGGCGGTCTCGTCGTCGATCGCCTTCAACTCGACGTCGGACACCACCATCCGCAGGCCGAGCAGCGGCCAGATCTCGGCGTCGGTCGGAGCGGTGCGGGTCGGCGCAGGCATCCCGCGATGGTATCCGGGGCGCCGGACACCCTCCGTCGAGAGCACGACAGCAGGACCACGTCTCTAGGGCAGGTCGCTGGTCGACCAGGAGCCTGCTGTCGGGACCTGGTCCTGCCGTCGGGACGGGGTAGGGCGGAGGGGCGGGGGAGAGGGAGTGGGTGGGGGAGAGGGAGGCCCGAGCGGCTGGGGGCGGGGGCTAGGCGGAGGGGGAGGTGTTACGGGGGCCTCGGCGGTTGCGGCGGCGCGGGCGCGAGCCGGCGCCGTCGTGCGTGCCCGAACCCGGGGCGTGTTCGGCGTGCGCGGGGTTGCCGCCCTCGGCTGCATCCGTGGTCGCGGTGGCCTGCTCGCCGGCCGAAGCGGAGGCGCCCTGACCGCCGCGTCGCGTGCGGTGCCGCGTGCGGCCGCGCCCCTCGCCTGCCGGCTGCTGCTCCGGAGTCGTCGCCGACCCGGACCCTGATGCCGGCGCCGAGGTGGTGGCTGGCCGGGCGGCAGCCGCGGCGGCCGCGCTCGGTGCACCGATGCGGCCCCGGGCGTCGGTGGGGATGTCGAGGTCGGTGAACAGGTGGGGAGAGGAGGAGTAGGTCTCGGTCGGCTCGGGCTGGCCGAAGTCCAGGGCGCGGTTGATCAGCGCCCACTTGTGCAGGTCGTCCCAGTCGACGAAGGTCACCGCGATGCCGGTCTTGC
>NZ_CAXUGX010000003.1:0-248787 GCF_964250715.1 uncultured Amnibacterium sp.
GACCGGGTGCAGCGTCTCGAACTCGCCGCGAGCTAGCAAACCCCTGCGCTTGGTAATACTTTGCGCCGAACTGTAACTATGGGCCCGGCGTAGTCACTGATCCGATCGCGCGGAACGATTGCTCGTTGCGGGTCGTCGGCAACATGGAGCCCTCTACCGCTCGAGTCCTCGGCCCGCGGCCGCAGGGCTGTGCGGAGCGGAGGCGCTGCGGGGCGAGGTGACGCGAGCGCGCCGGACCAGTTGATAGTCCCGCGCCTGCAGGCGATCGCCGGGCTGCGGCGGCGTGCCGAGCGAGGTCGGGTCGGTGATCGCGTACTTGGCGCGGTAGATCGCCATGGTCTCGAGCATTCGCGGTGAGGCTCCGCGCGTCCACGGTTCTCGAGCGTCGACCGCTGCGGTCGACGTCTGCCGGGCGGCGGCGAGGATGGCGCGCTCCCGCTGTTGCAGAGCTGTCGCGTAGTCCGCGGGCAGCGTCCCAATGGGAATCGTGATGAGGTCCGCGATGCGGGTGCGGTGCAAGCCGGAGTGTCGCGGCCAGCGAGCGATGCCGATGGAGACCGCGTGCGCGGCGATGGTCTCGTACTCGCGGATCAGTGTGGACAGCGACGTGTATTCGCGGACTGCGAGGTGCAGCGTCTCGGTCGCGGTCGGCTCGGCGCCGACCCGAGCAAGCACCTCGGCCAGCCTGGCTTCCGCGGATCGTGCAGGCTCGCGCGGCAGATGGTCGTCGATGGGGGAGTCCGTCGCGACGTAGACGTGGTTGGCGTCGGCGCCGCGGGTCATCGCGACGTAGAGGAGTTCGCGGGTCGCGGTGGCGGTATCGATGACGGCGTGCGAGGTATCGACGGTGAGGCCTTGGGCGCGGTGGACGGTGCTGGCGTAGCCGAGCTCGACGTGCTGCGCGACGTAGTCGGCCGGCAGAGTGACGGCCCCGCCCGTCCGGCCGTTCCCCGCGATACGACGCACGGTCAGCGCACCGTCCTCAAAGCCATGGACTACCTGCCAGCGGTCGCCGTTCTTCACCCAGCCGCGTCCGGCGAGCAGCCGCCGGTCGTTGCGCCTCGTCACGATCACGTCGC
This sequence comes from uncultured Amnibacterium sp., assembly GCF_964250715.1. Classification (GTDB taxonomy): domain Bacteria; phylum Actinomycetota; class Actinomycetes; order Actinomycetales; family Microbacteriaceae; genus Amnibacterium. Next base: position 1,080 of record NZ_CAXUGX010000003.1, read on the forward strand.
CGACCCCGACCGTGTTGCCATCATGCAGGGGGAGGTCTGCGGCCGCCACGTGCCCGGCGGCCACGCGCTCGGTGCGTGCCCGCTTGCTGAGTTCAGCGACGGTGGCGGAATCGACCGCGAGCAGGACAGATCGCCGGCCGGCCTCCGTGTCGGCCCGCCATGCCGAGAAGGCGGCTTCCGTCGGATCGTCGGCGTCGTGGATGCGGCCGTGCTGGGCGTAGGTCTGGATGGCATCGGGTGCGCCGGTGCGAAGGCCGAGGGTCGCGGTCTTCTCCCACTCGTGCCGGAAGCGACGCACGTCGGTGAGTTCGGACGCATCCTCGATCGTGCGCGCGATCAGCCCGAATGCACCTCCGCTCTCGACGGCGGAGAGCTGCGCCCAGTCCCCGACGAGCAGCACCTTCGCCCCGGTCTCCCGTGCGTGGGTGACGAGCCGGTCGAGCATCAGGGTCCCGGCCAGCGACGCCTCGTCGACGATGACGAGCTGCCCGGGGCGAAGGTCCCACCGGCCGGCGGCGCACTCGTGCGACCACTTGGCCGTGTTCTCCGTCGGGATCCCGAGCGCGTCGCCGAGCACCTCCGCTGCCGCGGCCGACGGCGCCAGACCGATCACCGCCCCAGTTCCCCGGGACGCCTCCCACGCGGCGCGCAGCACCCGCAGCGCGGTCGTTTTTCCCGCGCCGGCGGGTCCGACAAGCACGTCGAGTGCCCGGCCGGAGGTCGCGATCCGGTTCACCGCCACCGCCTGGTCCGCGGAGAGGGCGAACCCGTCCGCGTCCGCGTCCGGGAGCAGCGTGAACGGCTCGACCCGGTCCAAGCCGAGCTGCGTCGATGGTGCTGTGGTCGCGTCGAGCAGCCGGCTCTCGGCGTCGAGCAGCGCCTGCGACGAGTAGGCCACCTCCGGGCGCGGCGAGAATGCCGACGACCCGTCCGCGAGCCGGAACACGCCGGGGGAGTCTCGCTCGTACTTCGGTGTGAGGCGCAGCGACGCGTTCTCCGCCCGCCCGACGAGGGCGTCGAGCACCATCTCGCGGTCGATCGCCGATGCGAAGCGTACCTCGGCGGTCTGCCGTGCCGCTTCGGCCCAGAGGTTCCAGTGCCCCCACACCGCGCGCTTCTCGCCGACTTCCTGAAGGACCGTCGCTGCGAGATCGTCGAGGACCTCGGGAGCGAGATCGTCGCCACAAAGCTGCCGTGCGATGCGGCTTCCAGCGAGAAGCGTCTGTGCCCAGGTGGTCGCGTCCTCGCCGAGCACCTCGCTCGCCTGCGCGCGCCAGGCGCGCGTCGAGTCAGCGAGTGACCGAATCGTCTTCGCGGGGCGCGTTTCGAGCGTCGCCTGCTGCCGCAGCCGGATCACGACCCGCGCCGACGGCTGCCGGCCGTGCCGGTCGACGTAGTCGGCGATCAACTCCGCCTTCCGGGTATCGATCCCCGCACTCGTCCCGCGCCCGGTAGTGCGACTGGAGAACGCTGTGCGCAGCTCCTTTGGGACGCCGGCGATCTCGAGCCCGGCGTTCCGGTCACGGCCACGATCGACCCGCGCCCACTCGACGCCGAGGTCACGGTGGAGGCGATCCATCAGCACTGCGTCGTACGTCTCGGACAGCGCGACCGTCGCCTTGTGCAGCGGGTTCCCGAACAGCGTCCGCCACACCCCATCCGGGCCAAGGACATGGTTCGCGATCACGGCATGTGTGTGCAGTTGCGGGTCGCCGGCGCGGGACTCGTAGTGGTCGAACGCCGCGGCAATCACCCCGGGCACCGGTACCCGTGCGACGCCGTTCGTCCCGATTCGAGTGACGGCGACCCGCCGCTCGAGCAGATCGAGTACGTCAGCGACTGCAGCGTGATGCGCCTGCGCGATCAGCGACTGCGTCCCGGCATCAGCGACCGCCCACAGAGCGCTCACGGACTTCGGCGGCGAGAAGGTGAAGTCGAACCCCGCCACCGCCTGCCGTCGCGGCGCGGTGGAGGCGGACGGACCGCGGCGATCACCGCGATGGCGCGGCGGCTCGACGTAGCGGGCGGGCGTCCTGCCGAGCTGCTCGCCGGTCAGTGGGTCGCGACCTTCACCGAGTAGGAGGCGAAGCGCGTCCTCGGTGACGACCTCGCCGACGCGCAGCCGCGGCGTGGAGCGGTACCCGAGCAGCGCGACGCCGCTGCCGAGCCATCGACCGGGCGGCGTCCCCGCCTCGGTGTAGTACCGAGTCATCGGCGAACTGAGCCGCCGATCCCCGTCACCGACGGCAACCGACTTGAGCAGGTATTCGACGCCGTTCGCCGACGTCACCTTGTGCATCGTCACGACCACGGCCGCCGACCTCCCGCTCAGGCGAGATCCGGGCGGTCTCGTCAGGAGGGAGGTACGCAGGCGCTCCCAGCGCGCGGGGCTCACGCGCGTCAGCGCGGGAATGAAAGACGTGTGTGGCGAGAAGGGGTTGACGATGCGACCACTTCTTGAGCCTGCGCTTGGTCATCGTCAGGGCCAGTGCCGAGGCTCCCGCCTCTGCGTGACACTCGGACGGTGCCCAGTACTGCGATGTGCCGGGCACCGCCGATCCCCTGGTTCTGGGCCGTCGCGCGACCCGGGGCCACTTGAGGCAAACGAGGTGCCGCACAACCTCGCCGACAAAGCCAGCGTCGGCGCATAAGGAACGGCGGTCGGATAATTGCGGTGTGCAGGAGAGGCCGCCGATCAGCCGTGAGGACGACCTCGACGACGAGGACTACCAGGTCCGTGAGGTTTACGCGCAGTTCGGCCTCACTGTCTATAAAGCGCAGGTACTCGAGAAGGGGATCGTCACCACCACCACCTTCGCCGAAGCGGTCATCACCGGCGAGCGCGACCCGGACCGCTTTGCCGAGCTGTACGACACGCTTTGGGAGGCTAACTACGCGCTCACCCTCGGACCGCTGCTCAAGAAGTTCCGGCGCCTGGTCGAGAACGATCCGAAGTTGGCAGCCGAGCTGAACGCGGCGCTCAAGGCGCGTAACCGCCTAGCGCACACGTTCTTCTGGGAGCACGCGGAGGACTTCATGTCCGTGCCGGGGCGCGAGGACATGTTAAGCGAGCTGCTGCTGCTCCTGGACCGCTTCGACGACCTCGACAAGCGCATCGACGCGTTGACGCACGAGCGCGTCCGCTCGAAAGCCGGATGGAGTCTCGATCAGTTCAGTCGCGAAGTGGACGCCCACGTGAGCGCCGCGCGCGAGCGGATCGCCGAGCGCGAGGCGAGGACCTAGCGCCGTCGCGCTCGAACGCGCGACGACACGCGTTCGAGCAACACGCCGGGAAGACATGGCCGTCAATTTGGCAGTTTCCCGGCTTCATACGGGGTGTGGATAAGACCTATACCTCGCTGAGCAGTGCTCGAACCAGCAGGAGCGAGATCACCTCGTCGACCAGTTTGCCGAGTTTTCGAACATTGCCGGACTTGTCTGCGAGCGGATACAGGATCGTTTTTAGAGCGTTCGGCGTTAGTCGCGCCTGCTCGTCTGGGGCCAAATTGCTGAAGCGATCGTCCACGAGACGTTCGATGACGTCTCGAATCTCGTCCTTCGTGAGCGCCTTGAACTCAATTAGGGCGTCAAACCGTGAGTAAAGGGCGTCACCAAGTGCCTGCCGGATGGCGTCCTCGGTGCCGTAGTTGGAGGTGCAGATAATCAACGACGGCCCGACCTCGACGGTATAGTTTTTATCCTCGAACACTCCGCCATCGAATAGTTGGTAAAAGGCGCTGTGGAAGACGGGGTTCGCCTTATCGAACTCGTCGATCAGGATCACGCCAGATTCACGGTCGAGAAGATCGCGCGCTAATGAATCCTCGGAGTGAGTGCCGCCGAATAAATACGAAGCGAATTTATCGTTGTGGAACATGGAGAATTGTTTGCGCAGAAGTGTGCCACCGAGCAATTCGTTAAGGAACTGAGCGCTTTCGGTCTTGCCGACGCCCGAGGGGCCGTAGAACATGAGAACGACGGGCGTAGTTCGTCGGTCAGTAGTCAAAGGGTACATAGCGGCCAGCAGCGACTCCTTAACCGCCGACTGACCCACAAGGTGGCCTGCAAATCCGTCGCGAAACCTGACAAGCGTGTCTCGAGTCACTGCCGGATAGGCGTAACGCTTCACCTCGATCGAAAACTCGCGGGCAAGTTGCAAGTGGATGTGCGCGGGCGGGTTGTGTAGCACCAGTTGCTTAGGGTTAATCGAGCGAATGAGGCCGACGAAATTCATGATCGCGTGCTCTTGTACGCTCGCGTAATCCGCCGATTCGGCTACAAGCCGCTTCGGTCGACGCTCGACCTCCTCATCCGCTGGCAGCGTCTGACCCTCAACGGCATGGGTGATGCGGCGTCGTGCCGCGTCCTGCTCCGTGATGATGTCTAGCAGGTACTTATGCTTCTCCGAACCAAGCTGTTCTTGGAGCCATGACAGCGGGCCGTAGTAGATGGTGACCTTTGTGTCACCCGACATGCTCGACCCCAGCAAGGATGACATCGTAAACGTCGAGAAGCTCCTTGTCCTGCGCGGAGGCGCCATCCACGAGTTCGGCAGCTGTCAACTGCGCTTCGCCCGAGCCCCCAGACATCTCAGCCTGCATACCGAGCGCATGCTCTGAGGTTTGCCCAACCAGGACGCCCTGAAATACTAGGCGCATCCGTCCCAAGTCCGTAAGACCGTAATTGTTCCGGAACGCTTGGATATTAAACCGCAGCACGCATTTCGAGCCGCCAGAATCTCGGCCGAGTAGTTCGTAGTAGCCCTTGGCTCCAATGAGGACGTCGTCCATCCGTGCCAGGTCGACCGGGAGGTCGTCCATCTTGAGCATGACCATGTAGGGAGTGAACATCTTGATGTACGCCATCGAGTCCTCGGGAGCGGTCAACCGGAGTCCGCGCAACTGGACCACCCGAGGATCCACATCTGCATTCACGAGGTAGTCGGTCAGGATCGTATTCGACAGCGTTTTGCTAAGGATGCTCTTTCCGGCGGCCGAGGCTCCTGCGCCAGCACTAAGTTCGCCGGAAGCGCCGAGGAAAGGAAGCCAACTTAACTTCGCCATCAGGCCCGCCTCAACCTTGGCGTGTGTTTCCCTAGACCGCTCCTGAACCCGCTCGCTCGTAGTTCCTGTCTTGCCCCCCGCCGAGATGTCCAGATAGTCCGACGCGGACTCCTCGTCGAAGTAGACGATCTTGATCAGTGAGTTCGATGCCCCGTCACGCTGCGTCATAGCTTCCACGCTCCCGGTACTGCTCGCGAGTAGTTGTCGATCCCGATGGCTTCGAAGTGGCGCTTGGCTGACTTAATCTTCGAGAGTTCAGTCGGCCGGAGCTTCGAGCCGTCGAGCGTGCTCTTCGTCTCGCGGATCATGTAGATGCGGTCCTCGCCGTCCTCCTGCTTGATGATCGCCCAGTCGGGGTTGTACGGACCGACGGGAGTGTCGATCTTGAACTTCGCGGGAAGCTTCATGAACAGTTTGACGTCCTCGCGCGAGTCGAGCAGCGCAGCGAACTGCCGCTCGACGTCGGAGTCGAAGACCACATAGTCGAAGTCCGTCTTCTGCGAGTGCTGCACCTTGTACATCTGGTCGAGGAAGCGTTCCTTCTCATCCTCGCCGTCCTTCTGCAGCTCGCGAAGCTCGTAGACGGAACCGGCGATCCGCTCGTACTGGATGCCTTCGACCACGATCTTCGCCAGCTCGGTCTGCAGGACTCGCTTGGCCATTGCGATGAAGTCGTTCGGGTTGCCGATGAACTCGCCCAGCCGGCCGCTGCCGATCAGGATGTCGACGATGGTCTTGCGGGTGAGGGAGGTCGCCTCCTGCAGTTCCGTGACGATGTCCGGCAGGTCGTAGCTGCCCTTGAGATCTGCCGAGCGGGTGCCGAGCTCTTGGCCCTTGGCGCCGCCGCGCAGTACTTTGACGCCCGCGCGCGTGACCTGGATGCGCAAGGCATCAATCGTCGGTGCCTCGCGGATCGCGCCGACGGCGTTTCCGATCAGCTGCTCGCGTTCCACCTTGACCCGGTACGAGGTCCTTTGGCTGATCGCTTCCCAGAACTCCTCGAACTGCGCGGTCGCGTAGAGTTGCTTGTTAAGTACGCGCGGCTGACGTTTGCTGACCGGTTTGACGTACTTTCCGATGTTCGCGTGCCCGATCAGTTCGATGACGATCGACTGTGCCCACGCGAAGTCGACTGGCAGGCCCAGGTCAAAGCCGAGCTGGTTCGGCTGGAACTTCGGGGTAACCGCACCGTCCTTGTCGATGAACCCCTTTTCACTAAGATGATCCCATACAACTACGGATCGCTTGTAGCCGAATTGGTCGTCGGTGAGCGCACCGGCCTCGTCCGGCAAGGGGATCTTCGAGAATTCGCTTTTGCGTACTCGGCCGATCTCAACTCCGGCCTCCTTGTACTCCTTCTGAAGCGAGTCCGCGAACTTCGTGTATGACTCGTTCGCGACGACGGTGAGCGTCGCGACGCCTGAGTCGGCGACTCGCGTGTAGCCGTCCTTGGTCTTTGCGACGGGGAGGCGCAGGCCGCGGCCAAGGGTCTGGCGACGTTCGGTCTCTGCACCCATCTCGCGCAGGGTGCAGATCTGGAAAATGTTCGGGTTATCCCAGCCCTCGCGTAGGGCAGAGTGGCTGAAGATGAAGCGCACGGGCTCGGTCTCGTCGAGCAGCAGTTCCTTCTGCTGCATTATCAGTTCATAGGCGTCGTCATCGGCCCGGGTCGCGCCGGTGGAGTCTTGGAAGGTCGTCCTTTTACCGCGCTTGATCTGGGAGAAGTAGGCTCTGCGAAGCTCGCTCGGCGCCTGCGGTAACAGCTCCTGGTATCTCGCGGACCTCGCCCGCTCCTCGATAAAGACCTCATCGAACCACTGCACGAACTCACCACTGGCGTCGGCGTTGTTTGTGCCGTTGCCCAAGTAGCTGGCGACCTTGTTGACGAAGAACAGGCTGAGCACCTTGATGCCCTTGGCGCGCAGCATCGACTCCTTGCGCAGGTGCTCACGAACGGTCTCGCGGATCATCTCCTTGTAGATCGCTCCGGTCGAGGCGCCAATGCTCTCGCCCTCGTAGAGAAAGCCGTGCGCGGTGAGGTCGACGTAGGCGGGCTCGATGCTTATCTCGTTGATGCGCCAGCCCTCGTAGACCGGGTTGTTGGTGACGCGCGCATCCGACAGCTCTTGGTGCCGCCTGACGCCCACGACGCGCCGTTCGAGGGAGCCATCGGCTTTGCGGCAGGACAGCTCAAGACGAGCTGACCACGACGGCTCTCGCCGTACCTCGACGAGCTTGATGTATGGCGTCGCGTCCGCACCCTGCTGCTGTACCTCGGCCACAACGATCTGCTTCACGAGGCCAAGATCGTGGGCGTCGACCGGATCGAGGCGATAGACCAAGTTGCGCTGCCTCTTGTGGGTTGCGCTGTAGCGCAGCGTGAACACGGGGCCCAGGTCACCGGCCGCCGACTGCGAGAGCTGCGACTCCATGTTCTGCGGCTCGTCCATGATGACAACCGGGTGGGTCGCCTTCAGATAGTCGATGGGGCGCAGGCCGTTCAGCTTGTCGCGGGTCTGGTGGATGATGCGAGTGTTCGCGTTGCCACGGATCGAGTCGATGGTCATGATGAGGATCTGCACGTTCGTCGACGTTGCGAACGACTGCACCTCCTCGGCGCTCTTGCCGCTGTAAATCGAGGAATCGAAGGTGATGCCGTGAGGCTTGTAGAGGTTCTCGAAGTGCTCCCGCATGAGCCGGATGCTCGTGCTAACGCCCTCGCGGATTGCGACGTTCGGCACCAGGATCACGAACTTTGTGAAGTTATATCGGACGGCGAGGTCAAAGATCGTGCGCAGATAGACGTACGTCTTACCTGTGCCGGTCTCCATCTCGATGTCGAATTCGAGGGCGTCACCTTCGAGCTTCGGCGCAACCTCGAGGCCGTTGCGGTCCTGCACCCGCTGCAGGTTCGCGAGGATTAGACCACCATCGAGCACAAGGCTGTTTCCGACCGCTCCAACCTCTTGCGTGATATCGATATCGAGGGCCGCCTGATTCGAGTTACGCAGCACTGCCGCGCCACGCAGCGTCGTGACCAGCTTCTCCGCATCCTTCGGCTGCCCGTCGAACAGGTCGACCACTGACGCAATAGCATCCAACTGATACGACTGACTGGCGTCGAACTGGAACCCTGATCCGCTCATCACGTAGTCCAGAGCTCAATGCCGTTGCTCTTCGCGAGCTGGGCCAGGTTGGTCTTCAGTTCGTCGTCGCCCTGGAATGCATCCTCCAGCACGATGATCCGCGTCGGAGACTCGTCGACGAGCGCACGGAGTTGCTCCAGCGTCGGCTTCGTGTGCTCGTTCAAGTACGCCAGCACGGCGACGTCGCCATCACGGTCACGAACAAGCCGAACGGCGAGGCCGCCAATCTCAGCGGGCGACACGGCCTCGGTCAGCGAGTAGCCCTGCCTGAGCAGGATCTCGGTGAGCAGATCATCGGCGGTGGCGTCGTCGGTCGCACTTTCACGAAGATCGAGCAGGTGTTGCTGCAGCACGTCCTCCTCAACATCGCTCGACAGCTGCCACTTGGAGAAGTTCGTATCGGCGAGCCTGTAGGAGCGGAAGCCGACGTCGAGGGGCGTCGAGCCATCCTCAAGCTGACTTGACAGGCTTGACGCGATTCTGTTGCCTGCGACGTTCATACGCGCACGCGCAACACCCGCGATGGTCTCGTAGCCAGCTTTGCGAGCCGCCGAATCTTCAGGAGTCGGCTCAGGGAGCTGAACCTGGATGTGCCGCCGGCTTCCGCCGTCCTCGAGGTTGAGTTGCATCACGGCGTGCGCTGTCGTGGCGGATCCGGAGAAGAAGTCGAGAACGAGCGAGTCGCTATCGGTCGCGATGTGCAGGATCTTCTTGATGAGGCCGACCGGCTTGGGATTGGTGAAGACGTTCTTGCCGATCAGTTCCTTGACCGTGATGCTGGCCTTCTTATTGCCTTCGATGTCGTCCCAATAGTTGGATACCTGTTTGGTTCGGCCTTCAAGGTAGTATTTGATATAGGGCTTGTAGAGCCCATCAGTGTCGTGCTTCCAGACGACCATATCTTCTGCGTCCCACTTCTCAAACTGCTCGCGTGCGGTACGCCAACAACTGTCGTAGCCGCCAGGGCCGATCGGAGAGACTTCTGAGCCATCTGGCGCCGTAATCGCGTAGTACAGGTTTGGGCGATCCTCGCGCCGGTCATTCGTGCCGGTTTTGCGGAACTGCAAGACGCTGTACCGGCCGCGATTGTCCTCCATGTTGAAGCGCGCTATGTCGGCTTCGTCAAGCGGAAGGCCATTCGGTATGTAATTCGCTTTGCTTCTGGCGTATACAAGCAGGAAGTCGATGCTACTCCCGATGTCGTTGGCGTCCTGTCCTGTCGTAGTGCCCTTGGATACGGCGATCTGGCCGATGTAGTTCGACTCGCCGAAGACCTCGTTCATGAGTTTCCGGAGATTGTCGACCTCATGATCGCTGATACTGACGAAGATCGTTCCGTCGTCGGTGAGCAGATTCCTCGCAAGCTTGAGGCGCGGATAGATCATATTGAGCCAATTGGAGTGGAATCGGCCCTCTGTCTCGGCATTGCTCGTGACCTTCTTGCCCTCCTCGTTGACTTGACGCGTCCACTCGAGGTATGTCTCGAGACCCTCTTTGTAGTTGTCTGGGTAGACGAAATCCCTGCCGGTGTTGTACGGAGGATCGATATAGATCAGTTTGATCTTTGCGTGGTAGTGTTTTTGGAGGATCTTTAGGACTTCGAGGTTGTCGCCCTCGATGAAAACGTTCCGAGTCGTGTCCCAGTCCTTAGAGTTTTCGAAGTCGGGGCGGAGCGTCGCTGTGGTCGGCTCCTGCGCGGCACGAAGCGCGCGCTTCTTGCCGGGCCAGAAGAGCCCAAACCGTTCGCTGTTGTCGGCCGCGTCGCCGTCGAGCAATTCCTTGATCTTCTCGATATCCACCTTACCGTCGGCGATAGCCTCGGGAATTAGATCGGCCAGCTGTGCTGCCAAGTCGGTCTGAAAGTTAGGAGTAGTCGATGGCGTCTCGTAGATCTCGTTATCCATTCGGGTGATTATGTTTCGGGTTTCCACGATTTGTGTTGGGTTTGAGAATGCGACGTGGTCTAGGCAGCGATCCGCCAGCGAATTGTGAACAAGTGCCGGGTCTCCTGGGTTCCCTGAAGTGACTGCTCGATGAGTTCGAGGTGCTTGTCGGCCTCAGTCCGAAGCTTCTTGCGTGTCTCACGGAAGTCCTCGTCGGCGTCCTCGGCACGCTGCTCCCACTTGCGGGCTTCCTTCTTGAGCCGCAGCTGCTCCATCGGATCGTTGGCCTGACGGGCTTGCTTGCGGGCTTCCTTCTCCTTGGCGCGGTAGTCACGGATCGCACCCTCGTGCTGTGCCTTCTGGTCCTGCTGGTTGCGATAGATGAGCTCCTCATGCTGGTCGTGGTAGCGGGAGTTGCGACCCTGAACTTCCTTCGCGAGCTCGGCCCGGCGGGTATCAAGGTGGTGCGTGAACCGTCCTTCGTTCATCACCAACGGTTGCTCGCCAACGGAGACGCAGGCCAGGTCGAGAATGTCCGAGACGTACTCCTCATCGAGCCAGCGCTCGTCGTCAGTCAGGGCGCCGGCGAGCATGTACGACTCGGAGACATCCTCGTCTCGGGCCTTCGTGTGGAAATTCGCGAGGCTGACGGTTAGCTCGCCGCTGGCCCCCTCGAGAGCCCTCATTGCGCTGCTGACACGACTCGACTGGCCGAGCGAGAAGGTCAGTTCGCGCCCTGGGGTGTCGTGGGACTTCGAGGTCTCGACGACGTGCTGAGCGAGTGGGCTCGCGTATCGGTATTGGTGGGCATTCTCGAGCGGCTGCGACTTGAAGAAGTACCGCCCAGTCGGCGCACCCTTCACGGGCGATTCGTCAAGCACGAACGTTCGCCCGTCGCCGTCGAAGGTGGCGAACCGAGCGAGTTCATGCTGGGTCACCGCAAGCAGCAGACGCTCGAACTTGTTGAGCACCTCGCCGGACTGGGTGTCGTAGGCCTTGAGGCGATCCTGTACATGCGGGTCAAGGTTGTCGAAGACTTTCGCCTTGGCGCTTGCCATCTCGCGTGAAATCTCGGTCGCGTACTGGCCTTCAAGCTCCCGGAAGGCGGAGTCCAGCTCGTCGGCGGTTCTGCAGCGGGTCAGGATGTCGCTGATTGTCTTCTCGAAGTCCAGTCCGTCCTCGATCGCGCCGAGTACCTCGTCGCTGGCGCCGAACACGCTGGAGAACAGCTGGAACTTGTTGGTCAGCAGTTCCAGGATGCGTTGTTCGGCGAGGTTGCCCTTGTTCGAGAAGTTGACGACTACGACGTTGTGCTTCTGTCCGAAGCGGTGCACCCGGCCGATGCGCTGCTCGACTCGCTGCGGGTTCCACGGCAGGTCGTAGTTAACGAGCATCGAGCAGAACTGCAAGTTGATGCCTTCGGCCGCTGCCTCGGTGGCGATCATGATTGCGCCCTCTGTGCGAAAGTAATCCACCAGCGCCTTGCGCCGATCGACGGCGGCGATGCCGGTGATCAGGTCGCTGTCCTGGTTTGCCTTGAGCCAGCTCTGATAGATCGCTGTCTGCTCGCGCGAGTTGTTCGATCCGTTGAACAGGACGAGCCCGTCACTGCGACCGGCTTCGCGCAGGGAACGAGCGATGTACTTCTGCGTCTTGGTCGAGTCGGTGAAGATGATGGCTTTCTCCGGGGCGCCAAGCTCACGGAGTCGCTCGAAGCCGAGGTCGAGTGCCTCTGTGAGCTTGACCGCCTTCTGGTTCTCCGTAACCGAGCGGGCAAGCGCGGCGTACTCGCGCAACTCGGCGACCTCGGCCCGCATCGCCTCAAATAGCGACTCGTCCAGCGGCAACGAGGACGCGCGGAAGCTGGAACCCGACCCCGGCCCTTCGATCTCCTCGGCTTCCTCCAATTCCTCACTCGTGATCTCGTCGTCGGCCGCAAAGTCCGCTGCGACTAGGCCGTCGCGGCCGTCGCGGCGCTGACCCGTAGCGACCTCATCCGCGAGACGACCCGCGATGTTCTCCAGCGTGCTGGCGACGGCGTAAGTCGACGAGCCGAGGCGCTTACGGATGATCAGGGCTGAGAGGTGACGCTGGCTACCCGCGAAGGCGAACAACTCATCTCGCTGCAGGTAGTCGTTCACCAGGTCATAGAGCCGCACCTCGTCTGGCGATGGGGTGAACTCGACCGTCAGCGGCAGCCGCTTGGTAAAGTGGACGTACTTGTCTCCGTCGCGCCGTAGCGTGCGCTTCGAAACCGTCGCGACTCGCTCCACAAGGTCGTCATCGACGCCGAGGTCACGGTTCTTGACGTACCGCTCTCGGAACGCATCGAGCGAGTAAAAGTAGCCCGGGTCGAAGACCGACACCAGGCCATACAGCTCCTCAAGCTTGTTCTGCAGCGGCGTCGCTGTCAGCAGCACCGTCTTATGCGCACCCTGCACGATGTGTGCGACTGCCTCGGCAGCTTTGGTCTTTCCCGTCCAGTAGTTCCGCAGGCGATGCGCCTCATCCGCGACCACGAGGTCCCACGATTTGAGAAGCGACGTCTCGTGACGGAGCGCGAACTCGTATGAGCAGATCAGCACCTGCGCCGAGCGGCCACCCGCCTGCGCTAGCAGCCCGTCCTCCGACTTCGAATCGAGGATGGCGGCGGGAATGAGGAACTTCTCATACAGCTCCTGCTGCCACTGCTGGCGCAGACTCGACGGGGCAACGACCAGGATGGTGCGGCGTCGCTCCGCCCAGTACTGCGAGATGACGATGCCCGCCTCGATCGTTTTCCCCAGGCCCACCTCGTCAGCGAGGATCACCCCCGGTAAGAACGGAGTTTGCAACGCGAACAGGGCAGCATCAATCTGATGCGGCTTCGGCTCCACCTGGGCGTCGAACAACAGGCCGGCGAGCTTGCCAACATGATCGTTCGCGTAGCTGCGCTGCAGCTCGTGCGCGTAGTACTTGGCCTGATAGTCGGTGATCGGCGACGACATCGATGTCCTCCTCCGCTGTGCTGTGCCGTGGGCGAGGCCAGACTGCGACAACCCGTCCGCCGAGGCCGCTCTGCGCAGGAGCGCGCAGATACGTCGTGCCGGCTTCCGCAAGTCGAGGTCCCGCTCCGCTCCTGCTCCTTCGCCCATGATGCCCTGCTGCCGCGTCCCGCGCTTTCTGCGTGTGAGGCCCATTGATTGTTTCCGCGGACAAGCGACGGCTCCGGCTCTGGGTCGCGTGCACCGCGGGAGAGCCCGGAGCTCGGATTCGGCGCAGTGACGGAGGGCGCAGGTTGCCGTGTTCGGTGCAGTGGAGGATGGGCGCCGGTGGTCATCGTCTACTCATCTCAATGACCCGTGGACGACCGGAGGCAACGAGGTACGGTTGCCTCGACGGTTCATTCGGACCGCCGCAACAACGCGGGAAGACCGCGAGTGACCGGTGAAAAGTAGTGCTTGACCAGGGATTCTAAGCCCTGGCGCCCAGAGGTCGTATGTTCAAATCCTGCCCCCGCAACCATGTGCTCACTAGAGCACGAAGGCCGGAAACCCGCGGGTTTCCGGCCTTCTTCGTTTGGTGCATTTTGCTCAGGTCATCGAAAACTCATCGCAAACCCCCTAGTGGCCGCTTCGGGCCGGGCCTTCTGACCGAATGCCTCGGGTCGCCGCCGGGTTCTGCGCCGGTCTGCGCACCTGATCGGCATGGACTCTTTCCCGACCTCGCCGGTGACGATCGCCGGTCTACAGCAGCTGATCGACCTGGAGACGCTCACCGCCCACCCGGGCTTACCGGTGGCGACCGTGCAACACTGGCGGGCCCGCCGCCTCGGACCGCCGGCAGAAGGTCTCAAGCTTAGATCTGAAGACGAGGGACCCCCGGCCTCGGTGGCATGGGGTGCCGAATCGGTGCCGCAGGAATCGATCCGTGTGCACGGTCCCAGCCATGCCTGTTCGATGCAGATCTGTCACTACCTGCTCGACCATGCCACACTCGACACATGGATGCCACAGTGACACTGGGTCAACAGGGACGATTCGTCATTCCGGCCGAAGTTCGAGCGGCCCTCGGGCTGCACCCCGGCGATCAGATGCACATCCGCGTGGACGGTCGGCAGCTCATCCTCGGGCGCCCGGAGGACGCCGTGTCGAGGCTCCGCGGCTTTGCATCCGAAGCTGCGAAGGGCCGCTCACTGGTGGATGAGCTGCTCGCCGAGCGTCGAGCGTCCGCAGCTTCGGAATGAGTGTGCTCGACGCATCGGCGATCCTCGCGCTGCTGAACGACGAGCCCGGCGCCGAGGTCGTGGCTGCCAACATGGGTTCGTCGATCCTCGGTGCCGCGAATCTCGCCGAAGTCGTCGGGAAGCTCGTCGACGCGGATGTCGACGTCGGGGGACTGCACGACCTCCTCAGCGCGGCCGGTGTCACGGTCGAGCCGGTCCTCCAGCGGGACGCTGAGCTTGCAGGCGCGATGCGCGCTTTACCCGGAGGCCGCTCGCTGTCCCTCGGCGACCGGTGCTGCCTCGCGCTCGCCGTCCGCAGCTCTCCGCCGGAGGTCGTGACGGCCGATCGCGCTTGGGCCGATCTCGACCTGCCCGTTCGAGTGCGGATGATTCGATAGCCACGACCCGTTCAGCCGTCGGGGCCTTCTCGGTAGCTTCGACGAATGTCGTGCTTCTACATCACCCACCCGGAGGTCATCGTCGATCCTGCAGTTCCGATCGACGAATGGGGCCTGTCCCGAGCCGGCAAGGAGCGCGCAGCCCAATTGTCCGGCCGCATCGCTGGCGAAATTCGAGTCGTGGTCAGCAGTGGGGAGCGGAAAGCGATCGAGACAGTAGCGATTCTGGCTGAGGCACTCGGCGTCAGTGTGTCGATCGATCAGGCGCTGGGAGAGATGAACCGGTCTGCGACCGGCTACTTGCCGCCTGACGAGTTCGAGCGGACCGCCGACGCGTTCTTCGCACACCCGGAGATTTCCGTGCGCGGCTGGGAGCGTGCAATCGATGCTCAGCGACGCGTCGAGACAGCGGTGCGAGGACATCTGCGTGACGGTCTCGAAGATGGGATCGCATTCGTCGCGCACGGTGGTGTTGGCGGCCTGCTCCTGGCCAGTCTCGATTCCGTTCCAATCAGCCGGACTCTCGATCAACCCGGCCTCGGCAGCTACTTCATGTTCGATGCCCGGAACTGGAAGCCGCTCTCGTTCTGGAAGCGAATCCAGTAAGCAGCCTGCCTGCTCAGCGGCGCGAACGGCGTGAGTGCCTTGCTGATCGACTGCAGGGCGGGCGACATCTCGCGGCTGAGGTTCGTTCCCGGCGTGACGCCCGGCCCGATCGCACGGAGTGCAGGTTCGGAAACTCGCGAGCGAGCGAGAACCCCGTAGCGAGGGCCGCCGGTCGATTCCCGGGATCGGCCAGATGGAGGCAGGTCAGGCGGCTGCCGGCACCCGGCGGTGGGCCTCCGCGGGGACGGCGGCGACCGGACGCGTCAGGACAGCGATCGTGCCGACTGCGACGAGCGCGCTCAGGGCCTCGACGGGGAGCGAGACGAAGGCGAAGGCCACCTCGACCGCGACCGCGATCAGATAGACGACCAGCAGCAGCCAGTGCGCGCGGCGGGCGCGGCGTAGGCCGATCCAGAGCAGGATCGGACCGAGCAGCCAGCCGAGCATCAGCAGCACGTCGAGCCTCCCGGCCCAGCCGGTTCCCGCGTCGAGCACGGTGGCCTGGGTTGCGGCGGGCAGGTGACTCACGAGGACGTCGGTCAGGTCGCTTGCGGCCCGGAAGCCGGCGTACCAGAGCGCGCCGGCGGCCAGCATGCCGAGCCCGACGCGGGTGAAGCGGCCGCCGCGGCCCTGCACGTCGGACCAGAACGACGCGATGGCCAGCACCGTGAGCAGGGCGCCGACGATGAAGGCGGCGGCAGCCACGTCGAGCAGCGCGGGCGCGGCCAGATAGTTGCGGACCTGCGCGGTCGCGGTGAAGCCGACCGACTGCACATCGGTGAGCTCGCCGACGGCGATGCTCACGGCGGCGGCGCCGAAGATGACGGGTGTTCGAGTCGACATGCGACTGTCCTTCCTGGACGGATCGGGGGATGCCCCTCTCGGGCACGGCCTCCATCCGAGCCTCCGGACGGCCGCTGCGCTCTGCAGGGCGATCCCCGTCGCGCTGCACCGCGGCGTCCATCCGACCGGGAGCGTGCTCCACCTGCGGGGTGGGGCGCACCCCACCCCGCGGCGGCCAGGCAGTGGGCAGACTCTCCGCATGAACGATCCCGTGATCGTGCTCGCGATGCTCGCGTGGCTGACGAGCGGGCTCGCCTCGGTCGTCACCGCACCCCAGAACCGGGCCGCGCAGTCGCTGCTGATGGTCGGAGTCGGCTTTCTCGCCTCCGTGCTGCTCGGCCCGCTGCTTGCGCAGGCCCCTCCCACGCCGTCCGGTGCGCTTCTGATCCAGCTGAGCAACGCGGGCTTCTTGGCCGCCGATCTGGGCGTCACCGCCCTGCTCGTCATCCACCCGCGCGGGGTGCTAGACCGCCGCTGGTACGGCCGGGCGCTCGCGGTCGTGACCGTCGTCGCTGCGCTGGCACTGTTGACGCTGACCGTCGTCGCTCCGAGGATCAGCGTGGACGGCAGCGGCCCGGGCGGCCGGACGCACGCAAATCCACTCGCGATTCCGCTGCTCGCCGGGCTGGAGCCGGTCGTCGACGTGTTCTGGACCAGCACGCTCGTCTGGCCGCTGGTCGGCGTCGTGGTGCTCGTCGACCGCCTGCGCCGCGCCGACCGCGCTGGACGCCGCGAGCTGGCGCCACTCGCCGGCGGCATCGCGCTGCTCGCGGTGCTGCTCGTCGCCCAGCTCGCGGCGATCCTGTTCCACATCGCCGTGCCTGATCCCGGCTTCCCGCTGGTGTTCCAACTCGCGATCACCGCCGTGCCGGTCGTGCTGCTGGCCGGCATCGCCCGACGCACTCGGGCGCTCGACGCCGACCTCGCCGCCTCTCGCACCCGCCTGATCACCGCCGAGGACCGTGCGCGCCGGGAGATCGAGCGGGACCTGCACGACGGCGTGCAGCAGCAGCTCGTCGCGATCCTGTCGCTCGTGCAGCTGGCCAAGCGGCAGCAGCGGCGCGACGTGCCGAGCGCCGCCGGCACGCTCGACGAGATCGCCGGGCACGTGTCCGACGCGATCGTCGACCTGCGCGAACTGGTCTCCGGCATCCGGCCGCCGGTGCTGCAGGATGCGGGTGTCGCCGCGGCGCTCGCCTCCCGCCTGCAGCGGCTGCCCGCGGATGTGCTGCTCGACGCCTCCGCAGCTCCGGCGCGCTGGGACGACGCCGTCGAGGCGGCCGCCTACTTCGTCGGCTGCGAGGCGGTGACGAACGCGCTGAAGCACGCGCCCGGTAGCCGGGTGACCGTGCGCGTGGTCGACACCCCGACGGAACTGGCGGTGGAGGTGCGGGATGCGGGTCCGGGTATCGCCGAGGGCTGGGCGCGGGGCCGGGGGTTGTCCGGGCTGCGCGACCGAGTCGTCTCGCTCGGCGGCGACTTCGCGGTCGCGGCCGACCCCCGCGGCGGGACGACGGTGACCGCGCGGTTCACGGCGGTGCCATGACGCCGCTCACGGTCGTGCTCGCGGACGACAACTTCCTGGTGCGCGAGGGCGTGCGCCGCCTGCTCGCGGACGGCGACGACGTGCGGGTGGTCGCCGAGGCGGTGACGGGGCCGCAGCTGGTGGCGCTCGCGACCGCGCATCGTCCCGACGCGGTGCTCACCGACATCCGGATGCCGCCGACGCTCGGTACGGAGGGCATCGACGCGGCCCTCGCCATCCGGGCCGCGCTGCCGAAGACGGGCGTGGTGGTGCTGTCGCAGCACGCCGACGCGGCCTATGCCCGCATGCTCTTCCGCAACGGGACCGCGTCGCTCGCCTATCTGCTGAAGGAGCGGGTCGCGGACCGCGATGAACTGGTCCGCGCCCTGACCGCCGTCGCGACCGGCGGGTCGGTGGTGGATGCGCAGGTCGTGGACGCGCTGATGTCGAGCGGTCGCCGCAGCGAGGCGTCGCCCCTGCACTCGCTGACGCCGCGGGAACTGGAGGTGCTGCGCGAGATGGCGCAGGGCCGGACGAACGCGGCGATCGCCCGCACACTGTTCGTCTCGGAGTCGGCCGTCAGCAAGCACATCACCGCCATCTTCGGCAAGCTCGGCCTTGCCGAGGACCAGCTCGTCGACCGCCGGGTGCGCGCCGTGCTCACCTATGTGACCGCGGCGGGCCGCTGACCGCACGAGCGCCTTCTGCCCCGATCCGCGACGACGGACCATGCGCGCGCAGGGACGAGTGTCCGGAATGCGAGCACACCGCTGCAGGTTGTGGGTCGCGTGAGCGAGGATATGGTTCGATCGGCGCTGCCGAAGCGCGTCGCGGTGCTCGGCGTGGGGCGGGTGGGGTCCACGATCGCGCGGCTGCTCGTCGCGGCAGGCTGCGAGGTGACCGTCGCCGCCTCCGGCGATCCCGAGCGCATCGAGCTGCTGACGCAGATCATCGTGCCCGGCGCCCGTGCCGACTGGGCGGCCGACGCCGTGCGCGATGCGGACCTGGTCGTGCTGGCGGTGCCCCTGCATCGCTTCACGAGCGTCGATCCGGCGATGCTCGCCGGCCACGTCGTCGTCGACGTCATGAACTACTGGGCGCCGATCGACGGGGTGCAGGCGCTGTTCGAGGACACCGACCGGGGCAGCAGCGAAACGGTGCAGGCGCACCTGCCCGGCGCCGTGGTCGTCAAGGCGTTCAACCACATCGGCTATCACGAGCTGGAGGAGCACGGGTCACCCGCGGGCGACCCGGATCGTCAGGCGCTCGGCGTAGCCGGCGATGATGCGAACGCCGTGCAGACCGTCGCGGCGCTCATCGACGCCTTCGGTTACGACGCGGTGCGCTTCGATTCACTCGCGGCGGGGCGCGCGTTCCAGCCCGGATTCCCGGTGTTCGGCGCGCGGCTCGATCGTCGGGCGTTCGCCGCCACGATCGACGGAGCGCTGCTCGCGGTGTAGCGCACGCTTCAGGCGTTCGGCGTCACGACCGACTTCAGCACGCCGGGCTGCGTGGTGCTGGCGAGCGCCGCCTCCACCTGCGAGAGCGGGAAGTGTCCCGTGACCAGGCGGTCGAGGTCGACCTTGCCCGACGAGACCAGCTCGATCGCGATCGGCCAGGTGTTGGCATACCGGAAGATGCCGGTGACCACCAGCTCGCGGTTCTGAATCACCGGGATCGGCAGTGCGATCTCGGTGGCGCCCATCCCGACCAGCACCACGATGCCGCCGGGCCTCACCGCGCGGATGCCCGACTGCACCGCGCTGGCCGCGCCGGAGGCGTCGACGAACACGTCCACCTCCAGGTGCAGGGCCGCGATGTCCGAGGCGAGCGGATCGATCGCCCGCGTCGCGCCGAACGTGAGCGCCTGCTCCCGCCGCGGTGCGGACACATCCGAGATGATCACCTCCGCCGCGCCGTACGCCTTCGCCACCTGCGCGGTGACGATGCCGATCGGCCCCGCCCCGGTGATCAGCACCCGCGTGCCGACCGTGAAGCCGCCCTTCTGCGCGGCCGCGATCGCGACGGAGAGGGGTTCGAGCAGCGCCGCCGCGTCGTCGCTGAGGGAGTCCGGCACGGGCCAGGCGAAGTGCGCCTGGATGGTGACGTACTGCGCGAAGGCGCCGTCGGTGCCGGGCACCGCGTAGAAGCGCACGTCGGGGTCGAGGTTGTAGTGGCCGGTGAGCGTCTCGCGGGAGGTGGCCGTGGGGTGCTGCGGCTCGATCGAGACCCGCTGCCCGATGCGGGCCGGATCGACGTCCGCCCCGACGGCCACGATGCGACCGCCCGACTCGTGGCCGAGCACCAGCGGTTCCTCCACGAGAAAATCGCCCAGGTAGCCGTCGTGCCAGAAGTGCACGTCGGAGCCGCAGATCCCCACCGCGGTCACCTGCACGAGCACTTCGTCGGCGGCCGGAGTGGGTACCGCTCGCTCCTGCAGTTCGATGTGCTGCGCGCCGAGCAGCACGCTCGACTGCATGGTCTTCGGCAGCACGGTGGTGGTCGTGGTCACGGTCATCGTGGTCTCCTCTCGAAAAGACGTCTTCTGTGATCAGTTCGCGTCGGCCGGCGAGCGGCCCGCATGGTGGCGGGACGCCACGACCACCTCGATGCCGTGAGAGCGCATCCGCTCCACGTGCTCGGGCGGCGTGCGCCCATCGACGATGATCAGGTCGAACTCGGTCAGCGACGCGAGCGCGTGCAGGGCGCGCTTGCCGAATTTGGTGTGGTCGGCCAGCAGGATGCGGCGGGCCGAGGCCTCGAACATGGCGCGCTTGATATCGACCGTCTCGAGCGTCTGATGGAAGACGGTGTCGTTGCTGATCGCGGCGGTGGACATGATGAAGGTGTCCGCCTGCAGCCGGGCGATCGCCTGCTGCGTCATCCGGCCCATGAAGGCGCTGCACCAGTTGTAGTACTGGCCGCCGAGGGCGAGCAGCGTGATCCCGCGCACCCCGGTCAGCTCGTTCATCAGTGGCAGCACGTTCGTGATGACCGTCAGAGGTGCCTTGCCCGGCAGGTGCCGCGCCATCTGCAGAGTCGTCGTGGAGTCGTCGAGCATCAGTGACTCGCCGGGCTCGATGAACTCGATCGCGGCGAGCGCGATCGCCTCCTTCTCCGCCCGTTGCCGGCCCGAGCGATACACGTCGCTCGACTCCACGAGGCTTGTGGACAGCGCCGTTGCGACCCCGCGGGACTTGCGCAGCAGTCCCCGACCCTCCAGCTCGTCGAGATCACGGTGGACTGTCATCTGGCTGATGTCGAAGCGCTCGGCGAGTTGCTCGATGCGCACGGCGCCCTCGGCCATCACCGCCTCGGTGATGGCTCGCTGCCGGGCTAACTGCCGGGACTGCCGGCTGTCCGTGGGCAGGTCGAGGGACACTCCGGTGAACTCCTCGTCCTCGCCGGACGGATCGGCGGACGCAGTCATCGTACCGACAGCGTCTCGTCGAGCACCCGGGCGACGGCGGCCGGATCATGGGCGGAGCGGCCGAGGAACAGACCGTCCGCTGCACCGTCGAGCTGCGGCAGCAGGCCCGGGCCGGCACTGCCGCCATAGATCACCCGGGTCGTGCCGAGTCCTGGTGCGACGGCGAGCCAGTCCCGCAGCCCGGCGGTGACGGTTCGGATGTAGTCGGCGCTGGCGGACTGCTCCGCTCCGATCGCCCACTCCGGCTCGTACGCGACGACGAGCTCGACGGCATCGTTCGCCGGGACGTCACGGAGGGCCGCTGCCAGCTGGGCGCTGCAGGCGGCAGCAGCGGCGTCCGGCGAGGTGCGCTCGCGCTCGCCGACGCAGAAGACCGGGACAAGCCCGGTGCGCACCGCGGCTGCGAGCTTGCGGCGCACGATGTGGTCGTCCTCGCCGAAGACCCCTCGTCGCTCGGCATGCCCCACCTCGGCGTACCGGCAGCCCAGGGCGCGCAGGTCGAGCCCGCTCACCCCGCCGGTGAACGCACCCCGGTCCTCCCACATCAGGTCCTGCGCCCCGACTGCGACCGCAGTCCCCGCGAACGCGGCGACGGTCGCCGGGATCATCGGGAAGGACGGCAGCACGAACAGCTCGACCCGGCCACTGAGGACGGCGTCGTGCTCCCGGGCGATCGCCGCGACGGCGCCGCTCCACGTCGCGGTCTCGGCGGGGGAGAAGTACATCTTCAGGCTGACGCCGAGCGTCACTGCGGCGGTCACGACGACACGGCCCGCCGGCGGCGGCGGACATCGGCGGGTGCCCCGCCGACCGCGGCGTCGGCGAGTTCAGCCGGGTCGTTGAACAGGGAACGCACGGGATGCCTCTCGCAGGCGCCGAATCGGACGAGACGTGTTCGTGCCGGCCGCAGCAGAGGCGCTGCGGCCGGCACGAACAAGGATGGGCTACTGGCCGAGCGTGAACGGATCCGTCATCTTGTCGACGTTGCTCTTGTTGATCAGGATGCAGTCGAAGGACTGCTTCTCCTGAGCGGGCTTGGTCCCCTTCGTGATGTAGGCGTTCGCCTCGTCCACAGCCTTCGCCGCGAACGTCGCCACCGGCTGCAGCACCGTGTACTGCAACTCACCGGCCTTGATCGCGGTGACGGCGTCGGGGGAACCGTCGAAGCCGCCGACCTTGACTCGGCTCAGCTTGCCCGCCTGCTTCAGCGCGGCGATCGCACCGAGCGCCATCTCGTCGTTGCCCGAGATGACGGCGGTGATGTCCGGGTGCGCCTGCAGGATCGACTGCATCTTCTGCTGCCCCTGCGTGCGGTCCCAGTTGGCGACCTGCAGGGCGACCCGCTTCTCGCCCGGATACTGCGAGATGACCGTCTTGTAGCCGTTCGATCGGGTGGCGGCGTTGTTATCCGACGGGGCACCGAACAACTCCGCGTAGGTCGACTTCGTACCGACGTCCTTCACCCACTCCTGCGCGCCGATCGAGGCGCCCTGGGCATTGTTCGAGACCAGCTGACCGAGCGCCAGGCCGGTCTGGTTGATCTCGGCGTTCACGAGGAACACGGGGATCTTCGCCGCGATGGCCTTCTTCACGTTGCCGATGGAGCCGGATGCGTTGGCCGGGTCGAGGATCAGGGCGACCGACTTGTTCGTGATCGCGGTCTGCACCTGGCTCGCCTCCGTGTTCACATCGCCTTTGCTGGCCGAGATCTTGGAGGTGTAGCCGAGTTTCTTCGCCTCTGCCGCTGCGACGTTGCCCTCGGTGAGCCAGTACGGGTTGGAGGGGTCGTTCACGATGATGGAGATGAGTCCTCCGGCCTTCGCGCCACCGGCGCTGGAGCTGCTGGAGCCACTGGAACCGGGGGATGCGGCGGTGCCGGACGCGCACCCGGCGAGTGCCACGGTGAGGCCGATCCCGAGCGCGAGCGCCCCTGCTGCTTTGCGAGCCATGCTGATTGTCCTTGTCTTTCGGTGTGGGACGCCGGTCGACTTCTCGTCAGCCGGCGGTCTTCTCGAAGGCGGACTGCTCTTGCTCAGCCTTTGCCGCCTTCGGGGAAGCGGGTGGGGGAGGGGTCGCGGCAGTGCCTGCGGCCTTCCTCCGCCCGCGGTACTGAATCGCGTTCAGCAGCACCGCGAGCACGATGACGGCGCCGGTGAAGACCGTCTGCACGTAGGAGGAGACGCCGACGATCGTCAGTCCGGCGGCCAGGAAGCCGATCACGAAGGCGCCGAGCAGGGTTCCCCGGATGGTGCCTCGCCCGCCGGTGAGCGCGGCGCCGCCGATCACGACCGCGGCGATGGCGGTCAGCTCGTACGAGGTGCCCTGGGTTGGACCCGCGGAGGTGAGTTCGGAGGTCAGGATGACGCCGGCGATCGCGGCGCAGACGCCCGAGATCACGTAGGCGCGGATCTTCACCCGACGCACTGGCACGCCGGACAGCTCCGCCGCACGCTCGTTGCCGCCGGAGGCGTACAGCCAGCGGCCGTAGACGGACCGGTTCAGCAGCAGGCTGGCCAGCACGGCGACGACGACCAGCACGTAGACGCCGGTGGGAATCCCGAGCAGGGAGTTGAAGCCCAGCCAGTCGAAGCCGGTGTTCCCGAGCGCCGGGTCGCCGTCCAGCCCGTTCACCGTCAGCCCGTTCGTGGAGAGCTCGGCCAGGCCGCGCACCACGTAGAGCATGCCGAGCGTCGCGACGAACGGCGCGACCTTGAGCCGGGCCACGAGCAGGCCGTTCACGTAGCCGATCAGGGCACCGACCGCGACCGAGATGATCACGACGACCCAGACGGCCGGGTACAGGGTCGCGCCGAACGCCTTGACGCCGTGCATCAGCAGGCCGGCGACCATGCCGGTCAGACCCAGGGTGGAGCCGACCGAGAGGTCGATGCCGCCGTTCAGGATCACCATCAGCATGCCGATGGAGAGCAGGGCGTACACCGACACCTGCTCGCACATCACGATGACGTTCGAGACGGTGGGGAACGAGGCGGGCGCGAGGATCGAGAAGATCGCGAAGATCACGATCAGGGCCAGGAACGCTCGGCCTTCGAGCAGGATCGCGCGCAGGTCGAGGCCGCGGAACAGGCCGGTCCGACCTGTGGACTCGGGATCAGTGGTCGTCATGGGTGCTGTGTGTCCTGCCTCTGGTTCAGACGACGACGGCTTCACCGGAGGCCGCCATGATTTCTTCCTTGGCCACGGAGGGCCCGAATTCGGCCGAGATGCGACCGCGACGCATCACAACGATGCGGTGGGCGATGCTCAAGCACTCGCCGACTTCTGAGGTGGAGTAGACGACGGCGAGGCCGCCGCGGGCGCGCTCGGCCAGCAGGCGGAACACCTCGGCCTTCGCCCCCACATCGATGCCGCGGCTGGGCTCGTCGAGCAGCATCACCGCCGGCTCGGTGGAGACGATCTTGCCGATCACGACCTTCTGCTGATTGCCACCGGACAGCGAGCCGATCATCGCCTGACCGCCGGCCGTTTTCACGTGCACATCGGCGATGCCGGCGTCGACCAGGCGCCGCTCGCTGCTGCGGGAGAGGAACAGGCCCCGCACGAACGATGTGACGCTCGCGAGCGACAGGTTGGCGCCTACGGTCATCGTCTGCACCAGCCCGTCCCGCTGCCGGTCTTCGGGTACCAGTCCCAGGCCGCGCTCGATCCGATCGCGGATCGACAGTCGCGAGAAGTCGCGGCCGTTCACGATCACGCGGCCGCCGGAGGTCGGCACCCTGCCCGCCACCGCCTCCAGCAGCTCCGTCCGCCCGGCACCCATCAGCCCGTAGATGCAGACGATCTCGCCGGCCCTCACCTGCAGCGACAGATGGTCGACGACGAAGCGGTCGTGGTTCTCGGCGTCGGCGACGCTGACGTCCTCGATCGACAGCGCGACCGGTCCGAAGTCGTACCCGGTCGGGGGCGTCCCCAGGTCGAAGTTGTCGCCCACCATGTTGCGGACGATCCACTGCAGGTCGATGTCCGCTGCGTCGGCGTTCGCCGTCATCGTCCCGTCCCGCAGCACCACCGCGAAGTCGGTGATCTGCAGCGCCTCCTCCAGGTGATGGGAGATGTAGACGATCGACACCCCGCGGGACTTCAGGTCGGCGATGACCTTGAACAGCACCTCCACCTCGGTCGCCGAGAGCGCCGAGGTGGGCTCGTCCATGATGAGGATGCGCGAGTTGACCGACAGCGCCCGGGCGATCTCGACCAGCTGCTGCTGCCCCAGCCGCAGGTCGGACACCTGTGTCAGCGGATCGATGCCGTCGCTCAGACCCGCCAGTACCTCGCGAGCCTGCCGCGCCTCCTCCCGGTAGTCGACGCCCGTCGCGGTGCGCAGCTCGCGCCCCATGAACATGTTGTCCCGCACCGACAGATTGGGGGCGAGGCTCAGTTCCTGGTGGATGATCGAGATGCCGCGGTCGCGGGCGTCGTTGGTGTCGGCGAAGGTCACGTGCTCGCCGTCCAGTTCGATGCCGCCTGAGGTCGGCTGCTCCACCCCGGAGAGGATCTTCATCAGCGTCGACTTGCCGGCGCCGTTCTCGCCGAACAGGGTCGTGACCTTTCCGCGGTGCACCTCGAAGTTGACGCCCTTCAACGCTCGGGTGCCGCCGTAGGTCTTCACCACGTCGTGAGCGCTCAGGACCACCTCCGGCCCGCTCGCGGAACGCGCATCGGTCGTACTCACTGCTGCACCGAGATGGTCGCGGGCGTGACGTTCCAGTTCTTCGGGTTGATTAGCTGGAAGACCCCGGTGACCGTGATCGTCTTCCCGGTGAGCTTCGGGGCTCCCGCCTTGGTCAGCACGACTTTCAACTGGTTGTTGATCGCCGATGCGGCGTCCTGGTAGGCGATCTGGTTCTCGAACTGCCCGAGGCGGATCTTGCCGGTCGCGTCGCGCAGATCGGTGCCGTTGATCGCGGGCCCCAGCTGCACGTTCACCAGCTGGTCCTTGGGCAGACCCGGCACCGTGACCGGGGTGAAGCCGGCGGCGGGGATCTTGCCCACGACACCGGTGAACTTCACGGGTACCTCCGGTCCCGCTCCGCCGTCGGTCGGCACGCCGTACTGCTTGCCGGCGGCGGCGGCGTCCTTCGCGATCGCCGCCTGCAGCGTCGTCGCGTTGACAGCCTTGCCCTGGATGTACTTCACCTGCACCGGGAACTGCTTCTTGCCGTAGGCGGCGGCGGAGAACTTGGCGGGCCCTTCGCCCAGGCTCGAGCCCTTCGGCACGATCTTGGTACCGAAGAACATCGCGATCAGCACCAGCACCACGACCGCTGCGGTGATGATGCGCCGGACCGTCGGCGTGAGACCCGGACGACGCGCACGCGTCGAGGTCGTGGCGGTCATGCGAACACCCGGGACTCGGTGTCGTTCGGGCGGATCTGCAGCTTGCGCCCCGTGCCGGCGCGGAACATCTCCAGCGCGTCCGCGTAGTCCTCCAGAGTGAAGGAGTGGCTGATCATGGCCTCGGGCTTGATCGCGCCCGCCTCGAACAGCTCCACCGCGCGGCCGAAGGAGTTGAGCACCGCCATCGTGCCGACGATCGAGATCTCGTCGCGGTACACCCGGAACGGGGAGTAGTTCGCGGTGCGGTCGGCCGGCGCGACGCCGAAGTCCTGGAAGAAGCCGGCCGGCTTCACCCGGGTCAGTGCATCCTCGATCGCCCGGATGCTGCCGGTGCAGTCGATGACGACGTCCCACTTCTCACGGCCCTGGGCGGCGCCGGCCTCGTCGGCGCCGGTGAAACGGTGCTGCACACCCACGTCGGCTGCGGCCTGCAGGCGCTGCTCGTTCAGGTCGACGACGGTGACGGAGGCGGCGCCGGCACGCGGGGCGAGCTGCGCCATCAGCAGTCCCATGGTGCCCGCGCCGTAGACCAGCACATGGTCGCCGAGGCGCCGCGGCAGCACGTCCCAGCCGCGGATCGCGCAGGCGAGGGGCTCGATCAGGGCCGCCTGGTAGAGGTCGGTCTCGGGCTTCAACTTGTAGACGTTGCCGGCCGGCGCGACGAATCGCTCCTGGGATGCGCCGTCGGACGCGACGACGCCCAACCCGTTCCAGAACCGGCAGAGGTTCTGATGGCCGTTCAGGCAGAACTCGCACTCCCCGCACACCGTGCTGGGGTTCACGGCCACATGGTCGCCGACCTGGAAGTCGAAGACGCCTTCGTTGACGCCCTCGCCGAGCTCGACGATGGTGCCGGTCGCCTCGTGCCCGGGGACCAGCGGAAAGACGGTGCCCTCGAACTCCCCGTCGAACACGTGGGTGTCTGTACC
Organism: uncultured Amnibacterium sp.; assembly: GCF_964250715.1. Classification (GTDB taxonomy): domain Bacteria; phylum Actinomycetota; class Actinomycetes; order Actinomycetales; family Microbacteriaceae; genus Amnibacterium. The sequence goes on from NZ_CAXUGX010000003.1 coordinate 28,465, forward strand.
GCACATGCCGACCGCGGCGGTCTGGATCAGGATCTGCTTGTGCCCGGGCGCCGGATCGGGACGGTCCGTCAGGATCAGGCTGCCTTCGGACTCGAAAACGACTGCGCGCATCGGAAGGGGCTCCTACTCGGGTCGGACGCCCGTCATGGAGGAGGCGCCGGTGCGTCGGTTGCTGACCTGCCGCGACGACCGAAGTGACGTCGTCGTCAGGCCCCGACGGCACCGATCGCGCGGTCATCACGGCACGACTTCGTGTGATGACTATGTGATCTTGTGCTGTCGTTGCGTGAAATCTAAACCAGCTTCTCCTCGACCGCAACCCGCCGCGCCCGGGCGACCCGCCCTAGGCTGCGCACGTGTCTCAGGCTGCGAACATGCCAAACGCTGCCCGGACGCCCGGGGGAGCCACAGTGCCCGACTCTGCCGATCGGTACCGGGGGACGCTGACAGTCGGGGTCGCACAGTTCGTGCCGGGTGCGGACTCGGTGGGCAACCTGGCCGAGATCACGCGGCTCGCCGAGGTCGCCGCGGATCGTGGTGCGCGACTCGTCGTCTTCCCGGAGTACTCGTCGTACTTCGCAGCGAGGCTGGGACCGGACACGATCCGTCACGCCCAAGCGCTCGACGGACCGTTCGTCACCGCGCTGACTGGGCTCGCCGCCCGCCTCGGCGTGCACATCACCGCCGGCCTGGTCGAACGCGCGGGCGACAAGGTCGCCAACACCGCAGTGACGGTCGACGGCGGCGGGCTCGTCGCGGTCAGCGGCAAGCTGCACCTGTACGACGCGTTCGGCGAGCGCGAGAGCGACGTCGTCACCGCGGCCGAGATCGCCGATCCGCAGGTGTTCGGTATCGGCGGCCTGACCGTGGGGGTGCAGACCTGCTACGACATCCGGTTCCCGGAGGTGACGCGCCGCCTCGTCGACGCGGGGGCCGACCTGGTGCTGGTCCCGGCCGAGTGGGTGCGCGGCCCGCTGAAGGAGTATCACTGGCGCACGCTGCTGGCGGCCCGGGCGATCGAGAACACCGTGTATGTCGCCGCCGCCGACCACGCCCCGCCGGTCGGGGTGGGGGGCAGCACCGTGATCGACCCGATGGGGGTCGCGCTCGCCGCGCTCGGCGAGCAGGCCGGCGAGGTCGCCGTGGCGACGGTGACGGCGGCGCGCATCGCGGCCGTGCGCGAGCGCAACCCGTCGCTGGCGCTCCGGCGCTTCACGGTCGTCCCGCGCTGAGGCCGCCTCTCGTCAGCCGACGCTGGTCAGCGATGCGGTCGCGAGCCGAGTGGCCGCCTCCCGCAGCACCTCCGGCCGCTTGCAGAACGCGAAGCGCACGAAGGAGCGGTGTCGCGCAGCCAGCTCGGGCCCGCAGAAGGCGGTCATCGGCACCGCGACGACCCCGGCCAGTCCGGGGAGCCTGCGGCAGAGGTCCGCGCCGTCATCCGCTCCGATGGAGGCTCCGTCGGCCACGACGAAGTAGCCGCCGGCCGGCCGGCTGACGATCAGGCCCGCCTCGCCCAATCCGGCGATCAGCAGGTCGCGCTTGGCCTGCAGGTCGGCGGCGATGCTCGTGAAGCGCGTATCGGGCAGCGCCAGCCCGACCGCGATCGCCGGCTGGAAGGGCGCTCCGTTCACGAACGTCAGGAACTGCTTGACCGCGAGGATCGCCGTGACGAGCGGCGCCGGCGCCGTCAGCCAGCCGATCTTCCACCCCGTGGTGCTGAAGGTCTTGCCGCCGGAGGAGATCGTGACGGTCCGCTCGAAGGCGCCCGGCAGCGTCGCGATCGGCACATGCCGCGCGCCGTCGAAGACCAGGTGCTCGTACACCTCGTCGGTCACGATCACCGCGTCGTGCCGTTCCGCCAGCCGCACGATCTCGCGCAGCGCCGCTGCACCTAGCACCGTGCCGGTCGGGTTGTGCGGCGTGTTCACGAGGATCACCCGGGTGCGGTCCGTGACCGTGCGGCGCAGCACGTCCAGGTCGGGTTGGAAGTCCGGCCAGTTCAGCGGAACCGTGCGGTGCACGCCCCGGGCCAGTCCGATCACCGCGCCGTAGGCGTCGTAGTAGGGCTCGAACGTCACCACCTCGTCGCCGTCGTCCACGAGCGCCAGCAGGGTCGCGGCCAGCGCCTCCGTGGCGCCCGCAGTCACCAGCACCTCGCGGTCCGGGTCGACCGTCAGCCCGTACCAGTGCCGCTGATGCTCGGCGATCGCCCGACGCAGCACCGGCATGCCGAGGCCGGGCGGGTACTGGTTCACGCCGTCCGCGATGGCACGTTGCGCCGCTTCGAGCACCTCGGGCGGCCCGTCCTGGTCGGGGAAGCCCTGACCCAGGTTGATCGCTCCGGTCCGCGCTGCCAGGGCACTCATCTCGGCGAAGATCGTGGTGCCGGCTTCACCGTCCGGCCCGAGCAGGCCCGCGCCGGCCGCCGCGCGCCGCCACGATCCGCTCACGTCCACGACGGGTCACGCTACCGGCGAGACTGTCCACGCCACGTCGTAGGTGAGCGACAGCAGCTTCATAAGAAGCGCACAGACTGCTGCGTCATGCTCACTCCGCTTTGAAAGGAGCAGCCATGACCGACACCGGTTCCACGTCGGGCCAGGACCAGCCGAACCCGCCCCGCGTCGACGCGCCCGTCGAGGCCTCGGCCGCCACGACCCAGCCCATCGACACTGCCTCGGAGAACACGACCTCGGGTGCCACTGCCTCGGGCACCACAGCCTCGGGGACGCAGGCTGACGGCGATGTCACCGCTCCTGTCGCCGCCGATCCGGGTCATCTGGGCGCGACCCAGCACTTCGCCTCCGGGACGGCCGTTGCCGCCGGCGACGGCTCCGCCTTCCGCCGGCGTCGCTCGGGTGCCGGACTGCTGCTGCCCGCAGCGGCCATCGCGCTCGTCGCCGCCCTGATCGGCGGCGGCGTGGGGGCCGGAGTCGCGGTCGCGGTCTCGTCTCACGGCGACGCCGGTACGACCGGCGCAGTCGCCCCAGCCGGCAACGTCATCGCGGCGAACCCGGCGTCCGCCACGGCGATCACGGCGGTCGCGGCGAAGGCATCGCCGTCGGTCGTCACCATCTCGGTCTCCGCCAGCTCGGAGGCGGGTACCGGTTCCGGCATCGTGCTGACCGACGACGGCTACGTGCTGACCAACAACCACGTCGTCACGCTGGACGGCGACTCCTCCAGCGGGACCATCTCGGTGACCACCAACGCCGGCCGCATCTACACCGCCAAGATCGTCGGCACCGACCCCACCAACGACCTGGCGGTCATCAAGCTGAACGGCGCCTCCGGTCTGCAGCCCGCCAGCTTCGGCGACTCCAGCAAGCTGAACGTCGGCGACGCCGCGATCGCCATCGGCGCACCGCTGGGGCTCTCCGGCACCGTGACCAACGGCATCGTCAGCGCCCTGAACCGCAGCATCACCGTCGCCTCGTCGGCCGTGCCGCAGGGCGGCAGCGACGACTCCAGCGGCGGCGATGGCAGCGGCGAGGGCAGCCCGTTCAACTTCTGGAACTTCGGCGGCGGCACCGACGGCCAGGGCGGTACCACCCAGGCCGCGCCGACGCAGATCGCGCTCTCGGTCGTGCAGACCGACGCGGCGATCAACCCCGGTAACTCCGGCGGCGCACTGCTGAACAGCCAGGGCCAGATCATCGGCGTGAACGTGGCGATCGCCGGGACCGGCTCGCAGTCCACCGCCGGTTCGCAGTCCGGCAACATCGGGGTCGGCTTCGCGATCCCGTCGAACATCGCCCACCGCATCGCGATGGAGTTGATGGACGGCAAGAAGGCGACGCACGGCCTGCTCGGCGTGCAGCCGAGCGACCCCACCTCGTCCAGCACGGTGTCCGGCGCGACGGTCGCCAAGCTGACCGCGGGCGGCGCGGCGGAGAAGGCCGGCCTGAAGGTCGGCGACGTCATCACCGCGTTCAACGGTGTGGCGGTCGCCGACTCCAGCGACCTGACCGCGCAGGTGCGTGCTCTGGCCGGCGGCGCCTCCAGCACTCTCACCTACGACCGGAACGGCACGAGCCACACCGTCAAGGTGACCCTGGGGACGTACTCGAGCTAGGGGCCGATCGGGCCGTCATTAGGAGGGCGCTTCTAGACTCCGGCGGAGCGGAAGGAGCTCCGTCCGTGCTCACGATCGACCAGCAGGTGCAGGCGGCGCTCGGCTACGTGCAGGCTCGGCTGGCCGATGCGCAGGTGGCTCCGGATCCGGCCTTCGAGGATCGACTGCAGACGTACTTCCCGCGCCTGCTGACCCGGTTCACCGAGCTGTACGGTGAGCACGAGCACTGCCTGGACCAGTTGGGCGCCCTGCTCGTGGTCGCCGCCCGCAGCTGGGCGGACCGGCCCGACGAGTTGAAACGGGTCGATGCGCTCCGCGAGGCGCAGCCGGACTGGTTCCTGGACAACCGCGTGGTGGGCGGGGTCTGCTCCGTCGAGCGATACGCGGGCGACCTGGAGGGCATCCGCGCCCGCATCCCGTACCTGCGGGAACTGGGCCTGACCTACCTGCACCTGATGCCGCTGTTCGCGGCGCCCGAGCGCGACTCCGATGGCGGATACGCCGTCAGTAGCTACCGCGAGGTGGATCCGGCGCAGGGCGACATGGCGGGCCTGCGCGCGCTGGCCCACGACCTGCGCGCGGTCGGAATCTCGCTGGTACTCGACTTCGTCTTCAACCACACCGCCGACGAGCACGTCTGGGCCCGGCAGGCGCTTGCGAAGGATCCCGAATACGAGGGGTACTACTGGATCTTCCCCGACCGCACCATGCCCGACGCATTCGAGCGAACCACCCGCGAGGTACTCCCGGACGACCACCGAGGATCGTTCATCCCGCTGCCCGACGGGCGGTGGGTGTGGTCGACGTTCCACTCCTTTGAGTGGGACCTGAACTACTCCAACCCCGCCGTCTTCACCGCCATGGCGGGCGAGATGCTCTTTCTGGCGAACCTGGGCATCGACGTGCTGCGCCTGGATGCGGTCGCGTTCGTCTGGAAGCAGCTCGGCACGTCCTGCGAGAGCCTGCCGAAGGCGCACACACTGGTCGGCGCCTTCAACGCGGTGTGCCGCATCGCCGCGCCGGGACTGCTGTTCGAGGCGGAGGCGCTCGTGCACCCCGACGAGGTCGCCCAGTACATCGAACCGGGGCAGTGCCAGCTGGCGTCCAACCCGCTGCAGACGGCGCTGACCTGGGAGGCGCTCGCCACCCGCGACGCGACCCTGCTCGCGGATGCGCTGGAGCGACGCCATGCCGTTCCGTCCGGGACGTCGTGGGTGAACTCCGTGCGCAGCCACGACGACCTCAGCTGGACGTTCGCCGACGAGGACGCCGCTGCTCACGGGATCAACGGCCCCGATCATCGCCGGTTCCTGAACGCCTTCTACGTCGGTCGCTTTCCGGGGAGCTTCGCCAAGGGCGTGCCGTTCCAGGAGAACCCGCGCACCGGTGACCATCGGGTCTGCGGTACCACCGCGTCGCTCGCCGGTCTGGAGACGGGGGAGCGGGGAGCGGCGGAGCGCATCCTGCTCGCCTACTCGATCGCGCTCTCCACCGGCGGCGTGCCGCTGCTGTACCTGGGCGACGAGGTGGGCCAGTTGAACGACTACGGCTACCTGGACGATCCCGACCGTGCCGACGACAGCCGCTGGGTGCATCGCCCGGCCTACCCGGCTCTGCGGTACGCCGAGCGAGACGATCCGGCGACCGACGCGGGACGCATCTATCGGGGCATGCGCCATCTGATCGGCCTTCGGCGCGCGCTGGACGAGCTGGCGGGGACGTCGCTCGTGCCCTTTCCCACCGGCGACCGGCACGTGCTGGGCTACCTGCGCCCCGGCGACGAGGGCTCGCTGCTGGTGCTGGCGAACCTGTCGGACTCGCCTCGCACGCTGCCCGCCGACCTCTTCGCCGACCTGCCCGCCACAGCGCACGACGTGGTGGCCGACATCACCGTCGACCTGTGGACCGGCGTCGAGCTGGAGCCGCTGCAGTTCGTCTGGCTGGCGGTGTGATTCAGTCGGCAGGGTCCACCGGGTCGGCAGCGTTCAGAGGGTCGCCGGGCTCGCCCGCGTCGATCTGCTTGGGAGCCGTGCCGATGGTCACCTCACCCGGGAACGCCGACGGGGGCGGCCCGAACGCGTCGTGCGACGCCTGGATCACCTTGCGGCCCATCAGGTGGTTGCCGGTTCCGCCGACGACGGCGCCGATACCGAACGGCGCGGCGCGGAACACGATGTTCGCGCCCTGCCGGGCGGCGAAGCGGCGCAGGAACACCTTGCGGATGCGTTCCGTCAGCCGATTCATCAATGCCTTCGGCAGCCGCTTGGTGACGACCTCGCCCCAGAACGCGCCGCGGGCCGGCCCGGTCCCCGCAGCCTCGCCGGCGAACTGCCGAACCAGGTCGCCGCCGGCCGAGCCGAGCATCAGCGCCATGACCAGCGAGCTGGACCGCTCCGGATCGTCCACCGTGATCCCGTGCAGCTCGGCCACGGACTGGGCGTACAGGGCGCTCGCCTCCAGGAAGCCGGCGGTCTCGACCCCGCTGATCGCGAGCGCGGTCGCCGTGCCGACACCGGGCAGCACGGCCGCTGCACCGACCGCGGCCCCTCCGGTGGTCACCGCCGCCAGGTAGCGCTGCTCGAGGATCTTCGCCACCTCGGCGGTCGATGCCGCGGGCTTCTGCCTGCGAACCTGACGCAGATGCGCCAGCACCACCGGCCGCTGCACCGTGAGCAGCCGCTCGAACCCGCCTCGGGTCCACTTGGTCGCGAGTGTGTCGTCGTCGGAGGTGCGCTGCGCCATGGTCCGGCAAGTGTAGGAACCGCTGCTGGCGATCCACCCCGACGCACCACCTCCGGCGATCACCTTGGTGTTAGCGTTCCGGCCGGACGGTGCGTGCGCGCCGGCCGCACGGAGGCGCGGATGCACATCGACTACTTCCGCGAGCACCAGAACGACGTGTTCATCCCCGCCCTGGCTTTCGTGCTCGTCGCCGCGATCGTGATCGCGTTGCCCATCCTCTTCGGGCCCACGCTCGCGCGACGGGGACGCCGCCGACCGGTCCTCACCCTGTGCGTGGCGGTCGCCGCGATCGCGCTGGTCGGCGCGGCGCTCGCCTCGCTCCCCGGCTTCGCCACGCTGAACGCGCAGCGGCAGACCCTGCAGAGCGAGCTGCGCGACCGCTACGGCATCGACGTGCCGATCCGCGACGCAGGCAAGCTGTTGAACGGCGACACCTTCGTGCTGCCCGCCACCCATCTGAAGCAGAAGGTGCATCTGCAGTCGACCGGCGGCGGCGACTACATCCTGGTCCACGCCCCCGTCAGCGCCGGGAACGCGCTCGAACTGCCCCGCACCTGACGGGCTGCCCCACTCCGACCACTTTTACCACTCCGAGCGCCCCGACCGCCCCGAGCCCGCTCAGGCGTAGTCGGCGGAGTAGCGCTCGAACGTCTCCTCGATCGGCCCGTCGAACTGCAGGAGTCCCTTGTCCAGGTACAGCCCGCGGGTGCAGAAGCGCTGCAGGTCGCGGTCGTTGTGGGAGACGAAGAACAGCGTGCGGCCCTCGTCCAGCATCTCCTCGATGCGCGCGTAGCACTTGGTGCGGAAACCGCGGTCGCCGACCGCCAGCACCTCGTCCACCAGCAGGATCGGTTCGTCCATGCGCGACACGACCGCGAAGGCCGCCCGCACCTTCATGCCGCTGGAGAGATGTTTGTAGGGGGTGTTGACGAAGTCCTTGATCTCGGCGAACGCGATGATGTCGTCGAACTCCGCGTCGATCTCGTCGCGGGTCTTGCCGTGCAGGCCGGCGGACAGGTAGACGTTCTCACGGACCGAGAGGTCGTCGACGAAGCCGCCGGTGATCTCGATCAGCGGCGCAACCCCGCGGCGCACGGCGACGGTGCCCTCATCCGGCAGCATCACCTCCGCGACCAGCTTGAGCAGGGTCGACTTGCCCTGGCCGTTGCGGCCCACGACTCCGATCGCCTCGCCCTGCGCCACCTCGAACGACACGTGCCGCAGCGCCCAGAACTCGTCGGGCGCTGCGCGGCGCTGTCGGTCGGCGAACAGGTCCTTGAAGCTGCGCTGGCGCTGCCGGTTGCGCTTGAAGCTGATGCCCACGTCGTCGACGGAGATGACCGAGGCCACGGTCACAGCTCCTTCAACACGCGCGGCACGGCGCGGCGGAAGACCACGGCGCCGACGGCGAAGAGCAGCACCGAGACCGCTGCCGACTGCAGCACGTAGCCCCAGTCGAGCACGGCGGGGAAGAAGCACGCCCGATAGAGGTCGAGGATGCCGGCGAGCGGGTTCAGCCCGTACAGGAAGTGCAGCAGCGGCGTGCCGATCTCCAGGTGGTAGAGCACGGGCGCCCCGTAGAACAGCAGGCGCAGCGTCAGCTTGACGATGCGCTCCAGGTCGCGCAGGAACACCGCCATCGGAGCGATGATGAAGTTGAGGCCGACGGTCAGCACGACCTGCAGCACCAGCGCCAGCGGCAGGTAGATCAGCGAACCGAACGTGGGAGCCTTCAAGTTGATCAGGGCGAAGAACGCGATCACCGGCAGGCTGATGACGAACTCGATGCCCTTGGAGCAGACCTGCCGCAGCACCCAGATGGTGCGTGGGATCTTCACCGAGCGGATCAGCTTGCCCTCGGAGCGGAACGCCCTGGTCGCATCCGAGATGTTGCCGTTGAACCAGGTCCACGGCAGCACCCCGGCGAGCAGGAACACGATGTACGGCTCCTCGCTGGAGCCCCCGCGGTGGAACACGTACGTGAACACCACGAAGTAGATCGCCGCCATCAGCAGCGGGTCGATGATCGACCACAGGTAGCCGAGCACGCTGGTCGTGTACCGCACCTTCAGGTCGCGCATCGTCAGCAGCAGCAGCGCGTGCCGGTACCGCGACCAGTAGGTCGTGCGTCGTGCGGGCGCGGACGCCGGGCGGGCGAGAGTGGCGGTCACGGTGCGGGCTCGGTCCTTGCGCGGTTTCATGCGGGCGGTCACGGGTGCGCACCGCTCGTGCGCCGGCGCGGCCGTGATCGTCGCACGAGGCGCTGCTGCGCCGCAGCCGGGTCCGTGCACTCTAAACCGTCCGCCGACTTCGGGTCCGTCTGCGACGCGGGCGGGAGCCGATCCGGCCGGCCCCGCCGAACGCCCGAGACGGTATCTTCGGCGCAGTGACTGTTCCCGCTTCGCCTGATCCTGGCGCCCCGCCGTCGGACGGCCCGCCAGTGGACGAGCGCCCAGCGCGGCGTGTGCGGACGCCCCGTCCCACCCCCGGGGTGACGTTCAGCAGCGCTCCGAAGCCCGCCGCCGCCCGACCGGCCCGTCCCGCCCGGCGCGCCGCCGCGGAAGTCGCCCGGCCCGACGTGGTGCGGGCCCCTCACGCCGAGACGACCGGAGCGGATGAATCCGTCGTCGCCGAGCCCGTCGCCGCGACCCCGGCACCCGCCGCCGAACCCATCCCGGACACCGGTGAGGAGACGGCGGGCACCTCGGTCGCGGCGATGCCGACTCCTCCGACGGCGACTCCGACGGCGACTCCGGTGACGGCTTCATCGGCAGGGGTCGCGCCCGCAGAGGTAGCGCCCGCAGACACCACGCCCGCAGAGTCCCGGCCGACGTCCGCTCCCGCGGTGGCGACCGCTGCGCGGTCCGCCGCCGCGAAGCGCCCGCCGACCCAGACGACTGCTGCGAAGTCGCCTGCCGCGAAGTCGCCTGCGAAGTCGACCGGCGCGAAGGCGACCGCTGCTGCGAAGTCGACCGGCGCTGCGAAGTCGACCGCTTCCAGTGCCCCGAAGTCGGCCGCCGCGAAGTCGGCCACCGCGAAATCCGCGACCGCGAAGACCGGCTCAGTGAACGCCGCAGCGAGGACCGCGTCGGGTACTCGCGCGGCGCCGAAGCCGCGCACCCCGAAGCCCGAGCCTGCTGCAGACGCCCCGCAGCAGCCGATCGCGACGGCCGCGCCGGCACCGAAGGCCGCACCCGCGCCTGCGGCCCCGAAGCCGGCCGGACCGGTCCTCGTGATCGAAGCGCTCACGAAGCGCTTCGGCGGCACCGTGGCCGTCGACGGGGTCGGCCTGACCGTCGACGCCGGATCCCTGTACGGCATCGTCGGCCCGAACGGCGCGGGTAAGACGACCACGCTCTCTATGGTGACCGGACTGCTGCGCCCCGATGCCGGCACCGTCACCGTGCACGGCATCGACGTGTGGCGCCAGCCCGAGCGGGCCAAGGCGATCATCGGTGTGCTGCCGGATGCGCTGCGGCTCTTCGACCGCCTGACCGGCGCGCAACTGCTCTACTACGCCGGCGTCCTGCGGGGCATGGCTGCGGGTACGGTCAAGCAGCGCACGGCCGATCTGATCGCGGCGTTCGGGCTGCAGGATGCGACGAGCCGCCTGGTCGCCGACTACTCCGCCGGCATGACCAAGAAGATCGCCCTGGCGGCCGCGATGATCCATTCGCCGCGCCTGCTGGTGCTCGACGAGCCGTTCGAGTCGGTCGACCCCGTGTCGGCGGCGAACATCGTCGAGATCCTGGAGCGCTATGTCGCCTCCGGCGGCACCGTGGTGCTGTCCAGCCACGGGATGGATTTCATCCAGCGGGTGTGCGACCACGTCGCGGTCGTCATCGGCGGGCGGGTGCTCGCGGCCGGCACGGTCGACGAGGTGCGCGGCGAGCAGAGCCTGGAGGAGCGCTTCGTCGAACTCGCCGGCGGACGCAAGGCGGCGGAGGGCCTGGAGTGGCTGCACAGCTTCACGGACTGACCGCTCCGCTGCGGCAGGTCCGCACGGTGCCCCGGCGACCTTGCTCGATACCCCGGCCGAGATCGTGACACAGTTCCTGCGTCTGAAGCTCGCCCTGCTCGGAGGTGCGTTCCGGCGCAGCCCCTGGCAGGTCGTCGGTGTGGTGGTGGCGCTCCTCTACGGCGCCGGATTCACCTTCGCCGCCGTCGTGGCCCTCGTCGCCCTGCGCTTCGCCCCCGTCGACACCGCGTCGGAGATCGTGGTGATCGGCGGCTCGATCGCGCTCGTCGCGTTCCTGATCGTGCCTCTGCTGCTCGGCGTCGACGACGCGATGGACCCGCGTCGCTTCGCCCTGTTCGGCATCCCGCGCACCCGGCTGTCGATCGGGCTGGGCGCGGCCGCCCTGATCAGCATCCCCGCCATCGGCACGACCATCGCGGTGCTGGCCACCCTGGTGACGTGGTCGCGGTCCGTCGGGTCGTTCGTGGTCGCGCTGATCGCCTGGCCGGTCGCGGTGCTGACGTGCACACTCGTCTCCCGGATCAGCGCGGCAACCGCGTCGCTGCTGCTCTCCTCGCGCCGCTCCCGCGAGAGCTCGTCGGCGATCGTCGTCGTGCTGCTGGTGCTGCTCTCCCTGGGGTTCGTGCTGCTCGCCGCACTCCGCCCGTCACAGGGAGTCGGAGCGGCCGTCGCGGGGGTGTCGCAGGTGCTGGCCGCGACTCCCCTCGGCGCGGTCTGGGCCGCCCCCGCGTCGATCGCAGCCGGCAACCCACTCGGCCTGGTGCAGCTCGTCATCGCGCTCGTGACCCTGGGCCTGCTGTGCCTCGCCTGGCGCGGACTGGTGGGGCTGTCGCTCGTCACGCCGGCGCGGCAGGGCCGGGTGCGGACGTTCGGCGGGCTCGGCTGGTTCGCCCGGCTGCCCGCGGGGCCGGGCTGGGCGGTGGCCGCGCGCAGCATGACCTACTGGGGCCGCGACGTGCGCTACCGGCTCGCGCTCGTGATGCTGCCGGTGACGCCCATCCTGATCGTCGTCGCGCTGCTCGTGGCCGGCGTTCCCGGTCGGCCCCTCGCGCTACTGCCCGTGCCCGTGATCGCCCTGTTCCTCGGCTGGACCGGGCACAACGACACCGCTTACGACAGCACCGCCGTCTGGCTGCACGTCGCCTCCGGCGTGCCCGGCCGCGCCGACCGCCTGGGTCGCGCCGTTCCCGTGCTGCTGATCGGCGTGCCGTTCGTGATCGTCGGTTCCTTCGTCGCCGCCGCGATCTACGGTCAGCACGCCGCGGTGCTGCCGCTGCTCGGCGTCTCCTCCGCCCTGCTGCTCTCCGGCACCGGACTGGGTTTCGTCACCTCCGCGCTGTTCCCCTACCCCGTGCCGCGGCCCGGCGATTCCCCGTTCCAGCACCCCAACACCACGAGCGCCGTGACGGTCGCCGTTCAGTCGATCACCTTCCTGGCCCAGTTCGTCCTGGCCGCCCCCGCCGTGCTGCTCGGCGGCCGATTCCTACTCGGAATCGGCGGATCGGCGGTCGGGTCGTTCGCGATCGGGCTGGCTGTCGGCGTGCTCGTCTTCGCCGGCGGGCTGGCGCTCGGCGCCCGTGTCTTCCGACGACGGGGACCGGAGATCCTCGCCGCGGCGATGCGCGTCTGACCGGCTCGACGAGCCCCCGGGGATCCCGCGCGGCACCCCCGGGGGCCCTGCCGGACGCCCTGCCGCCGGCCCGGCCGGCGGCGTACGCTGAACCCATGGCGCTCAGGGATTCGTCCACCGAACCGGGTGGTGGCACGTCGACCCTCGACCGCGAGCTGGAAGAGCTGATCCAGCACGAGCAGCTGGAGGACGGCGACCACGACCTCTTCGCGCACTACGTGCAGAAGGAGAAGATCGTCGAATCCGCCGTCACCGGCAAGCCGGTGCGCGCCCTCTGCGGCAAGGTGTGGGTGCCGGGGCGGGATCCCGAGAAGTTCCCGATCTGCCCCGATTGCAAGAAGATCTACGACGAGTTCGCGTAGCGCCGGGGCTCAGTTCCGCTCGACGAACGTCGGGATCACGGGATCGCCGCCCGACAGGCGGAATGCCGCCGGCGGCAGCTCGCCGATCACATTCGTATGGTGTGCGCGTGCCGCCTGCACACCCGCCGCGCCGAGGGCCGCGCCGTCCGGTTCGCCCTCGTGCATCAGCGGCACGATCAGAGGACGTCTCCCCGTCGACGGCACCGGAGCGTCGCCGACGGTGACCCGCTCGGCGACCGCGACACCTGCTGAATCCGACTCCCGCTCCGCCCACTTGCGGCCACCGGTACCGGCCTTGTCGGCGGAGCGCTTGGCGACGTCACGCCACGAGCCGTCGTCGTCGGTGCGCGCCACCAGCTTGTAGACGAGGCCCGCGGCCGGATGGCCGGAGCCGCTGACCAGCCGGGTCCCCACGCCGTAGGAGTCGACCGGGCTCGCAGCCAGCGACGCGATGGCGTACTCGTCCAGGTCGTTGGTCACGGTGATCGCGGTGCTCGTCGCGCCCAGCGCATCCAGGTGCTGCCGCACCTCGCCCACCAGGTGCACCAGGTCGCCCGAGTCCAGCCGTACGGCGCCGAGTCGCGGGCCGGCGACCCGCACGGCCGTCTCGATCGCCGCGTGCACGTCGTAGGTGTCCACCAGCAGGGTCGTTCCCGGCCCGAAGGCGGCGACCTGTGCCCGGAAGGCCTGCTCCTCGCTGTCGTGCAGCAGGGTGAACGCGTGCGCGGCGGTGCCGAACGTCGGCACGCCCCAGGTGCGGCCCGCCTCCAGGTTGGAGGTGGAGCCGAACCCGGCGATGTGGGCGGCCCGAGCGGCGGCGACCGCGGAGTGCTCGCCCGTGCGCCTGGACCCCATCTCGGCCAGCGGTCGCCCGGCTGCGGCGGACACCATCCGCGCCGCGGCGGTCGCGACGGCCGAGTCGGCGTTCAGGATGCTGAGGACGAGCGTCTCCAGCAGGACGCCCTCGGCGAAGCTGCTCTGCACCGTCAGCAGCGGCGAGCCGGGAAAGTAGAGCTCTCCCTCGCGATACCCCTGCAGGTCGCCGGAGAAGCGGTAGTCGGCCAGGAACGCGAGGGTCCGCGCCGCGACCACCCGCTCCCGCTCCAGCCAGGCCAACTCGTCGTCGCCGAAGCGGAACGCGGCGATCGCCGTCAGCAGGCGCCCGGTCCCCGCGACGACGCCGTACCGCCGGCCACCGGACAGCCGGCGACCGAAGACCTCGAACACGCTGCGGCGATGGGCGGTCCCGTCGGCGAGGGCCGCGTCGACCATCGTCAACTCGTAGCGGTCGGTCAGCAGCGCGGTGCTCGGCACGTGCCGCAGCCTAGACACCCCGTCAGGCTCGACCCCCTCCAACTGGGTACTGCTGCGCGACCGGCCGCGTCCCTACGCTGATGGGGACACAACGATCGGTCTACCCCTGCCGTCGTGAGTCCGTCCGGTCCACCCACCCGGTCGCCCGCAGCCTGTGCCCCGAAAGGCTCCCCACCCGATGCTCCCGTACCCGGGGACGCTCGCGTTCGACCCGTCCGTCCAGTTCGCGTCGTTCACGCTGATCGATTACCTCCCCCTCACCGTCGTCGCGATCGTCATCGTGTCGCTCGCCGTCGCCCTGATCGTCTCCGTCCGCCGCCGCAACGACCTCGACTGAATCGTCGCCCGCGCGGCCGGCAGCGCACCGCCCATCGCCGCACGCTCCGCCATCGCACGCTCCGGCGTGGAAGGATCGTGCGCTGTGGTCACGCCCGGGTCCGATGCGCCGATCGGCATCTTCGACTCCGGTGTCGGCGGACTGACAGTTGCCCGCGCGATCATCGACCAGCTGCCGAACGAATCCGTCGTCTACGTCGGCGACACCCTGCACTCGCCGTATGGCCCCAAGCCGCTCGCCGAGGTGCGAGCGTATGCCCTCGGTGTCATGGACGACCTCGCCGGCGCCGGAGTCAAGATGCTCGTCATCGCCTGCAACACCGCCTCCGCGGCGGTCTTCCGCGACGCCCGTGAGCGGTTCACCCATGGCGCCGGCATCCCCGTGGCCGAGGTGATCCTGCCGGCGGTGCGGGCGGCGGCACGGCGCACCCGCAGCAAGCGGATCGGCGTGATCGGCACCGTCGGCACCGTCAACTCCCTCGCCTACGTCGACGCGTTCGTCGCCGACCCCGCTATCACCGTGGTGCAGGCGGCGTGCCCCCGATTCGTCGACTTCGTGGAGGCCGGCGTGACCAGCGGCCCGGAGCTCTTCGCCGCCGCGGAGGAGTACCTGGCGCCCCTGAAGGCGGCCGAGGTCGACACCGTGCTGCTCGGCTGCACCCACTATCCCCTGATGTCGGCGGCGATCCAATACGTGATGGGGCCCGACGTGGCGCTCGTGTCGTCTGCGGAGGAGACCGCGAACGACGTGTATCAGCAGCTCGTCACGCACGACCTGCTGCGCACCGCCGGAGGACCGCCCCGCCACGTGTTCGAGGCGACCGGCGAGAGCGGAGCCGCCTTCGTCGCCCTGTCGCGCCGCTTCCTGGGCCTGGAGGTGCCGCCGGTCGATCTGGTGCGCACCGGCGCGATTCAGCTGCCGGCTGCATCCATGAAAGGACCCGCATGACTACCCGACAGGACGGACGCGAGGCCGGGCAGCTGCGCCCGGTGACCATCGAGCGGGGGTGGAGCGAGCAGGCGGAGGGCAGCGCCCTCATCTCGTTCGGGCGGACCCGGGTGCTCTGCACCGCGTCGTTCACCGGCGGCGTGCCGCGATGGCTGCAGGGCAAGGGCCGCGGCTGGGTGACCGCCGAGTACGGCATGCTGCCACGGTCGACGAACGACCGGATGGACCGCGAGAGCGTCAAGGGCAGGGTCGGCGGCCGCACGCACGAGATCTCCCGCCTGATCGGCCGGTCGCTGCGCGCCGTGATCGACACGAAGGCGCTCGGCGAGAACACGCTCGTGCTGGACTGCGATGTGCTGCAGGCCGACGGCGGCACCCGCACGGCGGCGATCACCGGCGCCTACGTGGCGCTCGCCGACGCGATCGCCTGGGCGAGAGAGCACAAGCTGATCGGCCAGCGCGCTCAGCCGCTGACCGACTCGGTCGCCGCCGTGTCCGTCGGGATCGTGGACGGCGAACCCATGCTCGATCTGGCATACACCGAGGATTCACGTGCCGAGACGGACATGAACGTGGTCACCACCGGCCGCGGACTGTTCGTGGAGGTGCAGGGCACTGCGGAGGGAGCGCCGTTCGACCGGCGCGAACTGGACGTCCTGCTCGATCTGGCCGTCGCGGGCACCGCGCAGTTGACGGTGCTGCAGCAGGCGGCGCTCGCTGGATCGTCCTCCGCGCCCGCCGCCTCCACGTCCTCCTCCGCTCCCGCCTCCTCGTGATGGCGCGGTTCCCCGCCGTCGTGCTGGCGACCGGGAACGCGCACAAGGTGCTGGAGCTGCGCGCGATCCTGGCCCCGCTGCTGCCGGACCTGCAGGTGCTGCCCTACGACGGTCCGAGTCCCGTGGAGGACGGCGACACGTTTCAGGCGAACGCACTGATCAAAGCCCGGGCGGCGGCCCTCGGCAGCGGGCTGCCGGCGATCGCGGACGACTCCGGCATCGCGGTCCAGGCGCTCGGCGGCGCCCCCGGCCTCTACTCCGCCCGCTTCGCCGGGACCGGGCTCGACGCCGACAACCGCGCCCTGCTGCTGACGCGGATGCAGGGGATCGCCGACCGGCGCGCCCGGTTCGTCTGCGCCGCCTGCCTGGTGGTGCCGGCCGGGGGAGCCGTCGGGGAGCAAGCGGTACGCCTGGCCGAGTGGCCGGGACACCTGCTCGGCGCCGAGCGGGGCGGGGGCGGATTCGGCTACGACCCGCTCTTCGTGCCGGACGGCGAGACCCGGACCGCCGCCGAACTCACTGCGGACGAGAAGAACGCCGTCAGCCACCGCGCCCGCGCCTTCCGCGCCCTGGCCGAGGTGCTGCGCGCTCCCTGACCCCGGGGCGTGCTCAGACCGGCGTGCTCTGACCGGCGCGCCCTGGCGAGCGACTGGCTGCGCCGCCGTCAGTCGGCGGGGGCGTGACCGGCGCTGCGCTTGGCGGACCAATGGTTGCGCAGCAGATGGATGATCGTCGGGATCACGGTGACGGCTACGGCCGCCAGCAGGATCAGGTCGATGTACTCGATGACGAAGTGGCGAACCGGAGGGATGAAGCCGATCACGTAGCCGAGGAACGTGATCCCGAACCCCCACGCCACCGCGCCGATGACGTTGTAGAGGCTGTATTTGCGGTAGTCCATGTGCCCGACGCCGGCCGCGATCGGCGCGAAGGTGCGCACCACCGGTACGAACCGCGCCAGGATGACCGCTCCGGCGCCGTACCGGTCGAAGAACGCGTTCGTGCGGTCCACCTGGGCCTTGCTGAAGATGCCGGAGTCGCGACGCTCGAAGATGCGCGGACCCACCCTGCGCCCGATGTAGTAGCCGAGCTCACCGCCCAGGAACGCCGCGATCGCGATGGCGGGCGCCGCGACCCAGATCGGCAGATGCAGCTTGTCGCTCTGGGTGAGCAGCCCCGTGACGATGAGCAGGGTGTCGCCGGGGAAGACGAACCCGATCAGCAGGCCCGTCTCGGCGAACACGACCGCACAGACGATGGCGATGGCCCACGGCCCGAACATGGCGAGGTGGTCGGGGTCCAGGAAGGCGAAGATCGCAGCAGTGTGCATCCCGTCTTCCTCCGCTCGCTCCGTCGTGACCGGTGATGCGCCGTGCTATTCATGCGGGTCCGCACCCGCACCGCGCACGCGCGGGCACTCGGTGCGGAAGGAGGGACTCGAACCCTCACGCCGTGAAGCACAGGAACCTAAATCCTGCGTGTCTACCGATTCCACCACTCCCGCGTCAGGAGCGGTGTCAGTGTATCGGCGCCCGGCGACGCCGCATCGGCCGCCGGCCTGTGGACAACTTCGCACCCGCCTGACTCGTCCTCGGCACACTGCCCTGCATGAGTTCCCCGGTGCAGGTCATCGCCCAGACGGTGCGCGAGCGCGCCCGGCGCGGCGAGGTCGACCCGGGCGGCGCCGCCGGCGCGGTGCACGAGGAGGTGCGACGGTACGCGGAGCGGGCGCTCGGCTCCGACATCCCGCTGATCGGGGACGAACGCGGGGCCGAGCGGCAGGTGGTCGCGGCGCTGACCGGGCTCGGTCCGCTGCAGCCGCTGCTCGATGATCCCGACATCGAGGAGGTGTGGATCAACTCGCCCACTCGCGTGTTCGTCGCCCGCAACGGCGTCGCCGAGCTGACACCGCTGGTGCTCACCGAGCAGGAGGTGCGCGACCTGGTCGAGCGCATGCTCATTTCCAGCGGCCGTCGCGTGGACCTGGCGGCGCCGTTCGTGGACGCGTCGCTCCCCGACGGCTCGCGGCTGCACGTCGTCATCCCCGATGTGACCCGCCGCCACTGGGTGGTGAACATCCGCAAGTTCTCCCGTCGCACCACCGACCTCGACGCACTCGTCGCGCGCGGCTCGCTGCCCCGGCGGGCCGCGGACTTCTTGACCGTCGCCATGCTCTCCGGACTGAACGTGCTGGTCTCCGGTGCGACCCAGGCGGGCAAGACCACCCTGCTGAACGCGCTGATCGCGGCCGGCCGGCCCACCGACCGCGTGGTGACGGTCGAGGAGACCTTCGAGCTGCGGCTGCCCGGCCGCGACGTGGTCGGCATGCAGTGCCGCCAGCCGAGCCTGGAGGGCACCGGCGAAGTGACGCTCCGGCGCCTGATCAAGGAGGCACTGCGCATGCGCCCCGATCGGCTGGTGGTCGGCGAGGTGCGGGAGGCCGAGGCGCTCGACCTGCTGATCGCACTGAACAGCGGAGTGCCCGGCGCCTGCTCTCTGCACGCCAACAGCGCTCGCGAGGCCCTCGTCAAGCTGTGCACGCTGCCGCTCTTGGCCGGCCGCAACATCGACGCCTCCTTCGTCGTGCCGACCGTCGCCTCCAGCGTCGATCTGGTCGTGCACTGCGAGCTGCTGCACGGCGGCACCCGGCGCGTCACCGAGGTGCTGGCGCTCAGCGGCGCCCTCAGCGCCCCCGCGGCCGAGGGCGGCGTCATCGAGGCGAGCCGCATCTTCGCGCTGCAGGACGGGGTCCTCCGACCGACCGGCGGCATCCCGCCCCGCTCCACCAAGTTCGCAGCAGCCGGGTTCGATCCGAGCGAGCTGCTGCGGGGAGCGGCATGACCGGCGTGCTCGTCTGGTGCCTAGCCGCCTCCTTGGCCGCGGGGGCGCTGCTGGTGGCGTCGCCCCTGCTCCGACCCGGGTCCCGGTCGGGGGCGCCGCGCGGGTCGGGCCGGGTCGGCCGGGGAGTCGCGGATCGGCTGGCGAGCGCGGGCCTGCCCGAGGTCAGTACGGCGGCGTTCGTCGCCGTCTCCGCGCTGATCGGCGTGGTCGCCGGCGCCGTAGTCCTTGCGGTGACGGGACTGCCGGCCCTCGGGCTGCTGGCGCTCGCAGGTGGGGCGCTCGGGCCCTGGACCATCGCCGGCGCCCGTTCCCGCAGCCGCTCACGGGCGAACCGGGCGCTCTGGCCCGAGGTGGTCGACCACCTGGTGTCGTCGGTCCGGGCCGGCCAGCCGCTGCCGGATGCGCTCGCCGGGCTCGCGGTAACCGGTCCCGTGGCGCTGCGCAGCGGATTCGCGCTCTTCGAGCGCCGGTGGCGGGAGACCGGCACGGTCGGGGCCGGGCTGGATGCGGTCAAGGCGCGGTTCGCCGACCCGACCGCGGACCGCCTGATCGAGATCCTGCGCATGGCCCGGCAGGTGGGCGGGACCGAGCTGCCGGGGGTGCTGCGCGACCTGGCCCTGCACCTGCGGCAGGATCTCGCCCTGCGCGCCGAGGCCGAGGCGCGGCAGTCGTGGGTGACGAACTCGGCCAAGCTCGGCGTCGTCGCGCCGTGGATCGTGCTCGTGATGCTCGCGCTCGAACCGCGTGCCGCCGCCGCGTTCGCAACGCCGCAGGGAACGGTGCTGATCCTCGTCGCGCTCGGCGTCTGCGTGGCGGCCTACCGCATGATGATCGCAATCGGCCGGCTGCCGGAGGACCGCAGGTGGTTCCGGTGACGCCCTCGATCGCCTGGGCGGTCGCGTGCGGCGTCGGCATCGGCCTCGGGCTGTGGAGCCTCGTCAGCCTGTTCCCCAGATTCGCCCAGCCACGCCTCGCGGCTCGCGTCGCGCCGTCGCTGCTGGATGTCTCGGCGGAGGCCCGGCGCTTCACCTACCGGCCCTCGGTCGACCCGCTGCCGATCGTCGGCGTGCTGGTCGAGCCGGCGTTGCGGGCATTCCAGACGGTGTTCGGCGGGGTACTCGGGGTCGCCGGCCGAACTGCGTACGCCCTCCGGCGGGCCGGCGACGAGCGTTCGGTGGAAGCGCACCGGCTGCGTCAGATGCTCTGGACGGTCGGCGGCGCGGCGGCCGGCGGTGCCGCGGCTGTCGCGGTCGGTCTCGCCCACGGCCCGGCGGCCACCGCGATCGCACTGCCCGTGCTCGGGGCGGGAGCGGGACTCCTCGGGCTGAACGCACTGCTGACGCGGGCGGGAACGCGCCGCGTCGCGCGGATCGAGAGCGAGCTGCCGACGGTGCTGGAGTTCCTGGCGCTCAGCGTCTCCGCCGGCGAGAGCATCCATGACGCGCTGCGCCGGGTCGCCGGCGTCGCCTCCGGGGCGTTGGCGGAGGAGTTCCGCAGGGTGACGGCCGAGGTGGCGGTCGGCGTCCCGCTCGCTGTGGCCCTGGCCCGGGTGGCGGACGAACTGCGCATCCCGGCCCTCACGCGCAGCCTCGCCCACATCGTAGCTGCGCTCGACCGCGGCACCCCGCTCGCCGAACTGCTGCGGGCGCAGGCGGGCGACGCCCGCGACGAGGCGCGTCGGGGCCTGATCGAGGCGGCGGGCCGCAAGGAGATCGCGATGCTCGTGCCGCTCGTGTTCCTGATCCTGCCGGTGACGATCGCGTTCGCGGTCTTCCCCGGCCTGCTCGTCCTGCAGACACAACTCTGACCACCACCGGCCGCAGGCCGCCATGAGCAATCGAAGGGCTCGACGATGAAGACCGTTTCCATACTCACGACCACCGCCGTCGTCCGGCTGCGCAGCCGGCTGGACGACCCCGAACGCGGCGACGTGCCCGGCTGGGTGCTGGTCACCCTGATGACGGCCGGCCTGGTGCTCGCCATTTACGGCATCGCCTCGCCCGCGCTGCAAGGCGTCTTCAACCGGGCGATCCAGAGCGTCTCCGGCGTGTGATATCCCTGCGCCCGTCGATCCGGCCCGGCGAGGCGGGCTCGGCGCCCGCCGAGTTCGTGATGGTCGCCGTGCTGCTCGTCACCCTGGTGCTCGGGGTGCTGCAGCTCGGCGCGGTCCTGCTGGTCCGCAACACCGCGCTCGATGCCGCGGCGGAAGGGGCGCGCTGGGCGGCGCTGGCCGGCAACTCGCCCGACGACGGCGTGCAGCGAGCGCGATCCGAGCTGTCCGTCGCGCTCGGCGCCGACTACGCCCAGCACGTGCAAGCGGCGACGACGACGTGGCAGGGACGGCCCGTGGTGGCGGTGACGGTCACCGCGCCGCTGCCGATCCTCGGCCCCATCGGGCTGCCCGGAGCGCTGCAGCTCACCGGCCATGCCGCCGTGGAGCCGGCTCCGTGACCGTGGGCGGCGAACGCGGGTCGGCGTCGCTGGAGTTCCTGACGGCCGGTGTGCTGCTGCTCGTGCCGCTGGTCTACCTGGTGCTGACGCTGGCAGCGCTGCAGGGCGCCGCGTTCGCCGCCGAAGGGGCGGCACGACAGGCCGCCCGCGTGACCGCGCTCGCGCCCACTCCCTCTCTCGGTCGGCAGCAGGCCGAGGCGGCGGTCGCCACCGCGCTCGCCGACTGGAGAGTCCAACCCGGCGCGGCCCGCACCGACATCCGGTGCACCCCGCGTCCGGACGACTGCGGCACGCCCCGCGGCACGGTCGCCGTGACGGTCCGCATCGCGGTCGCCCTGCCCTTCCTGCCGCCCGCGGTCCGCCGCTCGACGCCCGGGTCGGTCGCCGTGCAGGCGTCAGCGGTGCAGCGCGTCTCCACGTTCGCGGTGTCGACGCGATGACGGTCGGCAGGCGGCGCGAGGCGGTGCCGGCATTCGGCTGGAGATCGCTGCGGGTCGACTCCGAGCAGGGCTCGACGCTGCCGCTGATCCTGGTCTTCTTCCTCGTCGCCGCCGGGCTGATCGTGGTCGTCGGCGCAGCGACGGCGCTGCACCTGGAGCGGCTGCGGCTGCTGACCGTCGCCGACGGTGCCGCCCTCGCCGGAGCGGAGTCGTTCGGCCTCGACGACGTGCAGGTCGACGACGCCCGAGTGACGCCCGCGCTGCGGGCCGATGCCGTGCAGCGGGCCGTCGATGCCTACCTCGCCGACGCGCCGACAGCGCAGTTCGCCGGGTTCCGGGTCGACGCGGCGACCACCACGGACGGCCACTCGGCGACCGTGCAGCTGTCGGCGACGTGGCGCCCGCCGATCGCCGGCGACCTGGTCCCGCTCTCGCTGCCGATCACGGTCCGCTCCGACGCCCGAGCCGAATTCCGCTGACCGGCGCCGGCTGACCGAGGCCCGCTGACCTTCTGACCGCCGCCCCCTCCTCCGCGCGCCCCTCCCCACGACTCCGTCTCGACAGCAGGACCAGGTCCCGACAGCAGGCTGCTGGTCGACCACGAACCTGCCGTCGGGACGTGGTCCTGCTGTTGTGCTTCGGGTTCGGAGGGGTGGCGGGCGGAGTGAGGGCTGGGGTGACGGCCGGGGTGACGGCCGGGGTGGGGTCCGAGGTGATGGAGGGGTGGGGCCGGGGTCGGCTCGGCTGAGTCAGGTCGTTGCCGGCCTGGTCGCGGTGGGGATGTAGCGCGGCACCCAGCGGGCGAGCAGGACCGCGCCGCCCAGGCCCACGACGCCCATCGCGGCGGCGGCGACCGGCAGGGAGAACACGGCCGTCAGGCCGGCGACGGCCAGCGGCGCGGCCGCATTGCCCGCGTCGCCGGTGAACCGGTACGCGCCGAGGAACGGGGCGGGGTCATGGCGGGGCGCGAGGTCGGCGCCGAACGTCATCAGGATGCCGCTGCCCAGGCCGTTCGCCACCGACAGGAACATGGCGATGCCGATGAACCAGCCGACCGCCGAGGGCAGCGAGTTGGTCATCGCCAGCGCGAGGTGGCCGACGCCCAGCCCGAGCATCGACGGCAGGGCGCTCCACAGGCGCCCGAAGCGGTCCATGATCTGGCCGCTGGAGAAGAACAGGGCGAAGTCCACCGCGCCGGCGACGCCGATGATCAGAGCGGTCTGCCCCTCCGGCACGTGCAGGCTGACCGCGACGAGCGGCAGGATGATCTGGCGGCTCGATCGCAGGCCGCCGATCAGCGCCGCGCCCAGTCCCATGCGTGCCAGCACGCCACGGAACTGCCAGATGGCCGCCGCGAGCCCGACCCGCGTGGGCTCGGCGACGGCGCTCGACACCTCGTCCGCCACCGGATCGGCAGCCGCTGCCGGTGCTGCGGTCGCCCGCCGGGCCGCGAGCGCCGGACCGGGATCGGGCAGGGCCAGCAGCACCGCGATCGCGATGAGCGAGGCGACGACCTGCACCCAGAACACCGCCCTGGTGCTGCCGGTCAGGCCGATCACTCCGGCGGCGATGAACGGGCCGACGAAGTAGCCGCCGCGGAACATCCCGCCGAGCAGGGACAGCGCACGAGCGCGATGGCTGAGCGGGACGAAGCTGGTCATGAACGCCTGCCGGGCCAGGGCGAACGACGAGGTGGCCAGGCCGATCACGAGCACGCCGGCGGCCAGCACGCCGGGCACCGGCGCCAGCAGGCAGGTGGCGAGCCCGATCAGCGCCGCCGTCGCCGACGCGATCATCGCCGGTCGCTCGCCGATGCGGGCCACGATCCAGCCGCTCGGCACATCGCCCAGCAGCTGGCCGACCGTCAGCAGGGCGGCGATGAACCCGGCGAGTCCCAGGGACGCGCCGAGACGGGTGGCGTCGATCGGGATGATCGGGATGATCGCTCCCTCGCCCGTCGCGAACAGCAGCGACGGCAGGTAGACCGGCAGTGCGACCGAGCCCAGCCGGAACGGCGGCGTCGAGACGGTCACCGCGGCAACGGTACCGGGCGTGCTCCGCGCCCTCGCCCCGCTCCGCCTGCCGAAGAATTCAGGCGATCTCGGGGAATGAAGGCGAGCTGGGCCGGATTCGGCGTCGCGACCTCGATTTCTCCTGAATTCCTCGGCGCCGGGTGGGAGGAGCGGAGCTGGGCGGAGGAGGGGCGAGGCGGCAGCCCGGGCGGCGGGCGGCCGAAGTGGCGCCGGTACGATGCTCGGGCCATGGTTCAGCTCGATTTCGCCGCGCGGCTCGCGTCCCTCCGCTCCACGTTGCGCGACGTCGTGGCCGTGATCGACGTGCCCGGGCTGCGCACGCGCATCGACGAGCTGCAGCGCCAAGCGGAGGCGCCCGATCTGTGGGACGACCCGGATGCGGCGCAGCAGGTGACCCACGCACTCAGCCACGCGCAGAGCGACTTGGCGCGGGTGACCGGCCTGGAGCAACGGCTGGACGACCTGGAGGTGCTGGTCGAGCTGGTGAACGCCGAGACGGATGAGGCGCAGGCCGCCGACACCGCCAAGGAGGCTGAGGCCGAGCTCGCCGGCGTGCAGGCCACGCTCGGCGACCTGGAGGTCCAGACCTTGCTGAACGGCGAGTACGACCCGCGGCCCGCGGTCGTCACGATCCGCGCCGGCGCGGGCGGGGTCGACGCCGCCGACTTCGCCGAGATGCTGATGCGCATGTACCTGCGGTGGGCCGAGCAGCACAAATTCAAGGCCACCGTCATGGACACCTCGTACGCGGAGGAGGCGGGCATCAAGTCCGCGACTTTCGAGATCGACGCGCCCTACGCCTTCGGCACCCTCTCGATCGAGGCGGGAACGCACCGGCTGGTGCGGATGAGCCCGTTCAACTCCGCGGGCAAGCGGCAGACGAGCTTCGCGGCGGTCGAGGTGATCCCGCTGCTGGAGGAGTCCGGCGCCATCGAGATCCCGGAGGGCGACATCCGCGTGGACGTCTTCCGCTCCTCCGGCCCCGGCGGGCAGAGCGTCAACACCACCGACTCCGCGGTGCGCATCACGCACCTGCCGACCGGGATCGTCGTGTCGATGCAGAACGAGAAGAGCCAGATCCAGAATCGCGCCGCAGCGCTGCGCGTGCTCGCATCCCGGCTGCTGATCCAGCGGCGGGAGGAGGAGGCGGCCAAGAAGAAGGAACTGGCCGGCGTGATCACCGCCAGTTGGGGCGACCAGATCCGCTCCTACGTGCTGGCGCCATACCAGATGGTCAAGGACCTGCGCAGCGAGTACGAGGTGAACAACCCTTCCAGCGTCTTCGACGGCGATCTGGACGGCTTCATCGCCGCGGGCATCCGGTGGCGCAAGGGCGCGGTGGAGCTGTAGGCGGAGCCAATTTCTTGGCTCCGCGCGACCCCAGCGCGGTGGAGCTAGGAGCGGAGCCCATTTCTGGGCTCCGCCGCGACCCCAGCGCCGACGGCCGTCCCGGCCGTCGGTCGTCGGAACATGGGTAGCGCACCGCGCGGCACGTCGACACCCCGCGCGCCGCCCCACTGCCTAGCCTGTGCCACCGGGGATGGACGCTGCCCCGGGCGTTGGAGGGGTCGTGGTCGTTCGCTACCGCGTGATCGAGGACGACGGTCTGATCGACGAGGTGCTGCCGGAGCCGCCGAGCCCGGTGCGGCCCGCGAGTTCGGCCGTCGGAGGCGCCTCCGTCGTGCTGGATGCCGCCGTGCTGGGGTTCCTGGCGCTGATCGCCTCGCTGGTGCTGAACACGCGCGCCTCCATCTGGTTCGACGAAGGGGCGACCGCATCGGCGGCCGCCCGGTCGCTGCCGGAGCTGGTCGCGATGGCGCAGACCGTCGACGCGGTGCACGCCACCTACTACGCGGTGGTGCACCCGTGGATCGCCCTGACGGGCGTGTCGGCCTGGACCCTGCGGGCGCCGAGCGCACTGTTCATCGCTCTGGCCACGGCTGGCATGGTGGTGCTCGGCCGTGCGCTCGCCACCCAGGCGGCGCTGAGCTCGGCGCGCCGGTTCGGCCTGATCAGCGGCATCGTCTTCCTGAGCCTGCCGGTCACCAGCTGGGCGGGAACGGAGGCTCGCTCGACGGCGCTCGCCGTCGCCCTGACGGTCTGGCTGACGGTCGTGCTGCTGCGCGCGCAGCGGAGTGTCGGCAGACCGGCCGTGGCGTGGTGGGCGCTCTACGCGGTGCTCGTCTGCGTGACCACCGCGGTGTTCGTCTACGCGGTGCTGGTCGTGCTGGCGCACGGCCTGACCCTGCTGCTCGGCGGCCGCGGCCGGGCGGTCTGCGAGAGCTGGCTGGCCGCGACCGTGATCGGCGGGCTGGCGGTCGCGCCGCTGGCGCTGCTCGCGAGCGGTCAGCAGGGCCAGGTCTCGTGGATCCCGCATCTGTCGGGGGCGACCGTGCAGTCGGTCGTCGTGCAGCAGTGGTTCCGCTTCTCGTGGGGGTACGCCCTGCTCGCCTGGGTCATCGTGATCCTGGTCGTCGTCGCCAGTGCCCGGCGTGCCCTCGCGATCCGCCGCGTGGGTTGGGCTGCGGCGGCGATCGGTACCTGGGAGCGGCCCTTTCCGCCCCTGGCGCTCGGGCTCTGCTGGCTCGCGCTGCCGACCACAGGCCTGCTGCTGCTCTCTGCCGTCGAATCGCCCACCTACCTGCCGCGCTATGTCGCGACCTCGGCTCCGGCGGTGGCCCTGCTGATCGCGCTCGGCCTGACGACGGTCCGGCCCCGCGCTCTCGCGGCCGCCGGACTCGTCGCACTGCTGGCGCTCGGCGGCCTGGACTGGTGGCAGGAGCGAGGCACCACGGTCAAGGAGAGCTCCCCGTACAGCCAGGTCGCCGCGGTGCTGCGCGCCTCCGGCCATCGGGGCGACGCGATCGACTACGTGCGCGACCCCGGAGGCATCTGGAGCAGCCGCACCATGACCGTCGCGTACCCCGACGCGGTGCGCGGCATGACGGACCTGACCCTGCAGCGATCTGCGGTCGCGCGGGACAGCCTGTGGGAGTCCAGCGTGCCGCTCAGCGACCGGCTGGACCTGCTGGCGGACACCTCGCGGGTCTGGTACCTGGCGGATGTGGGCGGTACGACAGGCCGCAGGCGCGGCGCCGCCGTTCCCGTGCCCACCACCGCCGACTGGCGGTCGCTCACCGCCACGGGCTTCACCGAGCAGGACGCCTGGCAGATCGGCCAGGCCCACCTCTACCTGCTGACTCGCCCTCGGCCGTGAGCAGCCGCCCGGCCTGTCGGGCGCAGAAACGGCGACGGCGCTGCCTAGGCTGCCTCGCGTCATGATCCGCTTCGACTCCGTCACCAAGACGTACCGCGGCGGTTCCCGTCCCGCCCTGGACGGGATCTCGCTGGAGATCGGCAGCGGCGAGTTCGTGTTCCTGGTCGGCGCCTCGGGCAGCGGCAAGTCCAGCCTGCTGCGGCTGATCCTGCGCGAGGACCGGCCCACCACCGGCGAGATCCACGTGCTCGGCCAGCGGCTGACGACCATCTCTGCCCGCAAGGTGCCGTACTTCCGCCGCACGCTGGGCGTGGTGTTCCAGGACTTCCGCCTGCTGCCGAACAAGACCGTGTACGCCAATGTCGCCTTCACCCTGCAGGTGATCGGCAAGTCGCGCGGCTTCATCCAGGAGGCGGTCCCGGACGTGCTGCGGATGGTCGGCCTTCAGGACAAGGCACGGTCGCTGCCCAACGAGCTCTCCGGCGGCGAGCAGCAGCGCGTCGCGATCGCCCGTGCGGTGGTGAACAAGCCCGCGGTGCTGCTGGCGGACGAGCCGACCGGCAACCTGGACCCGACCACGAGCGACGAGATCATGCAGGTGCTCGCCACGATCAACGCGAGCGGAACCACGGTCGTGATGGCGACGCACGACGTGACCATCGTGGACCGCATGCAGCGCCGCGTCGTCGAGCTGATCGACGGCCGGATCGTGCGCGACGAGCTGGAGGCCACCTACGTCACGAGCGCCGTGCCCGTGCAGGCGGCGCGCACCCAGAAGCCTGCCCGCTCGCAGCCGGCGGCCGCCCCGACGGGTTCGTCCGCCACTGCCAGGCTGGCCCACGCTGAGCCATCCCGGACCGAGCCGTCACCGACCGAGGCGATGGCCGATGCGGGCCCGCAGCCGTGGCTCAGCCGCTGGCTGCTCACCGACGACGAGCCCGACCCGATGGAGCCGACCGCCGCGCCTGCCTCGACGGGGTCCGCCGCTCCTGCGCGCACGCCGCAGTCCGCGTCCGTGCCGTCAGGAGCAGTGCAGTCCGCGCCAGTGCCGTCTGCAGCCGTCCAGACCGAGACCGCGCCGAACCCGGCGCCGGTGCGCCGATGGGCGACGGCTCGCACACCCACGGCACCCGTCCGAATCGCACCCGCTCCTCCCGCATCCGCCGAGCCGCCGACGCCCCATGACGACTCGCTCCTCGACCATGACCTCGAACTCGACCTGGACGTCGACGCGCGCCTGCGCTCGACCGCCAAGCACCGGGAGCCGCTGCCGCAGCACCTGGACTTTCTGGCCGGGTTGGGCCTGCGCGGAGACGCGGAGCCCACGGAGACCGGCGCCGAAAAAACGGGCAGCACCGGTACCGGCAGCAGCACCGGTACCGGCACCGTGGGGCCGTCCTCGTGAGGCTGGGACTGGTGCTCGCCGAGGCGGGTCAGGGGCTGCGGCGCAATTTCTCCATGGTCGTCTCGATCGTGCTGGTCACGTTCGTCTCCCTGACCTTCGTCGGCACGGCCGTGCTGCTGCAGATGCAGATCGGCCAGATGAAGAGCTACTGGTACGACAAGGCGCAGGTCGCGGTCTACCTCTGCAACGGCGAGGTGCCGAGCACCCACTGCGGCAAGACCAGCGCCACGAAGTCGCAGATCGCCGCCGTGGGCGCCGCCCTGAAGTCGCCGACTCTGGCGCCGTTCATCAAACGGTCGTACTTCGAGACGCAGCAGCAGGCGTACAAGAACTTCCAGACGCAGTTCAAGGGCAACCCGGTCGCCGACATCGTCACCCCCGACCTGCTGAACCAGGCGTACTGGATCAACCTGAAGGACCCGTCGCAGTCGCTGCTGATCAGCGAGACCGTCGGCGACCTGCCCGGCGTCGACGCGGTCACCGACCAGCGGCGCCTGCTCGACCAGATCTTCGGTGTGCTGAACACCGCCAGTCTGACCGCGGCGGTGATCGCGACGCTGATGCTCGTCGCGGCGGCGCTGCTGATCTCGACGACGATCCGGCTGTCCGCGTTCTCTCGGCGCAAGGAGCTGGGGATCATGCGCCTGGTCGGGGCGTCGAACCGGTTCATCCAGACCCCGTTCGTGCTGGAGGGGGTGCTCGCCTCGCTGATCGGATCGGTGCTGGCTGGCCTTGCGACCATCGGGATCGTGCAGTTCTTCGTGCAGGGCTACCTGGCGAAGTCGGAGTCGGCGTCGATCGCGTTCGTGACCGTGCCCGATGCGCTCGTCGTCGTCCCGATCCTGATCGTGCTCGGCATCGTGCTGGCTGCGGTGTCGGCGAACATCGCGATCAGCCGGTACCTGCGGGTCTGAGCCTGCGAGACCACCCGGCGGTCAGCCGGCGCGGGACTGCAGCAGCGTGAACGACGTGTTCTGCACGATCAGCGTCGAGACCGCACCCGCGACGACCTGCTCGTCGTCGCTTGAGAGGGCCAGCTGCCACTCCGCGTGCGGGGCGGGCGGCACCGTGAACTCCACGCCGTTCGACGCCGAGTTCAGCAGCAGCGCGAACGCGTCGCCGCCTTCGAAGCCGAACACGAAGGTGATCGTGCGAGCGCTCGGATCGTTCCATTCGTCGTCGCTGAACTCCGCGGCGTCGGAGCGCAGGATCTGCACCGTGTTCACCGAGTGGCCGTTCGGCGCCTGACGGAACCATGGCGGCCGCAGTGCGGGATACGCCCGCCGCAGCGCGATCAACTGCTTCGTGAACGCGAGCAGGTCGTGGTCGGCGGCGGCCCAGTCGTACCAGGAGATCTCGTTGTCCTGGGCGTAGGCGTTGTTGTTGCCGCCCTGGGTGCGCGCGATCTCGTCGCCGCCCAGCAGCATCGGCACACCCGCCGACAGCAGCAGCGTGGCCAGCAGGTTGCGGCGTTGCCGGCCGCGACGCTCGTTCACCGCCGCGTCCTCGGTCGGGCCCTCGGCACCGGAGTTGGCCGATCGGTTGTCGCTCTCGCCGTCGGCGTTGTCCTCGCCGTTCGCGGCGTTGTGCTTCTCCGCGTAGGCGGTCAGGTCGGCCAGGGTGAAGCCGTCGTGCGCGGTGATGAAGTTCACGCTGGACAGCGGCGCCCGCCGGCCCGCCTCGTACACGTCGGGGCTGCCCAGGATGCGCTGCGACGTGGTGCTGAGCAGGCTGTCGCCGCCGCGCCAGAAGTCCCGCACGTCGTCGCGGAACTTGCCGTTCCACTCCGACCAGTCCGCTGGGAAGCCGCCCACCTGGTAGCCGGCGGTGTCCCACGGCTCCGCGATCATCTTGATCGGCGCCAGCACCGGGTCCTGCGCGATCAGGTCCAGGAACGCGCTGTGCAGGGCCGCGTCGCCGCCCTGCCGGGTCAGCGTCGTCGCCAGGTCGAACCGGAACCCGTCCACGTGCATCTCGGTCACCCAGTAGCGCAGCGAATCCATGATCAGGCCGAGCGCCAGCGGATGCGAGACGTTCAGGCTGTTGCCGGTGCCGGTGGTGTCGAAGTAGGCGTCCTCCTCGCCCTCCACCAGCCGGTAATAGGAGGCGTTGTCGATGCCTTTGAAGCTCAGTGTCGGACCCAGGTGGTTGCCCTCGGCGGTGTGGTTGTAGACCACGTCCAGGATCACCTCCAGGCCGGCGGCGTGCAGCGCCTTCACCATCGCCTTGAACTCGTCGACCTGCCCGCCGCCGTCGCCGGCCGCGCTGTACTCGCCGTGCGGCGCGAAGAAGCCGATGCTGTTGTAGCCCCAGTAGTTGCGCAGCCCCGCCTCCAGCAGGTGGCTGTCCTGTACGAACTGGTGCACCGGCATCAGCTCGATCGAGGTGACTCCCAGCTCGGTGAGGTGACGGATCGCCTCGGGGTGCGCCAGGCCCGCATAGGTTCCGCGGATGTCCGGCGGCACCGCGTCCAGCCGCTTCGTGAACCCCTTCACGTGCGTCTCGTAGACGATCGTCTCGGCCAGGGGGACCCGGGGCGGCCGGTCGGCGCCGCCGTCGTCCCAGTCGAAGGTGGACCCGGTGACGATGCAGCGGGGCATCGACGCGGCGGAGTCGGTGCGGTCCATGCGCGTGGGCTCGTTCATGTCGTGCCCGAACAGGGTCTGATCCCACCGGTAGTCGCCCGAGATCGCGCGGGCGTGCGGCTCCAGCAGCAGCTTGTGCACGTTGTGGCGCAGGCCCGCGGCGGGGTTCCACTCGCCGTCCACCCGCAGTCCGTACCGGGTGCCCGGCCCGATGCCCGGCACCAGGTCGTGGAAGACGTGGCCGGAGCGGTTCTCGAGCCGGATCCGCGTCTCCCGGTCGTGGTCGTCGAAGACGCAGAAGTACACCGCGTCCGCGGTCTCGGAGTAGACGGCGACGTTCACGCCGCTGTTCTCGTCACCGCCGCCCACGATCGAGACGCCGAGCGGATAGGGGACCGAGGTGGGCTGCACGAGTGCCTTTCGGGGCGAGCGGGTGTGGATACCGATGACGCGATCATCGCTCAGTCGATCCCGATCGTCCTGAGACGGGGGCCGCCGGTACGATGGAGGGCTGTCCGACCTGCTCCTGACTCGCTCATGAGGCGATCTTCACGGGACGCAGCAGAGAAAGAGAAGGAGCGCATCGTGCCAAGGGAGCAGGGCCGCCGTGTGGTGGCCAGCAACCGCAAGGCGCGACACGACTACACGGTCGAGGACACCATCGAGGCCGGCATCGTGCTCACCGGCACCGAGGTGAAGTCGCTGCGGCAGGGCCGCGCCTCCCTGGTCGACGGCTACGCCTACATCGACGGCAACGAGGCGTACCTGGACGCGGTGCACATCCCCGAATACAACCAGGGCACCTGGACCAACCACCCACCCCGGCGTACCCGCAAGCTGCTGCTGCACAAGGCGCAGATCCTGAAACTGGCCTCCCGGGTCAGGGAGGGCGGGTACACCCTGGTGCCGCTGTCGCTCTACTTCAGCGACGGGAAGGCGAAGGTGGAGTTGGCGGTGGCGAAGGGCAAGCGCGAGTACGACAAGCGCCAGGCCCTGCGGGAGCGGCAGGACCGCCGCGAAGCCGACCGAGCGATGTCCAGCCGCCGCAACCTCGGCGACTGACCGGCCGCGCTTCAGCCGCGGGCGCGGACGTCCTTCAGGCCGTCGGCGAGCGACGCCAGTTCGGTCAACTCCTTGTCGAGCAGGGTCGACTCACGCTCCTCGGGCTGGAAGACGCCGTCCTGGATCCGCCGCATGCCGAAGGACAGCTCGACGTTCGCGCCGACCCGCACCATTCCGAGGCCCACGATGCTGGGCAGCAGCGCGACCACGCCGCGGGTGCCGGAGGAGATGCCGCCGTAGCTCACGAAGCCGAGCGGCTTCATCCACCATTCCGAGTTCAGGAAGTCGATCGCGTTTTTCAGCACGGGGGAGTAGCTGTAGTTGTACTCGGGCGTCACGAAGACGAAGGCGTCAGCGCGCTCGACCCGCTCGCTCCAGGCGATCGTGTGCGGCTTCGTGTAGCGGTGCAGCCGGGGGTGCTGCGGCTCGTCCATGAACGGCAGCGCGAGTTCGGCCAGGTCCACGAAGTCGATCTGCCAGTCGCCCTTCTGCGTAGCGACGGTCCGCACCCATTCCGCGATCGGCAGTCCCGCTCGGCCGGGGCGGACGCTGCCGACGACGATCATCAATGTGTTCACCCGTGCTGCAACGCGCGGGCGACGCTCCTCTTCCCGGACTGCCGATCCGGTCGGACGGATCTGCCGGAGAAATCGGCTCCGCGGAGCCGGCTCGGATCAGAGATCGTCGGAGCGCACGTCCCGGCGCACGCGGTCGCCGGTGGCCGGGTCGATGCTGCTGCGGCTGGTGGAGACGGAGCTGCGACGGCGGCTGATAAGCACGATCCCGAGGATGATGCCGATCGCGCCGGCGGCCATCAGGATGTATCCGACGGTATGCAGATCGACGAAGCTGACCTGTACGTTCACGGCGTACGCGAGGATCGCGCCGATCGCGAGCAGGACGATGCCGGCACCGAGGCTCATGATGTTTCCTTCGTTCTAGTGCAGCCCGTCCAGTCGGGCGGCGTCGGCCGAACATACTGCACAGTCCGGCGATCTGTCCCATGTGGCGCGGGGCCGTCATCTGGGGGTGGCAGTACTTATCGGGCTGCTCTACACTGACGTGCCCCTCGGACACGCTCTGTGATCGACGGGCACACAACTCCACAGTGCGACAGTGGCCCGCCGGCCATGGGGATGATCGGTTTCGACATTGCCTGTTCAACGGCGGAAAGCGGGCCGAGGATGCAGGGTCAACTCGTTAATGCTCCCTGCAAACAACAGGTGCCAGTAAGACTCGCACCGCGTTCGCTCTCGCTGCGTAAGCAGCCGGAGTGACGCCGTCGGACCGGGTGGGCCTCCGCCCCGGTATCCGGCGTCAGCTAGGGGGCTCGCTGCGGACGTCCTGCCTTGGGTCGCCGCGGGACTTCAACCAGGGCTGGGCCTGTCGTCCGTAACCTGCCTGTGGCAAGGGACGGGGCCGAGTAGAACGAAAGACACAGGCTGCGCCCGGAGAAGACGTCGTTCTCCAGCAGTGGACGGGGGTTCGATTCCCCCCATCTCCACTCCTACGCGCGGGTCCCTGTCGCACTGGATGGAGTCGTACTGCGCTCTGTCGTACTGCCCTCTGTCGTACTGCGCTGAGCCGTACTGCGCTCTGTAGCCTCGGCGTTCTTCTTCGCCTCTCGTGCCGCGTCGCGCTTGGCCGGTCGCCGTGCCGGCGTGGAGCGCAGCAGCGCGATCGCCATCCACGTGAACGAGATCGTCAGCACCAGGTGGGAGGCGGCCGCGCCGAAGTGGGTCGGCAGCGCGAAGTCGAGCACGGGGAAGAGCAGGAACAGCACAATGGCCGGGATCGGCACCAGTCGGGAGCGCCACAGGGCGATGCCGAGCAGGACGACACCGACGATGTTCGACACGAGGAACAACGTGAGGAACGTCGCTCCGATGGCGTTGCCGGTCAGTTGATCGAACTGGTGCGCCGCTGCCGACGGCGAGAGCCCGCCGGTCGCCGCGGCGAGTTCCGCCGCCTGGCCCAGGCGGATACCGCTGAACGTCAGGGCCAGCGTGCCGCCGGCGATCGCGGCCGCGAAGGCGAGCTTCGGGGAGCGGGTCGAGGCGCGCCGGGCCAGCCCGAGCAGGGCGGGCAGCAGCAGGAACGTGCCGAGGGTGCCGATCAGCACCGACACGACGAACCGCGTCGGCGACGTGGCGATCGAGGCGATGTCCTGTTCGGTGGTGCCGTTCGCGAGGGGCGAGATCAGGGCTTCGACCACCTCCAGGAGCGGAGCCGCGATGAGCACGGTGCAGAAGAGCGCCGTTCGAGGCGGAGTGGTGACGGGCAGGTCGGGCATGGTGAGCGTCCTCTCGGGCTGTCGATGCCTCGACGGTAGGAAGAAGCAGCCCCGCGCCGGATCGGGCGGCCGGCCGATCCGGGGCGCACCGGGGCGTGATTCCGTGGACCTCGTCGTCGCCCGATCGGCGGCGGGAACTTCGCCCGATCGGCGGCGGGAACTTCGCCCGACCGGCCGATGCGCTCGATCCGCCGTGGCTTCTATGGTGGGCGCGTGACGGCGCTCGGCCACGGGATCCTGCGCCACCGAGGGCGGGTGCCGTGGCTCGACGTGGCGCTCGCGGTGGCGCTCACCGCGGCGGACGTCGCAACGACCGTCGCCGCTCGTGCCGCTCCGCATCCGATTGCGATCGCCGCCGGGGTGGCGATCAGCGCGTCGGTCGCCCTGCGCACCTGCGCTCCGCTCCTGATGGCGGGCATCGCGTCGGCGGGGGCGCTGCTGCTGCCGAGTGTGGACGGCGTGCTGTGGTTGCTCGCCGCGGTGCTGATCATCGCGTTCTCCATTCCGCTGCACGCACGGCCTCGGGCCGCAGCGGGTGCGGTCGCCGTGCTGCTGGCCGCGACGATCGTGCTGCAGGCCCGTACGTCCGACCTGGTCGAGACGATCGTGACTCCGCTGTTGATCGTCGGCGGACCTGCGGCGATCGGGCTGCTGGTGCGCCGAGCGCGCGAGCAGACGGTCCGCCTGCGCCAGGTGACCGAGGCGATCGTCGAGGAGCGCGGGCATCAGGCGCAGCTGGCGGCCGAAGCGGAGCGTGCGCGCATCTCCCGCGATCTGCACGACATCCTCGGCCACACGCTGACGACGATCGCGGTGCAGTCGGGAGCGGCGGAGCAACTCGTTCCCGCTGCCTCCGCTGCTCGGCCGCCGATCGACGCGATCTCCTCAGGCGCCCGAGCCGGCATGAGCGACGTGCGGTCATTGCTCGCGCTCGCTCGCCGCGCGCAGCCGATCGCGCCGCCCTCGCAGGGCTCCGAGCCCCTGGCGGCCCGGCGACCGACCTTCACCGTGGCATCGCTCCGGCCCCCGTGGTGGGACATCGTGATCGCCGGCCTGCTCGTGCTTGCAGCCTGGATCGAGAGTCCGGGAGTCCGGCCCGGTTGGGAGGCGCCGGTCGCACTGATCGCGATCGTCGTGGCCGGGTCGATCGTGCTGCGGACCACGGCGCCGCTGCTCATGGCGGGGGTCGTTGCGGTCGGTGCGCCCGTGGTGTCGGCACTGAGCCGAGCCAGCCTGCCGCTCTGGGGTTTCGCCGCGCTGCTCGTCGTCTTCTTCTCGCTGGCGGTGCGCCTGCGCGGCCGGCGAGCCGTGCTCGGCATCGGGCTCGTCCTCGCCGGCACCTATTGCATCCCGGACGACCAATCGTCGATCCTCGGCAAGATCGTCGCGCCGCTCCTGATCGCGGGTGCTCCCGTCGTCGCCGGCGTGCTGCTCGGCCGATCCCGGGAGCGCGCGGCCGAGCTTCGTCTGCTTCGCGCCCGCCTCGACTTCGAACGCGATCGGCACACTGCGCTCGCTGCCGAGGCCGAGCGGGTGAGGATCGCGGGCGACGTGCACGATGTGCTGGCGCACACCCTGACGACGATCGCCGTGCAGGCCGCGGCGGCGCAGCAGTTGGTGGCGGTCGACGATCCGGCGCGCCAGCCGGTCGACCACATCGTCGCCGAAGCCCGCACCGCGCTCGCCGAGTTGCGGTCGCTGCTGGACGTGCGAGGCCTTGCCGGCAGCGCTCAGACCGCACCCGGACCGTTGGTCGCCCAGGTCGCCGACCTCGTGGCCGTCGGTGACGCGAGCCTCGTCGAACACGGCATGCCCGCGCCACTGCAGGACGGCGTCTCGTTGACCGCCTTCCGAGTGGTGCAGGAGGCGCTCACGAACGCCCGCAAGCACGCGCCCGGACGGAAGGCGATCGTGACGCTCGACTGGCGCGCCGACGTGCTCGGCCTCACCGTCGAGACCGATGGTCCCCGTCTGCGCAGCGGGGCTGATCTCAGCGTCGCGCCGGGCCGAAGCGTCGGGGCGGGCCGCGGCCTGATCGGTATGGCGGAGCGCGTCGCCGCCTATGCGGGCGAGCTGCAGGCGGGTCCGAGTGGGCATGCCGGCGGATGGATCGTGCGCGCGACCCTGCCGTACAGCACAAGCGAGAGCGAGCGGGTGTGACGACCGTCCTCGTCGCCGACGACCAGTTGCTGGTGCGCAGCGGATTCCGGATCATCCTCGAGCAGCACGCCGACCTGCACGTGGTGGGGGAGGCGGCGAACGGCGCCGATGCCGTGCGCCTGGCCCGGGAACTCGATCCCGACGTCGTGCTGATGGACATCCGCATGCCCGAGCTGAACGGTCTGGACGCCACGCGCCTGCTGGTGCAGACGCAGCCGCGAAGCCGCGTCCTGGTCCTGACCACCTACGACCTCGACGAGTACGTCGTCGGCGCACTGCGGGCGGGAGCGAGCGGGTACCTGCTGAAGGACGTGCGACCGGAGGTGCTCGTCGAGAGCGTCCGCGCCGTCGCGGCCGGCGAGACCCCGATCGCGCAACCCGTGCTGCAGCGCATCGTCACCGAGTTCGTCCGCACCGCGACACCGCCGGTCGGCGCCTCGGTGGTCGAGAAGCTGACCGAACGGGAACGAACCGTGCTGACCCTGCTGGCGCGCGGCCTGACGAACCCCGAGATCGCGGCCGAACTGGTCGTCACCCCGGCGACGGTCAAGACGCACGTGGCGAATCTGCTATCGAAACTCGAACTGCGTGATCGCGTGCAGGCCGTGATCTTCGCCTACGAGTCGGGCTTCATCGCCCGTGGCGACGCCTCCTCCCGCTGACCTGCGGCGGTCCCGCCTCGTCGCTGCGCGGCTAGGGGTGCAGCACCACCTTGATGCAGCCGTCCTTCTTGTCGCGGAACAGTTCGTACATCTCCGGCGCCTGGTCCAATCCCACCTCGTGGGTGACGAGGTCCATCGTGCCGAGCGGATCGGCCGGGTCCTCCACGAGCGGCAGCAGCTCGTCGCGCCACGCCTGCACATTGCACTGCCCCATGCGGATCGCGACCTGCTTGTCGAACAGGGTCATCAGCGGCATCGGGTCGGCCGTGCCCACGTAGACGCCGGACAGCGAGATCGTTCCGCCGCGGCGTACCGCGTCGATCGCCAGATCGAGCGCGGTCAGGCGGTCGACGCCGCCGGTGGTCATCACCTTCTGCGCGACCGGCTTCGGCAGCAGCCCGACCGCCCTCTGCGCGACACCGAGGCCGGCCTGGCCGTGCGCCTCCATGCCCACCGCTTCGACCACCGAATCCGGGCCACGGCCCGCCGTCCGCTGCAACAGCTGGTCGAGCACGTCGTCGGTCGCGTCGAGGGTCTCGATACCCCACCGTTCGGCCAGGGCGCGGCGCTCCGGCACCGGCTCGACCGCGATCACCCGATGGCCGAGGTACTTGCCGATGCGGGCGGCGAACTGCCCGACCGGACCGAGCCCCAGCACCGCCAACGTGCCGCCCTGCGGCACGTTCGCGTACTGCACGCCCTGCCACGCCGTCGGCAGGATGTCGCTCAGGAACAGGTATCGCAGGTCGGGCAGGTCGGTTGCGATCTTCGTCGCGTTGAAGTCGGCGAGCGGCACCCGCAGGCGCTCCGCCTGGCCGCCGGGGATGGAGCCGTACAGCTCCGTGTAGCCATAGAGCGCGGCGCCGGTGCCGTGCTCCGTCTGCTGGGTCGTCTCGCACTGGGTCGGCAGCCCGCGGGAGCAGAAGAAGCAGTGCCCGCATGCGATGACGAACGGGATCACGACCCGGTCGCCGACGGCCAGCGTCTGGATCGCGGAGCCGACCTCCTCCACGATCCCCATCGTCTCGTGGCCGAGCACGTCACCCTTGGACAGGAACGGGCCGAACAGGTCGAAGAGGTGGATGTCCGAGCCGCAGATCGCGGCCGAGGTCACCCGGATGATCACATCGGTCGGTTGCAGGATCGTCGGGTCGGGGACCTGCTCGACCGAGACGTGCTCCGCTCGCTGCCATGTCAGTGCTCGCATGCGGTGCATCCCACTCTGCCGCCCTGGACGCGACCCGCGCGGCGCCTGACCGTCGTCCGGGTCCGGTCGGGTCGGGTCGGGTGGGTCGGGTCGGACGGTCAGGCGGGCGGCGCCTCCAGGGCGAGCAGTCGCACCTTCGCCTCGGTACCGCCGCGGTAGGCGCCGATCGTGCCGTCGGAGCGCACGACCCTGTGGCAGGGGATGAGCAGGGGCAGCGGATTCGTCGCACATGCCGTGCCGGTGGCTCGCACCGCTCCCGGGTTGCCGGCGGCGGCGGCGAGGGCGCCGTAACTGATCCGGCGCCCGTACGCCACCTGCTGCAGGTGCTGCAGCACCTGCAGGCGGAACCCCCGGGCCAGCCGCAGGTCGATGGGGCCGTCGAACGGTGCGGCGGCGCCGGCGAAGTATGCGTCGAGCCAGCGGGCCACCGGATCCAGCCGCCGCGGGGCGCGCAGCACGCGCGGGCCGATGCGGTCGGCCAGCTGCTGCTGCACAGCTTCAGCGTCCTCCAGCTCGAAGGCCAGTCGCACGACGCCCTGCTCCGTGGCCGCGACGAACAGCGCGCCGAGCGGCGAGTCCACGACGCGGAAGTGCACGTCGGGGGCGGCCTCACCGACTGCCGCGTCCTCCAGGCGCGCGTGCAGGCGCTCCAGTCGCGCGCTGTCGTCGGGGACGTGCTCGACCGGGAATGCGTCGATCGTCATGGTGCCTCCTCGGTCGGTTCAGGTGAGGTCGATTCTCGTGATGGGTGCTGTGGCGGGTTCGGACGCGGATCCAGAACCGCGCGCAGCCGGGCCACGCCGTCGGAGGCGGCGCGCCGGGCGGCGGCGGCGGTCGTCCCGGTCAGCTGGGCGATCTCGTCATAGGGCAGCCCGCCCAGGTGGTGGTGCACGACCGCGGCGCGCTGCCTGGGCGGCAGGGTCGCGAGTGCGGCCCAGAGGTCCAGGTCGCGCGCCCCCGGGACGCCGTAGCGGCTCGGCCGTTCCGGCACCGTCTCGACGGGCAGCGGATCGCGAGCGCGATGCCGCAGCACATCGATCGCCTTGCGGTGCGCGATGGTCACGAGCCAGCCGCGCACGTTCGCGTTCTGATCGCTCCGTCCCCAGGCGGCGAGCGCGGCCGCGAAGGTGTCCGCCCACGCGTCCTCGGCGTCGTGCTCGTTCAGCAGTCCGCGGCAGACGCGCCAGACGGCACTTCCGTGCCCGGCGACGACGCGTTCGGACGGCTCCATATCAAGTCAACGGCCGGGGACGTCGGAATGTGAGGTGCGCTGAATAACTGAGGGGCTGGTCCGGATGGTCGGGTTCAGGCCCGCGCCCCGCGCATCGCCGCCAGCACGGTGTCGTGCAGGCGGCCGTTGGTGGCGAGCGCGGTACCCTGCCACGGGCCGGGCACCCCGTCCAGCCCGGTGAAGCGGCCGCCCGCCTCGGTCACGATGGGCACGAGTGCGGCCAGGTCGTAGACCTTCAGGTCGTGCTCCCCGGCGATGTCGATCTGGCCCTCGGCGACGAGCACGTAGGACCAGAAGTCGCCGAGCGCCCGGGTGCGCCAGGCGCGGCGGGCGAGGGCGACCAGCTCGTCCAGCTGGCCGGCCTCCAGCCAGCCCTGCAGGGAGTTGTAGCTGAGCAGCGCGTCCTCGATCGTGCGGACGGCGGAGACGCGCAGGCGCTGCGCGGTGCCGGTGCCGCGCGCCGTGACCTCCGCGGCCCACGCCCCGCGGCCGGTCGCCGCCCACCAGCGCCGATGCAGCGCGGGTGCCGCCGCGACGCCGACCACGGGTTCGCCGTCCTCGACCAGCGCGATGAGGGTCGCCCAGATCGGCAGTCCCCGCAGGAAGTTGGTGGTGCCGTCGATCGGGTCGATGATCCACTGCCGGCCGCCGGTCGGCTCGCCGCCGTACTCCTCGCCGAGCACGGAGTCGTTCGGCCGGGCGTCTCGCAGCGCCGCCCGCAGCGCCTGCTCGACCGCCCGGTCGGCGTCCGTCACCGGCGTGCGGTCGGGTTTGGTGTCGATCTGCAGGTCCGTCGCGCGGAACCGCTGCAGCGCCAGCACGTGCGCCATGTCGGCCAGATCGAGGGCCAGATGCAGGTCGTCGTCCAGGTCCACGGGCACGCCGCAAGCCTAGGGAGCGCGGCCTGCTCGCCGCCCTACCGGGGAACGGGGTCGGAGGGGAGGGGAAGCGGGGTGGGGAGGCAGCGCTCAGGCCGGGTCGTCCGCGCCCAGCACTCGTCCGCCTTGCGCGTCGAGCAGGCGCTGCAGGGACTCCAGACGCCGCTTGCCCGCCTCGCCCAACTCACCGCCGGCGACGCGGTCGACGATCTCCCAGTCGTGCGCCTCCGCCAGCGGAATGCCGTCGGGTGGGTCCGCCACGGGCCTGGCGGTCGCGGCGAAGGAGCGCAGGATGCTCGCCGGATCCACGTGACCCAGGCCGAAGGAGCGGATGCCGGGGGTGTCGATCACGATTCCCGCCGCCGGCAGCCCGACCGCCACCTCGTCGGCGGTCGCGATGATCCGCAGGGCGATGCTGGACGACGAGGTGTGCCGCCCGCGTCCGGTGACCGCGTTGACCACGCCGGTCGCCCGCAGCGCGGAGGGGACCAGCGCGTTCACCAGCGTGGACTTGCCCACGCCGGAGTGACCGACCGCGACCGTGGTCCGGCCCAGCAGTCGAGCGCGCACCGGGGCCAGATCCGCGCCGCGAGCGGTCACCAGCACGGTCAGGTCGAGGGGCGCGAACTCGGCGAGCAGCTCCGTCGGGTCCGCCAGGTCGACCTTGGTGACGAGCAGTACGGGCGCGAGCCCCGCGTCGAACGCGGCCACCAGGTAGCGGTCGATCAGCGCCGGGCGCGGCTCGGGGTCGGCGGCGGCGACGACGATCAGCAGCTGCTCCGCGTTCGCCACGATGACGCGCTCCACCTCGTCGGTGTCGTCGGCGCTGCGCCTGAGCACCGTGGTGCGGGGATCGATGCGGATGATGCGGGCAAGCGACCCCGGCTCGCCGGTCAGGTCGCCGACCAGGTCCACGCGGTCGCCGGTCACGACTCCGGTGCGACCGAGCTCGCGGGCCCGCGTCGCCTGCAGCTCCCGCTCCGCCGGACCGCCCTCGTCGATCAGCACCTGCATCCGCCCGCGGTCCACGGTGAGCACGCGACCCTGAGTGGCGCTCTCGTACGCGGGCCGCTGCTTGGTGCGGGCCCGGGAGCCGCGCGGATTGGGGCGGGAGCGGATCTGCGCCTCGTCGTACTCGCTGTACGGCTCGTCCTCATCCTCGCCCAGCCAGCTCATGCGATCAGGTCCCGCCAGAGCGCCGGGAACGCCGGCAGGGTCTTCGCGGTCGTGCTGATGTCGTCCACGACCAGTCCGTCCACCGCCAGGCCGATCAGCGCTCCGGTGGTCGCCATCCGGTGATCACCGAAGGCCCGCCACGGACGCTCCGGGGTGTGCAGCAGAGCGGGATGCACGACCAGCCCGTCCGCCAACTCCTGCACCTCGCAGCCGACGGCGGTCAGCTCGGCGGCGAGCGCGGCGAGCCGGTCGGTCTCATGCCCGCGCAGGTGACCGATCCCGGTGAACCGGCTGACCCCGTCGCCGAAGGCCGCCAGCCCGATCAGGGTCGGCGCCAGTTCACCGCCGGTCGACAGGTCCAGGTCGACCGCCTGCAGGCTGCCGCCGCCGAGCACGCCATCGCCGCCGTCGACCGTCAGGCCGTCGTGGTGCAGGTGCACCGCCGCGCCGAACGCCGGCAGCCACTCCCGCAGGCGGTCGCCCACCTGCGTCGTCGCTCGCGGCCAGCCCGGCACGGTGACGGCGCCGCCCGCGATCAGCGCCGCGGCCAGGAACGGGGCGGCGTTGGAGAGGTCGGGTTCGATCGCGACGGTCCGTCCCCGGATTCGGCCGGGCCGAACCGTCCAGCGGGCCGCCGGCTCGGTCAGATCGTCGGTGTCCACGCGCACACCGCGCGCGGCCAGGCACGCGAGCGTCATGGCGATGTGCGGCAGCGAGGGCAGCCGCGTCCCGCGGTGCTCCAGATCAAGGCCCTGCTCGAACCGCGCAGCCGCCAGGAGCAGGCCGGAAACGAACTGGCTGGACTCGGACGCGTCGATCACGACCCGGCCGCCGGCGACCGACCCGCCGCCGTCGACGGTGAAGGGGAGCGTGCCGGCACCGTCGTCCTCGACTCGGGCGCCGAGCGCCCGCAGTGAGGTGATGGTCGTCGCCATCGGCCGGGCGCGGGCGCGGGCGTCGCCGTCGAAGCGCACCGGACCGTCGGCGAGCGCGGCGATCGGCGGCAGGAAGCGCATCACCGTGCCGGCCAGACCGCAGTCGACCTCTCCGCCGCCGGCGAGCGCAGCCGGGGTGACGATCAGGTCGTCGCCCGCCTCCTCACTCGACCCGCCACCCGCCTCGATGCTCGTGCCCAGCGACTGCAGTGCGGCGATCATCAGGTCCGTGTCGCGCGAGCGCAGCGGTGCGCGCAGGGTACTGACGTCGTCCGCGAGCGCAGACAGCACCAGCTCGCGGTTGGTCAGGCTCTTCGAGCCCGGCAGCGCGACCGTGGCCGCCAGCCGTCCCGTCGCGCGCGGCGCCGCCCACCCGCTCCCGGCCCGCCCGCCGTCGGCCGGAACAGACGCCGTGGAATAGGCCTCGTCCCGCACCAGTTCACCCTAGAGCGGTCGCGAGCCGCACCCATGGATACGGATCGGAGGCCCGAATGCGCACAGCGCTGCTGCAGCGTCCGACGCGCGTCGGTCTGCCCGACCTCCGTGGCCCGCGAAGCGTCGCCGCCCAGCGCCAGCGTCCGGGTTGCGCGCATCCCGCCGACCTAGACTTGGCGGTGATGGCAGCCCAGATCGAGTCCGCCCCGGCCGGCGCCGAACCGCCCGAGTCGCACCGGGCCGGCGGCGCCGCGAACACTCCAGACGCCGCGAACACCACAGACGCGGCGGGTGTCACGGCTGAGCCCGTCCGCGCGCTGCCGGAGTCCCCGGACGAGTTGCGCGATCTGTTCGAGGCCCAGGCGCTCCCGTTCATCGACCAGCTGTACGCGGCCGGCCTGCGCATGACGCGCAATCCCTCCGACGCGCAGGACCTGGTGCAGGAGACGTTCGTCAAGGCGTTCAGCGCGTTCCACCAGTACCAGCAGGGCACCAACCTGAAGGCGTGGATGTACCGCATCCTGACGAACACCTTCATCAACAACTACCGCAAGAAGCAGCGAGACCCGTACCAGAACTCGGTCGATGAACTCGAGGACTGGCAGCTGGGCGAGGCGACCTCGACCACCTCCGCATCGCGCACCTCCCGGTCTGCAGAGGCGGAGGCGATCGATCACCTGCCCGACTCGGCGGTGAAGGATGCGCTGCAGTCCATCCCCGACGACTTCCGCATGGCCGTCTATCTGGCCGACGTGGAGGGGTTCGCGTATCAGGAGATCGCGGACATCATGAAGACCCCGGTCGGGACGGTGATGAGCCGTCTGCACCGCGGGCGCCGACTGCTGCGCGAGCGGCTGACCGATTATGCGACCGAGCGGGGGATCACGATGGGATCCGTGTCCCGCCGGGCGACGACCATACGCAAGGACCACCACACGCAAGGGAGCGAGTGAATGACTGACTGCGGCTGTGCCAAGGCGAAGCACGACCTTGAGGAGTACCTGCACCACGAGTTGGCGCGGGACGAGTACGGCGACATCACCGAGCACATGGCCGGTTGCGTCGATTGCGCGGAGGAGGCGAAGGTCGGCCTGGTTCTGACCGACGCCGTGCGACGCGCGTGCCGTGACACGGCCCCGGACCAGTTGCGTGAGCAGGTCCTGATGCAGTTGCGGCTGGTCACCACCCGCTGATCGCTGCTTCGCGCTGATTCGAGCGCACCGAGTCACGCACGCCAGTCGGGTGCCCGCTTCGCGGGCGGGGGATGACCCCCGAGTGGTGACGGGTGCGGGCAGGATGGGCATCGTCC
This sequence comes from uncultured Amnibacterium sp., assembly GCF_964250715.1. GTDB lineage: Bacteria > Actinomycetota > Actinomycetes > Actinomycetales > Microbacteriaceae > Amnibacterium. The sequence goes on from NZ_CAXUGX010000003.1 coordinate 72,948, forward strand.
GTCCTGCCGAGGAGGCTCGAACCATGTCCGCGCCCCTCCTCGCTCCGTCCCCTGCCCGAGCCGCTGACCGCTCGCTTCTCGCTCGGCGGTACGCCAACCTGTGGGCCCGGATGCCGCGGAGTCTCGCGTACCTGGCCCTGACGGCGGTCGCGGGCTGGCTGCTCATCGCGGTGGTCGAACCCGCGCGGTTCAACGGCTTGGTCCGGTCGCTCATCGCTGCCGCGGCACTGGTGGCGGTCGTGACCTGGGTCGCCCGCCCGGTCGCAGCGTTCGAGCTGCGCCGGCTGCGGTGGGCCCGCACCCCGCCGATCGCCGCTCCGACTCGTCGTCGGCGCGAGCGAGGTCGGGGCCTGCTGGCGGCGCTCGGTGACGGCGTCGCAGATGCGCACAACTGGCTCGCCGCGCTGTATCTCGTGCTGGCCCCGCTGCTCGCGGCGGCCACCTCGACGCTCTGGGCCGGTTGGCTGGTCGTCACGGTCGCGCTCGTCGGTCTGCCGGCATGGGGCCAGTTCGTGCCGGTGTCGACGACGGGCCGGCCCATGCTGGCGCCGAACCTATCCGGCGACCGGCTTCGGGTGGACGGCCGGCCGCTCACGGAGATCGTCTCCTGGCTGTTCGTCGGGCGTGCGGACACCGCGGGTGTCGTGTGGTTCGTGGCCGGCTGCACCGCGATCGGGTTGCTGCTGCTCGCGCTGCTGCCGTTCGTGACGCGGGGTGCCGTGCTGGCGCACTGGGGTCTGGCCCGCCTGCTGCTGGCGCGGTTCCGGTCCGACGACCTGCGCGAGACCGTCGCCCGGGTGGGTGCTGCGCAGCGTGCGGCGGTCGCCGCCGAGGACCGCGCCCTGCGGCGCCTGGAGCGGGACATCCACGACGGGGCGCAGCAGCGGCTGCTGCGGCTGCAGATGGAGCTCGCCGCAGCGGAACGACGCCTCGACGACGACCCGGTCGTCGCACGCGAGGCGATCGAGGTCGGCAGGCGGCTGGCCGCCGAGACGCTCGACGAGCTGCGCGCCCTCGCCCAGGGCTTCGCCCCGCCGCTGCTGCAGGACCGCGGACTGGCGGCCGCGCTCGAGGCGCTCGGCCGGCGCGGGCCGTTGCCGATCGAGACCCGCGTGGCATTCGACGGTCAGTTCCCCGGCGCTGTGCTCTCCGACGCCGTGCAGCGCAGCGTGTACTTCGTCGCCGCGGAGCTGACCAGCAATGCGATCAAGTACGCCGACGCCCGGCGGATCGTGCTTGAAGCGGTGATCGAGTCCGGCGCCGAGCCATCGTCCGGATCTAGCGCCGAGGGCCGGCGGCTGCGACTGGAGGTGTCGGACGACGGCCGCGGTGGAGCGCAGGTGACGACCGGTCACGGGCTCGCCGGAGCGATCGAGCGGCTCGCCGGCCTGGGCGGCACCCTTACCGTCGTGAGCCCGACGGGCGGGCCGACCAGGATCACGGCGATCGTCCCGCTGCCGTGAGCGGCTCGGCGAGCGTGGTCCTGGTCGAGGACTCGACCCTGCTGCGCGAGGGCCTCGTCCGGCTGCTTGCGGAGGACGGCGTCCGTGTGCTCGCCGCACTGCCGGACGCCACGACGCTGGACGAGCAGGTCGAGCGACTCCGCCCCGACCTGGTCCTGCTCGACATCCGGCTGCCGCCCACGCATCGGGACGAAGGGGTGCGCGCGGCGATCGGGCTGCGCCGCTCCCACCCGTCGGTCGGCGTGCTGCTGCTCAGCCAGTACGTCGAGTCCACCTACGCGACCGAGCTGCTCGCGACCGGCACGAGCGGGGTCGGCTACCTGCTGAAGGACCGCGTCACCGACCTGGCGCAACTGCACGACGCGGTCGAGACGATCGCCGCCGGCGGCACCGTGCTCGACCCGCTCCTGGTCGAGCACCTGCTTCGTGCGAGGACCGCTCCGCTCGCGCGGCTCACGCCGCGGGAACGCGAGGTGCTGCAATTGATGGCCGAGGGCCGCAGCAACACCGCGATCGCCGCCCGACTGGTCGTCACGCCCGGCGCCGTGGAGAAGCACGTCACCAGCATCCTGACCAAGCTGGACCTGGAGGCGTCTCCGGACGCGCACCGTCGCGTGCTGGCCGTGCTGCGCTTCCTGGACGTCTAGCTCGCTCCGGCAGCGAGGTGGCGGGCGGAGCCGGACACCGTGATTCCGCCGTGCGGTGGAACAGCCACCTCGAGTCGGCACGGGATGCCGACGTGATGTCCCTGACGGATGACGATGCGGGCGGGCGGCTCGACCAGGTCGAGCGCGCGCAGGTAGCCGCCGACTGCAGCCGCCGCCGACCCGGTGGCCGGGTCTTCGTTCATCGTCCCCACCGGGAACAGGTTGCGCGCTTCGAGCGTGAGCGCGTCGAGCGGGAACAGGATCGTGACCGTGGCCGCCCATCCCTGCTCGACCATCAGTCGCCGGAGGACGGTCGGGTCGAAGCCGATCGTGTCGAAGCGGTCTCGCTCCCGAAGGGCGAGCACGGGATGCACGTTGCCGGCGTCTGCGAGACGAGGTGGGAAGGAGTCGGACAGGTCGTCGAGCTGCAGCGCGAGGATCTGCAGGAGTCGGCGCAGCACGTCGGGGTCGATCGCCGTGATGCGCGGCTCGGGACTCGTGAACTCGGCCACGATCCCGCCTGCGGTCGACCGTGTGGTGGTCGCGACGACGCCGGCGGGTGTGTGGAAATCGAGGTGTCCCGTGCCCTGCCGTTCCGCGAGGACGACCGCGGTCGCGATCGTGGCGTGTCCGCAGAACGGCACTTCGGCGACCGGTGAGAAGTAGCGCACGTGCAGTGCGCCGGCGACTCCGGCGACGGGGCCGACCACGAATGCGGTCTCGGCGTATCCCAGGTCCGTCGCGATCGCCTGCAGGTCGCCGTCCGTCAGACGCGACGCATCCAGCACGACGCCTGCAGGATTGCCGCCGCATCGGCCGTCGGGGAACGCGGCCATCCGTACCAGGGTGCTGTTGTCGGTCACGGCACCCGATTCTTCACCGGGCTCGGTACTCGAACATCGTCACGCGACCGCGGCTACGAAGAAGCGGCCCCTCCGTGTCGCCGAAGGATGAGTGCCGTCGCGGCGCCGGGCGACGGGACCGCCGCGGTCAGCGCTCCCGCAGCCACTCCGGGTCGGCGAAGCGGTCGAGCAGCACTGCGAAGCGGTCGAGGTCGTCCGGGTCCCACGAGGCGAGCCGGGTGTGCAGCGCCGATTGACGGATCGCCCAGCCGGCCTCGGCCCGCTGTACGGCGTCGGGGGTGGCGGAGATCCAGATCGCGCGTGCATCGGTCTCGTCCCGTTCGGCCTGCACCAGGCCCTGTTCCCGCAGCTCCTTCAGGTGCCGGCTGACCGCCCCCTTGTCCATCCCCAGTCGCGTCGCGAGCACGTGCGGCTGCATGCGACCCTCGCGAAGCACCTCGCGGAAGAGGGGTAGTGCGGCGGGCTGCAGCCCGGGGTGCAGCTGCTCCGCCGCCTCCCGGGCGCTGCGGCGCACCGCGGCGCCCAGACGATCGAACGACTCGTTGATGGAACGGATCGCGTCGTCGGTCGTCACGGCGCCCACCGTAGCCGCGCCGGTCATCGACGGTCGGCGACGGATTCGCGCGAGTGGTCGCGGTCGTCTGCGGCGCCCTCGGTGGTGCTGCCGATCTCGTTCGCGCCGAGCTCGAGCACCCGCTCCGCCTGGAGCGCGACGCCCTGATGCGTCTCCGACTCGCTCAACTGCTGCACGGCCGTCTTCGTGCCGAGCGGCTTGTTGGGCAGCAGCGCGATGAAGAGCAGAGTGACCAGGGTCAGCGGAGCCGCGAGCAGGAAGACCTCCGCGACACCCTGGCCGTAGGCGTGCTCCACGATCGTGCGGATCGGCCCCGGGAGCGAGGAGACGACCGGGATGGTCCCGCCGGAGAGCCGGCTGCCGGCAGCCGCGGCGGCCGCGGGATCCAGCGTGGTCAGCCCGTCCGTGACCAGGCTCGTGACGCGCGAGCCGAGGAATGCCCCGAGCGCCGAGACGCCGATCGTGCCGCCCAGGCTGCGGAAGAACGCGATGCTGGCGCTGCCCGCGCCCAACTGGGTTGGCTGCAGCGAGTTCTGCGTCACGAGCACCAGGTTCTGCATCGTCATGCCGAGCCCGAGGCCGAGCAGGAACATGAAGACGGCGAGCATCCAGTACGGGGTGTCCGCGCTGATCGTGCCGAGCAGGCTGACGCCGAGGACGAGCAGCACGGCTCCGGTCACCATGTAGCGCTTCCAGATGCCGGTGCGGCTGATGATGCCGCCCACGATCGTGCTGGCACCGAACAGCCCGACGATCATCGGCAGGGTCAGCAGGCCGGCCTCGGTGGGCGTGTGCCCCTTCGCGAGCTGCAGGTACTGGCTGAGGTACACCGCCACACCGAACATCGCGACGCCGACGGACAGGCTCGCCAGGACGGCGAATAGGTAGGTGCGGTTGGTGAACAGCGAGAGCGGGATGATCGGCTCCTTCACCCGCAGCTCCGTGATCACGGCCGCGACGAGCAGCGCGATCGCGCCGCCGAGCATCATCCAGCTGGTGGAGGAGTTCCACTCGAACTGGGAGCCGCCGAGCGAGACCCAGATCAGCAGCAGGCTGACTCCGCCGGCGATCAGTACGGCGCCGAGGTAGTCGATCGAGACGGCGCGCTTGGCGCGCTTCGGCAGGTGCAGGGTGCGCTGGATCAGCACGAGCGCGACGATCGCGAACGGCAGGGCGACGTAGAAGTTCCAGCGCCAGCCGAGGCTGTCCGTGATCAGACCGCCGATCAGCGGGCCCCCGATCGTAGCCACGGCCATCACGGCTCCGATGAGTCCCATATACCTGCCTCGCTCGCGCGGGCTGACGATGTCGGCCATCACGACCTGCACGAGTGCCGTCAGACCGCCGGCGCCGAGGCCCTGCAGCACGCGGAAGCCGATCAGCGTGTTGGTGTCCTGCGAGAACCCGGCGAGTGCCGACCCGATCACGAAGATCACGAGCGCGAGCTGCACGAGCATCTTGCGGTTGACGAGGTCGGCGAGCTTGCCCCAGATCGGCGTGCTGACGGTCGTGGCGAGCAGCGTGGAGGTGACCACCCACGTGTACGCGGTCTGGTTGCCGCCCAGGTCGGAGATGATGCGCGGGAGCGACGTGGACACGACGGTGCCCGCGAGGATCGCGACGAACATCCCCATGATCAGGCCGGAGAGCGCCTCCAGCACTTCACGATGCCGTCGTCGGTCCTCGATGTCGACGGCGGATGGGGACACGGATGTTCTGCTCACGCGGGCTCCTGAATATTGTTGCGGTAGGTCAACTATACGAATGTTATTGACTGAGCGCAACTACCGACGGCCGCGTCGATCGGTCAGAAAGGTGGCTCTTCGGGGAGTGCGACGGGTGTCCGTGTTTTCATGGTGAGTCCTGGTTGGACGAGTCGGTTGCCGCCCCATTTGTCGTGCCAGCGGATGGTCCCGTCGGGGAGGGTCTGGACGTCGAAGTACCCCTCGTCTTTCATCTGGTGACTCTTCCGGCAGAGGACTTGCAGGTTGTCGTGCCTCGTCCGTCCGTCGTGTTCGACGCGGATCACGTGGTCGATGTCCGCCCGGTGGGCGGGCAACCCGCAGTCGTCGCCGGTGCAGGTGGGGCTGCGGAGGTGCAGGAGTTTCTTCAACCCGGCCGGGATGTATCGGTCGTGGGAGTCGATTCCGAGGATGCTGTCGTCGATGGGGTCGACTTCGACGCGGGTCCAACTCTTCGTGTGTCCGATGATCTGTCGTGCGGTTTCCGCGTCGATCGCTCCCATCCCCGCCAGTTCCGCGGGTGTGTTGTTGGCACCGGTTGCCGTGTCGGCGGGGACGACGACGAGGACGGTGGCGTGCACTGCCTTCCGGTGCGGTGCCTTCAACGACCCGATCCGTTCCATCGGGTAGGCGGGATCGCCCATCTCGGCTGCGGGGACGGCGAGCCCGTGCAGGACCACATCGGTAGCCACGTCGGCCATCAACTGGCCGAGGGTGCGGTGTTCCCCGTCCCGGCCGTGCAGGTCGATGGCGGCTTGCCGGATCCCGTCGTACATCGCCGCGACATCGATCGCAGTGGAGTGCACCTCGAGGATGGCCATCCCGTCGCTGTCGGGCCTGGCGCTGACCCACCGTCGGGTCGCTGCATGTTCGTGTCGTTCGATCGCCCCATCCGGGTCGAGTCGGTCCCGCAGGAGCCCGAGTCGCTTCTCGACGGTGGTCGCCTTGACGGTCTGGACGAGGTCCGCAGCTTTCGCGTCGAACTCGGGCAGCGCGCCCGCCTTCAGTCCGATGGTCTGGCGGGCGGCGGCCCGCACGGCTTCCTCGGAGGTGAGCCCGTCGATGAACACCGCCCACGTGGTGGGGAGCTTCTCCCGCGCGGTCCGGCCGTCATCGATCCGATGTTCCACTGCATGCCGGGAGACCCGAAGGACGTTCGCCTGGTGGAGGCAGAACGCCCGCACGGCCGCATCGTCCGGTCGCAGTGCTCGCCCGGTCTCGGCTTGCTCCTCCAGCAGCATGGCGTCGAACCCGGCCAGCATCACCTGCAAGCGCATCGCCTCGGCCGTGTTCACAACCCGATCCGCCTGCTCCAACGCCGACGTGAACAGAGCCTCACGCACATCCAGAGCCGGCGTTGGCCCGCCCGGCCCGTCGTCTGCCGAAGTCGAAGAGCTCATATTCGACAGACTACCACGCAGAGGAACATTAGTGTAGAAAGTGTGTACTAGTTGAGGACAGGCTCGACACACGGATCGTCCACCTGCGTATGAGTTCGCCCGGGAAATAGGACTGACGGCCTGATCGGCGCGGCGCGCGGTCTGTGCGAGTCAGCGGACGAGCGTGAGCGCGAATCCGCAGAGCGCGATCGTTCCCGCTCCGACCGATCCGATCGACAGCACCACCGTCCTGGAGGGACTCCAGCCCGTCCCGGCGTTCTCGACCGTCTCGTCGGCGGCGGTGTCGGCCGTCTCGAGGGTGGCGGCGGTCTCGACGCTGGACAGCGGCGCCGGTTGCACGAGCGGGATCGGCCAGGCCACCGCATCCTGGGCGGCGATCAGCGTCCTGTAGCCGGGATGCGTGGAACCTGCGGCGTCGGTGAAGGTGTAGCGGCGTCCGCGTTCGATCATGCCGGCATAGAGGTCGTCGGCCCGACCGACCCAGAGGCCGTGCGAGATCTCCCGCCAGTCGATGTGCGGCGACGTGGTCGACACGGCCGAAGAGAGTTCGAGTGTCACGGCAGGCCCCTTTTCACCCGGCACGAATACAACCGCGCCAGGGACTGGGGCAACGCGACCAGGGTAGAGCGGGTTCAGCGAACGGTCAACGATCAAATGCCTCTCGAACAACACGCGCCCGGAGTGAGGCGGGGGAGGGACCTTGTGTGCTGCTGCCCATCCTGAGCGGCGCCCGAGCGTGGTCGGGGTGGTTAGGGTGAGGGCGTTGCTCCAGTCCTCGGCAGCGGTCCCCATGCTGTGCGGAGGAGTGCCTGACGGTGGTGAGCGGGCGTGATGCGGGTGCGGCACTCTGTGCGCCGTTCCTCGACCACCTGCCCGTGACCGGGCTGTCGGTCTCGGTGGTGAGCGACTCCGGGTCCCAGTCGACCGTCGGTACCAGCGATCTGATCGCCGCTCGGCTCGACGAGCTGCAGTTCGAGTTGGGCGAGGGGCCGACTTCCGACGTGCTGCTGCTGGGACGCCCCGTTCTCACTCCGGATCTGGCGGACGATCGCGTGCGCCGGGACTGGCCCGTCTTCGGCGTCGCAGCCCTGGGTACCGGCGCCCGCGCGCTGTTCTCGTTCCCGATGCTGAATGGGGTGTTCACTGTCGGCGTGGTCAGTCTCTACAGCGTGCTGCCACGGCCGCCCTGGTCGGACGCCGAGGTGCGAACGGCGACAGGCCTCGTCCGGGCCACTACCGGGCCCGCGGTCCAGCTGGCCACCCGGTCGGCGACCGACGAGGCACGACCGACGGAGCGACTGCCCGCCGAGATGCGTCGGGAGGTGCATCAGGCCAGCGGCATGCTGATGGTGCAACTGGATTGCAGCATCGCCGAGGCGACGTCGCGGCTTCGCGCGTACGCCTTCTCGCGGGATCGGCCGATCGATATGGTGGCGCGCGACGTGGTCACCGGGATGCTCGACTTTCGGATGGTCGATGACTGACGCGAGCGACCGGCGCGGGTATGGCCGTGCCGGCGCAGGTTCGGGTGCGAAGGGCGTGCAATGACCGAGCTCACGCGCGAGGCGAAGCTCTCCAATGCGTTCGTCATGCTCGCCGACACCCTGGTCGCTGACTTCGATCTGCTCGACCTGCTGCAGACCCTGGTCGAAACCTGCACCGACCTGCTCGACGCGGTGGCGGGAGGTCTGCTGCTGCGGAGCGCCATGGGTGAGCTGCAGGTGCTGGCCTCCACCACCGAGGACGCGGAGTTCGTCGAGGTGGTGCAGCTGGGGGCGGCCGCGGGGCCCTGCTGGGAGTGCGCGGCGACCGGTGAACCGCTGACGATCGGCGACATCGAGGCGACCGGCGACCGGTGGCCCGCCTTTCGTGAAGCGGCGCTGCAGCGCGGGTACCGTGCCGTGCACGCCACTCCGTTGCGCCTGCGCAGTCAGGTGGTCGGCACCATGAACCTGTTCAACACGAGCGTCGGCGCGCTGAACGATCAGGACATCGCCGCCGCCCAGGCGCTCTCCGACGTCGCCACGATCGGCATCCTTTCGTCCCGCGCGGCACAGGAGCGCAACCTGATCACCGCGCAACTGCAGCAGGCGCTCGATAGCCGCGTCGTCATCGAGCAGGCCAAAGGCGTGATCGCCCAGGCCACCGGGCTCTCCATGGACGACTCCTTCACCTCCTTGCGCTCCTTCGCGCGCAACAACAACCTCAGCCTTCGCAGCGTGGCCACCGCACTCATCGACCGTCGACTCGACGTCGCTCGGATGCACAAAGCACGGCCTGCCGGCCAGCTGTCGCAGCCGGACTCCGACATTCCGCGCGCACCCTGACCGGGTAGTCTGACCGCAGCCCCGGACCCGGCATCTGCGCTCACCGCATCGCGGTGGGCCGCGACCGAGGGGTGCCCGATGTCCGTGTTGCGTGACCGTCGATCACGGGCACGCGACGGCGCCCGGGCGGCGACGGCCGCGCAGCGATCGGCGCTCGGGCGGGTGCGGCTGCGCGGTCGAGGCGCCGCTCAGGTGATCGGCTGCCTGGCCGGTCTCGGACTGCTGCAGTTCGCGGTGAGGGTGCTCGCCCCACCGCTCGAGGCCGGTCCGGCCTTCATCACGGCGATGGTCGGCAACCTGCTGCTCGCGGCGGCCGTCGCAGCGACGATCTGCACGGTGCTCCGGCGCGTGCTGCCGGTCGTCCTACGGGATGCCTCGGCGGCGCTCACGACCATCGCGGTGCTGTACCTCGCGGTCGTCGCGTCCTTCCTGGGGCTGAACGTCGTCGGAGCCGCAGCGCTCTGGCAGGACGGACTGGTGACCGTCGTCCTGGTCGGCGTTCTCGCGCTCACGGGCGCGTCCGTGCGGTCCGCTCGCGCGTAGCAACCCGTCTCCGCCTGAGTGGCCGAGGACGTCGCAGGTTCAGCTCGTGACGCCACGCCGACCGCTGAGCGCTGCTATCGGCTTCTGCCCCGGTTCGGGTCATCTGCCCATCCGCGCGCACGGGCAGGTGACCCGAACCCGCGCACGGCGGTTCGAGCGAAATATCAGCGGGCGAAGACCCGCTGCACCAGGCCGGCCTGCTCGGCGGCGTGGCGCTTGGCCGAGCCCGCGGCGGGGGAGGCGGAGGCGGCGCGGGAGATGATCCGCACCGTCCGGTCGATCGAGGGCGCCAGTTCCAACTGCACGAACGGCGCAGCACCCTGGTTGGCGGGCTCGTCCTGCGCCCAGACCAACTCGGCGTTCGGGTACCGGTCAAGCACCGCACGAACCTGAGTGTCGGGCAGCGGGTAGTACTGCTCCAGGCTGACGAGCGCGGTGGTCGTGTCCTGCCGCTTCTCCGCCTCCGCGAGCAGGTCGTAGTGGATCTTGCCGGAGTGCAGCACCACCCGCGTGACGGAATTCGGGTCGGTCAGCCGCGGATCGTCGACGACCGGCTCGAACCGCGCGTCGGTGAACGCCGCGATGTCGCTGACCGCACCGCGCAGCCGCAGCATCGACTTGGGCGTGAACACGATCAGCGGCTTGCGCGGCCGGGCGGTCGCCTGCCGGCGCAGCAGGTGGAAGTAGGACGCCGGCGTGGAGGGCTGCGCGACGGTCATGTTGTTCTGCGCACACAGCTGCAGGTACCGCTCGATGCGCGCGGAGGAGTGATCCGGTCCCTGCCCCTCGTAGCCGTGGGGGAGCAGCAGCACGACGGAGGAGCGCTGGCCCCACTTCTGCTCGGAGGAGGTGATCAGCTCGTCGATGACGACCTGGGCGCCGTTGGCGAAGTCGCCGAACTGCGCCTCCCACAGCACGAGCGCGTCGGGCCGCTCCACCGAGTAGCCGTACTCGAACGCCATCGCCGCATACTCCGACAGCAGCGAGTCGTAGATCCAGAACTTGCCCTGATCCTCCGACAGGTGCGCCAGCGGCAGCCACTCCTGACCGTTGACCCGGTCGTGCAGCACCGCGTGACGCTGCGTGAAGGTGCCGCGGCCGCTGTCCTGGCCCGCGAGGCGAACCGGCGTGCCGTCGATCAGCAGGGTGCCGATCGCGAGCAACTCGCCGAAGGCCCAGTCGACGCCGCCGGAGCGGGTCATCTCGAGCCGCTTGTTCAGCACGCTCTGCAGCTTGGGGTGCACCGTGAAGCCGTCCGGGACGGTGCCGAACGCGTCGCCGATGCGCTCCAGCACGCCGGCCTCGACGGCGGTGGCCGGGTCGTTGTGCGGTTCGGCTCCCCGCTGCGAGTCCGGCAGCTCCAGGCTGGCGACCGAGTCGGCGTCCGCATCCGGCACGGGGTTGATTTCGGGCGCGGCCTGCTGGGCTGCGTGCGTCTCGGCGAAGGCCGCCTCGAGCCGGCCCTGGAAGTCGCGGTGGGCCTGGTCGTACTCCTCCTGCGTGATGTCGCCGCGGCCGACCAGCGCCTCGGTGTACAGCTTGCGCACGCTGCGCTTCGCCTCGATCAGGGAGTACATGAGCGGCTGCGTCATCGAGGGGTCGTCGCCCTCGTTGTGCCCGCGGCGGCGGTAGCAGACGAGGTCGATGACCACGTCGCGGTGGAACTCCTGCCGATACGCGAAGGCCAGCTCGGCGACCCGGGCGACGGCCTCGGGGTCGTCGCCGTTCACGTGGAAGATGGGCGCCTGGATCGACTTGGCGACGTCGGTTGAGTAGACGGAGGTGCGGGAGTCGCCGGGCGGGGTGGTGAAGCCCACCTGGTTGTTCACGACCAGGTGGATGGTGCCGCCGGTGCGGTAGCCGCGCAGCTGCGACAGCTGCAGCGTCTCGGCCACGACGCCCTGACCGGCCATCGCCGCGTCGCCGTGGATCAGGATCGGCAGGACGCGGAACGTCGCGACCGGGTCGCGGTCCTGCTTGGCCCGCACGATGCCCTCCAGCACCCCGTTCACGGTCTCCAGGTGCGACGGGTTGGCCGCCAGGGTGACCGGGATCGACGTGCCGTCCGCCGACTGGTAGGTGCCCTGCGTGCCCAGGTGGTACTTCACGTCACCCGAGCCCTGCACGGTCTTCGGGTCCTGAGTGCCCTCGAACTCGCGGAAGATCTGGCCGTAGGTCTTGCCGCAGATGTTCGTGAGCACGTTCAGCCGGCCGCGGTGGGCCATGCCGATCGCGGCCTCGTCCAGGGCGTCGGCGTCGGTCGCGGACCGCAGGATGGTGTCGAGCAGCGAGATCAGCGACTCGCTGCCCTCCAGGCTGAACCGTTTCTGCCCCACGTACTTGGTCTGCAGGAACGTCTCGAACGCCTCGGCCTGGTTCAGCTTGCCCAGGATGCGCATCTGCTCGTCGTGAGTGGGCTTGGCGTACCGCAGTTCCAGCTTCTGCTGGAACCATGCCCGCTGCGCCGGGTCCTGGATGTGCATGTACTCCAGGCCGATGGTGCGGCAGTAGGAGTCGCGCAGCACGCCGAGCACGTCGCGCAGCTTCATGGAGCGGCGGCCGGCGAACCCGCCCACGGCGAAGGTGCGGTCCAGGTCCCAGAAGGTGAGGCCGTGGGTGCGCACGTCGAGGTCGGGGTGGGTGCGCTGCCGGTACTCCAGCGGGTCCACATCCGCCATCAGGTGCCCGCGGACCCGGTAGCTGTTGATCAGCTCCTGTACCCGGCCGGGCTTGGCGACGTCGCTGGATGGATCGATCGCGATATCGCCGGCCCACTGCACCGGCTCGTACGGGATGCGCAGGTCGGCGAAGACCTCTTCGTAGAAGCGGTGCTCGCCGGTCAGCAGCTCGTGCACGATCTTCAGGAACTCGCCGGAGCCGGCGCCCTGAATGACCCGGTGGTCGTAGGTGGAGGTGAGCGTGATGGTCTTGCCGATGCCGAAGTCGACCAGGGTGGACTCGGCCGCACCCTGGAACTGGGCCGGATACTCCAGCGCGCCGGCGCCGATGATCGCGCCCTGCCCGCCCATCAGCCGCGGCACGGAGTGCTCGGTGCCGATGCCGCCCGGGTTCGTCAGCGACAGCGTGGTGCCGGCGAAGTCCTCCGCGGTCAGCTTGTTGCCGCGGGCCTTGCGCACCAGCTCGTCGTATGCGGCCACGAAGTCGCCGAAGTGCATGGTCTCGGCGTGCTTGATGGAGGGGACCAGCAGCGCTCGGGTGCCGTCGGGCTTGGGGATGTCGATGGCGAGGCCCAGGTTGATGTGGCCCGGCTGCACGAGCGACGCCTTGCCGTCGACCTCGGCGTAGTGCACGTTCTGGCTGGGGAACTCCAGCAGCGCCTTGACCAGGGCCCAGCCGATCAGGTGGGTGAAGCTGACCTTGCCGCCGCGCGCCCGGCGCAGGTGGTTGTTGATGACGATGCGATTGTCGATCATCAGCTTGGCGGGGATGGTGCGCACGCTCGTGGCCGTCGGGATGGCCAGCGAGGCGTCCATGTTCGTCGCGAGCGTCTTGGCCATACCGCGCAGCGGCGCGACCACGTCCTCGTTCGCCACCAGGGCGCGGCGGTCGCTGGCCTGCGCGTCGGCCGGGATGGGAGTCGCTTTCGGACCCGTGGCGACGCGGGTGGCGGCGGGAGCGGCTGGCGCCATCTGCGCGGGCTTCGGGGCGGGGGCGGCAGCCTCCGGGGCCGCGTTCGGTGCCGGGGCGGCGGCGGGCTTCGGGGCCGGAGCAGCAGGAGTCGCAGCCGAAGCAGCGGGTGCCGGAGCAGCAGGTGCCGGGGCCGGAGCAGCGGGTGCCGGAGCAGCGGGTGCCGCAGCCGGAGCAGCGGGTGCCGGAGCAGCAGGAGCAGTCGCGGTCGGGGCTGCCGGGGCGGCGGCAGATGCGGGTGCGACGGGGTCGAGCACGCCGTCGGTCTCGACCGGGTGATAGCTCTCCAGTACCGGCCACCAGGACTTGTCGACCGAGTCCTTGTCGTGGCAGAACTGCTCGTAGAGCTCGTCCACCAGCCATTCGTTGGCGCCGAACTCGCTGGACGCGCTCTCTTCGGTTCCGGTGATCTGGCTCGACACGGCTCGTCTGCCCACTTCCGTTATGTATGCATTCGAATGTCTCAAGGGTACTCCCGGCGTACGGGGTGCTCGGGGCCGCCGGTACCGTCGTGCGCATGCGATTCCTCGGGTCCTTGCCCGCGCACGACCTGACCTATTCGGACGTGTTCCTGGTGCCCGGCCGCTCCGATCTGGGCAGTCGGCTGGGCGTGTCGCTGGCGCCGCAGGACGGGACGGGTGCGTCGCTGCCGGTGGTGTCGGCGAACATGAACTCGGTCACGGGGCCGCGACTGGCTGCGACCCTCGCCAGGCGGGGCGGGCTGGGCGTGCTGCCACAGGATCTGACCCCGGCGGCGCTGGCGGAGGCGGTCGCGTGGGTCAAGGCGCAGCCGGTGACCTGGGAGTCGCCGTTCGTGCTGGATCCCGCCGCGACCGTGGCGGACGCCCTGCTGCAACTGCCGCCGGCAGCGGGGTACGGGGTGGTGCTGGTCGACGGCGACGGCGTGTTCCGCGGGGCGATCGAGGCGTCGCGGCTGCGCGGCGCGCTGCCGCATGCGCGGCTCGGCGACCTGGTGCACGGACCCGGTCCGGTGCTGGATGCGTCCCTGCACTCCGCTGATCACGGGCCGCGCACCGTGTTCGACGCGCTCGTGGCGGCGAAGGCGCAGTTCGCGCCCGTGCTCGCCGACGGGCGAGTGGTGGGTACCGCCAGCCGGCGCGGTGCGGTGCGCCAAGGGGTCTACTCGCCGGCGCTCGATGCGAACGGCCGCCTGCGGGTTGCGGCCGCGATCGGGATCACCGGCGACCCGGCCGCGCGGGCGCAGGAGCTGGTGCGCCTCGGCGTCGACGTGCTGGTGCTCGACACGGCGCACGGTCACCAGGCGGGCATGCTCGCCGCGATCCGGGCGGTGGCCGCGCTCGGCACCGGCCGGCCGATCGTCGCAGGGAACGTGGTCACGCCCGAGGCGGTGCGCGACCTGGTGGGCGCCGGCGCCGACATCGTGAAGGTGGGCGTGGGGCCCGGCGCGATGTGCACCACCCGCATGATGACAGCGGTGGGCCGGCCGCAGTTCTCCGCGGTGCTGGAGACGGCGCAGGCCGCGCGGGAGCTGGGCGCGTCGGTGTGGGCGGACGGCGGGGTGCGCTGGCCGCGCGACGTGGCGCTGGCGCTGGCCGCCGGCGCGCAGTCGGTGATGATCGGGTCGTGGTTCGCCGGCACCATCGAGGCGCCCGGCACGCTGGAGTCCGACTCCAGCGGTGCGCTGTTCAAGCAGAGCTGGGGGATGGCGTCCACGAAGGCGGTGCAGGAGCGGTTCGGCGGCCTCGATCCGTACGAGCTGGCGCGCAAGACCCTGTTCGCCGAGGGGATCTCCTCCTCCCGCATCCTGCTCGACCCGCTGCGGCCGGGCGTCGAGGACCTGCTCGACATGATCACGACCGGCCTGCGCTCCTCCCTGACCTACGCGGGGGCCGCCGACCTGGCGGCGTTCCACGACCGGGCGGCCGTCGGCGTGCAGTCGGCCGCCGGATATGAGGAAGGCAAGCCGCTGCCGGTCGGCTGGTGAAGGGCCGGTAGGCTGGCCGGTGTCATGGACCTGCCGCATGCGAACGGCTCCAGCGCCCTATGACCGAACTGTGGTTCCTGCTGCTCGGCCTGGTGCTGACGATCGGCACCGGATTCTTCGTCGCGGCCGAGTTCTCGCTGGTCAACCTGGACCGCTCCGACCTGGAGTCCCGAGCCGGGCGCGGCGAGAAGGGCCTCGAGACCACCATCGGGGCGCTCAAGGTGACCTCGACGCACCTCTCCAGCGCTCAGCTCGGCATCACGCTGACCACGCTGCTGACCGGCTTCACGTTCGAGCCCGCGCTCGGGCATCTGACGGAGGGGCCGCTCAGCGCCCTGGGCGTGAGTGAGGGAGCCCGCACGGCGGTCAGCACGGTGCTCGGCGTGCTGGTCGCGACGGTGCTCAGCATGGTCGTCGGCGAGCTGCTGCCGAAGAACCTCGCGCTCGCCCTGCCACTCCGCGTCGCCCGGGTGGTCGTGCCGTTCCAGGTGGGCTTCACCGCGGTGTTCCGGCCGTTCGTCGCCCTGCTGAACGGCGCGGCGAACGTGGTGCTGCGGGCGCTCGGCGTCGAGCCGAAGGAGGAGCTCTCCGGCGCCCGAAGTGCCCAGGAGCTGTCGTCGCTCGTGCGGCGGAGCGCGATGGAGGGGGTGCTCGACTCCGATACGGCGACCCTGCTGACGCGCTCGCTCAACTTCTCCCGGCACACCGCCGCCGATGTGATGACCCCGCGCCTGCGCATCGCCGCGGTCCCGCGGGGAGCGACGGCCGACGCGGTGCTGGAGTTGGCGCGCCGCACCGGGTTCTCGCGCTTCCCCGTCACCGACGACGGTGTGGACGACGTGGTCGGGGTGGTACACGTCAAGCAGGCGATGGCGGTCCCGCGGGATCGCCGGGCGCACGTGCCGGTCGGGGCGATCGAGGGCGCGGCGCTGCGCGTGCCCGAGACGATGAAGCTCGACCTGCTGCTCGGGGAATTGCGCGGCCGTGGGTACCAGATGGCGATCGTGCTGGACGAGTACGGCGGCACCGCCGGCGTCGCCACGCTGGAGGACCTGGTGGAGGAGCTGGTCGGCGACCTGGTCGACGAGCACGACCGCACCCGCGCCGGCGTGGTGCGCGGACGCGACTTCCTGACCTTCCCCGGCATCCTGCGCCCCGACGAGTTGACCGATCAGGCCGGCGTCACCGTGCCCGAGGACGGGCTCTACGAGACGACTGCCGGCTACATGGTCAGCGTGCTGGGCCGGCTGCCCGCGATCGGCGACACCGTGCAGATCGACCAGGGGGTGCTGGAGGTGCTGCGCCTGGACGGCCGGCGCATCGACCGCATCCGCTTCACTCCCACCGCACCTGCCCCTGACGTGCCGGCCCAGGTGCCGGTGCCGGGTCCGATCTCGGGCGGGATCGGCTCATGAACAGGCTCCGCTCATGAGCATCGGGCTCGGCCTCGGCGCCCTGGTCGTGCTGATCGCAGTCAACGCGTTCTTCGTCGCGGCGGAGTTCGCCGTCATCTCCGCGCGTCGCTCGCAGGTGGAGCCGCTCGCCGACGCCGGCCGCCGCGGCGCGCGCACCGCGATCCGGGCGATGGAGCATGCGACGCTGATGCTCTCGACAACGCAGCTGGGCATCACCATCGCCTCCCTGCTGATCCTGGAGGTGTCCGAGCCCGCGATCCACGACCTGCTTCAGGGCCCGCTGCACCTGACCGGGCTGCCGGAGGTGGGGGTCGAGGCGGTGTCCTTCGTGGTCGCGCTGCTGATCGTCACGTTCCTGCACGTGGTGCTCGGCGAGCTGGTGCCGAAGAACATCGCGTTCTCCGCCCCTGACAAATCCGTGCTGCTGCTCGCGCCTCCGCTCGTCTTCATCGCCCGGGTGTTCCGGCCGATCATCGCGTCGTTGAACGGGATCACCAACGCCCTGGTACGCCTGGTGGGTGTGCAGCCGAAGAGCGAGGCGAACAGCACCTTCACCCTGGACGAGGTGGCGACGATCGTGAACACGTCCCGACGCGAGGGCACCCTGCGCGACGAATCCGGCACCCTCTCCGCCGCGTTCGAATTCACGGAGAAGAAGGTGGCCGACGTCTCGATCCCGCTCTCGAAGATCGTGTCGCTCGGTCAGCACGCATCGCCGGCCGACCTGGAGCGGGCAGTCAGCCAGTCGGGGTTCTCGCGGTACGTGCTGCAGAACGACGCGGGCGAGCCGACCGGCTACCTGCACCTGAAGGACGTGCTGGACCTGGACGAGGACGAGGTGGACCGCCCCGTGCCGGCCAAGTTCGTGCGGCAGCTGATCTCCCTCTACGCCGGCACCGAGCTGGAGGACGCGCTCGCCACCCTGCGGCGCAGCGGCAACCACCTGGCTCGCGTCTTCGACGAGCAGGGCGGCACCCGGGGCATCCTGTTCCTGGAGGACGTCATCGAGGAACTCGTCGGCGAGGTGCAGGACGCCACCCGCCGCTGACCGCCCGGTCCCATCAACGGCGCTGACCCGGCCGCCGCTGACCCGGGGAGCACAGCACGTCAGCAGGACAGGGTCCCGTGAGCAGGTCCCTGGTCGACCAGCAGCCTGCTGTCGGGACCTGGTCCTGCTGTCGGAACGGGGTGGCGGGGTGGCGGGGCGGAGGGGGTGGTGAGGCGGAGGGGAGCGCGGCGGCTAGACCGCCGCGCGCTCGTACTGCGCGGGCCAGGTGATGGTGCCGCCCAGTTCGGCGGCGGCGTTCAGGGCGAAGTGCGGGTCGCGCAGAGCCGCACGCGCGATCATCACCGCGTCGGCCTGGCCGGAGGCGACCACCTGCTCGGCCTGCTCGGCTGTGGTGATCAGGCCCACCGCCGTGACCGGCACCCCGGCGACACGCCGCACCTCCGCCGCCAGCGGCACCTGGTAGAGCGGTCCGACCGGGATGGCCGCCGGTGCGTTGCCGCCCGAGGAGACGTCCATGACGTCGGCGCCCGCCTCCGCCGCCCAGCGTGACACGGTGCTCGTTTCCGCGACGGTCCAGCCGTCGTCCAGCCAGTCGGTCGCCGAGAACCGAACCAGCAGCGGCACGTCGTCGCCGATCGCGGCGCGCACGGCGCGCACGACGTCGAGCAGCAGCCGGGCCCGGTTCGGCAGCGAGCCGCCGTACTCGTCGCTGCGCACGTTGCTGACCGGGGACAGGAACTCGTGCAGCAGGTAGCCGTGCGCGGCGTGCAGCTCGACGGCGTCGAAGCCGGCCGCGATCGACCGGCGGGCGGCCGACGCGAAGTCGTCGGTGATCTTCGCCAGCCCCGCCGGGTCGAGCGCCAGCGGCACGTCGTAGTGGGGGAAGGCGACCGCGCTCGGCCCCACCGCCCGCCATCCACCGGCCGAGGCCGGGATGGTGCCGCGCTCGGCAGCCCATGGGCGATAGGTGGAGGCTTTGCGGCCGGCGTGCGCGAGTTGGACGGCGATCGGGGTGCCGACGCCGTGGGCGAAGTCGGTGATGCGCCGCCACGCCGCCACTTGGTTGTCGTTCCAGATGCCGGTGTCCTGCGGCGAGATGCGTCCCTCCGGGGACACCGCCGTCGCCTCCGTCAGCAGTAGACCCGGCCTGCCCTGCGCCAGCGCACCCAGGTGCACCAGATGCCAGTCGGTGGGGGCGCCGTCCTCGCGCTCCACCGAGTACTGGCACATCGGGGCGACCCACAGGCGGTTCTGCACCGTCAGCTCGCGGATGCGCATGGACTGGAAGAGGGCGGAGGTCACTGCTGTCCTTCTGGCCGGTGGTCGGCGTCGCAGGTGGTGGGTGGGATCTCGTTCCGCCCGCGGGTCGCGTCGGCTCCGAGGGTGTCGAGGTAGGAGCGCAGGGCGGCGGCGTGGGTGAAGACGTGCCCGCTCATGCCGACCGATTCGGCCCCGCGGATGTTCGCCTCCCGATTGTCGATGAACGCGATCCGCTCCGGCGGCATTCCGAGTTCGTCGGCCACCGAGACGTAGATCGCCGGGTCGGGCTTCAGCAGCCCCATCTCTCCGGAGACGAAGACCTGCTCGAAGTACCGGGACAGGGGCGAGAACCGGAACAGGCCGCCGTACTCCGCGGCGGCGTTCGACAGCAGCGCCATGCGGGTGCCGCCCGCGCGCAGGTCGCCGATGATCCGCACGACTTCGGCGTTCGCGCTGACCCAGCTGCGGACGTCCAGCGACCACAGGCGCTGCAGCCGCGGCTCGTCCCAGTCGGACCCGCACGCCCGCCCGATCCGCGCCCAGTACTCGTGGGAGGAGATCAGGCCGTGATCGAGCGCGTTCCGCTCGGCGTGGTAGGCGCGCCAGAACGGCTCGGCCTCGGCCCGCGACTCCGCTACCAGCGCCTCTGTGTCGGCGGCGGACTGCGGTTCGGAGATCACGTCCCCGTAGTCGAACAGGACCAGGCGGCCGGGGATCGCGATCTGCACCCTGGCGACGGTAGCGGCGCCCACTGATTCCCTGACGACTCCGGAGTTCCCTCCCCAACAAGGGAGTCCCCTCCCAACTACGGAGCCGAAGCCCTTACTACGGAGGAATCGCGGTCGAACTCGGCGTGTCGCCCCAGATCTCCGTACTTGTGCAGGATCTCCGTAGTCGGGGTGGTGGCGGGAGCGGCGCGTGCTCCGGGTGCCGCCGTACGCTGCCGAGCATGGCTGAGGAGGACCGCGAGGGCGGGCGCGAGGGCGGGCAGGAGCGGTTCGGGGCCGAGCAGACGCGGCGGTGGATCGGCGTTCCGCAGGCCGGCGACGACAAGTACTCGCGGGGCGTGCTGGGGATCGTGACCGGCTCCGACCTGTTTCCGGGCGCCGCGGTGCTGGGAGTGGAGGGCGCGGCGCGCACCGGCACCGGGATGGTCCGGTACCTGGGTCCGCAGCGCGCGGCCGACTTCGTGCTGCAGCGGCGGCCGGAGGTGGTCACGGCGGATGGCCGCGTGCAGGCGTGGCTGATCGGCTCGGGGATGCCGACCGACCGCGACGAGGCGCTTACGACCCGCCTGCAGGACTACCTGGGCCAGGGGCTGCCCACGGTGCTCGACGCCGGAGCGCTCGATCTGGCCGGCGACGCCACCGGCCCCGTTCTGCTGACACCGCACTACGGCGAGTTGGCCGCCCTGCTCGATCGGCACGACGTGCAGGTCGACAAGGCGACCATCGCCCGCGAGCCCGCGCGCTGGGCGGCGCGCGCCGCCCGGACGGTGGGAGCGACCGTGCTGCTGAAAGGCTCCACCACGTTCGTCGCCGACCCGGCCGGCCTGCGGCACACGGTCACCGCCGGGCCGCCCTGGGTGGCGACCGCCGGCGCGGGCGACGTGCTGGGCGGCGTGCTCGGCGCACTGCTCGCGACGCACGAGCAGCAGTTGCAGGCCGACCCCGGCGTGCTCGCCGACCTGGCCGCCGCCGGAGCGTGGCTGCACGGCGAGGCTGGACGCGCCGCCAGCCTCGGGGCTCCGATCGCCGCGCTCGACATCGCCGAAGCGATCCCCGAGGTGCTCCGCAGCCTGCTCGGCGCGTCATGAGGCTGCGGGACCCCTCATCCGGGCCCCTCGGACGATTCATCGGCGCTTCATACCCGCAGGCGCGCACTCCCTCGGTCGCCGGCCCGTAGCGTTCGTGCAATGACCCGCGTCGCCCCCTCCGTCCCGTTCGCCGCCCGCCTCACCGCCGGCGCCGTCGGCCTGGCCGCAGTCGGGCTGCTCAGCGGCTGCGCCGCGCAGGCCACCGCGCCCGCCGCCTCGGCCCCGGCCGCGCAGCCCGCGGGCGATGCATCCTCCTCCGCCGCATCGTCCTCGGCGTCGTCTTCGTCCTCCTCCGCGGCATCCTCGAGCGGAGCCTCCTCGAGCGGGGCTTCCTCGAGCGGATACACGGACGGCACGTTCACCCAGACCGCCCCGTACCAGACCCCCGGCGGGCAGGAGACGGTCACCGTGACGGCGACGCTGAAATCCGGAACGGTCACCGCGGTGAAGGTCACCGGCAGCGAATCGACCCCGAACGCCAAGCACTACGTGGAGGCGTTCGCGGGCGGAGTGGGTGGGCAGGTCGTCGGCAAGAAGATCGCCGACTTGAAGGTCGGTGCTATCGCCGGCTCGTCCCTGACGCCGAAGGGGTTCAACGCGGCCGTCGCCAAGATCGCTGCGGCCGCGAAGGCATGACCGACGCGCTGCTGGACGCGCCGGCGGTCGCGCCCCCGCTGAACCACTACCGCTTCGAGGCGATCGGCACCGCGTGGTCGATCGGCACCGCGAAGCCGGTGGCGCGGGCGGAGCGGGCCGAAGTCGCCCGCGTCGTCGCCGACTACGACGCGATCTGGTCGCGGTTCCGCAGCGACTCCGCCGTCAGCCGGCTGTCGGGCGGCGGCAGCGCGGATCTCGGGCCGACCGCCGGTCCGCTGCTCGGCCTGCTGCTGCGCCTGGCCCAGGTGACCGGAGGGGCGGTCAGCCCGCTGCTCGGGCGCCCGCTGGAACACCTCGGCTACGACGGCGCCTACCGACTCACGCCGCGGCCCGGCTTCCGCGCGCCGCCGGCTGCGGAGGTGCTGCGGATCGACGGCGACCGGGTCACGCTGACGGCCCCGGCGCTCATCGATGTGGGATCCGCCGGCAAGGGCCAGCTGGTCGACCTGGTCGTCGCCGTGCTGGTGGCAGCCGGGCACGAGTCGGTGCTGGTCGATGCGGGCGGGGACCTGCGCGTCGTCGGCGCCCCGGTGCGGGTGGCGCTGGAGCATCCGTACGATCCGAGCATGGCGATCGGCGTGATGGAGTTGCGCGACGGAGCGCTCTGCGCTTCCGCCGTCACCCGCCGGTCCTGGGACGCGCCCGACGGTCGAGGTCGGCTGCACCATGTGCTCGACGGGCGCACCGGCGCCCCCGTCACCGAAGTGGCCGCCGCCTGGGCCGCCGCGCCGACCGCACTCGTGGCCGACGCCCTTGCGACCGCGCTCTTCTTCCTCGACACGGATTCGGTGCTGGACGATGCGCTGCTCGGCGGTTCGCTCGGCGGTCTGCTCGGCGCCTCCGTCGACGGCCCGTCGCAGCACGCCGCCACCGGAGCGGTGCGGATGCTGACCGATGGCCGGGCGACCGCCTCCGGCGACCTGGGCGGAGCGCTCTTCGAATGAGCACCGTTCCGATGAGCGCCGTGCCGATGAGCCCTGTTCGGACGGGCGCCGTTCGGCTGGGCGCTGTCCGATGAGCGCGGTCGCGCGCCTGGACCGGGCCCTCGGCCGGTTGCCGATGTACCGCCTGGTGCTGCTCAGCCTCGCCGCGCTCGCCGTGCTCGCGATCGTCGGCTCGCTGACCCACCTGATCGGGCAGACGCCCGCCGCGCTGCTCGCCACCCTGGTCGTCGCGGTCGGTGTGAGCTGGCTGGCCAGCAAGCTCTTCGGCGCGCTGGCCCGGACCCCTGCCCACTCCTCCTCCGCGCTGATCACCGGTCTGCTGCTGTTCTTCATCGTGTTCCCGACGACCGCGGCCGGCGACCTGCTGGCCGTCGCCGCGGCGGCTCTGGTCGCGGGAGCCTCCAAATACCTGCTGGTGCTCGGCGGCCGGCACGTGCTGAACCCAGCGGCGACGGGCATGTTCGTGGTCGGAGTCACGGGGCTCGGGGCGAGCGCGTGGTGGGTGGCGACCCTGTTCCTGCTGCCGTTCGTGGCCGTGTTCGCGCTGCTCATCCTGGTCCGCCTCCGCATGGTCGGCCCCGGCCTGCTGTTCGTCGCCGTCGCGACCGTGCTGGAGGTCGTCGGCCAGGTCGCGTTCGGCGCCGCGCCGAACGACGCCCTGGCGACCGCGCTCGTCAGCACACCGTTGGTCTTCGCGGTAGGCTTCATGCTGACGGAGCCGTTCACCCTGCCGGTGCGCACCTGGCAGCGCGTGGTCGAGATGGCCGTGGTCGCCGTCGTCATCGCCCTGCCCTACTTGGCGCCTTTCCGGCTCGGCACCTTCGGGCCCAGCCCGGAGCTCGCGATCCTCGTCGGCAACGTGCTCTCCCTGCTGCTGGCCCGGCCGCTGGCCGCGCGGCTGCGGTTCGCCGGCCGACGCCCGCTCACCGCCACCAGCACCGAGTTCGCCTTCACGCCCGAGCGGCCCCTCGCCCACACAGCCGGCCAGTACCTGGAACTGCAACTGCCGCACGCCGGAGCCGACCGGCGGGGCATCCGGCGCACCCTGACGATCGTCTCCGCCCCCGGCGACCCCTCCGGCGAAGTGAAGGTGGCGCTGCGCACGCGGGAGCCGCTCAGCTCGTTCAAGCAGGCGCTCGACGCCCTGCCCCTCGGCAGCCCGCTGCGCGCCACCACGGTCGGCGGCGCGTTCACGCTACCGAAGGACCGCAGCATCCCGCTGCTGCTCGTCGCGAGCGGTATCGGCATCACCCCGTTCGTCAGCCAGCTGCAGGCCGAGGCGGCGCTCGTCGCCGGGGGCGCCCCGCCGCGGGACGTGCTGCTGGTGGATCGGCTGCCCTCGCCCGACGAGCTGCCGTACGCGGATGTACTGACCGCCAGCGGCGCCCGGGTGCTGCTCGTGACACCGCAGGCGCACACCCTGGCCGACGTGGGGCTGCCGGACCACTGGCACCTGGCCGAGCGCTTCGACGCCGAGACGCTGCGCGGCGTGCTCTCCGAACCGGCCCGGCGGATCGCCTACATCGCCGGCTCGCCCGGCTTCGTCGCCCGCGCCCGACGCGTGCTGAAGGCCTGCGGCGTCCGTCGCATTCGAGTCGACGCGTTCTCCGGCTACTGACCGGAAGGCGGGGTCCGAGGCGCGAGCGCCCCGGACCCCGCCGGTCGGGTCACTTCTTCGACGCCAGCCCCTTCTTGACGGTGAAGGTCGACGCCTTGAGGCTGCTGCCCGTCTCGCTGAGCGTCTTCACCAGCAACCGTGTCCCATCGATCCGGAGGTACAGGGTGGGCGCCGCGGTGAGACGGAACGAGACGTCATGGCCCGTCACGCCCTTGATCGACGAGAACGTGGTGCGCTTCCCGAACGCGGCCGACTTGCTCTTCTTGACGAGAGTCAGCGCGCCCCCGCCCTTCTTCGGTGCCGCAAGGTAGTAGCCGGGTTTGTCGAGGGACTCGAACGAGTAGCCCTTCGTGGAACCGAGGCCGGGCTTGACGATCCACGAGGTGGACCGCCTCACCGCCTTGGAGCTCTTGGCGCCGGCCTTCTTCACCGACACCTTCGCCTTCACGTGCGCCACCCGGTAGCCGGAGCGAGCCACGGACTGCAGCCCGATCGAGCTGCCCTTCTTCAGCGTGACCGCCGTGGGCGCGCCGGGTGCGCTGCTGGCACCCGTGCCTGTGCTCGTGCCGGTACCCGTGCCCGCACCGGTTCCGGGGCCGGTCCCTGCGCCAGTGCCCGCCACGGGAGCCGGAACCGGATCGGTGCCGGCCCCGGTCGCCGCAGGCGTCGCTGCGGCCGCGAGGGTCACCAGGCCGGCTGCGTTCAGGCGGATCGAGATCATCTGAGCGGCCGACGGGACGCCCTTGCCGTCCACGACGGTCAACTCGTAGTCACCGGGAGGCATCGCGTTCACGGATGCCGGCAGGGACGCGGTGACGGTCCCGCCGTTCTGAGAAATCGCGAGCGGGATGCGGCGCTGATCGGTGTTCTGCGAGTGCGTGACCGACGCCGTGCTGATCAGCGACGCCGACGCGATCGCCCGGCCGTCCCCGATGCCCAGATTGACTGCGCCTCCGTACGTCGCAGAGCCCGAGATCGAGGTGATCGCGGGTCGGGACGCCCACTGCACCGTCCCGTCGCCGTTCTTCGCGAACAGGTACGAGGGGTAGTACAACTCGGCGTTCAGGTTGTTCTCCGGGCCGTAGACGCCGCCGCTGCCGGTGTACTCCCCGGCGCCGCCGCCTCCGGTGAACACCGCACCGCTCGGGAGGACCAGCGAGGTCGAGTGGTAGGTGCGCGTCCGCTGGGCCGTGGCGGCGGTGCGCCACTGCCCGGTCGTCGGGTTCCAGATCTCGGCTTGCTTCACGGAGTTGTCGTCGCCGGCGGCCGTGCCGTACCGGGTGCCGCCGTTGGCGAGCACCTCGCCGTTCGGCAGCACGGTGAGGTTCAGCCAGGTCCTGGCCGAGCCCATCGGTGCGATGGAGGTGACAGTCGGCTTGGCGCCGTTGAAGTCGACGACGGCCGCGTCCGCGTTACCCATGATCTTGTCGGCGGGCCCGGCCGAGCCGCCGCCGGCGACAAGGACCTTGCCCGGTGCGTACATGACCTGCGAGCCCGAGGTGCGCGGGTTGAACGGGAGGGAGCCGGTTTCCTGCACGCTGCCGGCACCAGTGGGGTCAAGGGACCAGATGCGGTCTCCGGACAGGCCGACGACGCCTCCGTTCGGGCCGACGAAGGCGCGCGGGTACCACCAGTGACCGTCGGTGTTGCCGAACAGGTTCTCGCTCGTGGCACCGAGCAGCTGGGTCCACGCGCCGGTCCCGTCACCGATCTCCGGCGTGATCGAGATACCGGAGGGCTGGTCCGGAGTCGCGTTCCTGCCGACGTCGCCGGGGTTGGCGCCACCGAGCAGCAGGATCCGGTCGTCGGTGAGCCGCAGCGCGGTGGTGTACCACCGGTAGTAGTTCAGTTCGGACCCCATGGTCTGGGTCCGCGTGCTCGGGTTGTAGACCATCGTCGTCCGGTAGGAGTTGCCGCTCGCCATCAGCATCCGGCCGTCCGGGAGCGTGACGAGCGCACTGCAGAAGCTGTCGTAGTGGTCCATCGACTCGGTCGTCACGTGGGAGGCGGCCCCGAGCCCGTCTGCGGGATTCCAGTCGTCGAAGTTGAACCCGTTCTGCGTCGTGCCACCGGTCGGGGTGCCATAGCTGACGATGCGCCCGTCACGGCTCAACGCGGCGTGAAGCGGGATGAGGGGCCAGTCGGCCTGGGGGCCGAACATGCCGTTCTCCGCGGCATCGGCGGACGGGGCCAGCGCGCCCATCCCCGGATCCGTGGGCTGAGTCAGGGCCACCGGGGTGTCGCCGATCGTGAACGACTGGATCTCCGGGGCGGCGGAGGCGGGTGACGCCGCGACGACGGCGACGGTCCCGATCATGGCGACGACGGTCGCGACGACGACGGAGACGGAGAGGGCGACACCGAGGCGGCGGGTGCGCGCGGGCGCGCCGAACGAGGGGGAGGTGAGCAAGGGGGGATCTCCTGGGTGGGGAGTGCCCGGTGGGTGCCGGGCCGAACGCTCGGGGGGGTGACCGAGCGAGACCTGGCGGGTGACCAGGTCGAAACGAACGCTAGGGAACGGGGGGCGACTTCGGTAAGCCCCCGAACGGGGGTTCCATCAGCGCCTCTTCGTCAGCGGACGGCGCGGTCGACCGGCTCCGCTCCGCTCCGTCCCGGTCCGTCGGGGTCGGGTCCTCGGCTACCGTCGCTGACGTGACGTCGGGCCGGGGGAGCAGCGTCGTCACCGGACCGGTAGGTCTGACCGTCGCGTTCGTCGCCGTGCACGCGGTGCTCTCGGCGATCAACCTGTTCGACACGGACCTGAACGCCATGGGCGATGTGACCGGGGTCTACCGCTACTGGATCGATTTCTGGCAGACGAACGGTGTGCTCGTCGGGGTGAACGCCGACTGGGTCTATCCGATCGGCGCCCTGCCGCCGATGATGCTCGCCGCGGTGCTCGGCGACGCCGCCTACCCGGTCGTCTGGCTGCTGCTCGTCGCGGTGCTCGATGCGGCCGCCCTGGTGCTGCTGGCCCGCACCAGTCGGGCGGTGGCGTGGTGGTGGCTGCTCACCACGGCGTGCCTCGGGCCGATCGCGCTCGGGCGCATCGACTCCATCGCGCTGCCGTTCGCGCTCGCCGGGGTGCTGCACGTGGTGCGCCGGCCGGGGGTGGCCGCGGTGCTGTTCACGGTCGCGGCGTGGATCAAGGTGTGGCCGGCTGCCCTGGTGCTGGGCATGGTGATGGCGGCGCGGCGCCGGGCGATCGTCATCACCGCCGCGGCGACGACCAGCGCCGTGATCGTGGTCGCCGCGCTGGCGGCCGGCGCCCGCAGCCAGATCTTCTCGTTCATCGGCGAGCAGACCGGCCGCGGCCTGCAGATCGAGGCGCCGGTCACGGCGCTCTGGCTGTGGGACGCCGCGCTCGGCATCGGCGGCACCTCCGTCTACTACGACCGGGCGCTGCTCACCTGGCAGGTTCAGGGCGCCGGAGTTGCGCAGGCGGCGGCGGTGATGACGGCGGTGCTCGCGGCCGGCGTACTCGTCGTCCTCCTCCTCGGCCTGCTTGCGGTGCGCCGGCGCGCGGATCCGCCCACCGTGATCGCCCTGACGGCGCTCGCGCTCGTCACCGCTGCGGTGGCGCTGAACAAAGTCGGCTCACCGCAGTACTTCACGTGGTTCGTCGCCCCGGTGGTCCTCGGCATGCTGGCCGCGCCCCGGCGGTTCCGCACGCCGATGGTGCTCGTCCCTCTCCTGGACGTGCTGACGCAACTGATCTACCCGTGGAACTACAGCAAGGTGACCTCGCTCGACCCGCTGTGGCTGGTGGTGCTCGACCTGCGCGACCTGGGCGAGTTCGTGCTGCTCGGCTGGTGCCTGCTGGCCCTGCTCACCCTGCCGCCCGCACCGGCCACCATCGCGGCCCACCGCACGATCGGTCGATCGGCCGGGTCGGGCCCGCGCGTGCAGACCGCCCGCTGAGTGGGCCGGCGCTCGTCCGGTCGGCTCCCCGGCTCAGTCGGTCTGCAGCAGGATGCCGTCCTGGATCGCGCGCTTGCGCAGCGCCACCTTGGTGCCCACGTCGAAGCCGGCCACGCGGTACTTCTCCCGGATGCGCTTCAGGTACGACTTGGCCGTCTCCTCCGAGATGCCCAGCTCGTACGCGACCGTCTTGACGGGCTCCCCGCCGCCGTAGAGCGCCATCACTCGCCGCTCCTGCGCCGACAGCTTCGGCGAACCGCCGACGTCGCCGGAGTTGATCGCCAGGTCCAGTTCGGCGGAGATGTACGACTCGCCCCGGTTCGCGGAGCGGATCGCGTCGACGATCATCCCCGGGTCCTCGCTCTTCACGAGGTAGCCGAGCGCCCCGGAGGCGAGCGCCTCACGGACGATGCCCGGCTCGGAGTAGGTACTCATCAGCACGGTGGACACACCGGTCTGCTTCAGCTGAGCGAGCTTCAGCGACACCGGGGTGTTGTCCTTCAGATCCAGGTCGAGCAGGACCACGTCCACCGGGAAGCCCGGATGGGACAGCAGTTCCGGGAACGTGGTGACGGCCGCCACGAGCTGGATGTCGTCCGCAGCGTTGCGGATCCACTCGGTCAGGGCGCCGAGCAGCATGCGGTGGTCGTCGACCAGGGCGAGTCGGATTGGGGTGCGGGTGGACAGATCGGTCACGGGGGTCACTGTCGCACGCGGGGGACAGAATTCTGTTCGACACGGCCCCCGTGTCGCGGATCGACTGTCCCCCGCGCGGTCACGACCCGAGCCGCACTGCCCGACGCGTCACCACTCGACGCGTCACCACTCCACTGGGCGCTCCACCGTGCAGTCGATCGAGAGCGCGAGGCTGCCGCCGCGCTGCAGGTCGGTGTAGCTCCCCACCTTGCGCACCGCGTTCCAGGTGCCCGGGTCCACCCGGTTCCGCGGTATTCCGGTGGTCGTCAGGGTGATCGGGATGTGCATCCGCTTCTCTGCGTCGCCGCCGACCGGCTGCGCCGAGCCCACCGTCACCTCGATCGTCACCCGGGTCGCGCTGCGCCTGGACCGGTCGGGGCTGTCGCCGAGCAGCAGCCAGACCGTCTGCAGCAGCCCGTCGCGCTGGCGGGCGTCGAGCAGCCCGGCGACGGAGTCGGGGTCGGAGAGGGAGACCAGGCGCCCCAGCACGTCGGACTCGCTGATCGCGTGGTACAGCCAGGTCTGCCGCCGGCCCTCGATCAGGTGCAGGCGCAGCTCGGTTGCGAGCGACGCGGCCGCCTGGGCGGAGGCGGGGTTCAGCGGCAGCCGGCTGCGCCCGGTGGCCACGTCGTCCAGCAGCTGCTCGGCGGCCAGGTCGAGGCGGGCCAGCTCCTCCGAGGCCAGCATGCCGACCGCGTAGCGGGGCGCGGAGACCGTGGACTGCACCAGGGTGCGCTCCAGCTCGCGGGCGACGATGCGACGGAAGACGGCGACGATCACGGCGGCGACGATCGGTGGCAGCGCGGCGCGGCAGGCGGTGGAGGCCAGCGACTCCAGCCCGACCGGCGGGATCGCGCGGCCGACCCAGGATGCGAATCCGCCCACGACGATCACGACGCCGAGCACGCTGCCGGCGACCATGACGCTGCGCGCGGAGCGCACCCCGACCATCGCCAGCAGCACCAGGCCGACCGCGGGGGCGGCGGTCAGGTCGCGGCCCAGGTCGCCGCGGGGCAGCACCGCCGCGATGTCGAGCGCGACGACCACGGCCAGGCCGGCGAGCAGCAGGGAGCCGGTGAGCGGCGACAGCTTGTCGCCGGCGGCGCGCGACGCCAGTGCCAGTGCGACCAGCAGGCCCGCGAGCAGCAGCCACGCGGCGGAGGCGAGCACCGCCGGTCCGGCCGAGGGGTAGCCGCGGAACTCCAGGGCGAAGTGCACCACGTCGAACAACAGCAGCAGCACGGCCAGGCTGGTTGCGGCCAGGCCGAGGAAGCCGGTACCCAGGCTGGAGACCGTGACCGGTCCGTGCTCGCCGGGAAGTCGCAGCGGCACGAGGCCGCGCCGCACGGGGGCATCCGCGAGGCCCAGGTGCCGGTGCTGCACGCGGGTGGGACCGGTGTTCGGCGCGTGTTCCGCGACGGTCACCGCGGTACCTCCAGCACGACGGTGGTGCCGGAGCCCTGCGCCGAGAACACGCGGGCGTTGCCGCCCACCTCCCGCAGCCGGCCCACCACCGACTCCTCGTAGCCCAGGCGGCCGGACGCCACCGCAGACGGATCGAAGCCGATGCCGTTGTCCGTCACGAGCGCCCGCACCATGGTGGTGTCGTCGGTGACGGTCACGTGCGCCTCGCCGACCCCGGAGTGGCGGCGCACGTTCTCCAGGCACTCCGACAGCGCGCCCAGAAAGGCGTCCTCGCGGCGCCCGGAGAGCCGCACCGTGCCGGCGCCGTGCCAGCTGACGTCGAGGCCCAATCGGGAGAAGCGGGTCTTCACCGACTCCAGCGGGTCGATCGCCGGCGCCTGGTCGCGTTCGATCTCGGCGACGGGGGCGCCTCCCGTCGCTCCGCCCGTCGCACTGCCCATCGGGACCGCGGAGAGGCGCAGCTGGCGCAGCAGGCGCGCGTCGTCGCCGGCCTGGCTCCGCAGTGCGCCGGTCGCGACGCCGACCCCGGAGTGGGCGAGCAGTGTCAGGGTGGCCAGCACCGTGTCGTGCAGCAGTCGCGCGCCCTGCCGGCGCTGTGCCTCCGTCTCGCTGGCGTGCCGCTCGTTGCGGTGGGCGCGGCCGATGCTGGAGATGCGCCGCGCCGCCTGCAGCAGGCCGGCCGAGAGCACCGAGCCGATCGCAACCAGACCGGCCCACCCGGCGATGGTCGACAGCACCTGCACCGTCAACTCGCCGGGGTCGCCCGCGAACACCGACACCACCACGATCAGGGTGAGCCCGAACATCCCGAGCAGCAGCAGCATGCGGCCGAGGTTGATCGTGAGCAGGATGCTCGCCGACCCGATCGCGCCGGCCGCCAGGACCTGCATCGCGTCGGCGATGCCGACCATCGCCGCGCTGCTTGGCGCCGCACCCGGCCACCCGCCGAACACGCCGCCGCCCTCCAGGCGCAGCAGGATCAGCAGGGCGAGGCCCACCCCCACGATGACGACCGGCCAGGCGAGCGCCTTCGTCATCCCCATCCGGAACTGCGCCCCCGCGAGCGCCGCGAACAGCGGCAGCGTGAGCAGCAGCAACCCGGTCGGCAGCACGCCCGGCAGGGCGAGCAGCAGCAGCGCCACCGCCGTGGAGGTCAGGCCGATCAGGCGCGCGCTGACCTGCAGCAGGCGGTCGCGCTGGCGGAGGATACGGTCCATTGAGTCCGATGGGCGGAAGGCGGCGACGCCGGCGACTGCCCGCGCGAGTCGTCATGGTTCCATACGGTGTGCCCCGGAGAGGGGGTGCCGCGCCGGGTGAGGTTGAAGGTTCGGCGCCTCAGGTTGAAGGTTTGGCCGAGGCGGCGCCGACGACGCGCCACCGCCGCTGCAGCGACTCAGACGGCGAGCAGCCGTGCGATCTGTGCGCCCACGGCGGCGCGTTCGATCAGGAATCCGTCGTGGCCGTAGTCCGAGCGCAGCACGACCGGGGCCGGCCCGTCGATCGCGGAGGGCACGGCCGCCGCGATCAGTTCCTGGTCCGCCACCGGATAGAGGCGGTCGGAGTCGATGCCCAGCACCAGCATCGGCGCCGTCACCGTGCCGAGGGCCGTCGCGACCCCACCGCGGTCGCGGCCCACGTCGTGCGAACTCATGGCGTCGACCAGCCGCACATAGCTGTTCGCGTCGAACCGGCGGGTGAAGCGGTTCCCGTGGAAGTCGAGGTACGACTCCACCGCGAACCGCCCGTCGTCGCCCAGGGGCGAGATACCGCTCTGCCACGACCGCGCGAAGCGGGCGTTCAGCTCGCCGGCACTGCGGTAGTTGAGCAGCGCCATCCGCCGCGCGAGCGCCAGGCCGCGATGGGGTCCGTCGCCGGCCGTCGCTCCGTAGTAGTCGCCGCCGCGGAACCGCGGATCCGCCCGCACCGCCTCGGTCTGCACCGAGTTCAACGCGATCTGGTCCGCGCTCGACGACGCGGGCGCCGCCAGCACGCCGATGCGCTCCACCCGCTCCGGCGAGCCGATCGCCCACTCCAGGGCGTGCATGCCGCCCATCGAACCGCCGAGCACGGCGGCCCACCTCTGGATGCCGAGCGCATCCGTGAACGCCACCTGCGCCGACACCTGATCGCGCAGCGTCAGGTAGGGGAAGCGCCCACCCCACTCCGCGAGTCCCGGCCCGAGCGACGCCGGCCCGGTCGTGCCCTGACAGCCGCCCAGGATGTTCGGCGCGACCACGTACCACCGGTCCGTGTCGATCGGCGCACCCGGCCCGACCATCCCCTCCCACCAGCCGGCCGTCGGATGCCCCGGCCCCGCCGGACCCGTCAGATGCGCGTCGCCGGTCAGCGCATGCAGCACCAGGACGGCGTTCCGACCGTCCTTCGCCCGCTCACCCCACGTCTCGTACGCGATCCGCACCGCCGGCAGCACGACGCCGCTCTCCAGCGTCAGCGGGCCGATCCCCGCGAACCGCCGCCGGCCGATCGGATCCCCGTCCCGCCACGCCCCCGTCGCGGGCGGCAGACCCGCGAGTGACGACACATCCGCATCCGAGATCCACCGCGCCGCCTGCGAATCCTCCGAGGTCTGCCAATCCATTTATTTGTCACGTCGCCGCTGCTGCGGCGTGAGTCGTGGGCAGTCCGGCTGGGCCCGCGCGGGGGCCCAGCCTCCCGTTCCCGAGGTCGGCTGCCGGGCCTCGGTCAGGTAATCCGCCTGGGCACGCGTTGCGACCCGGCCTCCCGTTTCCGAGGTCAGGCGCCGGATGTGGGTTGAGTAGTCCACCTGGGCGCGCGTTGCGACCCGGCCCGTCGTTCCCAACGTCAGCGTGGGCTCAGGGGCGCCCACATCTCCTCCGCGCGGTACCTGTGCCTTCGCGCGGTAGGTATGCGTACCGCGGCCGGCCACAAGTACCGCGCGAAGGGGAAGGTGGAGGTGCTGCCGGAGGGGGTGGGCGGGGTTCGGGAGCGGCGGCATGGTTCGCTCAGTATCGACCGCGCGATCGGAGTCGCGGCCCACTGTGACGAACGCAGCCGGCGAAGCGGGCGGTCAGGCCGTGACCGACTGGAAGGCCCGCGCGGCGGCCAGGCCCGACTCCAGGTCGGCTTTCAGGTCGTCCACGTGCTCCAGGCCCACCGACAGGCGCACCAGGCCGGGCGTCACGCCCGTGGTCAGCTGCTGCTCCGGAGTCAGCTGCGAATGCGTCGTCGACGCCGGGTGGATCACGAGCGACCGCACGTCGCCGATGTTCGCCAGGTGGCTGAACAGCGTCAGGCTCTCCACGAACCGGCGGCCGGCGTCGACGCCGCCCTTCAGCTCGAAGCTGACCACCGCACCCACACCCTTCGGCGCGTAGCGGTTCGCCGCCGCATACCAGGGGCTGGACGGCAGGCCCGCGTAGTTGACGCTGGCGACGTCCTCGTGCGCCTCCAGCCACTCCGCGATCTCCTGCGCGTTCTGCACGTGCCGCTCGATGCGCAGCGACAGCGTCTCGATGCCCTGGATGAGCGCGAACGCCGTGTCGGGCGAGACCGCGGCCCCCAGGTCGCGCAGCAGCTGCACCCGCGCCTTGATGATGTAGGCGATGCCGTCGCCGACCGCGGTGGTATAGCTGGCGCCGTGGTAGGAGGGGTCGGGCTCGGTCAGGTCGGGGAACTTCTCCACGTTCTTGGACCACTCGAACTTGCCGCCGTCCACGATCGCGCCGGCGACGACGATGCCATGACCGCCCAGGAACTTGGTCGCGGAGTGCACCACGATGTCGGCGCCGTGCTCGAAGGGCCGGATCAGATACGGCGTCGCGATCGTGTTGTCGACGATCAGCGGCACGCCGTGCTCGTGCGCGACGCCGGCGACGGCCTCGATGTCCAGGATGTTGATCTGCGGGTTGCCGATCGTCTCGGCGAAGAACAGCTTGGTGTTCGGCTGCACCGCCGCGCGCCACGCCTCCGGGTCGTCCTGGTCGGTGACGAAGGTGGTCTCGATGCCCAGCTTCGCGAGCGAGTACTTGAACAGGTTGTATGTGCCGCCGTAGATGCTGCTGGAGGAGACGATGTGGTCGCCGGCCTTCGCTATGTTCAGCACCGCGTACGTCTCGGCCGCCTGGCCGGAGGCGAGTAGCAGCGCCGCGGTCCCGCCTTCCAGCGCCGCGAGCCGCTCCTCCACCACGGCCTGCGTGGGGTTCTGGATGCGGTTGTAGATGTTGCCGAACTCGGCCAGCGCGAACAGGTTCTTCGCGTGCTCGGCGGAGTTGAAGACGTACGAGGTCGTCTTGTAGATGGGCGTCGCGCGGGCGTTGGTCACCGGGTCGGGCGCTGCGCCCGCGTGGATCTGCTCGGTCTCGAATTTCCAGTCGGAGGTCATGGGGCGACGGTAGGAGCGTCCAGTCCGACGGACAATGGCGGCCGCAACACCGCGTAACCCTGGCGCGGTCGGGCCCCGGCGAGGTTCGGGCGGGCGGCTTCGGCGGTCGCGTCCCGTCGTCGGCTGGTTGACTGTCGACCCTCATGCGGAGGAGGGCACCATGCGCGATCGACGCGTCGTCGTCACCGGAGCGAGCACGGGCATCGGAGCGGCCACGGTGCGCCGGTTCCGCGACCACGGCTGGCAGGTGGTCGCCGTAGCCCGGCGGCAGCAGCGGCTCGCCGCGCTCGCCGCCGAGACCGGCTGCGACTTCGTCGTCGCCGACCTGACGATCGACGCGGACGTCGCCCGCCTGGTCGACGAGGTGGCCGCCGGCGGCCCGCTGACGGCGCTCGTCAACAACGCCGGGGGAGCGCGCGGCCTGGACTCGGTCGAGGCGGGCAGCGCCGACGACTGGCGGTGGATGTTCGAGGCGAACGTGATCGCGACCAAACTGGTCACGAGCGCACTGCTGCCGCTGCTGCGCGACGGCGCCCGGTCCGGCGGCGTCGCCGACATCGTGACCATCACCTCCATCGCCGGCCACGTGCCGTACGAGGGCGGCGGCGGGTACAACGCCGCCAAGTTCGCGGAGGCGGCACTGGTCGCGGTGCTGCGACTGGAATTGGCGGGCGAGCCGATCCGGGTGATCGAGGTGGCGCCCGGACTGGTGCACAGCGAGGAGTTCTCGCTGAACCGGTTCGGCGGCGACCGCGACCGCGCCGACGCCGTCTACGCGGACGTCCCCGATCCGCTCAGCCCCGACGACGTGGCGGAGTCGATCGTGCACGCCGTCGAGCTGCCCGCGCACGTGAACCTGGACCTGGTCACCATCAAGCCGGTCGCGCAGGCCGCACCCGCCAAGCTCGTGAAGGGCCCCCTCCGCGTCAAGGACTCCTGAGCGGCGGCTGTCCGGCACCGCCGACCCGACTGCCCAGATCCGCGACTCCTGCCCACGCGCGCGCATGGACAGATGACTCGAACCGGGTCAGACCCCGCTGCCCGACGCAACGCTCAGAACTGGCGCAGGGCGATCCTGCCGCCGAGGCTCGCGGCGACGATCACGGCGAACACGACCGCGACCGCCGGCAGCCCGCTCACGGCGAGCGCGACGGCACCCAGGCCGAAGAGCACGCACTCCAGCACCAGCCGCGGCCCCGGATCCAGCCGACGCGCTGCCCTCGGCGCGAAGAACGCCCCCCACACCACCAGCACGGCGGCGGGCAGCGCGATCGCGACGAGCACCCGCACCGCGACCGGCGCCTCCAGCCGGGCGGCCACGATGGCCAGCGCCGCCAGCAACGCCAGCTCGATCAGCAGGGCGACGGCCAGGCTCGCGCCCCGAAGGATCAGCACGCTCCCCATCGTGCCGGAGGGGGAACCGTCCGGTTCTCCGGGAGGCATGTCAACCGATCCGCTCGGCCAGGGACACGATGATCCCCTCCGGACCGCGCACGTAGGCCATGCGCCACAGCTGTTCGTACTCGCCGATGCCGCCGACCAGCCCGTAGCCGTCCGCGGCCAGCCGGTCGATCGCCGCCTGCAGGTCGTCGACCTCGAAGGCCACGTTGCGCAGGCCCAGCTCGGTGGCCATCGCGGAGGGCGATCCGGGCTGGTGGTCGGGCCGGACGAAGGTGGAGAGTTCCAGCCGGGTCCCTCCGTCGGGCGGCCTGAGCATGACGATCTGGGTGCGGGAGTCCGGGATACCGATGACCGTGTCCAGGAACTCGCCCTCCATGAACATCCGCTCGCCCTCGACCTCGAAGCCGAGCCCGACGAAGAACGCCGTCATCGCGCCGAGGTCTGCGACCGTGATGCCGACATGGTCGAAACGCCGCACGGTGGACACGGGTCCATCCTCCCGGACCGATCAGTGACTCCGGGGGGCGCCGCTGATCCGGGCGGCGGCCGGCGGATGCCGGCGCTATCTGACGCCCTTGATCGGAAGGATGAATGCGGCGCCGACCAGGCCTGCGACGGCACCGAGGATGAAGAGCGCCGGGAAGTTCTGCGGGGTGGCAGCGGACGCTCCGATCGCCAAGACCGCGGGCGCGATGGCGGGCACGACGGCAGCCGGCAGAACGGTCGCGAGATTCATGATGCCGAGGTCTTTCGCCGGGTTCTGCGGGTCGGGCAGAATCTGCGTGATCAGCGCGAGGTCCACCGCGAAGTAGATCCCCTGACCGAATCCGACGACCGCCATCGCGAGCAGGAACGACGGGTACGACGTCGCCGTGGCCACCAGGATGAGACCTGTTGCGAAGATCACGGCTGCCGCGACGACGAAGGGTTTGCGTCGCTTCACCCGGTCCGAGATCTTTGCGGCGATCGGCGCGAAGACGAGTGCGGTTCCGGTGAGGACGAGAATCGAGAGGAAGATCGCTCCTGGCACTTCAGCGACGCTGAAGTGGAGTACCAGCAGCAGATAGAAGGCCTGGTATGCCTGCACGCAGCCGACGCCGAAGAAGATGAGAATACGGCTGATCCAGGCCGAGGCGAACGAAGGATGGGTCAGTGGGCTGACCCAGAACGTGCTGAAGAATGCCGTCACCCCGAATGGGCTCCGATCGGCGGCATTCTGACGCCGGTCATGCAGCACGATGGCCAGGACGAGTGCTCCGAGCACGCCCACCGAGGCGGGGAGCAGGATCATCGCCGCCAGCATTCCCGAAACGGCCTGCGCGATGAACAGACCGAGTACTGCACCGAGCGGAAGACTGAGTCCGACGATCGCCGACGCAGGGCCGCGGCTGGTCGGAGCGAGTTGATCGGGGATGATCGCCGTCACGGCCACCGCGCCCGCACTGAACCCGACCATCGTCAGCGTCGACGCGATGGTCAGGACGAGTGTCGATGTGGCGAGCAGTGTCAGCACGGCGCCCAGCGCCATGAGGATCGCCGAGGTCACCAGCAGGGGACGGCGACGCCCGAACCGGGACAGGCTGCGGTCGCTGATCCGCCCGAACGCGGGCAGCGCGACGATGGAGAACGCCGCACCGATCGCCGAGGCGATCGACAGCACGGTCGTGGCATGCGCAGGATCGATCGCATTGGCCTTGATCGACAGCGTGAGAACGGCAGGGACCAGTTGCGCCATCCCGCCGCCGACCGCCGCGAGTGCGATGAAGAAGAGGAGACCCCGCTGTGGGGTTCCCCAGCTCGGGGCGGCTGCCGATGTGGGGTCGGCCAGTGCGCCACCCGAGAGCAGTGGGACGGAAGGAAGAGCGGACGAACTCATGTGCGGGCACCTTTGCATCGCGTGACCGGCCGATTCGCCGGTCTTAGTTTGGATTGACTGCTTTTCTGCTACGGATCGACTCGTTCGCGTGATCAGTTCTTCATCATGCCGCCGTCGACGATCACGGTCTGTCCGGTCACGAATCGCCCGTCTTCGCTGCTGAGAAAGAGAATGGGACCGACGATGTCGTATGGCACGGCGACACGTTTGATCGCCTGGCCGGCGGCGATCTTCTCCATGAACTCCTCAGGCGTGGCGCTCGTGCCGGGGGTTCGGGTGAGCGCGGGACCGATCGCGTTGACGGTGATCCCGAACTGTCCTAATTCGTTCGACAGGCCGCGAGTGAAGCCGATGATCCCCATCTTGCTCGCGGCGTATGGCACGATCCCCTGCAGGTTGGTGGAGATCGAGTTCGACGTGAGGTTGATGATCGCGCCCCAGCCGTTCTCTTTCATGAACGGCACGAATGCCTTCGCGGCAAGAAACTGCGAATCGAGATTCACTCGGAGTATTCGAGACCACAACTCGTAGGTGAGGTCGTCCCAGGTCGCCTTGGGGTATATTCCCGCATTGTTGACCAGAATGTCGACCCGACCGAAACGCTCCCGCACGCGGTCGGCCACCCCGTGCCAGGCTTCGCTGTCGCCGATGTCGAACTGTTCGACGTGCACATCTGCTGCGTTGAGCAGGCCGACTGTTTCGTCGCATGATGCGATGTCGATGAGCACGAGTCGAGCGCCGCGCTCAGCCAAGCGGACCGCGGCCTCCTGCCCGATCCCGCCTGCGGCGCCGGTGACGACGGCCACCCGATTCTCGTGACTCTGCATTGTGGTTCTCCTCGGGATCAACTGCACTGTTGAGCTCGTCGGTCAACGTAGG
Source organism: uncultured Amnibacterium sp. (assembly GCF_964250715.1). Classification (GTDB taxonomy): domain Bacteria; phylum Actinomycetota; class Actinomycetes; order Actinomycetales; family Microbacteriaceae; genus Amnibacterium. Next base: position 111,401 of record NZ_CAXUGX010000003.1, read on the forward strand.
CCGGGCACGCGGAGGCGGCATCACCTGCGCGGGTGATCCTGACGAGACGCCCCGTCCGAGCCGTACAGAGCAGCAGTCGTGCCGCTTCGCGGTAGTCGACAGGTCGCGCCGGGGTGGCGAAGGTGCCGTCCGGCTACCGGGGGACGACGGTGACCGAGCAGCGCAGTCCGGGAGCACCGCTGATTCGGGCATCGGCGGTGACGAGGGGGCACTCGAGGGCCTCGGCCAGCGCGACGTACCCGGCGTCGTAGCTGGAGAGGTTGTCGCGGAGTTGCCAGATGCGCTCGACGAGGCCGGGAACGGGATAGCGCGTGATCCCGATCCGGCGCCAGGTGTCGAGCGTCGCCCAGCCCTGTTCGGCGGTGAGGAGGCGTGCCCTGACACGACGGCGCAGGCCGCTGGCGACTTCGGAGTCGATCAGGTGCGGCGCATGGAGTTGCTCCGAAGCGAGCCACTGCCGCGCCGGCCCAGCGGCGAGCAGCCCGGAGAGGGCGGTCGAGGCATCGACGACGATCACCGGTCGATGCGTTCCCGTTCGATGTCCCCGATGATCTCGACGGGGTCGACGCCCAGGTCGGGAAGCGCCTCGAGCAGCGCGCGATTCCCTGCGCGGCGGGAGACGTCGGCCAACTCTCGGACCGCGACGGCGCCGACCGAGGTGCCGTCGCGGTCCGCCAGCACCTGAAGCCGGGCCACCACGTCGTCCGGCACATTCCTCAGGTACAGCGTTTTCATGTTGCAGAATGCTAGCAATCAGCACTCACCATGCCGAGGGGGTCGGACGGTTCTCGTCCAGCCGCTCGAGAGGGTCGCTGGGGACGTTCGAGCAGGTCGAAGGAGCCTCCGGGTTCGCCGGCGGACTGGACCGGCTCCTCGGGGATCGTGATGGGGATCCAGTAGGTGTGCGTGTGGTCGATCGCTGTGGGGATGGTGGCGGAGGTGCTCGGAATCATCCGGAGGCCCCGAGGGGAATGATGGGGAAGTTCGGGCCGGAGTCGACGACGTCGGTCGTGATCGAGGCCGAGTAGGTGATCGCCCCCACGGGGTAGCCTCCAGACGCCCGGGTCATGACGGTCTCCTCCCCGATGAAGGTGCCGGTGGTGGAGTCGATGATGAGTTCGTCGCGGGTCGTGCCGTTGGGGTACGAGCGGCCGATGGCGACGCCGGTCCGGCCGTCGAGAGTGGTGGCACGGTCGGTGATGTGGACGCCGGGGATGAGGGCTGCTGCACGGTAGAGCGTCGCGCGGGTCGCGGCCGGGACCTGGGCAGTGCGGAGCATGTCGCCGACCGTGTAGAACGCCTCCTCGTCGGGCGTGGGGCCCTGGCCGAGGTGGGTGCGATAGATCGCGTTGAGCGCCATCCGCGGATCGGCCGGCAACGCACGGATCTCCTCGAGCCCGCTGTTGAAGTCGGGCTGGCTGGGGTCGGCGTGGGAGAGCCGGGGGAGGGTGCTGCCGCGGGCAGCGAGGTCGGCTCGATGCTGGCGGAGCGCGGCCCGTTCACTGGCGGCGTCGGCGAAGTCGGTCGGCGTCTGCGGCCAGGTGACGTACTGCCAGCCGGATTCGTGACCACCCCGCAGGTACAGGGCGTGCCGGCTGCGCTCAGCCCACCGGAACCGGCCCTGCCGATCGGTTTGCACCTCGATGGTGGTGACCCGCAGGTACTGGTCCGGGCCGACCTGCGGGTCGGCGGTCCTGATGGCCTCGATCGCGGAGCGCTGCAGTACCTCGGCGGCTTCCGCCGTCGCACCGGGCCGAAGCCCGGCCACACCGATCACGTCGCCGAAGAACAGCCCGGTCGCCGCCGCGACCGCGCAGACGGTCACAGTGGTTCCCCACACTGCTCGCCGGAACCGGCTGCCGCGCCGCACGTGGTGCTGCGGACGACGCCCGGCCTCCTCGCGATCGATCGCCGCCGCCAGGGCGTCCGACGCCCGCAGCAACGCCCTCGCGTCACGGTCGTCGCTCTTCGCACCGTCGGTGAGGACGGTGGAGTCCTGGTCAAGCTCCCGCAGCAACGTCAACTCGTCCACGGTGGGCCTCCTTCTCATCGGTCGTGTTCTCATCGGTCGTGCTCGCGGCGACGGACGCGCGCAGCGTTCTTCGTGCTCGGTTCAATCGGGACTTCACGGTGCCCAGCGGAACCTGCAGGGCTGCGGCGGTCTGCTCCTGGTTCAGGTCGCCCCACGCGTGCAGCAGGAGGGTGTCGCGGTCCGCGACCGAGAGACGGGCGATCGCGTCCCGGATCGCGGCGACGGCGGTGACCGCGTCGGCCCGCTCGCCGGCCCTTGCTATGCCGCCGTCGTGGTCCTCCCGCTCCGCCGCGCGCGCTTGGACGCGCAGATGCCGGGCCTCCCGACGGCCGTGCGCGTGCAACAGCCGGGTCGCGATCCCGAGCAGCCAGGGACGGGCCGATTCCCACGTCGTGTCGAATGTGGCGCGCTGCTGGAACGCGGTCAGGAACGTCTCCGACAGCACCTCCTCCGCCACATCCGGGCCCGCACGACGCTTCAGATAGCCGTGTACGACCGGCCCGTGGCGGGTGAAGAGCTCTCCGAACATCCGCGGGCTGTCCCACGAGCGCCGGATCACTTCGTTGTCAGCAGTCACACCCGTATTGGCTCCCCGAGCAGAAAAGGTTCACGGCTCATCCCGGGCGGTCCGTGCTCGCCGGGCTGCCGCGGTGAGGTAGACACGCGTCGTGCCCCTGAGCATGCGGGGTGAACGAGCAGTTTCGGCTGACTGCTCGCCACGGACCGTTGAAGGACTGGGCGGTGTGAAGGAAGCGGACGGCCGCGGTGAGCTCGTGCGCTCGTGCGCTCGACCCTGCACGGGGCTCCAGGCCACGAGGTCTCTTGCTCCCGCGTGCCGGCGCGCGTCCCAGGGTGCCGATAGAGATGGCGCGTCTTCGAGCGATCGAGTCCGAAGACTGTGCGCTCGACAGCCAGGTCGATGATGCAGTGGGCAGCGCGTGGAGCGTCGGCGACGATCAGATGGAGGTGGCGGGCGAGGTGAGCGACTCCGAGAGCGCGTACGAGATCCGGGCGTTGAGCACCGAGACCTGGGACGCGTTCGCCGAGTTGGTCGAACGGCACAACGGCGGTAGGTTTGGTGGTTGTTGGTGCACCTGGTTCCACCGGCCGACGCATTCGGCACCCGTCGCCGGCCAGGAGCAATCCGCCGAACGTACTCGCGCCTTCAAACGCGACCTGGTCGAGACCGGCCGCGCGCATGCAGCCCTCGTTTTCGACGGCGAGAAGGCCGTCGGATGGGCTCAGTACGGCAGCCCGGACGAGCTCCCCGGTATCGCCCACCGCAAGGAGGTCGAAGCCGAGGGATCATCCTTCCCCGACTGGCGAATCACGTGCGTCTTCGTCGACCGCCTCTACCGCCGCCGCGGCGTCGCGCGGATCGCGGTCGAGGGTGCGCTCGATCTGATCCCGACCACCGGTGGCGGAACCGTGGAGAGCTATCCCCAGGACACCTCGGGCAAAAAGGTGTCCGCGTCGTTCCTGTACAACGCCACCCGCACCACGTTCGAGCAGGCCGGCTCCAGCTATCAGCGCCCGAAGGGGAAGAACCACTGCATCGTGCGAACGAGCGTCGCGGCTCGGGTCGAGCAGTGATAAGGAAGGGATCCCGTCGAAGAGGGTATTTCGGTGGGCGCCCGTTCCGATTCGAAGGCGAATGTGATCTCAAGGGCTTTGATCTGCGTACTGGGCAGCATCACGGTGGCGGCTACGACGAGAACCCACAAGCCGGACAAGAGAACGGCGGCCTCAACAAGATTCGCGGTGTCTCGCCTACAAACCCCAACCGAGAGAGCTATGAACAAGCTGCAAGGCGCTATCTTGGGCAGTAAGAGCCGACGAACGTGACCAGACTGTATCAAGAGGGAACTATCGTGACGATCCCTCTTCGTCAACAAAGCCATGGCCTCGGCGTGATTTGCCGCGTCAACCGAGGAGGCGTGTTACTCATGCGCCTGTATATCCCTCGGCCGCAGTACCTCTCCTCCGAGTTTGACCCCTCCAACTTGCAGCCTCAAGAAGCTGACGCTGTCGCACATGTCGGTCACCTTGGCGTCACCAGCGGTGCGTGGCCCATCACGGGAGCCATCAAGCCCTGGGAGCGCGACCGATGGTCACACACTCAATTCGTTCGATATGAGCAGCTTACGGGTAAATCATTTCTCGTCTGCTACAGAGACGACGACCCAAATACCGTCGTCCTCGAGCGTGAAGTACAGCCGGGGGAAGCCGAGCAAATGCCTGTCGATGGACTGATGGGACATGGCTACGCTGAAAGGTTTCTAAGTGGTTTGGCGGGCCTGTAGACGAGCCGAGGTCCTAGGTATTGTAGAAACGCCGACAATGAACCTTGCGTTAACTGAACTTGGCGGCCCCTCCTTCCCGTCGCCCCCTATCGCCGGGCCGGCGACCAGCTACAGCTCCGACGGCAACGGCGATCGCACCAGCTCCACGATCGCCGCGGACGGGTCGAGCCCCGCAGCGACGACCGGGTACGGGTACGACCCGGCGGGGAACCTCACCACCGTCACCCTGCCCGGCAGTACCCCCGCAGTCGACTACGACGTCGACGGCGACGGCCTGCGCCAGGCCCGCACCCAGGACGGCACCACCACCGGGTTCGTGTGGGACACCGCCGGGAGCCTGCCCCTGCTCCTGGACGACGGCACCCACTCCTACCTCTACGGTCCCGGCAACGCGCCCATCGCTCAGATCGACGACAGCACCGGCACCATCGACTACCTGCACGGCGACTTGATTGGCTCCACCCGACTCATCACCGACAGCACCGGTACCGCGACCGGCGCCTACCGATACGACGCGTACGGGACCGTCACCACCCACACCGGCACCGCCACCACTCGGATGCAGTACACCGGTGCGTGGACCGACCCCGACACGCACCTGGTCTACCTCCGAGCCCGCGACTACGACCCGGCCACCGGCCAATTCCTGCAAGTCGACCCCGCCCTCGAGACCACCCACCAGCCCTACACCTACGGCAACAACAACCCCCTCAATACCACCGACCCAACCGGTCTTTACAAACGAAACGACACGAGTCCATGGGAGCTCGGGCTTCAGTGGCTCACGGGTACGGGGCCCAGGCATCAGGAGTTCCACGCGGGCGACCCCTTCACAGAACAGCTTCGTCAACACGAACAAATCCGGCAGGACCGGAACGCGATTCGGGAAGCCCTTGAGAAGGACGCATATACACCAGGACAAGCCATCACGAGCGCCGGCGACTTGTCGTACGAGCTCGGAGGCATTGACGGACCTGCAAAATTTGTGAAGGATTACTCGACCCTCGCGACCTTTGGTACAACAGGCAACCTAGCAGTGACCTTTTGGGTGCCTATAGCGTCACGGCAACAGCGCTTCAATCAGCGGTAGGTGATTGCGCAAATGTTCGGTTCACGGTGACGAACACTTCTAACTTTGCATCTTCAGTTCATCTTCCACTGTATGGACTTATTCCCGGCTACCACAACGTAGAGCGGTTTGAGAACTCGCTCTTCAAGAAAGGCCCACTTTCGCCAACAAATCAGACTATCACCTGGACCGAGGGCATTCGCTGGTGAGTTCTCGCCGACTATTCCTAATGGGAGCGATGCCCGTCCTCGTGGCATTTTCTCTTTCTTCATGCGTGGAGCAGCCAATTCCGAAGACGCGCCAGCTTGTCGGAACTTGGCGCGGTGAATACAACAGCCAAATGATACTTATGGTTGACCACAGTTGCGTTGTCACGCGCATTCCGGATGCAGTCACCGCTGGGCAGCCCATTCCTAAAGCCGCAACACGTCACACTATAACCGCCCCGGGCACATGGACGATCGGATCCCCCGTGACAGGACACCAGCGTTCGAACGACGACGTTCCCTTCATCACCATACAGTTCGCAGGTGCTCCGAGAGCCCTAGGATCAGGACTCTTATTCAGAGTACAGAACCCTTATGAGATTTACGCCGTTCTGGGTGACCCCGACCTTCATGATCGTTTCACCATGAAACGCACGGACCAAGGATAAAACCTGTGAGCAAGGCTCGTGCAGGTACTAAAAACCCCCTGAGTTATTCCGGCTACAACAACTCAAAGAGTGAACACCCCAATCCAATCAACGGAATGACGAACGGAAAAACCTATTCAACGGAGAGACCCTGTTCGCGAGCCCGGGCGACAATGGAGTGGCCTGGATCTCTCCTCGGTCCAGTGACCGACTGGCCCGGTCATTAAGTACGGACCTCGCCGTTTCCACCTACTGCCTACTGGGTACGCGCGTTGAGCTACTCACTCGAGCCCGTGCCCGAGGGTTCGGACCTGGTTGTCTCAGGTCCCTGGACAACGCAGATGGCGCAATGCTTCCACAACGGTCTTGCCGATGGGCTGACCCTGAACTATGCGAGAGGATTCCAGGAGCGAAACTTGTCCTTTCTTAAAGGACTTCCAATACGACGCCTCACGATTCTTGCTCGCACGATGTCTGACCTCGATCCCGTGTACGAGCTTGCAACAACTCTTACGGAGTTGAGTGTCGAGACTGACGAACGAACGCCGATCGACCTGGGTCGACTGCCTCATCTTCGTATTCTTGCCGCTTCGTGGCGGCAGGTAAGACAAACCATCGGTTCGGCAGAAAAACTCGAGAAATGCTTGCTGCTCTCATACGAGGAGGTCGATTTGACACCGCTCGGGGCTCTCACCTCGCTGTCAAGTCTTGCTCTCAAGGACCATCCCGCGGTCGCCTCTCTGGCCGGCCTCGATCGCCTACCATGGCTGACAGATCTCGGCATCTACTCCGCTCGAGATCTAGAAGACCTTTCGGAACTGAGGCGAACCGCATCACCAACTTTGCAACGGCTGCAACTCGAATCATGTCGTCGCATAGAAACGCTCGAGGCGATAGCTTGCTGTGAAGCGCTGACGTTCTTGAACGCGGGAGACTGTGGCGACATTGCCTCCTTGCAGCCGATTGCGCGACTTGGGCGGCTCGAGTCTCTCTACCTGTACGAATCTACTCGAATTGTCGATAACGATTTAACGCCCATTACGAAGCTGCCTCGCTTGCGCGACTTCCGCATGCGAAGCCGTCGAAGCTATGTACCTAGCGTGCCGGACCTGCAGCAAGCAATCATTGCTCGGAATTGATCTAAGATAGTTACCATCGATGACTTGGGTGATTCGAGCGCGGCGGACTCTGCTGAGCTTTTCGTAGTTGCCTGAATCCTAGTTCAGGAGGGCGGTAGTCCGAAAACCCACCGACTGCGATGTGATGAGGCTCAGGAAATCAGACGCAAGGGGGTCGTGTACTGTGCGCGGCCAACGACATACCAGGGAATGGACGGTCGACGCGAGCGCCGATAAGATCCATTATCGGCGCACGTGGTCGCTCTCGAAGGCTCGCTTCCGAAGCAACGGTCACTTTGGAAGCCAGTAACTGAGTGCACCCCGGGTCAGACGGACAAGCCTTTCTCCAAGGTCAGGGCTAAAGCTCCACGCTTCGTACGAGTCCGATGCGTTGACGACGAGGGTCAGCTGTCCTGCCTGGAGTGTTAGTGCGCGTCAAGCCATCTACCTCCGCTACCAAAACCGCGGTGGATAATTGGTAATACCGCTCCGAGACTGCTGGCCTGCTCGGGGTCAACTGATTCACCTGAACTCAGAAGAGAAGGCGTCTCTATTCTGAGCTGTGCAACATCATTGCACACGATAGTCGAGCCAAAGTCGACTCGCACTTGCGTAACGGTTAGGCCGGTCAGTGCGAGTGTCCCGCCCGACTCAACGGACCCTTTCCACCTCGGATCTGAACAGACGCGTCGCGGGGTCAGGCGCGGCCGTGCGGCCAGGTCCAGTCGGCGATCGCCGGGTCGTCCTCGCCGTGCTCGCGGGTGTAGCGGCGGGCGGCCAGGCGCGCGTCCTGCATGCGCTGCCGCAACTCCGCGTGCCGGGTGCCCAGGCTCGGCACGCGGTCGATCACGTCGATGACCAGCGCGAACCGGTCGAGCGCGTTCATCATCACCATGTCGAAGGGCGTGGTGGTCGTGCCCTCCTCGATGTAGCCGTGCACATGGAACTGGTCGTGGTTGGCCCGCTTGTACGTCAGGCGGTGGACCAGGCTCGGGTAGCCGTGGTAGGCGAAGATCACCGGCTTGTCGGGCGTGAAGACGGCGTCGAACTCGGTGTCCGGCAGGCCGTGCGGATGCTCGGAGTCGCTCTGCAGCCGCATCAGGTCGACCACGTTCACGACCCGCACCGCCAGGTCCGGCAGGGCGCGGCGCAGGATGTCGGCCGCCGCCAGGGTCTCCAGCGTCGGGATCTCGCCCGCGCAGGCGAGCACCACCTCCGGCTCATTGTTCGTCGTCGACGCCCACTCCCAGATGCCGAGCCCGCGCGTGCAGTGTGCGATCGCCTGCTCCATCGTCAGATAGTCCAGCTGCGGCTGCTTGCCCGCCACGATCACGTTTATGTACTGCCGGCTGCGCAGCACGTGGTCGCCGACGCTGAGCAGGCAGTTCGCGTCCGGCGGCAGGTACACCCGCGCGATCTCGGCCTTCTTGTTCACCACGTGGTCGATGAAGCCGGGGTCCTGGTGGCTGGAGCCGTTGTGGTCCTGCCGCCACACATGGCTGCTGAGCAGGTAGTTCAAGCTGGCGATCGGCGCCCGCCACGGGATTCGGTTGATGTCGTGCAGCCACTTGGCGTGCTGGTTGACCATCGAGTCGACGATGTGCGCGAATGCCTCGTACGAGTTCAGCAGGCCGTGGCGGCCGGTCAGCAGGTAACCCTCCAGCCAGCCCTGGCACAGGTGCTCGCTCAGCACCTCCATCACCCGGCCGTCCGGCGCCAGATGGTCGTCGGTGTCCAGGATGGGCGCCTCCCACGTGCGGTTCGCCTCCTCGAAGACGGCGGAGAGGCGGTTGGAGGCGGTCTCGTCGGGGCCGAAGATGCGGAATCGCTCCGGATTCAGGCGCATCACGTCGCGCAGGTACTGCCCGAGCACGCCGGTGGCGGAGTGGGAGGTGGTGCCGGGCTGCTGCACGTCGACCGCGTAGTCGCGGAAGTCGGGCAGCTCCAGGTCCTGCACCAGCAGGCCGCCGTTGGTGTGCGGATTGGCGCCCATCCGGCGGTCGCCCTGCGGGGCGAGCGCCTGCAGCTCGGGGACGAGCGCGCCCTCGTCGTCGAACAGCTCGTCGGGGTGGTAGCTCTGCAGCCACTGCTCCAACTGCCGCAGGTGGCTCTCGTTGGTGCGCACCTCGGAGAGCGGCACCTGGTGGGCGCGGAAGGTGCCCTCGATCTGCTGACCGTCGACGACCTTCGGCCCGGTCCAGCCCTTGGGGGTTCGCAGCACGAGCATCGGCCACGGCACGGGATGCTGCGGAGCGCCGCCGTCGCGCGCCGCCTGCTGCATGGCGGCCAGGTCGTCCAGGGCGCCGTCGAGGGCGTCGGCCAGCGCGCGGTGCACGAGGGCCGGATCGTCGCCCGAGACGACCACGGGGGCGTAGCCGTGGCCGCGCAGCAGGGACAGCATCTGCTCCTCCGGCATGCGGGCCAGCACCGTGGGGTTGGCGATCTTGTAGCCGTTCAGGTGCAGGATCGGGAGCACGGCGCCGTCGCGCGCGGCGTCGAGGAATGCGACCGACTGCCAGCTGGTGGCGAGCGGCCCGGTCTCGGCCTCGCCGTCGCCGATCACGCAGAACGCGACGAGGTCCGGGTTGTCGAACACGGCGCCCGCGGCATGCATCAGGGAGTAGCCCAGCTCGCCGCCCTCGTTGATCGAGCCGGGCGTCTCCGGAGCGGCGTGGGAGGGGATGCCGCCGGGGAACGAGAACTGCCGGAACAGCCGGTGGATGCCCTCGGTGTTGCGGCCGATCCGCGGGTACACCTCGGTGTAGGTGCCTTCGAGGTAGGTGTTCGCGACCACCGCCGGACCGCCGTGGCCCGGACCGGTGACGAAGATCGCGTCCAGGTCGCGCTCGCGGATCACCCGGTTGCAGTGCGAGTACAGCAGGTTCAGCCCGGGCGTGGTGCCCCAGTGGCCGAGCAGCCGCGGCTTGATGTGGGCGGGCTCCAGCGGCTGCCGCATCAGGGGATTGTCGAGCAGATAGATCTGCCCGACGGAGAGGTAGTTGGCGGCGCGCCAGTACCGGTCGATCAGCGCGAGGTCGTCGTCGGTGGCGGTGGTGCGTTCCGCGGTGCTGGTCATCGGTGTTCCTCTCGGACGCCGGTGGCCGGCGCCCCTTCACCGGTCAGCGTGGCCGGTCAAGCTGGCCGCCCGCCCTGTGGACGTGACACACCCACCGGCCCTCCTACGGCGCACCCCGCACAAGTACGGAGTACCAGCCCAAGTACGGAGCACCGTGCTCAACTACGGATGAATCGGGCCCGAACACGGCGTGTCGGCTGGGATCTCCGTAGTTGGGCGGGGAGCGCTGAGGGCGCCGTCTTCACCGACGCCGCGAAGCCGGCTTCCTGGCGGGCTGCCGTCGAGCCGGCCGTCGGCACCTGCCGATAACGTGAGGCCGTGAGCATCGAGCAGACGGTGACGGCCCTCCCGAGCGAGTCGACGCAGGCGCAGGCGGTGGCGGTACCGCCCAGGGAGATCCTTCGGTGGGACGAGGTGGGCACGGCCGCGCGGCAACTGGCCACCGACATCACCGCCAGCGGATTCGACCCCGAGATCGTGGTCGCGATCGCCCGAGGCGGCCTGCTGGTGGGCGGTGCGCTCGCCTACGCCCTGGGCGTCAAGCGGTGCGGCTCCATCAACGTCGAGCTGTATACCGGCGTCGACCAGACCCTCCCCGAGCCGCTGCTGCTCGCGCCGCATCTGGACGGGGAGTCGCTGGCCGGACGGCGCGTGCTGCTGGTCGACGACGTCTCGCAATCCGGGCTGACGCTCAAGCTGGCCGTCGACATCATCAGCCGCATGGGCGCCGACGTGCGCACCGCCTGCTACTACACGAAGCCCCAGACGGTGTTCGTGCCCGACTTCTCGTGGCGCGAGACGGACCGCTGGATCGTCTTCCCGTGGTCCGCCGAGCCGCCGGTCACCGGAGCCCGCGCGGAATGACCGCGTGTGGAACGACCTCCGCGGCCCGACCTGCATGACCGTCGGGCGGACGACTCCCTCCTCGTGAGTGCGCCGGGACTCGCCGAACTCGCCTCGACCGGCCGCATCGATCCCGGCTGGGCCGCGGCGCTCGCCCCGGTCGAGGACGACCTGCTCCGCATGCAGGCGTTCCTCGACGCCGAGGAGGCGGCGGGCCAGACCGTGCTGCCGGCGCGCGCCGACGTACTGCGCGCGTTCCGCACGCCGTTGAATCACGTGCGGGTCGTGATCCTGGGCCAGGACCCCTACCCGACCCCCGGCCATCCGATCGGGCTCGCCTTCGCGGTGGAACGACACGTGCGGCCCCTGCCGCGCAGCCTCGTGAACATCTACACGGAGCGGCGCAGCGACCTGGGGCTCGCTCCAGCAGCCCATGGCGACCTCTCGGCCTGGACCGAGCGCGGAGTCCTGCTGCTCAACCGCTGCCTGACCGTGCGGGCCGGCCAGGCGGGCTCGCACGCCAAGCAGGGCTGGGAGTCGGTCACCGCCGCGGCCCTGCAGGCGCTCGCCGATCGCGGCGGCCCCCTCGTCGCGGTGCTGTGGGGCAAACAGGCGCAGACCGCGGCACCGGTGCTCGTCGGCGTCCCGCAACTGCACTCCGCGCATCCGAGCCCCCTCTCCGCACGCAACGGCTTCTTCGGCTCCCGCCCCTTCAGCCGCATCGACGAGTCGCTGACGCAGCAGGGCGCGCAGCCGATCGACTGGAGCCTGCCCGCGTAAGCTCGCCCGTCGTGCTGGAGGAGGAGCCATCATGCTGGAAGAGGAGTACGCCGAACGCCGCGTCAAGCCGTTCCACCTGCGCCGCTTCGATCCGCCCGAGGCGCCGTTCGCCTATGAGATCCGCAGCGCGCAGCCGCGCGACCTGCCCGATGTGCGCGAGATCTACAACCACTACGTCACCAACAGCGTCGTCACGTTCGACGAGGATCGTATGTCGCTTGCGGAATGGAAGTCCAAGTACGCCTACCTGATGCGCCTCAAGCTGCCGTTCCTGGTCGCGGTGTCGCCATCGGGGCAGGTGCTCGGGTACGCGCTCTGTGCGCCGTGGAATCAGAAGCGCGCCTACCGCTTCACCGCCGAGAACTCGATCTACCTGCGGGCGGCGTCCACCGGCAAGGGGCTGGGCCACGCGCTGCTCGGTGCTCTGCTGGACGCCGCCAAGCAGGCGGGGTTGAAAGAGGTGCTGGCGATCATCGCCGACTCCGGGGCCGAGGCGTCGCTCGCGCTGCACCACAGCTTCGGCTTCAAGGACACCGGGCGGATGGGCCACGTCGGGTTCAAGTTCGGGCACTGGATCGGCACGGTGCTGCTGCAGAAGTCGCTCAAGTAGGGGATCGACTCGTGGCGTTCCAGCTGCACCACCTGACCGCGCAGGAGCAGTGGGACTGGGTGCGCCGCCGCGAGGTCACCGCGCTCGAGCTGACGGAGCACCACCTGGAGCGGATCGCGCGGCTCGGCCCGCGGATCGGTGCGTTCGCGCGAGTGGATGCCGACGCCGCTCGTGATGCCGCTCGGCGCATCGACGCGAACGGTCAGGGCGCCGCTCCGCTCTCCGGTGTTCCGATTGCGGAGAAGGAGCTGGCGCGCCGGGCCGGCACCGTGTCGGGTTCCGGCTCGCGGCTGTTCGCCGGCCGGCCCGCGACCGTGTCCGACGCGATCACGACCGCGATCGACGACACCGGCGCCGTGGTGCTGGGGGCGACCACGGCGCCGGAGTTCGGCCTGACCGGCTTCACCGAGCCGGCCGGCCGGCCGGCGGCGCGCAATCCCTGGGATGTCGGCACCGGCGCCGGCGGGTCCAGCGGCGGTGCCGCCGCCGCGGTCGCCGCGGGTCTGGTCCCGTTCGCGGTCGGCTCCGACGGCGGCGGATCGATCCGCATCCCGGCCGCGACCTGCGGCGTGATCGGCGTCAAGCCGTCGCGGGGCAGGGTGCCCGCTCAGGGCGGCCACGGCTCGCTCGCCGGCCTGGTGACGGCCGGCCCGATCGCGCGGACCGTGGCCGACGCTGCGATGCTGCTCGATGCGCTGGTCGCGCCCGGCGGGCGGGCCCCTGCGCCGGTCACCGCGCTCGTCGCGCCGGGCGAGTCCGGGTTTCTCGGCGCGGCCATCCGCGGCGAGGGCCGATTCTCGATCGGCGTGCTGCAGGGCTCGGTCTGGGACGACGCGGTGTCGATCCGGCTCGATCCCGCGGCCGCTCGCGCGGTGGACCGGGCCGCCGACGCCGTAGACGCGCTGGGACACGGGCGGCAGAACGTGCGCCTGCAGGGTGAGGACTACCCCGACTTCTTCCGGGTGCTGTGGCAGGCCTCCGCCGCGACCATCCCCGCGCACTCCGCGGCCGAGCTCGACCTGCTCGAGCCGTACACGCGCGAGCTGGTGCTGCGCGGCCGCGCGCTGGCTGCTGAGCGGGTGGTCGCCGCCCTCGCCGCGGCCGCCGCGTTCGAGCGCCGCACCATCGCGACGTTCGCGGCCTTCGACGCGGTGCTGACCCCGGCCCTGGCGCTGCCGCTTCGGCCGGTCGGCTGGTACACCGCGGATGCGGACGGCGACGCGGGTGTCGACACGGTCTTCGACCGGCAGGTGCAGGCGGCGCCGTATTCATCGTTCGTCAACGTCGCCGGCCTGCCGGCGATCACCCTGCCGGTGGGGGAGTCGGATGCGGGCTTCCCGACGGGTGTCCAATTGATCGGTCGCCCCGGCGGTGAGGCGACCCTGTTCGCGCTCGCCCGCCAGCTGGAGCGCCGCTTCGACTGGCCGCGCCGGCACCCGCCCGCCTTCTGGTGACCCGCTCGGGCCCACCCCGCCCCGCCCCGCCCCGGCGGCCTCATAGGCGACACAGGGGGTCACCTGGGGTGTTTTCTCAGGGTCGTCTCTAGCTTCGGTCACATGTTCGGGACCTACTTGCGGCGTGAGCTGTCGAATCGGCGGCGCCAGACGATCGTGGTCGCCATCGGGATGGCGTTGGCCATCGCCCTCGTGATCCTCGTGAACGCCACCGCAGCGGGAGTGCGGTCGGCGCAGGCGAGCGCCCTGCAGTCCGTCTACGGAGTCGGCACCGACATCACGGTCACCAAGCCGGCGAGTGCGCCGTCCGCGAACGGCGGCCGCCAGCAGTTCGACTTCGGCTCCGGAGCGGGCAGCACGCGGAACGGAACGCAGTCCCTCAGCCGCACCAGGCTGACAACCGGTCCGGCCGTGACCACCTTCGCGTCGTCCGCCGCGACGAAGGCGGCGGCGACCACCGGTGTGAAGGCCGCGACCGGCGTGCTGAGCCTGAACAACATCACCTTCTCCGGAGCGCTGCCGTCGCAGAGCCAGCGGAGTCAGGGAGGCTTCGGACAGGGCGCCCGCCCGAGCGGGGGACCCGACGGTGCTGGCGGCAGCTCCTTCGGCGTCAACTCGTTCAGCGTTCTCGGCTACAACGTGGCGGGCGCGACAGTCGGGCCGCTCACTTCGGCGACGCTGACGTCCGGGCGCTCGCTCACCGCCGCCGACGCGGGCAAATCCGTCGCCGTGCTCGATGCGGACTACGCGACCACCGCGAAGAAGAAGGTCGGCGGCACCGTCTCGATCGGCGGTACGACGTTCAAAATCGTCGGCATCGTGACCTCGACCTCCGCGACCGGCGCCACGGGCTCGAACGTCTACGTCCCGCTCGACACGGCGCAGAAGCTCAGCAGCCAGACCGGCAAGATCTCCAGTGTCTACGTGCAGGCGGCGAACGCGAACGACATCACGGCGGTGAAGACGGCACTGTCGAAGTCGCTCGGCTCGTCGGTGACGGTGAACACGCAGTCGGACCTCGCCTCCTCCGTCTCCGGCTCGCTCTCGACCGCGGCGACGCTCGCGAACAACCTCGGCACGTGGCTCTCCGTGCTCGTGCTCGCGGCCGCGTTCCTGATCGCGGTGCTGTTCACCGTGTCCGGAGTTACGCGCCGCACCCGGGAGTTCGGCACGCTGAAGGCGATCGGTTGGAGCAACCGGAGGATCGTCGGTCAGGTCGCCGGGGAGTCGTTCGTGCAGGGGCTGATCGGCGGCGCGATCGGTATCGTGCTCGGCCTCGCAGCCATCCTGATCGTCAACCTGGTGCACCCCACCCTCAGCGCCGCCGCCACAACCGGTCGGGGACCGGGTGTGGGCGGTGGTGGCGGATTCGGCAGGGCGTTCAACCAGGCGGCGACCACCGCGTCCGAGATCGCCCTCAGCCTGCCCATCACTCCGGCCGTGATCGCCCTGGCCGTCGCCCTGGCGGTGCTCGGCGGACTGATCGCCGGCGCATTCGGCGGCTGGCGGGCCGCGCGCCTCCGCCCGGCCGAAGCACTCCGCAGCGTCGCCTGAACCGTTCTCGACGAAGGGATCCTCCGCAGATGTACGAACTCGCCGCGGTCGCCAAGACCTACAAGCAGGGTGCGAAGACCGTCCACGCGCTCACCGGCGTCGACTTGATCATCGCCGATGGCGACTTCGTCGCCATTCAGGGACCGACCGGGGGCGGCAAGTCCACCCTGCTGCAACTGCTCGGCGCGCTGGACCGCCCGTCGTCCGGCGCGGTCCGGCTCGGTGACCAGGACCTGGGAAGCCTGGGCGCGACCGCGCTGTCCCGCATCCGGGCGGAGCGCATCGGCTTCGTCTTCCAGAGCTTCAATCTGATTCCCACACTCACGGCGCTGGAGAACGTGGAGACCGCCCTCGCTCCCATTCACGTCGATGCGAAGGAGCGGCGGGCGCGGTCCCGAGAGGCGCTGGAAGCCATCGGACTCGGCGACCGGACGACCCACCTGCCGTCGGAGTTGTCCGGCGGTCAGCAGCAGCGCGTCGCCATCGCCCGGGCGCTCGTCAAGCAGCCGCAGGTGCTCCTCGCCGACGAGCCGACCGGCGCCCTCGACGAGGACACCCGCGGCGACATCGTCGGACTGCTCGAAGCGGCCTGGCGCGACCGCGGACTGACCCTCGTCGTCGTCACCCACGACTCCTGGGTCGCCGCCCGAGCCGACCGACGCCTGCACCTGAAGCAGGGCAAGGTCACCGAACGGACCGCCGTCGCCGTCTGACCGCCACCGCTCGTTCGCCTGTGCCGAGGAATTCAGGCGAATTCGAGAACTCGTGACCGGATCCGGCCGATTCGTCCTTCGTTGCTCGATTCCTCCTGAATTCTTCGGCCGAGGCGGAGGCGGACCAGGCGGAGGCGGGTCAGCCGGCGAGGCCCGAGCGCCGCTCGCTCTCGGCCCACAGTGCCGCCGCCAGGCCCGCGTCGTTCGCCTGCCGGCGCGTGCGACCGGGTGCCGTCAGGCGGTCGAAGTAGTTGCCGCTCGGCGCCGGCACCCGGGCGGTGGAGGCGAGCCGGACGAGCGGAGCCGCACCTTCCTCGGGGGAGACGGCAGCCCGCTTCATCAGGCTGGACACCGGTCCGTCGCCGCCGAATCCGCTGGCGACGTAGCCGGGATGGAAGGCGTACGCGCTGATCCCGTCGCCCTGATGACGTCGCGCCAGCTCGCGAGTGAAGAGGATGTTCTCCAGCTTGCTCGTCCCGTAGGCGGTGAAACCGCCGAGCCACGGCCCGACGTGCCGGTTGTCCAGGTCGTCGATGCGCACGCGCCCGAACAGGTTGCCGGCGGAGGAGGTCTGGATGATCCGCACCGATCCGGGCGGCGCGTCCCGGGCGGTGTCCACGAGGCGGGGGAGCAGCAGGTTCGTCAGCAGGAACGGGGACAGATGGTTCTGCTGAAAGGTCTGGTCGAAGCCGTCCCGCGTGGTCGCCCGGGGGCCGATGGCGCCGGCGTTGTTCGCCAGCACGTGGATGCGCGGCAGATCCGCGAGCAGCCGCTCGGCCAGGTCCCGTACCGACTGCAGGTCGGCGTAGTCGACCAGGTAGGCAGTACCGCTGACCTCCGCGGCCACGGCGCGTGTGCGCTCGGGATTCCGTCCCACGACGGCGATCGTCGCCCCCAGCAGTGCCAGCTCACGGGCGGCGGCCCGGCCGATGCCGGAACTGGCGCCCGTGATCACGACGACCCGGTCCTCCATCCGGCCGGGCGCCGGCAGCTCGACGCTCATGCGACACCGTCCGTCTCCAGCAGCCGCAGCCACACCTCGCTGATGGTCGGATAGGAGGGGACGGCATGCCAGAGGCGCTGGATCGGCACCTCGCCGACGACCGCGATCGTGGCGGACTGCAGCAGCTCGCCGATGTCGCGGCCGACGAAGGTGGCGCCGACCACGACGTCGCGCTCGGCGTCGATCACCAGCTTGGCGCGGCCCACGTAGGAGTCGTCGTAGACGCTGCTGCCGGAGACGGCGGCCAGGTCGTACTCGGGCGCCCGCACGGTGAGCCCCGCATCCTTCGCCTGCTGCTCGGTCAGGCCGATCGCGGACGCCTCCGGGTCGGTGAACGTCACCTGGGGCACGCTGCGGGCGTCGGCAGTCGCAACGTGGCGGCCCCACCGCCCGTCGTCCAGCGTCTGGCCCTTGGCGCGGGCCGCGATGACCCGGCCGGCGGCGCGCGCCTGGTACTTGCCCTGGTGGGTCAGCAGGGCGCGGTGGTTCACGTCTCCCACCCCGTACAGCCACGGATCGCCGTCGTTGGTGTCGGCCTTCACCAGCAGCGTGTCGTCGACATCCAGCCACTCGCCGTCGGTCAGCCCCACGCTGGCCAGGCCGAAGTCGACCGTGTTGGGGCGGCGGCCGGTGGCGGCCAGCACGTGCTCGGCGGTCACGGAGGTGCCGTCGTCGAACTGCACCGTCACTCCCGAGTCGTCGCGCGAGACCGTCGTGGGGGAGACGCCCAACTTCAGCGTCGCGCCGCTCTCGGTGAGGGAGTCGGCGACCAGCTCGCCGGCGAATGCCTCCATGCCGCCCAGCAGACCGCCGCGGGCGACGAGCGTGACCGAGCAGCCGAGCGAGGTGTAGGCGGTGGCCATCTCGCAGCCGACCACGCCACCGCCGATGATCACCAGGCTGGCCGGCACCTGCTCCGCCCCGGTCGCCTCACGCGAGGTCCAGGGCGACGATTCCGCCAGACCGGGGATATCCGGCACCAGGGCCGTCGAGCCGGTACTGACCGCGACGGCGTGATTGGCCGTCAGCACCGTCTCGGCGCCGTCCGGCTGCGTGACGGTGACCTGCTTGACGCCCGTGATGCGCGCGAATCCACGCACCAGGTCGATGCCGGCCGAGTCGAGCCACGACACCTGGCCGGAGTCGTCGTAGTTGCTGACCATGGCGTCGCGCCGCTTCAGCACGGCCGCGACGTCGAGACCGCCGGTCACCGCCTCCTTGGCCCCGTCCACGTGCAGGGCCGCGCGCCGCGCCGCCTCCGGCCGCAGCAGCGCCTTGGACGGCATGCAGGCCCAGTAGGAGCACTCGCCGCCGACCAGTTGGGACTCCACGATCACGGTGGACATCCCCTCGCGGTGGGCGTAGTCCGCCACGTTCTCGCCGACCGGTCCGGCACCGATCACGATCAGGTCATAGGTGGGCATCTGCACTCCTCCGCGCGTCTCCCGTCACGCTACCGAGCGCTCGCCGACCGCCCGCTGGGGGCCGACCGGCGGCCCCTGGGTAGGGGGGTCGTGTGCGTCAGCGCGTCAGGCGCGGGCGCGGACCGGAGCGGTGACGGCGGAGAGGATGCGCAGCACCGCGGGCAGATCGGGGTTCGCGGCGGCCGGCGTCGCCGGCGCGAACATCGCGATGCCGGCGCCTGCCAGCCGGCGGGACCCGACGGCCACGCTGATCGCTTTCGTCAGGTCGCCGAGCGAGACGCCGAACGGCTGCGGATCGGTCAGCCCCGCGAACTCGCCGGGGTCCAGCACGTCCAGGTCGATGTGCAGATACACCCGATCGCAGCCCAGGGCGTCGACGGCATCGGCCAGGCCGTCCAGCTCCTCGGCCCGCACCAGCGTGATGGGGCTCGACGCCAGGTACTCCGCCTCGCCGTCGTCCTCGGAACGGGTACCGGCGAGCACGACGTCGTCGGGCGCCAGCGGCCGTTCGGCGACCAGGCCTGGAGCGCCTTCGCCGAGCAGGGCCCGCAGCACCATGCCGCAGAAGGCCCCGGAGGGGCTGGAGTCGGGGGTGTGCAGGTCGGGGTTGGCGTCGAACCACACAAGGCCCAGGCGCTCGCCGGCGGCGGCGGCGCGGGCGGCGGCGTGCTCGACCGCGGCCAGTTCCACACCGCAGTCGCCACCGATGACGATGGGGGTGTCGGCCGGGTCGATGTTCGCGAGCACCATGCTGAGGCGCTCGCGCACGACGGCGAGGGTGGAGTAGCGGTGCACGCCCGTGTCGACCGCGTCGCCGGCGCCGAGCGGGATCTCGACGGTCGTGGTGGCGCCCGACGGCAGGTCGCCGCGGATCGCCTCCGCGCCGTCGATCAGCCGCATCGACCGGCTGGAGGCAGAGCCCTGCCACTGCGGGACGACCACGAACTTCGCCGTCATGGCTCCCGAGCGTAGTTCGCGCCCGCACACGGGACCGGCGCCCGGCGTGTCGCCCCCTCCGCCAGCCCCTCGCCGACCGACCGGAACACGGTCGCCTCCCCCGACATTTCTTCCTCGCGACGACCGTCACGAAGACGCTATGCTGCTTCCGTCTGACCGACCAGGGAGTGAACCGTGCACTCGAATCTGTGGAACCCCAAGACCGAGACCCTTCCCCGCGACGACCTGCGCCGACTGCAGTTCGCCAAACTCGCTCGGGTCGTCGAGTGGGCCGAGGCGCGCAGCCCGCTGTATCGGGGGAGTTTCCGCCAGGCCGGGTTCTCCTCCGATCAGCTGCGGTCGTTCGACGACATCGAGCGCATTCCGTTCCTGACGCGCGACGAGTGGATGGCCGGCCAGATCGCGCAGCCGCCCTTCGGCGACATCGCCGTGGCCGGGCACGACAAAGCCGTCCGCCTGCACACCACCAGCGGCACGAGCGGCAAGCAGCCGCTCCGTGCGCTCGACACCCGCAAGGACTGGGCGTGGGCGGCGGAGATGTGGTGTTACGCGCTGTGGGGAGCGGGGGTGCGTCCCGCCGACATCGGCTACGTGGCGTTCGGGTACGGCTCGTTCATCGGATTCTGGGGCCTGCACAACGGCCTGGAGAAGATCGGCGCCCTGACGATCCCGGGTGGCGCGCAGACCACGCCCGCTCGGGTCAGGCAGATCGTCGACTTCGGCTGCACGGTCGTGGCGTCCACGCCCACCTATGCCTTGCGCCTGGCGCAGGAGGCGCAGCTGCTCGGCATCGACCTGCCCGGCTCCGCGGTGACGCGCGTGATCCTCTCCGGAGAACCGACGCCCGATGCGACGAAGCATCTGATCGAGCAGCAGTGGGGGGCCAAGGCCTTCGACACCGCCGGCATGACCGAGATCTCGACCATCTTCATGTTCGAGCCGGAGGACCAGCCGGGCGGCTGCCACATCATCGAGGACAGCTTCATCGAGCAGGTCGTGGACCCGGGGACGGGCGCCGAGCTGCCGTTCGGCGAGCCCGGCGAGCGCGTGACCACCTCCTTCGGGCGCAGCATCATGCCGCTGATCCGGTACCGCACCTCCGACCTGGTCGTGAAGGTGCCGCACACCGTGGCGGCGAACGGCCGCACCTGGGACCTCTACGAGGGCGGCGTGCTCGGCCGGGTCGACGACATGAAGCTCGTCCGCGGCACCAACGTCTACCCGCGGGCGGTCGAGGGGATCGTGCGCGGGTTCACCGAGGTCGACGAGTTCCAGATCCGGCTCACGAGCGAGGGCATCCGCGACGAGATCGCGCTGGTGGTCGAGACGGTGCCCGAGGTCACCGACCCGCAGTGGGAGCTGCTCGCGGACCGGCTCGCCAAGGAGCTGGCGGACGGGCACGAGGGGCTGCGGTTCGAGCTGGTGAAGGCCGACCCGGGCACCCTGCCGCGGTTCGAGCTGAAGGCGCGCCGGCTCGTCGACCTGCGCGCTGCAGATCTGATCACCATGCCGTTCGAGACCACGCAGCTCAAGACCATCGAGACGACGGGGCGTGCATCATGACGACCGACCTGATCGGCAACCCGCTGAGTCCCCAGGAGGAACGCCTGATCGAGGTCTACGAGTCGCTGAAGTCGCTCGTGCAGGATGAGGCGCTCGCGCCGGGGACCCGGTCCAACCTGCTCGCGGCGCTGGCCGCGACCGGGGTGGCCGTCACCGGCCTGGGGCTGAAGTTCGAGCACCTCATAGACATCGGCGCCTGAGATGGCCACCGAATCCCCGGTCGTCGCCGGCCAGGTCGTCCCTGTCGTCACCAAGGCCGGCCACGAGTTCGAGGACACCGGCCAGTCCGGCGGTGCACACCGGGTCTCCGGAGTCGACCTGGAGCACACTCCGGCGACGCGCATCTGGTTCGGCAAGGTGAGCAACGAGCCCGGATTCCGGTCGTTCCCGCACCACCACGGCGAGGCCGAGACCGGCGGTTACGTGCTCACCGGGGTGGCCCGGATCTACTTCGGCGAGCAGTATGCGCAGTGGCTCGACCTGTCGGCCGGCGACTTCGTCTTCGTGCCGCCGTTCCTGCCGCACGTCGAGGCGAACATGAGCACCACCGACGAACTGGTCTGGCTGACCGCCCGCACGCCGGACAACATCGTGGTCAATCTGCCCGAGGTCGACGATGCGACGCTCGACGGATTCCGCCGCACATGACGGGCACGGTCGATTCGTTCCTGCGCGCCGTCGAGCTGCACGAGAACGGCGGGGACAGTTTCACCGCTCGGACGCAGCCCGTTCCGTGGCCGAAGGCGTACGGCGGAGACCTGCTTGCCCAGGCCGCCGCCTGCGCGATGCGCACCGTGGACGCCGACCGTGTGCTGCACTCGATGCACAGCAGCTTCCTGAGCGGTGCCGGCGTCGATGCGCAGGTCCGCTATGAGGTCGAGCGTCTTCGCGACGGCCGTTCCTACTCCACGCGACATGTGCGCGGCTATGCCGGCGCCGACCTGCTGTTCGTCGCCACCTGCTCGTTCCAGGTGTCCGAGGCGGGCAGCGGCTTCCAGGCGCCGGCGCCGCAGGGGATTCCCGATCCCGAGTCGCTGCCCAGCACCGCGGAGGCGCTGGCCGGCGTGGCCGGTGCGGCTGCCGAGTACTGGTCCGCCGGCCGCAGCTTCGACATCCGGCACGTCCCCGGACCGATCTACGTCGATGCGGGCGGCGCCGGCGACGGCGGCGGGCACGTCGACAGCGCAGCCGAGCAGGCCGTCTGGATCCACCCCTTCTCGCCGCTGCCGGCGGACCCGGCGGTGCATCGACTGGCGCTCATCTACGTCTGCGACTACACGATGCTCGAACCCGTGCTGCGCCGGCAGGGCCGCGCATGGAGCGATCCGGGCCTGATGACCGCCAGCCTCGACCACGCGATGTGGCTGCACCGTGACCCGTGCATGGACGACTGGGTGCTGTTCCTGCAGCACGCCGACTCCGCCCAGTCGGGCCGTGGGCTCGGCGCCGGCTCCTTCTACTCCCGGGACGGATCGCTGATCGCGACGGCCCTGCAGGAGGGCGTCGTCCGGCACGCCGGATCCTGACCCTCCGTCACTCTTGCCATCCGCTCGCGCGGAGCCCGATCCGACGGGCGCGCGACGAGCACGACCGAAAGGAAATGCCGTGCGGACAGCCGTCGTCGGTGGCGGGCCCGGAGGCCTGTACTTCGCCGCGCTCATGAAGCAGCTCGACCCCACGCACGAGGTGGTGGTGTGGGAGCGGAACGCGGCCGAGGACACGTTCGGGTTCGGGGTCGTCTTCAGCGACGAGACCGTCGGCGGCATCACGAACGCCGACCCCGTCGTGTCCGGCCAGATGGCCGCACGGTTCGCGCAATGGACCGACATCGACATCCACTACCGCGGCGAGGTGCATACCGTGGGCGGCCAGGGCTTCGCGGCGATGGCCCGAAAGGAGCTGCTGCAGCTGCTGCAGCAGCGGTGCCTGGGCCTCGGCGTCGACCTGCGCTTCTCCACCGCCGCCCCGTCCGTGTCCGAGCTGTCGGCGCAGTTCGATCTGGTGCTCGCCGCGGACGGCGTGAACTCCGCGATCCGCACCCAGCTCGCCGAGCACTTCGGGCCCACACTCGACGTGCGCCGCTCCAAATACATGTGGCTCGGTACCGACCAGGTGTTCGAGGCGTTCAAGTTCTTCGTCAAGACGACCGAGTTCGGCGTCATGCAGGTGCACGGCTATCCCTACTCGGAGGCGGGCAGCACGTTCATCGTCGAGATGCACCCGGACGTGTGGCAGCGGGCCGGATTCGCCGACCACGCGGGGCAGGCCCTGCCGCCCGGGGTCAGCGACGAGCGCTCGATCGACCTGCTGCGCGACCTCTTCGCCGACGAGCTGGGCGGCTTCTCGCTGACCGCCAACAACTCCAAGTGGCTGAACTTCACCACGGTGCGGAACGAGCACTGGAGTCATCGCAACATCGTGCTGCTGGGCGATGCGGCGCACACCGCCCACTACTCGATCGGCTCCGGCACCAAGCTGGCGATGGAGGACGCGCTCGCCCTCGCGGCCTGCCTGCACGAGCATGCGGACATCCCGAGCGCCCTGGCGGCGTATGAGACGGAGCGGCGCCCCGTGGTGCTGTCGACGCAGCGCGCGGCGCAGGCCAGCCTGGAGTGGTTCGAGGACATCGCGATCTACGCGCAGCAGGAGCCGGTGCAGTTCTGCTTCAACCTGCTGACCCGCAGCCGCCGCATCACCTTCGACAACCTGAAGGTGCGGGACACCGACTTCGCCCGGCGGGTGGAGCAGGGGTTCGCCCGCCAGCAGGGCGCGGCCGAGGTCAGGCCCGCCATGTTCCAGCCGGGTCGCATCGGATCGCTGCAACTGAAGAATCGCATCATCGTGTCGTCGATGGACATGTACTCGGCCGCCGACGGGGTGCCCGGCGACTTCCACCTGGCGCATCTGGGCTCGAAGGCGCTGGGCGGCGCCGGCCTCGTGATGACCGAGATGGTGTGCGTGTCGCCGGAGGGACGCGTCACGCTCGGCTGCACCGGTCTCTACGACGACGAGCAGACGCGGTCGTGGCAGCGGATCGTACGGTTCGTGCACGACTCGTCGACGGCGAAGATCGGGGTGCAGCTCGGGCATTCCGGGCGCAAGGGCTCCACTCGCCTGATGTGGGAGGGCATGGACGACCCGCTCGCCGAGGGCGGCTGGCAGGTCGTCGGTCCCTCGGCGATCGCCTACGGCGACTCCAGTCAGGTGCCGCGCGAGCTGGACCGGGCGGGGATGGACCAGGTGCGCGACGCGTTCGCCGCCGCGGCGCGCAATGCGGCCACCGCCGGGTTCGATCTGCTGGAGCTGCATGCCGCGCACGGCTATCTGCTCTCGTCGTTCCTGTCGCCGATCGCCAACCGCCGGCAGGACGAGTACGGCGGGTCGCTCGACAACCGCATGCGGTTCCCGCTGCAGGTCTTCGACGCCGTCCGGGCGGGCTGGCCGGCCGAGAAGCCGATGACCGTGCGGGTGTCGGCCACCGACTGGGCCGAGGGCGGACTCAGTCACGACGAGTCGATCGCCGTGGCGCGGGTGTTCATCGAGCACGGCGCGGCCGGCGTCGACGTGTCCACGGGGCAGGTCACGAAGAGCGAGAAGCCGGCGTTCGGGCGCAGCTACCAGACCCCGTTTGCCGACCGCATCCGCAACCAGGTCGCGCTCGGCTCCGGGGCCGCGGTCATCGCTGTCGGCGTGATCGCCTCGTACGACGACGTCAACTCGATCCTGCTGGCGGGCCGCGCCGACTTCTGCGCACTGGGCCGGTCGCAGCTGTTCGACCCGCAGTGGACGCTGCACGCCGCCGCGGATCAGGGCTACCGCGGCGACGGCGCCGACTGGCCGCTGCCGTTCCGGGCCGGCAGCCGCAAGCCGCCGACCGGCCGCACCGATGCAGTGCGCCCACGGCTCGAACTGTTGCGCACCGCCGCTGCGCCCGAGAACATCCACGTGCGGTGGACCCCGACTCCGGAGCGCGCTGCGGCTCCGGCCCTGCTCATGGCTCCGCAGTCCGCCGCCGCGACCGTCTGAGAGGCACCATGCACGAGATCATCAACCCGCCGTCGCTGCTGCCGCCGAGTGGCTTCGCCCACGCGGTGAAAGCCGGAGGGACGGTCTACCTCGCGGGCCAGACGGCGCTCGACGCATCCGGCGTGATCGTGCCCGGCGGCATCGTCGAGCAGTTCCGGCAGGCGTTCGGCAACGTGCTGGAGGCGCTCCGGGCGTCCGGCGGCAGTCCGGAGGACCTGGTCACCATCACCATCTACCTGACCGACATCCCGGACTATCAGCGGCACGGTCGCGAGATCGGCCGGGTGTGGCGCGAGCTGGCCGGCACGCACTACCCGGCGATGGCCGGCATCGGCGTCAGCGCCCTGTGGCAGCCCGAGGCCCTGATCGAGATCCAGGCGATCGCGGTGCTGACTGACTAACTCCAGTGCGCGCCCGCCCAGCGGAGCGCCGCGGGTTCGAGCCGGTCGACGAGGCGCTCGAACACCCGCCCGGCGTCGGAGGCACGCCACTCAGCGTCGAGGAGTTCCGGCGGCAGCCCCGGATCCCGGAACGGCAGCTTGCGCCACTGGTCCACGGCCGCGAGATAGATGCGGAACGCGTCGGCGTCGCTCGGGGATGTCTCTCGGACCGCCGACTCGACGGGCGAGTAAGTCGCGAGGAAGTCCCGATACCCGTCGTTCAGCGCCTTCAGGTCCCAGGCGCTGCGCACGATCTGCGCCAGGGGACGCCCCGGTTCGTAGCGCCCGACGAAGGTCGCCGACATCGCGGTGAGCCCCAGTTGCTCCAGGGTCTCCTTGGCCGAGGCCGCGGCGCGAGCGGGCGCGATCCACATGCCCGAGCCCATATTGCCGAAGCCGAGCGTCGAGAAGCGTGCGCGCAACTGGTGACGACGTTCGCGTTCGCGCTCGGGGACCGAGACGTTGACGACGCACCAGCCGTCGGCGAGGTCGGCGGGGACTCGGGAGTGCCAGATGACGTTGTCGCCCTCGGAGAAGGAGCGCGTGGCGACCTGGGTCAGCGAGTAGCCCTTCACGTCGCCGCGCTGATCGGCGACGAGCCAGCCGCGCTTCTTCAGGCGGAAGACCGCGGTGCGCACGCTCGACTCGTCGACGCCCAGCCCGCCCATCAGGCCCACCGCCGCGCTGATCGGCATCCAGTCGCCCGCTGGACGGACGATGGCGCCGAGAAAAGTCACGAGGATCGTGCGCGAACTCGCCGAGCTGAGGAGATGGTCGGCCGTCACGCCGAGGGCGGGCGGAGGTGGGACGACGGACGTGGTCACGCGACTCCTTCACCTTCCGGTTCACGGTAACACCGAGGTGCACTCCGGAGACGCCGGGTCACACCATGACGGCCGTCCCCGCCGCGGCGGCTTCCACGGGTGTCGGGGCGAGGATCGTGCGTCGTCGGGTGGCGAAGATGCCGATGGCGGCGAGGAACATGACGGTTTCGGTGAGGGCCATCGACCAGATGACACCGGTCTCGCCGATGAGCGCGTTCGCGCCGAAGACGATCGGGATGAACAGCACGCCCTGCATCACGGACATGACGATCGCGGGCACCGTCTGTCCGGTTGCTTGGAACAGTGCGACGAAGAGGCCCGTGAAGCCGTTGAACAGTGTCGAGACCAGCATCGCAGTCAGCACTGTCGCCCCGAGCTGCTGCAGCGACCGGTCCGCGGTGAAGACGGCCAGCACGTCGCCGCGCAGCAGGAAGACGGGCAGCGCGAAGGCGATCACGAGTGCGGCGATCGCGACGGCGCTTCGTACGATCGCGCCGCGCAGGCGGGCGGTGTCGCGGCGGCCGTAGGCGAAGCCGAGCAGTGGCAGTACGCCCATGCCGACGCCCATGCAGAGGAACTCGGGGAACTGCACCACGCGCTGCGCGACCCCGAAGCCGGCCAGCAGATCCTCGCCGTAGAAGGTGGCGATGTGGTTCAGCACGAGCGAGGAGACGAGCAGGAATCCGCTCTGCAGCAGCTCCGAGACGCCGACGCCGAACACCTCCTTCATCACTGCTGGTCGCATCGTGAACCAGCGCGGCGCGAGGCTCTGCACGATGCTGTGCCGGATGAGGTGGCGCACGAAGTAGGCGACGGAGACGAGGTTCGCCAGACCGATCGCGAGTGCGGCACCGGCGACGCCCCAGCCGAGCACGAGGATGAACAGCACGTCGAAGACGAGGTTCGCGACGGTGCTGACGATCAGCCCGGTCATCGACGCCTTCGCGGCGCCTTCCGCCCGGACGAGTTGCTCCAGTGTGAACGCGAGGGTGAGCACGGGAGTGAACGCGAGCTGCACTCCGACGTAGATCGCGGTCGGTGCGGCGGCTGCGCCGACCGCGCCGAGTCCGGCGGTGATCGGACCGAGCAGCAGCAGGCAGACGCCGCCGACGACTGCGCCGACGATGAGGGAGCCGTAGACCGCGAACGCGGAGGTGCGCTTGATGTCGTCCGCGTACTCCGGGTGCTCCTGCAGACCGCCGAGCCGGCGGGAGATCGCGGTGCCGGCGCCGACTCCGAACACGCCGCCGATCGCCATCACGAGCGCGAGGACGGGGATGCCGTAGGTGATCGCCGCCAGCAGCGCGGTGGAGTGGAGCGAGCCGATGAAGCCCGCGTTGACGATGGAGTAGATGGTGTTGACCGATAGGGCGGCCATCATCGGGATGCAGAGGTGGGCGAGCGCGCGCCAGAGCGGCGCCTTGGCGAGGACGTCGTGATCGTTCATCGGACGCGCTCCTTCCGGGTCGGCTCGGCGCTGTTGGAACGCCGTTCTAGTCCCCATCTTGGAACGGCGTTCTAGATCTGTCAACATGGGGAGATGACGACCACCACGCAGCGGAGCGAACGACGAGCGGATGCGCTGTCGAAGGAGCGGATCGTCGCGGCCGCGATCCAGATCCTCGACAGCGGCGGCGAGAAGGCGCTCACGTTTCGGGCGCTCGCGGCGCGGCTGGCGACCGGAGCGGGAGCGATCTACTGGCACGTCGCCGACAAGAACGAGCTGCTTGCAGCGGCGACCGACGACATCATCGCCCGAGCCATGGCCGAGGCGGCCGACAGCGAGCAGCCGCGGGAGACGATCCGCGCGGCCGCCCTGACGGTGTTCGACGTGATCGACGCGCACCCCTGGGTGGGCGCCCAGCTCGCTGAGGAGCCGTGGCAACCCGCAGTGCTGCGCATCCTGGAGGGATTCGGCGGGCCGCTCACCGCGCTCGGCGTCCCCGAGAAGGCGCAGTTCGACTGCGCGACCGCGCTCCTGAACTACGTCTCCGGACTCGCGGCACAGTACGCAGCGGCCGCCCGCCTGCAAGGACGCGAGACGAGCAGGACCGCCCTCCTCGCGAACGTCGCCGCCCGATGGACCGCGCTCGACCCCGCGGAGTACCCGTTCGTGCACCGCGTGGCGGCCCGACTGGCCGACCACGACGACCGCGAACAGTTCCTCGCCGGCATCGACCTGATCCTGACCGGAATCGAGGCCGTCCGATAGCCGGTGCCCCGGCAGCACTTCAGCAGGACCACGTCCCGATCGCAGGCTGCTGGTCGACCACCGACCTGCTGTCGGGACCTGGTCCTGCTGACGCGCCGCGGGAATCGCGGCTCGCGGAGGTCCGGTCATCTGGGCCGGGGTCATCTGCCGTGGGCGGAATGGACAGCGTCGCAGCGCAAATGCGCTCGGGACGTCGCGGCGCCTCGCTCGGTCAGGTCGTGCAGCATGGCGCCCTGGTTGGGCACGGTGAACTGCGCCAGCGGCGTCCCGTGCACGTTCAGCTTCTGGACGAAGACGAACAGGTCCATGTCGTCGGCACCCGTTCCCTCGACCAGAGCCCCGCCTTCGGATAGCCGGCCAGCGCGGACTCCTCGTCGAAGCGGACCGTGAAGGAGACCAGACCTGGATTCGCGTCAGCGCTGTACGCCGCCGCCACCTCGTCCGCGGCGGCCGCCGCCCGCTTGATCGTTCGGAGAACCGACGCGGTTCGACACCGAATGGTCATGAACCGGTCGTCCCTGGCGCACTTACCCTTCAGGAGTGACCGAATCACCCATGATGCCCGGTTCGATGCTCCCCACGCCGATCTTCGCGCCGCATTCACGCCGGTCCGAGCTTCTCGCCATGATCCGTTCGAACGGGCGGGTGGAGGTCGCCGAGATGCCGAACCTGCTCGGGGTGTCCGCAGAGACCGTACGCCGGGACCTTCGGTTGTTGGAGACGCAGGGCATGATCCGCCGTGGCTACGGCGTCGCCTATCCGGTCGAGAGCGGCGCATTCGAGAGCACCCTTCAGGTGCGCAGCAACATCAACCCCGAGGAGAAGCTGAGGGTCGCGAGCGCCCTGATTGCTCGAATCGGCGAAGCGCAGACGATCTTCCTCGACGAGGGCTACCAGACCCAGCTCGTCGCACAGCGCCTGCCGGTCGACCGACCACTGACCGTCGTCACGGCGTCATTACCGGTCGCGACGCTGCTCGCGCCTCGCTCGAACGTGCAGGTCGTCGTACTCGGCGGACGCGTCCGCGGCAACACACTCGGTGTGGTGGATCACTGGGCGGCCGACATGCTCTCGCGTCTCACGGTCGACCTGGCGATACTCGGCGCCAACGGCGTCTCGGTCGAACGTGGCATGACGACGCCAGACCCTGCGGTCGCCGCGGTCAAGACGGCTGCGGTCCAATCCGCGATGCGTCGGATCTTCGTCGGAGCGCACCACAAGTTCGGCACGACCACTTTCGTGAAGTTCGCCGAGGTCCGCGACTTCGAGCTGCTCATCACCGGCCACGAGCTCTCTCCGACACTCGGCAACCGATTCACCGCGGCCGGCTGCCAGCTCATCCGCGTCTGACGCCGGTCGTTCCTGGGTCCTCACCACGGGAAAACGGTCGTGAAGCGGTCACGCGTGTCTGGTGCTTCCACTCACCCGTCGACGATCGGTCGTGCTTGCATTGGCGGTCGTCGCACCTCGACACGCCTCGTCCGAGGTCGGGGCGAAGACCGATCGAAGGAGATCACGGAATGGTCGATCCGTCCCCAGCCTGCATCGACCATCCTTCGCGCAGTACCGTCACCGCCCCGTGCGGCACGGTGCACGGCGTCGTCCAGGGCGGGGTCCACGTCTTCAAAGGCGTCCGGTTCGCGCAGGCGCCCGTGGGTGCCCTGCGCTTCGCGCCTCCCCGGCCGGTCGCGGTCGGGAACATCGGTGCGCCACAGTGCGATGCGACACAGTTCGGTGCGATCTCGCTGCAAGACCTCGACCCGCTGCCGAAGGCTCTGCCGGGCGCCGAACACAACTTCTACTCGCTCGACGCCCGCACATCCGAGGACTGCTTGAACCTCAACGTCTGGACGCCGGACACCGGCGGTACTGCCGCCGTGTACGTGTACATCCACGGCGGCGCGTTCCTCTACGGCTCCGGTACCGGCGCGTGGATCGACGGTGCCCAGCACGCCCGAGAGCACGGCGTCG
Organism: uncultured Amnibacterium sp.; assembly: GCF_964250715.1. Lineage (GTDB taxonomy): Bacteria > Actinomycetota > Actinomycetes > Actinomycetales > Microbacteriaceae > Amnibacterium. The sequence continues at coordinate 142,007 of NZ_CAXUGX010000003.1, forward strand.
TCGTGGTGACGCTCAACTATCGACTCGGTCTGCTCGGGGGTCTCTGGCTCGGCGACCACGATCCGCATTCCTCCAACCTCGGACTGCAAGACCAGATAGAGGCCCTGCGGTGGGTGCGCGCCAACATTGCCGCCTTCGGAGGCGATCCCGACCTCGTCACGATCGGCGGACAGTCCGCCGGCGCAATGTCCGTTGCCGCCCTGCTCTGCGCACCGGCTGCTCGCGGCTTGTTCCATCGCGGGATCATCGAGAGCGGGCATCTCGCCGCGACGGTTTCCCTCGAGGACGCCCGGCGCACGACCGGCACCGTGCTGAGGGCGCTGCACATCGATGCGGCAGGCGACGACGTGATGGAGCATCTCCGTTCGATGTCCGCGCTGCGGCTGCTGAGCGCTGAGCGGGAGTTCGGCATCGCGATCAGGGCGTTCCCATTGGTGAGGGACGGTGTCGTCCTCGCCGCCGACGTCAACGAAGCGCTTCGGGACATCGCACCCGAGGTCGACCTGCTCGTGGGAACAACCAGTCAAGAGGACCGACTGTTCAGCATCACCGGGTGGGCGCCGCCGACGCAAACGGCTGACGAAGCGGTCTCGGGCATGCTGCCAGCGGGAGAAGCGCGAGAGACAGGTATCGCGTTGTACTCGCGCCTCGCTGCCGACGCAGGTTTGGATGATGCAGCAATCGGCCACCTCATCGCGACGGAGCACGACTGGGCCACGCCGGCTCGAGCGGTCGCGGCTGAGCATGCAGCCGCGGGTGGTCGGACGTATCACTACGAATTCGCTTGGGAGTCTTCGGTTCCGGATGTGGGTGCAGCACATCTGGTCGACCTGCCTTTTTTCATGGGCAACCTCGACGCATCGGGCGTTCCAGCCCTCCTCGGCGACGAAGTCCGCTTCGATAATGAAACGCGGGCGCTCGCCGATGACATCAGTGCGTCGGTCGCCCAATTCATTCGTACCGGAGACCTGTCCAGCAGTCCGCTCGGGACCTGGCCCGTCTTCACGGCTGAGCAGCGAGCCACAATGGTGATGGACCGGTCCAGCCAGGTGGTGCAGGACCGCTTGGCGGACCGTCTCGACTTCTGGCAGGCCAACTCGGCCGAGTCTGTGGAGTCCCTCACCTCCCTCGGATTCGTCGAATGAACTCAGTCACCCAACCGAACTACGAACGGTCGGACTTGACCGTCGGCATAGTCCACTTCGGTGTCGGCAACTTCCACCGGTCGCATCAGGCCATGTACCTCGACCGGCTGTTCAACGCCGGCAAGGCCCGCGACTGGGCGATCTGTGGAGTCGGCGTACTCCCGAGCGATATTCGCATGCGGGACGCGCTCGGCTCGCAGGGCATGCGGTACACGCTCGTCGAGCGGTACCCCGATGGAACGGCGCCGGCAAGAACGATCGGTTCGATCGCCGAATACCTATTCGCGCCCGACGATCCCGAGGCGGTCTTCGAGAAGCTTGCGGATCCTGCGGTGCGGATCGTGTCGTTGACGATCACCGAGGGCGGATACAACGTCGGCGACGACACCGGCGAGTTCGATCTCGACGAGCCCGTCGTCGTCGCCGACCTGCAGGACGGTGCCGTCCCAACAACTGTGTACGGGATCGTCGCGGAAGGTGTGCGTCGCCGTCGTGACCGAGGCATTGCCCCGTTCACGGTGATGTCCTGTGACAACCTGCCGGGCAACGGATATGTCGCTCGGCAGAGCTTCGTCGCCTTCGCCCGGGCGAAGGATGTAGACCTCGGCGAGTACATGGCGCGTGAAGTCGCGTTCCCGAACAGCATGGTCGATCGAATCACACCGGTCACAGGGCCGGACGAGCGCGCATTCGTTAAGGACCACTACGGCGTCATCGATGCGTGGCCGGTCGTCAGCGAGGGGTTTGCGCAATGGGTTCTCCAGACGCGCTTCACTCTTGGTCGCCCGCCTTATGAGGACGTCGGCGTCCAGGTCGTCGACGACGTCCTGCCCTACGAGGAGATGAAGCTCCGGCTGCTGAATGCCAGCCACCAGGCCCTCGCCTACGTCGGCTACCTCTCCGGTCACCGGTTCGCGCACGAGGCAGCAATGGATCCGCTGATCGCCAGCCTCGTCACCCGATACATGACCGAGGAGGCTGTCCCGACGCTCGACCCGGTACCCGGCGTCGACCTCGACGACTACCAGCAGAGCCTCATGGATCGGTTCGCCAACGTGCACGTCCGCGACACGCTCCTGCGACTCGCGACCGACGGATCGGACCGCATCGCGAAGTTCGTGCTGCCGGTCGTGCGAGACCGCATCGCGGCGGGAGAGTCCGTCGAGCTGGCCGCAGCCATCGCGGCAAGCTGGGCGACGTTCGCCCGCGGCGTCGACGAGTACGGCGAGCGGATTCCCATGATCGACCGCCAGCTCGACGCAGTTCGCCACATCGTGGCTGAAGCGGACGACGATCCGGAGCGGTTCCTGAGCGCTGGCGCAGCAGTGTTCGGCGGTCTCGCCACCGAACCAGTGTTCGTGACCCCCTTCGTTCGTGCCTACCGGCTCATCCGCGAGTTCGGTGCCCAAAGGGCCCTCGACGAGCTGGTCGGGACCCCGATTACGACTTCCTGACGACTTCACACCAACCAAGAGAGGAACCCATGTTCACCACAGCACGAACCTCGGGAGGGCGCACCGTTCGCGGTGGCGCGCTCGCCGTGGTGGCGGTCGCAGCGCTGGCGCTGTCCGCCTGCTCCGGTACCAGCTCGAACGGCGCGAAGAGCGCCGCCTCCGACACACTGACCGTGGCGCTCACCACGCCGCCGATCAGCATGGACCCGACGGCGGCCGGCAACGGCATCCCGCTGATCTGGTACATGAACCTGGCGTATGAGCCGCTCATCAAGCGGGACGTCGACGGCACGGCCAAGCCGGGCCTCGCGACTGACTGGAAATACTCCTCCGACCGTCTGACCTTCACTATGAACCTGCGCAAGGGCGTGCAGTTCAGCGACGGCAGCGCCCTGACCGCCGACGCGGTCGTCGCGTGGTTGAAGCACTACAAGGAGAAGGGCCAGTTCGCCGCCTGGCTGGCGAATGTCACCGACATAACCGCGAGCGGCCCGCTGGCGGTAACTCTCAAGCTCAGCACGCCCGACCCGCTGCTGCCCTACGGCTTCGACCAGGGCGGCGTCGCGGGCGACATAGTCGCTCCCGCAGGGCTCGAGAACGGCGGAAAGTCCCTCGGAACCGAGACCTTCGGCGCCGGCCCATACATGCTCGACAAGAAGGCGACGATCGCCAACTCGTCCTACGTGTTCGTGAAGAACCCGCACTATTACCTCAAGTCGCAGCAGCATTACAAGAAGGTCGTCCTGAAGGTCATCACTGACCAGAACTCGATTCTCTCTGCGCTGCGGTCCGGGCAAGTGCAGGTCGCGCAGGGCTCGGCGACGAACGCGGCGGCCGCGAAGAAGGCAGGCTTGAACGTCACGTCCGCGCCGTCCGGCATGGTCGGTATGTACATCGCCGACCAGAACGGCCAGATCGCACCGGCGCTCAAGGACGTTCGCGTCCGCCAGGCCCTCAACTATGCGATCGATCGGAAGTCGATCACCAAGACGCTCTACGGCGACTACGGGACCCCGACCACGCAGTACGTGCCGAAGGAGATCCCCGGCTATGTCGCGAGCCTCGAGGACGTGTACCCCTACGACCCGGCCAAGGCGAAAGCACTGTTGAAGGAGGCCGGCTACGCCAAGGGCTTCAGCTTCTCGCTGCTCGAACAGCCGGGCGTCGACAGCGGCGACCAGCTCGCCCAGGCGATGGTGGCGCAGTGGAAGGCGATCGGCGTCAATGTGACGTTGAAGAACATCCCGGCGTTCGCGGACTACGTGAATGCAGCGGTGTCGAAGAAGTACGCGGCGACGACGCTGACCTTCAACTACTCCGTGCAGCTCGTAGACACCCAGCAGCTCACGACCTTCCCCGCGGTCTACAACTTCCTCGGGTTCAAGGATGCGAAGGCGAACGCTTTGGCGACCGCACAGCGGAAGTTCGACCTCGACTCGCCCGAGGGCAAGACGGCAGCCGAAGCGTCCGAAACCTACATGGTGCAGAACGCGTTCGCCGTGCCGGTAGCGAGCGTCGGTTCGGTCATTTTCTCGGCGAAGTCGGTCACTGGAGTCGACTACACGCCATACCCGTGGCCGAACCCCAGCAACTGGAAGCCCGCCAACTGATCACCAGCTCGCCGGTCGGTCCGTTTGGACCGGCCGGCGAGCGCCCCTCGAAGGACCGGACATCACTGGATGATCAAGAACCTCGCGCTGCGGCTGCTCGGCTCGCTCGTGCTCCTCATCGTCGTCCCAACCGTCACGTTCTTCGTGCAGGCCGTCGTGCCGACGAACATCGGGCGGTCGGTGCTCGGGATCAATGCTTCCGAGACCGCGGTGAACGCCTACAACCGCCAGCTCGGCCTCGATAAGCCGCTGATCGGCCGGTATGTCGACTGGCTCGCCGGTGCCGTGCACGGCGACTTTGGAGTCTCGTACAACAATTCCGAGCCGGTGCAGGCGGTACTCGCCCCGCGGCTCGGCGTCAGCCTGTCGCTGATCGTCGGCGCCCTGCTCGTCTTCACCGTCGTCGGGCTGCTGCTCGGCATCCTGTCGGCGACCGGGAACAAGATCGTCGGCACTGTCGTCGATGCGGTCTCCACCATCGGCGTCGCGGTGCCGAACTTCTGGCTCGCCGTTCTCCTCGTCGCGGTGCTCGCCGTGCAGTTGAACGTGCTGCCCGCGACCGGCTACGTCGATCCCTCCTTCTCGCCGACCCTGTGGCTCGCGTCGCTCGTGCTGCCAGTGATCGCACTCGCGTTCTCCGGCATCACCGCAGTCGCGAAGCAGACCCGCGACCAGATGCTCATCGCAATCGAGAGCCCGTACACGCGCACGCTGCGCGCGAACGGTGCCTCCGAGTTCTCACTCGTTTACAAGCACGCGCTGCGGAACGCCGCCGGACCCGTCGTCACCGTGCTCGGCATCATTTTTGTCGGGGCCCTCAGCGGCTCGGTGATCGTCGAGAACATTTTCGTGCTTCCGGGGCTCGGTTCGCAGGCCCTGCAGTCGACCCTGCAGAAGGACCTGCCCGTGATTCAGGGTATCGCCGTGTACTTCACGATCGTCGTCGTGATCGTCAACGTTCTCATCGACGTGGCGACTGCCATCCTCAACCCGAAGGTGCGTGCCGCATGACCGCTGTGCTCGAGGAGATCACCGCGCAGGCCGAGGCGGCAGGCCGTCCTCCGGCGCACCTTCGCCTGCTCCGCAATTACTTGCGTCGCCCGCTCGGCGTCATTGCTGCGACGTTCCTCGTCCTCGTGGTGATCGGTGTCGTACTCGCGCCGATCCTCGCACCGTATGACCCACTTGCGCAGGATCTCCAGCACACCCTCGCGCTTCCCAGCGCGCGTCACATTCTCGGCACCGACCGGCTCGGGAGAGACGTCCTGAGTCGCCTCCTGTGGGGCGGGCAGCTCTCCCTCCTCGGGCTTGTCGAAGCGCTGATCGTCGCTTTCGTCGTCGGCCTCGTGTTCGGACTCATTGCCGGGTACCTCGGGAAGGGCGTCGACAACGTCATCTCGCGCGTCACCGAGGTCGTCATGGCGATCCCCGGGATCGTGCTGCTGCTGATGGTCTACTCGCTGACTAATAACAACCCGCACGCCGGCATGGTGATGCTCGGCCTGCTGTCCACGCCGACCGTGCTGCGCGTCACGCGTGGAGCCGCCCGATCGGTGCGCGAGGAGACGTTTGTGGCCGCCTCGCGCGTCATCGGGATGAGTCGGGTGAGGATCATGCTGCAGCACGTCCTGCCCAACATCTGGGGCCCGATCATCGTCAACACGGCGGTGCTCGGCGCCGTGATACTCGGCATTCAGGGTGGCCTGAACTACATCAACCTCGGTGTGAACCCACCGGCGCCCAGCTGGGGCGGCATGGTATCCGAGGCGCAGCAGTCGCTCTCGCAGCAGCCCTGGCTCATCGTCCCGAGCGGCCTGTTGATCACACTTGTGATCATGGCGCTCGTGCTCGTCGCGGACGCGCTCCGAGACGTGACGTCCGCGAAGCGGTCGCGGACGCCCACACGGTCGTCAGGGCTGGAGCAGCGCACTGTGGTGAAGCGCCCGTCGGTCGTCCGCCCGGCCAACACGGCTGCGGCGCTGTCGGTCAGGAACCTGTCGGTGTCGTTTGGGGGTCTCGAGGTCGTGCGTCGTGTCAGCTTCGACGTGGAGCCGGGCCGTTCCCTCGGGATTGTGGGTGAGTCCGGCTGCGGCAAGACCGTCACGGCGTCCGCGGTGCTCGGAAGCCTTGGTGCGAACGCCGTCATAACCGGCCAGGTGGTGTTCGACGGCGTCAACCTGAACGCGGCGTCGAAGAAGCTGCGGTCTTCCGTCCGTGGCACCGGAATCGCCTACATCTCTCAGGACCCGATGGTCGCGCTCGATCCGTCGTTCACGGTCGCGAGCCAGCTCGGCGAGCTCGTCGGCCGGCATGACAAGCTGCGCGGCCCCCGCCGCCGTGCGCGCGTGCTCGAGCTACTGACGCAGGTCGGTTTGCCGAAGCCTGCAGATGTCGCAAAGCGGTACCCGCATCAGCTCTCCGGCGGCATGGCCCAGCGCGTCGCGATCGCGTGCGCGCTCGCGGGCCGACCGCGCGTGCTCGTTGCCGACGAGCCGACGACCGCGCTGGATGTGACGATCCAGGGCGAGATCCTCGGGCTGCTGCGTCATCTCCAGGAGGAGACGGGCATGGCAATCGTGATCATCACCCACGACCTTGGAGTTGTCGCCGACCTCTGCAGCCGCGTCGCCGTCATGTACGCGGGCGAGGTGGTCGAGGAGGCGGACGTGGAGACGGTGTTCACGCGGCCCGCGCATCCATACACACGTGGGCTGCTCGGCTCGAACCCGATCGTCTCGACGCCGGGCGAGTCGCTTCCGTCGATCGCGGGAACGGTGCCGAGCCCCGCGGACTGGCCGGTTGGTTGTCATTTCGCGGACCGCTGCCCGCTCCGCGTGGACGCATGCACTGCGAGACCGATCCCGCTCGAGGTGGTCGACGACGGCCAGGATCACGACGCTCGGTGCATCCGCGTGGAGGAGCTGCTCGAACTGGAGAGGGTGCGGGAGGCAGTATGAGCGACCTGCAGAGCGCTGAAATCGTGCTCGATCTCCGCGAGGTGAGTGTTACCTACCCGCGGGGGTTCGGCAAGGCGCCGTTCCGTGCGGTTTCAGGTGTGTCGATGACGGTCCGTCGCGGCGAGACCGTTTCAATCGTCGGCGAGTCAGGCTCGGGAAAGTCGACGATCGGTTCCGCGATCCTCGGCCTTCAGCCCGTCGCCGACGGGACGATCTTGCTGAAGGGGAACGACATCTCCCACGCGTCGGTCAGGCAGCGGCGTGCGCTGCGCACCTCGTTGCAGGCGGTGTTCCAAGACCCGTTCAGTTCACTCGACCCCTCGCAGACCGTCGGTCAGATCGTGGGTGAACCGCTGGCGGTCGCGCTCCCGGAGCTCTCGGCGGCTGAGCGAGCGGAGCGGGTCCGGGCCATTCTCGGCCGGGTCGGTATCGCCCCGGCCGCTTCCTCGAAGTTCCCGGCGGAGTTCTCCGGCGGCCAGCGGCAGCGCATTGCAATTGCGCGGGCGCTCGTGCTCGAGCCGGAGATCGTCGTCTGCGATGAGGCGGTCAGCGCGCTCGATGTGTCCGTGCAGGCGCAGGTCCTCAACCTGTTGGAGGAGCTTCAGCTCGAGCGGGGAACGAGCTACGTTTTCATCTCTCACAACATGGCGGTTGTTCGGCACATCTCCGACCGGGTTCTCGTTCTGTACCACGGGCAGGTGATGGAGGAGGGGCCGGCCGACCAGGTCTGTAACCGACCAGCGCACCCGTATACGCGGTCGCTGCTCGCCTCCGTGCCCGTACCTGATGTGGCGGCGCAGCGCGCAAGGCGTGAAGCGCGCTTTGCGGCAAGCACGCGTTCAGGTATCGGGCCGAAGGACGGCATCGGCTGCCCGTTCGCGCCACGCTGTCCGTACGCCCGGCCGGAGTGCGTCGCGGCGACGCCGCCGCTCGTCGATGTCGGGGATGGACGGAAGGCCGCATGCATCCGACTCGCCGACATCCCCGCGGCCGACGAGATCCCGGCGCTCGAGGTCTCCATCGCGGCGGCCGCCTGGCTGCCTACGGACGAGTCCGGCGCGGCGTGAGTAAGGAGGACGGGATGACAGATCAGCCCATCATCGACACGACAGCGGGGCCTGTGCAGGGCCGTGCGGTCGAGGGCGTGGAGCGGTACCTCGGAGTGCCGTACGCGGCGGCGCCGTTCGGAGCGCTTCGATTCCTCGCCCCTCAGGCGCACGCGCCGTGGATCGAGCCGTTCCAGGCCGATCGATTCGGGCCGACTGCACCGCAGAAGGAGGGTGCATCGCCCGGCGGTCTACCCGACGTGATCGAGCCGATCATCGCTGGCGATGAGATCCTCAACCTCAATGTATGGACACCGGTCGACCGCAGCGGCCCGCTGCCGGTGCTGTTGTGGATCCATGGTGGGGGATTCTTCGCAGGCTGCAGTGCGAACCCCTGGTACGACGGCACCTCGTTCGCTCGTCAGGGTCTTGTATTCGTCAGTTGCAATTACCGATTCGGTGCCGAAGGTTTCCTGGAACTCGAGGGAGCGCCCGCGAACCGCGGGGTGCTCGACTGGATCGCCGCGCTCGAGTGGATCCGCGACAACATCGCGGCGTTCGGCGGTGACCCCGCCGCGGTCACGATCATGGGCCAGTCAGCAGGTGGCATGGCGGTCTCGGCGCTGCTCAGCGCCCCTGCCGCGGAGCGGCTGTTCCACCGTGCGATCATCGCCAGCGGCGTGAGCGCGAGCAGCATCTGGTCGCGGGATGCGGCGATCGCCGTTGCAGAGGACGTCACCCAGGAGGCCGGCATCGCTCGAACGCTCGAGGGCGCGCGCTCCGCGACCCCGAATCAAATCATCGCGGCGCACGAGCGCGTCAACGACCGTCCGGTGGAGGAAGGCGGGTCGTTGATGCCGCCGTGGGCGCCGGTCGTCGACGGCGCGTTGCTCGACGGCGACCTGTTCGACGCTGTCGCACAGGGCCGCAGCGCAGGAATACCGGTGCTCGTCGGCTCGACCGCGAACGAGTTCGCCTGGATGACCTACCGCGATCGTCCGGACGACGAGGAGGCGAAGGCAGAGGGGCAGCAGTTGTTCGCCGATGAGCTGTTCCGGCTGCCGATCCAGCGGTTCGCCGACGCGCGGGCCGACGCCGGTGCGGCGCCGACCTTCCGCTACGAGTTCCAGTGGAAGTCAAGCGCCGCACCTTATATCCGCGCGGGTCACTCGCTCGACATACCGTTCTGCTTCCACACGCTCGATGCGGCCTATGTGCTCGACTACACCGGGCCGAACCCACCGGTCGCACTCGCCGACGAGGACCACGACGCGTTCGCTGCGTTCGCCCGCACCGGAGATCCCGGCTGGCCGGCGTACGAACGGGCCGGCGCGGTCAAGCTGTTCGACACCCCGTCGCGCGTCGGTACCGTCCGAGATCTCGGACTCCCCACTGACTCTGCGGCCTGAGCCGCGGCGACAGATCATCGGCAGAAAGGCGGAGCAAGCCGATGACGACCGAATACGACCGACTTCGCGAAGCGCGGTTCGCGAAGTTGACCGACGAGCAGCGACAGCTTCTGCAATTCCCCGACCTCGTCGCGCTCGGTGTGGCGGGGGTGCGTCAGGTGATCGAAGACGGTAACCGCACGATGCCGGTGACGCCGGGTGTCGACTGGCGCGACGTCGAGGTCATGGGGCCGCATGGCTTGGTCCCGGTGCGAATCTTCGAACCGCGGAACACCGGCGGACCGTTACCGATCGTCGTGCACACTCATTCCGGCGGATTCATCGCCGGAGGCGGTTTCGATCAGTGGAACGGATTCGATTCGGCTATTGCAGCGGGCGTGCCGGCCCTGGTCGTGCATCCCGACTTCCGTCTCCCTCCGGAAGACAGGTTCCCGATCGGCCTCGAGGAAAGCTGGGCTGTGCTCCGGTGGGCGGCTGCAGGCGGGGTCGGCGAGCGTGCGGATACGTCCAAGATCGCGGTCGGCGGCGGATGCACGGGCGGCAATATGGCGGCGGTGCTCGCACTGATGGCCCGCGACGCCGGCGCGCCGCAACTCGCGCTGCAGTTCCTCGAGTCCTGGCCGTCGGATCTGCGGAACGACTCCCGATCGCAATACGAGTTCGCCGATGGATATGGTCTGCGAAAGAGCGACGGCGATTTCGTGACCTCTGCCTACCTCGCCGATCCGGAAGACCGCTGGGAATGGCGAGCGTCACCTCTGCTCGCCGAATCCATGGCCGCCGTCGCCCCGGCCCTGATCACGGTCGGCGATTGGGACATCCTCCGCGACGAGGACGTGCAGTACGCGAACAGGCTCCGCGACGCGGGTGTTCCGGTAGAACTGCACGTCGATCCGGAACGGGGGCACCCGGGCGATCCTCAGGTACTGATGGCTCGCCTCGTCGATGCCCTGCGGAGGGCACTCGGTTCGTCGGTCGGCACAGGATGACCTGATGAGCGCCTCCGCCGACCCGGGGTACGACGTCGTTGTCCTCGGTGGGGGCTACACCGGTTTGGTGTTGAGCGCGCTCCTCGGCGCTGCCGGGCGCCACGTCGCGGTCCTGGAGCAAGAGTCTGAACTCGGTGGTAGGGCGCGAGCCGATCATGCCCTCGGCGCCGACCTGATCCATCACCCGCACGCCGTGCTGTTGGGTTTCGCGGACGTGATGCCACTCCGTCACGAACTGCGGTCGGTAGGCCTCCGGTGGGCTGTGCCCGTGGCGCAGCACGCGCTCGCGTTCGCGGACGGTCGCCCGGCCGTCGTCCTCCATCGGCGCGATCACTTGCGGATGACCCACGACTCGATCGCCGCAGTCTCTCGGGCGGACGCGACACTGCTCGTCGAAATCCTCCAACGGTCCGAAACCCTTTCGATCGCCGTCGGTCGTCTCCTTGTGACAGCACCGGATCTGGACACCGTCGTTCGGCACCTCGACGCGGTGCACGCGGTGTATTCGGGCCTGCCGCTGCCCTCGTCGGTCGAGGCGACCGCAATCGAACTCATCACGACCGCCTTCGTTTCACCGGAGGTTCAGAGCCTGCTGCTCGCGCTCGCTCACGAGTTCGGAGGCGATCCCTTCGCGCCCGGCAGCGCGATCGGGTTCCTCGGTGTGGTGGCGTGGCAGATCGGCCGGCGAGCTGTGCCCATCGGGGGGATGGGGTCGGTCGTCGCAGCAATTCGGGCGGTTGCCGCGCACGCCGGCGCCGACTTGTTCACCGACGCGCGCGTCGTCGGCTTGATCCGGGAGGAAGGCCGCGTAGCCGGCGCCGTCTGTGCCGACGGTCGCATCATCAGTGCGCCTTCGATCGTCTCGACGCTGGGGGAGGTGGCCACGCACGAGTTGGCCGAAATACCCGCCGAGCCCGCGAGGACGCTCGGAACCACATCGGTATTACGCCAGCACCTCGTACTCGATGCTCCGCTTCGGCTGGCATCCGAACGGGCTACGACCGATCGAGCGGTGCAGACGTTCTTCGGCTGGGATGAGCCGACGGAGATGCTCGATCGACTCGCGATGATCGGACGGGGAGCATTCCCTGCTCCTGGGGGCGCCCTGCTCCGACCAACGATCGCAGACGCGACGCAACGTCCGCGGGAGGGTGATCTCCTGCTCGTCGACTCGACATTCCCAGGCGTGCAGACCTTGAGCGGTGAGGAGATCGAGGGGATCGGTCGGTACCTTTCCGCCGCGACCTGGAGCAGACTCAGAGACTACGCGGGCGGCTCCGAGCCTCGGCTGCTTGCCGGTCACGTCGCGCCCCCGGGACGCGGTGATCGTCAGATACGACTCCGGCCGGGAGTGGAGCACTATCGGACGTCGGTGCCCGGCCTCTGGCGCGCGGGTGCTGGCGTGCATCCGGGAGGGGGCGTACACGGTGGTTCCGCGGCAATCGTCGCCGGTCTACTGAGTGAGCGCTGACGGAGTCGTTTGCTCGATCCACCCCCACGCGGGACAAGCACGCTTCCATCGAAGCGTGCCGCCTCATCCTCCTGCCGTTTCGCCGCTTTCAGCGGGAGGGATGGGTCTCTTCGACGAGATCCTGCGTCGGCAGGGGACGACGCCGTGGTCGCGGCAGACCTGAGTCGCTGTCAGCCCACCGGCTCGGTGAGCCGGATCGCCGCGAGGCCGACCACGGTCGCGATCGACTCGGCGAGCTCTTTGCCCTCGGCGCCGGCGAACTGCTCGACGCCGTGGTCCTGGTGGAAGCCCCAGCCCTCGGGGCGTCCGACTCCGACGATCGCCGCGGGCACCCGCTGCGTCACGTTGCCGAAGTCCGTCGCGAAGGGAAGTGCCGGAGGATCTTCGACCATGGTGCGACCGGCTGCGGCGAACGCATCGGCCATGACTGCCGTGACGGCCGCGTCCGGACGGATCGCCTGGATCAGGGACGAAGTGGACCAGACGGCCCCTTCGAGCCCGGCATGCGCCGGCGCCATGACCTCCTCCAGGCCCTCCTCGGTGTCGGCGAAGGCGAGGAATCGCACCGTGAGGGTGAGCCCTACCCCCTCCTCCACGTCGCCGTCCAGGATGGCGGTTTCCACCATGAGGCGCGCCGGATCGGTCTCGTCGGCGATTCTGGCCAGTTCGCGCAGCGCGTCCATCGGACCGGACGGGGCACCGCGGACGAGGCTCCGGTGGCCGCCGACGATCGCCGTCTCACGGCGCATCCAGAGCGCACGCTGCCACACGGTGTCGATGAACTCGGGGTGCGCGTAGAGCGCCACGTCGATGTCGTCCCACACGCCCGCGGCAGCAGTCACCGCCTTACCGCTGCCGAGCGTGCGGGTTCCGGCCGAATGGATCTCGTCCGCCGGGCATCCGACGACCACGAACGAGCCCGTCAACCGCTCGCTGATCGCGGCGAGCGCGAGGGCGGTGCCGAGGATGCCGCCGGACATCGGTCCGTGCCCGCACGCGGGCACCGCCTCGATCGTCCCATCGGGCCGATGGGTCGTCACGGCGTCGTAGACGGTTGCGACCCCGACGCGCCGGCCCGGAAGCGCTCCGCGCAACTCGGCACGGAATGCGGTGGGCATGCCGGCGACCCCGCGTCGAACCTGATAACCGGCTGCCTCGAGCCTGTCGGCGAGGTAGCCGCAGGTCTCGATCTCCTCGTGTGCGAGCTCGGGATGCGAGTTGATGAAGTCCACGGCCGCCGCGATGGAGGCGCGCTGCGCGGACAGTGCTGCGAGGTAGGTCGCGTCGAGTGGTCTCGATGGCACGTGGCTCTCCACTGTCGGGTCGGTCATTGAGACGGCGGGAACGGCCTTCGCGCAGGTGAACCGCGGCGATCGCCTACGAGGGGAGCTTCCAGGTGACGAGAGTACCGAGTCGTATGCTGAGAAAGGTCGTCGAGCGAACGAGACACGCGGGCGGTGTCCGAGCGCCCCGGGCGCACCCCTGAAGAGGACGAACTTGTGAAAGCACCCGACTTCACCCTGACCGCCGGCCCGACGATGGCCGCCGAGCGCACATTGCACGCGCTCGGCTCGCAGATCGTCCATCATCTCGATCCGAGCTTCATCGAGACCTTCCGCCGCACCACCGAGAAGGCGGCGGCGTTCTTCCACACGGGGAACGACATGCTCCTCCTGCAGGGTGAGGGCATCCTGGCGCTGGAGGGGGCGGCGCGGTCCCTCACTCGTCCGGGGATGCATGTGCTCAACCTGGTGCAGGGTGTCTACGGCAAGGGCATGGGGCAGTGGCTCGCGAGCTACGGCACGGTGCTGCACGAGATCGAGGTCGCGTACAACGAGGCCGTCGACCCGGCCGATGTGGATGAGTACCTCACCGCGCATCCGGAGATCGAGCTCGTGACGATCGTGCACTCCGAGACGCCCTCGGGGACGATCTCGGACTGCTCCAGGATCGGTCCGATCGCCCACAGTCACGGTGCGCTGACCCTGGTCGATGCACTCTCGTCGATCGGCGGGGTGGAGTTCGAACCGGATCAGTGGCAACTCGACGTGTGCGTCTCCGGCGGCCAGAAGTGCCTGGGCGGCCCCGTCGGCGTCGCGATGGTGTCGGTCAGTCCCGCCGCCTGGGAGCGGATGCTGGCCAATGAGCATGCGCCGCGCTACTCCTACATCTCACTGATCGACTGGAAGATCGGATGGCTGGAGAACGGCACGTTCCCGTTCACCCCGTCGGTCACGGATGTCGTCGGTCTCGAGGCAGCGCTCGATGCGATTCTCGAGGAGGGCGTCGAGAACTCGATCGCCCGTCATGCGAAGGCCGCGGCGGTCACGCGCGCCGGCGTCCGCTCCATGGGCCTGCAACTGTGGCCGGTGTCCGAGGCGATCTCGGGCAACCCGATCACCGCGGTCCGGGTTCCGGACGGGATCGTGCACACGGATCTGAGCGCGCACATCCGAGAGCGGTACAGCGTGATGCTCTCCACCGGCCAGAGCGCCGGGAACCTGATCCACCTCGCGCACATGGGTCCCACGGCGACCGGTATGCACCAGATCATCGGACTCGCCGCCCTCGGCGGAGGGCTCATCGACCTCGGCGCGGACGTCGACCTCGGGGCGGGGATCGAAGCGGCCATGCGTGTGCTCGGTGGCGCTGCGTCATGACCCGAGCGTGCCGAACCCGTCCACTCAGCCGCTCGCACGTTAAGTCATTGTTTCGGCCCCGTGCTTGCCCTTGACGAGAAGGGGGTTCCAACGGATAACGTCTTACTCGCCCGATGATAAAGAGCCTGCACATGGTAAGAAAAACTTCGAGGAATCCATCATGAGCTCCACTTTCGACACCCGGCACGCCGAAATCTCGGGCGCCGGCTTCGCCGGTCTGACCGCATCCATCGCCCTCGCGCGTCAGGGGTGGTCGGTGCGTGTCCACGAACGCGCCGGTCAGCTGCGTGAACAGGGCGCGGGGATCGTCCTCTGGCAGAACAGTCTCCGGGTGCTCGACGCCTTCGGGCTGACCGATGAGATCAACGCGGGTTCGATGACGCCGCCCTACTACGAGACCCGGATGCAGAACAGCATCGTCTCCGACGAGGATCTGGCGGGCATCCGGTGGCGGACCATGACGAGGCCGTTCCTCCACTCGGTGCTCGCCTCCGCCGCTCGACGCGAGGGCGTCGAGATCCTCACGGGCTCGACGGTGGTGGGTGCCACCGAACAGGGCACCCTGCGCCTGACGGACGGCACGGAGTTCGAGGCGGACCTCGTCATCGGTGCGGACGGTGTCGGTTCGCCCGTGCGCGACTCCCTCGGGATCGAGTTCGACCGGCAGACCAGTCGCGACGGCATCTCCCGGTTCCTGGTCCCGCGCAAGAAGGCCGAGCTCCAGGCGATCGAGCCCGACACCGACTGGGACAACATGATCGACTTCTGGAACCTCGAACCCCGGGTGCTCCGCGTGCTCTACACGCCGGCGAACGAGAACGAGCTCTACATCGCGCTCATGGCACCCTCCGACGACCCGCAAGGATCGGCGGTTCCGATCGACCTCGATCTCTGGACGTCGATCCATCCGCAGCTCGCTCCCGTGCTCGAGGAGGCGGTCAAGGTCGAGGGCAAGTACTACGGGTACCAGACCACCCGCCTCGAGCAGTGGACCAAGGGACGCGTCGCGCTGGTAGGGGACGCCGCGCACGCGATGTGCCCGGCTCTGGCGCAAGGCGGGGGCTGCGCGATCATGAACGCCTACACCGTCGCCCAGGCGGCATCAGAGTCCGACATCGCCGATATCCCGGAGGCACTGGGGGAGTGGGAGCGGCTCGAGCGGCCTCTCACCGATCGCTGCCAGAGCCGCTCGCAGGACTACGCGAACACCCGGGGCATGGCCTACGGCAACCAGTTCACCGGCGACGTGAACGAGACGACCCTCTACGACCCCACGCACCGCGAGCGCCACCGCCAGGACGCGGTGGCGTGAGCGGCAGAGAGACGAGGCCGGCATGTTCCCCGAGATCGATCCCTACTACCGGGTGCGCGAGTGGTTCGGTTTCGTGCAGGAGATCAGCCATGAGGGCGGCCCCGTGCCGGACGAGCCGCTCTACAAGGCGGTGTCGGGCGTGGTCATCGCCAATCCGTTCGCGGGCCGCTACGTCGAGGATCTCTCGCCGCTGACGGCGCCGAGTGCGAGCCTCGGCACCGCCCTCGGTGCACGCGTGCTCGCCCTGCTCGGCGGACGCCCGGTGCAGGGCTATGGCAAAGGCGGCATCGCGGGCGTCAACGGCGACCAGGATCACGTGGTGGCGTGCATCACCACGGTCTTCGGCGATGCGTTCCGCGCCGGGGTCGGGGGCGGCGCCGCCTGGATCTCGTCGGCGTCCAAGACGGCGTCGGCTGGAACACCCATCGACATCCCGCTGGCGTTCAAAGACGAGCTGTATGTCCGCTCCCACTACGACGCCGTCACCCTCACCGTGCCGGACGCGCCGCGACCGGACGAGTTGCTCATCTGCGTGGGTGCGTCGACCCGTGGCCGGATCCACGAGCGCGTGGGCGGTCTCAGTCGCGACGAGGCGATCGCCCGACTCTCGAACTAGCCCTCCCTCGTAACGAAAGGCACGCGCATGGCGTACACAGCCGGCAGGTTCCACCAGGACGAGTCCATCTCGAACGCCCTCGACGATGTCGCTCGCGCGCACCGCATCCTCGAACTCGAGGGCCACGGCGACATGTCGATGGGCCATATCTCCTACCGTGATCCGTTCGGCCGCGGATTGTGGCTCAAGCGCGGGAACCTGGCCCTGTCGGAGGTCGAGGGGAACGACTTCGTGCTCATCGACTTCGACGGCACCATGCTGGAGGGAACGGGCCTCCGCCATCTGGAGTGGCCGCTCCACGCCGAGATCATGCGTGCCCGTTCCGACGTGCACTTCGTCGGCCACTCGCACGCGCACTACGCCACCGTCTTCGGTGCCACCGACCAAGAGCTGGGGCCGTTCAACAACCACGGCGTGTGGTTCGCAGACCACGGCGTGCCCCGCTTCAGTGACACCAGCCAGATCGTGACCACAGTCGAGCTCGGTGTCGAGGTGGCGAGGCAACTCGGCGACGCCGAGGCGATCCTGTTGAAGAACCACGGCATCGCGTTCGTCGGCGACGACGTGGCCGAGATGATGCTCGCGGGGATCTTCCTCGAGTGGGCGTCCAAGTTCCAACTCGACCTGCTCTCGACGGGAGTGACGTTCGATCGCCCGGACCACGAGGAGAGCGTCGAGAAGCGTCGCCGGATCTACCCGCCGAAGGCCCAGCGCAACTACTGGATGTACTTCAACCGCAAGCTGGATCGTGTCGAGGCCCTTCAGGGCATCGGCATCGCCCAGGTCTGACCAGTCGTCCCGCCCACCATCACCAGTACCCAGACGCACTTCCCAGAAGAAAGCGAGACAGGCCATGAGCTCACTTCCCACTATCGCGACCGTCGTCGGATCGGGCACGATGGGCCCCGGTATCGCGGCGACACTCGCCCGCGCCGGCGCCGAGGTTCGTGTCTACGACATCAGCCCAGAAGCACTCGCCCGTGCCGAGAACACCTTCGCGTTCGCCTCCGGT
This sequence comes from uncultured Amnibacterium sp., assembly GCF_964250715.1. GTDB lineage: Bacteria > Actinomycetota > Actinomycetes > Actinomycetales > Microbacteriaceae > Amnibacterium. The sequence continues at coordinate 159,688 of NZ_CAXUGX010000003.1, forward strand.
GTGCTCGACCAGCTGGGCAGTGACTCGGTCGAGGGCGGCTCGGTCAGCTTCACCACCGACATCGGCGAGGCGCTGGCCGGCTCCCTGTTCGTGATCGAAGCCGTGCCGGAGAAGCTCGAGCTGAAGAAGAGCGTGCTCGAGCAGATCGAGGGCCTGGTCGGCGACGACGTGATCATCGCGACCAACACCTCGGGCATCCCGATCTCGACGATGGCCGAGTCGATGACGGTGCCTGCTCGGCTCGTGGGCATGCACTGGTCGAACCCGCCGCACCTGATCCCGATGATCGAGGTGATCCCGGGCGACGCCACCGACACGGCGGTCACCGACCAGCTGGTCGACATCGTGAAGGCGTTCGGCTATCACCCGGTGATCGAGAAGGAGATCGCGGGCTTCGTGGAGAACCGCGTGCTCTACGCGATCCTCCGCGAGTGCGTCGCCCTGCTCGAAGAGGGGATCGTCACGCCGGAAGGCCTTGACACGGCGGTCAAGTGGGGCATCGGATACAAGCTGTCGGTGATCGGCCCCACACGGCTGCTGGACATGGCCGGCATGGACATCTACGCAGCGGTCTCGAGTTACCTGAACAAGGAGCTGAACTCCGATACCGAGACGCCCCAGGTCGTCACCGAGATGATCGCGGCAGGCAAGCTCGGCTTCAAGACCGGTGGCGGCATGTACGAGTACGGCGAGGGCGATGTCGCGGCGAAGCTGAAGGACATCACCGCCGGGCTGGTCGCAGCGCGCAAGACCCTGTCGAGCATCACCCCGGTCTGATGTCCGCACTCGCGGTGGAGCGCACGGCCGACGGACTGCAGCGGACCCGGGGAGCGGATGTCGATATCGCCTTCCGGATCCGCGGCAGCGGCCCCGCGGTCGTGCTGCTGCACGGCACATCGGCGAGTCATGCGGTGTGGGAGCCGATCTCGACTGCGCTCGCGTCCTTCGCCACGGTCATCACCTTGGATCAGCGGGGCCACGGCCGCAGCGACAAACCGCCGACCGGATACACCGGTCCCGATTTCGCCGGCGATGTCGTGACCGTCTTGGACGCCCTGGGAATCGACTCCGCGATCGTTGGCGGTCATTCGCTCGGCGCTCGGAACGCGTGGCTGGTCGGAGCGCTGCACCCGGAGCGCATCAGGGGAGTACTCGCCGTCGACTACACCCCCTGGGTCGAGACCGAGGTGATCGACGTGCTGCAGGTGCGGGTCGCGGCGGGCGATCGCGCATTCACCTCCGTCGACGAGATCGAGGCGTACCTGCAGAGCCGCTACCCGCTGCTCCCCACCGACGCGGTCGTCCGACGGGCCGAGTGGGGTTACCGCCAGGGTGCCGACGGTCGTTGGCGGCCGCTCGCCGACCCTGTTGCCATGGACCAGCTGATCGACGGGTTCCGCACCCCGTGGGCCGAGGAGTTCGAGGCTGTCGGCGTGCCGATGAGTCAATTGCGGGGCGCGCACAGCGCCATCGTCAGCGACACGGCCTGGCAGACCGCCCTCGATGCCCGGCCGCAGGACCGAGCCGTCGTCGACCCCGATGCCGACCACTACCTACCCGAGGAGCACCCGCAGCTCGTGATCGCCGAGTTGCAGCGATTCCTCGCTTTCGGGCGCTGATCGTGCGGATCATCGATGCCCACATGCATGTCGGCGAGTTCCCGCTCTTCGATGTTCGTCTCGACCGGCACAGCCTGGCCGGCTACCTCGGCGACAACGGCATCGATGTCGGCATGATCTTCAATCCCGACAACGCGCTCGTGCGCGACACCGTGCACGAGGTCGAGAACGCGTACGGCCTCTACTGGGCCAACCCGAAGAACCCGGATTGCGCCACCGAGCTGCGCGACTACCTCGCCGATCCGAAGTTCCGCGGTGTCAAGCTGCATCCACTGCTCGATGGCTACCACCCGGACGAGCCGTTCGTCTGGCCGGTCATCGAGGTGTTGATCGAACACGGGCTGCCCGCACTCATCCACTGCGGGCACCCGATCTTCACGCTGCCGTGGAGCATCGAGGAGCTGGTGACCCGATATGAGGAGGCCAAGATCATCCTCGGCCACATGGGGCACGGCAACATCGTCTACATCGACGGAGCGATCGCGGTCGCGTCACGGCATCCGAACGTGTGGCTCGAAACGTCGGGCATGCCGATGAGTTCGAAGATCCTCGAGGCCGTTCGGCGGGTCGGCAACGACAGGGTGATGTACGGATCGGACGGTCCGTTCCACCAGCCGAGGGTGGAGCAGCTCAAGGTGGAACTCGCCGGTCTTGACGCGGCCGATCTGGTCGAAGTGATGGCGGGCACGGCCGAACGGCTGTTCCTCGGGCCGCACGCCTGAGCTGCGGATCAGCCGTTCACGAATCGATCGGCGAACGACTCGGCGATCGCCAACACCGCAGCATGGACCGGGCCGGCGGTGATCGACGGGATCACTGACGCGTCGACCACGGAGCAGTTGGTGAGGCCCCGCAGTCGCAGGTCGGGCGTGACGGGAGCATCGTCGGTCGCACCCATGCTCAGGGTTCCGACGGGGTGATGGTGGGTGATCGCCGCCCGCTGGATGAACGAGTCGACGGCATCCGCGGCCGCCACGGATGCCCCGGGCAGCAGCTCCTCGCCGCGCCACTCGGCCATACCTGCCGACGAGCCCACCAGCCGGGCGCGCTCGAGGGCGGCACGGAACGTCGCCCGGTCGTGCTCTGTGTCGAGGTAGTTGGGGTCGACGATCGGCGCCGCGTCGACGGCGGGTCCGCTGATCCGCACCGACCCGCGACTGGTCGGGTTGGTCACCCCGAAGAGCAGCGAGTACGCGCCGCCGGCGGGCAGGTCCGCAAGGCCGGGCTGGTAGACCTCCGAGCCACTCGGCCCGACGACGCAGCCGACCACGACGTCCGGCGCTCCGCTGACGGCATCGAGTGCGCCGAGCGAGAGGTAGGTCATCGACTCGGAGAGCTGCAGGCGCGACGGAGGGACGGTCCGCGCTGCCGCGTAGACGTTGCCCGCACCGAGCAGATGGTCGTGCAGGTTGCGCCCCACGCCGGTCGACTCGACGAGGGTCTGCACGGCCGCCGCGGCGAGCACCGTCGGATCCCCGACTCCGGAGCGCATCAGCAGCAGCGGGTCGGCGAGCGAGCCGGCGCACAGGATGACGGCATCCGCTTCGACGCGTTCGAGCCTGCCGCGCACCTCGTACTCCGTTCCGACGACGCGGTCGCCGTCGATGACGAGTCGATGTACCGTCGCGCCCTCGACGACGGTCAGATTGGGGCGGTCGAGCACCGGGTCGAGGTACACGTCGGCGACGGTGACGCGGCTGCCGTTGCGGATCGTCAGCGAGTTCGGGGTCGCACCCAGCATCTCGCCGCCGTTGTGGTCGGGGATGCGGGGCACGCCGAGCGTCGTCCAGGCGTCGAGGTAGCTCTGCACGAGCGGGCTGCTGAGGTCCGGGCCGGGCAGCAGCACCGGGAGCGGACCGTCTGCGCCGTGCACGTCGCTCGCGCCACCCGAGAACGATTCGTACCCGATGAAGTACGGCAGGAGAGACTCCCAGGACCAGCGGTCATCGCCCGTGGCGGCGACCCAGCGATCGAAGTCGGCACGGCACCCCCGCATGTGCGCCATGGCGTGCATCGTGCTCGATCCACCGAGGCCCCTGCCGCGTGGCCAGTCGAGTGACCTGCCGGCGAGGCCGGGCTGCGGAGTCGTCTCGTAAGCCCAGTCGTACGACTTGCCGTAGTTGAACGGCCATCGCTCCGGCCGACGCATGTCGGGATCGGTGATCCGTCCGCCCGCCTCGAGCACCACGACGCGCCTGGACGGATCTGCGCTCAGTCGGTTGGCGAGCACGCATCCGGCGGAGCCCGCTCCGATGATCAGAACGTCATGAGCGGTCATGGCTCAGTTGCGGGTATGGCCGCCATCGACCACGAGGGTCTGTCCGGTGATCCAGCCGGCTTTCTCCGAGGCGAGGAAGGCGACGGCGGGAGCGATGTCCGCCGGCACGCCCCTGCGGTCGAAAGCCTGGGCAGGCAGCACATAGGCGAACCCTTCGTTGTGGGGGCTCGCGAGCACGCCCTCGGTCTCGGTCAGCCCCGGGGCGACGGCGTTGATGGTGATGCCGTCCTTGCCGATCTCACCGGCGAGCGCGCGGACGAAGCCGATGGACCCACCCTTGGTCGCGACGTAGTGCGCGAGGTTGGGCGTGCCCGCCACGAAGGTGTTCGAGGCGATGTTGACGATGCGGCCGTACCCCGCCGCGGCCATCACCGGAATGATCGACTTCGTCATGAGGAACATGCCGTCGAGGTTCACCGACATGACCCGGCGCCACTCGGCGAAATCCAGCTCGGGCCACGGCACGAAGGGAACCAGCGCCGCGTTGTTCACGAGGATGTCGATGCGGCCCAACTCGTCGACGACCTCCGCGGCGAAGGCGGCGACCTGCTCGGGGTCGCTGACGTCGAGCTTCTTCGCGACGCCGCCGATCTCTGCAGCGACCGTGGTCGCGCCGTCGAGGTTGATGTCGGCCACGACCACTGTGCAGCCGTCCGACGCGAGTTCCTTGGCGATCGCGGCACCGATGCCCTGTGCTGCTCCGGTGACGACGGCGACGCGCTGCTCAGTCATGTGCTCTTGCTCTCTCGTTCTTTGGAGGATCGGGTCGGATCGGGTCGTGTTCGTCAGCGTCGTTCACGCGCCGCCGTAGTTGTCCGGGGCGAGCTTCCAGCCCTGGTAGGAGGCGAGTTCGTGCGACGGATAGATGTCGGCATCGCGCGTGCGGGCGAGGTAGTTGAGGCGGCGGATCGCCTCGACCGACTTGGTCGGGTCCAGGTGGAATCCCGCGATCCACTCCTTCTCGAGCGTGGTGCGCGTGTACGCGGCGTCGCCGCAGAACAGCATGTTGCGCTCGTGCTCCAGCTCGATCAGCAGCGAGTAATGACCGATGGTGTGGCCGGGGGTTTCGAAGAGCCAGACGCCGGGGACGATCTCGTAGTCGCCGGAGATCGGCTTGTACGTGACCGCGGGGTGGTCGAACGAGACGTCGGAGTAGCCGAGGCGCTCGAACGGCTCGGGAACCTTGGCGTGGCGCAACTCCTCCTTGTGCACGAGCGTGGTCGCGTTCGTGAGGTATTTGTTGCCGCCCACATGGTCGAAGTGGAAGTGCGAGTTGACCACGATGTCCACGTCCTCCGGCTTGTAGCCGCAGAGGGCGAGCTGCGCGGGGATCGTCTGTTCGGGGGTCTGGAGCGGCTCCTCGAACGGCAGCACGGCGTTCACGTGGTCCAGGTCGTAGCCGGTGTCGTACAGGATCAGTGCATCGGGATGCTCGATGAGCACCGAGTACACGGGGAATCGCACGGGGGTTCCGGCGTCGATGTGCCAGTGGACGTCCGACGCGTCGATGACGAGGGTTCCGCCGTCGAGCAGGTACACCTTCGAATCGGTCATTGCTTCCTCCGGAGGGGACTGTCTCGTTCCAGCACGATGGTCGCAGTGCGCGAGTTTTCACCCTGCGCTAATTCGGCATCACAGTATGAGAAGTGACCTGCACGGGTCAAGACCTCGGCCGGTGGCGCCCAGCCCGTCTTCACACGACTGAAACAGAGCGGTCACGGAAGCGGTGTGGGTGGGGGCGTGGCCAGTCGCCGGCCGTCCTCGAAGCGCGCCTCACCGGAGTAGAGCTCCCAGACGTAGCAATGGTCGAGCATCGGCGTCGTGTCGAAGTCGCCGATGCAGGTGGCGTCCTGGTACCTGGGCGTGCCGTGCAGGTCGTAGTACACGCGACAGAGGACCTTCCAGGTGCCCCCCTTGGCGACGGCGGGGTCGTTGAAGAGATGTTCGGAGGGGGTCCAGCAGGCGGTCGACCGGACCGTCCCTCCGCGGAGTTTCAGCGCCTTCGGTGCCACGTTCGAGAGCTGCACGAACGCGGCGGTGTCCAGCGGGACGACTGCCACGTTGGTGGCCATCGGCATCGGCGAGCCGGCTGGTGTCGAGCTGGCCGACGGCGGATTCGTTGTCTGGCGGGCACATCCGGCGAGCACGAGCAGCATGATCAGGCAGGTGGCGAACCGGGACCGGGCTCGCATCACCAGGGTCACCCGTTCATTAAGCGGTCCGGGCGTGAAGGTTACGTTTCGACCCTGTAAAAACCCGTTCTCATGCGTTGACCGGCGTCTCGTCGTTCTCATAGTGTCAGCAACCGTTGACACATCGTGAGAATCGGTGGCATCCCGCCAGACCGGATCACCGACCGAGAGGAACGCTTTCTCATGCACAGCCCCACCTCGTTCGCCAGGCGATCGTTCAGTACCAGACGCGCGGTACCCCTGTTCACGGCGATCGCGCTTGCGGCCGTCCTCACCGGATGCGCGGGCCGCGGCACCGCCCCGGCCAACCCCTCCGCGAAGACGGATTTCACGACCGTCACGATCGTCACCCCTGCAACCGAGTCCGACCACGGTTGGAACCAGATGGGGCTCGCGGGAGCGAAGGCGGCCGCCGCGGCCACCTCGATGAAGCTCGCAAGCGACACGAACGTCGGATACGACAACACCCAGACGATCCTCACGCAGGCCGCTCAGAAGTCCGGCGTCGGCTTCGTCATCGCCCATGCCAGCGGATTCGGCCAGGCCGCGGCATCGGCGAACGCCAAGACGGGCGTGCCGTTCCTCATCACCGACGTGCCGACCGCACAGGTGAAGAACAAGATCGGCGTCATCACGTTCAGTGCGCAGCAGGGCGGGTACCTGGCCGGCATCGCCGCAGCGAAGACGACGAAGACGAACAAGCTCGGGATCGCCATCTCGGCCGACGATGTCAACTGGTTCACGATGTCCGGCGGCTTCATCGCCGGCGCGAAGAGCGTGAACCCCTCAATCAAGGTCAATGTCGCCTACATCGGCGCAGCCTCCTACGACGACTCGGCCGGCGGCAAGAAGGTCGTCCAGCAGCTCATCGCCGCGGGTGACGACGTGATCTTCGGCATGGGCGACGGCGCCACGGTCGGCTACGTCGCAGCAGTCGACGAGGCCAACCAGGCCGGTAACAAGGTGAAGTACATCGCCGACATCGGTGATGTCTCCGATCTCGTGACCAACCCCGACGAGGTGCTGACCTCGGTGCTGTGGATCTTCGACGGCGCGTACACGCAGGCGATCAAGGACATCAAGGCCGGTTCGTTCGCCAGGGCGCCCTACGACCTCAATCTGAAGAATGGTGGCATCAAGCTCCAGAAGACCGCCGACATGACCGCGGACATCACGGCTGCGACCACCAAGGCGCAAGCCGGTATCGAGGACGGCAGTATCGCGGTGCCGGACACCACCACGAAGAAACAGTTGACGGCGCTGCTCAACTGACTCGAGCGGAGCAGGGGGAGGCCGGGCGGCCCGAGTCAGACTCTCGCCCGTTCTCCCCACTGCACCGGTCACGAACTGCACCGACCACGAATCGAAGGGCCGGACACCGCGATGTCAGCATCCTCCACCCTCGTCCCGGAGCCCGGCGTGGTGTCACTCAGCGGCATCACCAAAGCGTTTCCGGGTGTGATTGCGAACAACGACATCTCGCTCGACATCGTGAACGGCCAGGTGCACTGCCTCCTCGGCGAGAACGGCGCCGGCAAATCGACGCTGATCAGCATCCTCGCGGGTATGCAGTTTCCGGACTCCGGCTCGATCGCGATCGACGGCGTGCCGGTCACGATCGACTCGCCCAAGGCGGCGATGCGACACGGCATCGGTGTCGTGCACCAGCACTCCACGCTCGTTCCGTCGCTCACGGTGCTCGAGAACCTGATGCTCGGCGAGGGCGGCCTCAGGCTCAAGCAGAGTCAGGCGGCGAAGCGGCTCCAGGAACTGTCCGGACTTCTCGGGGCATCGATCGACCCGAACATCCTCGCCAGCGACCTTGCGCTCGGCCAGCAGCAGCAGGTCGAGATCGCAAAAGCGATGTGGACGGGAACGCGGCTGCTGATCCTGGACGAGCCCACCTCCATGCTCACCCCGTCGGCGATCGAGAGCCTCGCGCAGAGCATGAACCGACTGAAGGCGGAGGGGCTGGGGATCGTCTTCATCACCCACAAGCTGCGCGAGGCCTACACCATGGGCGATTGCGTGACCGTGCTGCGGGGCGGCCGCAAGGTCGGAGCGCTCTCCCGGGAGCACCTGAAGATCCTCACCGAGGAGCAGGCCCAGGCAGAGATCCTGCAGGCGATGTTCGGCGAGGACCTTGCCGCGGCCGGCGGACTCGAATCGGCGGCGGAGCTCGCCGGTGCCACCGAGGCGGCCCCCGCGACGAGTCGGGTCGACCTGAACGGCAGGCCGGTGCGCCTGGAACTCTCCGGCGTGTCCAGTGTCGGCAAGTCGATGGACGTCTCCATCGCCGACGTCTCCTTCGCCGTCCACGAGGGCGAGATCTTCGGAATCGCGGGGATCGACGGCCATGGCCAGGCCGGACTCGCCGAGGTACTCGCGGGCCAGCGGGCGACGGCTGCGGGCAGCATCTCGCTCGACGGAGTGGACATCACTCGCCTGGGCGTTCGATCACGTCAGGAGAAAGGCGTGCGGTACGTCACCGACGACCGGCTTCACGAGGGAACCGTGGGCAACCTGACCGTGTCCATCAACCTGCTGCTGAAACGGATCGGCACCGCGCCGTTCTGGCGGTTCGGGCAGATCAATACCGCGGCCGTCAACCTCCACGCGCAAGACCTGATCAAGCAGTACACGATCCGGACTCCCTCGCCCAGCACCCGCGTGGGGACGCTGTCGGGCGGCAACATCCAGAAGGTGCTGCTCGCCAGGGAGCTGGAGGACGGTGCCCGCGTCGTGGTCGTGAACAAGCCCACCTACGGACTCGACCTGAAGTCCGTTCGCCTCGTGCACGATCTGCTGCGGGAGTTCGTCGCCGGTGGAGGGTGCGCCGTGCTGATCTCGACGGAGCTGGACGAGTTGATCGAGCTCTGCGATCGGATCGGAGTGATCTCGCGTGGTCGCATCGTCGGCACGGTACAGAACGACGGCGGGGCGGATGTCGCTGAACGAGTCGGCAATCACATGATCGGAGGCGGTGCGCATGACCTCGACTGAGACCCCGACCGAGAGCACGGACGGACTCACCAGCGACATCACGCCGCTCGACGACGACGCGGAACTGGTGACCACCCAGAAGTCGTCCCCCCGCAGGCGTGCCTTCGACATCGTCGTGCGCTCCATCGTCCCGATCGTGCTCGCTTTGATCGTGGCCGCCCTGATCCTGCTCGCCCTCGGCAAGAATCCGCTTCAGTTCTACGGCGCCGTCATCGAGAACGGGCTCATGGGCCAGAACTGGCAGAACAGCCTCGTCATGATGACGCCGCTGCTGCTCATCGCGATCGGCCTGATCGTGGTGTTCCGAGGCCAGCTGTGGAACCTCGGGTACGACGGGCAGTTCCTGCTGAGCGGTGTCGTCGTCGCCGGTCTCGCCCCGCAGCTCATCGGCGCGACATCCCCCGGCGTCGCCTATCTCGTGCTGACGATCGCCGCGATCGCCATCGCCGCCGCGTGGACTCTCATCCCCGCGTGGCTCAAAGCCTATTTCGGGACCAACGAGATCATCACGACGATCGTGATGTCGACGATCGGCGTGGGACTCACCAACATCCTGATCGAGTACGTCTTTCAGAACCCGGAGGTCCGCACACCCCAGACCAGGGCCATCGATCCGGGGGACCTCCTGCCCTACATCCCGGGTACGCAGGTGACCATCGGCTTCCTCGTGGCGATCGTGGTCGCCGTCGCGTTCCAATTCGTGCTCAGCCGCACCTCGTTCGGCTTGCGTCTCGACGTCTTCGGATCGAGTGCGAAGGCCGCCCGTCACGTGGGGATCAACTCGCGCACCATGACGATCCTGCTGTTCCTGATCAGTGGCGGCTTGATCGGTCTGGCGGCGGCGATGGACATCTTCGGCCAGTGGGGCTACATGCGCACCAACTGGAACCCTTCCTACGGCAACGCGATTCTGCCGTTCGTCTTCCTCGCCCGGCTGAGCCCGGTTGGATCGATCCCGTTCATCGCCTTCTACTCGGTGTTCGCGACCGGCGGCACCATCGCCGCGCAGGAGTCGAACGTGTCCGTGAACTTTCTGCAGATCGTCGTCGCGCTCATCCTCGTGTTCATGACCGTGACGGAATACATCGGGACCAAGCGCGACCTCGGCCAGAGCTACCTGCCCGACGAGCTGAAGGGCGCGATCCGCAGACCCCTCAGCGCCCTCACAGGAAGAGTGCGCCCGTGACCGACCTCATGACGCCCACGTTCATCGCGGCATTCATCGTCGCCTGCCTCGCGGGCGCGATTCCCCTCATGCTGGCGTCCATCGGAGAGACGGTGGGTGAGCAGTCGGGCGTGCTGAACCTCGGCATCGAGGGCGTCATGCTCATGGGCGGGTACTTCGGGTACGTCGTCGCACTCGGCACACATTCCACCTGGCTCGGGATGCTCGGAGGCCTGGTCGCCGGCGCCGTCACCTCGCTCGTGCTGCTGATCCTGAATGTCTGGTTCGGGCTGAACCAGATCGTGGTCGGTATCGCGATCACCGCCGCGGGCGGTGGAATCACAACCGTTCTCTACGACCAGCTCTATGCGCAGACCGCGCCGCGCGTCGTGACCGACAACTGGACGATCCCGGTGCTGTCGGACATTCCGGTGGTCGGGCACTCGCTCTTCAGTCAGCCCGCGATGTTCTGGGTATCGCTCGTGATCGCGGTCATCGTGGCGTGGTTCCTGATCAGAACCAATTGGGGCCTCAGCATCAGAGCCGCCGGGCAGAAGCCGTCGTCACTCGACGCCGCCGGTGGCAGCGTGATGCGAACCCGTTCGCAGGCGGTGCTGCTGGGGGGTGTGCTCTCCGGTCTCGGCGGTGCATACCTCTCCGTGCTCGCGACCAGCGCGTTCACGCCCTTCATGACGAACGGGCTCGGCTACATCGCGATCGTGGTGACGATGCTCTCGCGCGGCAAGATCCTGCGGGTCGTCATCGTGTCCCTGCTCTACGGCGTGACGATCGCGGTCGGGACCGTCCTGCAGCTGACCAGCCTGAACGTCTCGACGGACCTGATCACGATGCTGCCGTACATCGTGGTCATGATCGTGCTGCTGATCTTCGGCCGGGACGTCAACAACTCGCCCGTTCTCGGTGCGCCGTACACCCGCGGCGCGCGCTGACGCCGCAGTTCGTTTCACCACAGCCTCCGCGCACGACAGAGAGGATCGACGTTGGTCCGGTTGGATTTCACCCTCGCCGCGGGGCCGACAGTCGCCTCCCCGCGCACGCTTGCGGCGCTCGGGATGCCGATCACCTACCACTACGACCCCGACTTTCTCGCGCTGTTCCGGCGGACCGAGCGCAAGGTCGCCGAGCTGTTCCGCACGAAGAACGACGTCGTGCTCATGCAGGGCGAGGCCATCGTCGGTCTCGAGGGCGCTGCGCGTTCCCTGGTGCGGCCCGGCATGCACGTGCTCAATCTCGTGCAGGGCGTGTTCGGGAAAGGCATGGGGTACTGGCTCACCGATTTCGGCGCCGTGCTCCACGAGATCCAGGTTCCGTACAACGAGGCGGTCGATCCGGAAGCGGTGGAGCAGTACCTCGATGCGCACCCCGAGGTGGAGCTGGTCACCCTGGTCGCGTCGGAGACCCCGTCGGGAACCGTGACCGACATCGCGCGGATCGGACCGATCTGTCGATCCCGTGGTGTCCTGACCCTCGTGGACACCGTCTCCGGAGTCGGCGGGATGGAGTTCTTGACGGACGACTGGGGTCTCGACGTCTGCGTCGCCGGCGCCCAGAAGTGCCTCGGGGGCCCTCCCGGCGTCGCCCTCGTGACCGTGAGCCCAGCTGCGTGGGATTCGATGCTCGCGAATGATCATGCGCCGCGGTCTTCCTATCTTTCGCTCATCGACTGGAAGACGAAGTGGCTCGAGGGTGGCGCCTTCCCGTACACGCCCTCGGTCTCGGACATGCACGGCCTCGAGGCATGCCTCGACGAGATCCTGGAGGAAGGGGTGGATGCGTCGATCGCGCGTCACTTCGCCTCGGCCGAGGTCGCCCGCGCAGGTGTCCGGGCCATGGGCCTCGAGCTGTGGCCGGTCAGCGACGACATCGCCGCCTCGTGCGTGACCAGCGTGCGCCTGCCCGACGCCGTCGACCACATCGCGGTCCGTACGCACGTGCGCGAACGCTACGGTGTGATGCTGTCGAGTGGTCAGGGCGCCGGCAACCTCATTAGGGTCGCTCACATGGGTCCGACGGCCAGCGGTCTCCATCCCGTGGTCGGCGTTGCTGCGCTCGGGCGGAGCCTCGTTGATCTCGGGCAGCACGTGAAGGTCGGCGACGGGGTCGAGGCGGCGCTCGCTTTGCTCAGTAACCAGCAGTGAAGAGCGGTGGCGTACGCGCTCGGGTTTTGACGGTGACCGGTCAGAGAGGTGTCGAGGATGGCCTCTCAGCGGACTAAGGGGGTCGACAGCGCGCGTCGCGTGCTCGAGATCCTGCTGCAATTCAGCGAGAGCAAACCCGAGCTGACGGTGGACGAGATCCTCGAGATGCACGGCATCTCGTTGCCGAGTGCCTATCGCTATCTGTCACTGCTGCGCGAGATGTACCTCATCGAGGAGCGGGGCAAGGGTTCCTACGTGCTGTCGCCGGAGATCCTGCAGCTGGCCCAGGCCGCGGAACGTACGCTCGACTACCGCGTGGAGGCCCAGCCCGTACTCGACAGGCTCGCGGCATCGACCGGCGAGACCGCCCTCTACCTGCGCCAGCTCAACGATGCGGCGGTGTGCCTGACGATCTCCGAATCAGATCACGCCATCAGCATCTCCTTCCGGCCGGGTCACGTGATGCCGCTCCACGCCGGTGCCGGAGCGAAGGTGCTGCTCGCAGGGTTCACCGACGCGCGGCGCGCGCAATATCTCAATCGGCTCACGCCTCCGCTCGACCCCGCCGTGCGGGAGCGGCTGGACAAGGACCTCGACACGCTTCGCGATACCCATTTCTCGATCAGCGAGGGCGAGGTCGACGAGGGTCTGTGGGCGTGCGCTGCCCCGGTCCACGCGCGGGGCCAGCTGGTCGGTGCAGTCTCGGTGGTCGCGCCCGCGTACCGCGTCGACGAGGACGCGCGCGCCAGCATCGGCGTTGCCGTTCGGGCTGAGGCGAAAGAACTCGAGGCGGTGCTGGCAGAGGCGCGCTGAGCATCTGCCAGTCCAAGGAACGACTCCGGACAGAACCGAGGAGTTCCAACCTCCGGCTCGGTGGCTGCGTGAGTGGTCCAGGCCCGACGGGCAGGCTGGGCCCATGGCTGACATCCCCATCCCGACTCGCGCCGTCCTCACCCCGGAAGGGACCGTGGGGGCAGGTGCCCGCCTTCCCGCGATCGGCCTCGGTACCTACGGTCTGCGCGGAGCCGCGGGTGTCGCCGCGGTCGGTACCGCCATCGACGCGGGCTTCCGGTTGCTGGACACCGCCTTCAACTACGACAACGAGGGCGCCGTCGGCCGCGCGATCATCGACTCGACGGTGCCTCGCGACGAGTTGATCTACTCGACCAAGCTGCCCGGTCGGTACCACGGATACGAGCTTGCGCTGCAGGCCGTCGAGGAGAGCCTGTTCCGGAGCGGGCTCGACCGCCTGGACCTCGTGCTCATCCACTGGCCGAATCCGTCAGTGCGCAAGTACGTGGAGGCGTGGCGGGCACTCGTCGAGGCGCGCGAACGCGGACTCGTTCGCATGATCGGCGTCTCCAACTTCCTGCCCGAGCACCTGGACCGCATCATCGGCGACAGCGGCGTCGTCCCGGTTCTGAACCAGATCGAGGTGCACCCGTACCACCCGCAGGACGAGGTGCGAGCGGCGAACGCGGAACGCGGCATCCTCACCGAGGGCTGGTCGCCGCTCGGCGCGAGCAGCGATCTGATCGGCCACGACATTGTCACCGGGATCGCGGAGGCGCACGGCACGTCGCCCGCGCTCGTGCTGCTGGCCTGGTCGATCGCCCTCGGGGTGATCCCGCTGCCGAAGTCTGCGACCGCGGCGCGTCAGGCAGCGAACCTCACCGCGTTCGATCTCGAACTCGGCGCCACCGACCTCGACCGCTTGCGCCGGCTCGCCGGTACCGACGGCCGGCGACACTCCGACCCGAGTGAGCACGAGGAGATGTAGCAGGCAGGATGACAGCACCGGTTCCTCCGCAGAGCCACGTTCAAGGAGACCATCGCATGCGCGTGTTCATCACTGGAGCTTCCGGCTGGATCGGATCCGCCGCCGTCGACGAGTTGTTGGCCCACGGGTACGACGTCACGGGACTGGCGCGATCGGACACGTCCGCCTCCGCCCTCGAGGCGAAGGGTGCGACCGTGCTGCGCGGGGACCTCGACGACCTCGACAGCCTGCGTCGCGGGTCGCAGGACGCCGACGCCGTCATCCACCTCGCCAACAAGCACGACTGGGCGAACCCCGCCGAGTCGAACCGTGCCGAGCGGGCCGCTGTGGAGACGATCGCCTCCACCCTGGTCGGCTCGAACCGTCCGTTCCTACTGGCCTCCGGCGTTGCGGGGCTGGCGCAGGGCCGCCCATCGACCGAGCAGGACCCGTCGCCCTTCAGCGGCCCGGAAGCGCCGCGCGGCGGTACCGAGAACCTGGCGCTGGACTACCTCGACCGCGGGGTGAAGTCGATCAGTCTGCGCTTCGCGCCGACCGTGCACGGCATCGGCGATCACGGTTTCATCTCGCTCATCGTCGCGGCAGCTCGCGAGAAGGGCGTCTCGGGGTTCGTCGGTGATGGGACGAGCGGGTGGGCGGCCGTGCACCGCACTGATGCGGCGACGATGATCCGACTCGGACTCGAGAAGGCTCCGGCCGGCTCGCTGCTGCACGCCGTCGGTGAGACCAGCGTCGCGACGAAGGACATCGCCGAAGCGATCGGCCGCGGCCTCCGCCTCCCCGTCGAGTCGATCGATCCCGCCGACGCGGTCACTCACTTCGGCTTCATCGGCGGATTCTTCGCCCTGGACCTCTCGTCGACCAGCACCATCACCCAGCACCTGTTCGACTGGACCCCCACCGGCCCGACCCTGCTCGACGACATCACCGCCGGCGCGTACTTCGAGGTCTGAGCGTCACGCCAGGCAGCGCTTCACGCGGGGTCGACGCTCGCGCAGACCATTCGTTGCAGCGCTCGGTGGGCCGATCTGAAGCCCCCAGTCGGTCACATCAGCGTGACGCGGACCAACGCCCCGCGACGATGTCGGGCTCATCTTTGAGCGGCCCTCGGTGCGTGCGGTGAACCACCCCATGGCCGCACTCTTCTCCGCCCCGTCCGCGACGACGAGGTCAGGCCGCGAGCGTGAAGTCGCCTCGGTGCGGCGCGACGGGTGCGGCGGTGCGCTCCTCGCGCAGCTGCTCCGCGACGGCCGCGGTCAGGTCGAGCAGCGTCGTCTCGAGTGCCGCGGCGATCGCGGCGACGACCTCGCTCGAGGGCTCCTTGACGCCGCGTTCGACCTCGGACAGGTACTGCACGGACAGGTTGGCGCGCCGGGCGACGGCCCCCAGCGTCTCCTGACGAGCGCGGCGGAGTGCGCGCAGTCGATGGCCGAGGAGGTGGCGCCAGAGTCGTTCGGGCTTTCCGGAGAAGGTCACGACTGCAGTCAAGCGGCCGACTCCTCCGTCCGCCCGGTGTTCTGCTCTCAGCAGAAGCCGTCTACCCCTGCATGCCCTCGAGGATCGTCTGCTCCTGCCCGATCTCGGGAGGCAGGAGGAGATGTCGTCCACCTTCAGCTGCGGGAGACCGCGACCGGGACGCTGCGGTCGGTGCCTCCTCCGCCCGCGACGTCTGCGGCGGACGACCGGATCTGGTCGACGAAGCCGTAGTCCAGGGCCTCCTCGGCCGTGAACCACCGGTCGCGGTCGCCGTCCGCGTCGATCTGGGCGACCGTCTTGCCGGTCGCCTCCGCGGTGATCTCGGCGAGCCGGCGCTTCATGGCGATGATGATCTGCGCCTGCGTCTGGATGTCGCTCGAGGTGCCGCCGAACCCGCCGTGCGGCTGGTGCAGCAGGACCCGCGCGTTCGGGGTGATGTAGCGCTTGCCCTTCGTGCCCGCTGTGAGCAGCATCTGTCCCATCGAGGCCGCCATCCCGATGCCGACCGTCACGACGTCGTTCGGCACGAACTGCATGGTGTCGTAGATCGCCATCCCCGCGGTGACCGAGCCGCCGGGGGAGTTGATGTAGAGGTAGATGTCGCGCTCGGCGTCCTCCGCCGCGAGCAGCAGCAGCTTCGCCGCGATCTCGTTCGCGTTGTCGTCGCGCACCTCGCTGCCCAGCCAGATGATCCGGTCGCGGAGCAGGCTGTCGAACACGTTCGGGGTGATGGCGGGACCGTCCATGAGCATCGTTCCTTGTCGTCGATCAGCAGGAGGAGGGCGCCGGCTCGCTTCCGAAGGAGCGCGGTGCGACGACGGTAGAGCCCGCTCAGGCGGCGTCGGCTCGCTTCTGCTGAGGGCAGACGAGGGCGCCCGGAGGACCCGTGGGTGCGGCGAGCGCGGTGCGCAGCCGTCTCACGCGCATCGCACTGATCCTCGTCGGTGTGATCGCGCTGGCCATCGGCCCGGTGGCACGCATCCATCGGGCGGGTAGAAGACCTGGTAGAGCGCGTGTTTCTACCAGGGGATTATTCTATCTCCAGACCAAAGGCATGCCGAAAGCACTCCGCAAGTAGCTGGGCGTGGCTAGGCTGCCCGGGACGTCACCCAGCGTCGTGCTAACAGGAGACCCTCTTGAGTGACCAGGCAAGCGACTCGGAACCGCGCGCTACGCCCGAACTCTTCGAGGAAGTCGAGGACGAGTCGACGGAGATTGAGGATGAGTCCGCCGAATCCGAAGACGCCGCGGACACGGCGTCGGACGGCGGCTCGGAACCATTGGTACCTAAGCCTAGGCGCACGCGCCACGTGCGTTTGTTCCCTGCACTGTCGTTCAAAGAAGCGCTGTTCCTCGCTGAATCCATCCAGCTTCACGGTGCAGGGCAGCCGATCCGTCGGCTCACACTCTTTGAATCTCTCAACCGCGCGGCAGAGGGAGGCACCACACGAAAGCTCATCACCAGTAGTGGGCAGTACGGCCTGACGACCGGCGCATACAACGCCGACTTCCTTGAGCTCACCCAGCTCGGATCTATCGCGTCGAATCCCGATGCTGCCCCAGCGGCAAAAGTTGCGGCGCGCTTCAAGCTCGCGATTGAAACCGTCGCACCGTTCAAATTTATCTACGATCGCTACCGTGGGAACCGACTTCCCACCGTCGAGGTGTTGCGCGACGCAGCGCGCGAGGCGGGCATATTTGAGGATCTGGTCGCGGAGTGCATTGAAACATTCCTGGCTAATGCACGCGAGCTTGGTGTTATTAGGACCATTGGTGGTTCTGAACACCTCGTTCCCATCGAGGCTGTTGTGGAGCGCATGGATGACGGTGGCGTCGCTATGGACGCGACGTCCTCGGAGCGTCCCGTTCGTGCTCCGGGCGGGACAAGTGGGGCAGCCCTCACCTCTAGTGCTCCTGCGTCGCGACGAGGAGCCCGTGTTGGGGACGAGTTTGACGACGTTTGCTTTGTGATCTCGCCCATCGGCAGTCCCGGTTCCGCTGAGCGCAGGCATGCGGATTTGGTCCTTACGGCCTTGATCGAGCCTGCGCTGAAGGACTTGGATCTTCGTGCAGTTAGAGCCGACGGGATCAGTAAGCCCGGATTGATCACTGGTCAAGTGATGGAGCACGTCGCAAAATCAAGGCTGGTCATCGCGGACCTGAGCTTTAGCAACCCAAACGTCTATTACGAGCTCGCTTTGCGGAATGCAACCCGCAAACCCGTCGTGCAGTTGATACGCACGGGCGACAAGCTTCCGTTTGATGTGGGGCAATACCGCACGGTCGAGATTGACATGACCGATATATACGTGCTCGTTCCTCAAATCGACTTGCATCGCCAAGAGATCACCCGTCAGGCGCGAGCTGCTATTGCAGAAGGCGCAACCTCTGAAAGTCCGTTGTCTCAATTCTATCCAGCCTTCTGGGACCATATCCTTCCGCGTGCTTAGTCAGCCCCGCGCCATGAAGGCTTCGAACCGGCTGCAATTTCCGGACCCAGTTCCCGAATACGTGAAGGAGCGTGTCCCCTTGCTCGCAGGCTTCCGGAAGTCGCACTCACTCGGTTAGCTAAAGGATCCTGCAGGCGGTCTATCTGTACGGAGTGTTCTGCGAGGACCAGATGCTCGTGGGTTGCTCAGCCGTCTAGAGCATGTCGCTCCACAAGCGGTCACGCGGACGAGGTCACGCCGCACGCCGGGTACTCCCGGTACGCCGAGCCGGCCACTGCTGACCTGTCCGCGACCAGCAGTTCACGCGCCGTGCCGACCGGCTGCATCGGTTCGAGAGAGCGAGACAGCCGCTTCGTAGGATGACGAACTCATAGAAGGAGACCGATGCCTCGCAATTTCTCGTGGACCGAGGATGAGGTACTCCTGGTGGCCGACGCGGTCGACCGCGCTGATTGGACGGGCGTCCGTGCCACGTCAGAGGTCGCGACGAAGCTGTCGGATCTGCTCCGCGGGGCCAGGATTCATCCCCTGGAGGGCCGACCCGACGACTTCCGCAGCTCGTCGAGTGTGCAGCGCAAGGCGGAGGACATCAGGACCCTGCATCCTGACTACACGGGCGTTCCTACTCGCGGCGGCAGCCTCACAGCGGCTGTCGTAGAACGCTGGCTCCATGATCCTGCGGCAGGGCGCCGCGACGCGGCGGTCGCGCGGAGACTTATGGAGAGCGGCGAGGCCCTCGACCCTGCGATAGACCAAGACGCTGAGGCGAGCGAAGGTCGCCTAATAGCGGCATGGGTTCGTCGTCGGGAAAGGGACCCCGCCATCCGGCGACGCAAGCTCGAGCACATCGCCGAGACCGGTCGACCTCGAGACTGCGAGGTCTGCGGCTTCAACTTCGACCGCGTCTACGGAGCGGACCACGCGGTCGGCTACGTCGAGGTTCACCACGTCGTGCCGCTCCACGTAAGTGGACTAACCAGCACACGGCTCGATGACCTCGTGCTCCTGTGCGCCAACTGCCACCGCATGCTGCATCGCGGCGGCACCTACACGCCCGGGGACCTTCGGCGAGCGATCGGAGAGCAGCGCCCGTAGAGCCCGTCAGACGGCTCGTAAGCGTCCGCCGCTCGGTTCTCGGTGTAAAGCCACTGCGGTTAGACCGCACGCAGGACACCGCCAATACGCCGAGCCGCTGAGGACGGTCCGGTCCGTGATAAGCAGTTCGCGCGCGGAGCCGGCCGGCAGCATCGGCTCAAGGCGGCCGTGCGGGACGGCGGCTCAAGGTCAAGCCGGCGCGAGGGATGCACCTACCCCGCGTATCGGCGACGCCGAAGCGCTACCTGACCGTGGCGCAGGTGCACGAACTTGCGGAGATCGTCGACGGGATCGGGGCGGGCAAGCAGAACGGTGCCGCGAACGGGTACGGCACCCTCGTCCGCGTCCTTGCCTTCTGTGGTCTGCGCTGGGGCGAGCTGTCCGGGCTGCGCGTCGGCGACATCGACTTCCTCCGCGGCAGGCTCGAGATCCAGCACACCGTCGTGGAGTCCGGGGGAGTGCAGGTCGAGTCGACCCCGAAGGACTACGAGGCGCGCAGCGTTCCGGTAGCGAGGTCGATCCTTAACGAGCTCGCCGTCCTCGTCGCCGGCCGCGGCGTCCAGGAGCGGGTGTTCCGCGGCGCCCGCAGTGGCTCCCGGATCCGCGGCAAAGGTCTTCCGCCCCGGATGCTGCAGCGGCTCACATCGGCGAGCCCAGGCTGACTCCGCACGAACTGCGCCACGCGGCCGCAAGCCTCTCGGTGAGCCTCGGCGCGAACGTGAAAACCTTGCAGCGGATGCTCGGTCACGCGTCGGCCGCGGTCACCCTCGACGTGTACGCGGACCTCTTCGATTCCGACAATAACGCGCTCAGCGTGGTCCTCGATCGCGTAGCTTCGCGTCCATTTCGCGTACACCGGCGCTCTGAGCCGGAAAAGGTGAGGGCCCTATGACCAGTTCACACTCTTTCGGGGTGTGCCCCCAGCTTTCGGCTGTGCCCCCAGCAAGATTCGAACTTGCGCCCCTGCCTCCGGAGGGCAGTGCTCTATCCCCTGAGCTATGGGGGCCAGGTGGGTCCACGGTAGCAGCCGGGGTCACCTCGCCCCGAGTCGCATTGGGGCCGACTATCAGCTCGGCGGGCGGGTGGCAGCGGCCAGGTCGGCGCGCAGCTCGTCGGCCGTGTCGACCGTGACGTAGCCCGGGGTGTCGCGCTGGATGCGCCAGCTCTCCGACAGCGGGCCGCCGTCGACCACGTCGAAGCCGAACTCGTCGATCAGGGCTCGGACGGTCGTGCGGGCGGCCTCGTCGTCGCCGAAGATCGCCAGCGCGCGGCGGCCCGGGGTGCCGGCCGGCGTCGGCTGCTCCGTCAGGTGCGCCGCCATGATGTGGTTGAAGGCCTTCACGACCTTCGAGTCGGGCAGGTGGTGCTGCAGCAACTCCGCGGTCGTCGTCGACTCGGTGTCCAGCGCCGCGATCTGCCCGTCGCGCTGCGGGTAGTAGTTGTTCGTGTCGATCACGATCTTGCCGGCCAGTGGCTCCACCGGCACCTGGTCGATGTGCTTCAGCGGGATCGTGACGACCACCACGTCCCCGTGCTCCGCTGCCTGCAGCGCCGTACCCGCGGAGGCGCCGGCCCCGATGTCCGCGACCAGGTCGGCGAGCGTCTCCGGCCCGCGGGAGTTGCTGAGCACCACCCGGTAGCCGTGCTGCACGGCCAGGCGGGCCAACTGCGAGCCGATGTTGCCGGCCCCGATGAGGCCGATGGTCGAGATTCCGTCAACAGTCATGCTTCGTCGAGCGCCGCACGGCTGCTGTGTATTCCGCGGACGGCATCGGTGCGGCGGATGGGTACGGCCCGATCGGCGTCAGGGCGTTGCGCTGGCGGCGGGCGCGGGCGGAGCGACGGAGTCGGTGACCGAGGGCGAAGGGGTCGGTGAGGGACGAAGCGGCTTGCCCTCCAGCGCGTCGCCGACCGACTGGATGACTCCGCTCGCATCGCCGGGCTCGAAGAACAGCGGCGAGGCCGCCGCGATCCAGTAGCGACCGTGGAACGCGTCGACCTGACCCACCTTCTTGACCAGCTGGAAGTACCCCTCCTCGCCGTAGGTGGGGACGGAGTTGCTGCGCTCGACCAGGTCGTTCTTCAGCAGCAGCAGATCGTGCTTGGAGGGCTTTGCCACCGACACCTCCACCACCGCGTTCGAGGTGCGGTCGATCCAGCGGCACGTCCTGCCCCGCAGTGCTTCTATCCGCGCTGCGTCCGAGCCCGGCTCCGGCTCCGGCTCGGCCGTCGCGAAGTCGCCGCCGAAGCTCGCCAGCACGCTGATCGGTACCAGCACCGCGCACTTCAGCGTCACCGGAGTGGCGTCGCTCGGGGTCGAGGACGGCGCCGGCTTCATCGTCGCGCTGGGCGAGCCGGAGGGGCCGGACGTCGCGGTGCGCAGGGGAGCCGGCGGAGCGACGGGGCTGGACGTGCAGCCGGCGAGCAGGACGACGACCGCGGCGAAGGCAGCGGCAGCGACAGTCGTGCCGAGGGCGCCGACGCGTCGTCCGCTCATTTGATCCGCCCCTGTCCACTCCCGTCCGCCTGGACGGGGCACCCTAGCAACCGCGTGGTCACCGCGACCCCTGCCGCAGCCGCGGGTCGCGATCCCAGGGCTCGCCGTACGATTGAGACCCATGACTCCGGCCGAACTCTCCGAGGCGCTGCGCTCGCTGGTGCAGACCGCGGCCGCCGGCCGCAGCACCGCGATCGACTTGGCCGACGCCGAGTTGGAGCTGGAACGGCCCCGCAACCGTGACCACGGCGACTGGGCCAGCACCGTCGCCATGCGGGTCGGCAAGCGCATCGGCGTGCCCCCGCGCGAGCTGGCGGGCGAGCTGGCGCAGGGCATCGGCAAGCTGAAGGGCGTCTCGGCCGTGCAGGTCGCGGGCCCCGGCTTCATCAACATCACGCTCGACGCCTCCTCCTCCGGCGAATTGGCGCGCACGATCGTCGCGGCGGGCGCCGCCTACGGCACGGGCGAGACGCTCGCGGGCGTGCCGATGAACCTGGAGTTCGTCTCGGCCAACCCCACCGGCCCCATCCACCTGGGCGGCACGCGGTGGGCGGCGGTCGGCGACAGCCTGGCGCGCATCCTGACGGCGCAGGGCGCGGCCGTGACCCGGGAGTACTACTTCAACGACCACGGCGCGCAGATCGACCGGTTCTCCGCAACCGTGCTCGCCGCGATCCTGGGGGAGCCGACGCCCGAGGACGGCTACGGCGGCGCCTACATCGGCGACATCGCCGCTCGAGTGGTCGCGGCCCACGACGGCTCGATCGCGGCGCTGCCGCGGACCGAGGCGCAGGAGGTGGTCCGCGCCATCGGTGTGGACCTGATGTTCGGCGATATCCGCACAGCCCTGCACGACTTCGGCGTCGACTTCGACGTGTACTTCCACGAGAACGAACTCTACGAATCCGGCGCGGTGCAGCACGCGTTCGACCGGCTGCGCGCCGCCGGGCAGCTGTACGAGGCGAACGGTGCGACCTGGCTGCGCAGTACCGCATTCGGCGACGACCGCGACCGGGTGGTGATCAAGAGCAACGGCGAGACGGCGTACATCGCCGGCGACCTGGCCTACTACTTGAACAAGCGGGAGCGCGGGTTCGAGCGCTGCCTGATCATGCTCGGCGCCGACCACCACGGCTATATCGGGCGCCTGATGGCGATGGTGGCCGCGTTCGGCGACACGCCGTACGTGAACCTGGAAGTGCTGATCGGGCAGATGGTCAATCTGGTGCGGGACGGGGTCGCGGTCAAGATGTCCAAGCGGGCGGGCACGGTCGTGACGATGGAGGACCTGGTGGAGGCGGTCGGAGTCGACGCCGCCCGCTACTCGCTGGTGCGCAGCTCCGCCGACTCCGAGTTGGACATCGACCTGGACCTGCTGACCCGGCACACGAACGACAACCCCGTCTACTACGTGCAGTACGCGCACGCCCGCACCCGCTCCGTCGCCCGCAACGCCGTCGCGGCCGGTGTCACCCGCGAGGCGCAGGGCCGCGATGCTTTCGATCCGGCCCTACTCGATCATCCGCGCGAGAACGACCTGCTCGGGGTGCTGGAGCAGTTTCCTCGCCTGGTGCAGCGGGCCGCGGAATTGCGCGAGCCGCATCGCGTCGCCCGGTATCTGGAGGAGCTGGCCGGCGCCTTCCACCGCTGGTACGACGTGTGCCGGGTGCTGCCGCAGGGCGACGCGCCCGTCGAGCCGGTGCATCGCACCCGGCTGGTGCTGAACGACGCGGTCGCCCAGGTGCTCGCGACCGGCCTGGGCCTGCTCGGCGTCACCGCGCCGGAGCGCATGTAGTCGGGCCGGCACGGCGATGACGGATGTGCCGCGGAGGGGGACGACGGGATGACCACGGAGGTGACGGCGGACACCAAGCCCATTCCGGTGGTCCTGCCGCGGCGATCGCGCAGGCGGCGCTGGCTGGCGCCGGTGATCGTGCTGGCGGTCCTGATCCTGCTGGTGGTCGCCGCGGTCGTGGGCGAGGCCGCCTTCCGCGCGACCGCGCAGTCGCAGATCGAGCGGAGTGTGGAGCGCAGCCTGCCGGCGACCGTGACGGGCGCCGTGCATGCGCGGGTTGACGGGTTCTCGTCGCTCTGGCAGTGGGCGCACGGCTCGTTCGACCACGTGCACCTGACGAGCGATCTCACCATCAGCGGCCAGAAGGCGGCCGCGACCATCGACGCGTACGGGCTGCCGGTCTCCGGGACGGGCCCGGTTGCGCGGGCGACCGGCACGCTCCGGCTCAGTCAGGGTCTGATCCGCGCCGTCACGCCGCGCTCCGCCGGTATCGGTGCGCTGACGCTGCGCGAAGGCAGCGTCGCCACCACGGTCGTGAAGCCGATCCTGGGCATCCCGGTCACGGTCGCGCTCACCCTGGTCCCGGCCGTCCGCGGCGGCTCGGTGCATCTGACGCCGACCGCGGCGCAGTTGAAAGCCGGGCCGATCAGCCTGCCGGGCATCGCTCTGATCAAGCTGCTGCTGCCGGACGGCGTCTCCGTGTGCACCGCGAAGTACCTGCCGCCGACGCTGCACCTGACCAGCATCGCGAGCCACCCCGGCAGCGCCACGGTGACGTTCGCGGGGGAGCAGCTCGACCTCGGCACCCTCGGCACGACGACCGGCCACTGCTGAGAGGGGCGTCCTCCCGACTGCCGCCGATCTCGCGCGGTACGTACGCGTTCACGCGGTGGGCATGCGCACCGCGTGAAGGCACAGGTACCGCGCGAATCCTCCGGAAGGGCGTGGGAGTCCGGCTCCGGTGGTTCGGGGCCTGATCAGGGGCGGGACTGATCCCGAGCGGCGCGCCCGGCGTGCCGTAGGCTTGGGTGCGGCTTCAGGGGTCGATCCGGATCCGCTCGCCGCACCTGACGACCAGTCCTTTTGAGGTGTGTGTGACCCCGCTGAACTCGGCCCCGGCTGTCGCGGCAAGCCCGCTGGCGCCCGCGTGGCTGACCCCGCCCGACGACCAGAACGCGCTCGATCCTCGGGTCTGGCCCGCCACCGCGCAGCGCGACCAGGACGGTGCGCTGCGCATCGGCGGCGTCTCCGTCGTCGAGCTCGCCGACCGCTTCGGCACGCCGCTCTACGTGCTCGACGAGGCCGACGTCCGCGACCGAGCGGCGGCCGTCCTGCGCGCGTTCCAGCAGGCGGCGGCGTCCGCCGGCGTGCGCGCACACGTCTACTACGCCGGCAAGGCATTCCTCTCCGTCGCGGTCGCCCGCTGGATGCAGCAGGCCGGCCTGCGCATCGACGTCTGCACGGGAGGCGAGCTGGCCGTCGCGCTGGCCGCGGGTGTTGATCCGGCCCGACTCGGCTACCACGGCAACAACAAGTCGCGCGCCGAGATCGACCGCGCCGTGCAGGTCGGAGTGGGTGCGATCGTGCTCGACAGCGTCGCCGAGATCGACCGCGTCGCCGACGCCGCCGACCGGCACGGCCGCACCCAGCCGGTGCGCCTGCGGGTCAACTCCGGGGTGCACGCCTCCACCCACGAGTACCTGGCGACCGCCCGCGAGGACCAGAAGTTCGGCATCGCCCTGCCCGACGTGCCCGGCGCCGTGACCCGCATCCGGGCCCGCGCCTCCTTGAGGTTCCTCGGCCTGCACTCGCACATCGGCTCGCAGATCGCGGCCGTCGACGGGTTCGCGGAGGCCGCCCGACGCCTGCTCACCGTGCACCGCGACCTGCTGGCCGGCGGAGACGTCCCCGAGCTGAACCTGGGCGGCGGCTTCGGCGTCGCCTACACCGCGGCGGACGATCCGGCGCCGATCGACCGGCTCGCCGCCGACCTGGTCGCCGTCGTGCAGCGCGAGTGCATGGCGCTCGGCATCCCGGTACCCGACCTGGCCGTGGAGCCCGGCCGGTCGATCATCGGACCGGGCGGCGTGACGCTGTACACCGCCGGCACCGTGAAGGACGTCGAGGTGGCGCTGCCGGCCGGCGGTACCGCGCCGCGGCGCTACCTGTCGGTGGACGGCGGGATGAGCGACAACGTGCGTGCCGCCCTGTACGGCGCGGACTACACAGCGTTGCTCGCCTCCCGCACCGCCGGTTCGGATGCGGTGCTGACCCGCGTCGCCGGCAAGCACTGCGAGAGCGGCGACGTCGTGGTGCGCGACGCCTACCTGCCCGGCGACATCGACGAGGGCGACCTGGTCGCCGTCGCCGTCACCGGCGCGTATCACCACGCCCTGGCCAGCAATTACAACCTGATCGGCCGGCCGCCGGTCGTCGCCGTTCGGGAGGGGCGGGCGACCGTGCTGGTGCGCGGCGAGACCATCGACGACCTGCTCGCCCGTGACACCGCGTTCGACGGCAGCGCCTCGAACGGCACTGCGGTCGATGGGACCGACGCTCGGGACAGCGCCGGGGACACCCTATGAACGCCCGGCAGCAGGTGATCCGCGTCGGCGTGCTGGGCGCCGGCACGGTGGGCGCGGAGGTGGCCGCCCGGCTGATCGGCGATCGCGACGAGATGCGCGCCCGCGTCGGCGCCCCGGTCGAGCTTGTCGGCGTGGCCGTGCGCGACCTCGACGCGCCCCGGCACCCCGCCCTGCTGCGCGAGCTGCTGACCACCGACGTGCGCAGCCTGATCCTGTCGTCCAACATCGTCGTCGAGCTGATCGGCGGCATCGAGGACGCCCGCGAGTACGTGCTGCTCGCGCTCGACAGCGGCGCCGATGTGATCACCGGCAACAAGGCGCTGCTCGCCACGCACGGGCCGGAGTTGTTCGCAGCCGCCGAACGGGTCGGCGCACAGCTGGCCTATGAAGCGGCCGTCGGCGGCGCGATCCCGATCGTCCGGCCGCTGCGGGACAGCCTGGCCGGCGACCACGTGCAGCGGATCCTCGGCATCCTGAACGGCACGACCAACTACGTGCTGGACCGGATGGACGAGCACGGCGACTCCTTCGAGTCCGCCCTGGAGCGCGCCACCGAACTGGGCTACGCCGAGGCCGATCCGACCGCCGACGTCTCCGGCGCCGACGCCGCCCAGAAGGCGGCGCTCCTCGCCGGCCTCGCGTTCCACACCAGCGTGCCGCTCGACGCGGTACCCGTGGAGGGGATCGAGCACGTGACGCTCGACCAGGTGGCGGCCGGCCGCGCGAGCGGACACGTGGTCAAGCTGCTGGCCATCTGCGAGCGGTTGACCGATCCCTCCGGCGCCCCCGGCATCAGCGCGCGCGTGCACCCCGCCCTCATCCCGCGCAGCCATCCGTTGGCCGCCGTGCACGGCGCGAACAACGCCATCTATGTGGAGGCGTCCGCCGCGGGCAGCCTGATGTTCTACGGCGCGGGCGCGGGCGGCCCCGAGACCGCCTCCGCGGTGCTCGGCGACCTGGTCTCGGCAGCCCGCCGGCACGTGATCGGCGGCCCGGGCCTGCTGGGCTCGGTGTCGGCGGCGCTGCCGGTGCTCGACCCCGGCCTCGTGACGACCAGATACCAGGTGACGCTCGACGTGCGCGACGAACCGGGCGTCCTCGCCTCGCTGTCGGCGGTCTTCAGCCGGCGCGAGGTCTCCATCGAGACGGTCGTGCAGTCCCGAGCGCCCGGTTCCGGCACCGCTACCCTGGTGGTCGGCACACACCGGGCGTCGGAGTCGTCGCTGGCCGCCACGGTTCAGGACCTGTCGCGAGCCGGCGAGGTCGCCGCCGTGCGCGGTGTGCTCCGAATCGAGGGCGAGTGACCGGCGGCCCGGCCGGGGTCGCCGCCGCGCCAGCAGCATCCACGAAGGGCATGGCCGTGACAGCAGCGCCGACACAGGTCGACCCCAGGCGGGTCCCGGGCCGGGTCATCTCCCGGCAGTGGCGCGGGGTGCTGCGCGAGTACGCCGACCGGCTGGATGTCACCGAGGCGACCCCCGTGATCACGCTCGGCGAGGGCGGCACGCCGCTGATCGAGGCGCCGGCCCTCTCCCGCCGCACGGGCGCCCGGGTCTACGTGAAATTCGAGGGGATGAACCCGACGGGCTCCTTCAAGGACCGCGGCATGACCATGGCCATCTCCAAGGCGATCGAGCACGGCGCGCAGGCCGTCATCTGCGCCTCCACCGGCAACACCTCCGCCTCCGCCGCCGCCTACGCCACCCACGCCGGCATCACCGCCGCGGTGCTGGTGCCGGAGGGCAAGATCGCACTCGGCAAGTTGAGCCAGGCCATCGCCCACGACGCCCAGCTGCTGCAGGTGCAGGGCAACTTCGACGACTGCCTGGAGCTGGCCCGCGAGCTGGCCGCGCACTACCCGGTGCACCTGGTGAACTCCGTGAACAACGACCGCATCGAGGGCCAGAAGACCGCGGCGTTCGAGGTGGTCGAGGTGCTCGGCGACGCGCCGGACTTCCATTTCGTCCCCGTCGGCAACGCCGGCAACTACACCGCGTATCACCGCGGCTATCGCGAGGAGGCGGACCGGGGAGTGGTCACCCGCCTGCCGCGCATGTTCGGCTTCCAGGCCGCGGGCAGCGCGCCGATCGTGGAAGGACGTATCGTCCGCAATCCCGAGACGATCGCCAGTGCCATCCGCATCGGCAACCCCGCTTCCTGGCAGCTCGCGCTGGCTGCGCGGCAGGACAGCGACGGCTACTTCGGCGCCATCGACGATGCCGGCATCCTGGCCGCGCACCGCATCCTCTCCGCCGAGGTGGGCATCTTCGTGGAACCCGCCAGCGCGATCAGCGTCGCCGGCCTGTTGGAGCGTGCCGAGGCCGGCGCCATCCCGGCGGGCTCCACCTGCGTGCTCACGGTGACCGGGCACGGGCTGAAGGATCCGCAGTGGGCGCTGAAGGGCGCCGACGGAGTCGACGTCGCCCCGGTCAGCGTGCCGGTCGACGCCGCCGCTATCGCGGGCGTCCTGGGCCTGACCGGGCAGCCGGCGGGAGCCGTGTGACGTCGCTCCTCCCCGGCACCGCGGTGACGGTGCAGGTTCCGGCGACCACCGCGAACCTGGGCCCGGGCTTCGACACCCTGGGGCTCGCCCTCAGCATCTACGACACCCTGACCGTGCAGGTGACGGACAGCCCCGGCGTGCACGTGGCGGTCACGGGAGTCGGTGCGGGCGTGGTGCCGACCGACGCCACCAACCTGGTAGCCCGTGCGATCGCCGCGGCGTTCGACGCATTCGGTCAGCCGATGCCCGGGCTGGCGCTCACCGCGCACAACACGATCCCGCACGGCCGGGGCCTCGGTTCCTCGGGCGCGGCGATCGTCTCCGGAGTGGTCGCCGCGCAAGCGCTGCTGGAAGGCCTCGTGGACAGCTCCGACGAGCAGCTGCTGGCGGTCGCGACCGCCATGGAGGGGCACCCCGACAATGTCGCGCCCGCCCTGTTCGGCGGTTTGACCATCGCATGGGTGGGCGCGGGCGGTCCGCAGCACAAGAAGCTGCTGGTGCACCGGGGGGTCTCGCCGCTGGTGCTCGTGCCCGAGCACACCATGTCGACCGAACTCGCCCGTAGCCTGCAGCCGCAGTCGGTTCCACACGAGGACGCGATCTTCAACGTCTCCCGATCGACTCTGCTGATCGCGGCGCTCATCCAGTCGCCGGAGCTGCTGCTGGACGCCACTGAGGATCGGCTGCACCAGTCGTATCGCGCCAGCGCCATGCCCGAAACGGATCGCCTGATCGCGCTGCTGCGGGCCGCCGGTCACGCCGCCGTCGTCTCGGGTGCCGGGCCGTCGATCCTGGTGCTCGGCAGCGATCCCGGCGAACGCCTGAGCGCGGCCCAACTGGTCACTGATCAGGCCGACATGGTGTGGCAGGCGCTGCTTCCCGCCGTGGATATCCGTGGTGCTACTGTGATATCGCACACGGTTCCCACCGCGCGCTGACCCGCCTCCGCCTTGAACGTGCACTCGCACGGCTCGTCGGTGGAGCGAGACAGCACCTGGCCCATCCCCGTCGTATCGACGGGGGATCCATGGTTCGGCGGGATCCGGCGGCAGCGGGTGGGGCATCCGCTACACGTATGGGCTCCATCAGCGGGCCGTGCACAGCTCGGACAGCGGGAACCTCCCGCCGCGAGCGATTCAGGGGCGCAAGGACCCCATCACCACACGTGACCGAAGTCGATCGACGCGCGACCGAAGCGGATTCCCGCTTCCCCTCGCCACGCACCCACGCCCAGCTGAGCGCACTGCGCCTCACCGAACTGCGTGAGATCGCGGCGTCCCTCGGCCTCGGTTCCGTCTCGACACTGCGAAAGGGGCCGCTCGTGGACGCAATCTCGAACGCCACCACCGAAGAGAACACAATCGAATCCGATAGCGCGGAATCGGAGAGCGCCGAAGTCAGGACCGAGGCTCTGCAGAGCTCCGATCCGGAGACCACCGCCGATGAGCCGGCGGTGCCGCCCGCGCAGATCGAGGTGCTGCCGCCCGAGACGGTGCCCGCCGAGAATGGGCCCGCCGAGGAGGGTCAGGCCGAGGCGCCCGCAGAGCCGAATCCGGTGCCGTTGCCCGCGGACAGCGCCGCCGCCGAGGTGGCGGAACCAGCTCCCGGCGAGGCCGGCGTCGAAGCGCCGAGGTCTGCTCGCGATCACACGAACCAGGGCCTGACCGGCATCGCCGAGGACCTGCAGGAACTGCGTCGGCGCGAGACCGGCGAGCCGCCCGCGGAGGGCCAGCACGACGGCACGGTCCCGGTCGAGACGACGGCCGACAGTGCCGGTGATGGCGCCAGTGGCCGTGCCGAAGCCGAGAGCAGCGCCGGCGATGGCGCGGTCGCCGCTGACGGAGGCGAGGAGCCTCGCGCAACCGAGCAGGGCGAGGGCCGTCGTGGCCGCGGCCGTGGCCGCAATCGCGGACAGGGCGACCGGGCCCAAGGGGATCGCGCACAGAGTCAGCAGGGCGGCCAGCAGCAGGCGGCCGAGAAGCAGAGCGGCCAGCAGTCAGGCGCGCAGCAGTCCGGTGGCCAGCAGGCCGCCCAGAAGCAGGCCGAGCCGGCCGAGAAGCCGGACGGCGATGCTCCGCAGCGCCAGCAGGGCGGGCAGCAGAACGGCCAGCAGAGCGAGCGCCAGCAGCAGAGCGAGCGGCAGCAGCAGGACGGCGACGGTCGCGGACGCGGCCGGTACCGCGACCGCAAGCGTCGTGGCGCGGGCGTCGACCCCGACGAGCCCGAGATCTCCGACGACGACGTGCTGATCCCGATCGCCGGGATCCTGGACGTGCTCGACAACTACGCATTCGTGCGCACCTCCGGGTATCTGCCCGGACCGAACGACGTGTACGTGTCGCTCGGCCAGGTGAAGAAGTACGCGCTGCGCAAGGGCGACGCGGTGGTGGGCGCCATCCGCCAGCTGCGCGACGGCGAGTCCGGCGGTCGCCAGAAGTACAACGCGATCGTGAAGGTCGACTCGGTGAACGGCCTGCCCGTGAACGAGGCGGAGGAGCGGGTCGAGTTCGGCAACCTGACTCCGCTCTACCCACAGGAGCGGCTGCGACTGGAGACGGATCCGCAGAAGCTGTCGGGCCGCATCATCGATCTGGTCGCCCCGATCGGCAAGGGCCAGCGCGGTCTGATCGTCTCGCCGCCCAAGGCCGGCAAGACGCTGATCCTGCAGTCGATCGCGGGAGCGATCGCAACGAACAACCCCGAGGTGCACCTGATGGTCGTGCTCGTCGACGAGCGGCCCGAAGAGGTCACCGAGATGCAGCGCAGCGTCAAGGGCGAGGTCATCGCCTCCACGTTCGACCGGCCCGCCGAGGATCACACCACGGTCGCGGAGTTGGCCATCGAGCGTGCCAAGCGCCTTGTGGAGCTGGGCTACGACGTGGTCGTGCTGCTCGACTCGATCACCCGGCTCAGCCGCGCCTACAACGTCTCGCTCCCCGCGTCGGGCCACGTGCTGCCCGGCGGCGTCGACGTCGCGGCGCTGCACCTGGCCAAGCGGTTCTTCGGCGCGGCGCGCAACATCGAGAACGGCGGCTCGCTGACCATCCTCGCCACCGCGCTGGTGCAGACGGGCTCGCCGACCGACGAGGTGATCCTGGAGGAGTTCAAGGGCACCGACAACATGGAGTTGCGCCTCTCCCGCGAGCTGGCCGACAAGCGCGTGTTCCCCGCCGTGGATGTGGCCGCCTCCGGCACGCACCGCGAGGAGATGCTGATGGGCCCCGACGAGGTCACGGTCACTTGGCAGCTGCGACACGCGATCGCCGGGCTCGACACCGGTGCCGCGCTCGAGGTGGTGCTGAACAAGCTCCGGGAGACCGGCACGAACGTCGAGTTCCTGGTGCAGATGCAGAAGTCGCTGCCCGCCGGCACGAACGGGCCCGCCGGCCGCAGCGAGTGAGCGGCGGCTTCGACTCCGTCGCTCCGCTCGTCGCCGAGCACGCCGACCTGGAGCGGCAGCTGGCGGAGCCGGGACTGCACGCGGACGCGGGGCGGGCGCGCCGGGTCGGCCGTCGGTATGCCGAACTCGGCCAGATCGTGGCCGCATACGCGACCTGGCGTCAGTACCGGGACGACCTTGCAGCCGCGCGCGAACTCGCGGCCGAGGACCCGGCCTTCGCCGTCGAGGTGCCGGATCTCGAGCTGGCCGAGCACGAGGCGGCGGAGCGGCTGCGGCGTCTGCTGATCCCGCGCGACCCCGACGACGGCCGCGACGTGATCATGGAGATCAAGGCGGGGGAGGGCGGCGAGGAGAGCGCCCTGTTCGCCGGCGACCTGCTGCGCATGTACCTGCACTATGCGGAGTCGAAGGGCTGGAAGACCGAGCTGCTGGAGCGCACCGAGAGCGACCTGGGCGGCTTCAAGGACGTGCAGGTCGGTATCAAGGGGCGGTCCACCGATCCCGCCGAGGGCGTCTGGGCGCACCTGAAGTACGAGGGCGGGGTGCATCGCGTGCAGCGCGTGCCGAGAACCGAGGCGCAGGGCCGCATCCACACCTCCGCCGCCGGCGTGCTCGTGTTCCCCGAGGTGGACGAGCCCGAAGAGGTCGAGATCAATCCGAACGACCTGAAGATCGACGTCTTCCGCTCCTCCGGGCCGGGCGGCCAGAGCGTGAACACGACCGACTCCGCGGTGCGCATCACCCACGTGCCGACCGGCATCGTGGTGTCGATGCAGAACGAGAAGAGCCAGCTGCAGAACCGGGAGGCCGGCATGCGCGTGCTGCGCGCCCGGTTACTGGCCGCGCAGCAGGAGGCGGCCGACGCGGAGGCCTCGGCCGCACGCCGCAGCCAGATCCGCACCGTGGACCGCTCCGAGCGCATCCGCACCTACAACTACCCCGAGAACCGGGTGGCCGACCACCGCACCGGATACAAGGCCTACAACCTGGACGCGGTGCTGGACGGTGCGCTGGAGCCGATCGTGCAGTCCGCGATCCTGGCCGACCAGGACGCCCGCCTCGCCGCGCTCGGCGACGGCACGGCGTGACCGATCGGGCCGCCGAACATCCTGCTGATCGGGCCGCCGATCACCCCGTCGACGCGGCGGGGCCGGCGGAGGTCCCTACCGTCAGCATGGAGCAGGTGCTGCGCTCCGCGGCCGAGGTGCTGCGCAGCGCGGGCGTCGAGGCGGCACGGGTGGACGCCGAGTTGCTGCTCGCGCACCTGCTGGGGACCACCCGCGGAGCGCTGCAGGCGATGGCGCTCACCGGCGTGCACATGCCGGACCCGATCCGGCAGCCGTTCGCCGACCTGGTCCGACGACGCCAGGCGCGGGAGCCGCTGCAGCACCTGACGGGCCGAGCGCCGTTCCGCACCCTTGAGCTCGCCGTCGGCCCAGGGGTGTTCGTGCCGCGGCCGGAGACGGAAGTCGTGGCGCAGCACGCGATCGACGCGCTGCGGAGAGTCCGTGGTCGTCGGCGCGACGCGCGGCGCCCTGCTGCAGTCGACCTCGGCACGGGTTCCGGCGCGATCGCCCTGGCGCTGGCGGCGGAGGTACCGGGTGCCGAGATCGTGGGCATCGAGCGGTCGCCCGCGGCGTACGAGTGGGCGGTCCGGAACGCCGAGTCGATCGCCCTGCCGAACGTCCGCATCCTGCTCGCGGACCTGGCCGATGCGCTCCCGGAGCTGCGCGGCGCGGTCGACGTGGTGGTCTCGAATCCGCCGTACGTCCCGGAGGACATGGTCCCGCGCGATCCGGAGGTGCGCCTCCACGACCCCGCGGTCGCGCTGTACGGCGGCCCGGACGGTCTGGACCCGATGCGCGCGGTGATCGCGACCGCCCGCCGCCTGCTGCGCTCCGGCGGCACCCTGGTCGTCGAACACGGCGAGGCCCAGGGGCAGCAGGTGCGATCCCTGCTCGACGCCGTCGACTGGCGCGACGCCGCTACCCACCCCGACCTGACAGGCCGCGACCGCCTCACAACCGCCGAGCGCCGGTAGAGCCCCCCGCATCCCGCGGACTGGCGCGCGACCTCAGCGGGAGCGCTCGGCGCTCGCCACGGCGGGCGGCATACGCTGCCCGGATGACCGAATCGAAGCCCCTCGAGGGCGACCTGCTCGAACTGTTACGCGGTGGCGGCATCTGCTACCTCGCGACGACGATGCCGGACGGCTCGCCGCAGGTGACGCAGACGTGGGTGGACACCGACGGCGAGCACGTGCTGATCAACACGGTGCAGGGCTTCGTGAAGACCCGCAATGTGGAGCGCGATCCGCGGGTCGCGCTCACGGTCTCGAGCGCCGACAACCCGTTCCGGTACTTCCAGGTGCGGGGCCGGGTCCTCGAGCGGCGCACCGAGGGCGGCGCGGAGCACATCGAGATGCTGTCGCAGCGCTACACCGGAGGGCCCTACGCCTGGTACGGCGGACGGGACCAGCAGCGCGTCATCCTGGTCATCGATCCGCTGCACATCTCCGGCCAGGGCTGATCGAGCCGCTCAGGCTGCGCCGAGCGGCCCTGCATACGGTGCGGGCATGAGCGATCGCGACTACGACCCCTACGCCCGACTCGATCCGGTGCCGTCCTTCTCGGTGACCAGCACCGATGCGACCGACGGACAGCCCTTCGCCGCCGCCCAGTACGGCGCCGACTCCGGTGGCAGCGACACGTCGCCGCAGTTGGATTGGACGGGTGCGCCGGCCGGCACGCAGAGCTTCGCCGTGACCATGTACGACCCGGACGCACCGACCGGATCCGGATTCTGGCACTGGGCCGTCGCCAACCTGCCGGCGACGGTCACGTCGTTGCCGAGCGGTGCGGGATCGAGCGGCGGCAGCCTCCCGCAGGGAGCCCTGGTGCTGCCGAACGAGTTGCGCGTGCCCGGCTATGTGGGCGCCGCACCGCCGCAGGGCACGGGCGTGCACCGCTACTTCGTGGTCGTGCACGCGGTGGACGTGCCGACGCTCGAGGTGGACCCGCAGTCGACTCCGGCGGTGCTCGGCTTCAACCTGCACTTCCACACCCTGGGTCGCGCCATCCTGATCGCCACGGCGGAATTCGGGGGCGCTGGCGCCTCCGAATGATGAGCACTGCCGGGGGCGCTCGCGCCCCCGGCAGCGTGAGGTGAGCGTCAGGCGAGGCCGAGCTGCTGCAGGATGCCGAGCTGGTCGGTGGAGCCCCAGCGCTCGACGATCTTGCCGTCCTCGAACTTGGCGACCTGGATCCCGCGCACCGTGAAGGTCTTGCCGGTCGCCTCGTGGCCGAGGAACGTGCCGGTGTGCTTCGCGGAGACGCTGAGCACCGCGGTCACGAAGTCCTCGGTCGCGATGACCTGCGCAGGCTGGATGTCGATCTCGCTGAACGCGTCGCCGAACGACTGCCAGAAGGCGCCGATGCCACTCGGGCCCGCGGGCTGGTCGGGAGCCGGGTCGTGGTCGACGAAGTCGTCGGTCAGCACCTCGGACAGCTTGTCGAACTGCCCCGTGCCGATCAGTTCGCCCATCCGGCCCTGGGTCTGCAGGTTGGTCTGTGCCTTGTCCTCAACGTCGGTGGCCATGCCGTACTCCTTCTGGTCGTGGTTGATGTTCGTGGTCTTCCGGGCGAATCATCGCTTCGTAGCAATCGGCAACGGTCGTCAATATTGTGTAAGACCAATCTCTACCAGTCCCTGTCCTACCGCGTCCACTCGGACGGTTCCTGACCGCACGATCGGACAGCCCGCTCGTGCGGCGCTCGTGATGCAGGAGGCCGTTCGGCTGCGGCCGTTATGGTCACCCCATGAGCAGCGCAGACTTCGCCCCCGACCGCCGACCCGTCCGGTTGGGGGTGCAGATCGCGCCGCAACATGCGCCGTACGAGGTGCATCGGAAGACCCTGCAGCGCGTCGAGGACGCCGGCGTCGACATCGCATTCAACTGGGACCACTTCTATCCGCTGTCGGGCGACCCGGAGGGTATGCACTTCGAGGCATGGACGGAGTTGGCGGCCTGGGCGGAGCAGACCACCCGTATCGAGCTCGGGCCGCTCGTCAACTGCAACAGCTACCGCAACCCGAACCTGCAGGCCGACATGGCCCGCACCGTCGACCACATCTCCGGCGGCCGCTTCATCTTCGCGACCGGATCGGGCTGGGCCAAGCGCGACTACGACGAGTACGGCTACGACTTCGGCACCGCCGGCAGCCGCCTGGACGCTCTGGCGCGCGACCTGCCCGTCATCCGCGAGCGGTGGACCAAGCTGAACCCGGCGCCGACCCGACGCATCCCCATCCTGATTGGCGGCAAGGGCGAGCAGAAGACGCTGCGCATCGTTGCGGAGCACGCCGACATCTGGCACAGCTTCGTCGACCCGGAGACGCTGGTCCACAAGTTGCAGGTGCTGCAGGACCACGCCGCCGCGATTGGCCGCGACGTGTCCGAGATCGAGATCTCCAACGAGCTGCGCGACCGGGACGAGGCGACCGCCGACGCGCTGTACGACGCCGGGGTGCGGCTCTTCACCCTGGGGATCACCGCTCCGGACCACGACTTCGCGGCCATGGACCGCTGGATCGCCTGGCGCGACGCGAAGAACGCCTGACTCGCTCCGCCCCTCGGCCTCCGTCGCCGAGGAACTCAGGCGATTTCGAGGAATGCACGCCGGATCAGCCGGTTTGCGCCTTCATTCCTCGATTTCTCCTGAATTCTTCGCGGGCGCAGGGGGAGGCGGCGGGGCGCGCCGGTCAGTCGGCGGGGAAGCCGTCCCGCAGCTCCGCGACCAGCGACGCGACGACGGCCTTCAGGCTGCCGCCGGCCGCGGCCGACGCGGACAGCTGGCGCTCGTACGACGCGCCGCGGTCGATGATGTGTTCCAGGTCGTGCAGCTGCTCCGAGCAGCCGAGGCGCTCCGCGGCGGCATCGAGGCGCACGATCAGGTCGCGCAGGTCGTCCTCGACCAGGCGCTCCTCGCCGTGCTCGTCGACGATCACGATCGCATCCATGCCGTATCGCGCCGCCCGCCACTTGTTCTCGCGCACGAACCACGGCTGCAGGCTGGGCAGCGTCTCGCTGGCGTCCAGGCGCTCCGAGAAGTCGTCGATCAGGCACTGCGCCAGCGCCGCCAGCGCCCCGACCTCGAGCGACGTGGGCAGACCGTCGCAGGCGCGCAGCTCGATCGTTCCCCACTTGGGCGACGGGCGGATGTCCCACCGGATCTCGTCCCAGTGATCGATCACGCCCACGTGGGTCAGATCGGCCATCATCCCCTCGTATTCGCCCCACGACTCCAGTTGCGGCGGTAGGCCGGCGGTCGGCAGCTGCTGGAAGAGCATCGCCCGGGTGGAGGCGTAGCCCGTCGCCTCGCCGGAGTAGAACGGGCTGGACGCGCTCAGCGCCTGAAAGTGCGGGTAGTAGGTGAGCAGGGCGTTCAGCACGGGCCACACCTTGGCCTGCGCGTCCAGCCCGACGTGCATGTGCACGCCCCAGATCATCAGCTGCCGGCCCCACCACTGGGTGCGGTCGATCAGCGTCGCGTAGCGCTCCTTGGGCGTCACCTGCTGCTGCGACCACTGCGCGAACGGATGCGTCCCCGAGCACATCAGGTCGACACCCATCGGTTCGGTGGCGGCGCGCAGCTGCTCGACGGTGCTCGTGAGGTCGGCGACCCCGTCCGCGACGGTGCGGTTGACCCCGGAGACGACCTCGACGGTGTTGGTCAGCAACTCGCCGGTGATCTTCGAGGTGCCGTGGGCGTCCTCGATCGTCAGCGAGCGGAGCAGGTCGGGTGCGACCGGAGTCAGGTCGCCGGAGGCGTGGTCCACGAGCGCGAGTTCCCACTCCAGCCCCAGCGTCGATCGGGCCGACTGCGCGAACTCGATCGACATGCGCGACATCCTGACAGAGCACCGATAGAAGGGGCAGCCCCGCACCTTCGGTCATCGGCGAGCGCAAAGCACGGCAAAATGGTCCGACAGCGGCGCGCCGCGCGCGCGATCCGCCGTCTCGACGGCACCCCGGCACACGAAATCTGGAGCTCCGTTGAACGGAAACGCAACGTCGACGTACCGCAACGTCGCTCTGCTGTCGGTGGCGAGCGTGCTCGCGCCGCTCGTCACGACCTCGGTCGAGATCGAGCGCCGCCTGGAGCCGATCCTGAAGCGCGTGCGCCTGCCGACCGGTCTGCTGGAGCGGGTGGCGGGCGTGATCGAGCGTCGCAGCTGGGGTGCCGAGCTCGACATCGACGAGGCGTCGGTGCAGGTCGGCAACGCCGCACTGCAGCAGGCCGGCGTACAGCGCGGCGACGTCG
Organism: uncultured Amnibacterium sp.; assembly: GCF_964250715.1. GTDB lineage: Bacteria > Actinomycetota > Actinomycetes > Actinomycetales > Microbacteriaceae > Amnibacterium. Next base: position 198,008 of record NZ_CAXUGX010000003.1, read on the forward strand.
GCCTCCTGATCAACACCTCCGTCACCAAGCGGCACATCGAGCCGAGTGTGGCCGTGCGACTGCACCACGGGCTCGGCCTGCCGTCGTCGGCCATCAACTTCGACATCTCCAACGCCTGCCTGGGCTTCGTCAACGGCATGAGCCTGGCCGGCCAGCTGATCGACTCCGGGCAGATCGACTACGCCGTGATCATCGACGGCGAGGACGTCAGCGGCATCCACGCCGGCACGATGGAGCGCCTGTCGCGGGTGGACCTGAAGCGCGAGCAGTTCATGAGCGAGTTCGCCAGCCTGACCCTGGGGTCGGGCGCGGCGGCGGCGGTGCTCGGCCGGGCCGACCGGCATCCGGAGGGCCATCAGCTGATCGGCGGCGTCACCCGCGCCGCGACGGAGTACAACGACCTCTGCATCGGCAGCATGGACGGCATGTTCACCGACGCGAAGAACCTGCTGAAACGCGGGATGGAGCTGGTCACCGCCGCCTGGACCGAGGCGAAACGCGATTGGAACTGGTCCGACATGGACCGCTACATCATGCATCAGGTGTCCGAGGTGCACACCGCAGCGTTCGTGAAGGCGGCGCAGATCGATCGCTCCCGCGTGCCCCTGACATTCCCCAAGTTCGGCAACGTCGGCCCCGCCTCCATCCCGATCACGCTCGCCCACGAGGCGAAGAAGCTCGTCGTCGGCGATCGCGTGCTGCTCTGCGGCATCGGCAGCGGCATCAACACCTCGATGCTCGAACTGGCGTGGTGACGGCGCGGGGCCGCTTCGCACAGGATGCGACCCTGCCGCCGGCCGGGCTGCCGGGCCTCGATCCGGCCTGGTCACGGCTGGTCGACGCTCCGACCTCCGATGGCAGTGTGCGCACCTGGCACCTGCTCGACACCGCGGTGCTGCTCGACCGGATGGGCGAGCGCCCGGTGGGCACGGTCCTCGCCGTGCACGGCAATCCCACCTGGAGCTACCTCTGGCGCGGTCTGCTGGCCCAGTCGCTCAGTGCGCCGACCGGAGCCATGTGGCGGGTCATCGCCGTCGACCAGCTGGAGATGGGCTTCTCGGAACGTACGGGCGTCACGCGCACCGTGGCCGACCGCGTGCGCGACCTCGGCCTGCTCACCGACGCCCTGCAGCTCGACGGCTCGGTGGTGACCGTCGGCCACGACTGGGGCGGCGTCGTCTCCCTGGGCTGGGCCATCGACCATCCCGAGCTGCTCGCCGGCGTCGTCGCGATGAATACGACGGTGCACCAGGGCCCGGACGAGCCCCTGCCGCCCGCACTGCGCCTGGCGCTCGCGGCGCCGGTCACGCGGCTCGGCACCTCCGGGACCAGCCTGTTCCTCGATGCCACCCTCGCGATCGCCCATCCGCCGCTGGCAGCGGGCGTGCGCGAGGCGTTCCGCGCGCCGTACCGCTCCGCGCCGCGGCGGGCGGGTATCGAGGCGTTCGTGCGCGACATCCCGACGCGGGCAGGTCAGCCGAGCACGGCGGAGTTGCAGCGCATCGGCGCAGGCGTCGCCCGGTTGGCCGTGCCCGCGCTGATCCTGTGGGGGCCCCGCGACGTGGTGTTCCAGGAGCGGTATCTGGCCGACCTGATGCGCCGCCTGCCGCACGCCGGCGTGCACCGGTTCGAGGGGGCCGGGCACCTGGTTCCCGAGGACGCCGATGTGGCCGGGACCGTGCTGACGTGGTTGGGCGCGACCTTCGTCGCCCCGGACCCGGCCGCATCCGGGCCGTCGACGGGTTGGACCGCCTTCGACCTGCCGTTCGAACCGCTGTGGGGTGAGATCGAGGCGCGACGCGAGGAGCGGTCGGTGGCCCTGACCGAGATGCTGCCGTCGGGACCGAGGCACGTCAGCTGGCGCGAGCTGAACGAGCGGGTGCAGCAGCTGGCCGCCGGTTTCGTCGTCGCGGGCATGCGCGCCGGTCAGCGGGTCTCGCTGCTCGTTCCGCCCGGCGCCGACCTGACCGCGACCTTGTATGCCTGCCTGCGCATCGGTGCGATCGTCGTGGTCGCCGATGCCGGCCTCGGTGCGACCGGACTCACCCGCGCGGTGCGGGGTGCGCGGCCCGACTGGATCGTCGGTGTGCGGGCGGGCCTGGTCGCGGCGCGGTTCTTCGGCTGGCCGGGCGTGCGCATCGCCAGCGAGTCGCTGGCGCCGGCGCTCCGTCGCCTGCTCGGCGTGCGGCACTCCCTGCGGGAGGTCGCCCGCCTGGGCGAACACGGCACCGTGCCGACCCCGCCCGGACCGGACGACCTCGCCGCCGTCCTGTTCACCTCCGGATCCACGGGGCCGGCCAAGGGCGTGCGCTACACGCACCGGCAGCTGGGCGGCGTGCGGGATGCGCTGCGGGCGCAGCACGGGCTCGGCCGTGAGACCGGGCTGGTCGCCGGCTTCGCGCCGTTCGCCCTGTTGGGCCCCGCGTTCGGCTGCCGCACCGCCACACCGCTGATGGACGTCACCCGGCCCGCCACGCTGACGGCGGACCGGCTCGCCGCCGCCATCGAGGCGGTCGACGCCGACGCCGTGTTCCTGTCGCCGGCAGCCATGACCAACGTCGTCGCGACGGCGCAGGGTCGCCGGGACTGCTTCGACCGCATCCGCGTGGTGCTCTCGGCCGGCGCACCCCTCGGCGAGCCGCTGCTGGCCCGAGCGAGCGCCATCTTCCCGGCCGCCAGCCTGCATACCCCGTACGGCATGACCGAGTGCCTGCTGGTGGCCGACATCACCCTGGACGGCATCCGCGCGGCCGGCAGCGGCGACGGTGTCTGCGTCGGCCGCCCCGCCGGCGCGGCGCGGGTGCTGATCGCGCCGCTCGATGCGGCGGGCCGGCCGGCGCTGGTCGGGCAGAACGTTGCCGGTGTCACCGGCGAGATCCTGATCCGCGCCCCGCTGATGCTCGCCGGGTACGACCGGCTGTGGCTGACCGACCGCGCCGCCCGGGCGGAGTCGCCGGAGGGCCGGTGGCACCGAACCGGCGACGTCGGGCACCTGGATCACGACGGTCGCCTGTGGATCGAAGGCCGGCTGCCGCACATCATCACCGCGGCCACCGGCGTGCTCACACCCGTCGGCGTCGAGCAGCGGGCCGAGGCCGCCGGGGTATCGCGGGCGGCCGCTGTCGGCGTCGGGCCGCGCGGCACCCAGCAGCTCGTCGTGATCGCGGAGGAGCAGGAACCCGGCCTGGTCGTCGGGCCGCTCGCTGCGGCGGTCCGGAATGCGATCGACGTGCCCGTCGCCGCCGTGCTCGGCGTGCGCCGGTTGCCGACCGACATCCGGCACAACTCCAAGATCGACCGGCCCCGACTCGCCCGGTGGGCGACCGCGGTCCTTGCGGGCGGCCGGGTCCCGCGGCCGTGACCAACGGGCAGCCCTATCGCGCTTCCGATACCGAGCCGGTGCTCGTCACCGGGGCCAGCGGGTATCTCGGCGGGCACGTCGCCCGGGCGCTGGCCCTACGCGGCGACCGGGTGCGCACGCTGCAGCGCCGCTCCTCCGGGCTCGCGGGCGTTCTCGACGTGCAGGGCGCACTGGACGACCAGGCGGCCCGGGCCGCCGCGCTCGACGGTGCGAAAGCCGTGGTCCACCTGGCGGCGAAGGTGTCGTTCGCCGGCGACCCGGCCGAGTTCGTCCGAGTGAACGTCGACGGCACCCGCGACCTGCTCGCGGATGCGCGGGCGGCGGGGGTCAGCCGGTTCCTGTTCGTCTCCTCGCCCTCCGTCGCGCACGCCGGACGGGCCATCATGGGCGACGGCGCCGAACCGGCCGACCCGGTGCACGCCCGCGGCGACTACGCCCGTACCAAGGCGGCGGCCGAGCTGCTGGCGCTCGCCGCCGACGCGCCCGGCTTCGCGGTGACCGCCGTGCGGCCGCACATCGTGTGGGGGCCGGGCGACCCGCAGCTGACCGAGCGCATCCAGGACCGCGCGCGACGTGGCCGCGTGCCCCTGATCGGTAGCGGTGCCGCCCTGGTCGACAGCACGTACATCGACGACGCGGTCAGCGGCATCCTCGCGGCACTCGACCGCACCCCGGCGGTGCACGGGCGGGCCTACGTGCTGACGTCCGGCGAACCGCGGCCGATCTCGGAACTGTTCGCGGGCATCGCCGCCGCTGCCGGCGCACCCGCGCCGACCCGGTCCGTTCCCGCGCCGCTCGCACGGCTGGCGGGCGCGCTCGTCGAAGCGGCGTGGCGCGTGCGACCGGGGGAGGACGAGCCGCCGATGACCCGGTTCCTCGCCGAGCAGCTGTCGACCGCCCACTGGTTCGATCAACGTCGCACGCACGACGACCTGCGGTGGCGCCCCGCCGTCGGCGTGACCCGGGGACTGGCTCTGCTCGCGCAGGACGCGGGCAACCATTCCGGTGCCGACGGTGGAGGGCGACTCCGCGATCTGGCAGAATAGCCCGTCGGGTCTCGCGAGCCCCGACCCTCTATCCGGGCTCGCGCGCCGATCGTCTCGAATCCGAACATGCCGCGTGCCCCACACCGCGGACCGCCGATTCAATTTCATCCGAGGTCCAGAACCAGGAGCACCAATGGCCGTCAAGATCCGTCTCAAGCGGCTCGGCAAGATCCGAGCCCCGTACTACCGCATCGTCGTCGCCGACTCACGCACCAAGCGCGACGGTCGGGTCATCGAGCAGATCGGCAAGTACCACCCCACCGAGAACCCCTCGTTCATCGAGGTCGATTCGGCCCGCGCGCAGTACTGGCTGGGTGTCGGCGCGCAGCCGACCGAGCAGGTCGCCGCGCTGCTCAAGCTCACCGGAGACTGGGGTCGCTTCAAGGGCGAAGCGAACGCCGTCAGCACGGTGCAGGTGAAAGAACCGAAGGCCGTCTTCACCGCGGAGACCAAGAAGAACCCGGTGCTGCGTCCGAAGAGTGAGATCAAGGACGCCCAGCGCGCGGCCGCGAAGGACGCCTCCGCCGATGCCGTGCGCGCGGATGAGGCCGACTCCGGAGCATCCACCACCACCGAGACCGCGGCTCAAGCCCAGAACGTCTGATCGTCATGCTCGCGACCGCTCTCGAACACCTCGTCAAGGGGATCGTCGACGCGCCCGACGCCGTGCAGGTGTCGTCCCGCTCGACCACCCGCGGCGAGGTGCTCGAGGTGCGCGTCGCCCCCGACGACCTCGGCCGCGTGATCGGGCGCGCCGGGCGCACGGCGAAGGCCCTGCGCACGGTCATCGGCGCGCTCGCGGACGGTGCCCCGGTGCGCGTCGACGTCGTCGACGTGGATCGCTGACGGTGGCCAGGCCCAGAGCCCGAGCCATCTCCGCACAGACGCAGCTGAGGGTCGGGCGCCTCGTCAAGGCCCACGGCCTGAAGGGCGGCCTCAAGGTCGAGCTCTACACCGACGACCCCGACCGCCGCTTCACTCCGCAGGCCTCGTTCGCTCTGCAGGTACCGGACGAGTCGCCGTGGCACGGCAAGCGCCTGCAGCTCGCCGAGCTGCGCTGGTACAACGGTCATCCTGTCGGGTTCTTCGTCGGAGTTGACGACCGCACCGCCGCCGAGAGCCTGGTCAAGGCCATCCTCTGGGTCGACCAGGACCCGGCCGAGGAAGCCGGCGACGACGCGTGGTGGGACCATCAGCTGATCGGCCTCGACGTGGTGCGCGACGGCGAGACCGTCGGCGTGATCGACCGGCTGGAGCACATGCCTGCGCAGGATCTGCTGGTCGTCGCGGTCGGCGAGCGCGAGGTGCTCGTGCCGTTCGTCCGCGCGATCGTGCCCGAGGTCGACATCGCGCGGCGCAGGGTGGTCGTTTCGCCGCCGCAGGGACTGTTCGAGGAGGATCAGGTCGTGCAGGCGCTGCCGTCCGACGCCGAACGCGATGCGGCCGCCGGGATCGACGGGGGTGTGCCGGGCGGCTCGGGCGGGCAGGGCTCGACGGGTGGAGAAGGAGTCCCCGAGCCGCAGCAGCAGGCCGACATCGAGGCCGATGTCGACGCCGACCTGGCAGTCGAGACGCGAGCGGCCGAAGCGGCGGGCATCGACGTCCGGCCCGGCGAGGCGTCCGCTCCGGAGCACTGATCGTGCGGATCGACGCCGTCACGATCTTCCCGGACATCTTCGCGGCGCTCGAACTCTCGCTGATCGGCCGTGCGCGCGAGGCCGGTTTGATCGACCTGCGGGTGCACGACCTGCGCGACTTCACGCACGACCGGCATCGCACCATCGACGACACCCCCTACGGCGGCGGGGCCGGCATGGTCATGCGACCCGAGCCGTGGGGCGAGGCGCTCGACGCGGTGCTCGACGGCGGCAGCGAGGACGACGCGGCCGGCGACGCTGAGCGTACCGATCCGCCGCTCATCGTGATCCCCACCCCGGCGGGCCGGCGGTTCGACCAGGCGCTCGCCAGATCGTTCGCGCTGGAGCCCTGGCTGGTCTTCTGCTGCGGGCGGTACGAGGGCATCGACCAGCGCGTCACGGAGTACGCAGCGACGAGGGCCCGCGTGCTGGAGGTGAGCATCGGCGACTTCGTGCTGAACGGCGGCGAAGTCGCGGTGCTGGCGATGGTCGAGGCGGCCGCGCGGCTGATCCCCGGGGTCATCGGCAATCCGGTGAGCCTCACGGAGGAGAGCCATGAGGACGGTCTGCTGGAATACCCGGCCTACACGAAGCCGGCGGTATGGCGCGAGCTGGAGGTGCCGGCGGTGCTGCGCTCCGGCGACCACGCGGCCGTCGCGGCCTGGCGACGGGAGCGCAGCCTGGAGCGCACCCGCCGAGTCCGCCCCGACCTGCTGACGGACTGAGTGGTGTCGCGCCGCCGCTGCTGCGGCGCGAGCCGTGGGTAGCCCGCTGCGGCGGCCACGCCGCCTTCGCTCCTGTTCCTGAGGCCGGCGATCGAGTGCGCAGTGAGCGCGATAGCAGGACAATGTCGCTTGGGCAGGTTCGTGGTCGACAGAGGACCTGCTGACGGGACCGTGTCCTGCTGTCGAGACGGGCTCGGGCGGGACCTCGGGTTCGGGCGGGAGCCCGAGAGCGGGTCAGGCTCGGGCGGTCAGCACCAGCGGGTCGCCGTCGGTGACCGCCACGGTGTGCTCGCTGTGGGCGCCGCGGGAACCGTCGCGGCTGCGCAGCGTCCAGCCGTCCGGATCCGTCACGATGCGATCGGTCGTCTGCAGCAGCCACGGCTCGATCGCGATGACGAGCCCCGGCCGCAGGCGCAGGCCGCGCGACGGCCGGCCGTCGTTCGGCACATGCGGGTCGCCGTGCATGGTGCGGCCGACGCCGTGGCCGCCGAACTCCAGGTTCACGGAGTAGCCGGCCGCGTGGCAGACGTCGCCGATCGCCGCCGACACGTCGCCGAGCTTGTGCCCGTTGCGCGCCTGCTCGATGCCGGCGGCGAGCGCACGCCGCGTGGTGTCGATCAACGCGGAGTCGGCCGGGCGCGCCGTACCGGCGACCACGGTCACGGCGGAGTCGGCGACCCAGCCGTCGACGCTCGCCGCGAAGTCCAGGCTGACCACGTCGCCGTCCTGCAGGGCGTAGTCGTGCGGCAGACCGTGCAGCACCGCGTCGTTGACCGAGGTGCAGAGCACCTTGCCGAACGGGCTGGCCCCGAAGGACGGGTGGTAGTCGATGTAGCAGCTCTCGGCGCCGTGGTCGCGGATCATGCGGTGCGCGATCGCGTCCAATTCCAGCAGGTTGACACCAACCTGCACCTCGTCCGTCAGCCGGGTGAGCACGTCGGCGACGAAACGCCCCGCGGGACGCATGGCGGCGATCTCGCCGGGGGTCCGGAGCTCGATCATGGAACGCTCCTCACGCATTCGACCCGCACGCGTTCGACCCGTTCAGTCGACTCACCCGCTCGTGCGGCACTCGTCCGGCCGGGTGAACGGCCTCCGCAGCGCTGACCGACTGTACTCGTCGGACGGAAGCTGCCCGATTCCAACCGTCATCTCGGGATACCAGCGCGTGGTCCCGATCCCGCTTCGCCTGTGGGCGAACACCCGCGCCTCTCCCCGGCGGACGGGCCTAGCATCGCCGCATGGCCACCGTCCGCAGCCCCTTGATGGCGGTGCGTCGCGCCTTCTTCGTCGAACAGTTCGTCGCCGTCGTGGTCTTGCCTGTCTGGGTCATCGTCGGCTGGTCGATCTGGGGTCCGGGTTCCGCGCCGGGCTCGGTGAATCTCACCCCCTTCCTCGTTGTGATGATCGCGGTGCTCGGCCAGACAGCCCTCGCGGTGCTCTTCTCGCTGCGCTCCTCGGTGCGCCGCGATCGTGCGGTGAGCGGCCTCGACGCCGTCGTCCTCGCCGTGTTCGCCGCCGCGCTCATCGGTGCCGGATTCTTCGGCACGGCGATCTCGGCGTTCCTCGGCCTCGCGGTCGTCTCGGTCGTGGCCGGCGGCTGGCTCGGCATCGTCGAGTTGCTGCGCGAGCTTCGCGCACGGGTGCGCTCGACCCTCTCCTCACTCGGCATCACGCGGCGCCAGGCGCCGGTGGACCGCGGCGAGTACGTGGTCCTGCCGCCGCAGCGCTGACAGCGGCGCGGCCGCCACTCCCCTCGCTCGATTGCGGGAGCGACGGTGTGACAGAATGGTCGATCGTGCCGCGGCGCCTCCTGCCGCCAGGGGATGGTCATCGCTCACGCGGCACGCTCATCCGGCGCTGCACACCATGATCGGTGTGCGTCCGCACCACTCGAGGTCGTCCGGCGGCGGCCTCAGCGAAAGGAAATCGTCATGAGCCAGCTGCTCGAGTCCTTCGATGCCGCATCCCTGCGGTCGGACATCCCCGACTTCCGCCCCGGCGACACCGTCAAGGTGCACGTGAACATCGTCGAGGGCACCCGCAGCCGCATCCAGGTGTTCCAGGGTGTCGTCATCGGCCGCTCCGGCGCGGGCGTCCGCGAGACCTTCTGCGTGCGCAAGGTCAGCTTCCAGGTCGGGGTGGAGCGCACCTTTCCCGTGCATTCGCCCGTGATCGACCACATCGAGATCGTGACGCGCGGCGACGTGCGCCGCGCCAAGCTCTACTACCTTCGCAAGCTCCGCGGCAAGAAAGCCAAGATCAAAGAGAAGCGCTGAGCTTCGGCCCGCGCCGCGGGCGCCGGCTTCATGGTGCCTGAGCACAGACCGTCCGACTCCGGCGTGCCGGCGAGTGGGGGCCGTCGAGCGGTCGACATACACTGACCCGGGCACGCCGCCGCAGTCGGTGTGCAGCAGGCGGTGTGGAACAAGGGGATGGCCGAGCGTGACGCAAGGGACCGTCCCCGCCCGTGAGACCGGTGGCCGGCCGCGCGACACTCAGGTGCGCCGACGCCGCACAGGTGGACAGCAGTCGCGCGGACGACGCTCCGCCAGGCCCCGCCCCAAATCGACCGGCACCTTCTTGCGGGATCTGATCGTCATCGTGCTGATCGCCATCCTCGCGTCATTCCTGATCAAGACCTTCCTGGTTCGCTCGTTCTACATCCCGTCGGCCTCGATGGAGAACACGCTCGAGGGCGACGATGCCGGCCACGACCGGATCCTCGTCAACGAGCTGGTACCCACGCTCTTCCCGGTGCAGCGGGGTGACGTCGTCGTCTTCCAGGATCCCGGCGGCTGGCTCGCACCCGACCCGCAGCCCGCGCCGCAGTCACCGCCCGTCGCGGCGGCCGAATGGCTCCTGTCGCTCGTCGGCCTGTCCAGTGCGGATTCGAACGATCACCTGGTCAAGCGGGTCATCGGGATGCCGGGTGACCACGTCGTCTGCTGCACGGCCGCCCATGGGATCACGGTGAACGGGCACGCTCTGACCGAGCCGTACGTCCGGCTCGATCCGGGCGAGACCATGCCGCAGGCGATGCCGTTCGACGTCGTCGTGCCGGCGGGCGACCTGTGGGTGATGGGCGACAACCGCGACCACTCCAGCGATTCGCGGTACAACCAGGACAAGCCCTCCCGCGGATTCGTGCCGCTCACCGACCTGGTCGGACGTGCCTTCGTCGTGTCCTGGCCCGCGACGCACTGGAAGGTGCTCGGCAACTACCCGGGCACCTTCGGCGCCGTGCCCGCGGCGGGGCGGTGACGAGCATCCGCCGCTCGAGGCGACCACAGTGACCGTCGCGCCGCCGCCGCCGCCCCCGCCCTCTCCTTCGCCTACTTCCTCTTCGCCGTCGCCTCCCGGACGAGCTCGCCGGGGGCGCCGGTCCACGAGCGGCGCCGGGAGCCGGTCGACCACCGTGTTCCTGCGTGACCTGATCGTGATCGTGCTCGTCGCGGTGCTCGCGTCGTTCCTGATCAAGACCTTCCTGGTGCGCTCCTTCTACATCCCCTCCGGGTCGATGGAGGCCACGCTGCAGGTGAACGACCGGGTGCTGGTCGACGAACTGGTCCCGCGCCTGATCCCGCTGCGGCGCGGCGACGTGATCGTGTTCAAGGACCCGGGCGAGTGGCTGAACAATCCACCCCCTGCACCCCTCAGTCCGGTCGGCGCCGTCGGCGAGTGGGTGCTCTCGGTCGTCGGACTATCGACGCGCGATCAGGACGACCACCTGATCAAGCGGGTGATCGGACTGCCGGGGGACCACGTGGAATGCTGCAATGCGCTCGGTCAGATGAGTGTCAACGGCACGCCGCTCGACGAGCAGCCGTACGTGCAGCTGAGTCCCGCGACGACCGCTGTCAGTGGTCAGCCGTTCGATGTGACGGTGCACAAGGGACATCTGTGGGTGATGGGCGACAACCGGTACCGGTCCAGCGACTCGCGGGCGCATCTGACGACGGCTTCGCACGGCCAGGTCCCCGTGAGCGACGTGGTGGGTCGCGCCTTCGTCATCTCGTGGCCGGTGACACGATGGAGCGTGCTCTCGGATCAGCCGGACACCTTCGGCGGCGTTCCGGCCGCGCGATGAACCACCGCCCGCCGGGGCTCGCCGTCGAGCGTGCTCTCGCCGAGCGTGGGGCGACCCTCGTGCTCGGCTGCGACGAGGTCGGCCGCGGAGCGATCGCCGGTCCCGTCGGCGTCGGGGTCGCCGTGCTCGACTCCACTCGGCGCCGAATCCCCAACGGCTTGCGCGACTCCAAAGTCGTTCCCGAGCCCCAGCGGGTCGCGCTCGAGCCGCGCGTCCGGGCCTGGGCGGCGGCGTCGGCGGTCGGCCTGGCCGGCAACGACGAGATCGACGCGCGCGGACTCTCGGTGGCGCTCGGCCTGGCCGGCGCCCGGGCGATGGCGCAGCTCGCCGCGCTGGGGGTCGGCTTCGCGGGTGCGGTGGTGCTGCTGGACGGCAACTGGGACTGGCTGACCCCGGGCCTGCTGGCCACCGGAGTGACCGTGCTGCCGACCGTGGTCACCCGCATCAAGGCGGACCGCGACTGCGCCAGCGTCGCAGCGGCCTCCGTCATCGCCAAGGTGCATCGCGACCGGCTGATGATCGACCGCCACGACGCGCATCCGGTGTACGGCTGGAGCAGGAACAAGGGGTACGCCTCCCGGGCGCACTACGCCGCCATCGATCGGCACGGGCCGTGCGACTGGCACCGCCGAACCTGGTTGCACGCAGAATCCGAGCGGGGGCAAGGGCCGCTCCCCGGCGCCCCGCGACCGTAGACTGAGCGCGATGGACGACGACGAGATCGAGGACTACGACCGCGAGGTCGAACTGGCCCTCTACCGGGAGTACCGCGACGTCGTGGGCCAGTTCAAGTACGTCGTCGAGACGGAGCGCCGGTTCTACCTCGCCAACGACGTCACCCTGACCCGTCAGGACACCGAGCACGACTTCTACTTCGAGTTGCAGATGCACGACGTGTGGGTGTGGGACGTCTACCGCGCCGACCGCTTCGTCAAGAGCGTCCGCGTGCTCACCTTCAAGGACGTCAACGTCGAGGAGCTCTCGGCCAAGGAGCTGGAGCTGCCGCAGGAGCTGGCACTCGACGAGTAGTCGAGCGACAGCGACCAGGTAAGCCCTGCTTGGCGCTCGACGAGGTACCGAGGTCCCCGGTCCACCGATCCGCACCCGCTCCCTCACAGGGAGCGTCGCTGCCTGTCTTCGCCTGATCGCTCCGTCGGCTCACCCGAGTGGGTGCCCTGACCGCCACTCTCTGACGCATGGCAGACAAGGACGAGCTGGGGCGGCGTGGCGAGCAGGTGGCGGCCGATCATCTGCGGGGACTCGGGTGGCGGATCATCGAACGCAACTGGCGGTGCCGGCACGGTGAGATCGACATCGTCGCGCTCGACGGCACCGAGCTGGTGGTGGTCGAGGTCAAGACCCGCCGCAGCATCGCCTTCGGCGACCCGCTGGAAGGAGTCACGGACGCCAAGCTGACCCGCCTGTGCGTGCTCGCCGGCGCATGGCGTCGAGCACACCCGCAGGTGCGAGTACGGGGGACTCGGGTCGATCTCATCGGCGTGCTCGCTCCGTCGCGAGCAGCTCCGCGCATCGACCATCTGCGGAGCGCGGCATGACCGCGGAGCCGACAGGTCGGTCGACCGCGGTCGCTCTGCTGGGCCTGCACGGCCGGCTCGTCGAGATCGAGGCTGCCCTCACGAACCAGAAGCCGGGGTTCCGGCTGGTCGGCCTGCCGGACGCGGCGCTGCGCGAGGCGCAGGTGCGGGTGCGCAGCGCGGTCGAGCATTCCGGGTTCGAGATGCCGCGCCGGCACCTCACGGTCAATCTGTCGCCCGCCGCGCTGCCGAAGCACGGGTCGGCCTTCGACCTGGGCATCGCGGCGGCCATCCTCGCCACCGAGGGTGTGGTCCATCCCGCGGCGATCGGCGACACGGTGCACATCGGCGAGCTGGCCCTGGACGGGCGCCTGCGTCCTGTGCCCGGTGTGCTGCCGGCGGTGCTCGCAGCGCGGCGGGACGGGCGGTCGACGGTCGTCGTACCCACTGCGAATCGCGCGGAGGCCGAGCTCGTGTCCGGCATCCGTGTCGTCGGTGTGCCCAGCTTGCGCGAGCTGGCGATCTTCCACGGCGCCGACCTGCAGCCCGTTCCGGTGGAACCGGTGGCCGGTCCGGCCGTCCGCCGAACGGAGTACACCATCCCCGATCTGGCCGACGTCGTCGGAGCGGACGAGGCCGTGGAGGCGCTGATCGTCGCCGCCGCCGGTGGCCATCACATGCTGATGGTCGGGCCGCCGGGTGCCGGCAAGACCATGCTCGCCACGCGACTGCCGGGCCTGCTGCCCGACCTGGACGACGACGCAGCCCTCGACGCCGGATGTGTCCGGTCGCTGCTCGGCGATCCTGAGGTGTCGGCGCTCGATCGCCGGCCGCCGTGGGCGGCGCCGCACCACGGCGCCACGCAGGCCGCGATCATCGGCGGCGGCAGCGGCGTGCTGCGGCCCGGCGAGGCGGTGCGCGCCTCCGGAGGCGTGCTGTTCCTCGACGAGGCGCCGGAGTTCGCCGTCCCGGTGCTCGACGCCCTTCGACAGCCGCTCGAGTCGGGGCGCATCACGATCGAGCGGGCCAGCGCGACGGCCGAGTTCCCGGGTCGCTTCCAGCTGGTGCTCGCGGCGAACCCGTGCCCCTGCGGGCGCTGGGGAACGAGGGAGGGCACCTGCACCTGCCCGCCCGAGAAGCGCCGCCGGTACCTGCGGCGTCTGTCCGGTCCGCTGATGGACCGCATCGATATCCAACTGCGGCTCGATCGCGTCACCGCCGTGCAGCTGCGCACCGCCGAAGAGCGGGCGACGGTCTCCACGGCGCAGGCGCGTCAGCGGGTACTGGCGGCACGGGCGCGCGCGGACGAGCGTCTCGCGGGCACGCCGTGGCGGCGCAGTGTCGAAGTGCCCGGGGCGTGGCTGCGGGCGCCGGGGCGGCGGCTCGACCCGCAGGCGCGAGCACCGCTCGATCGTGCACTCGAGATCGGTCGCCTGACGATGCGCGGGTACGACCGCGTACTGCGGCTGGCGTGGACCCTGGCGGACCTCGACGGCGTCGACCGTCCGGCGCGCGCCCACATCGGCCGCGCGCTGGCACTGCGGGAGGAGTCGGCATGACCTTGCTGAATGCGGTGGACGGCGTGGACGCGACCGAGGTGCGTCGGGCGGTCGCCGCCGTGCGGCCCGGTCGATCGGACGATCCGGCCGCGGCGAACGACGCGTTCGCTCGGGCTGCGTGGAGCTGCATCGCCGAAGCCGGCGACGGCGCGGCCGGCGCACTCGTGAATACCCTGGGCCCGAACAGCGCGCTCCACCGTCTGGTTCGGGGCGGCCGGTTGTCCGAGCTGCCCGCCACGGCCGCCGCCCTGGAGTCGCTGGCCGCGCGTTGGCGGCCGCGCCTCGACTCGGCGGCGGTGTTCCGCGCGATGCGGAACGCGGCTCAGCTCGGCGCCGTCCTCGTTCTGCCGGGCGACGCGGACTGGCCGGCCGGCTTCGCCGATCTGGGACCGCACGCACCGCTGGCGCTGTGGGTGATCGCTCCCGGGCGCCGGCTGCCGGAGGTGAGCCGGGCGATCGCCCTCGTCGGCGCGCGGGCAGCGACCAACTACGGCGAGAGCGTGGCGATGGAGGCGGCGGCCGGCCTGTCCGACCGCGGCTTCACCGTGGTGTCCGGAGCCGCCTACGGCATCGACGGTGCGGCGCACCGCGCGACGCTCGCGAGCGACGGGACCACGGTCGCGGTGCTCGCCGGCGGCGTGGACCGGTTCTACCCGAGCGGTCACGCCGACCTCATCCGCCGGATCGCCGACACCGGCGCCGTCATCGCGGAGTCCCCGTGCGGTACGACGCCGCACAAATCCCGCTTCCTGCAGCGCAATCGGCTGATCGCGGCGATGAGCAGGGCCACCGTGGTCGTCGAGGCCGGTCACCGCTCGGGCTCGCTGAACACAGCCGGCCACGCGGCGGCGCTCGGGCGCGCGGTCGGCGCCGTGCCCGGGTCCGTTCACTCGGCAGCATCGGTGGGCTGCCATCGGCTGCTGCGCGAATACGGCGCGATCTGCGTGTGCGACGCCGCCGAGATGGCCGAACTGATCGATGGCGTGCAGGAGCAACCCGTGCTCGACGGCCTGGACGATGTGGATCCACTCGAGCAGCGAGTGCTCGAGGTGCTCGGCTCCGCCCCGCGCTCCACCCTGGAACTCGCGCAGCGGGCCGCCCTCAGCGAGCGGGAGGTGGCGGGCGCGGTCGGCGCGCTCGTGCTCACCGGCGCCGCGGACAAGGTCCCCACCGGCTGGATCCGAGCCCGCCGCCGGTAGCGGCGGCGGGCCGGCCCGGTGCAGAGCCCAGCCCTGCGGGTCGCATTAGCGTGGCCGCATGCCTGTGGAGAGTGCGCCCACCCATGTGATCGGCCACGTCACCGACAGCCACTTCACCGCCTCGGGCGAGTTGCACGGCGCCGTGCGTCCCGCAGACACGTTCGGGGCGGCGCTGGCGGCGCTCGAGGCCACCGGGATTCCGCTCGACGCCCTGGTGCACACCGGCGACGTCGCGGACGCGGGCGACGAGCACGCCTATGAGCAGGCGCGGGCCTCGGCAGCGGTGGTGCTGGAGCGCACCGGTTGGCCGATGGCGTGGGCCGCCGGCAACCACGACCTGCGCGGCCCGATGCGGCAGCACCTGCTCGGGACCGAGCCGTCCGACGCTCCGCTCGACTCCGTGGTCGACCTGGGCGGGCTTCGGCTCATCGTGCTCGACACCTCCATCCCGCAGCGGGTGGAAGGCGGCCTCGATGCCGAGCAACTGCAGTGGCTGGACACGCAGCTGCACGACCTGCCCGAGCACGGCGCCGTGCTGGCGATGCATCACGCACCGGTACCGGTGCAGGTGACCGCGTTGCAGGCCCTGCACCTGACCGGGCAGGCGCCGCTGGCCGACCTGCTGCGGGGCCGCGGCGTGCGGGCGGTGCTCGGCGGCCACCTGCACTACGCGACCGCGTCCCTCTTCGCCGGTGTCCCCGTGTTCGTGGCTCCGGCGACCGCATATTCGATCCGGATCGGAGCGCCCGGCAGCGGTGTCACCGGCACAGACGGGCCGCGCGCGGTCGGTCTGCTGTCGTTGTACGCCGACGGGGCGATCGGGTACACGCCTGTGCCGAGCGACCCGGTGCGGGTGGTGGCCGAGACCCCCGAGCAGGCTTTCGCGGCGATGGGCGTGCTCGCCCCCCGGTGAGCCGCGCGGCCTCGACCGGGGCTCGGCGTGATGCTGGAGACGTAGTCGTCGGGGACGTGGGGAGATCCGTGTGGAGTTGACCGATGCGGTCGCCGCACACCGAGGCTTTCTGATCGACGAGCGCGGCGCGTCGCCGAACACCGTCGCTGCGTACGGGGCGGACCTCGCCGACCTCGTGCGGTTCGCCGTCGCCACGGACGTCACCGACGTGCGCGAGCTGGATCTGGAGGTGCTGCGCGACTGGCTATGGGATGCGACGCAGCGTGGGCTCGCGCGGGCCAGCATCGCCCGTCGGGCCGCCGCCGCCCGCAGCTTCACGGACTGGCTGCACCGCACGGGCGCCATCGCGACCGACCCCGGCCTGCGACTGCGTGCGCCGAAATCGTCGGGCCGGCTGCCGCGCGTGGTCGCCCAGCCAGCGATGCAGGGGATGTTCGAGGGCCTGCAGGCACGGGCGACGCAGGGCGAGCCCACCGCGCTTCGCGACCTGGCGGTGCTGGAGCTGATCTACGGCTGCGCGCTGCGGGTCTCGGAGGCGTGCGGGGCGGATGTCGGCGACCTGGACCTGACCGCGCTGACCGTGCGAGTGACGGGCAAGGGCGACAAGCAGCGCACCGTGCCGTTCGGGGTGCCCGCGGCGTCGGCCCTCTCCCGCTATCTGGACGAGGGTCGCCCGGCCCTGCTCGGCGACCCCGCCGGGCAGGCGCTGTTCCTCGGCGACCGCGGGGGACGGCTCGGCCCGCGCAGCGTCTACCGGCTGGTGGCCCGGCTGCTGACTGCGGTTCCCGGCTCCGGGCCGTCGGGGCCGCATACGCTGCGACATTCGGCGGCGACGCATCTGCTGGACGGAGGAGCCGACCTTCGTGCGGTGCAGGCGATGCTCGGGCACGCCAGCCTCGGCACCACGCAGATCTACACGCACGTCTCCACCGAGCGGCTGGCCGAGAGCTACCGCCTGGCGCACCCCCGGGCCCTCGACCGCTGAGCTCCGGGTCCGGCTCTCGCGGCGGACGACGCGTCACTCCATCGGCAGCAGCACGGCGCGCTGCAGCCCGCCGAGCAGCAGCAGCGGCGAGACGTAGGCACCGTGCACGCGCGCGCCGATGTACAGGGTGCCGTCCGCTCGCAGGCCGCCGGTCGCGACGACGGCGACCGGTTGCCCGCGCGACACCGCCTGGCCGACGTGCACCTGCGGGGTGACCGGCTCGAAGCTGGAGCGCACATCCCCGGCGTGCTCGATGGCGAGCACGCCCCGGTCGTCGATCCGCCCCGCGAACACCACATGGCCGTCCTGCGGCGCCGTGACCTCGGTCCCCACCGGCGCGCCCACGTCGATGCCGCGATGGCCCGCCGCGTACGGCGACGCGGGAGCGACGAAGGGGCGGACCACGGGGTGCGGTGCGGGGACCGGCCAGGACCAGATCGGCGCACGGGCGCCGGCCGGCGCAGCAGGAGCAGCAGCTGCTGCGGACGGAGCCCCCGAGCCGAACGCCGTGTCCAGGACGACGAGTGCGAGCACCACGGCCACGTGCCTCCTGCGCATGGCTGGGATCCTGGTCGGCAGCGATCGCACGGAGCGGCGGCGGGGCGCGACCGAAGGAACGTGGTCGCCGTACCGTCCTGTGGAGGAGCGCCGGCTCGCATTGCCGGCGCCGTGCAGGCGGTAGACTGCTGGACGCATCCCGCGCAGGCGGGGTGACTTCGCGTGCCGTTCACGTGCGCCGCATCCATCGGTCCCCAGGTCTCCCGGGGCGGAGGCGGGCCACGGCACCAGGGCTGCGCGTCCGACCCGGACGTTCCGCGGCGATCAACCGGAACAGCGCACCGATGTCGTGCGCAGAGAGAAGGATGCGGCCATGGCCGTCGTCACCATCCGCCAGCTGCTCGACAGCGGCGTGCACTTCGGGCATCAGACCCGCAGGTGGAATCCGAAGGTCAAGCGCTTCATCCTGACCGAGCGCAGCGGGATCCACATCATCGACCTGCAGCAGTCGCTCGGCTACATCGACAAGGCATACGACTTCGTCAAGGAGACCGTCGCGCGCGGCGGCACCGTGCTGTTCGTCGGCACCAAGAAGCAGGCGCAGGAGGCGATCGCCGAGCAGGCCAAGCGCGTCGGGCAGCCCTACGTCAACCAGCGGTGGCTCGGTGGCCTGCTCACCAACTTCCAGACCGTGCACAAGCGGCTCAACCGTCTGAAGGAGCTCGACCTGGTCGACTTCGACGACACGACCCGCGGGTACACCAAGAAGGAGCTGCTGATCCAGCGTCGCGAGCGCGACAAGCTCGAGAAGAGCCTGGGCGGCATCCGCAACCTGTCCAAGACGCCGAGCGCGATCTGGGTGATCGACTCCAAGCGCGAGCACCTGGCGGTCGACGAGGCCAAGAAGCTCGGCATCCCGGTCATCGGCATTCTGGACACGAACGCCGACCCGGACGAGCTGGCCTACCCGATCCCGGGCAACGACGACGCCATCCGCTCGGTCGCGCTGCTGACGCGCATCATCGCCGACGCCGCCGCGGAGGGGCTCATCCAGCGCCACCAGGGCAGCAGCGCCGACGAGGCGCCCGCCGAGCCGCTGGCGGAGTGGGAGCGCGAGCTGCTGCAGTCCGGCGACAGCGTTCCTGCACCGAGCGCTCCTGCGACGAACGACCCGGCCGAGGCCGTCGCCACCGCCCCGGTCGTGGCCCTGGACTCGATCTCCGAGGTCGGCACGGTCACCGTCGCCGACGAGATCGACAACGAGGCCGAGGTCGAGTCGTCTGTGGCCGATGCCGCGCCGGTCGATGCCGCACCCGTCGACGAGGCGCCCGCCGAGACGGCCGCGGCCGAGCCCGCTCCGGAGCCGGTGGAGGAGAACGACGCGGATGCCCAGGCGGACGCCGATCTGACCGCCGAGGCCGACCCGTCGCTCGTGCCGCAGCACGCACCCGAGACGCAGGCCGAGGTCGAGGCATCGGAGGAGGCGGCGGCGACGCCGGCGCAGAAGAAGCCCGCCCCCAAGCGAGCACCGGTCAAGAAGCCCGCCGCAGCCGAGTAGTCCGGCCGAAGCGCCGCACCGCAGGACCCGGATGCGCACCCTCCCGAAGCGGGTGGGGTGCGCATCCCCCTGTGGGCGCGTGGAACTACAACGTGGAATTACACACGCGGAAACAAGAGCAGAAGTAAGGAAAGGAGTCAGCCATGGCGACATTCAGCGCCGCTGACGTGAAGACCCTGCGCGACCGGCTCGGAGCCGGGATGCTGGACAGCAAGAACGCCCTCGTCGAGGCGGACGGCGACATCGAGAAGGCCATCGAGATCCTGCGGGTCAAGGGCCTGAAGGGCGTCGAGAAGCGCTCCGGACGCTCGACCACCGCCGGCCTCGTCACCGCGACCGCCGACAACGGCGTCGCGACCCTGATCGAACTGGCCAGCGAGACCGACTACGTCGCAAAGAACGACCTCTTCGTGTCGCTCGCCTCGGAGGTGCTCGATGCGGTCGCCGCGGCCGGCGCGACCGATGTCGCCTCCGGCAACGCCGCCCCCCTGAACGACACGACCGTGCAGGCTCACATCGACGCGCAGGCCGCGCTGCTCGGCGAGAAGGTCGAGCTGCGTGCGGTCGTGCAGGTGAAGGGCGACGATTTCGCCATCTATCTGCACAAGACCAGCAAGGACCTGCCCCCGCAGGTCGGCGTGGTGCTCGGCTACTCCGGCGCGGACGCCGACACGGCCCGCTCCGTCGCCCAGCACATCGCGGTCTACGACCCGAAGTACACGACCCGCGATGAGGTGCCCGCCCAGACGGTGGAGCACGAGCGCCAGGTGCTGACCGACGCGACCCGCAACGAGGGGAAGCCCGAAGCGGCGCTGCCGAAGATCGTGGAGGGGAAGCTCACCGGCTTCTACAAGGACGTCGTCCTCGTCGACCAGCCCTACGCGCGCGACAGCAAGGTTGCGACCGGCAAGGTCCTGAAGGACGCGGGCCTCACCGTCAGCGGCTTCGCCCGCATCAAGGTCGGCGCGTAAGCGCCACCCGCACAACGTCGCGCGGTAGTTGCGGCCTCCGCGCGGTAGGTGTACCTACCGCGCGAAGGCGCAGGTACCGCGCGAGCTGGGGGCGGACGCGCCCGAGCGGCTCCCGCTAGCCTGGCTGGCGACGGAAGGAGAGCCCGTGACGCTCGCCGAAGCCACACCCGCGGTCCAGCATCAGGCGGGCCGCCCGCGGCGGGTGCTGTTGAAGCTCTCGGGGGAGGCGTTCGGCGGCGGTTCCCTCGGGCTCGACCCCGATGTCGTGCAGGGCGTCGCTCGGCAGGTCGCGGAGGCGGCGCGCACCGTGCAGGTCGCGGTCGTGGTCGGCGGCGGTAACTTCTTCCGCGGGGCGGAGCTCAGCCAGCGCGGCATGGACCGCGGCCGGGCGGACTACATGGGCATGCTCGGCACGGTGATGAACGCCCTGGCGCTGCAGGACTTCCTGGAGCAGGCGGGTGCCGAGACCCGGGTGCAGTCGGCGATCTCGATGACCCAGGTCGCCGAGCCGTACATTCCCAGGCGAGCGATCCGGCATCTGGAGAAGGGCCGCGTCGTGATCTTCGGCGCCGGTGCCGGCATGCCGTACTTCTCCACGGACACGGTCGCCGCGCAGCGGGCCCTGGAGACGCACTGCGACGAGGTGCTCGTCGCCAAGAACGGCGTGGACGGTGTCTACAACGCCGACCCGCGCTCCGACCCCACGGCCGTGAAGCTCGACCACCTGACCTACGGCGACGCGCTGCAGCAGGGCCTGAAGGTCGTCGACGCGACCGCCTTCAGCCTGTGCATGGACAACGGCATCCCGATGCGCGTGTTCGGCATCGGCGGGGACCACGCGATCGGTGCCGCCATCCACGGGGACGCGATCGGTTCCCTCGTCACGGCGTGACGACGCGGCAGCGTCCGATGAGCTTCTTCCGGCACGACCTGGGCGACGGCTTCGACCTGGTTCTGCGCGACGCGAGCACCGTCGACCCCATGCTCGCGCTGACGATCGCGAACCTGCCGCGGCTGCGGCTCTTCGAGCCCTGGGCGGCGGGAGAGCAGACTCGGGCGTCGGCGGAGGCGCACACGAAGGCCGAGTTGGCTGGGTGGCTGGACGGCATCCGGCTGCCGACCGCGATCCGGGCGGCCGGCACCTTCATCGGCTCCGCGGGGCTGCGGATCGAGCGGCGGCTCGGCAGCGCCGAGATCGGCTACTGGGTCGACGGAGGATGGGAGGGGCGAGGTGCGGTTTCGCGTGCGGCGGCGGCGTTGGCCGACTACGCCCTGCTCGACCTCAGGCTGGAGCGGGTCGAGATCCGCACGGCGACGCACAACGCCCGCAGTCGCGCCGTGGCGGAGCGACTCGGCTTCACCCACGAGCGCACCATGCCGCGCGCGCTCGCCGTCCGCGGCGACCACCACGACCTGGCGGTGTACGTGCGCCACCGGCAGCACTGAGCCACCGCCGGCACCGAGCCACCGCCAGCACTGAGTCAGCGGCGGCGCCGAGTCACCATCACGGAGCACCGTCGGCGGCGAACCGTAGACTGATGGGCGGAACCTAAGGAAGAGGGTCGCCACGTGATCGCCGATGTACTGTCCGATGCCACCGGCCGGATGACCCGGGCGCTCGAGGCGGCGCGTGACGAGTTCTCCACGGTGCGCACCGGACGGGCGAATCCCGCCCTCTTCCAGCGCATCCTGGTCGACTACTACGGCTCGCCCACCCCGCTCGCGCAGTTGGCTGGGCTGAACAATCCCGAGGCGCGCACGCTCATCATCACGCCGTATGACAAGTCGGCCCTGAAGGAGATCGAGCGGGCGGTCGCGACCGCACCCAACCTGGGCGCGAACCCCTCCAACGACGGCACCATCATCCGGGTGACCCTGCCGGAACTGACCGAGGAGCGTCGGCGCGAGTTCGTCAAGATCGTGCGCGGCAAGGGCGAGGACGCCAAGGTCGCCATCCGCAACATCCGCCGGCACGCCAAGGACGACCTGGACGCCCTGAAGGGCGAGGTGGGCGACGACGACGTGGCCCGGGGCGAGAAGGAACTCGACGGGTTGACGAAGCGGTACGTCGACCAGATCGACGAGGCGCTGAAGCGCAAAGAAGCCGAACTGCTGGAGGTCTGACCGGGGTGCAGAGCCCGCGCACCCCGAGAGAGCGCCGCGCCGATTTCCAGGAGCAGCTGCGCCACACCCGCGGCGAGATCCGCGACCAGGTGCGGGCCACCCGGGTGCAGTTCGACCAGGCGAACGCCCGGCTGACGGCGCGCACCGGCCGCAACCTGCTGTTCGCCATCGGGGTCGGCCTCGCGCTCGGAGCGGCGGTCCTGCTCTCCCTGCTGCTCGTCAAAGCGCTGTTCATCATCTTCGCCGTGGTGCTGGTCGGCTTCGCCACCGGCGAGCTGGCCGGCGCCCTGCGGCAGTCCGGTCGCACGGTGCCGGTCGTCGGCTCGATCGTCACCGGGGTGCTCGTGCAGCCCGTCGCCTACGCCTTCCCCCGGCTGGGCTGGCCGCTCGCCATCGCCGGAGCGGTCGTGGTCGTCGTCGTGTGGCGGCTGCTCGGCACGATCCGCCGGCCGACCGCCGCTGCGGACCTGCGGCGCGATCTGGGCGCGACGGTGTTCGTGCAGCTGTACGTCACCCTGCTCGGCTCCTGCGCGGTCGTGCTCACCGCGCAGCCGGACGGTCAGTGGTGGACGCTGGCCTTCGTCGTGATCGTCGTGTCGACCGACCTGTTCGCCTACATCAGCGGCCTGGCCTTCGGCCGGCATCCGATGGCGCCGCGGATCAGCCCCAAGAAGACGTGGGAGGGCTTCGCCGGTTCGGTGCTTGCCGCGGTGATCGCCGGCCTGCTCGTCGCGCCCCTGATGCTCGGCCAGCCCATCTGGCTCGGCGCGGTACTGGGCGTGGTGATCGCCGGTACCGCGACCCTCGGTGATCTGACGGAGTCCCTGATCAAGCGCGATCTCGGCATCAAGGACATCTCGTCGTGGCTGCCCGGCCACGGCGGCTTCCTGGACCGGGTGGACTCGATCCTGCCGTCGGCGACCGCGGCGCTGCTGCTCTACTTCTCGACGCACCCGGCGCTGCTGCCCTAGTTCGCAGGGCATCTGCCCCACAATGCTGCGGTGGCGACGACCTTTCCCCGAGTGCGACGAGGTGCCCTCGGGTATCGCGTGGACGAGGTGGACCAGTTCCTCGCCGCCGCGAAGGCCGCGTACGACAGTCGCCGCACGGCCGGGGATGTGACGTCGGAGCGGATCCGGCACACCGCCTTCGGGATGCAGCGGGGCGGGTACCAGACTGCAGCGGTGGACGCCGCACTGGAGCGGCTGGAGGACGCCTTCGCGCAGCGCGAACGCACCGCCGCCGTCCGGTCCTCCGGCGAACGGGCCTGGATCTCCGGTACCCGCGAGCTGGCCAAGGAGCTGATCGCCCGGCTGGGCCGGCCGCCTCGCGCCCGCTTCCGGCGCACCGGGCTGCTGCGGGTCGGCTACTCGGTCAAGGACGTGGACCGGTTCGCGGATCGCACCCGCGAGTACTTCGAGGCGGGGTCGGACCTGACAGTCGACGAGGTGCGCTCGGTCGCGTTCCGGGCGGAGCGGCACGGCTATCGCGAGGGCCAGGTGGACCTGGTCATCGACGGCGTCGTCGAGGTGATGCTCGCCGTCCGGTGACGGTGCGGGCCGCCGTCGGCGGCCCTTCGATTCGGCCCGGGGGTGGGCCGTGGTTAGGGTGGGGACGCAGTGGGTAGACATTCGGACACGCTTGAACCGCGGTCGGTGCAGCAGGACGTGCGCCGACGGGGTGCGATCGTCGACCCTCGATCGGGCCGCCGCGCCGTGCCGTACCGGCCCACGCAGCCCGCCGCGCCCGCGACGTTCCGCCGCCCGCGCTCCCGGGGCCGCATGGTGCTCGGCGCCTTCGCGATGCTCGCGTCGATGGGGATCGCGATGGTGACGGTGGTCGATCCCTACGCTGGTGCGACCGCGTCGGCGTACTACCGGCTCGCCGGCGCGGCGCCCAGCACGCGCACCGTGCAGCACTTCCAGACGAGTGACGGCGTGATCAGCGTCGCCTACAAGAACGATACGTGGCAGGTCATCGACGCCCCCACGCCCAAGGCAGCCGGCGCGAAGGGGAAAGCCGCGTCCGACGACTCCGCGGCCACCATCGGTGCCGTCGCCCCCGCCGGCACCTCGCAGGCGTACGCCGCCGGCCGGGTCGCGGACCGCGGATGGAACGCCTCCCAGTTCTCGTGCCTCGTGAGCCTGTGGAACCGCGAGTCGGGCTGGCGCGTGACCGCCGCCAACCCCAGTGGCGCCTACGGCATACCCCAGGCCCTGCCGGGCAGCAAGATGGGCGCCGGCTGGCAGAGCGACTACAAGGCGCAGATCGACTGGGGGCTCGGCTACATCGCCGGCTCCTACGGCAGCCCGTGCGGCGCGTGGGCCCACTCCAACGCCGTCGGCTGGTACTGACGCCGAGTCGCAGGACCCAGTGCCCCGCCGGAACCGGTCCGCGAACGACGTCGCCCTGCCACTGCGGCTGACGGGTTCCGCGGCGACGGAGCAGCGCAGGGGGCGGGCCTGGACGGTGCAACCCATCCCGGCCGCCGGCGCCGTGAAGGTGTACCGCTGTCCGGGCTGCGAACGTGACATACCGGCGGGCGTCGCGCACGTGGTGGTCTGGCGGGCCGACGGCGTGCTGGGCGACGCAGCCGATGTGGCGGCGCGGCGGCACTGGCACCTGGCGTGCTGGCGGGCGGCCTGATGGGCGAGGACTCGAGAGCCGGCAGTGCCGTGGATGTCGAGGTCCGGTCCGGCGTGCAGCTCGTGGCCGAGCGGCACGACATCGAGCTGACCACGGCGGACGGCGTCACCCTGGTCGGCGAGCTCGCGGTCCCCGCCGGTGTGCCGGCGGTCGCCGCCCTGGTCTGCGTGCATCCGCTGCCCACCGCCGGCGGGTTCATGGACTCGCACATCCTGCGCAAGGCCGCCGCCCGCCTGCCCGCCCTGGCGCGCATCGCCGTGCTGCGCTTCAACACCCGGGGGACCACCTCGCCGCGCGGTACCAGCGGCGGCTCGTTCGACGGCGGCGACGCCGAAGGGCTCGACCTGGCTGCGGCCGTCGACTTCGCGGCCGCGCGCGGCCTGCCGACGCCCTGGCTGCTCGGCTGGTCCTTCGGCACGGACGTGGTGCTGCGGCACGGGCTGGGTCTGTCGCACGGAACGAGCCGATCGCACGGACCGGGCCAGGCGATGGCCGGTGCGGTGCTGCTCTCGCCCCCGCTGCGCAGCACGACGGAGGCCGACCTCCGCGCGTGGGGCGCCGCCGGTACGCCCCTGACCGTGCTGGTGCCGGAGTTCGACGACTTCCTGCGTCCGGCCGAGGCGCGCCTGCGGTTCGCCGCGGTGCCGCAGGCCGACCTGATCGCCGTCGCCGGAGCGAAGCACCTGTGGGTCGGGGAGCCGTCGGTGCGCCGCGTGCTGACGGAGGTGGTCGCGGTCGTCAACCCCGCGGTACTGCCGCTGCCCGAGCGGGTACCGGCCGCGCTGCTGGCCTGAGCAGCGCGGCTCAGAGCCTCAGGCCCTCAGAGCTCCGCCTGCCGCGGGACCACCACCTGCTCGATGATCAGCAGGATCGCCGCCGCGACCGGGATGGCGACCAGGGCGCCCAGGATGCCGAGCAGGGTGCCGCCGACCAGGGCGGCGATCACCACGACCACGCCCGGCACCTTGACCGCCCGGTTCATGATGTTCGGGCTGAGCACGTATGCCTCGAGCTGCATGTAGATCAGGTAGTAGATGGCGACGACGAGCCACACCGGCGGTGCGCCCGCCTGGGCGGCCGGCATCAGCAGCAGCTGCCCGAGGAAGATCAGGACCGCCGCGGAGATCGTGCCGACCAGCGGGATCAGGCTGCCGAGGAACGCGATGAAGGCGAACACCGCCGGAAGCTGCGCGCCGATCGTGCCGAGGATGGTCAGGAAGACGAAGGTCAGCACCCCGTTCACCAGGGCGAGCGCGACCTGACCGATCACGTACCGGCCGACCGCGGAGAAGATCTGCTCGGCGATATCGGCGAACTTCGCCCGCCGGGTCATGGGGACCAGCCGGTAGAGCCCGCGCTTGAAGGTCTCCAGCGACGCTGCGAAGTAGAGCGTCAGGATGATCACGATCAGGGCGCCGGCGACGCCGCCGACGATCCCGAACCCGACGGACAGCACGCCGCCCGTGATGGCCGGGGCGTTCTTCTGCAGGAAGGTGACCGCCTGATTGATGAGGTCCTGCACGTCGACGGAGTCGCCCAGGGCCTTCTGGATCTGGGCGATGTACTCCGTCACCGACGGCCCCTTCGTCACGGCGGTGGTGATGTCGGTGACCAGCTTCGTGGTCTGCGTCACGAGCACCGGGACGACCGCGAACACGATGCCGACGAGCGCGCCCAGGACGACGACCAGCACGATCACAATGGCGAGCCCGCGGGGGAGCCCTCGCTTCTGCAGGCCGCTGATCAGCGGGTCGAGCCCCAGCGCCAGGAAGATGGCGGCGCCGACGTAGGTGAGGATGGTCGCCAGTTCGGTGATGGCCGAGCCGATGCCGATCGCGAGCAGCACGCCCAGGGCGCCGAGCAGGCCGACGCGGAACGGGTTCTGGATCTTCACCCGCGTGGTTCCGCGTGCAAATCCCGCGGGTGCAAGCGGTTCGGGTACGAGCCCTGCGGCGTCACGAGTCGACGTCCACCGGTGAGGCCGAGGCGAGCGCTCCGCGCAGCGTCTCGAAGTACTCCGCGATGCCCTCGCGCTCCTCGCGCAGCTCGGCGAGCCGTTCCTCCGCGTCCCGCACCAGCTGCTCGGAGCGCACCTCGGCGTCCTTCACGATGTCCGCCGCCTTATTGCGGGCGTCCAGAACCAACTCCGCCGCCTGCGACTCGGCCTGCTCGCGCCGCTTGCGGTTGTCGATCTGCCCGGTCATCTCCAGCGCGTCGGCCTCGAGCCGCTTGTCCGCCGACCGCCGGATCGCGTCCGCCAACTGGGCGTTCGCGTCGTCCAGGTAGCGCTGAGTGGACGCGACCGCCTCCTGGTGCCGCGCGAGGTACTCCTGTTCGGCCTCGTCGCGGCGGGCGCGCAGCTCCACGTCCAGGTCGAGGCGCGCCTGCTCCGCCTCGCGGGCCGTCTCGGCGCGCAGAGCGTCCAGCTCGGCTTGCAGCGTGTCCCGGATGCCGGCCAGCTCCCGCTCGGTGACGAGGCGGGACTCCACGAGCGCGTCGTCGTTGCGGCGGCGTGCACCGTCGAATTCGGCCTGCACGGTCACCCGTTCGGCCTCGGCCGCGCGTCGGGCATCGGCCCGCGCGGCCTCCAACTCGAGGGCCAGGTCCTCGCGGGCCTTCTCGACCTCGCGAGCCAGGTCGGCGCGGGCACGGTCCGTGTCGCGCTTCGTCTCCTCGCGCAGCCGGCCGAGCTCGCGGGCGGCATCCTCGCGATCCGCGTCCAGTCGCCGCTGCAACTCCACGGTGGCGAGTTCCGCTTCTCGTGACGTCCGTGCAGCGTCGTCGCGTGCCGTGGCCGTCTCCCGCTCCGTGACCACCCGCAGTTCGGCCGCCTCGCGCTCGGCGGCGGCGCGCACCGCGGCCGCCTCGCGCTTGGCGGTGCCGCGCACCTCGGCCGCCTCGGTCGCCACCGCACCGCGGATCGCCGCGGCTTCGCGCACGGCGTCCTGCTCGGTGGACTCGGCGCCGACCCGGGCGTGCTCGGCCAGCTGCTCCGCCTCCGCGTGGGCGGCGGCCAGGATCGTCTCGGACTGCTCGCGGGCGTCGGTGAGCAGTCGCTCGGCCAACTCGGCCGCCTCGACCCGCAGCCGGTCCACGTCCACCTGGACGCTGGAACGCAGGCGCTCGGCGTCGATGTCCGCCTGCGCGATGACGCGGGTCGCCTGGTCCTCGGCGAGGCGCAGCAGGCTCTCCAGCCGGTGCCCGAGCCCGGAGTACGTCGGCGAACCGACCTCCTCGAGTTCCCCGTCCAGGTCCTGCACCCGGGATGCGAGGCGCTTGACCTCTTTCTGGGATTCGGCGAGGCTGGTGTTGGCCTTGATCAGTTCGCGCCGAAGTTCCTGCAGCGCGCGATCCACCTCGTCGCGGTTGTACCCGCGCATGCTCTGGGTGAAACCCGATTCGTCGGACATACGTCTCCCAAGGATCCACGAGGATTTCGGCGCGTCCGCACGGCGGCGTCGACGCCCCGCCAGTGTAGGGCGCCGGTCCGCGGTGCCATCGGAGTCGCCGCCCGCGGGTTCGCCTAGCAGCCGTGACGGATCCGTCACGAGGCCGTCGATCCGGCCGTGCCGGGTCGCCTGGGCCCCCGGGGGCGGGGTGGGCCTACCATCGGCAGGGCGCGTGACCGGAGCCGCGCAGCCGAGTATCGAGCGGTGAGCCTCGATCGGCGATCGCGAGCGTCGAGAGCCAAGGCGTCGATCACCACAGCGTCAGCCACCACAGCGTTACGGAAGACAGCGAAGGGAGTATGGATTCGTGCGGTTCGTCGCAGCCCTCGTCGCGTTCGTCGTCGCGGCAGCGATGATGGCCGTGGGCATCGCCCAGCGCACCGTGCTCCTGCCGCCGGACCGTGCGGTCGCAAGCGCCCAGGTTCCGGCCGGGGCGCACTACGTCGTCATTCCCGGGTCGGCGCTGAAGGCGCATCCGGGGCAGCAGCACCTGACGATCCACGGCGACGACGCGGTCTTCGCCGCCTACGGCCGCACGGGCGACGTGATGGCCTGGCTGTCCGGCCAGCGCTACACGAGGCTCGGCTTCGACGACGTCAGTGGCACCTTCGCCCGGCCGGTCAGCGCCGTGGCGCCGGTCGTCGCCGGTCTGCGCGGCGGTGCGAAGCCGGACCCGAACGGCTCCGACCTGTGGCTGGACCAGCGGCGCACGACCGGCTCACTGACCTGGAATGTCAACCTGCCGAAGAACCTCTCCCTGATCGTCGCCTCCGACGGGCGGCAGGCCGCACCGAACGGGGTGTCGATCACCTGGCCGGTCTCGGTCTCGACCCCGTTCGCGACCCCGTTGATCGTCGGTGGCAGCCTGCTGCTGCTCGTCGGACTGATCCTGTACATCCTCGCGCTGCTGCATCTGCGTCGCCGGCGGGGCCCGCGGCGCAAGGCGCCGCCGCGCATGCCGCGTCCACCGCAGCCGCCGCGCTACAAGCCGGCACCGGTGGCGGTCCCGGTCGCCAGCCGAGGCCGGCGTGCGGCCGGCCGGCCCTTCACCGCCGTGCTCGCCCTCGGCACCGCGGGCCTGCTGCTGTCGGGATGCGCGCCGCTCACCGCCGCGACCGAGGGCGCATCCGCCGCGGGAGCGACGCCGTCGCCGACGGAGAAGACCACGGTGCCGGTGACGCCGGTCGCGGTCACCACGCAGCAGGCGGTCCGGATCGTGCGTGACGCAGCCCGTGTCGAGCGGGCCGCGGATCGGGCGCTCGACGCCACCCGTCTGGAGGCCCGGTTCGCCGGGCCCGCGCTGGCGCTGCGGAAGGCCGCCTACACCCTGCACGACCGCAGCACGAAGTTCGCGCTTCCGCAGGCGCTGCCCGTCGACCACGCCCAGGTGCAGGTCGTGCTGCCGCAGGCGACGGCCGAGTGGCCGCGCACCCTGTTCGCCGTGGACACGGACATCTCCAGCAACACCGTCCCGCCGCTCGCGATCACGCTGGTGCAGCAGACGCCGCGCTCGCCGTACCAGGTGCAGTACCTGACCCCGCTGCAGCCCGGCGCGGTCCTGCCGGCGCTGCCCAACGCGCTGACCGGGGCGGCGCGGGTCGCCCCCGACACCACCCTGCTGAAGGTCGCGCCGGGCGAGTTGGCCATCCGGTACGGCAGGGTGCTGCGCTCCGCGAAGACCCACTCCGCCGTCCTGTTCGACTCGACTCACGACTCGCTGCAGCAGGAGGTCGGCCTGCCGGCCAAGGAGAAGCTCGCCAAGGCGCTCGGCAAGGGCGGCAAGCTGACCTACTCGGACGCGAAGACCGATCCCGCCTCCGTCGTCGCGCTCGCGACCGCCGCGTCCGGCGCGCTGGTGTCGGTCTCCCTGTCCGAGACGTGGACCGCCAAGCCCGCCAAGGCGGGCGCGAAGGTCAAGCCGAGCGGCGCCACGCAGGTGCTGAGCAACGTGAAGTCCACGACCAAGGGCATCGCCCTGGTCCACGGCATGCAGCTGCTGTTCTCGGTGCCGCCCGCCGGAGCGTCCGGCCGGGTCGTCCTGCTCGGGTACGCTCAGGGGCTGATCTCGGCAAAGGAGTTGTGACACGGTGGCAGCTGTCCCCGGCCCCTCCGTCGGCGCACTCCGCGGTGCCGTCGACCTCTCGGCTCTCGTCGCCCGCTCGGCGCCAGCACGGCCCGTGGCGCCCGGCCAGCCCGCGGGTACGCCGCCGGCCGCCGGCAGGTCGAGCATCACCGGCGAGGCAGCCGCAGGAGCGGAGCCCGCCGTCCCGCTGGTGCTGCAGGTCGGGGATGCCGACTTCGCATCGGTCGTCGAGCTCTCCAGCACCGTCCCGGTCGTCGTCGCGCTCGTCGCCGGCTGGAGCACGCCGTCCACCGACCTGGTCGCGTCGCTCACCCGAGTGGTGGAGTCCCTCGGCGGCCGCGTCGTGCTCGCGGTCGTGGACACCGACGCGAACCCGCAGCTGACCGCCGCCTTCCAGGCGCAGTCCATCCCGACCGTGGTGGCCGTGATCGCCGGCCGCCCCGTCTCCCTCTTCACCGGGACGGCTCCGGAGGAGCAGTTGCGGCCGCTGCTCGACCAGGTGCTCGCCCTCGCCGAACAGAACGGCGTCACCGGCTCGGTCGGCGCGGGCGCGGGTGCGGCCGGTCCGGGCGTCCCGGCCGGCGAGGATGCCCTGCTACCCGAGCAGCCGCTCCCGCCACTGCATGCCGAGGCGTACGACGCCGTGGATCGCGGCGACTACCCCGCTGCGGCCCGCCTGTTCCGCACGGCCATCGCCCAGGACCCGAGAGACCTGGCCGCTGTCGCTGCCCTCGCTCAGGTGGAGTTGCTCGACCGCCTGCAGGGCGCCGACCCCGATGCCCTGCGGGCGGCCGCCGCACAGAACCCGAAGGACGCCGACGCGGCGCTCGCGGTCGCCGATCTCGACATGTCCGGCGGACACGTGGACGATGCGTTCGACCGGGTGCTGTCCGTCTTCCCGGCGCTCGCGCCGGACGACCGGACGACGGCGCGCAAGCGCCTGCTCGACTACTTCGAGCTCGTCGGCACGGACGACCCGAGGGTCGCCCCGGCCCGCCGCCGCCTCGCCAGCCTGCTCTACTGACCTGCTCGGCCCTGCTTGACTGAGCGGCCTGGTGCTGAGCGGTCAGGCGGAGCGGGATGCGCCGGCGCGGGCGCCGGTGATGACTGCGATGTCGCCGACGAGCGCGTGCGCGGCGGCATCGATGGCGGCGGCGACGGTCTCGTAGACGTCGAGGCTGTAGGCGTAGGGGTCGAACAGATCCCACTGTCGTTCGTCGGCGGGCGTCGCGACGGTGCGGTGGCGCGCCATCACGGCGGTCACGACCAGGCGCAGCTTCGACTCCAGCCGGTCGCCGCGGCCGATCGGGGCGCGCCGGCGGACGGCGGTGGCGTTCTGCAGCAGGTCGAGGAACTCGAGCAGCGCGAAGGTACGCGAGCGCAGGTGGGGGTACTGCAGCACGAGCTGCGCGCGCTGACGGCGGCTCATGGTGAGGACCAGGTCGGCCGTGTCGGCGCGCTCGCGCGTCATGGGCGACGCCAGATGGTCGTCCACCGTCAGGTCGCGGCGAGCGGCGACGGTCGTGAGATGGGGAGCGACGGGCATGCCCTCGATCGCGTCGACTCCGACGCTCTCGACGATCAGGTCGTCGGCCGAGCGCGGCCAGACGCGGCGGAATTCACGGGCGACGGCGGCGGCGGCGAGGACCGATCGGCCGACGTTGCCGCTGCCGACGAAGAGGATGGTGAAGGTCATACGCGTTCTTTCGTGGGATATCGGCGTGTCGCGCACCGATTCGGGTCGGTCCGTGGCACGAGGAGTGCCCACCACGCTACCGGGATGCTCGGCCGATCCGCACGCCCCGGCAGCGCTGTCAGCGCTTGCTGGGCGGTGAGCGGCCGGGTCAGTAGGCGCCCTCGCTGCGCACCACCGCGCGCACCGTGCGCCAGAGGATCACGAGGTCCTGGGTGAGGGACCAGTTCTCGACGTAGTACAGGTCGAGCCGGATGCCGTCCGCCCAGGGGAGGTCGCTGCGGCCGCTGACCTGCCAGAGGCCCGACAGGCCCGGCGTGACGGCGAGGCGCCGCAGTTCGTGGCGGTCGTACTCCGAGACCTCGTCCGGCAGTGCGGGACGCGGGCCGACGAGGCTCATGTCGCCGCGCAGCACGTTCAGCAGCTGCGGCAGCTCGTCGAGCGAGTACCGGCGCAGCACGCGGCCGACGCGGGTCACCCGAGGGTCGTCGACCAGCTTGAACAGGCCCTTGTCGGTGCCGGTGACGAGCTCGGCGCGGCGAGCGTCGGCGTCGGCGGTCATGGAGCGGAACTTGACGATGCGGAACGGTTCGCCGTCGCGGCCGATGCGCTCCTGCGTGTAGAAGACCGGGCCGGCCGAGTCGCGGCGCACGGCGACGGCGATCACGGCGAACACCGGAGCGATCACGAGCAGGGCCAAGGAGGCGCACAGCACGTCGAAGGTGCGCTTGATGTAGCGGCCGCTGCCCGGCAGGTGCGGCGTCTCCACGTGGATGAGGGGCAGACCGGCGACCGGTCGCAGGTGGATGCGCGACCCGCCCACGTCGGTGAGTCCGGGCGCCAGCACCAGCTGGTGACGGCGGGGCTCCAGGTGCCAGGCCAAGTCGCGGATGCGCTGCGGGGTCAGCTCGTCGCTGGAGGTGGCCATCACCGTGTCGGCGCCGAACAGGCGCAGAGCGTTCGGCACGGCTTCGATGTCGCCGACGATGGGCAGCCCTGCGACGTGACCGGAGTCGGGTCCGTCGGTGAGCGCCGCGCCGACCACCCGGTAGCCGTGCTGCTGTTCGCGGGCCAGGTCGCCGGCGGTGCGGGTGACCGTGGCGGTGGACCCGATCAGTACGACGCGGTGCGAGAAGGTGCCGGCGCGACGCGCTGCGGAGAGCCACTTGCGCCAGATCCAGCGGCCGACGACGAGGGCGACGACGCCGCCGCCGAAAACGGTGATGACGAAGCCGCGGGACAGGTCGAAGCCGAGGAAGAAGACGCCGACCAGGGTGAGGGCGAACGTGGCGGCGGTCGCGCCGATGACTCGCCGGTACTCGGTGGGGCCGTTGCCGATCTCGCGCTCGTCGCGGCTGTCGAACACGCCGAGGGCGGCGATCCAGACCCCGGCGATCACGAAGGAGAGCTGCGCGGTCGTCAGCCTGAGCGACAGGCCGGTCGTGTGGACGGGCACGCGCTGCAGTTCCTCGCCGAGCCACAGCCAGTGTGCGGCCAGCACGACGCCAGCGACGACGAGCAGGTCGGTGGCGAGCAGACGCAGGGCGTATCTGGTGGTCCAGCGCCGATAGGTGAGCGGGCGGGCGACGGCGCGGACGCCGTCGATGTTGAGAGGGGAGGTAGTCACGAGACCTGTCCGTTGGGGGCCAAACAGGATGACGCGAAGCTGCCCGCGGGGAGGCGGGCTGGATCACGTCCGGCCGGGTAGGGGTGGATGGGGGTGGGTGTGCAAGCAGGGCCGATTTGGGAATCGGCCGGGGCGGAACCGTCTGTTCGCTGGGGGCGACAGGGGTGGATCCGGGTGCCTTGACACGCTATCGGCGCTCGCGGACGGGCGGAAGGCGCGGGGACCCCGCAGGCGCGCCCCAGTCCGGGGGGCTCCGGGTGATCTGGGGGGTCGGGCTTGGGGTCAGGCCTGCGCGGCGGGGCGCAGATAAAGGGCGCCGAGCGGCGGGAGGGTCAGTTCGGCGGAGGCGGGCTGGCCCTGGTGACCGGGTGCCGCGGCTTCGACCGAGCCCAGGTTGCCGACTCCGGAGCCGCCGAACTCGACTGCGTCGGAGTTCAGCAGTTCCTCCCACACTCCGGCGGACGGCAACCCGACTCGGTAGTCGGAAAGCGGGACGCCGGAGAAGTTGAAGATCGCGGCGATCGGGTTGCCTTCACGGTCCCACCGCAGGAAGGACAGCACGCTGTTGGCCGTGTCGCTGCCGTCGATGAAGCCGAACCCGTCGGCGGTGAAGTCCTGCGCCCAGAGCGCGGCGTTCTCGCGGTAGACCCGGTTCAACTGGGCGACGAACTGCAGCAGCCCACGGTGCGCCGGCTGGTCGAGGATCCACCAGTCCAGGCCCCGCTCCTCGCTCCACTCGCTCGGCTGCCCGAACTCCTGCCCCATGAACAGCAGCTGCTTGCCGGGATGCGCCCACTGGTAGGCCAGGTAGGTGCGCACGTTGGCCAACTGCTGCCAGTGGTCGCCCGGCATCTTGCCGAGCAGCGACCCCTTGCCGTGCACCACTTCGTCGTGGCTGATGGGCAGCAGGAAGTTCTCGCTGAACGCGTAGACGAACGAGAAGGTCAGCTCGCCCTGGTGGTAGCCGCGCCACATCGGGTCCTGCGCCACGTAGCGCAGGGAGTCGTTCATCCAGCCCATGTTCCATTTGAGGCCGAACCCGAGGCCGCCGTTCACCGTCGGCTGCGTGACGCCGCCCCAGCTGGTGGACTCCTCGGCCATCATCACGATGCCGGGGTAGAGCTTGTAGGCGGTCGCCGTCGCCTCCTGCAGGAAGCTGATCGCCTCCAGGTTCTCGCGCCCGCCGTACTTGTTGGGCACCCATTCGCCGGCGCCCCGTGAGTAGTCCAGGTACAGCATCGAGGCGACCGCATCGACTCGCAGGCCGTCGACGTGGAACTCCTCCAGCCAGTAGAGGGCGTTCGCGACCAGGAAGTTGCGCACCTGGCTGTCGCCGAAGTTGAAGATCAGCGTGCCCCAGTCGCGGTGCTCGCCGAGCCGGGGGTCGGAGTGCTCGTACAGCGGCTGGCCGTCGAACTTCGCAAGCGCGAAGGCGTCGGTGGCGAAGTGCCCCGGCACCCAGTCGACGTACACCCCGATGCCGCCCTGGTGCAGCCGGTCGATCAGGTAGCGCAGGTCGTCGGGGTGGCCCCACCGCGAGGTCGGGGCGTAGTACCCGGTCTGCTGGTAGCCCCACGAGCCGCCGAACGGATGCTCCGCGAGCGGCAGGAACTCCACGTGGGTGAAACCGGTCTCGTGCACGTAGTCGACCAGCTGATCCGCCAGTTCGCGGTAGCCGAGCCCGGGCCGCCACGAGCCGACGTGCAGCTCGTACACGCTGATCGGCTTGTTCTGCGGCTCACCGGCTGCCCGCTCGGCCAGCCACGACGAGTCGCCCCATCGGTACCGGCTGGTCCCGACCACCGAGGCCGTGGCGGGCGCCACCTCGGTGAACTGCGCCATCGGATCGGCCTTCTCGATCCAGTCGCCGGCGGCCGTGCGGATCTCGTACTTGTAGGCGTTGCCGGGTTCCAGACCCGGCACGAACAGCTCCCAGACCCCGGTCTCATCCAAGCGCCGGAGTGCGTGCAGCTGCCCGTTCCAGTTGTTGAAGTCGCCGATCAGGCGCACGGCGGTGGCGTGCGGCGCCCAGACGGCGAACGCGGTGCCGCGCACGGCCGCGCCACCGTGGCCGGACACCTCGCGCACGTGGGCGCCGAGCACCTGCCACAGCCGCTCGTGCCGGCCCTCGCCGAACAGGTGCAGGTCGACCTCGCCGACGCTCGGCAGGAACCGGTACGGATCGTCGGCGGTCCATTCGGCGTCGCCCGAGTAAGTGGTGCGCAGTGTGTAGTCCGTCAGGCCGTGCTCGTGCACGCCCTGCCAGACGCCGTGGCCGAGGTGCTCCATCGCCACCTCGCCGCCCTGCAGCAGCGCGGTGACCGTCTCGGCGAGCGGGCGCAGGGCGCGTATGGCGACGGGGCCGGTGCCGTCCTCCGCAGCCGGAGCGAGCGGATGCTGGCCCAGCACGGAGTGCGGCCCGGAGTGCGTCCCGGCCGCGATGCGGGCCAGCTCGTCGTCGCCGGGGTCGGTCACCGTCCTCGTGGATGCGGGAGTGGACGGAGTCGCAGTCGCGGGGCCGGCGCTCGGGGAATCGGCGCTCGGGGAATGGGCGCCGACCCGGGCGGGGGTGGTGCCGGTGGTGCTGTCGGTCACGTGCGTGCCTGCCGTTCGGATCGTTCGCGGTGCGCGGAGCGCGTGCTGATGCTCACGCTCATGCTCGCGCGGCTCAGGGGCGGATGTGCAGGATGTGGACGGGCTCCACGAACGGGTCCAGCCGAACGTAGTCGTCCGATCCCCACGTCCAGACGGCGTCGGTGATCAGGTCGTGCGCTTGGAACACCTGCCCCGGTTCGCGGCCGATCGCGGTCAGGTCGAGGTGCACGACCGTCTCGCGCGCGCCGTGCGGGTCGAGGTTGGCGACGACGACGATGGTGTCCGGCTCGCCGGTGACGGTGAAGTCGCCGTCGATGTGCTTGCTGAACGCGAGCACCGACTCCTCCTCCGTCCAGTGGAAGTGGATGTTGCGCAGCTGACCGAGGGCCGGGTGCAGCCGGCGGATCTCGTTCAGCCGCGTCAGGTACGGCGCCAGCGTGCGGCCCAGGCTGGCAGCCAGGGCCCAGTCGCGCGGCCGGAACTCGTACTTCTCGTTGTCGATGTTCTCTTCGGCGCCCGACCTGGCGACGTTCTCGAGCAGTTCGTAGCCGGAGTAGACGCCCCAGGTCGGCGACGCGGTGGCGGCGATCGCGGCCCGGATCTTGTAGGCGGCCTCGCCGCCGAACTGCAGGTACGGCGTCAGGATGTCGTGGGTGTTCACGAAGAAGTTGGGGCGCAGGTAGTCGGCCGAAAGGGTCGCCAACTCGACCAGGTACTCCGTCAGCTCCTGCTTGGTGTTGCGCCAGGTGAAGTAGGTGTAGCTCTGCTGGAAGCCGACCTTGGCCAGGCCCTGCATCATCGGCGGCCGCGTGAACGCCTCCGCCAGGAAGATCACGTCGGGGTGGGCGCCGTTCACGTCGTGCAGCAGCCGCTCCCAGAAGCCGAGCGGCTTGGTGTGCGGGTTGTCGACGCGGAAGATGCGCACGCCGCGGTCGATCCAGACGGTGAAGATGCGCAGCATCTCGGCGTACGAGCCGACGGGATCGTTGTCGAAGTTGAGCGGATAGATGTCCTGGTACTTCTTCGGCGGGTTCTCGGCATAGGCGATGGAGCCGTCCGGCAGCGTGGTGAAGAACTCCGGGTGCTCGGTGACCCACGGGTGGTCGGGGGAGGCCTGCAGGGCGATGTCGAGTGCGACCTCCAGGTTCAGCCGGGCGGCGGTGTCGAGGAAGAAGGCGAAGTCCGCCTCCGTGCCGAGGTCGGGGTGGATGGCGTCGTGGCCGCCCTCGGCCGAGCCGATGCCGTAGGGGGAACCGGGGTCGTGCTCGCCGGCGACCAGGGAGTTGTTGGGCCCCTTGCGATTGGTGCGGCCGATCGGGTGCACGGGCGGGATGTAGACCACATCGAAGCCCATGGCCGCGACGGCCGGCAGCCGGCGTGCGGCGGTGCGGAAGGTGCCGGAGGTCCAGGAGCCGTCCTCGTGGTGCACCGCTCCCTCCGACCTGGGGAAGAACTCGTACCAGGAGCCGCGGCCGGCGCGGGTGCGCTCCACGCGCAGCGGCCGGGCGGGGGAGTCGGTGATCAGGCTGCGGATGGGCCGCGCGTCGAGCGCCTGCGTCACATCGCTGGAAGCGGTGGTGGCGAGCCGCAGTCGCGTCGGCGGCTCGGTGTCCGTATCGCGGAGCGCCACCGCGGCGTCGGCGAGCAGGCCGCGCTCGGCTGCGGTGCGCTCGGCTTCGGCGGCGGCGCGTTCCAGCAGCAGGGCGCCGGCCGTCAGGGTAAGCTCCACGTCGATGCCGGCGGGCACCTTGATCTGCGCCGCGTGCACCCAGGTGGCCCAGTCGTCGGCGTAGGCGCGGATCCACCACGTCCAGAGGCCCGGGCGGTCGAGCCGGTGCAGGATGCTCCAGCGGTCGAGGCCCGGGGAGATCAGGCGCATGCGGCGCACCTGCTCGGCGCCGCGCGGCGGCTTGACCACCAGGTCGGCGCCCAGCAGGTCGTGCCCCTCGCGGAAGATCGTCGCGGCGAACGGCACCACCTCGTCGGCGAACGCCTTGGCGGGCCAGTGGTCGCCGGGCTGCTGCGGCGACACGTCCAGGATCGGGATGCGACCGAGCACCGGCTGCCAGCGCGGCAGACGGGGCACTCGCCTGGGCGAGGTGCTGCGCGGCGGCGCCGTGGGCGCACCGGTCGACTGGGCTGCGGACGGTGCCGCCGGAAGCGAGGCCGTAGCGGAGGCGGCACCGCGCCTGGTCGACGTGGCGCCCGAGCCGGCCCGCGACCTCCGCTTGCCGACCACGTCGTCGGAGGCGGCGTCCGCCGCGCTCGCCTCGACCGAGGTGGCGTGTGCTGAGTCGGCGTCTGTTGGATCGGCGCCGGTTCCTTGCTGAATGTCCGCCACATGCCCAAGCCTACAAAGCAGGCTCCGCAGCCGGCTGGGCTTCCGCTCAGACCTCGACCCGGAACATCCGCGCTGCCGATCCGACCGATGCAGGCCGGCCGGCGGTTCGGCGGTCGCACGGGGCACGCCCTAGGGTGAAGGCGCACCCGCCCTTCCCGCACCGCGCTCCTCGGGGGTTGACGTTTCCGTGAAAGCCATCCGCCGGTTCACCGTCCGTACCGTGCTGCCGCAGTCGCTCGCAGCCCTGGACGCATTGGCGGCCAACCTGCGGTGGTCGTGGCACGAGCCGACGCGGGCGCTGTTCGAGCAGGTCGATCCGCAGATCTGGGCGGGGATCGCCGGCGATCCGGTCGCGCTGCTGGGCGCGGTCAGCCCGCAGCGCCTCGCCCAGCTGGCCGGCGACGGCGAGTTCGTCGCCCGGGCGAACGCGCTCCGCGACGATCTGGACCGCTACAACGCCGAGCCCCGCTGGTACCAGACGCTGAGCGAGGCGCCGGCCCACATCGCCTATTTCTCGCCCGAGTTCGGCATCGCCGCGGCTCTGCCTCAGTACTCCGGTGGCCTCGGCATCCTGGCCGGCGACCACCTGAAGAGCGCTTCCGACTTGGGCCTGCCCCTGACCGGTATCGGCCTGTTCTATCGGGCGGGGTACTTCAAGCAGTCGATCTCCGCCGACGGGTGGCAGCAGGAGGCGTACCCGGTGCTCGACCCGGACGGCCTGCCGCTGACCCTGCTGCGGCACCCCGACTCCACTCCGGCGCTCGTCTCCCTGGCCCTGCCGTATGGCCGCACGCTGCACGCGCGCGTCTGGCAGGTCGCGGTGGGGCGCGTCACGCTGCTGCTGCTCGACACCGACGCGCCCGAGAACGAGGAGTCGCTGCGGGGCGTCACCGACCGGCTCTACGGCGGCGGGGGCGAGCACCGGCTGCTGCAGGAGCTGCTGCTCGGCATCGGCGGCGTGCGGGCGCTGCGCATCTGGACCGACATCATGGGCGCCCCAGACGCGGAGGTGTTCCACACCAACGAGGGGCACGCCGGGTTCCAGGGCCTGGAGCGCATCTCCACGCTCATCCACGACGGCCTGACCTTCGCCGAGGCGCTGCAGGTCGTGCGGGCGGGCACCGTCTTCACCACGCACACGCCGGTCCCGGCGGGCATCGACCGCTTCGATCGGGGGCTGATGCAGCAGTACTTCGGCGGCGACCTGCTGCCGGGCGTCGACGTGTGGGAGGTGCTGGCGCTCGGCGCCGAGAGCTACCCGGGCGGCTCGCCCGACGTCTTCAACATGGCCGTCATGGGGCTGCGCCTCGGCCAGCACGCCAACGGCGTCTCGGTGCTGCACGGCGAGGTGAGCCGCGGCATGTTCGCCGGCCTCTGGCCGGGCTTCGACGAGTCGGACGTGCCGATCTCCTCCGTCACCAACGGTGTGCACGCGCCCACCTGGACCGACCCCGAGCTGCTGCGGCTGGCGGAGGAGAAACTCGGCACCTCCGACACGACCGCCGCCGACTGGTCGTCGCCGCAGGTGAGCGACGCCGACCTGTGGGCGGCGCGCGGCCGCATGAAGGCGAACCTGGTGGCCGACGCCCGCCGCCGCATCACCGGGGCCTGGCACGAGCAGAACCCCGGAGCGACCGCCCCGGCGTGGTTCGACGAGGTGCTCGACCCCGAGGTGCTGACGATCGGCTTCGCGCGCCGCGTGCCCACCTACAAGCGCCTGACCCTGATGCTCGAGGACGAGGACCGCCTGACCGCGCTGCTGACCCACCGCAAGCGGCCGGTGCAGCTCGTGATCGCCGGCAAGTCCCATCCCGCCGACGACGACGGCAAGCGCCTGATTCAGAAGCTGGTGCGCTTCGCCCAGGACCCGGAGTTGCGGCGACGCATCGTGTTCCTGCCGAACTACGACATCGCCATGGCCCAGGTGCTCTACCCGGGGACCGACGTCTGGCTGAACAATCCGCTGCGGCCCCTGGAGGCGTGCGGTACGTCGGGGATGAAGGCGGCGCTGAACGGCGCGCTGAACCTCTCCATCCTCGACGGCTGGTGGAACGAGTACTACGACGGCGAGAACGGCTGGGCCATCCCGTCGGCCGACGCCGCGGGCGACGCGGGGGAGCGGGACCACCTGGAGGCGGAGAGCCTGTACGACCTGATCGAGAACCAGATCGCACCCCGCTTCTACCGGCGGGACGCCCAGGGCCTGCCGACCCGGTGGATGAAGTCGGTGCGGCACACGCTCGCCACCATGTCGCCGCAGCTGTCCGCGGACCGCATGGTGCGCCAGTACGTGCAGCAGCTGTACGTGCCGGCCGCGCATGCGGCGGCGGCCATCAGCGACGCGGACTTCTCCGGCGGCCGCGAGCTGGCGTCCTGGAAGGGCGTCGTCTCCGCCGGGTGGGGCGGCGTTCAGGTGATCCACGTGGAATCCGGCGGACTCGCGGCGGTGCCGCAGGTGGGCGACCGGCTGCACGTGCGCGCCCAGGTGCAGCTCGGCTCCCTCCGCCCCGACGACGTGGCGGTGGAGGTGGTCTACGGCACGTCCCGCGAGGGCGACACCCTGGAGCACGTGCAGACGGTCGAGCTGGCGCCGCTCGACGACGACGCACTCGACACCCAGGTGCCCACCACCGGGGTGCTCCACCTGGACGGCAGCCGTACCTTCGCCGGCACCGTCACCCTGGCCCGGCCCGGCTCCTTCGGCTACAACGTGCGCGTCGTCCCGAAGAGCCGATACCTGGCGAGCCCCGCCGAAATGGGCCTAGTCGCGATCGCGCACTGACGGCGGGGCGCCTTCCTGAGTTGCGAAGAATTCAGGCGATTTCGAGTCCCGCAGGCCGGATCCGCCGGTTTCCGCCTTCGTTTCTCGAATTCTCCTGAATTCCTCGGCGTTCAGGCAGCCGAATTCGGCAACGGGAGCGAAGGGCCGCCGCGAGGCCCGCAGCGGACTGCCCACGACGCTTCAGACGCGGTACGCGTCTGAAGCCATGAACACGAGCAGGGTCGGGCCCTCGACCCAGACCTCGGCGGCGGGCGACAGGTGCAGGGGCGGTGCGCCGTCGTCTGCGCTCGACCACAGCAGGTCGTAGGAGTCGACGCCGTCCTGCTCCGGCAACCGGACCTCGACGGCCGTCGTCGCGCCGTGGACGACGAGCAGGATCTGACTGGTGCCGGCCGCGGTGCGCGTGCAGGCGTAGTACTGCAGCGTGCGGTCCTCGATCGACCCCCACGCCGCCTCCGTCATCGCCTCACCGCTCCCGTCGAACCAGTGCATCTCCACCGCGGCCGATCGCGCGCCGCGCTCGGCGTAGCGGGTCGGTCGGAGGGCCGCGTGCTCGCGCCGGATCGTCAGCAGTCGGCGGACGACGTCGTGCAGGTCCTGCTGCCAGTCGGCCAGGTTCCAGTTCAGCCAGGTGACCGTCGCGTCGTGGCAGTAGGCGTTGTTGTTGCCGCGCTGCGTGCGGCCGATCTCGTCGCCGGCGAGCAGCATCGGCACGCCGGCGGACAGCAGCAGCGTGCCGAGCAGGTTGCGCATCGCCCGGCGCCGGCCGGCCAGCACGGCCTCGTTGCGGGTCGTGCCTTCCGTCCCGAAGTTGTAGGAGCGGTTGTTGTCCGTGCCGTCGCGGTTCGACTCGCCGTTGCCCAGGTTGCGTTTGGCCTGGTAGGTGGTCAGGTCGGCCAGGGTGAAGCCGTCGTGCGCGGTGACGAAGTTGACCGACGCGGTCGGACCGCGCGTACCGGGGAACACCTCGCTGGAGCCGGCGAGTCGGTTCGCGATCGCGCCGCGCCCGCTGCGGGCGTATCCGCCGCCCGCCACCACCGCGGCGTCGGCCAGCCAGAAGTCCCGCACGCCGTCGCGGTAGCGATCGTTCCACTCCGACCAGCCGGCCGGGAAGCCGCCGGTCTGCCAGCCGCCCTGGCCGGTGTCCCACGGCTCCGCGATCAGCTTGACGCCGGTGAGCGCGGGATCGGCCGCGAGCGCGGTGAGCAGCGGATGGTCGGGCCGGAAGGCGCCCGACTCGTCGCGGCCGAGGGTGACGGCCAGGTCGAAGCGGAACCCGTCCACCTGCAGCTCGGTCGCCCAGTAGCGCAGCGAGTCGAGCACGAGGCGCTGCACGGCGGGTTGCGACGCGTCCAGGGTGTTGCCGCAGCCGGTCGTATCGATGTATCGGCCCCGGTGGTCCTGCCGGTAGTAGGTGGCGTTGTCCAGCCCGCGGAAGCCGAACGGCACCCCTCCGGCACCCTCCTCGGCGGTGTGGTTGTAGACGACGTCGAGGATCACCTCCAGTCCTGCGGCGTGCAGCAGCCGCACCATCCCCTTGAACTCGGTGAGCACCGCCGCCGGGCCCGCGGCGCGCGCGGACCGGGAGGCGTAGGGGGTGTGCGGCGCGAAGTAGCCGACCGGGTTGTAGCCCCAGTAGTTGGCGAGGCCCTGCTTCAGCAGCCGCTGCTCGCTGGTGAACGCCTGCACCGGCAGCAGCTCGACCGCCGTCACCCCCAGGTCCTTCAGGTAGGCGATGGTGCTCTCGTGCGCGAGTCCGGCGTAGGTGCCGCGCAGCTGCGCGGGAACGCTCCGCAGCTGCTTCGTCAGCCCCTTCACGTGTGCCTCGTAGATCACGGAGTCGGCCATCGGCGTACCCGGCTTCGTGATGCCGCCCCAGTCGAATCCGCCGTCCACGACGACTCCCCGGTACGAGTGCGCGGTGATGGGCGCGATGCCGCGCGCGTAGGGATCGAGCAGGTGACGGCCGCGGTCGAAGTCGTCCCGCGGCGAGGAGGGGCCCGCGGCGCGCAGGGAGTAGCGCCGGCCCGGGGTGAGCAGGGGGGAGCGGCCGGACCACACGCCGTGCTCGTCGCGCTGCAGCCGCACCGACTTCTCGACCCAGGTGGAGTCGCGCTCGTCGAACAGGCACAGCTCCAGCCGCCGCGCCGTCGCACTGAACACGCGGATCTCTCCGCCCTCGCTCGTCGCGCGCACTCCGAGGTCGTGCAGCGGGTCGAGCGCCGCGGCTACCGCCGGAGCCGCGGCGGCGGAGGTGTCGCTCACGCTCGTACCCTATTGACGGTGAGCGCCTACCTGGACCATGCGGCCGGTTCGCCGCTACGCCCCGCCGCCGCCGAGGCGCTTGCCGAGGCGCTCGCCACGGTGGGCAACCCCTCCTCGATCCATGGTCACGGGCAGCGCGCCCGGCGGCTGCTGGAGGAGTCGCGAGAGAGACTGGCCGCCGCTCTGGACTGCGATCCGCGCGAGGTGGTCTTCACCTCCGGCGGCACCGAGTCCGTCGGCACCGCGATCAAGGGCGCCTACTGGGCGGCGCACGATCGGCCCGACCACGATCGGCGCACCATCGTCGCCCCCGGCGGGGAGCACGCCGCCACCGTGGACGCGATCGACTGGCTGGTCGCCCACGAGGGCGCCGCGCTCGAGCCGGTGCAGGTCGACGCCGAGGCGCGCCTGGACCCGCTCGCGCTCGCGGCGGCGCTCGACCGCGTCGGCGCCGGCGCCGCCCTCGTCACGTTCCTCTGGGCGAACAACGAGGTCGGCACGATCAACCCGGTCGCCCGACTGACCGCCGAGGCCCGCGCGCACGGCGTGCCCGTGCACGTCGACGCGGTCGCGGCGTTCGGCGCGGTGCCGGTCTCGTTCGCCGGCAGCGGCGCCGATCTGCTGAGCGTCTCCAGCCACAAGGTCGGCGGACCCGCCGGCATCGGCGCGCTGCTCGTGGCCCGCTCCGCGCACATCGAGCCGCTGCTGCACGGCGGCGGTCAGGAGCGGGCGCTGCGCTCGGGCACCCAGCCCGTCGCGCTGGCCGCCGCGTTCGCGGTCGCGGCCGAGCAGGCGGTGCACGATCTCGCCGCTGAGTCGGGCCGCCTGGCCGCGCTGCGCGACGACGTACTGGCGGGCCTCACGGCACGACTGCCCGGGGTCGTGGTGCGCGGCGCCGACCCGGCCGGGCCCGACCGGCTGCCGGGCAACCTGCATGTGACGGTGCCCGGCGCGGACGGCGACGCCCTGCTGCTGCTGCTCGACCTGGCCGGTGTCTCGGTGAGCACCGGCGCCGCCTGCCAGGCGGGGGTGGCCGAGCCGTCCCACGTGCTCGCGGCGATGGGCGTCCCCGTGCCCGAGGCGCGCGGTGCGCTGCGCATCACCCTGGGGCACACCTCCTCAGCATCCGACCTCGACGCCCTGATCGCGGCGCTGCCCCGCCTC
Organism: uncultured Amnibacterium sp.; assembly: GCF_964250715.1. Taxonomy (GTDB): domain Bacteria; phylum Actinomycetota; class Actinomycetes; order Actinomycetales; family Microbacteriaceae; genus Amnibacterium. The sequence continues at coordinate 242,854 of NZ_CAXUGX010000003.1, forward strand.
GCAGCCGCAATCGCCTGAGCGGTTCGCTCCACCCGACCCGCCCGCCGGCGCCGTGCGCGGCGTACCCTGACCTGTCGTGCGGGTGCTGGCGGCGATGAGCGGAGGAGTCGACTCCGCGGTCGCTGCGGCGCGCGCGGTCGACGCCGGCCACGAGGTCACGGGCGTGCACCTGGCCCTCAGCCGTTCGCGGGGCACGCTGCGCACCGGGTCCCGCGGCTGCTGCACCGTCGAGGATGCCCTGGACGCCCGGCGCGCAGCCGACGTGCTGGGCATCCCCTTCTACGTGTGGGATCTCTCGGAGCAGTTCGCCGAAGCGGTCGTCGACGACTTCGTGGCCGAGTACGCCGCCGGCCGTACCCCCAACCCGTGCCTGCGCTGCAATGAGCGCATCAAGTTCGCAGCCCTGCTCGAGAAGGCTCTCGCGCTGGGCTTCGACGCGCTCTGCACCGGCCACTACGCGACCGTGAGCACCGCCGCGGACGGTTCCCGCGAGCTGCACCGGGCCGGCGCGTGGGCCAAGGACCAGTCGTACGTGCTCGGTGTGCTCACCGACCATCAGCTGGCCCACGCCCTGTTCCCGCTCGGTCCCACGCCCGCCAAGTCGCTGGTGCGCGAGGAGGCGGCGCGGCGCGGGCTGTCGGTCGCCGCCAAGCCCGACAGCCACGACATCTGCTTCATCCCCGACGGCGATACCCGCGGCTGGCTGGCGGAGCGGGTACCGGCGGCTCCGGGCCCGGTCGTCGACGCCGCAGGCGTTCCGGTCGGACACCACGACGGAGCCGTGGGGTTCACGGTCGGCCAGCGGCGGGGCCTGCACCTGGACCGGCCCTCGCCCGACGGCCGGCCCCGCTTCGTGCTGCGCGTGCGCACCGACACGAACACCGTCGTGGTGGGCCCGAAGGAGGCGCTGGCCGTCGACCTGCTGGCCGGCGGCCGGATGAGCTGGCTCGGCACCCCGCCGGCGCGCGCCGCCGACGGCTTCGACTGCCACGTCCAGGTGCGGGCGCACGCCGACCCGGTCCCCGCGACCGCGCGACTGGTGCGCGACGGCGGCGCGGCGGAACTCGTCGTCCGGCCGCTGGAGCCGATCCACGGCGTCGCACCCGGGCAGAGCGCCGTGCTCTACGTCGGCACTCGGGTGCTCGGCCAGGTGACGGTTGACCGCACCGCGACGCTCGTGAACGGCGAGGCCGTGCCCGCCTGATCCGGCTGCACTTTTCCTCCGGCCGGACGCGCCGACCCGCTGTCGGTGCCCGCTTCTAGACTGCGCCGGTGACCGACACTCCTCCGGTGCCCGACACTGCTCCGCTGACCGGGACTCCGGTAGCAGGCGACGCCGCTTCCACCGTGCGCACGCTCGCCGACCGCATCCGCGCCCTGCGCGACCAGTACTACGGTGGCAACGCCTCCACCGCCTCCGACGCCGAGTACGACGCCCTGGTACACCGGCTGCAGGCACTGGAAGCCGAGCATCCCGAGCTCGTGACGCCCGACAGCCCCACGCAGACGGTCGGCGGTACGGCGCAGACCACCCTGTTCGCGCCGATCGTGCACGCCGAGCCGATGCTGAGCCTCGACAACGTCTTCTCCGCCGACGAGCTGGCGGAGTGGGCGGCCAAGGTGCGGCGCGACGCCGAGAAGACGGCACTTCAGCGGCCCATCCGCTGGCTGACCGAGCTGAAGATCGACGGTCTCGCCATCAACCTGCGGTACGAGCGTGGGGTGCTCGTCTCGGCCGCCACCCGCGGCGACGGCGTGACGGGCGAAGACGTCACCGTCAACGTGCATGCGATGGGGACGATCCCCGATCGGCTCTCGGGCGGACCGCACCCCGAGACGGTCGAGGTGCGGGGCGAGATCTTCTTCCCCGTCGCCTCGTTCGACGAGCTGAACGCCGCGCAGGCCGCCAGCGGCGAGCGGGTGTTCTCCAACCCGCGCAACGCCGCCAGCGGGTCGCTGCGGCAGAAGGCGGAGGGCAAGAACGCCGAGCGGCTGGCCCTGATGCACGACCGCATCCGCCGCCTGCGCATGCTGGTGCACGGCATCGGCGCCTGGCCGGTCGCGCAGATCGAAGCCGCGCCGATCCAGGTAGGACAGGTGGACCACGGCGACGCCGGGAACGCCGCGCCGATCACCTCGCAGAGCCAGGTCTACGGGGTGCTGGCGTCGTGGGGGCTGCCCGTCTCCGATCACACCCGCGTCTTCGACGAGCTCGGTGAGGTGCAGGGGTTCATCGAGCACTACCGCTCGGCTCGCGCCGGCGTGGAGCACCAGATCGACGGCATCGTCGTCAAGGTCGACGACCTCGACCTGCACGTGGCGCTCGGCGCGACCAGCCGCGCCCCGCGGTGGGCGACCGCATTCAAGTACCCGCCCGAAGAGGTGAACACGAAGCTGCTCGACATCGTCGTCTCGATCGGGCGCACCGGCCGGGCGACGCCGTTCGCGGTGATGCAGAAGGCGCGCGTGGCCGGTTCGGAGGTGCGGCAGGCGACCCTGCACAACCAGGACGTGGTGCGGGCCAAGGGCGTACTGATCGGCGACACGGTGGTGCTGCGCAAGGCCGGCGATGTGATCCCCGAGGTGCTCGGGCCGGTGGTCGAATTGCGGGACGGCACGGAGCGCGAGTTCGTGATGCCCGCCGACTGCCCGGAGTGCGGCACGCCGCTGCGGCCGGCCAAGGAGGGCGACGTCGACCTGCGCTGCCCGAACGCCCGCAGCTGCCCCGCGCAGGTGCGGGGCCGGGTGGAGCACATCGGCTCCCGCGGTGCGCTCGACATCGAGGTGCTGGGCGAGGTCGCCGCCGCCGCGCTGACGCAGCCCACCGAGCCGGCCCGACCGCCGCTTACCACCGAGGCCGGGCTGTTCTCGCTCACCCTCGACGATCTGCTTCCCATCCGCGTCATCGTGCGCGACCCCGAGACGGGGCTGCCGCGGCTGCAGGACGATGGGACGCCCAAGGTCGTCGCTCCGTTCCAGCGCAAGAACGGCGAGCCCACCAAGCAGGCGACGGAGCTGCTGGCCAATCTGGATCAGGCCAAGACCCGTGACCTGTGGCGGCTGCTCGTCGCCCTCTCCATCCGCCACGTCGGCCCGGTCGCCGCCCGCGCGCTGGCCGCGCACTTCGGCTCGATGACGGCCATCCGATCGGCGTCGCGCGACGAGCTGGCCGCCGTGGACGGGGTCGGCCCGATCATCGCGGACGGGGTGCTGGAGTGGTTCGGCATCGACTGGCACGCCCAGATCGTCGACACCTGGGCCGCCTCCGGGGTGGTGCTGCAGATTCCCGGCCACCCGGGTCCGGGGCAGGCGGACGAGCAGCGCGGCCCGCTCACCGGGCTGACGGTGGTGATCACCGGCGCGATCGACGGGTTCACCCGCGAGAGCGCGGAGGAGGCGATCCTGGCCGCCGGCGGCAAGGTGGGCTCCAGCGTGTCCAAGCGCACCGCGTTCGTCGCCGCGGGTCCGGGCGCCGGCTCCAAACTCGCCCGGGCCGAGGCGCTTGGCGTGCCGCTGCTCGACGCCGACGGCTTCCGGCGACTGCTCGCCGAGGGTCCCGACGCAGTGACGCACCACCCGACTCCTGACGACACGCCGTGACCCGCCGAACCGGCCGGTTCGACGCGCCGTGGACGGTGGCGTGCCCCGAACGGGGTTCCCTAGTGTGGGGGGTACTCGGATAGCGACGGTGTGGACCGGGGGACCGCCGCGCCCCCGATGCACCTCGCCCGGACGCCGACGCGTCCGCCTCCGAGATCGTTCGGGGGGAGGCGTGGGTGAAGGGTCGCATCGTCCTGCTCCTCGCCGCCGCGTCGCTCACGATGGGGGCGGTCGTCGTGCAGCCCACCGCACCGATTCGCATCTCCGCCGGCGAGCGCGCGAGCGCGGTCGCCGTGCTGCACGACCTGGCCGGTGCGGTCGGCTCGGGCGATGCGGCTGTCTCGGCGGCCGCGAACCGCATCGTCGCGCGCGACGCGCTTCGTGCGGCGCCGGCCGACGTCGCACGCTGGTGGTCCGCGCTGCCCGCCCGCACCGCCGCGACCCTGCAGCGCGATGCGCCGGGCGTGATCGGCAACCTGGACGGCCTGCCCTACTCGGTCCGCGACGCGGCCAACCGTACGGCGCTGCAGCGGACGGTCGCAGCCGTCGGCGACCAGTTGACGAACGGATCCGGCCGCGGGGCGGCGCTCGCACTATCCGCCCGGCTGACCGCGCTGCAGCAGGTGCAGACAGCGCTCCAGCAGCCCGAGGGCGGCCCGGCTCGGTTCCTGGTCTCCCTGGATCCGGTGCACGCCTCGCGCGCGGCCGTCGCGATCGGCGACCCGGACCTGGCCGAGTACGTGGACTTCCTGGTCCCGGGCATGTTCTTCTCCGTCCGAGACCAGATCGTCGACTGGACCGACACGGCGGCAGACCTGCAGGCCGAGCAGACCGCGTGGCTCCAGCGGCTGCACCGCGCGGGGCAGGCCGCCGTGATCTCCTGGATCGGCTACACCACCCCCGACGCAGTGTCGGTGCTGGGGATCGGCGACGCCCAGGACGGTGCGCGGCGCCTGGCCGACGCGGTTCGCGGCCTGACGGCGGCCAGGCCCAGCAGCGACCCGTTCGTCGCGATCACCGCGCACTCCTACGGCGGAACCGCCGCACTGGTCGCGCTGCAGTCGCACGCCATGCGGGTCGACGCGCTGGCGATGGTGGGGGTTCCCGGCAGCCCGGCCGCCCACGCCTCGCAGTTGGACGTCCCCGCCGGCCAGGTCTATGCCGGCCGCGACGCGTGGGACCCGGTGGCCCGCAGCAGCTACTTCGGCGTATCCCCGACCGACCAGACCTTCGGCTCGGTCGCGCTCGGCACCGGCAGCGGCGTGGATCCGATCACCGACGCGCAGCTGAACTCCGCCGTGGGGCACAACGGGTACTTCGCGCCGGGCTCGCAGTCGCTGCGCAACCTGGCCCTCATCGGCATCGGTGAAGGCGCCCTGGTCACCCGCGACGGCAGCGAGGGCACACTCGCCTTCGCCGCCCCGTGATGTTTCGGCGCCGGCGAACCTGATTGCAGCGCCGCCGTCGCCGGCCGGCAGGGCCGGTGGGCCCACCTGCGGCGCCGGTCGTGGGTAGTCCGCTGCGGCGGGGAACCCGCCTTCGCTCCCGTACCTAAGCTTGAGGGCATGCCCGACGCGCCTGTTCATTCGTCCGCGGGTACACCCCCTCCGGGCCGGATCTCCGAGGCGCAGGTGCAGCACCTGGCCGGGCTCGCCCGCATCGCGCTGAATGCGGACGAGGTCGCGCATCTGGCCGGTGAGCTGACCGCGATCGTGGATGCGGTCGCGCGGGTGGCCGAGGTCGCGACGCCCGACGTGCCCGCCACGAGTCACCCGATCCCGCTCGCCAACGTGTTCCGCCCCGACGTGGTGGGCGAGGTGCTGACGCAGCAGCAGGTGCTCGCGGGCGCGCCGAGTGCCGCGGACGGCCGGTTCCGGGTCTCCGCGATCCTCGGTGAGGAGCAGTAGATGCCGGATGAGCCGGTGGATGTCGCGCTGCTGCGCCTGCCCGCGAGCGTGATCGCGGGGCGCCTCGCCGAGGGTTCGGTTTCCAGCGAGGCGGTGACGCGAGCGCACCTGGACCGCATCCGGGCGGTCGATCCGGCGGTCCACGCCTTTCTGCACGTCGCGGACGAGCGCGCCCTGGATGCCGCCCGGGACATCGACCGCCGTCGCGCCGCGGGCGACACCCTCGGCCCGCTCGCCGGGCTGCCGGTCGCGATCAAGGACGTGCTCTGCACGGTCGACATGCCCTCGACGGCCGCATCGCGCATCCTGGAGGGCTGGCTACCGCCGATCGACGCGACGCCGGTGGCGCGCCTGCGCTCCGCGGGGCTGATCCCGCTCGGCAAGACGAACATGGACGAGTTCGCGATGGGCTCCTCCACCGAGTACT
>NZ_CAXUGX010000004.1:0-239422 GCF_964250715.1 uncultured Amnibacterium sp.
CGTGGATGGCGTCCATCGACAGCAGCAGCGCCTCGAACCGGCGGGCCTCCGACACGTGACTCCACCGCGTGGTCTTGCGCAGCCGGATCAGGGCCTCATCCGTCGCCGCCGCGGTCCCGAGCTCGATCGGCGGATCCAGCAGATCGTCGTCCGGGTCCGGCGGATCCCACGCCTCCAGCGGGAGGGACTGCAGGAACTCGTCATCGACATCCGGATCGAACCACTCATCGGGTCCCCCCGACGCCATGGCATCGAACCAACTATCGAACATGGCACTACTCAACACCACACCACCGACACTCCCAATCGACAGTGTCTTCGAGGAAAATGAGGGTCGGTCAGGGCGCAGCGGTGAGGACGGTGGATTCGGTGACCAGCAGCATCGGTACCGGCGGTGCCGGAGCGATGACCTCGCCCTGCACCGCGACCCAGTCACCACCCTCAACCCGGTACTCGGCGGTGTAGCCGACCCGAACCGACACCGTCGCCTTCCCCCGCTGCGCATACACGTGGCCGGTCGGGGTCGCGGTCAACTCCTCCTGACCGAGCGACGCCCACGACGCCCCCGGCGTCTGGGTCTGGGCGACTTCACCGTCGCCGTACTCCCACAAGTACTCCGTTGGCGTAAACCGCACCTGCACCGGCGTATCGAACAAGCGTCCGTCGACGGTTGCTGGCGCGACCACCACCCAGAAGTTCGCCGGCACCCCGACCACAGCCCACCCACGGGGCTCGGAATGCAGCACCCCCTGCACCGGAAGGAACCGCTCCACATCGTTCGCCGTCACCACCCGCGGGGCCATCGCCGGCACGACCACCGGCCTCTGAGGAATAACCTCTGGCGGCAAGAGCGGCAACGCTCGATCCTGCTGAAACAGGTACGGCAACGGCACAGCCCCGTACTCGGCTTTCAGATATCCCCTCAAGGTCTTCGGCGCCGGCGCCGGCGCTGGCCTCGGACACGGCGGTGTCGCCCCGCACGCGACGGACCGCTTCACGCCACTCTTCCCCGCCGAAGTCCGCCCGCCTTCCGCCCGAGAACGGGAAGCATGAAGGTCGAGATGATCCCCCTTCACCGTCGCGTGCGTATCCCCGCTCAAAGCGGAATCCAGAGTGTCACCCAACCAGCCGTCTGCTGCTCCTTTCGCACCGGCGCTCGCCTGGATCCCGAAAACCAGGAGTATGCCGATCGTCAGCAAACGGAATTGCCCGACCATGTCTCGTTCCGATCGATGATGAGTCGCTGCCCCTCGCGACGGAACGTCACAAGGACGGTTCTCTCAGCAGTAACAGCTCTGCTTTGAACTGAGTTGCCATGAGCGTCGACGAAACCAGCGTTCGAGGAATCCAGGCAGACATACGCACGAAGTTCGCCGGAAGCTGCGTCGACCATCTGAGGCGTGAAGTTACGAGCCTCATATTTCCCAACGGCGCGATAGTGACGGTTTGCAATTCGTTTGGCGCCTGCCGCATCACCGATGTACTCGACTTTACTCAGATATGGGGTGAGGCGCTCTGGACTCTTCCCCCCATCCCGAGCCACTTCGCTACTAACGTCCGTGTAGTCGCGAAAGACGTCTTCGGCTTGTCGCACGAAAGCTTCTCGACTCGGAGGTGCAGAAGTGGAAGATGAGGGCTCACCTGGGTTGCGGGAAATAGGTGTCGCGGGCTCGACAGAACTGCAGGCCGTGAGCAGGGCCGCCACGGCCAGCCCCAGACCGAGAGCCGCGCTGCCCGTGATCCCCCGTCGCATGCAGCCACGGTAGGACAGGGCGCGCAGCCTCAGCGAAGTTTCTCCACAAGCGAGTTGCCCACAGCCGCCAGCCATTCCCGACAGCGGGAGCTCGGCCGTTCATTCGGCCGACCGGACCACCCACGACACGCGCCGCAGCAGCGGCGGCGCGTCAACTCACGCTGATCAGGTCGAAGTAGTCGGGGTTCCAGTGGTCCTCGGTGCCGTCCGGCATGATCAGCACGCGCTCGGGGTTCAGGGCTTCCACGGCGCCCTCGTCGTGGCTGACGAGCACGACGGCTCCGGCGTACTCGGCGAGAGCGCCGAGTATTTCGTCGCGGCTGGCGGGGTCCAGATTGTTGGTGGGCTCGTCCAGCAGCAGCACATTGGCGGCGGAGACCACGAGCATGGCGAGCGCCAGGCGGGTCTTCTCGCCGCCGGAGAGCACGCCTGCGGGTTTCGCGGAGTCGTCGCCAGTGAACAGGAACGAGCCAAGCACCCGCCGCGCTTCAGTGGCGGAGAGCGCCGGGGCGGCGGACAGCATGTTCTCCAGCACGCTGCGGGCCACGTCGATGGTCTCGTGCTCCTGGGCGTAGTAGCCGATTCGCAGGCCGTGGCCGGGTTCGATCGCTCCGGTGTCGGGGGCGTCCACGCCGGCGAGGATGCGCAGCAGCGTGGTCTTCCCCGCGCCGTTCAGCCCGAGGACCACGACCTTGGAGCCGCGGTCGATCGCCAGGTCGACGGCGGAGAAGATCTCGAGCGACCCGTACGACTTGCTGAGGTCCCGCGCCATCAGCGGGGTGCGGCCGGACGGTGCGGGATCGGGGAAGCGCAGCTTGGCCACGCGCTCCACCTGGCGCACCTCCTCCAGGCCGGCCATCATCCGCTCGGCTCGGCGCACCATGTTCTGGGCGGCGACCGCCTTGGTCGCCTTGGCACCCATCTTCGCGGCCTGCAGCTGCAGCGCTCCGGCTTTCTTCTCGGTGTTCGTGCGTTCACGCTTGCGGCGCTGCTCGTCGCTCTCGCGCTGCTTCAGGTACGCGCGCCAGCCCATGTTGTAGATGTCCAGCACCTGGCGGTTGGCGTCCAGGTAGAAGACGCGGTTCACGACGTCGCCGACCAGGTCGACGTCGTGGCTGATCACGATCACGCCGCCCTTGTAGGTCTTCAGAAAGTCGCGCAGCCAGACGACGGAGTCGGCGTCCAGGTGGTTCGTCGGTTCGTCCAGGATCAGCGTGGAGGCGTCCGAGAACAGAATGCGGGCCAACTCGATCCGCCGCCGCTGGCCGCCGGACAACGTGGAGAGGGGCTGCTCCAGGATTCGGTCAGGCAGGTTCAGATTACTGGCGATGGCGGCGGCTTCGGCTTCGGCCGCGTACCCGCCACGGGCCAGGAACTCCTCCTCGATCACCGGATATCGGTTCAGGGCCTTCTCGGCGACGGCCGGGTCGGGATCGGCCATCCGCTCGGTCACCTCGGTCAGCTGCAGCATCACGGTGCCGAGTCCTCGGGCGTCCAGGATGCGGGTGCGGGCCAGTTGCTCCGGGTCGCCGGCGCGCGGATCCTGCGGCAGGTAGCCGATCTCGCCGCTGCGTTCGATGCGGCCGCCGGTGGGTTGCGCCTGCCCGGCGAGCGCCTTCGTCAGCGTCGTCTTGCCGGCGCCGTTGCGGCCGACCAGGCCGACCTTGTCGCCCGCGCCGACCCGGAATTCGACGTCGGACATCAGCAGGCGGGCGCCGACGGAGATCTCGAGGTCGTGCACGGCGAGCACAACACACCTCGGGTTCCTGATCGACGGGACGGATGGAACTGCCGTGAAAGCAGCCCTCTAGTGTAGGTGCCGACCACACGACCGCATTCCGTAAGGAGCCCGGTGTCGACCGCAGCCCTACCCATTTCCGGTGCCGTCCTGGCCGACCGACTGCTGCCCCGCCGCCTCGCGGTCGACGCCGCCCTCGTCGTGGGGGGTGCGGCGCTGACAGCCGTGCTGGCGCAGGTCGAGATCCCGCTCTGGCCGGTCCCTATCACCGGCCAGACCCTGGCCGTGCTGCTGACCGGCGCGACGCTCGGTGCTACCCGTGGAGCGGCATCCATGCTGCTGTACGCGGTGGCAGGGCTGGTACTGCCGATCTACTCGGACCATGCGTCGGGCTTCGCCGTGCTGCTGGGGCCGACGGGCGGCTACATCGTCGGGTTCATCCTGGCCGCGGCCTTCACGGGCTGGCTCGCGCAGCGGCAGGTGGAGCGCAGGCTGGTGCGGGGCCTGCTCGCCTTCGTCGCGGGGTCGGTGGTGGTGTTCATCGTGGGCGTGCCGTGGCTGGCCGTCGTGCTCCACCTATCGGCGCCGGAGGCGATCGCGGCGGGCTTCACGCCCTTCATCGTGGGCGGCATCGTCAAGGCGGCGATCGCGGCGGGCGTCCTCAGAGGCGCCTGGGCGCTGGTGGCACGAGCCGACCGCACCCACTGACCGAGCTCCGGCCAACGCGGCCCGCCCGGTCAGCCGACCTGCAGAACCGGAGGTCGGTCGACTTGTTCGGCCGACCGGAGCACCCACGACGTCTTCGACGTGTGTACACGTCGAAGACCGATAAGCACGGTCTCTGAATTTGCGGGTCGCTCCGCGACTCGCAAACTCAGATCTGGAAGCCGATGCTCCGCATCATCTCGCGACCGTCGTCGGTCATCTTCTCGGGGCCCCACGGCGGCATCCAGACCCAGTTGATGCGGAACCGCTCCACGTGGCCGTCGAGCGCCTGCGCGGTCTCGTCCTCGATGACGTCGGTCAGGGGGCAACCGGCGGAGGTGAGGGTCATGCTGATGACGAGCGCGTCGGTCTCGTCGTCCCAGTTCAGGTCGTAGATGAGTCCCAGGTCGACGATGTTCACGCCGAGCTCGGGGTCGACGACGTCTTTCAGCGCCTCGGAGATCTCGTCGAAGCGCTCCGGCGCCAGCGTTGCGGTAGCCATCAGACCACCGTAGCCGGGGTCAGGAAGCGGTCGTAGCCCTCGTCCTCGAGCCGGTCGGCCAGCTCGGGCCCGCCTTCCTCGGCGACGCGGCCGGCGACGAACACGTGCACGAAGTCGGGGCGGATGTACCGCAGGATGCGGGTGTAGTGCGTGATCAGCAGGACGCCCAGGCCAGTTGCCGCCTTGGCGCGATTCACACCCTCCGACACGATCTTCAGCGCGTCCACGTCCAGTCCGGAGTCGGTCTCGTCGAGCACCGCGAACTTCGGTTTCAGCAGTTCCAGCTGCAGGATCTCGTGGCGCTTCTTCTCGCCGCCGGAGAAGCCCTCGTTCACGTTGCGCTCGGCGAACACCTGGTCCATGCGCAGGGCGGTCATCGAATCGCGGACCTCCTTGACCCAGCCGCGCAGCGCGGGAGCCTTGCCGTCGACGGCGGTCTTGGCGGTGCGCAGGAAGTTGGAGACGGTGACGCCGGGGATCTCGACCGGGTACTGCATCGCGAGGAAGAGTCCGGCGCGCGCCCGCTCGTCGACGGTCATCGCCAGCACATCCCGCCCGTCGAACGTGATGGATCCCGACTCGACCGTGTACTTGGGGTGACCGGCGATCGTGTAGGCGAGGGTGGACTTGCCGGACCCGTTGGGGCCCATGACCGCGTGGGTCTCGCCCTCGGCGATCGACAGGTCGACGCCGCGCAGGATCTGCTTGACGCCCTGGTCGGTGGTGACGCTGACGTGCAGGTCGGCGATCTGAAGGGTGGACATGTGGTTCCTTCCGCCCGCTACGCGGGCAGCTCCCCGTCGGGGACGGGGGTCGGGTCGATGTAGACGTCGCCGCCGGTGACGGTGACGCGGAAGACGGGGACCGGCTGGTAGGCCGGCAGGGTGAGGGGGCGGCCGGTCGCCAGCGAGAACTTGGAGCCGTGCGCCCAGCACTCGAGGGTGTCATCCTCGACGAAGCCCTCGGCCAGCGAGATGTCGCCATGGGTGCAGGTGTCGCCGATGGCGTGCACGGTGCCGGTGGAGTCACGGACCACGGCGACGGCGGTGCCGTCGAGCACGACCCGCAGTGCCTGGTCGACGATCAGCTCGTCGACCGCGCAGACGCGCTCGCTCATCGTGTCGACCCGTCGCCCGCCAGTTCGGCCTCGATCGCCTCGTGCAGCCGGGCCTCCAGCTCAGGGACGCCGATCTGCTGCACGATCGCGGCGAGGAAGCCGCGCACGACCAACCGCCGGGCCTGCGACTCCGGGATGCCCCGCGCCTGCAGGTAGAAGAGCTGCTCATCGTCGAAGCGGCCGGTGGCGGAGGCGTGCCCCGCGCCGGCGATGTCGCCGGTCTCGATCTCGAGGTTCGGCACGCTGTCTGCTCTGGTGCCCTCGGTCAGCACCAGGTTGCGGTTCTGCTCGTACGAGTCGGTGCCGGTCGCGTCCGGGCCGATGAGCACGTCACCGATCCAGACGGTGTGGGCGCCGTCGCCCTGCAGCGCACCGCGATAGTTGACGCGGCCGCGCGTGTGGTCGCCCTTGTGGAACAGGAACACCTGCTGCTCCAGATGCTGGCCCGCATCCGCGAAGTAGAGCCCGAGCAGATCACCGTCGGCGCCCGGACCGGCCAGCGTCACGGAGGGATTGACCCGCACGATGCCGCCGCCGAGCGAGACGACGACATGCTTCAGCCGCGCGTCCCGGCCGACCGTCGCGAAGTGGCTGGCGACGTGATGCGAGTCGTCGTCCCACTCCTGCACGCTGACGAAGGTGAGCTGCGCGTTGTCGCCGACCAGGATCTCGATGTTCTCGGCGAGATCGGCGTAGCCGGTGTTCCGCAGCACGATGACGGCGGAGGCGTTCGGCGCTACGTCCACGATGGTGTGGAGTGCCGTCGGCTCGGCGGACACGTTGCGGTCGAGTTGCACGTGCACGGGGGTGTCGCCGTCGATGCGCAGCACCATCGCCCGCTCAAACGAGGACCAGGCGTTCGCGGCGGCGCGGTCCTCGGGAATGCCGGCCAGCCCGATCCGCGGATCGTCCCGACCGACGAACGAGACGACCGAGCCGGGTTCGGCGCCGTCGATCGCGGCGCTCCACTCCAGGCCATCGCCGGTCAACCGACCGTCGATCAGCGACTTCAGGTCGGCGATCGGCGTCAGTTTCCAAACCGCCTCGCGGCCGGTGACCTTCGGGAACGCCGTGACGTCGGTGGAACTGAACCGCTCGTTGCGCGTCTGGATCGGTTGGGTGCCGTGGGAGGTGGTTGCGTCAGCAATGATGCCCGGCCGCGTGCCGGTGCCGGTCACCACCTCGGCGGTCCGCCCATCGGGCGTTGCGAGTGTCTCTGTCTCCTTCATCGGGTGCGCGGCGTCTAGCCGACGCTGCCTTCCATGCCCATCTCGATGAGCTTGTTCAGCTCGAGGGCGTACTCCATGGGCAGTTCGCGGGCGATCGGCTCGATGAAGCCACGCACGATCATGGCCATCGCCTCGTCCTCGGGCATGCCGCGACTCATCAGATAGAAGAGCTGCTCCTCGCTGACCTTGGAGACGGTCGCCTCGTGGCCGAGCTGCACGTCGTCGACGCGGATGTCGATGGCCGGGTAGGTGTCGGAGCGCGAGATGGTGTCGACCAGCAGGGCATCGCAGCGCACGGTGTTGGCGGAGTGGTGCGCGTTGGCGTCCACCCGCACCTCGCCGCGGTAGCCGGCCCGTCCGCCGCCGCGCGCGATCGATTTGGAGACGATCGACGATTGCGTGTACGGCGCCATGTGGATCATCTTGGCGCCGGCGTCCTGGTGCTGGCCGGGGCCTGCGAAGGCGACGGACAGGGTCTCGCCGCGAGCGTGCTCGCCCACCAGATAGATGGAGGGGTACTTCATCGTCACCTTGGAGCCGATGTTGCCGTCGATCCACTCCATGGTGGCGCCCTCGTGGGCGATCGCCCGCTTGGTGACCAGGTTGTAGACGTTGTTCGACCAGTTCTGGATGGTCGTGTACCGCACGCGGGCGTTCTTCTTCACGACGATCTCGACGACGGCCGAGTGCAGCGAGTCGCTCTTGTAGATCGGCGCGGTGCAGCCCTCGATGTAGTGCACGTACGAGCCCTCATCCGCGATGATCAGCGTCCGCTCGAACTGCCCCATGTTCTCGGTGTTGATGCGGAAGTATGCCTGCAGAGGAATGTCGACGTGCACCCCCGGCGGCACATAGACGAAGGAGCCGCCGCTCCAGACCGCCGTGTTCAGCGCGGCGAACTTGTTGTCGCCGGCCGGAATGACGGTACCGAAGTACTCGGTGAAGAACTCGGGGTGCTCCTTCAACGCCGTGTCGGTGTCCATGAAGATGACACCCTTCGCCTCCAACTCCTCGGCGATCTGGTGGTACACGACCTCGGACTCGTACTGCGCGGCGACGCCGCCGACCAGCCGCTGCCGCTCCGCCTCGGGGATGCCCAGGCGCTCGTAAGTGGCGCGGATGTCCTCGGGCAGGTCCTCCCACGTCTGCGCCTGACGCTCGGTGGACTTGACGAAGTACTTGATGTTGTCGAAGTCGATGCCGGTCAGGTCGGCACCCCAGGTGGGCATCGGCTTGCGGCCGAACAGGGCCAGACCCTTCAGCCGGTTCTTGATCATCCAGTCGGGCTCGTTCTTGCGCCGGGAGATGTCGGTGACGACCGCTTCGGACAGCCCGCGCCTGGCGGATGCTCCGGCGACGTCGGAGTCGGCCCAGCCGAACTCGTACTGGCCGAGGCCTGCGAGCTCGGGTCGATCGATCAGGACATCCGACATACGGGTTCCTCTACTTCCATCGCACTGCTTCGGTGGTACCGCCGCGAACGGCCGGCACTCCTTGATCAACCGGCGCCGCTGCCGAGGCATTCCGCGCGGGTCGTTGCGCCGCCCGGCCTACCATTTCAACTACAGGCCATTCCAAGTGGAAGGCCAGCCCACGTGCAAGGCCGCTGGCGCCGGTCGCCGCCGGCGGGTGCCCGGCACAACCGCCGCGGCCCGAATCGACCGATGCGTTTCGACCCGTGATGCAGGCCGAGGCCGCCCCATGATCCTAGCCGCGGATACCGACACCGTCAGGAGCAGCCGATGACCGCCACCCGCGAGCGTCCGGGGGCGGTCGTGCCCGGCCCACCGCCTGGTTCTGCTCCCGCGCTGGTGCGGGCCGCAGCCCGGGTCTCGCTCACTGCCGAGATCCTGCTGGTGGGGACCGGCGGGCTGGTGCGGCTGACCGACTCGGGCCTCGGCTGCCCCACCTGGCCGCGATGCGGCACGCAGCTGACGACGACGCCGGAACTCGGCATCCACGGCGTGATCGAGTTCGGCAACCGGCTGCTGACGGTCGCCCTGGTGCTGATCGCCCTCGCCGCGGTCGTGGTCGCCGTTCGCACCTGGCGGCAGCGCCGTGACCTGACGCTGCTCGCGGTGCTGCAACTGCTGAGCATCCCGGCGCAGGCGGTGCTCGGCGGCATCACGGTGCTGACCCACCTGAATCCGTGGGTCGTGGGTGCCCATTTCGTGTTCTCGATGGTGCTCGTCGTGCTGATGACGGCGTTCGTGGTGCGTGCCCGCAGCGCCCCGGGGCTCCGCCGGCTCGTCGTCCCGCCGTGGTTCGCCGCCGCAACCGCGCTGATGGCCGTGCTGGTCGCGGTGACCGTCGGCCTCGGCGTGGTCACCACCGGCTCAGGCCCGCACGCCGGCGCGCAGTCCGCCGACCACGGCCGCAACGGCCTGGACCCCGTGGTGCTACAAGAGCTGCACAGCTACCCGGCCTACGCGCTCGTGCTCGTCAGCATCGTGCTGCTGGTCGCCGCGCTGCGGCTCGGCCTCACCCGTCGGGTGGTGATCGCGCTCGTCGCCGTGGAGGTGGCGCAGATCGTCATCGGCATCGTGCAGGCCCGGAACGGCCTGCCGCCCTACCTGGTCGGCATCCACGAACTGCTCTCCGCCTGCCTGGTCGCCGCGGCCAGTGCGGTCACATTCACCCTGCGGCGCCCCGTCGTCATCAGCCGCTGACGCGTGCCGGCGGCCGTGCCGCCGTCCCGTCAGCAGGTCGACGTCTCGTCAGCAGGTTGCCTGTCGACAGGCGACCTGCCGTCGGGACCTGGTCCTGCTATCGCGCTGAGTGCTCGCGCGCCCGCGGTGGGGCGGAGTGGGGCGGCTCAGTAGGGAGGCTCGGCGGAAAAGGCTCAGTGGAAGAGGAGGGGGTCGATGGCGATCGCCAGGAACAGCAGCGACAGGTAGCCGATGGAGGCGTGGAACACCCGCATGGGTACCGGCTCTCGGCCGGCGATCGCGTCCGCGTACAGGCGGTGCGTCTCGACGATGAACCAGATGCCCGAACCGAGCGCGACGATGCCGTAGACCGGACCGACGTGCGCGACGGGGATCAGCAGCAGCGAGCAGGCGACGGTCGCCCAGGCGTAGAGCACCGTCTGCAGGCCGACCTGACCCCGGCTGCGCACGACCGCGAGCATCGGCACCTGTGCGGCGGCGTAGTCGTCGCGGTACCGCATCGACAGGGGCCAGTAGTGCGGCGGCGTCCACAGGAACACGACGCCGAACAGCACGAAGGCGGCCGGAGCCAGGGTGCCGGTCTGCGCCGCCCAGCCGATCAGCACCGGGAAGCAGCCGGCGATGCCGCCCCAGATGATGTTCTGCTCCGTGCGCCGCTTGAGCCACAGGGTGTAGACGAACACGTAGAAGGCGATCGCCGTGACCGACAGCGCGGCGGCGAGCCAGGTGGTCGTCAGCAGGATCAGCGTGGACACCAGGGTGAGTACCGAGGCGAACACCAGCGCCTGTCGGGTGGTCAAGGCTCCGGTGACCAACGGACGATTTCGCGTGCGATGCATGACCCGGTCGATGTCGCGGTCGATCACGCAGTTGAACGCGCTGGCGGCGCCGGCCGACAACGACCCGCCGATCAGCGTGGCGACGACCGCCCAGGGGTTCGGCAGGCCATGGGCGGCGAGGATCATGACCGGCAGCGTCTCGACCAGCAGCAGCTCGACGACGCGCGGCTTCGTCAGCGACAGATACGCGCGCGCACGCTCGCTCGCACGAGCCCTGCGGGGTCGCGCTGCCGCGGCGCGCGGAGGGGATTGTTCACCCTGGAGTGCTGGAGTCACCGGTGGCAATTGTATGTGAATCGCAGGCGGGGCCTTCCCGCCCGAGAGGCACCGACGACACGATGTCGAGTGTCAGCATTCCTATACTCGAGTGGCGGCTGACGTACGGGTCGCTCACAATTTCACCGGAAGGTCGGTCGTATCTCGTGCCAGCGCTGAACTGGGAATCCATCGACCAGAAGGCCGTGGACACCACGCGTGTCCTCGCCGCCGACGCCGTGCAAAAGACCGGCAACGGGCATCCCGGGACGGCGATCAGCCTCGCCCCGCTGGCCTACCTGCTCTTCCAGAAGGTCATGCGCCGCGACCCGAGCGACAGCACCTGGATCGGCCGCGACCGGTTCATCCTGTCGGCCGGTCACTCCTCGCTCACGCAGTACATCCAGTTCTACCTGGGCGGCTACGGACTCGAACTGACGGACCTGCAGCAGTTGCGCACCTGGGGCTCCAAGACCCCGGGACACCCGGAGTACGGGCACACCGACGGCGTGGAGATCACGACCGGCCCGCTCGGCCAGGGCCTCGCCTCCTCCGTCGGCTTCGCCTATGCGAGCCGGTTCGAGCGCGGCCTGTTCGACCCCGACGCGGCGCCGGGCACCAGTCCCTTCGACCACTTCATCTACGTCGTGGCCAGTGACGGCGACATCGAGGAGGGCATCACCAACGAGGCCTCCTCGCTGGCCGGCTCGCAGCAGCTGGGCAACCTGATCCTGTTCTACGACAAGAACCAGATCTCGATCGAGGACGACACGAACATCGCCCTCTCCGAGGACACCGCGGCGCGCTACGAGGCGCTCGGCTGGCACGTGCAGGTGGTCGACTGGAAGAAGACCGGCGAGTACGTCGAAGACGTCGCCGAGTTGCACGACGCGATCGAGGCGGCCAAGGCGGTCATCGACAAGCCGTCGATCATCGTGCTCGAGACCATCATCGGCTGGCCCTCCCCCACTAAGCAGAACACCGGCAAGATCCACGGCTCGGCCATGGGCGAGGAGGAGGTCGCCGGGCTGAAGACGGTGCTCGGCTTCGACCCCGACAAGTCGTTCGACGTCGCCGACGACGTGATCGAGCACACCCGG
Source organism: uncultured Amnibacterium sp. (assembly GCF_964250715.1). Classification (GTDB taxonomy): domain Bacteria; phylum Actinomycetota; class Actinomycetes; order Actinomycetales; family Microbacteriaceae; genus Amnibacterium. Next base: position 11,908 of record NZ_CAXUGX010000004.1, read on the forward strand.
CAGGCGATCGATCGCGGCCGTGCGGCCCACGAGCAGTGGCAGCAGGACTTCACGACGTGGGCGGAGGCGAACCCGGAGCGCAAGGCGCTGCTGGACCGCCTGCTCGACTTCCGGCTGCCCGACGACGCCTTCGCCGACGTGCCCGAGTTCCCGGCGGGCAAGGACGTCTCCACCCGAGTCGCCTCCGGCCAGATCATCAACGCGATCGCTCCGCATCTGCCGGAGTTCTGGGGCGGCTCGGCCGACCTCGCGGAGTCGAACAACACGGCGATCGAAGAAGCGGGATCGTTCCTGCCACCGGAACGCGCGACCAAGATGTGGAAGGCCGATCCGTACGGCCGTGTGCTGCACTTCGGCATCCGCGAACACGCGATGGGCGCGATCCTGAACGGCATCGTGCTGCACGGCAACACGCGCGCGTTCGGCGCCACGTTCCTGATCTTCAGCGAGTACATGCGGCCCGCCGTGCGACTGGCGGCCCTCATGAAGGCGCCGACGATCTACGTCTGGACGCACGACTCACTCGCACTCGGCGAGGACGGGCCGACCCACCAGCCGGTCGAGCAGCTGTGGGCGCTGCGGGCGATCCCTCAGCTCGACATCGTCCGCCCCGGCGACGCGAACGAGACCGCCGTCGCCTGGCAGACCGTGCTGGAGCGGCGCAAGGGTCCGGCGGGACTGGCGTTGACGCGGCAGAACATCCCGGTCTACGAGCGAGGCGACGGCCCGGCGACGGGCGATGTCTACGCATCGGCCGAAGGCGTGCGGCAGGGCGCGTACGTGTTCGCCGAGGCGCCCGGCGGAACCCCCGACGTGATCCTGATCGCGACGGGCTCCGAGCTGCAGATCGCCGTCGAGGCACGTCTGAAGCTGAAGGACGACGGTATCAACGCCCGGGTCGTCTCCGCACCGTGCCTGGAATGGTTCGAGGAGCAGTCGGCCGAGTACCGCGAATCGGTGCTGCCCGGCGAGGTGAAGGCGCGGGTCTCGGTCGAGGCCGGGATCGCCCTCGGCTGGCGCGGCTACATCGGCGACGCCGGCCGCAGCGTCTCGGTCGAGGAGTTCGGTGCCAGCGCCGACTACAAGACCCTGTTCGAGAAGTACGGGCTGACCACGGAACACGTGGTCGCCTCCGCCAAGGAATCCCTGGGTGCGCTGACCGGCGCATCCGTCGGCTAAGGAGAACGCATGACCAGCACAGCAACCCGCACCGGTACGGGAACCGAGGGCCTGTCGGCCGCCGGCGTCAGCATCTGGCTCGACGACCTGTCGCGCGAGCGCATCAAGGGCCACGGCCTGGAGCGGTTGATCGCGGAGCGCAACGTCGTCGGCGTGACCACCAACCCGACGATCTTCGCATCCGCGCTCGCCAAGGGCGAGGCGTACGACGAGCAGGTGCGCGAGATCGTAGCCGCCGGCAAGGACGTGCACGAGGCCGTCTTCGAGATCACCACCGCCGACGTGAGCAACGCCGCGGACATCTTCCACGACGTGTTCGAGGCGTCCAAGGGCTATGACGGCCGCGTTTCGATCGAGGTCTCGCCCGAGCTGGCCCACGACACCGACGCGACCAGCGCCGAGGCCGATCGCCTGTGGACGACCATCGGCAAGCCCAACGTGCTGATCAAGATCCCGGCGACCCTGGAGGGGCTGCCCGCGATCACGGCGACGATCGCGAAGGGAATCAGCGTGAATGTGACGCTGATCTTCAGCCTGGAGCGCTACCAGGCGGTGATCGACGCGTACCTCGCCGGGCTCGAGCAAGCCGACGCTGCCGGCATCGACCTCTCGACCATCCACTCCGTCGCGTCGTTCTTCGTCTCCCGCGTCGATGCCGAGGTCGACAAACGCCTCGACGCGATCGGGACCGACGAAGCGAAGGCCCTGAAGAGCAAGGCCGCGATCGCGAACGCACGGCTGGCCTACGAGCTGTTCGTCGCCCAGTTCGCCACGGAGCGGGCGATCGCGCTGCAGGAGAAGGGCGCGAACCGCCAGCGTCCCCTGTGGGCGTCGACCGGGACCAAGGACCCGAGCCTGCCCGACACGCTCTACGTCACCGAACTGGTGACGCACGGCGTCGTCAACACGATGCCCGAGAAGACCCTCGAGGCCACCTTCGACCACGGCGAGGTGCACGGCGACACCGTCGTCGGCAACTACGACGACGCGCGCGAGGTGCTGGGGGCCCTGAAGGCGCTGGGCATCGACATCGACGACGTGACCGACGTCCTCGAGACAGAGGGCGTGGAGAAGTTCATCGCCTCCTGGCACGAACTCACCGACACCGTGACGCAGGCCCTGCAGGCGGCCAAGGAGTGACGACCGGCCTCACGCCCGGCGGCGTCGTTCCGATGCCGCCGGGCGGGTCCCGTCGCGCCCGCCATCGCTGCTGCCGAAGGACGAGCTAGCCATGCCGCCGGTCAGCATCACTCCGGACTACAACCCGCTACGCCTGGCCGCGGACAGGCGCCTGAACCGCATCGCCGGGCCGAGCACCCTTGTGATCTTCGGCGTCACCGGCGACCTGGCGCGCAAGAAGCTGATGCCGGCCGTGTACGACCTGGCCAACCGCGGCCTGCTGCCGCCCGGCTTCGGCCTGGTCGGCTTCGCCCGCCGCGACTGGGCGGACCAGGACTTCAGCCGCATCGTGCACGACTCGGTGCAGCAGTACGCGCGCACCCCGTTCCATGAGGACGTCTGGCAGCAGCTGGCTCAGGGTGTCCGGTTCGTCAGCGGGACCTTCGACGACCCCGACTCCTTCACGCACCTGCGTCACACGTTGGAGACCCTCGACCGCGAGCGCGGGACGATGGGCAATCAGGCGTTCTACCTGTCGATCCCGCCCAAGTCGTTCCCGCAGGTCACCGAGCAGCTTCGCCGGTCGGGGCTCGCAGATCCCAAGCCGGGCGAGTGGCGCCGCGTCGTCATCGAGAAGCCCTTCGGCTCCGACCTGGCGAGCGCTCGGGCGCTGAACTCGGTGGTGGAGAGCGTGTTCCCACCCGACTCCGTGTTCCGCATCGACCATTACCTGGGCAAGGAGACCGTTCAGAACATCCTCGCGCTGCGGTTCGCCAATCAGCTCTATGAGCCGCTGTGGAACGCGAACTACGTCGACCACGTGCAGATCACGATGGCCGAGGACATCGGCGTCGGTGGTCGCGCCGGCTACTACGACGGTATCGGCGCCGCCCGTGACGTGATCCAGAACCACCTGCTGCAACTGCTCGCGCTGACCGCGATGGAGGAGCCCGTGTCGTTCGATGCGGCCAGCCTGCGGGCCGAGAAGGAGAAGGTGCTCTCGGCGGTGCGGATGCCGGCGGACTTCTCGCTCACGACCGCTCGCGGGCAGTACTCCTCCGGGTGGCAGGGCGGCGAGCACGTCGTCGGCTTCCTGGACGAGGAGGGGATGAATCCCGCCTCCACCACCGAGACCTTCGCAGCGGTCAAGCTGGACATCGGAACCCGACGGTGGGCGGGTGCGCCCTTCTACCTGCGCGCCGGCAAGCGCCTGGGCCGCCGGGTCACCGAGATCGCGGTGGTGTTCAAGCGCGCCCCGCACCAGCTGTTCGCCGAGAGCCAGACGTCCCTGCTGGGGCAGAACGCGCTCGTCATCCGCGTGCAGCCCGACGAGGGCGTGACGATCCGGTTCGGCTCCAAGGTGCCGGGTGCCGGCATGCAGGTGCGCGACGTCACCATGGACTTCGGCTACGGCCACGCCTTCACCGAGGCGAGCCCGGAGGCGTACGAGCGTCTGATCCTGGACGTGCTGCTCGGCGAGCCACCGTTGTTCCCCCGGCACGAGGAGGTGGAGTTGTCCTGGAAGATCCTGGACCCCATCGAGGAGTTCTGGGCCGCCTCCGGCCGACCCGACCCCTACCGTCCCGGTACCTGGGGACCCGACTCCGCGGACGCGCTGATGGCACGCGATGGCCGCACCTGGAGGCGCCCGTGATCGTCGACCTGCCCGATTCGAACGCATCCAAGATCCAGCGCTCGCTCGTCACCATCCGTGCCGAGGGCGGTGCTGTCGCCCTGGGCCGCGTGCTCACCCTGGTGATCGCGACGCAGCTCGGGCACGAGGAGGAGGCGATCGAGGCCGCGAACGACGCTTCCCGCGAGCACCCGATGCGCGTCATCGTCATCGCCCGCGACGCCAGTCAGAAGACGGCGGCGCCGCGGCTCGACGCCCAGATCCGGGTCGGCGGTGACGCGGGGGCGAGCGAGGTCGTCGTGCTCCGCGCCTACGGCGCCGCCGGGGCGGACGAGGAAGGCCTGATCACGGGCCTGCTGCTGCCGGACGCGCCGGTGGTCGCCTGGTGGCCCTTGACCGCGCCGGACGTGCCCTCCGACTCCCCCCTCGGACGAATCGCGCAGCGACGGATCACCGACGCCTCCGCGCAGGACGACCCGCAGGCGGCGGTCCACCACCTGGCCGCGACGTACCGTCCGGGCGACACGGACTTCGCCTGGACCCGCCTGACCCTGTGGCGGGCGGTGCTCGCGGCGGTGCTCGACCAGCCGCCATTCGAGCCGGTCACCGGGGTGGAGGTCAGCGGAGCCGCCGACTCCCCATCGACCCGGCTGCTCGCCGCCTGGCTGAGCCTGCAGCTGCAGGTCCCGGTCAGCACCACGCTCTCGAACCGTTCCACCGGATCCAGCGGCATCCACAGCGTGAGCCTGCAGCGTGCCGGCGGAGCGATCGACCTGGAGCGGGTGGTGCCGAACGTCGCCACCCTGTCGCAGCCAGGGCAGCCCGTGCACGAGGTCTCACTCCCTCGCAGGAGTCTGCGAGACTGCCTTGCGGAAGAACTGCGACGCCTCGACCCCGACGACCTGTACGGGGCAGTGCTGCGCGAGGGCCTCGCCCAGCTGCCGGACCCGACCGGCCGCGGGCTGGTCGCCGCCGCATCGTGACGCCGCACGAGTCGTGACGCCTGACGAGGAGATCGAATGACGAACGAGCGGCGTGTGCTCGTGCACCCGGACGGGGCATCGCTCGTCGGAGCCGTTGCCGCCCGCTTCTTGACGAAGCTGGTGGACCTGCTCGACGAGTTCGACGAGGTCAACGTCGTCCTGACCGGCGGCACCGTGGGCGGGGCCGTGCAGCGCGCGGTCGCATCCTCCTCCATGCGCGACAGCATCGACTGGACCCGCGTGCACTTCTGGTGGGGCGACGAACGATTCCTGCCGAAGCAGGATCCGGAGCGCAACGAGACGCAGGCGCGCGAAGCGCTGCTCAGCCTGATCCCCACGCCCGAGTCCCACATTCATCCCTACCCGGCGTCCGACGAGATCGCCGACCTGGATCGCGCTGCCGACGCCTATGCGACGGTGCTCGCCGAGCACGCGCCCGCGGGCAAGACCGTGCCGCGCTTCGACATCGTGTTCCTGGGCGTCGGCCCGGACGGGCACATCGCGTCCCTGTTCCCGGAACGGGACGGATACCACTCCGGGACGAAGACCGTCGTCGGAGTCGTGGACGCGCCGAAGCCGCCGCCGCTGCGGCTCAGCCTGACGCTGCCGGCGCTGAACAGCGCCGACCGGATCTGGATGGTACTTGCCGGAGCCGAGAAGGCTTCGGCGCTGGGGCTGGCCCTCGCCGGCGCGTCGGAGGACGAGGTGCCCGTCGCCGGGGTGCAGGGCCGCAAGCGCACCGTCTTCTTCGTCGACCAGGAGGCGGCGGCGCAGGTGCCGAGCAACTTGATCGTCTCCAGCTACTGACCCTGCGGTTCCAATCGACCTGCTGTGTCGACAGCAGGACCAGGTCTCGACAGCAGGTCCCTGGTCGACCAGGAGCCTGCGATAAGGACGGTGTCCTGCTGACGTGCTCTGGCTGTCGGCGGTTTGCGGCGGTCAGGGCGAGGGGGTCAGGCCTCGGCGGCGACCTTGCCTCGGCGGACGCGCAGTTGGTGCAGGGCGTCTTCCAGCAGTTGGGCCGCCTCCTCCTCGGTACGTCGCTCTTTCACGTACGCGAGGTGGGTCTTGTACGGCTCGGTCTTGGAGACCGCGGGCGGGTTGGCCTGGTCCCGGCCGGCTGGAAGGCCGCTGGATGGGGAGTCGATGGTGACGGGGATCTCGTCGGCCGGGAGGTTGGCGGCGAAGTACCGCACCGTCTCGTTGCCGAGCGCGTCCCAGTAGCTGATCGCCACGCGGTCGGCGTGGTGGCCGTGGTCCTGCTCGCCCATCGGGCCCGCACCGACGCGGGAACCGCGAATCGCACTGCCGCCAGACGCCATGGTGTCTCTCTTCCGTGGTGGTGGTGGTGAGGGCTCAGGAGCCCGTGAATAAGTGGTGAGGGCTCAGGAGCCCGTGGATAGGTACCGAGGGCTCAGGAGCCCGTGAACTTCGTGATGAGGCCGAGGACGATGACCGCTGCGATCCAGATCACGCCGAGGATCACGGTGATGCGGTTCAGGTTGCGTTCCGCGACCCCGGAGGAGCCGAGGCTGGATGTGACGCCGCCGCCGAACATGTCGGACAGTCCGCCGCCTCGACCGCGGTGCAACAGGATCAGCAGGGTGAGCAGCAGCGACGTGATGCCGAGCACCACCTGCAGCACGACCTGAAGGATCGCCATGACGGTCTCCCTCCACGATCGACAAGGCTTTCATGATCGACAACTCCGATACAGCGAGTTGTCAGCCGGGACAAGTATAGCGGTCGTCCCGCGCGGGTCGACCGTCGGTCAGCGCGTCACGTGCTTCGGGAAGCGCACGATGTCCGCGAATCCGGCGGCGTCGAGGCTGGCACCACCCACGAGCGCCCCATCCACGTCGGCCTGGCGCATGAAGTCCGCGATGTTGTCCCGCTTCACCGACCCGCCGTACAAAATGCGGGTGCGGTCCGCCGCTTCGGCGCCGAGCACCTCGCCGAGCGCCACGCGCAGGGCGGTACACACCTCTTGCGCCTGCTCGGGGGTCGCCGCCTGGCCGGAGCCGATCGCCCACACCGGCTCATAGGCCACGACCAGGTCGGCGTCGGCGGGTACACCGTCGAGCGCCGCCCGCAACTGGGCGACCGGCACCGCGCTCGCACCCTGCTGCTCACGGTCCTCGGCCGTCTCGCCGACGCAGAGCACCGGTACCAGCGCACTGTCGAGCGCGGCACGCACCTTCGCGCCGACTACCTGGTCCGTCTCGGCGTGCAGACTTCGACGCTCGGAGTGACCCACGATCACGTAGGTCGCGTCGAGGGCCTTCAGCAGCGGTCCGGAGATATCGCCCGTGTAGGCGCCGGAGGCGTGCGGCGAGAGGTCCTGAGCCCCGAACCGCAGGGGCAGCCGATCGGCGCTGATCAGGGTCTGCACGCTGCGCAGGTCGGTGAACGGCGGGAAGACGGCCACCTCCACGATCCGCTCGTCGTAGCCGTGATCCTGCAGGGTCCAGGCCAGCTTCTGCACCAGCGCGATCGCCTGCAGGTGGTCGAGGTTCATCTTCCAGTTGCCCGCGATGAGCGGCAGTCGTCCGGTCTGCGGAGCGGCGTCGCGGCGGGCCGACCTGGGCGCCTTCATGCGGCCCAGCCCAACACGGACAGGCCGGGCAGGGTCTTGCCCTCGAGGAACTCCAGGCTGGCGCCGCCGCCGGTGGAGATGTGCCCGAACTGGTCGTCCCGGAATCCGAGGGCGCGGACGGCCGCGGCCGAGTCGCCGCCGCCGACGACGGAGAGCCCGCCGACCTCGGTGAGGGCCTGCGCGACCGCCCGCGTGCCCGCCGCGAACGCCGGGAACTCGAACACGCCCATCGGCCCGTTCCAGAACACGGTGGTGGAGTCGCGCACTCGCTCGGCGAACGCGGCCGCGGTCTGCGGGCCGATGTCCAGACCGATCGCGGACGGGCCGAACGACGACGACTCGATCCCGTCAGCGGCCACGGTCTCGTGGGGCGCATCGGCGGCGAACTCGGCGGCCACAACGATGTCGGTCGGCAGCACGAGCTGGACGCCGTGCTGCTGCGCGCGCTCCAGATAGCCGCGCACCGTGTCGATCTGGTCCTGCTCGAGCAGGCTGCGGCCGACGGCGTGGCCCTGCGCGGCGAGGAACGTGAAGAGCATGCCGCCGCCGATCAGCAGCGAATCGACCCGGGGCAGCAGGTGGTCGATGACCCCCAGCTTGTCGCTGACCTTCGAGCCGCCGAGTATCACGGTGTACGGGCGCTCGACGGTGTCGGTGCAGCGTTGCAGCACGGTCAGCTCGTCCGCGATCAACGTACCCGCTGCGCTCGGCAGCATCTGCGCGAGTTCGACCACGCTCGCCTGCTCGCGGTGCACGACGCCGAACCCGTCGGAGACGAACGCGTCGGCGAAGCGGGCCAGCTCGGCGGCGTAGGCACGTCGGCCGTCACCGTCCTTCGTCGTCTCGCGCGGGTCGAACCGCAGGTTCTCGAGCACGGTCACGTCAGCGTCACCGAGGTCGGTTTCCCCGGCCGGCGCGCCGCTGAACGCGACGGGGCGCCCGAGCAGCTCGCCCAACCGGCGGGCGACCGGGCCCAGGGAGTACTGCTCGTCGGGATGCCCGTCGGGCCGACCCAGATGCGAGAGCACGCGCACTCGGGCACCGGAGTCCAGCAGGCGGGTGAGGGTCGGCACCGACGCACGGATCCGCCCGTCGTCCGTGATGGCGCCGTCGCGCAGCGGCACGTTCAGGTCGCAGCGGACGACCACGGTGCGGCCGTCGAGCGGGCCGAGGGAATCGAGGGTGCGAAGGGTCATCCTGCGCGTCGCGCCTACTCGCCGTACCTGGCGCCGGTCAGAGCCGGGCGGCCACGTAGTCGGTCAGGTCGACGAGGCGGTTGGAGTAGCCCCACTCGTTGTCGTACCAGGACGAGAGCTTGACCTGGTTGCCGATGACGCGCGTGAGGTCGGCGTCGAACAGTGACGAGTGCGGGTCGCCGGCGACGTCGGCGGACACGATCGGGTCCTCCACGTACTTCAGGATGCCCTTCAGCGGGCCGTCGGCCGCTTCGCGGTATGCGGCCTTGACCTCGTCGACGGTGACCGTGCGTCCCGACGTCACGGTCAGGTCGGTGATGGAGCCGACCGGGACCGGGACGCGCAGCGCGAAGCCGTCGAGCTTGCCCTTCAGCTCCGGCAGCACGAGCCCGATGGCTTTGGCGGCGCCCGTGGAGGTGGGGATGATGCTGAGCGCGGCGGCACGGGCACGACGCAGGTCGCTGTGGGGCCCGTCCTGCAGGTTCTGGTCCGCCGTGTAGGCGTGCACGGTGGTCATCAGGCCGTTCTCGATGCCGAACGCGTCGTTGAAGACCTTGGCGAGCGGTGCCAGGCAGTTGGTCGTGCAGGAGGCGTTGGACAGGATGTGCATCGACGCCGGGTCGTACGAGCCCTCGTTGACGCCCATCACGAACGTGCCGTCCTCGCCGCTGGCCGGCGCAGAGATGATGACCTTCTTGGCACCCGCGGTGATGTGCTTGCGCGCATCGTCTGCCTTGGTGAACCGACCCGTCGACTCGATGACGATGTCGACACCCAGGTCGCCCCAGCCGAGCGCGGCCGGGTCGCGCTGCTCCAGCACCTGCACGGCCTTGCCGTTCACGACGATGGTGTCGCCCTCGACCGAGACGGTCTGGGACAGCGGGCCGGCGACCGAATCGTACTTCAGCAGGTGGGCGAGCGCCCGATTGTCGGTCAGGTCGTTGACGGCCACGATTTCGAGGTCGCTGCCCTTGGCCAGCGCGGCACGAAAGTAGTTGCGGCCGATGCGGCCGAATCCGTTGATGCCGATCTTGACGGTCACGAAGAGCCTTCCGATTCGGGTGCGCGCATGTCGGCGCGCCGGGGTTCCGGCCGGTGACGGCAGGGCTTCGCCAGCCTAGGGCAGGAGCAAACCGGACTGCTCAGCCGCCGCGAAGCGGGCCGCGACGTCGTCCCAGGCGACGATGTTCCAGAAGGCCTTGACGTAGTCGGCACGGACGTTCTTGTAGTCGAGGTAGTACGCGTGCTCCCACACGTCGAGCAGCAGCAGCGGCACGCTGCCGACCGGGAAGTCCTGCTGCTGGTCGTGGAACTGCACGATGATCGGCCGGCGGCCGATGGAGTCGTAGACGAGCGCCGCCCAGCCGGACCCCTGCACGCCCATGGCCGCAGCCGTGAAGTGCGCCGTGAACGCGTCGAACGAGCCGAAGAACTCGTCGATCGCGGCGGCGAGCTCGCCGGTGGGCTTGTCGCCGCCGTCGGGTGAGAGGTTCTTCCAGAACACCGAGTGGTTCACGTGGCCGCCCAGATTGAAGACCAGATCGCGTTCGAGCTTGTTGATGTTCGCGAAGCTGCCGGTCGCGCGCGCCTCGGTCAGTGCGTCGAGCGTGGCGTTGGCGCCGGTGACGTACGCCTGGTGGTGCTTGCCATGGTGCAGCTCCATGATCTGCGCACTGATGTGCGGAGCGAGGGCCCCGTAGTCGTAGCCGAGTTCGGGCAGGGTGTAGACGGGCATGGCGGGCCTCCGGTCGAACAGTGGGTTGGCGGTTCGATCCTAGAACCGGCCGGTGACGCCGACCTGATCGCCCGACCCGGGCAGCGTTCGACCGGCCCCCGCTGGCAGTGCGGTTCAGGCGTCGAGGTCGATGGGCAGGTCGGCGTCGGTGCCGGGCACGCCGGTCTCGACCGCACGCTTGTCGGCGAGGGCCAGCAGGCGGCGGATGCGGCCGGCGACGGCATCCTTGGTCATCGGCGGGTCGGCGTGGTGGCCGAGCTCGTCGAGGCTCGCGTCTCGGTGCGCGAGGCGCAGCTGGCCGGCGTACTTGAGGTGTTTGGGCGTGCCGTCGCCGAGGATCTCGAGCGCGCGTTCGACCCGGGCGCACGCGGCCACGGCGGCCTGGGCGCTGCGCCGCAGGTTGGCGTCGTCGAAGTTGACGAGGCGGTTGGTGTTGGCGCGGATCTCGCGGCGCTGCCGCAGGTCCTCCCAGTTCTGCACGCTCTCGCGGGCACCCATGTGGTTCAGCATGTCGCTGATCGCCTCGCCGTCGCGGATGACGACCCGGTGCACCCCACGCACCTCGCGGGCCTTCGCGGCCACCTCGAGCCGGCCGGCCGCGCCGACCAGCGCCATCGCCGTCTCATTGCCGGGGCAGGTGACTTCCAGGGCCGCCGAGCGACCCGGATCGGTGAGCGAGCCGTGGGCCAGGAACGCACCACGCCAGACGGCCTCGATCTCGTCGGGCGACCCGGTCGTCAGCCGGTTGGGCAACCCCCGGATGGGCCGGCGGCGGGCATCGAGCAGGCCGGTCTGCCGCGCAAGGGTCTCGCCCCCGTCGACGACCCGGACCAGGAAGTGATGGTTACGTCGGACCCCGGAGGCGGACAGCACCGTCATCTCACTGCGGACGCCGTAGAGCTCCGCCAGGTCGCGGCGGACCCGCTTGGCGAGCTGGGGCGTGTCGAGCTCCGACTCCACCGCGATCCGACCCGAGATCAGGTGCAGACCGCCCGAGAACCGAAGGATCGTGGCCAGTTCCGCCGCCCGGACCGCCGTTCTGCCGACCTCGACCCGGGTCAGCTCGTCCTTCACCTCAGCCGTCAGCACCAATGCTCGCGTCCCCGTCCTCAACCCGTCATGCGCCGCTGGCGCCGCCCTCGGTGACCCAGTGTCGCACCCGTGGGGGGCGTTCAGCACACCCCCTCATCAGACCCCTATTCCCGGCCGAGGTCCCGGTGTTTGACCCGCACGGCGACCCCCGGCTGCGACTCCAGCAACCCCGCCAGACGCTCCACCAGGGCGACCGAGCGGTGCTTGCCGCCGGTGCAGCCGACGGCGATGGTGGCGTGGCTCTTGTTCTCGCGCTGATAGCCGGCCAGCACCGGCGCCAGCGCACCGGCGTAGCGCTCGACGAACTCACCGGCTCCCGGCTGGCTGAGCACGTAGTCGCTGACGCGCTGGTCGCGGCCCGTCATGGGCCGCAGCTCCGGCACCCAGAACGGGTTGGGCAGGAAGCGGGCGTCCGCCACCATGTCGGCGTCGGTCGGCACGCCGTACTTGAAGCCGAAGCTCGTCAGCGTGATGCGCACCCCCGGGGTCTCGTCGTCGGCGAACAGCTCGTTGATGGCCGAGGCGAGCTGATGGATGTTCAGCTCGGAGGTGTCGATGATGATGTCGCTCTGCTCCCGCACCTCCAGGGTCAGCTCCCGCTCCGCGGCGATGCCGTCGAGCAGCGTGCCGCCCTCCTGCAGCGGATGGGGACGGCGCACCTGCTCGAAGCGGCGGACCAGGGACGCGTCGTTCGCCTCCAGGAACAGCAGGCGGAACTGCGGCCGGTCGCCGGTGTCGAGTTCGGAGAACACCGCTCCCCCGCGCACGTCGACGACGACCGCGATGCGGTTCAGCCGGTCGCCGGAGTGGCCGGCCAACTCCAGCAGCGGGCGCAGCATCTGCGGCGGCAGGTTGTCGACGACGTACCAGCCGAGGTCTTCCAGGGCGTTGCCGACCGTGGTGCGGCCGGCCCCGGACATGCCCGTGACGACCAGGACCGACGGTGCCCCGCCCGTGGGAGCCTCCGCGGTCGGTATCTGTGCCGTCGCCGTTGCCGCTTCCGCTGTCAACGCTGCGGCGACGCTCGCTGCGGTGGCGTCCGTCATGGCGGGCAGCCCTCTCCCCGTCTCGTCCGGTGCGGTCATGACGAGCTTAGTGAGGCGCTTTCGGTGTCGGCGGCGAGGCGGTCGAGCACCGCCGCGGCCAGGACCGTGCCGAAGCCCGGGACCCCGGCTATGTCGTCGACCGTGGCGCGCTTCAGCCGGGCGACGGATCCGAAGTGCTTCAGCAGCACCCGCACCCGCGCCTCGCCGAGCCCCGGGACCTGCGCCAACTGCGAGGAGATGTCGCGCTTGCGACGGATGCGCTGGTGGGTGATCGCGAAGCGGTGTGCTTCGTCGCGCAGCCGCTGCAGCAGGAAGAGCGCATCGCTGTTGCGCGGCAGGATGACCGGGAAATCCGCGTCGGGCAACCAGATCTCCTCCAGCCGCTTCGCGAGGCCGCAAACCGCGATGCCCTCGATGCCGGAGTCGGCGATCGCCCGCGCAGCGGCCTGCACCTGGGGTTGACCGCCGTCGACGACGAGCAGGTTCGGCCGGTACGAGAACCGCTCGCCCTGCTGCACGTCGGTGCCGTCCCGCTCCTTGAGGTAGGCGAGGCGGCGGCGCAGCACCTGGTACATCGAGTCGGTGTCGTCGGTGGTGGAGGCGACGTTGAAGCGCCGGTACTGATCCTTGCGCGGCAGGCCGTCCTCGAACACGACCATGGAGGCGACCACGTTCGTGCCCGCCAGGTGCGACACGTCGAAGCACTCGATTCGGAGCGGCGACTCGGCCAACTCCAATGCCTGCTGGATGTCGGCGATCGCCTGGCTGCGCGCGGTGAAGTCGGCGCTGCGGCGCGTCTTGTAGAGCATGAGGGCGTGCGCGGCGTTGCGGCCGGCGGTCTCGGCGAGCGCCGCCTTCTCGCCGCGCTCGGCGACGTGCAGGACGACCCGGCCGGCGCCCCGCAGCCCGTCCGACTCCCGCCCGGCCGTGCGCCGGTCCGTCAGCCAGGTCTCCAGCAGGGCCGCGTCCTCGGGTCGGACGGGGACGAGCACCTCCCGCGGCGGGTAGGCGTCGTCCTCGTACGCGCTCAGCACCACTCGCTCCACCAGCTCGCCGAGCGGCACGTCGAGCTCCTTGTCGACGACCCAGCTGCGGGTACCGCGGATGCGGCCGGCGCGCACGATGAACTGCTGCACGCTGGCGGCGAGCTCGTCGTCGGCGATGCCGAAGACGTCCGCATCCACGTCCTCGCGCAGCACGACGGCGGTCTTGGAGAGCGCCGCCTCCATCGCGCCGAGCGCGTCGCGGTAACGCGCCGCCGCCTCGTAGTTCTGTGCCGCCGCCGCCTCGCGCATGCGGTGCGTCAGGTCGACGCGGTAGCGGGCGTCGCCGCCGGCCATGAACGCCACCATGTCGTCGGCGATCTCTCGGTGCGCTGCGACCGGGATGCGTCCGACGCACGGTGCCGTGCACTTGCCGATGTCGCCGAGCAGGCACGGCCGGCCGGTCAGCTCGGCACGTCGGTAGGTGGTGTCCGAGCAGCTGCGCATCGGGAAGACCTTGAGCATCAGGTCGAGCGTCTCGCGGATGGCCCACACCTTGGTGTACGGCCCGAAGTACTTGGCGCCGCGCAGCCGTCGGTTGCGGGTGACCAGCACCCGCGGCACCTCCTCGCCCAGCGTGACGGCCAGGTACGGGTACGACTTGTCGTCCCGGAACTGCACGTTGAAGGGCGGGGCGTACTCCTTGATCCAGCTGTACTCCAGCTGCAGGGCCTCGAACTCGGTGCCGACGACGGTCCATTCCACGCTCGCCGCGGTGGTCACCATGCGGCGGGTGCGCTCGTGCAGGGTGTGCAGCGGAGCGAAGTAGTTGGTCAGCCGCTGCCGCAGGCTCTTGGCCTTGCCGACATACAGCACCCGCCCGGACGCGTCACGGAACCGGTACACACCGGGGCTCGTGGGGATCTCGCCCGCGGCGGGCCGGTAGGCGACCGTGTCGGTGCGTCCTCGGTCCATGTGTCCTGGGTCCGCACGCGTGTGATTCGGCATGCGGTACCCCTACGCCGATGCGGCGAGGGCCGGCTGCAGCACGTCGCGCAGGAAGCGGCCGGTGTGGCTGCCCTCGACGCGGGCGATCTGCTCGGGTGTGCCCTCCGCCAACACGGTGCCGCCGCCGGCGCCGCCCTCGGGCCCCAGGTCGATCACCCAGTCCGCGGACTTGATCACGTCGAGGTTGTGCTCGATCACGAGCACGCTGTTGCCCTTGTCGACGAGGCCGTTCAGCACCAGCAGCAGCTTGTGCACGTCCTCGAAGTGCAGGCCGGTCGTCGGCTCGTCGAGTACGTAGACCGTGCGGCCGTTGGAGCGGCGCTGCAGCTCGGTGGCGAGCTTGACGCGCTGGGCCTCGCCGCCCGACAGGGTGGTCGCGCTCTGGCCGAGCCGCACATAGCCGAGGCCCACGTCGACCAGGGTCTTCAGGAACCGGTGGATCGCCGAGATCGGTTCGAAGAACTGCGCCGCCTCCGCGATCGGCATGTCGAGCACCTCGGCGATGTTCCTGCTCTTGTAATGCACGGTCAGCGTGTCGCGGTTGTAGCGAGCGCCGTGACACACCTCGCAGACGACGTAGACGTCGGGCAGGAAGTTCATCTCGATCTTTATCGTCCCGTCGCCCTGGCAGTGCTCGCAGCGCCCGCCCTTGACGTTGAAGCTGAAGCGGCCCGGCAGGTAGCCGCGCATCTTCGCCTCCGCCGTCTCGCTGAACAGGGTGCGGATGCGGTCGAAGACGCCGGTGTAGGTGGCCGGGTTGGACCGAGGTGTGCGGCCGATCGGCCCCTGGTCGACGTGCACGACCTTGTCGAGGTGCTCGAGCCCGGTGACCCGCCGGTGTCGGCCGGGCACCTTGCGCGCCCCGTTCAGGCGGTTCGCCAGCACCCGGTAGAGCACGTCGTTGACCAGCGAGCTCTTGCCGGAGCCGCTGACGCCGGTGACCGCGGTCAGCACGCCGAGCGGGAACGAGGCGGTGACGTTGCGCAGGTTGTTGGCCTGCGCGCCGACGACCTGCAGCTGGCGCGACGGGTCGACGGGGCGGCGCTCGCGGGGTACCTCGATCGCACGGCGTCCCGCCAGGTAGTCGCCGGTGACCGACGACTCGTCCGCGACCAGCGAGGCATAGTCGCCGGAGTGCACGACGCGACCGCCGTTGACTCCGGCACCGGGCCCGATGTCGACGATCCAGTCCGCGGCGCGGATGGTGTCCTCGTCGTGCTCGACCACGATCAGGGTGTTGCCGAGGTCGCGCAGCTTCAGCAGCGTGTCGATCAGCCGCCGGTTGTCGCGCTGATGCAGGCCGATGGACGGCTCGTCGAGCACGTACAGCACCCCGGTGAGGCCGGAGCCGATCTGCGTGGCGAGCCGGATGCGCTGCGCCTCGCCGCCGGACAGCGTTCCCGCCGCGCGCGACAGTGAGAGGTACGTGAGTCCCACCTCGGTGAGGAACTCCAGCCGCGCCTGGATCTCGCGCAGGATCTGCGCCGCGATCTTGGCCTGCCGGGGCGTCAGCTGCACCGTGTGCATGAACTCGGCGGCCTGGGCCAGCGAGAGCGCTGCGATGTCGGCGATGCTGCTGCCGCCGACGAGCACCGCGAGCACTTCGGGCTTCAGCCGCTTGCCCCCGCACACGGGACAGGGCACCTCGCGCAGATATTCGGCCCAGCGCGCCCGCTGCACATCGGTCTCGGCCTGCAGCCAATTGCGCTCGAGGTACGGAATGACGCCCTCGAAGCCCTGCGTGTAGGACATCTCGCGGCCGTAGCGGTTCTTCCACTTGACCCGCACCTCGAAGTCGTTGCCGTGCAGCACGGCCTGCTGCACCTCGTCCGGCAGCGCCTCCCAGGCGGAGTCGAGAGAGAAGTCCAGGTCGCGCGCCAGCGCGTTCAGCATGCGCTCGTAGTACGTGAACAGCTGCTTGCCCTGATTGCTCCACGGGATGATGACGCCCTCGCGGATGGAGAGCGACGGGTCGCCGAGCAGCAGGTCGGCGTCGACCGACATCTTCGTGCCGATGCCGGAGCACTCCGGGCACGCGCCGAACGGGGCGTTGAACGAGAAGGTGCGCGGCTCGATCTCGGCCAGCTGCAGCGGATGGTTGTTCGGGCAGGAGAGCTTCTCGGAGAACCCGCGCCAGGCCTCGGGCCCCGTGAGATCGACGAAGTTGACCTGCACCTGGCCGTCGGTGAGCGACAGCGCAGTCTCCACGGAGTCGGTCAGCCGGGTGAGCAGGTCGGGTGCCGCGACGAGACGGTCGACGACCACGGCGATGTCGTGCTTGTACGACTTCTTCAGCGTGGGCGGCGACGCGAGCTGCACGGTCTCACCGTCGACGACCGCCCGCGAGTAGCCCTTGGCCGACAACTCCTTGAAGAGGTCGACGAACTCGCCCTTCTTCTGCTGGACGACCGGGCTGACGATCTGGTACCGGGTGCCGGCCGGCAGCTCCATCAGCTGATCGGCGATCTGCTGCACCGTCTGGCTGGCGATCACCTGGCCGCAGACCGGGCAGTGCGGCACACCGATGCGGGCCCACAGCAGTCGCATGTAGTCCCAGATCTCGGTGATCGTGCCGACCGTGGACCGAGGATTGCGGTTGGTCGACTTCTGGTCGATGGACACCGCCGGCGACAGGCCCTCGATGAAGTCGACGTCGGGCCGGTCGACCTGGCCGAGGAACTGGCGCGCGTACGCGGACAGTGACTCCACGTAGCGGCGCTGCCCCTCCGCGAAGATCGTGTCGAAGGCGAGCGAGGACTTGCCGCTGCCCGAAAGCCCCGTGAACACGACCATGGAATCGCGCGGAATGTCGATGGAGACGTCCTGCAGGTTGTGCACCCGCGCGCCCCGGACACTGAGCGTCGGCGCGTTCCCCACCCGTGTGATCGGCACCGGAAGATTCTACGGACGGCCCTCCGACAGCCGGTGCGTGGCCGCTACCCGTGAGCCCCGCCGAGGGTGCGATCGGTTCGGGGTGTGACGACACGCTGCAGGCGGCTACAGTCCGGGCGATGACGAGGCAGAGCACATTCGACACAGGGCGTGTCGCGCCGACCTCCCGACATCCGGTCACGATCCGATTACGCTCCGAGGTCTGGACAAGCCACCGTCGTCCCCGCATCGGGACGCGCGGCGAACCGAGCAGATGACCCGCGGGGTGGGTCGCACGGCGGGAGCAGCAATGACCTTGATGAGTGACCGGATGCTGCAGGTTAGTGACGTCGGCGAGGCGACCGCTCCCGTCGCGCCCGAGGGCACCGCCGTCGATGAGATGACGGCGGTCGACCTCTCCACTCCGTCGAACGGCACCGAGGCGGCGCCCGGCGCCGCCGTCGCCGGTCGGGCCGCGACGGACACCGTCTCGCCGCTGCAGTGGCTCTCCGGCGCCGGCGCCACCCGGCCGATCGCCGACGCGCTCGGCGTCGCCGCGGTCGCGGTGGCCATCGCGAGCCCGTCTGCACGCGCCCTGCCGCTGGTCCTGGCCGGCGTCGCGGTCGTCCTGCCGCTGCTCGGCCCCGCGACCCTGCGCGAACTGGTGCACCTGCGCGGGGCGCCGGGCACGCAGACCGTCGGCCGCACCTCGCTGGTGCTGCTCAGCCTGCTCTTCGTGACGACGCGAAGCTGGCCGCTGTGGGTGGCGACGGCGTTGATCGCCGCCGCCGTGCTCGTGGAGCCGTTCGTCAACCGGCTTGCGCGAACAGCGATCCCCTATGCCGCGAACGTGCCCGGCATCCGGGTGCGCAACCGCGCGCTGCTGGCGGAGGAACGCATGTTCGTGATCAACCTGACTGCGCCGATCGCGCTGCTGGCCCTCGTCTCGGTCGGTGTCGGGGCCGGTTGGTTGCTGATCCCGGCGATCGCGGCGGCGGCTGCCACGACCCTGGCGGCGATCGACGCGGCGCTGCGCATCCACGCCCGGCGCAAAGCCGAACTGCTGCTCGGCACGGCGCTCGCGGAGTGCGGTCCGCGATTCGCCCTGCACTGGGACGCCCCTCCGGGCACCGACTACCAGGTGACGATGTGGCTGCCGTTCCTGGAGCGCATCGGTGAACCGTTCATGATCGTGGTGCGCAACCCGCGTACCTTCGCCGAGATCACCGCGCTGACCGATGCGCCGGTTCTGGTGCGGCGCGATCCTCGCGACCTCGACCTGATCGTCGTGCCGTCGCTCACCACGGTCTTCTACGTGAACAACGCGGCCCGGAACACGCACTTCGTGCGCTTCCCGGGTCTGGCGCATGTGCAGTTGAACCATGGCGAGAGCGACAAGGCGCCGAGCTACAGCCCGGTGTTCCGAATGTACGACCGCGACTTCGTGGCCGGTCAGGCGGCGATCGACCGCTTCGCCCGCAACGGCGTCGACGTGTCGCCGGATCTGTTCACCGTCGTGGGCCGGCCGCAGGTGGAGTCGGTCGACATCCGCACGACCACGAGTCTCGAGCCGACGGCGCTCTATGCGCCCACCTGGGGAGGCGCGAACACCGACTCCGACTACTGCTCGCTGCCGATCGGCGTCGCCGTCGTCACCGCCCTGATCGAGCGCGGGTACACGGTGGTCTACCGCCCGCACCCGTACACGCGGCGGAACCGCGAGCACGCTCGCGAGTCGGATCGCATCGCGGCCCTGCTCGCTGCCGACGTCAAGGAGTCGGGGCGCGCGCACCGGTACGGGGCGGCGGCCAGCCGGACGATGAGCCTGACCGACTGCTTCAACGCCGCGGACATCCTCATCTCCGACGTGTCGAGCGTCGTCCCGGACTTCCTGTACTCCGAGAAGCCGTTC
Source organism: uncultured Amnibacterium sp. (assembly GCF_964250715.1). Classification (GTDB taxonomy): domain Bacteria; phylum Actinomycetota; class Actinomycetes; order Actinomycetales; family Microbacteriaceae; genus Amnibacterium. The sequence continues at coordinate 31,261 of NZ_CAXUGX010000004.1, forward strand.
GCGATCGCGGCGATGCAGGGCGAATCCCGCGACGAGTTCGCCCGGGACTTTCCCGTCGCCGAAGCGGGGTACGTGATCGACCAGTTCGCCACGAACCTGGACGAGGTGCTGGATGCGATCACGGGACGCGACCCGTTGGCCGCGCGGCGGACGGAACTGAAGTCCTACTTCCTCGGCGACTTCGATCCGCAGCACTACGCCGACGTGTTCCTGACCGAGGCACGCGGCATCGTCCAGCGAACGCGGGTGCCCGCCGGCGCCTGAGCGCGCCGCCCCACCCCGCCCCTCCTGTGCAACTATGGGACTGCTGTGCAGAACCCTGCGCGGACGCCGGTCCACTGGCCGGCTTGCAGGAGCGAGCCGGGCGGGCGGTCAGACGCCGGTTGCGCCGGCGGCGAGCAGGCGACCGCGCAACTCGTCGCGCTCGGCGGTGAGGGCGGCGCAGACGCTGACGAAGCGTTCGGTGACGCGGTCGGGCCAGTACGGCGACAGGTAGTACGCGACAAGATCGCGCCGCACGTCGAGCCCGGCGTCCGAGTCCAGTTCCGCTCGCAGCAGCGCGGCGACCCGCGGCACGTCGGCCGCCGAGAGCCGGGTCACGGCGCCGAGCATGCCGGAGTCCGCGGACACCGCCTGCTCCCCCGCCGGCTCGGTGACCACCAACGGCTTCAGGGACGGCAACCACGCCGTCGCCACCGCGGACACGTCGCAGATCAGCAGTCCGGCCCGCTCGAAGGAGGCGTCGAGGCTCTCGTCGTCCGGGAGGACCACCCGGTGGCCCGCCGCCGGATCCTCGGCCGCCGCGTGGGCGATGCGTGCGGTGATACCCGCGTCGGCGCCGGCGTAGGCGGCGGAGGAGACGCCGATGAGCGGGTGCGGTCGGTAGACGACGCGGAACCGATCGTCGGCGAGCAGGGCATCCACGAGGGCCTCACCGTGGCTCAGTACCGAGCTGTACGCGACCGACGGCTGCGCACCCTCCCAGGTCGGCGCGTACAGCACCGTCGTCCGGGGGTCCGCGGCACCGCCACCGGTCGCGCCGACGTCCGCCGACGACGGGGCGGTCGTGCGCGGCGCGGCCAGCATGAGGGGTTGCCCGACGACGATGCAGCGGGCGTCGGCATCGAATCGCATCAGTCGTCGCGCGGCACGATCGACCGCGGCCTGCCCGGGTGCGAGCACGACGTCGTAGGCCTTCAGCTGGTTGGAGGCGGAGACGCCCTTGTCGCTGTCACCGTGCCCGATGTAGGCGTGCAGCAGGGACGAGAAGCGGAGCGCCTCGAAGTTGCGCGCGACGTGACTGACGTAGAGCGCCAGCTTCACGTCGCTGCGCGCGAGGACGCCGTCGAGGGTGCCGTACCGGGCGACGGTCAGGACCGGGATCGGACTGTGGTCACGCAGGTGCCGGGCGACCCGTGAGTCCTGGCACACGATGACCACCCGCAGCGCGGCGTGCAGGGCCTCGAAGGTGGGCAGCCAGGGATCGATCTGGTAGAGCGTGTCGATGGCGCCGGGGAAGTAGACCATCACCGCAGCATCGGTGCTGGCTCCGCCCAGCCGGTCGTCGTCGCCCAACCGATCGACCACGGTGCGCGGAAACAGGCGCGACCCGCGCACCGACCGCAGCACCCGGGTCTGCGTGCGCCGCCGCAGTTCGAGGAGCAGTCGGCGCACGGCCCTACGGTACTGATGCAGGCCCGGAGAAGCGGCCCGGCCCGCCTACGGAACCAGGTGGCCGGCCTTGCTCATCTGACGGAGCTCGCCTTTCAGTTCGGATACCTCGTCGCGCAGGCGTGCGGCGAGTTCGAACTTGAGCTCGTTCGCGGCCTGCAGCATCTGCTGGTTCAGGTCGGCGATCAGCGATTCGAGCTCGGTCGCTCCCGCGCCGGCCAGGCCCTCGCGGCGCAGCGGAACGGGCGACTGCTTGCCGCGATCGCGTCCGGCGAGCATCTGGGCGGTGTCGGCCGCCTCGCGGGCCAGCACGTCGGTGATGTCCGCGATGCGCTTGCGCAGCGGGGTGGGATCGATGCCGTGCTCGGTGTTGTAGGCGACCTGCTTCTCGCGTCGCCGGTTGGTCTCGTCGATCGCGTTGTGCATCGAGGGGGTGATCACATCGGCGTACATGTGCACCTGGCCGGAGACGTTGCGCGCGGCGCGGCCGATGGTCTGCACCAACGAGGTGGAGGAGCGCAGGAAGCCCTCCTTGTCGGCGTCGAGGATCGCCACGAGCGATACTTCGGGCAGGTCGAGCCCCTCGCGCAGCAGGTTGATGCCGATGAGCACGTCGTACACGCCCTGGCGCAGCTCGGTGAGCAGCTCCACGCGGCGCAACGTGTCGACGTCGGAGTGCAGATACCGCACGCGCACCCCGGCCTCGGCCAGGTAGTCGGTCAGGTCCTCGGCGCTCTTCTTGGTGAGCGTCGTGACCAGCACACGCTCGTTCCGCTCGGATCGCTGCCGGATCTGCTCCAGCAGGTCGTCGACGCGGCCCTTGGACGGCTTGACGACGATCTCGGGATCGATCAGCCCGGTGGGCCGGATGATCTGCTCGACGACACCGTCCGCCATGCCCAGCTCGTAGCGTCCCGGGGTGGCCGACAGGTAGACGGTCTGGCCGACGCGGGCTGAGAACTCGTCCCAGGTGAGCGGCCGGTTGTCCATGGCGGACGGCAGCCGGAAGCCGTGCTCGACGAGGACCCGCTTGCGGGACGCATCGCCCTCGTACATCGCACCGATCTGCGGCACGGTGACGTGCGACTCGTCGATGACGGTCAGGAAGTCCTCGGGGAAGAAGTCGAGCAGGCAGTGCGGCGGGTCGCCCGGCATGCGGCCGTCGATGTGGCGGGAGTAGTTCTCGATGCCGGAGCAGAAGCCGATCTGCTCCATCATCTCCAGGTCGAACGAGGTGCGCATGCGCAGGCGCTGCTCCTCGAGCAGCTTGTTGTCGCGCTTCAGTTCGCCGAGCCGGTCGTGCAGCTCCGTCTGGATGGTGCCGATCGCGCGCTGCATCGTGGCCGGGCTGGCCGCGTAGTGGGTGGCCGGGAAGATGGACACGGCGTCGAGCTGCTTGATCACCTCGCCGGTGAGCGGGTGCAGCGAGTAGAGCGCCTCGATCTCGTCGCCGAACATCTCGACGCGCACGGCGTGCTCCTCGTACATCGGGATGATCTCGATGGTGTCGCCGCGCACGCGGAAGCGGCCGCGCGACAAGTCGACGTCGTTGCGCTGGTACTGCATGGCGATGAACCCGCGCACCAGGGCGTCGCGGTGGATCTTCTGGCCGACCTGCAGGGCGACCATCGCCTCCAGGTACTCCTCCGCGGCGCCCAGACCGTAGATGCACGAGACCGTGGACACCACGATCACGTCGCGCCGGCTGAGCAGGGAGTTGGTGGTGGAGTGCCGCAGCCGCTCGACCTCGGAGTTGATGGACGAGTCCTTCTCGATGAAGGTATCCGTCTGCGGCACGTAGGCCTCGGGCTGGTAGTAGTCGTAGTACGAGACGAAGTACTCGACGGCGTTGTCGGGCATCAGCTCGCGGAACTCGTTGACCAGCTGCGCAGCGAGGGTCTTGTTGTGCGCCAGCACGAGCGTGGGCCGCTGGACCGCCTCGATCAGCCAGGCGGTGGTGGCCGACTTGCCGGTGCCGGTGGCGCCGAGCAGCACGATGTCGGGCTCGCCTGCCCGGACGCGCTGAGACAACTGTGCGATGGCGGTGGGCTGATCACCGCTGGGGGTGTACTCGCTGATCACCCGGAACGGCCGGACCGCACGTGTGGGCTGCATGCGATAAGGGTAGGCGGGGGGTACGACACCGCCTGCCCGATCAGCGGTGGGCGAAAACGACCGGCGTCGTTGAACAAGGACGTCCTGACCCAGGCCGAGGTCCTCGTCGCGCTGGGAATGACGGGACCGCGGGACGTCGCTGCGATCGACGAATGGGTGCGACTTCATGCTGATGAGGCCGAGGCGCGGCAGGTGAAGCAGACCCTCGCCGCCCTCCCGGTCGGCACGGCGTGGGTGTGGTCGCCGGAGTGGCTCGGCGTGCTCCGCCAGGTCGCCATCCGTCGACGTCGCACCTTCGACTCTTCCGCGACCCCGAAGGTCGGTCAGGTTGTGCTTACCCCTGTGCAGCGCCCGTCGCTGGACCTCTCCGCTCTCGCCGCCCTTATCGAGGAGACCGACGACAGCCAGGAAATTGATGCACGAGCAGCGCAGCGTCGATTGGAGGCCGAACGCACCGCACATGCCGCGACTCGCCTGCAGTTGCAGCGCGCGGCAGCCGACCTCGCCGACGCTCGGCAGCAACTTCTCGAGCCGCGAGCACCGGCATGGCTCGAGCCCGAGCTGCTCCGACTCCTCGACCGCGTCCACGCCGCCGAGACCCCGCTGCGCGCGGGAAGTCTCGAGCCGCGATCCGAGCCCGTGGTCGTCGCGCCGCCCACCGTCGCGGCTCGCCCCGCGTCGGACGTCGAGGGCGGGATGCGGCTGCCGAAGGCGCAGCGGGCGATCCTCAGCGTGTTGGCCCAGCACGGCACACAGACGGTGCAGCAAGTGGCGCTGCTGGTGGGCTACGACGCGTCCGGCGGCGGGTTCAACAACGCGCTCGGCGCGCTCCGCACCGCCGCGTGTGTCACCGGACCCAAGACCGCCCTGCAGATCACCGAGACGGGTAGAACTGCACTCGGACCGATCGAGTCTCTTCCGAGCGGGCCGGCATTGATTGATTACTGGACCGGCCGAGTCGGCAAAGCGGAGCGCCTGATACTCACCGCGCTGATCGACTCCTGGCCCGACGCCCTCGACCGTCACCACCTCGCCGCCGCGACCGGATATGCCGCAACTAGCGGCGGGTTCAACAACGCGCTTGGTCGTCTCCGCTCCCTCGAGCTCATCAGCGGCGACCGCACCGGCCGGATGGCAGACCCATCACTCGGGTCGGCGCGAGACCAAGCCGCGCAGCACGCCTAGTCCAAAGCCCTGGTGTGCTGACGGCGGAGGATCCGCCGGGTGACCGCGATCACTGACGGCAGCACCCCGTCACGATGCTTGCACCGAAAGGCAAAGGAAATTGACTGCGCCTGTCACTGCTCCAAACCGGCACCTCTCCGGCCGCCGCTGATCAGCAGTTGGCACGAAAGGTACTCGCTGCGTGCGGCGGGCCCGGTGCCTCTCGCGACTAATCTAGCGGCGACACGGACGTATGAGAGACTGCGCATGCGTCAGAGTCGGATGGCTGCACTAGGCCCGTCTGTTAGTGACCAAGCGATGGCAGTCAGGCCGGTTCCATCACGCTGCGATGGAACCACCATCTCGAAGTCCGCACTGCTGCCCGGAGCTAAAGACTCCGACGTCTGGCAGTTTAGGACAGTCGCCAATTGACTCTCACTGGAAGTGTAGTGAAGCGATTGCTCGATGGTGGGGCAATGGTCAAATGTGAACGACGCGGTAGACTGGTTAGAAAGTCTCACGATGTAGTGGAACTCATCTCCCTGCACCGGCTCGGCAGGAATGACGATAGCGGCTCGCAGTGAGCTCAATTGTCCTGTCCCGTCGTCCTGCGGTGATGTGCTCGTCACGGGCACAGCTTGTAGTTCCCCACACTTTTGAATTGCGCTTGGTACCACGGTGGTCGCGGAGAGGCCCGTACCGTCATCAGTACGAAGATCGCCCGAGACATCTTTAGAAGCTTCCACAATCGTGCCGTCGCACACCGCCGGAGTCGAATATGCAATTGTGGTGCTGGAGTTTGCCGGCACGACGACCGACGCTGCATCGTCGGTTGTAACTAGTTCGGCGCGAGCCCCGGAGCTCAGGGTCACGGAAGACGTGTCGAAGGTGCAAGCTGCATCCGAAGAGTTTTCGACCTTGACCGGAACCTGCACTCGCTGCATCGCTCCGCCGACGTCTCCAGCAGAGATTTGTACGTCTGCCGATGTGCAGTCCTTTGGGGCATCCACAGAGGCTGCCGGGTACGCCTTCCATGCCGCGTGGTGAGGAGAGACTTTTTGGAGCGAAGTCCGGGCCGAGTCAAGTTGAGCAGAGTGCTGAAAGGAGTTAAGTCCAATCACGATACCCATTGCGAGGACCGCGACAGGCAAGGCAATGAGCAGCTGTGTGCGGTCTCGGCGTGTCTGAAACGTAGCCATCTTCAAAGTCTTTCTCAGCGGTCAGGGGACGTTGTTGGTCAAAATAGGGGCGTCGACAGCGTCGGGGTCGTACTGCACGGACGTATTTACGCCGCTTGGTTGAGCTGTCCTATTCTGGTCGTACTGATGCAGACGCTGGTCGTGGGTCCACTCTGTCGTTCGAGTTCCACTGGTGTCGACGGCATCTGGCGCCGCAGAATTTTTACCGTTATAGTCCGCAATCCAGACAGCGTCCGGCGGGTTATCGATACCCGCGAAAGGAATGCCGCCCGGCTGCGTCGCATTAATGTAAAGGCCTGCCTTGTGACCTTTTGCGTGTAGCTCATGAACGTATCCGTTGACAAAGGCTTTTGGCGCCGCAGTGCATGAGCTCGAGTTGCTGAAAGGCTCCAGGTCGATGTATGCGAGTTTTGCGCCAGTGAAGCCGTCACTGGTTTCAGTGTCGATTACGTGATCTGCTATGGTCACGCCCTGATCGTACGCGGTCGATGTAGAAGAGGACATCGGATCGCTCTGCCCAGAGCATGGAGCCTGCAAACTGTCATAAACTGGAACAACGCCCCAGTTGTGGTTGAGGTTAGAGAAAAAGGACTTGTTTGGGTGATAGCACGGTCCGTGAGTGCCGCCCATGTATAGGCCTAGATTGTAGTCATTGGTCGCGGCGTACCATTGATTTCATGTGGTACTGCTGTACGAACCGCAAGCATCAATGCCATGTCCTGTACTGACCACTGCGCTCGCAGCTGCTGTAGGCGCGTGCGTACCTGGGATACCTACGAGCAGCGCACCTGCGAGGGCACCTGCGGCGATCGCACTCAGGATCACTCGGTGGCCCGCGCGAGGAGCTTCACGTCTCATGGATAGAAGGTACGAACGCAGTCTGCGACGTGCAAGACCCTGACGTGAAAATACTGATGAACCGGGTACTTCTCGCGTGCCGCGGCAGGCCATGCGCTTGGCATCCAGCGGTACCGGTCGTGAGGGCGTGTTGCGGCGTCGTCCGCAGAGGAAGCAGCCTTTTTCTCGCCGCCGAGAAGGTCAACCGCTGCGCCACGGCTCAGCTCCGCCTCGAGGGCACGATGGTGGCTGAGATCGTCAATGGCGAAGACCCCGCGGAAGGTCCTATACCGGCACCGTCTGCCACGACCGCTGGCGCTGGCGCCGGCGCCGGTCACCGCAGCGGGCGTGGTGCCGCAGCAGTATCCCTGACGGACTATGCCGCGCGGCGATTGGTCTGGTCTCGCAGTTGCGCGGTGACCTGCTGCAGGTGCTCGAAGGTCGCGACCGGCAGCTGAGCGGGGACCCCGGCCGCGGCGAGGACCTCGTTGGCCGTCGACGCCAGCAGCCGGGCACGATCGGCCATCCCCGACACCCGGTTCAGCCGCCACGCCGCCTGAGGCGGCATGGCGGCCAGCTCGCGCAGCTCCCGCGCGCGCTGCCGGACGGCATGGGGGCGCCAGTTGCCGAGCATGCTGTCGACCCCCTCCGGACAGCAGCTGGCAAGCGGGTCGCAAACCAGGGAGCCCTGCAGAAACGTGTTGGACAGCAGCGCCTGCCCGGTCTTGCGCTGCACACTGCGGCCGAACTGGGTGAAGTAGGTGTACGCCTGCTGAGTCGGCGTGCCTCGCCGGTCCTGAGGTCGGTGCGAGGCGGCGAACTGGCGGTAGTTCAGCGTTTCACGAGATCCCATACCCGTCTCGTAGCCGGTTGCGCCCGCGGCGCACTGCGCGAGCCCGTACAGGCCTGAGCGCCAGCCGATGACCGGGGTCTGGTCGGCCGCGTGCTTGGTGGCGGTCAACAGGTAGGACAGCGAGGCAAGGCTGGAGTGGGCGGGATCGTTCCAGGAGAACGAGAGCGCGACCGCTTCGGTCTGCAAGGCGCGGGTCGCCGCAAGTTGCCGATCGAGACCGGCACGCCAGGAGCGCTGCGGCCCGTAGCCGGGCAGACCGATCGCCAGCACCGGAATCACGGGTAGCCCGATGGACTCCCGGTTCAGGAACTCGGCGGTACGGCCGAGCAGCTCGATGTTCGCCAACGCCCAAGCATCCTCGGGCCGCTCAGAGTAGAGGTAGGGCGGAATTAGGTGGGTGGCGCCGTGCTCCCGCTGGAAGTTGATCGTCTCCTCCACCAGCCCGTCGATCACGCGCGGCTGACGAAGGTCCGCCGGCGTGAGTGCCGCCGCGGTCGCGAAGGGGAGCCGGGCCCAGCTGTCGGAGAGGGGCTGCTCGCTCTGCAGCAGCGGCGTGAGCGGGTCGATGAGGTAGGTCGCGCCCGCCGCTGCGGTGATCCGGGTCAGCGCCTTCATCCGTTCCCGCGCGACCTGCGCGTCAGCGACGACGGCGCCTACCGGACCCGGACCGACTCGACTTAGCCCAGCCCCCTCGGGGGCGAGCAGCTGCTCGACCACCAGATGGTCCTGGCGTCCCACGCGTACCAGCAGATCCATTGCGACCTCCTCGCTCGCCGCGCACCGTAGCACGCATCGCGCTACGCATCCACCTATGCATTGCAGCATGTGCTCAGCGCGCGTATGGTGGACTGCGGTCGACCGCGATTTGCTCAGGCACAGCAGTCGTCGATCGCCAGGAGGAACAGATGCCCACCACTGCCGCCCGAGCAGTCGACCCCGAGGGGCGCAACGACGCACGCCCGGAACGGGGTGCTGCGCTGCTCTACACGCGTGTGGTCGAGGAAGCCCGCCGCGTGCTCACCGCTCAAGAACTCGCCGAGGTCACCGGCGTCAAGCTCCGAGCCGTCCAGAACTGGGCCAGCGGCAACGCCCGGCCCGAAGGCATCCAACGCAGCCGGCTACTGGAGACCCAGTACGTCATCGAACAACTCGGAGACGTCTACGACACCGAGGGCATCGAGATCTGGATGCACCGCCCCAACCGACGCCTCGAGCATCGCCGGCCCGTCGACGCCCTCCGCCAGGGCGACTTCGAAAACGTGCTCCGACTCGTCGACGACCTGGCCGGCGGGCCAAGGAGATAGCCCATGGCCGACCCGGAGCGGACGCTCACCGAACGAGTGGCATCCATCGCACCCGTCCAAGTCCGTGACGTCTACTTCCGGCACGCGGCACCCAACCGCGACGCGTTCGCTGGCGGAGGCGGTGGCCGCTGGGCCCGCCACTTCCCCGTCATCTACCTCGGGCAACCCACCGACAGCGTCGTGATCGAGGCCTACCGACACCTTGTGGACGACCAGGGCGTGCCGGCCGAGAACATCCGGCCCCGGGTGCTCTATACCGTCCCGGTCGAGGTTGAGCGGATCCTGGATCTCACCGTGTTCGCGAACCGCGATGCCGTTGGGCTCACCAGCGCGGACCTGACCAGTGACGTCGACGACTACGACGCCTGCCAGCTCGTCGCCGCGGCCGCGCACCAGCTGCGCTGGCACGGGGTCCTCGCCCCCGCCGCGGAAGGGACCGGGACCACCCTGGCCCTATTCCGCGACCGCCTCTCCGTCGTCGAGCTGCCCAAGCCGACTAGCCAACGGATCTGGCAGCGGCTACCGAAGGACCCCCGTCGCCTGCATCTCGTTCAGGACCCCGAGGAGCAGTCCCGCGGCGCCTGAGCGGCTTGTCGAGGTACAGGCGCCGCTACAAAACGCCGAGCCGGGGGAAAATCGAAGGACGAGCTGTCTGACAACCCACGCCCGCGCGAAGAGCAAGGCCAAGCGGTCCGAGACACAGTCGAGAGACACATGCGTGCGGCGTAGCGACTGCCATCCACATTCCGCCGTGCTGTGTGCCGCATCTCATTGGTTGTGAGATAGTTAAGGGGCAAGACCTAGCCATCGGTCGTCGCCTCGACCTTTGGGTGCACTCTTCCGCCCTGTCAGAGGGGGATCCCTAGAAGCGCCCCCACGACACGGCCACCACTATTAGCGTTCATCATCGATATGTCATCCCGAACCGCGGTTGTCACGGTCACAATAGAGCCATCATCTGCTGTCCAAATTTCTAATGAGCGCACCTCAGTTTTTTCGATGCCGATCCACGGGCCATCGTATTGTTGAATTGCCGTGGGCCTTCTACAACGAACGCTCCTGAGCTATAGTTGGGCGGAGGCAGCAATGACGCTGTGCCATCTCGCGCGCACTCGAAAGTAAGGAGTCAACGATGACTGCAATTGGTAGGTACCTGACAGAGGACGGCAGCGTCCTACTCGTCGAGCTAGATAGCACTGACGATGCGGCACTGCCGACCGCAGTATTTCCGGTTGATTCATCAGGAACTGACTTCACGTCATACTTTGTTGGGCCGCGTGGCGGAGCAACTTCTGAACCAGTGTCCGGCGGCGGGAATCCCGACCCAGCCTTCGGGAAATTCGAGGACGCCCTCCAGTCAATCGCGCACCTGACCACGAAAGCTCGCCAGGTCCTCACGCCAGACGAGGTCGCAGTGCAACTATCTTTCAAGCTTTCCGGGACCGTTGGATGGTTTGTGGCAAAGTCTTCCGCCGAGGGCGCCGTCCAGTTGACCGTTACTTGGAAGAGTCCTGCGGCGCCATTACCCGCCAAAGACTAGTTCTGGGCAGTTTTTGTCGCGTCGCCTCAGGTTAGTCGCTTCTGCCGCCGTAACGACAATCACGAGGTCTGGACGGTGCAATCGCGCCGGGGCCTCAGAATCCCTAAGTGAAGCCGAGGGAGGATAAGTAGCTGAACTGCTTCGGCGGGGCGGAAGAAACCTGAACTTGTCATGCGTCCGTTCGGACCGACCAGGTCACCTCGAGGTTAGTGGCATGCGACCGATCAAGGGCGGCTTTCGGGTGGCTTGGGGGAGCGGACGCGGGGATCAAGTCGAAGTCGGGAGGCGGGCTGGGTGAGGAGCCCTTCCGCCTCCTCGGCGAACGCCTCGACGTCGTCGATGGACTTCGCCCAGACGACCCATCGCAGATAGGCGATGTCGTCGACGCGGCGGAGGCAGTCCAGGACCCCGGCGGCGAGCTGGCCGCCGGTGACGGTCTTCTGCCCGTTCAAACCCCACAGCACCCACTCGGTCGTAAGGAGACTCTGCTCCTCTCGCCGGGCCCGACCGGAAAAAGCCCGCTCGACGCTGCGCACCAGCCGGTCGTGCACGAACGGCGCCTTGGTGCCTCGGCCGGCATGCCTATCGACCTGCTGGACCACCCAGTCCGGGCGCGGTGCATCGACGCCGAGAGGATGCCAGACGGCCTCCTCCGCCTCACGCCGTATCGGGTGAACGCGGGAAATCCGGAAACGTTCCTGCAGCCAATCGAGTACCGCGTCGGCGCTGTCCCAACCGGGTCGGTCGTGATCGAGGCGCCCTCTGGTAGCAAGGGCGAAGAGCACACAGGCGATCGGATCGCGCAGCCGTAGCTGTTCCTCGGCCTGCTCCGCGATGAAGCGGTCTCGGATCCAGGTCAGGGCTCCGCGATGCGCTGCGGTCTCCTCCGCCGTCAGCGGCTGCGCGATTTCGGGTAGCCGTCGCTCGAGCTCCGCGATCGTTGCGCTCTCCACTTCGCGGAGGGTCGCAGTAGGAAGGCGGCCGAGGGTGTACCGCTCGAGGTCACGGCCCAGTCGCGCTCGATCGAAAAGGGCTTCAGCCAGCCGATCGTCGCTGAACCTGACCGCGACCCGCTCGACGCTCTCGCGCGGCGGCGTCTCCAGAGTAGTGAAGCGGTGGTTCGGGTGCACCGTGCACAAGCGCGTCCGCGAGACGGCGTGACCCCCATCAACTTCTCGGGTTCGCACGACGGTGGTGTTCTCCCCGCATCGCACACACAGCATCGGGACTCCTCTGTCCGGCGTAGGCCCCAATTCTGCCGTGCTTCTTAGCCGGCAGCGCTACTCGTGCAGTCGCTATGGCATGGGCGGTGCCATCTGCCGGAGAAGCGGTCGGGCTCTTGCCTGCGCGAGGTGTATCTGTCCGGGTAGAGCTTGCGCCAGGTGCGTCTGTCGGTCATCCTCGACCTCCCAGCATCGCGCGGGCCATCCACCCCTGAACTACGCGAAGTCCTCCGTCTCACCGAAGAGAAGAAGGTCACGATGTCAACCATCGCCACTCCCCATCCGCCTGATCGGACCCGAACGCGACGCCCCCGCCGCGACAGTGGTGTGATCGCCATCATCGCCGCGCTGATCACAGCCGGCGGCGTCATCGCCGCCGCCTGGATCGGCGCGACACGGGACGCCTCCGCGACCGGACCGTCTCGCTCGTCTTCCAGCCCAGCCTCGTCTTCCAGCCCAGCGATCGCGCTGCCTGCAGCAGTGGTGGTCGACCCGGAGGAGGGCTCGGTCATCAGTGACTGGCCGACGAAGTCGCTCGTGCGCGGCACCCTCGACCGAGCGTTGGAACCCGGTCACACCCTCTGGTTCGCCACCAAAGCGAACGAGGAGCAGGGTTCCCACCCGGCCCGGCAGCCTTGCCAGGTCGTGGGGCTGACCTTCACCTGCTCGGTGCTGTACCTCGGCCGTCAGGACGAGCACGGCAAAGCCTTTCGCCTGGAACTCTGGGATGCCGACGCGACCGCGACCGGTCAGCTGCGGACCTACGCCGGCCGCGCTGCGGACGCTGCGGGGCCGGCGGCGAACCGCCGACCCCACAGGCCGTGTTGTGCAGTGAGCGAGAGACCGATCAGGCCTTCGCGTCGCTCGCGACGAACCCGTCGCCGTTCACGTTGACACCGTTCGGGAAGAACCCGCCCTTGCTGACGGACGGCTTCGTGGTGTTCAGGTAGACGATGTTCAGCACGGCACCCGGGGTGCGGCTGAACGCGATGCTGTCCTTGTCGGTCGGCTGGATGTTGGTCGCTTTGCCGATGCGGATGCTCTGGTCGTTCGCCGTGTTGTCGTCCAGCAGGTCGCGGGCGTCCGACAGCTTCTTCACGACGTCGAACAAGCCGTCGTTGTCCTCGGCCGCGCGGAACAGCGAACTGCGGATCTGCCCCGCGTGGTAGGCCTCGACCGCGAGGATGCCGGCGGCGGCCTCCAGGTAGCCCTTGTTCGAGATCAGCGGAGCGGCGCCCTTGTACGCGGTCACCCCGACGTCCTCGAACAGGAAGGCGCCGAGCAGGAAGTTCGTCTCGTTCGCGAACGGGTCGAACGTGCCCGTCGGGCCGACCACACCGGCGGCGCGAGCGGCCCCGGTGAAGGCGTCCGTGAAGTTGATCGTCGGACGGGTGACCGCCGCGGACGCGAGGTTGGTGCGCAGGAAGTTGACGTGCTGGTGCTCGTCGTGCGCGATCTCGTGGGCGAACCGGTAGATGGTGCTGCCCTTCTTCCAGGGCACCCGGTGGCCGCCGATGACGCCGCCGAACTTGCCGACGCCGGCCAGGTCGGCCTTCGCCAGACCCTTGCCGTTCACGGCGTGCAGATAGAACTCCGCTTCGAGGTACTCGAGGTTGAGTGCGAAGTTCAGGATGGCGCCGTCGTCGACGGTCGCGGCATCGGCCGCTGAACCACCGACCATTGTTGCCGCGGCCGCACCGGCGCCCGCCAGGCCGACCATGGCGAACAGCTTGCGCCGGTCGACCTCGGTCGTCGCGCTGCGGCGAACCGCATCGGCGATGAATTTCTTCTCGTACAAAACAGGTTCTCCTGCCATCAAGCGGTCGGACGTGGGGAGAGCCTTCGGGCCGACACCGTCGTCCACGCGATCGATTCGCCGCGGTGATCAGAAGCTATGTTCTGCGCCGCCGCTGCCGTCGTTGCGACACGCCGCGACATTCGAGTAGGGGTTGAACCTCACCCGCTCGGGTCAGTCCGTCGCCGGTCGGACGGCGAGCCGGGCCGCCAGCGCGTCGGTCTGCGCGAGCGTGTGCTCGATGGAGCCGCCCGTGTCGATCAGGTCGGTGGCGAAGGCACGCCGCTCGTCGTCGTCGAGTTGCGCCCGCACGCGGGCCTGCGCATCGTCGCGGGTCATCCCCCGCAGCGCGACGAGTCGTTCGATGCGGAGCGCCGCGGGCGCGTCGGCGACCACCACACGATCGAACTCCCCCACGCCACGGGCGTCGATCAGAGGCACGTCGTAGACCACCATCGCGGCCGGATCCGCGGACAGCGCCTGCGCGAAGCGCTGCTGCGACGCCTGGATGACAGCGGGGTGGACGATGCCGTTCAAACGCTCACGAGCAGCCGGATCGGCGAACACGACGCGGCCGAGCGCCGCCCTGTCGAGCGTGCCGTCGGCGGCGAACACCTGCGGCCCGAACGTCTCGCGGACCGCCGCGAGCCCCGGCGACCCGGCCGCCACCGCCTCGCGAGCCAACAGATCCGCGTCGACGACGACGGCCCCGGCCTGCGCGAGCCGTGCCGCGACGGTCGACTTGCCGGAGGCGATCCCCCCGGTCACGGCGATCAGCGGCATGCCCGCGCAACCGGTCCGCTCAGCGGCTGGTGAGCCGCTCGCGCAGGGCGGCCAGCGACTCGTCGTCGGCGAGGGTGCCCGCCGAGGCCGACTCCGCGTCGGCCGCGAAGGTGCCGGTGCCGGCCGCGACCGCGTCGTCGGTCTGCTGCTTGAGGATCTGCGCCTTGTGCGCCTCCCAGCGCGCCTGGGCCGCCGCGTACTCCTGCTCCCACTTGTCGCGCTGCTCCTCGAAGCCCTCGCGCCACTCGTTGGTCTCGGGGTCGAACCCGTCGGGGTACTTGTAGTTCCCCTGGTCGTCGTACTCGGTGATCATGCCGTACAGCGCGGGGTCGAACTCAGTGCCCTCGGGGTCGACTCCCTCGTTGGCCTGCTTGAGCGACAGCGAGATACGGCGGCGCTCCAGGTCGATGTCGATGATCTTGACGAAGACCTCCTCGCCCACCGAGACGACCTGCTCGGCCAACTCGACGTGGCGGCTGGAGAGCTCCGAGATGTGCACGAGACCCTCGATGCCGTCGGCGACGCGCACGAACGCACCGAACGGCACCAGCTTGGTGACCTTGCCCGGCGCGACCTGCCCGATGGCGTGGGTGCGGGCGAAGATCTGCCACGGGTCTTCCTGCGTCGCCTTCAGGGACAAGGAGACGCGCTCGCGGTCCAGGTCGACCTCGAGCACCTCGACGGTGACCTCCTGGCCGACCTCGACGACCTCGCTGGCGTGCTCGATGTGCTTCCAGCTGAGTTCGGAGACGTGCACCAGCCCGTCCACGCCGCCCAGGTCGACGAAGGCGCCGAAGTTGACGATGGAGGAGACCTGGCCCTTGCGGACCTGACCCTTGTGCAGGTTGTTGAGGAACGTGGTGCGGCTCTCGGACTGCGTCTGCTCGAGCAGCGCGCGGCGGGACAGCACGACGTTGTTGCGGTTCTTGTCGAGCTCGAGGATCTTGGCCTCGATGCTCTGCCCCAGGTACGGGGTCAGGTCGCGGACGCGACGCAGTTCGATCAGCGAGGCGGGCAGGAAGCCGCGCAGACCGATGTCGACGATCAGGCCGCCCTTGACGACTTCGATGACGGTGCCGGTGACGACGCCGTCCTCCTCCTTGATGCGCTCCACGTCGCCCCACGCGCGCTCGTACTGCGCGCGCTTCTTGGAGAGGATCAGCCGCCCCTCCTTGTCCTCCTTCTGCAGGACCAGGGCTTCGACCGTGTCGCCGACGGCGACGACCTCGTTGGGGTCGACGTCGTGCTTGATGGACAGCTCGCGCGAGGGGATGACGCCCTCGGTCTTGTAACCGACGTCGAGGAGCACCTCGTCGCGGTCGATCTTGACGACCTGACCCTCGATGAGGTCGCCGTCGTTGAAGAACTTGAGGGTCTTCTCGACCGCGGCCAGGAAGTCTTCTGCGGATCCGATGTCGTTGATCGCGATCTGCTTGGGGGCCGAGGCGGTCGGTGTCAATGTCATGGAGGAGATGAGACGGTTTCTGCTCAGGCCGTTCCGTGAGCGCTGAAGTGCGCCTCCACGGAACAGCGGTGGATGAAGGTGTCCGCCCGGATGGGCGACAGCGGGCCGCCCGAGGCGACCCGGGCGGGAACTCGACACTGCAGCGCGAGCCCCGCGTGCCGGCGGCGTGCCGACGACTGACAAGCCTACCGCGCTGGATGCGCGGTCGTCACCTGGGAAGCGGCCGTCACCCGCTGTGCGGTGGTTCGGCCGACGTGGCGATCGTGGCGGTCAGCCGGCGAGCAGGGCGGTGCGGAGGGTCTCCAGTCCGACGCCGCCGATGGCGAGCGCGTGGCCGTGGAAGGCCCGCGCATCCCAGGCGGCGCCCTCCCTCGCGCGCACCTCGTCGCGCAGTTGCTCCCAGATGCGCTGCCCGACCTTGTAGGACGGCGCCTGGCCGGGCCAGCCGAGGTAACGGTTCACCTCGAACCGCAGGAACGCGTCGTCCATGTGCACGTGCTCCCGCATCGTGGCGAGCGCCCGCTCGGCGTTCCACGTGCCGCCGTCGGGGTGCGGCTTACGCAGGTGCACGCCGATGTCGATGACCACCCGGGCGGCGCGCATCCGCTGGCCGTCCAGCATGCCCAGGCGGTCGCCCGGATCGTCGAGGAAGCCGAGGTCGGCCATCAGCCGTTCGGCGTACAGCGCCCAGCCCTCGCCGTGGCCCGAGACGAAGGTGCTGCGCCGCCAGCTGTTCAGCTGCGCGCGGTTGGCGATGGCGACGCCGTTCTGCAGGTGGTGGCCGGGGACGCCCTCGTGGTACACGGTGGTCGTCTCGCGCCAGGTGCCGAAACGGCTGACGCCCGCGGGGACCGACCACCACATGCGGCCGGGACGGGCGAAGTCGTCGCTCGGCGGCGTGTAGTAGATGACGCCGGAGGTGGTGGGCGCGATCCGGCACTCCAGGCGGCGGACCTGGTCGGGGATGTCGAAGTGGGTGCCGGCGAGCGCCGTCACTGCGGCGTCGCTGAGGGACTGCATCCAGTCGCGCAGCTCGTCGGTGCTGCCGAGCGTGCGCGCCGGGTCGGCGTCCAGGGCGGCGATGGCCTCGTCGACGCCGCCGCCTGGAACGATGGTGGCCGCGACGACGCGCTGCTCCTCCGTGACGCGCGCCAGCTCCTCCAGTCCCCACTCGTACGTCTCGTCCAGGTCGACCGTGGCTCCGAGGAACCCGCGGGACGCGAGCGTGTACCGCTCGCGTCCGACCGCGTCATGGGTGCGGGCGACGGGGGCGAGCTGCTCGCGGAGGAACGCCGCGGTCGCCGAGTAGGCCGCCCGGGCCTGACCGGAGGCGCGCTGCAACTCGTGGGCGAGGGACTGCGGCACCACGGGTGCATCCGCCCCGCGCCCGGCGAGCGCGTCGAAGTAGCCGCCGTCGGCGGCGGCCTCGTCGGCCTCGTCCGCGGCGAGCGACACCTGGCGGATCGCGGGGACCCGGCCGCGCTCGATGCCGAGGCGCAGCGTCTGCAGGTAGCCCGCCATGGCCGCCGGTACCGCAGCCATCCGGGCGGCCACGACCGCCCACTGCTGCTCGGTGTCGGTCGGCTCCAGGTCGAAGATGTCCCGCACGTTCTGCACGGGCGACTCGATCACCGCCACGTTGCCCAGCGACTCCCCCGCCTCATGGCGTTCGACGTGCAACTCCAACTCCCGGGTCAGGTCGAGTTTCGTCACCTGATCGACGGCGTCGGTTGGCGCGGCGGCGCGGACGGCCTGCAGCGCCTGCCGGGCTGCCGCGGCCCGGGCGGCGTCGCCGTCGGGCGAGAGGTCGCCGTACCGGCCCTCGAAGCCGCTGCGGCCGAGCCACACCGCCAGCTCCGGTGCCAGGGCGACGGAGGTGTCGACCCATCGCTCGGCGACGGCATCCAGTTCGGTCGGTCTGCGCTCGGCTGTCACCCGAAGCAGCCTAAAGACCGCTGCCTACTGCTGAGCTCTGCCTACTGCTGGTCGAGGTCGCTGGCGAGGAGCGCGGCCAGCCCGTCGAGCGCCGCTGCGGCCCCGTCGCCGGACGCGGACAGGATGACCGTGTCGCCGTGCGAGATGTTGAGCAGCAGCAGGCCGAGGATGCTGGCCGCGTTCACCGTGCGCCCGGCCGCGGTCGTCAACGCCACCGGCATCCCGGTGTCCTCGGCGGCCTGACTGAACAGGGACGCCGGCCGGGCGTGCAGCCCCACGCTGGAGCCGACGGTCACGACGCGACGCTCGGCACCCTGATCCGGGCCCCCATCCGGAACCTGATCCGGACCCTGATGTGCACCGGTCGGGTCGGTCGCCGGGTCACGCATCGCGTCGCTCATCGGTCGGTCCCGGTGCCGCCGAGCAGGGCGGTCACGTCGGCCGGTGACTCGGCCGCGCGCAGCCGCTGCGCCTTGGCTGGGTCGAGCAGCAGTTCCGCGAGCTGCGACAGCAGCGCGACGTGGCCACCGTGCGTGGCGGCGATACCGACGCACACCCGCACGTCCTCGTCCTGCCAGCGGACCCCGTCGGGGAACCGCAGCACCACCAGTGCATCGCGCAGCACCGCGTCCTTGCCGGCGAGGGTGCCGTGCGGGATCGCGACGCCCTCACCGACGTAGGTGGAGACGGCCTGCTCACGCTCGACCATCGCGTCGACGTACCAGCCCTCGACCGCGCCGGCCGCAACCAGCGCCTCCCCGCATTGGCGGACCGCATCGAACCGGTCCACCGCGGTCGCATCCAGCCGGATCGACGAGTCGGGAAGGAGGGCGGCGAGGACGGAATCGGCCATCAGTGCTCGTCCATGCGGTTCTCGTGATCGGTGCGCGTCGACATCAGTGCGCAGCCGCATCCCAGTCGTGGCCGACGCCGACCTGCACGTCGAGCGGCACACGCAGGTGCGCGGCCGACCCCATCCGGTCGGTGACGATGGCGCTGAGCGCATCCTGCTCGCCGTCGGCGACCTCGAACACGAGCTCGTCGTGCACCTGCAGCAGCATGCGGCTACGCAGCCCCTGGGCGCGCAGGTCGGCGTCGATGCGGTTCATCGCGATCTTCAGGATGTCCGCGGCGGTGCCCTGGATCGGCGCGTTCAACGCCGCACGCTCCGCGTTGTCGCGCAGCACCCGGTTGGGGCTGGTCAGGTCGGGGAAGGGGCGGCGCCGGCCGAAGATGGTCTCGGTGTACCCGTCCTCCCGCGCCTGCTCGACGACGTTGCGCAGGTAGTCGCGCACGCCGCCGAACCGCTCGAAGTAGCCGGCCATCAGGTCGCGCGCCTCGGCGGTCTCGATGCGCAACTGCTTGGACAGGCCGAACGCGCTGAGGCCGTAGGCGAGCCCGTAGGACATCGCCTTGACCTTGGTGCGCATGAACGGCGTCACCTCGGACGGGTCGACGCCGAATACGCGGGAGCCGACGAACCGGTGCAGGTCCTCACCCGAGACGAACGCCTCGATCAGCCCGGCGTCCTCGGACAGGTGCGCCATGATGCGCATCTCGATCTGGGAGTAGTCGGCCGTCAGCAGCGTCGGGTACTGCGCCCCGGCCACGAAGGCACCGCGGATGCGCCGCCCCTCCTCCGCCCGGATGGGGATGTTCTGCAGGTTCGGATCGTTGGACGAGATGCGGCCGGTCGTGGTGCCGGTCTGCACGTAGGTGGTGTGGATGCGACCGTCGGGGGCGATGCCGCGTTGCAGGGTCTCGATCATCTGCCGCAGCTTGGATGCGTCGCGGTGCTGCAGCAGCACGTCGAGGAACGGGTGCGGATTCTTCGCCTGCAGATCCGACAGCGAGTCGGCGTCGGTGGAGTACCCCGTCTTGGTGGACCGGGTCTTCGGCATGCCCAGCTCGCCGAAGAGCACCTCCTGCAACTGCTTGGGCGAACCCAGGTTGAAGTCGTGGCCGACGATGGCGTACGCCTCTTCCGCCAGTTCCAGGATGCGGGTGGAGAGCTCGGTGTTCAGCGCGTCGAGCGCGATCGCATCGACGGCGACGCCCGCGGTCTCCATCGCGGCCAAGGTGATCAGGGTGGGCAGCTCGATGTTGATGAGCACGCCGAGGGTGCGGGGATCCAGGGCCTCGCGAAGCACGTGGGCGGCCCGCAGCGCGTACCAGGCGTGGGTGGGTGCGGGGCCCGCTCCGCCGACGTCCTGCACCAGCTGGTTGGGGTCGCCCTCGGGCAGGCGCTCCTGCAGGTAGAAGTCGACGACCTGGGCCAGGGTCTTCTCGGTGCCGCCGGGCCGCAGCAGCCACGCGGCCAGCAGAGTGTCGAAGACGACCCCGTGCAGCGCCAGGCCGGACGATGCGAGCGCCTTCAACTGGGTCTTGGCGTCGTGCAGCACCTTGGGGGCGTCGGAGGCGAGCCATGCCTCGATCGGCGCGTAGTCGGCACGGCCGGGCTGCCAGGGCAGGTCGACCGACTCGGTCGGCGACGCGACGCCGATGCCGACGACGCGGCCGCCCTGCACCTCGGTGGCGACGGCGAGCCCCTCGGGGTTGGCCTTCTGCACGCGCTGCAGCCACCGCTCCAGTTCCTCGTCCAGCAACTGCTGGGGTGCGGGTGCCTGCGGGCCCTCGTCGGCGGCGGTCGGCGCGGCGCCGGAGACCCCGCCGCCCTCGAGCTTGAGCACGCGGTCCAGCAGCGTGCGGAACTGCAGGCGGGTGAAGACGGCGCGCACCGCCTCCTCGTCGATCGGTCCTCGGGTCAGGTCGCCGGGGCCGACCGGCAGCTCGACGTCGGTGAGCAGGCGATTGAGGCGGCGGTTGCGCTCGGCCCTGCCGCGCTGCTCGCGCAGGTTGCCGCCGACGACGCCCTTGATCTGGTCGGCGTGCTCCAGGATCGCCTCCAGCGAGCCGAACTGGTGCAGCCACTTCACCGCGGTCTTCTCGCCCACCTTGTCGATGCCCGGCAGGTTGTCGCTGGTCTCGCCGACGAGCGCGGCGATCTCGGGGTACTGGTACGGCTCGATGTCGTAGCGATCGCGCACTTTCGCGGGGTCGTAGCGGGTCAGCTCGCTGACCCCGCGGACGGACGGGTAGAGCAGCGTGACGTCGTCGTTGACGAGCTGGATGGTGTCGCGGTCGCCGGAGACCACGAGCACCCGGTAGCCCTGCTCGCGGCCCTGCACACTGAGGGTGGCCAGGATGTCGTCGGCCTCGAAGTCCTCCTTGGACACCGTCGGGATGTTCATCGCCTTCAGCGCCTGCTGCAGCAGCGGTATCTGGCCCTTGAACTCCGGAGGCGTCTCGTTGCGGGTGCCCTTGTACTCGGGGTAGTCGCGGTTGCGGAACGAGAACCGCGAGATGTCGAAGGCGACCGCCAGGTGGCTGGGCTTCTCCTGCTGCAGCAGGAGCAGCAGCATGGAGAGGAAGCCGTGGATGGCGTTGGTGTGCTGCCCGTCGGCCGTCGTGAAGCTGTCGACCGGCAGCGCGTAGAAGGCGCGGAACGCCAGCGAGTGGCCGTCGACCACCAGCAGGGTGGGCTTGGCGGAGGTCGATGCGCCCGGATCCGCCACCCCCTCAGCGTACCGACGGCCGCCGACGCTCCCGCCTGGGCGCCGAAGCCGGTGGAGTCGGATGGGAGGATCGTCCCGTGCGGTATCCCGAGAACCTCGATCCGGAACTGGTGGAGCGTCTCGTGTCGAGCGGCGGTGGCGCGCTCGCCGAGAAGATGGGGATCGAGGTGCTGGAGCTGGGCGCCGAGCACTCCGTCGCCCGCATGCCGGTGCAGGGGAACACCCAGGTGATCGGCCTGCTGCACGGCGGCGCGCACGTGGTGCTGGGCGAGTCGCTCGGCTCGCTCTCGTCGGCGGTGCACGCCGGCCCGGGACGCTACGTGGTGGGGATCGAGATCAACGCGACCCACTCCCGGTCGGCGCGGACCGGCTTCGTCACCGGCACCTGCGATGCGCTCTCGCTCGGTCGCACCCTGTGCACGCACGAGATCGTGATGCGCGACGACGAGGGCCGCCGCCTCTCGACGGTCCGCATGACGAACCTGCTCCGCGACGCCTGACGCGCCCCGCGCGTCTTCTCGTCCTGCTCCCTCCGCCTCCGCCGAGGAATTCAGGACATTTCGAGGAATGAAGGCGCGACGCGCGCGGACCTGCCTGCGTTGCTCGGGATCACCTGAATTCCTCGGCGCATGGAGGGAGTGCGGCGGAGGGGCGGCGGCTACTTCTTCGGGGTGGCGAGCTGCTCGATGATCGCCTGGGCGACGTCGTGCATGGTCAGGCGGCGGTCCATGGACGCCTTCTGGATCCAGCGGAACGCCTCCGGCTCCGACAGGCCCATCTTCTCGTTGAGCAGGCCCTTGGCGCGGTCGACCAGCTTGCGGGTCTCGAAGCGCTCCACGAGGTCGGCCACCTCGCCCTCGAGGGCGATGACCTGCGCGTAGCGCGCGAGCGCGATCTCGATCGCCGGCAGCAGGTCGTTCGGGGTGAACGGCTTGACGACGTACGCCATCGCGCCGGCCTCGGTGGCCCGTTCGACGAGCTCCTTCTGGCTGAACGCGGTCAGCAGCACGACCGGCGCGATCTGCTTCTTCGTCAGCCGTGCAGCGGCCTCGATGCCGTCGAGCTTCGGCATGCGCACGTCCATGATGACGAGGTCGGGACGCAGGTCCGTTGCGAGTGCCACCGCGGTCTCGCCGTCCCCGGCCTCGCCGACCACGTCGAACCCGTTGTCGCGCAGGATCTCGACGATGTCCAGGCGGATCAGGGACTCGTCCTCCGCCACGACGACCCTGCGGGGCGCCGTCGACCCGTTCTCGTCCACGTTGTGAGCCTAGGGTATGGAGACCGGAGCCCACGCGGCGCCGGTGCCCGGCCGGTGTGGCGGAATGGCAGACGCGGAGCACTCAAAATGCTTTGCCGCAAGGCGTGTGGGTTCGAGTCCCACCACCGGTACGAACACGTGACGTTCGGCAGCAATCCCCCCGCGGGCGCCTGCAGCCGTGCCTACAGCAGGACCTCGTAGCCAGGGGCGGCGCCGCCCACCGCGTCGCCCATCACGTGCACGCGCATGTCGTTGGTGGAACCGGCGATTCCGGGAGGAGATCCGGCGATCACGACGACCTTCTCACCGCGCTTGGCGCGGTCGATGCCGAGCAGCACCTCGTCCACCTGCCGGATCAGCTCGTCCGTCGTGGTCACGCGCGGCACCAGGAATGTTTCGACGCCCCAGCTGAGGGCCAGGCGGGAGCGGATGCCGGGCTCGGGCGTGAAGGCGAGGATCGGGATCTGCGACCGCAGCCGCGCCATGCGGCGCACGGAGTCGCCCGACTCGGTGAAGACGCAGAGGAACTTGGCGCCGACGAAGTCGGCGACCTCGGCCGCCGCCAGGGTGATGGCCCCGCCCTGCGTGCGCGGCTTGGTGCCGAGCGGCCGGATGCGGTCCAGCCCGTGGTCCTCGGTGGAGGAGACGATGCGCGCCATGGTCTTGACGGTGACGGTGGGGTACTCCCCCACGCTGGTCTCGCCGGAGAGCATCACGGCGTCCGCGCCGTCGAGCACGGCGTTCGCGACGTCGGAGGTCTCGGCCCGGGTCGGCACCGGCGAGGAGATCATCGACTCCAGCATCTGGGTGGCCACGATGACGGGTTTGGCCAGGCGCCGCGAGATCTCGCACGCCTCCTTCTGCACGATCGGCACCGCCTCGAGCGGCAGCTCGACGCCCAGGTCGCCGCGAGCCACCATCACGCCGTCGAAGGTGTCGATGATCGCCTCGAGGTTGTCCACCGCCTGGGGCTTCTCGATCTTGGCGATGACGGGGATCCTGCGCCCCTCCTCCGCCATGATCTCGTGCACCCGCACGATGTCGTCGGCGCTGCGCACGAACGACAGCGCGATCAGGTCGGCGCCGAGCCTGAGGCCCCACCGCAAATCGGCCTCGTCCTTGTCACTGAGCGCCGGCACGGTCACCGCGACGCCCGGCAGGTTGATGCCCTTGTTGTTGGAGACGGTCCCGGCGACCATGACCTTGGTCGTGACCCGCACCCCGTCGGTCGAGACGACCTCCACCCGCACCTTGCCGTCGTCGATCAACAACGGGTCACCCGGATGGACGTCGCCCGGCAGCCCTTTGAAGGTCGTGCCGCACAGGTCCTTGGTGCCCAGCACGTCCTCGGTGGTGATGGTGAAGGTGTCGCCCTCGGCCAGTTCGTGTGGGCCGTCCGCGAAGCGACCGAGGCGGATCTTCGGTCCCTGCAGGTCGACCAGCACGGCGACCGCGCGTCCGGAGTCGTCGGCGGCGCGCCGCACGTTCTCGTAGACGGACTTGTGCACCTCGTAACTGCCGTGGCTGAGGTTCATGCGGGCGACGTCGACGCCGGCGTCGATGATGGCGCGGATGTTCGCGTAGCTGGAGGTCGCGGGCCCGAGCGTGGCGACGATCTTGGCGCGTCTCATGGTGCAGCTCTCTTTCGACGGCTCCCGGGAAATATCCCCAGGCGAGGCTAGCGGTGCGGGTCCGGCGGCAGCGACCGGCGGGGCGGGGTCCCCGGGGCCCAACGGCGGCGGGAGCCGGCGGTGGGCAGTGGCGCCGACAGCCGCTCGGTGGTGGTCGACCGTCCGTGCCGGCTGATCGTCAGTGCAGGGCGATCGCCCTGTCGGTGGGTCGCACCGGTGCGGGCAGGTCGGTGCGGCCTTCAAGGAAGGCGTCGACGGCGGCGGCGGCGGAGCGGCCCTCCGCGATCGCCCAGACGATCAGGGACTGGCCGCGCCCCGCGTCGCCCGCGACGAAGACGCCGGAGGCGTCGGTGGCGAAGGACTCGTCGCGCCGCACGGAGCCGTGATCATCGAAGTGGAGACCGATCTGGTCGGTCAGCAGACGCTGCTCCGGCCCGGTGAAGCCCAGTGCGAGCAGCACGAGGTCGGCGGGCAGCACCCGCTCGGTACCGGTCTTCGGCACCCGGTGGCCGTCGACGTACTCGGTCTCTGCGACCCGCAGGCCGGAGACCCGGCCGGCATCGTCGCTCAGGAACTCGACGGTCGACGCCAGGTACTCGCGGCGACCGCCCTCCTCGTGCGCGGAGTTGATCTCGAAGACGGTCGGCACCATCGGCCAGGGCTGGGAGTCGCTGCGGGTCAGCGGTGGCTGCCGGCCGATCGCCAGGTTGGTCACGCTGGCGGCGCCCTGCCGGTGCGCGGTGCCGATGCAGTCCGCTCCGGTGTCTCCGCCACCGATCACGACGACGTGGCGGTCTTCCGCGGTGATCTGGCCGGGCACCTCGTCGCCGGCGGTCGCCTTGTTGGACTGCACCAGGTACTCCATCGCGGTGTGCACGCCGTCCAGGTCGCGGCCGGGCACGGGCAGGTCGCGGGGCTCGGGTGCGCCGACCGCGACCACGACCGCGTCGTAACGGGCGCGCAGGTCGTCCCAGGTGATGTCGACGCCGATCTGGACGCCGGCGCGGAAGCGGGTGCCCTCGGCCTTCATCTGGGACAGGCGCGCGTCGAGGTGGTGCTTCTCCATCTTGAACTCGGGGATCCCGTAGCGGAGCAGCCCACCGATGCGGTCGTCCCGCTCGAAGACCGCCACGGTGTGGCCCGCGCGCGTCAACTGCTGCGCGGCGGCCAGACCGGCGGGGCCCGATCCGACGACTGCGACGGTCTTGCCGGTCAGGCGCTGCGGCGGGTGGGGCTCGACCCACCCCTTGGCGAACGCCTCGTCGATGATCGAGACCTCGACCTGCTTGATGGTGACCGCCGGCTGGTTGATGCCCAACACGCACGACGACTCGCAGGGCGCCGGGCAGAGCCGGCCGGTGAACTCCGGGAAGTTGTTCGTGGCGTGCAGCCGCTCGATGGCGGACCTGCCCTCACCGCGGTAGACGAAGTCGTTCCACTCCGGGATCAGGTTGCCGAGCGGGCACCCGTGATGGCAGAAGGGGATGCCGCAGTCCATGCAGCGGCCGGCCTGCCGCCGCAGTTCTCCGGACTCCTGCTGCTCGTAGACCTCGCGCCAGTCCATCAACCGCACGCTGACGGGCCGCCGGGGCGGCAGCTCCCGCTCGCGCGTCTTGAGAAAGCCCTTGGGGTCAGCCACCGGTCGCCGCCAGGATGCGGGTCCAGACCACGTCGCCGTCGGGGTCGAGGCCCTCGTCGGCCGCCTGGGCGCGGGTCTGCAGGACCGCCGCGTAGTTGCGCGGCAGCACCTTGACGAACCGTGCCAGCGTCGCGTCGAAGTCGGCCAGGTACGACTCGGCCAGGGTGGAACCCGTCAGCGTCACGTGCCGCTCCAGCAGGTCGCGCAGGATCTCGGCGTCGGCGCTGTCCATGGGCAGCAGGTCCAGCTCCTCGGCCTGCAGTGCGGCGGGGTTGACCGAGACCGGCTGGAGCGCGTGCACATAGGCGGTGCCGCCGGACATGCCGGCGCCGAGGTTGCGGCCGGTAGCGCCGAGGATCACGGCGAGGCCGCCCGTCATGTACTCCAGGGCGTGGTCGCCGACGCCCTCGACGACGGCGGTGGCGCCCGAGTTGCGGACCAGGAAGCGTTCGCCGACCAGGCCGCGGACGAACATGGTGCCCTGCGTGGCGCCGTAGCCGAGCACGTTGCCGGCGATCACGTTGTGCTCGGCCGGGAAGGTGCTGTCCGGATGCGGCCGCAGCACGATCTCGCCGCCGGAGAGCCCCTTGCCGACGTAGTCGTTGCTGTCGCCGACGAGCGTGAGCGTGATGCCGGCGGGCAGGAACGCGCCGAGCGACTGGCCCGCCGACCCGGTGAGGCCGATGCTGATCGCACCGGAGGGCAGGCCGTGCTGGCCGTGCCGCATGGTCAGCTCGTGCCCGAGCATGGTGCCGACGGCGCGGTCGGTGTTGCGCACGGGCAGATCGATCCGGATCTCGCCGCCGTTCGCCAGCACCCCCGCGGCGCGGTGAATGAGCGCGTTGTCGAAGTGCTCGCCGAGCTTGTGGTCCTGCCCGACGCGGTTCACGCGCGGCTCGTCGTCGGCGAAGGTGGGTCCGACGAGGATCGGCGCCAGGTCGAGGCCGTCGGCCTTCCAGTGGTCGACCGCGGCGTCGACGTCGAGCAGCTCGCGTCGCCCGATGATCTCGTCCAGGCTGCGGTAGCCGAGGTCGGCCAGGTACTGGCGCACCTCCTGGGCGATGAACTCGAAGAAGTTGACGACGAACTCGGGCTTGCCGCTGAACCGGGCGCGCAGCTCGGGGTTCTGCGTCGCGACCCCGACCGGGCAGGTGTCCAGGTGGCAGACGCGCATCATGACGCAGCCGGAGACGACGAGCGGCGCGGTGGCGAAGCCGTACTCCTCCGCACCGAGCAGGGCCGCCACGATCACGTCGCGGCCGGTCTTCATCTGGCCGTCCACCTGCACGACCACCCGGTCGCGAAGCCCGTTCAGCATCAGCGTCTGCTGCGCCTCCGCCAGCCCCAGCTCCCACGGGGTGCCGGCGTGCTTCAGCGAATTGAGCGGGCTGGCGCCGGTGCCGCCGTCGTGGCCGGAGATGAGCACGACGTCGGCGTTCGCCTTGGTGACGCCCGCGGCGACCGCGCCGATACCCGACTGACTGACCAGCTTGACGTGGATGCGCGCCGACGGGTTGGCCCGCTTCAGGTCGTAGATCAGCTGCTTCAGGTCTTCGATGGAGTAGATGTCGTGGTGCGGCGGCGGGGAGATGAGGCCCACGCCGGCGGTGGAGTTGCGCGTGCGCGCGATCCACGGGTACATCTTCGCCGGCGGCAGTTGCCCGCCCTCGCCGGGCTTGGCGCCCTGCGCCATCTTGATCTGGATGTCCTCGGCGTGGCTCAGGTACATGCTGGTCACGCCGAAGCGGCCCGAGGCAACCTGCTTGATCTTGCTGCGTCGCTCGGGGTCGAGCAGGCGCTCCACATCCTCGCCGCCCTCGCCGGTGTTCGAGCGGCCGCCGAGGCGGTTCATCGCGATCGCCAGGGTCTCGTGCGCCTCCTTGGAGATGGAGCCGTACGACATCGCGCCCGTCTGGAACCGCTTGACGATGGTGGCGATGGGCTCCACCTCATCGAGTGGTACGGGCTGCCGGTGGTGAGCGCCGATGCTGAACAGGCCGCGCAGGGTCATCAGTGCACTGGACTGGTCGTCGACGAGCTTCGTGTACTCCCGGAAGATGTCGTACCGGCGGGCGCGGGTGGAGTGCTGCAGCCGGAAGATCGTGTCGGGGTTGAACAGGTGCGGCGGCCCGTCGCGGCGCCACTGGTACTCGCCGCCGGTCGCCAGGCGCTGGTGCGTGCCGGGCGCCTGCTCCTCGGGGAACGCCGCCAGGTGCCGGGCGGCGCTCTCGGCGGCGATGACGTCCATGCCGACGCCGCCGAGCTTGCTGACGGTACCCGTGAAGTAGTCGTCGACCAGCTCCTGCGACAGCCCGACCGCCTCGAACGTCTGCGCGGCAGCGTACGAGGACACCGTGGAGATGCCCATCTTGGACATGATCTTCAGCACGCCCTTGCCGAGGCCCTTGATCAGGTTGCGGACCGCCTGCTCGGGGGTGAGGCCGGTCAGCTGGCCGCTGCGGACCAGCTGCTCGGCGGACTCCATGGCCAGGTACGGGTTGACCGCGGAGGCGCCGTAGCCGATCAGCAGCGCGACGTGGTGCACCTCGCGCACGTCGCCGGCCTCGACGATCAGGCCCACCTTCATGCGGTTCTCATTGCGGATCAGGTGGTGATGGATCGCCGAGACCATCAGCAGGCTGGGCACCGGGGCGAGGTCGCGGTTGGAGTCGCGGTCGGAGAGCACGATGAACTCGGCGCCGTTGGCGATCGCCTCGTCGACCTCCTGCCGCATGGCGGTGATGCGGTCCTCGAGGGCCCGCTCGCCGTCGTCGACCCGGTACAGGCCGCGCACCGCGACGGTGGTCGCTCCAGCGCCGGAGTCGATGTGCTGCAGCTTGGCGAGCTCGTCGTTGTCGATCACCGGGAAGTCGAGCACCACCTGCCGCGCATGCTCGGGGGTCGCGGACAGCAGGTTGCGCTCTGGACCGACGCCCAGCTTCAGCGAGGTGACGACCTCCTCGCGGATGGAGTCGAGCGGCGGGTTGGTGACCTGCGCGAAGGCCTGCGTGAAGTAGTCGAAGAGCAGCCTGGGCCGCGTGGACAGCACTGCGATGGGGGTGTCTGACCCCATCGCACCGAGCGGCTCGGCGCCCTTGGCCGCCATCGGCGCGAGGATGATGCGCACCTCCTCCTCCGTGTACCCGAAGGTGCGCTGGCGGCGGACCACCGAGGCGGGGGTGTGGACGACGTGCTCGCGCTCGGGCAGGTCGGCCAGGCGGATGCGGGCGGTATCGATGTACTCCCCCCACGGCTGCGAGGCGGCGAGTTGGGACTTGACCTCGTCGTCCTCGATCACTCGGCCGGCCTCGGTGTCCACGAGGAACATGCGCCCGGGCCGCAGCCGGCCCTTGGCGCTGATGCGCTCGGGCGCCAGGTCGAGCACGCCGATCTCACTGGCGAGCACCACCAGGCCGTCGGTCGTGGTGGCCCAGCGGCCGGGCCGCAGGCCGTTGCGGTCCAGGGTGGCGCCGACCAGGGTGCCGTCGGTGAAGACGATGGCCGCCGGTCCGTCCCACGGCTCCATGAGCCCCGCGTGGTACTCGTAGAAGGTGCGGAGGTCGGGGTCGAGCCCCGGCTGGTTCTCCCACGCCTCGGGCACCATCATCATGATCGCGTGCGGCAGGCTGCGCCCAGCCAGCGTCAGCAGCTCGACGACCTCGTCGAAGGAGGCGGAGTCACTGGCCCCGTCGGTGACGATGGGCAGCAGCGGGCGGATGTCGCCGATCGCGTCATTCGCCAGTTGCGACTGCCGCGCCCGCATCCAGTTGCGGTTGCCCTGAATCGTGTTGATCTCGCCGTTGTGCGCGATCATGCGGAACGGCTGCGCGAGCGGCCACGACGGGAACGTGTTGGTGGAGTACCGCGAGTGCACGAGCGCCAGGGTGGAGGCGAACCGCTCGTCGGACAGGTCGGGGTAGAACGGCTCGAGCTGCAGGGTGGTGACCATGCCCTTGTAGACGAGCGTGCGGGCCGACAGCGAGGCGAAGTACGCCCCGTGCTCCCGCTCGGCGCGCTTGCGCAGCCGCATCGCAAGCCGGTCGACGGCGATCCCGGTCAGCGGCGCGCCGTCCGCGGCCCTGCCGGTGGGGGTGACGAAGAGCTGCTCGATCACGGGCATGGCGCCGCGGGCCAAGTTGCCGATGGCGGTCGGGTCGACGGGGACAGCGCGCCAGCCGAGCACCTGCAGATATTCCTCGTCGGCGATCCGAGCCAGATCGGCCTTCAACTGGTTGCGCTCGCGGGCGTCGGTGGGCAGGAATGCGAGCCCGACGGCGTACTCGCCGGGGCCGGGCAGGGCGAAGTCGGTGACCTCGGACAGGAAGGCGTGCGGGACCTGCGTGATGATGCCGGCACCGTCGCCGGTACCCGCGTCGGATCCGACGGCGCCGCGGTGCTCCAGGTGGCGCAGGGCGGTGAGGGCCAGGTCGATGATGTCGTGACCGGCGGTGCCGCGCATGGTGGCGACCATGGCGAGGCCGCATGCGTCGCGCTCGTCGGCCGGGTCGTACAGTCCGGTGGCCGCCGGAGCGGTGGTGAATGGCACGCGCGGTGTCGGTCGTACGGTCATCGCAGGCCCCTCGCGGTGTCGGTCGATCGATTCGATTCGATGGTGGTGTGCTCGTGCGAACGGTGCGCCGTCGGCGGCCGATACAGGAGCACGGACGATGCTCGTAGCGGGCGGCGCAGCCCGCGAGCGGAGCGGCCTCAGCGCCGCGCCGGGCTCCCGCTTGTGGCGGTGACGACCCGATCGGCCCCGTCGGCCGCTGCCTGCCCCGCGGTTTCGGGAGCGAAGTCGGCCGCGGTGTAGACGGATCCTACCGTCCGATCCTTCGGCACCCATTGCCGACCGAGCCGATAGACGCTGGCTTCCAGCCCGACGTGGCGACGCAGTGACCACCCGAGCAGGACCACGCCCAGCAGGATGGTGACGAACGCCGTCCACACATTGATGCGCAGGCCCAGCACGACGGTGGTGGGGTCGAGCCGGATGGACTCGAACCAGGCTCGGCCGAGTCCGTACCAGATGAAATAGAGGGCGATCGCCCGCCCCCAGCGCAGCGGGATGCGCGTCGTCACCTGCACCTGGGGGCGTCCCTCCGCCGTGCGGCTGACGCGGACCCGGTGCTCGATGGTCAGGATGATGGCGGCGCCGACCGCATCCCAGATCAACTCGTAGAGGAACGTCGGTGAGAACAGGGTGCCCGCCGGCAGCCCCTTGGGGTAGGCGGGATTGTCGGAGGGCACCTGCAGTCCCCACGGCAGGCTGGTGGGCATACCGTACAGCTCGGTGTTGAACCAGTTGCCGATGCGCCCGATGGCCTGCGCCAGCAGCAGGCCGGGTGCCAGGGCGTCGGCCAGCGACAGGAACTTGAGGCCCGTGAAGCGGCAGCCGAGCGCGACGCCCACCGCGCCGCCGATGAGCGAGCCGAAGATCGCGTTGCCACCCAGCCAGATCTCGAACACGTAGTACCAGGGATGAGCGCCCGTGAAGTAGTCGAGCGGGTGGGTGAGCACGTGGTACGCGCGGGCGCCGACCAGGCCCAGGATGATCGCCGGCACCGCGATGTCGAGCACGACGCCCGGTTCGGCGCCGCGCGCCGTGAGCCGGCGGGAGGTGACGATGACCGCCACGATGATGCCGAGCAGGATGCAGAGCGCGTAGGTGTGGATCGTGAAGATCCACACGGGGAACGCAGCCCACGAGGCGGGCGGGCTCGGGATGGAGGCGAGCACGCCGGTCAGGTTCGACACAGCAGGAGGCTAGTCGACCGGCCGGACGTCCTCCGCGCGGCAGAGCGTTCCGGCCGCGAGGGCGCCGGCGGTGTCGCGCAGCCGCTCCACGCCGCCGTCGAGTGCCGCCACCAGGGCCGACCCGACGATGGCCCCGTCGGCGTAGTCGAGGATCCCGGTCACCTGCTGCGGGGTGGAGACGCCGATGCCGACGCAGACCGGTTCGGTGGCGTGCTGCCGCAGCCGCCCGACCAGGGTGCGCGCGGCGGAGTCGACGTCGGCGCGGGCGCCGGTGATGCCCATCGTCGAGACGGCGTAGACGAAGCCGCGGCTGCTGCGCGCGGCGGTGCGCAGCCGCCCTTCGGAGGAGGTCGGCGCGGCCAGGAACACGCGCTCCAGCCCGGTCGCGTCGGAGGCGGCGAGCCACTCCCCGGCCTCGTCGGGGATCAGGTCGGGGGTGATCAGGCCGGCGCCGCCGGCCGCGGCGAGGTCCGCAGCGAAGCGGTCGGCGCCGTACTGCAGCACCGGATTCCAATACGTCATCAGCAGCACCGGCATGTCGGCCGCCGCGGTGACTTCCCTGACGGCCGTGAAGGCGTCCCGCAGCCGGAAGCCGCCCGCCAGCGCCCGCTGCGTGGCCGCCTGGATGACGGGGCCGTCCATCACCGGATCGGAGTACGGCAGTCCGAACTCCAGCACGTCCACCCCGGCCGCCGCGAGGGCGAGCGCCGCCTCGATGCTGCCGGCGAGGTCGGGGAAGCCGACGGGCAGGTAGCCGACCAGCGCGCCGCGGCGGTCGCGGCCGGCGGCGCGGATCCGCTCCGCCACGGCATGGGTGGCGGTCGGGGTCGTCGCTGTCGGGATGGCCGTCATCGCACTGTGTTCAGGAACGCTGTGTTCAGGAATGCCGTGTTCACGGACGCAGCATTCATGGGCGCTGTGATCATCGTTGCTCGGCGTCGCGGTCGATCAGGTCGAACCACTCCCCCGCGGTGGTCATGTCCTTGTCGCCGCGGCCGGACAAGTTGATCAGCACGGTGGAGCCGGCGGGCAGCTCGGGGCCGAGTTGCAGCACGCCCGCCAGCGCGTGCGCGGACTCGATGGCGGGGATGATGCCCTCGCTGCGGCTGAGCAGCCGCAGGGCGTCCATCGCGGCGGTGTCGGTGACGGGCCGGTACACGGCGCGGCCGGAGTCGGCGAGGAACGCATGCTCGGGACCGACCCCTGGGTAGTCGAGGCCCGCGGATATGGAGTGCGACTCGCGGGTCTGGCCGTCCTCGTCCTGCAGCAGGTAGCTGCGCGCCCCGTGCAGCACGCCGGGGCGGCCGCTCGTGATCGTCGCCGCGGTTCGGGGGGTGTCGGCGCCGTCGCCGCCGGCCTCGAAGCCGTAGAGGGCGACGTCCGGATCGTCGAGGAATGCGGTGAAGATGCCCATCGCGTTCGACCCGCCGCCCACGCACGCGGCGACGGCATCCGGCAGCGTTCCGACGCGCTCGAGCATCTGGACGCGCGCCTCGTCGCCGATGATGCGCTGCAGGTCACGGACCATGGCGGGGAACGGATGCGGGCCGGCGACGGTGCCGAACAGGTAGTTGGTGGTCGCGACGTTGGTCACCCAGTCGCGCATCGCCTCGTTGATCGCGTCCTTCAGGGTGCGGGAGCCGGAGGTGACCGGGATGACCTCGGCGCCGAGCAGCCGCATGCGGGCGACGTTCAGCGCCTGCCGCTCGGTGTCCACCTCGCCCATGTAGACGGTGCAGTCCAGGCCGAACAGCGCTGCCGCGGTGGCGGTGGCGACGCCGTGCTGGCCCGCACCCGTCTCGGCGATGACGCGCCGCTTGCCGATGCGGCGGGTCAGCAGCGCCTGGCCGAGCACGTTGTTGATCTTGTGCGAGCCGGTGTGATTCAGATCCTCGCGCTTCAGGAACACGCGGATGTCGCCGGCGTGCGCGGCGAAGCGCGGCACCTCGGTCAGCAGGGAGGGCCGACCGGTATAGGTGCGGTGCAGTTCGGTGAGCTCGGCGCCGAAGGAGGGATCTGCGCGGGCGGCGGTCCAGGCGGCATCGAGCTCGTCGAGGGCGGCGACGAGCGACTCGGGTACGAACCGGCCGCCATAGGCGCCGAAGTAGGGCCCGGGTGAGATCGCGGTGGTCGGCAGGCCCTCCAGGTCGCGCGCGGGCATCGCCTCGATCGTCATGCGCGGGCCTCCGAGCGTGCTGTCTCCACAGGTGCTGACTCCGAACGTGCCGATTCCGAACCTGCTGACCCCAAGAAGTGCTGCAGGGTGCGTTCGGGGTCGCCGGTGACCAGCGCCTCGCCGACGAGCACGGCGTCGGCGCCGTCGCGGCGGTAGCGGGCCACGTCGTCGGCGGTGCGCACGGCGGACTCGGCGACCCGGATCACGCTGTCGGTGATGCGGTCGGCGAGCCGGCCGAACAGTGCCGAATCGAGGGTGAAGGTGCGCAGGTCCCGGGCGTTGACGCCGACCACCCGCGCGCCGACGGCGAGGGCTCGGTCGACCTCGTCCGCGTCGTGCGCCTCGACCAGGGCGGTCATGCCCGTCTCGGTCACGAGGCGATGCAGTCGGGCGAGCGCTGCGTCGTCGAGTCCGGCGACGATCAGCAGCACCAGGTCGGCGCCGGCGGCGCGCGCCTCCAGAACCTGGTACTCGGTGGAGACGAAGTCCTTGCGCAGCACCGGCAGGTGGACCGCGGCGCGGACGGCGGTCAGGTCGGCGAGCGAGCCGCCGAACCGGCGGCCCTCGGTCAGGACGCTGATCACGGCGGCGCCGCCGCGCTCGTAGGCGGCGGCGAGGGCGGCGGGGTCGGGGATGGCGGCCAGGTCGCCGCGGGACGGACTGCGCCGCTTGACCTCGGCGATGATGCGGATACCGGCGTGCGACCGGCCGAGGGCGGTGAGTGCATCGCGGACGGGCGGCGCGGCCAGGGCGGCGCGCTCGACCGCGGCCAGGTCGACGGTGCGCCGCCGATCAGCGGCATCGGCGGCGGCTCCGGCCATCAACTCGTCGAGGAGGGAGCTTGCGGAGACCGTCGTCGCCGTCGCGGTCGTCGTGCCGGTCACGATCAGGACCGCGCGCCCTGGGACGGAGCGGTGCGGCCACGGTTGCCGTGGGCGCCGAAGCCGAGCCTGGCGAGCACCGCGCCGACGATCAGCCCGATGGGCACGATCGCGGCGCCGATGAAGACGGCGGGCAGCACGTCGAGGAACAGGGCGAGGGTGCCGATGAAGACGCCCACGAGCATGATGACCACCGCGATCCAGGCGGCGGGCGAGGATCCCTCGCCGAGTTCCTCCGACTCGTTCGACATGCCGCCATCCTATCCGGGGGGCGCGGCCGGGCCCGTGGGGTCGGCGCCGCGGGTGAGCAGGTCCCAGTCGTCCACGGGATCGCCGGTGGTGCGCACGGCCCGCGCCGGCCGGTAGCGGCGTCCTCCCACCGGCCAGCGCCGGGTACGGGCGAGCACCGCGACGCCCAGGGCCGCGAGCAGCGGGCCGCAGGCTGCGGCGACGAACGGCCAGATGGTCGACACGGCCGACCGGATCACCTGCCGGACGGTGTCGGCGCCGGTGAGCGCGGTCTTGGCGGTGATCGCGGTGGTCGCCGCCCGGGCGGGGTCGAGGCCCGCGGGCAGCGCGAGCGCAACGACCGCGACGCCGATCAGCAGCAGCAGCACACCGAGCACCACCCGGGCCGCGCGACCGGCGATCGACAGGGCGGCGGCGAGGGCCAGCAGCGCGAGGCTGAGGGCGCTGAGCGCCGGCGCGGCGGCGGGCCCGGTCACGACCACCGAGCCGGGCGGCACGTCGAGCGCGACGGTCGCCCAGGTGGCCGTACCGGCGATCAGCAGCAGTACGCCGAGCGCGGCCAGTAGGACGACCGCGACCAAGCGCTCATATCCCGCCCTTCGGGCGGCGAGGTCGCGGCCCGCCGTCCGGACGGCGGGTTGTTCGCGGCCCGCCACCGGACCATCGCTCATCGCCCGACGGGCCGCATCCGCTCGGCGATCGCGATCGCCGTCAGCGGTGCCGCGGCCTTGTTCTGCGACTCGACGTACTCCGCCTCGGCGACCGAGTCGGCCACGAGGCCGCCGCCCGCCTGCACGCGGGCGACCCCGTCGGCGATGAGGGCCGTGCGGATGGCGATGGCCAGGTCGGCGTCGCCGGCGAAGTCGAAGTAGCCGACCACGCCGCCGTAGACGCCGCGGCGGGCCGGCTCAAGCGCGTCGATGATCTCGAGCGCCCGCGGCTTAGGCGCGCCCGAGAGGGTGCCGGCGGGGAACGTGGCCCGCAGCACGTCGATCGGGCCGACTCCGTGCTCCAGGTCGCCCTCGACGCTGGAGGTGATGTGCATGATGTGGCTGAACCGCTCGACGCGCATGAACTCGGTCACCTCGACCGTGCCGGGCACGCACACCTTGGCCAGGTCGTTGCGGGCCAGGTCGACGAGCATCAGGTGCTCGGCCCGCTCCTTCGCGTCGACGGCCAGCTCGGCCGCGAACGCCTCGTCCGCCTCCGGAGTCGCCCCGCGCGGCCGGGAGCCGGCGATCGGATGGCTGAAGGCGCGCCCCTGCGCCACCTTCACGAGCGCCTCCGGGGAGGAGCCCACGACGGCGAAGGGCGAGCCGTCGGCACGCTCCAGGCCGAGCAGGTACATGTACGGCGAGGGATTCAGCTGCCGCAGCACGCGGTAGACGTCGAGCGGATCGACGTCGGTCGTCAGGTCGAAGCGCTGCGCCAGCACCACCTGGAACACGTCGCCGGCGCGGATGTGGCCCTTCGCCGTCTCGACGGCGGCGAGGTAGTCCGCCCGGGCGGTGCGCGCGACGGGACGGGGGACGGCGTCGAAGTCGACACTCGCAAGCTGCGCCTCGGTGGGGGCCGCGAGCCGCGTCTGCAGCAGATCGAGTCGGCGCTGCGCATCCGCCCACGATGCCTCGGCGCTCTGCGTGCCGTCGTTCAGCAGGGTCGCGATCAGCGAGACGGTGCCGGTGCGATGGTCGAGCGCCGCGAGCTCGGACGAGAAGACCATCGCGAGCTCGGGCACGTCGAAGTCGGCCGGGGGCGGATGGGGAAGCCGCTCGAGCAGGCGCACGGCGTCCCAGCCGATGTAGCCGACCAGCCCGCCGGTGAGCGGCGGTGTACCGGGGATCGGCGGCGACTGCCACCGGCGGTGCAGTTCCTCGAGCGCGACCAGGTAGTCGGCGGGGACGGCGGCGTCGAACGCACGGTCCGCCGAGACGCCCCAGTCGAGCCACGCGGCGCGCCCGTCACGCTCGACGACGGCGCCGAACGCGGCGACGCCGATGAAGGAGTACCGGCTCCAGAGGCCGCCCGGCTCGGCGGACTCGAGCAGAAACGAGCCCGGCCGCATGCTGCCGTCGCGGCGCAGCGCCAGCTTGCGGAAGATGCCGAGCGGCGTCTCGCTGTCCGCGAACAGCCGTCGGACGACCGGGACGACGAGGCGGCCGTCCAGCTGCTCGTCGAACGCCTCGCGGGTCGTCGTCCCCGCCATCCCGGCGTCGGTCGTGCCGGGCTCGGTCATGCGGGGCCTTCGGGCAGCACGACCGCTTGGAGCGGCTCCACGTCGAAGCACGCGTGCGCGCCGGTGTGGCAGGCCGGGCCGACCTGCTCCACGGTGACGAGCAGCGCATCCGCATCGCAGTCGAACGCCGCCGCGCGCACCAGCTGGATGTTGCCGGAGGTGTCGCCCTTGCGCCAGTACTCGGCGCGGGACCGGGACCAGAAGGTGACCCGGCCCTCTGTCAACGTGCGGCGCAGCGCCTCCGCGTCCATGTAGCCGAGCATCAGCACCGTCCCGGTGCCCTGCTGCTGGATGACGGCCGGCAGCAGACCGTCCGCGCCGAAGCGCGCCTTCTCGATCGCCTGCTGCGCGTTCGTCGTCACGGCGACCATTCGACCACGGCGGCTGCGGTCGGCGTGCCCGCCGGGGTGACCGAGCCGGCGGAGCGCGAGGCGGTCACCGGACGACGACGCCGGCCTCGGCGAGGACCGCCTTCACCTGCGCGATGGTGAACGTGCCGCGGTGGAAGACGGAGGCGGCGAGCACCGCGTCGGCACCGGCTTCGACCGCCGGCGCGAAGTGCGTCAGCGCGCCGGCTCCGCCGGACGCGATGACGGGAACGCTGCTGACGGCTCGCACGGCGGCGACCAGGCCGATGTCGTAGCCCTCGCGGGTGCCGTCGGCGTCGATGGAGTTGACCAGCAGCTCGCCCGCACCCGCGTCGATCGCGGTGCGGGTCCACTCCAGCGCATCCAGCTCGGTGACGGTGCGGCCGCCGTGGGTGGTGACCGCGAAGCCGGAGGGGCGGCGGTCGTCCCGCAGCACGTCGAGGCTGACGACGCACACCTGGGCGCCGAAGTGCTGCGCGATCTCGGTGATCAGCTGCGGTCGCGCGATCGCGGCGGAGTTGACACCGATCTTGTCGGCGCCCGCGGCGAGCAGCGCGTCGACGTCGGCGACGGAGCGCACGCCGCCACCGACGGTCAGCGGGATGAAGACCTGCTCCGCGGTGCGGCGGACGGTCTGCAGCATCGTGCCGCGGGCCTCGACCGTGGCGGTCACGTCGAGGAAGGTCAGCTCGTCGGCGCCCTGCTCGGCGTACCGGGCCGCGAGCTCGACCGGATCGCCGGCGTCGGCGAGGCCGGCGAAGCGCACCCCCTTCACCACGCGGCCGGCGGCGACGTCGAGGCACGGGATGACGCGGGTGGCGAGGCTCATCGGCTCCCCCTCCTTCGATTCAGAGGCGGGCGGCGTGGATCGCGGTGACCAGGATGGCGCGCGCGCCCAGGTCGTAGAGGCCGTCCATCACGACGTTCATGTCGTCGCGCGGCACCATGACGCGCACGGCCGCCCAGGCGGGATCGTGCAGCGGCGACACGGTCGGCGATTCGATCCCGGGCGCGAGCAGCGCCGCCGCGTCCAGCAGCTCGCGCCGGATGTCGTAGTCGACCAGGACGTACCGGCGCGCGACGAACACGCCGTGCAGGCGGCGCTGCAGCACCTCCAGGCCCGGGGGCCGAGCGGCGCCGGCGATCAGCACTGCGGTGGACTCCAGGATGGGCGGCCCGAAGATCGCAAGGCCCTGCGCGCGCAGGGTCGCGCCGGTCTCGACCACGTCGGCGACGGCGTCCGCGACCCCCAGCCGCACGGCGGTCTCCACGGCGCCGTCGAGGTGCACCAGGGTGGCGTCGACGCCCGCCCGCTGCAGGAAGCCGCCGACGAGGCCGGTGTAGCTGCTGGCGATGCGCCGGCCGGCGAGCTGCTGCACGTCGCTGAACACGCCGACCGGGCCGGCGAACCGGAACGTGGACCCCGCGAAGCCGAGCGCGGACACCTCCGTCGCGCTGGAGCCGGAGTCGATCAGCAGGTCGCGGCCGGTGATGCCCGCCTCCAGGGCACCCGAGCCGACGTAGGTGGCGATGTCCCGAGGGCGCAGGTAGAAGAACTCGACCGCGTTGCGGGCGTCGGTGAGGGTCAGCTCCTTCGGGTCGCGACGTGTGGCGTAGCCCGCCTCGCGCAGCATCTCGGCCGCCGTCTCGGCCAGCGACCCCTTGTTCGGCACGGCGACCCGGAGGATCGGCGACGGCTCAGCGGAGGGCTTGTCTGCGGGCATCAGAGATACCTGTAGAGGTCGGCGGGGGTGAGACCGCGGGCCAGCAGCAGCACCTGCAGGTGATAGAGCAGTTGCGAGGATTCCTCGGCGAGGCGCTCGTCGCTCTCCCACTCCGCGGCCGTCCAGACCTCGGCCGCCTCCTCGACGATCTTCTTGCCGATGGCGTGGATACCGGCGTCCAGCTCCGCGACCGTGCGGGAACCCGCCGGGCGATCCACGGCCTTGCCGGCGAGCTCGGCGAACAGGCCGTCGAAATCCTTCACCCGACCAGGGTACCGGGCGGCCATTCCATCCACGGATCAGGTGAAACGGCCCGAGTCCGACCCGACAACGGGAGAGCGCGACAGCAGGACAATGTCCCGACAGCAGGCTGCTGGTCGACGGTGAACCTGCTGTCAGGACCCTGTCCTGCTGAAGTGCTCTCGCGCGGGCGGGTGAGGAGGGTCTGCAGGAGGGGCGGAGGGGGCGGGGTCAGGAGGGGGCGGTGCCGGCGGCGAGGGCGCGGAGGGCCGTGATCGCGGCGTCCGGGTCGTCGGCGCCGAAGACCGCCGAGCCTGCGACGAAGACGTCGGCGCCTGCCTCGGCCGCGATCCGGATGGTGGATTCGCCGATGCCGCCGTCGACCTGGATCCACACGTCCCGGCCGGCGACGGCGCGGCGCACCTCCGCGACCTTCACCATCATCTCGCGCATGAACTGCTGACCGCCGAAGCCCGGCTCCACGGTCATCACGAGGATCTGGTCGAACTCCTCGATCGCAGCGAGGTAGGGCGCGGCGCCCGTACCCGGCTTCAGGGCGATACCGGCACGCGCGCCGGCCTGCCGGATCGAGCGCGCAGTCGCGATCGGCTCGCGCGCCGCCTCCGCGTGGAAGGTCACCGTCTGGGCGCCCGCCTCCGCGTACCCGGGCGCCCAACGGTCCGGATCGTCGATCATCAGGTGCACGTCGAGCGGCAGCGCGCTGACCTGCGCGAGCCGCTGCACCATCGGCAGCCCGAACGTGAGGTTCGGCACGAAGTGGTTGTCCATCACGTCGCAGTGCACGGCGTCAGCGGAGGGGATCCGCGCGATCGCCGCGGCGAAGGCGCTGAAATCGGCGGACAGGATGCTTGGCTCGATTCTGACCACCACGCCTCCGACCTTATTCGGCACCGCCCAGGGGTCGGTGGACGCCCTCCCCCTGGACCGGAGGGTGCGCTGGTTCTCCGCGGTCGCGGACGTGGGGCTCGCCGCTCGGGGTGGCGGGACGGATCAGGAGGCGTCGTGCTGCGCCAGGAACGCGCCGATGAGGTCGCGGAACGCCTCCGGCTGCTCGAGGTGGCTGCAGTGGCTGACGCCGGGGACGACGTGCGAGCAGACGTCGGGGATGCGCCGGGCGAACGGCGCCCACGTCTCGGGGGTGGCCTCGTCGAACTCGCCCGCGACGACGAGCGTGGGCGCGGTGATGGCGTCGAGGCGATCAACGAGCGGCAAGGCGCCCTCGATCGGGTCGCCGGCGTCGTGAGCTGCACCCACGTCTTCAGGTCGCGCAAGGGCACGGTTCGGGTCCGGGTGGACATGGATTTCAGCATGCTCCGGAGCGGTGTCGTGACGAGACCGTTCGAGCAGGATTTCGCATGGTCGAGAGGGCGCGGGTCAGTGCCGGGATCCGACCGGGAGGCCCCGCCGCCTGACCTCGGCGGTGAGCGGCACTCCCGGGCGGTAGGCGAGGTGCGCGGCGCTCGGCGCGTCGAGGACGTGGAGGTCCGCCGGGCCGCCGACGCGGATCGCGCCGACCGCATCGGGTCCGTCGTCGAGGCCGAGCACGCGGGCACCGCCGCGGGTCGCCGCCCACAGCGCCTCCGCCAGCGTGAGGCGCTGCTGCAGCACGGCCGTCGCGACGCAGAACGCCATCGACGTCGTGTAGCTCGAGCCGGGGTTGCAGTTGCTCGCGATCGCGATCGGCACCCCCGCGTCGGCGAGGCGCCGTGCGGGCGCAAGGGGCTCGCGGGTGCTGAGGTCGGCGGCGGGCAGGAGGACCGCGGTCACCGCCGCGTCGGCGAGGGCCGCGATGTCCGACGCGGAGACGTGGTTGACGTGGTCGACGCTCGCGGCGCCGAGCTCGGCTGCGAGCGCGACGCCTCCTGAGTCCCCGAGCTGGTTGCCGTGCACCCGGAGGCGGAGCCCGGCGGCGCGGCCGGCGAGCAGCACCTCCCGCGACTCCTCGACGTCGAAGGCGCCGGTCTCGCAGAAGACGTCGATCGCGTCGACGAACGGCAGGACCGCGTCGAGCATCGGACCGACGACGAGGTCGAGGTAGTCGCGGCGGTCGACTCCGGCGGGCAGGAGGTGGGCGCCGAGGTAGGTGACGGAGTCCGCGACCTCCCTCCCGATGCGAGCGAGGCGCGCCTCCGATGCGACATCGAGACCGTAGCCGGTCTTCGTCTCGAGCGT
The DNA here is from genome assembly GCF_964250715.1 of uncultured Amnibacterium sp. Taxonomy (GTDB): domain Bacteria; phylum Actinomycetota; class Actinomycetes; order Actinomycetales; family Microbacteriaceae; genus Amnibacterium. The sequence goes on from NZ_CAXUGX010000004.1 coordinate 73,072, forward strand.
CGTGGTGCCGAGGCCGTACGCCTCGGCGCGGAGGCGGGTGGAGGAGGCACGCAGCGCGTCGTCGGTGGCGGCCCTGGTCGCGGCGACCGTGGTGGCGATGCCGCCCGCTTCGTATGCCCGTCCGGCCATCCGTGCCTCGAACTCGGCGGCGCGATCGCCGGCGAACACGAGGTGCGTGTGGCTGTCGACCCAGCCGGGCAGCACCGCGCGGCCGCCGAGGTCGGTGCGGATGTCCGCATCCGGGGCGGCGGCGGCGGGGCCGATCCAGGCGATCCGGCCGTCCTCGACGACGAGCGCCGCGTCGGTGAGCCGGGTCGACTCCGCAGGCGTCGGGGCGTCGTGGGTGGTCAGCTCCGCGATCCCGGTCAGCAGCTCACTGTTCACCGATCAGGCTCGTTTCCCGACACGCCGTTCGCCGGCGACGACCGTCGTGAGGACGTCGGAGCCGGTCGCGGTCAGGATCAGCTGCTCCGGGGCCGAGCCGCTGGTCCTCGGGGAGTCGAGCGCCAGCTCGACGAAGTCGGCCGGGTCGCCGGCCGCGAAGGCGTTCGGCGCGAGGCCGAGGCTCGCGGCTCCGCGCGTCGTTCCCGCCGCCAGCAGCTCCGCCGGGGTGAAGCGGCCCCGGCGGCCGGAAGAGAGCCGCTCCCCCGCCTCCAGGCCCCGGATCTCCAGCAGCGGGTCGATCACCGACTGGCCGTCTGAGCCGAGGGCGATCCGGGCGCCCGCGTCGGCGAGCGCCCGCGCAGGGCCGATGCCGTCGCCGAGGTCCGCCTCCGTCGTCGGGCAGAACGCGACCGTCGCGCCGGCAGCCCCGACCCGCGCCACATCGTCGGCCGACAGGTGCGTGCCGTGCACGAGCGTCGTCCGCGGCGAGAGCACGCCGAGCCGGTCGAGCGCCGCGACGGGGGTCTCGCGGTGGCGGGCGAAGAACGCGTCGGTCTCCCGGGGCTGCTCCGCCACGTGGAGGTGCAGGGGCACGTCTGCGGGCAGGCCCGCAACGATGCGCTCGATCGCCGGCAGCGGAACGGCGCGGACGGAGTGAATCGCGGCGCCGAGCGTGACGAGCGGGTCGTCGCCGAGCGCCTCCCGGAGCGCACGCCAGCGGGCGAGGTAGCCCTCCGCGTCGCCGTCGCCGAAGCGCCGCTGCTCGGGACCGAGCGGGCTGCCGTCGACATCGGCGCTGAGGTAGCAGGTGTCGAGGAGGACGAGCCGGATGCCGGCTTCGCGCGCGGCGTCGGCGAGGGCCAGCTCCATCGCGTGCGGCGGATCGTACGGGCGGCCGCCCCGGCGGTGGTGGACGTAGTGGAACTCGCCGACCGCGGTCCAGCCCGCCTGGACCATCTCCGTGAAGACATCGCGCGCCATCGCACCGTACGACTCCGGCGTCAGCGCGGCCGCGAGCCGGTACATCGCGTCCCGCCACCGCCAGAAGTCGCCGCCCTCGTCATGCGTGCGGCCGCGGAGGTCCCGGTGGAACGCGTGCGAGTGCGCGTTCACGAACCCCGGCACGACCAGCTGCAGGATGCGGTCGGCGTCCTCCGGCGCGGCGCAGTCATCGACGGCGGCGATCCGGCCGTGATCGACCGTGAAGCGCACGGCGGCACGCGTGCCGGCGGGGGTGACGACGACCTTCGCCCAGTACGGGGTCGGGGTGGTCTCGGGGCTCGCTTCGCTCGCACCTCGACCAGCGTGTTCGGCGGGGTGGGCGGGGGGTGCGGTCATGAGGCGAGGTCTCGGAGGATCTGCTCCAGGGCGTCGACGCCGGCGTTCAGGTCCGCCTCCGACGCGTCCTCCTCCGGGGCGTGGGAGACGCCGGTCGGGTTGCGGACGAAGAGCATCGCGGTCGGCAGGTGCGCCGCGAGGACGCCGGCGTCGTGGCCAGCACCCGTCGGCAGCGCGGGGACGCCCCCGAGCGCCGCATCGAGCTGCGACCGGAGGGTTGGGTCGAAGACGACCTCGTCGCTCCAGCTGCCCGCCTCGATCGCGAACCCGCAGCCGTTGCGGGCGGCGGCGAGCGCGGCGGACTCCGCGATCCGCGCGACGACGGCGCGGACCGTCCCGCCGTCCTCCGCGCGGACGTCGAGCGACAGTTCGACGCGGGAGGCGATGACGTTCGTGCCACCCGGTACGGCCTCGATCCGGCCGACCGTCGCGCGCGTGCCGGGGACCGCGAGCGCCGCCTCCTCGACCGCGAGGACGACGCGCGCCGCCGCCACCACCGGGTCGGTGCGGTCCGCCATGCGGGTCGAACCCGCGTGATCGCCCCTGCCCGTGATCGTGAGGCGCCAGCGGCCGTGCGCCAGGATGCCGGTGGCGAGGCCGACGGGCGCGTCCAGGTCGACGAGGCCGCGGCCCTGCTCGACGTGCAGCTCGACGAACCGGCCGATGCGGGACAGGGTCGCGTCATCGCGACCCGCGCGGTCCCGGTCGAGCCCGTCGAACCCCTCTGGGAGCACGGCGAGCGGATCGACCGCCCCGGTCAGCAGCCGCGAGCCGAGGCAGGCAATCCCGAACCGCGAGCCCTCCTCCTCCGCGAGCACGGCGACGGCGAGGGGCCGGATGGGAGCGAACCCGGAGGCACGAAGGCGCCCGACCGCGACGAGCGCCGACACGACGCCGAGCGGACCGTCGAGCCGGCCGCCCCCCGGCACGGAGTCGAGGTGGCTGCCGGTCACGACGGAGTCGGGACCGGGCGCTCCCCACCACGCCCAGAGGTTGCCGTTCCGGTCGGCGACGACGTCGAGGCCGATCCCGGTCGCGCACTCGACGAACCAGGCGCGCAACTGCAGGTCCGCCGGGCCGAACCCGGGGCGGGTCCAGCCGCCGCGCTCGTCGCGTCCGATGTCGTCGAGCTCACCCAGGAGACCGAGCACGGTCAGGTCCGCGACGACGCTCATGCGCGCGAGTTGAGCTCCGGCACCGACGGCACCCACAGCCCGCGCTCGGCCGCGACCTGGTGCGCCCGGTCGTAGCCGGCGTCGACGTGCCGCATCACCCCGGTGCCGGGATCGTTCGTCAGGACCCGCGCGATCTTCTCCGCCGCGAGGTCGGTGCCGTCCGCGACGATCACCTGCCCGGCATGGATCGAGCGGCCGATCCCGACGCCGCCGCCGTGGTGGATCGAGACCCAGGTGGCACCGGAGGCGGTGTTCAGCAGCGCGTTCAGCAGCGGCCAGTCGGCGATCGCGTCGGAGCCGTCGGCCATCGCCTCGGTCTCCCGATAGGGCGAGGCGACGGACCCGGAGTCGAGGTGGTCGCGGCCGATCACGATCGGCGCGGACAACTCGCCCGACGCGACCATCTCGTTGAACTTCAGCCCCGCCAGGTGCCGCTCCTTGTAGCCGAGCCAGCAGATCCGGGCGGGCAGGCCCTCGAACTCGATCTTCTCGCCGGCCGCCTCGATCCAGCGGCGCAGCCGGTCGTCGTCCGGGAACAGCTCGAGGATCGCGCGGTCGGTCGCCGCGATGTCCGCGGGGTCGCCGGACAACGCGACCCAGCGGAACGGGCCTTTGCCCTCCGCGAATAGCGGCCGGATGTAGGCGGGGACGAAGCCGGGGACCGCGAACGCGTGCTCGAAGCCGCCGAGCTGCGCCTCTGCGCGGAGGGAGTTGCCGTAGTCGAAGACCTCGGCGCCCGCCTCCTGGAAGCCGACCATCGCCGCTACGTGCGCGGCCATCGACGCACGAGCGGCGACGGTGAACCACGCGGGGTCCGCGTCGGCGCGCTCGTGCCACTCGGCGAACGGCACGCCGACCGGCAGGTAGTGCAGCGGGTCGTGGGCGCTCGTCTGGTCGGTGACGATGTCGACCGCCACGCCGCGGCGGAGCAGCTCGGGCAGCACCTCGGCCTGGTTGCCCTCGAGGCCGACCGAGAGCGCACGGCGTTCGGCCTTCGCAGCGAGGACGCGGGCGAGGGCGTCGTCGAGATCGTCCGCCACCTCGTCGAGGTACCGCTTGTCGCGGCGGCGCTCGAGCCGGCTGCGGTCGACGTCGACGACGAGCACCGCGCCGCCGTTCAGCGTGACCGCGAGCGGCTGCGCGCCGCCCATCCCTCCTGCGCCGGCCGTGACCGTCAGGGTGCCGGCGAGCGTGCCGTCGCCGCCCTTCGCCCGCAGCGTCTCGGCGACCGAGGCGAACGTCTCGTAGGTGCCCTGCAGGATGCCCTGCGTGCCGATGTAGATCCACGAACCGGCGGTCATCTGCCCGTACATGGTCAGCCCGAGCGCCTCCAGCCGCCGGAACTCCGGCCAGGTCGCCCAGTCCCCTACGAGGTTCGAGTTCGCGATCAGCACCCGCGGCGCCCACTCGTGGGTGCGGAAGACGCCGACCGGCTTGCCGGACTGCACGAGCAGGGTCTCGTCGAGCTCCAGCTCGCGCAGCGTGCGGACGATCGCGTCGAACGCCTCCCACGACCTGGCCGCCTTGCCGGTGCCGCCGTAGACGACGAGGTCCTCCGGGTGCTCGGCGACGTCGGGGTCGAGGTTGTTCATCAGCATCCGCAGCGGTGCCTCGGTCTGCCAGCTCTTCGCGGTCAGCTCGGTGCCGCGCGCGGCGCGGACTGCGGGAACGGTCGACTGCTCCATGGGGCTCCTTCGTTCTTTGGCTGCCAGTGCACACCACTGCCCGGCCGACGGGATCGGATACGGTCGTCTCCCGTCTCGGATCCGAGACGCGAAACATCGTGGTCACAGGACGAGGGCGGTGGAGGTGGCGGCGGTCGACGACGCGCAGGTGCCCGCGGCGGAGGCGACGCTGCGGATCCTCACGTTCCTCGCCGGGCAGCGCGGTCCCGTCGCGGCGGCGACGATCGCGGCCGCGATCGGCGCGCCCCGGTCGACCACCTACCACCTGCTCGCGGCGCTGGACCGGCACGGATTCGTGCTGCATCTGCGCGAGTCGAGACGGTACGGGCTCGGGATCGCCGCCTTCGAGCTGAGTTCCGGGTACTCCCGCCAGGAGCCGCTGACCCGGCTCGGCGTGCCCGTCATCGCGGCGCTCGCCGACCGGCTCGGCGAGAGCGCCCACCTCGCCGTGCTGCACGGCCGCGATGTGGTGTACCTGGTCGAGGAGCGCGCCCGTCATCGACGGGTGCTGGTGACCGATGTCGGTGTGCGCCTTCCCGCGCACCTCACGGCGAGCGGACGGGCGATGCTCGCGGCGCTGCCCGCCGCGCAGCTGCGCGCGCTGTACCCGGACGCGGCGGCGTTCGTGACCCGGAACGCGGCGGGACCGGCGGGCCCGGCCGACCTGCGCCGCCTGCTCGCGACCGCGGCGCAGGACGGGTTCGCGACGGAGGAGGGCAGCGTGACCGCGGGCCTGACCTCGATCGCCGCGGTCGTGCTCGGCCCGAACGACTGGCCGGTCGCCAGCGTCGCGGTGACGTTCGAGACACAGGGGACGGCCGACCGTGCCCGCATCCTCCAGCAGGTCCGGCGCGCCGCGGCCACCCTCTCCCGCCGCGTCGGAGGCTCGATCGGCGACCCGCCGAACCGTCCCGCGCCCACCCAGAAGCGTGCCACCCAGTAGCAAGGATTTGTCACCAGACGGAAACATTCGCTGCCATCCGCGGAAACGTGGCGTCGCTACGGTGACGGCATGACAGCGGAGCCGGCCACCGGCCAGGGCATGCGCACCATCGATCGGGCGCTCTCGCTGCTCAGCCTCGTGTGCACCGCGGGCGAGATCTCGCTCGCCGAGGTCGCCAGGGGCGCCGACCTCTCCCCGAGCACCGCGCTGCGCCTGCTTCGAGCGCTCGAGGCCCGCGAGTTCGTGCGGCGCGGCGCGGAAGGTCTGTTCACCGCCGGGCCATACCTGGTCCAGCTCGGTGCTGCGGCGCTGTCCAACGATTCGCTCATCACGCTGGCCCGCCCCGCGATGCAGCGGGTCGCCGCGATCACGACCGAGTCCTGCTACCTCAGCGTCTTCGGGGCGGGGCACACCGCGATGCACCTCGCGATCGTGGAGGGCACCCAGTCGGTGCGCCACGTCGGCTGGGCCGGCCGCAGCATCCCGCTGGACGGCACGGCGGTGGGTCGCGTGCTGCTCGGTGAGGCCGGTCCGGACGGGTACGTCGTCGTCGCGGAGGGCGCCGAGAAGGACGTCACCGCGGTCTCCGCGCCCATCCGGGTCGCGTCCCGCGTCGCCGGCGCCCTCTCCTGCCTCGTCCCCAGCTACCGCGTCGTCGATCCGCGGGACCTCGTCCGGATCGGCGACTGCCTGGTCGCGGAGGCCGAGACGGTGCTGGCCGGCCGCATCGCGGCGGCGGGAGCCACCCGATGATCACCTTCGAGCACGTCGAGAAGCGCTACCCGGACGGCACCGTCGCGATCGGCGATCTCAGCTTCACGGCCGCGACCGGTCAGCTGACGACGCTGGTCGGCCCCTCCGGATGCGGCAAGACCACCTCCCTCCGGATGATCAACCGCCTCATCCAGCCGACCGGCGGCCGGATCCTGCTCGACGGCGAGCCGACGCTCGACATGGATCTGATCACCCTGCGGCGGCGGATCGGCTACGTCATCCAGCACGTCGGCCTCTTCCCGCACCGCACGGTCGCCGACAACGTCGCGACCACCGCGCGGCTCGCCGGCATCGGCAAGCGGGCGGCGCGGACCCGGGCGACCGAGCTGCTGGAGCGCGTGGGGCTGGCTCCCGAACTCGCAGCCCGGTACCCGTGGCAGCTCTCCGGAGGCCAGCAGCAGCGCGTGGGCGTCGCGCGTGCGCTCGCCGCCGACCCCGACGTGCTGCTGATGGACGAACCGTTCAGCGCCGTCGATCCGGTCGTCCGCGCTCAGCTGCAGCAGCAGTTCCTGCAGCTGCAGCGCGAGCTCGGCAAGACCATCGTCATGGTCACCCACGACATCGACGAGGCCCTCACCATGGGTGACCGCATCGCCGTGTTCCGCACGGGCGGCGACCTGGTGCGCTTCGCCCCGCCGGAGGAGTTGCTGCGCGAGCCCGGCGACCGGTTCGTCGCGGACTTCGTCGGCGGGGACCGCGGCTACCGCGGGTTGGGCTTCGTGCACGCGCGCTCGCTCACGATCGACGACGAGGAGGCGCTGGTGGTCGGCGCCGAACGGGCAGCGGGCGAAGCCGGCTGGCGGCCGGTCGTCGACGCCGCGGGTATCCCGCTCGGCTGGTCCGGCCCCGGCGAGGCCGGCCCGGTGCTGGCCGAGCAGATCACCGTCACGAGCACGCCCGCCCGGCGGGACGACTCCCTCCGGCGCCTGCTGAACGCGGGGCTCAGCGCCCCGGACGGGCGCGGGATCGTCGTCGACGGCGACGGCCGGTACGCCGGCACGGTCGCGCTCGCGGAGATCACCGGTGCGCTCGTCCGCGAGCGCGGGGCGGCCGAGCCCGCATGATCGATTTCTCCTGGATCGCCGTGTCCGCACCCGCGATCGTGGGGCTGCTGGTGGCTCACCTGGTGCTGAGCGTCGTGCCGGTCCTGATCGGGTTGGCGCTCGCGATCCCGGTCGGCTGGTTCGCGTACGGCGTCCCGGTGCTGCGGACCCTGATCCTCGGCGTGTCCGGCGTGCTCTACACGGTTCCGTCGCTCGCACTGTTCGTGCTGCTGCCGAGGATCATCGGTACCAGGATCCTCGATCCGATGAACGTGGTGGTGGCGCTCGCGGTCTACGCGTTCGCGCTGCTCGTGAGGACGGTCGTCGACGGCCTCGGCTCGGTGTCGCCGGAAGCGCGGCAGGCCGCCGAGGCGATGGGCTACCGCCGCCTGGGCCGGTTCCTCACGATCGAGCTGCCGATCGCGACTCCGGTCGTGCTGGCCGGGCTGCGCGTCGCGACGGCGTCCGCCGTCAGCATCGTGTCGGTCGCGTCGCTCATCGGCATCGACCAGCTCGGCTCGCTCTTCACGCAGGGCATGCAGCTGCAGTTCGTCACGCCGATCGTGGTCGGCATCGTGCTGTGCCTGCTGCTGGCGGTGTGCCTGGACGGCCTGATCCTGCTCGCCGACCGGCTGCTCACGCCGTGGCGTCGCCGGAGCGGAGCGACCGCATGACCGACTACCTCTTCGTACCCGCGCACTGGGTCGGCCAGGAGGGGATCCTCACGCTCCTCGGACAGCACATCGCCTACAGCGGCGCGTCCCTGCTCCTCGCCCTGGCGATCGGACTGCCGATCGGCATCCGGGTGGGACAGACCGGTCGCGGGACCGCCGTGATCGCGGGTGTGGCGAACTCCCTCCGCGCACTGCCCTCCCTCGGGCTGCTCGTCCTGCTCGTCGTCCTGCTCAGCCCTGCGTTCGCCTCCGATCTCGCGTTCCTCGTGCCGAGCCTCATCGTGCTCATCGTGCTGGCCGTGCCGCCGGTGATGACCGGCGCCTACGCCGGCATCGCGGCGGTCGACCCCGCCGTGGTCGATGCGGCGCGGGGTATGGGGATGACCGACCGCGCGATCCTGTTCGGCGTGCAGCTGCCGTGCGCGCTGCCGCTGATCCTCTCCGGCGTCCGCGGCGGCGTCCTGCAGATCGTGTCGACCGCGACGATCGCCGCCTCGGTCTCGCTCGGCGGGCTCGGCCGCCTGATCATCGACGGACTGGCCGCGAACGACTACGGCCAGATGGTCGCCGGGGCCGTGATGGTCGCGCTGCTCGTGGTCGTGCTCGACCTGCTGTTCGTCCTGCTGGGCCGCTTCGTCGTGTCGCCCGGCCTGACCCGGGCCGTCCGCGCTCGCCGCCCGATCCCCTCCCCCGCCGCCATCTCCGGCTGATCACCGACCGCACATCCCTGCAGCACCATCCCCCAGCACCATCACTTCCGAAGGAACGAGACCGCCATGCACCTGCGCACCCGAATCGCCGCCATCGCCGTGATCGCGGCGATGCCGATCTCCCTCACCGCCTGCTCCTCCGGTGATCCGCTCGCGGCCGCTCCGGCGAAGAGCAGCAGCGACAGCAGCGGCAGCAGCGGCAGCACGGGGACCACGTCGATCGTCGTCGGATCGGCGAACTTCCCCGAGAGCGAGCTGCTCGCCACGATCTACGCGAAGGCGCTGACCGGCGTCGGCGTGAAGGCGACGACGAAGCTGAGCATCGGGAGCCGTGAGGTCTACTTCCCGGCGCTGAAGGACGGCTCCATCGACCTGCTGCCCGAGTACACGGGCGCGACGCTCAGCTATCTCGACCCGAAGGCGGAGGCCAGCTCGCCCGACGACGTCGCCGCCGCGCTGAAGACCGCCCTGCCGTCCGGGGTCGAGATGCTGACGCCCTCCGACGCCGCGGACGCGGACACGCTCACCGTGACGAAGGCGACGGCCGCGAAGTACTCGCTCACCACGATCTCCGACCTGAAGCCCTACGCGTCGAAGCTCGTCGTCGGCGGGCCGCCGGAGTGGAAGACCCGCAAGGAGGGGGCCGTCGGCCTCAAGACGCTCTACGGGCTGAACTTCAAGCAGTTCCGGGCACTCGACGCGGGCGGACCGCTGACCATCGCAGCGCTGAAGAACGGGCAGATCGATGCCGGCGACGTCTTCTCGACGGACCCCAACATCGCGGCACTGTTCCCGCTGAAGGACGACAAGAACCTGTTCCCCGCGCAGAACATCGTGCCGCTGATCGCCTCCGCCAAGAAGTCCGACACGGTCGACGCGGTGCTGGACAAGGTCTCGGCGGCGCTCACCACCGACGACCTGGTCGAGATGAACGCGAAGCTGACGGACAAGCAGCCGATCGACACCGTCGCCGCCGACTGGGTGCAGGCGCACGACCTCGGCTGAGCACCCGTCCGCGGGGTCGGCGGCGCGTGCCGCCGACCCCGCGGATGGCAGGATCTCGGCGTGACCGCCATCGTCCCGCTCGGGACTCGACCGCTCACCACCGCCGACGTGGCGGCGGTCGCCGACGGCGCTCCGATCGCCGTCTCCTCCTCCGTCCTGCACGCGGTGGAGGCGGGGCACGGCGCTCTGCTCGACCTGGCGGCGACGGGGACACCGATCTACGGGCTGACGACCGGGGTCGGCGACCGCGTGGGCGACCCGATCGGCCCGGCGGATGCGGCGCGGCGCCAGTTGGTGCTGCTCGCGAGTCACGCGAGCGGGGTCGGCGAGCCGTGGGAACCGCGCGTCGTCCGCGCGATCACGGTCGCGGTCGCGCAGGCCCTCGCGCACGAGCGCAGCGGCGTCCGGGCGACGCTCGTTGCACGCCTCGTGTCGATGCTGAACGCGGGCGTCGTGCCGTGCGCCCCGCGCGGCGGATCGGTTGGCTACCTGATCGCGACCGCGCACATCGGGCTGGTCGCGTTCGGCCGAGGACGCGCCCGCTTCGGCGGGGAGCTGCTGAGCGGCGCCGAGGCGATGCGCCGCGCCGGCATCCCGACCGACGGTCCGGGGCCGCGCGAGGGGCTTGCCCTGATCAGCGGCGTCCACGAGATCAGCGGACTCGGCGCGCTCGCCGTGACGAGCGTCGACCGGGTCCTCCGGAGCGCGGATGTCGCGGCGGCGATGTCGCTCGAGGCCCTGCGCGGCACCTCCTCCGGCTCCGACGCCCGCGCCCAGGCGGTCCGGCCGCACCCCGGTCAGGCCGCGACCGCGGACCGGCTGCGCGCCCTCGTCGACGGCAGCGGAATCCTCGCCGCGAGCCGGGAGCGGCGCCTGCAGGACGCGCTCAGCCTCCGCGCCGTGCCGCAGGTCCACGGCGCTGCGCGGGACATGCTCGCCTATGCGACGAGGGTGATCGAGACCGACCTGAACAGCGTGACCGACAACCCCGCCTTCGTCGACGACGGCGGCGGGCTGATCGCCCTGCCGAACGCGAACGGGCACGGGGCGCCCGGCGCGCTCGCGCTCGACGCGCTCGCGATCGCGGTGTCCCAGTTCACGAGCATGTCGCAGGCGCGGACCGACCGGCTCACCACCGCGAGGCTGAGCGGCCTTCCACCGTTCCTGGTCGACGCGGGCGGCGACGATCCCGGGCTGATGATCCCGGCCTACGCGGCGGCGGCGCTCTCGGGCGAGGTGCGGCACCTCGCATCGCCCGCGAGCGTGCACAGCGTCTCCACCTCCGCCGGGCAGGAGGACCACATCAGTCAGGGGGTCACCGCCGCCGACCAGGCCGTGCGCGCCGCGGACCTCGCCGCCGGCGTCATCGCGATCGAGCTGCTCTGCGCGGCGCAGGGGCTGGAGTTCGCGACGGAGCAGCCGGGTCGCGGCACGGCCGCCGCCCGCGCACTGATCCGGAGCGTCGTGCCCGCCTACGCCGCCGGCCGCGAGCCCTCCCTCGACATCGCGGCGATCCGCGCGCTCGTGGTGAGCGGGGAGCTCGCGGCCGTCGCCGAAGCGGCGGCGGGTCTGCGCTGAGGGCTCAGCCGAGCGGTCCGGTGATCGACTCGGCAGCGGCGCGGATCGCGCCCGATGCGACGAGGCCGAACGCCGACCGCGCGGCGTTCGCGCGGCGCGGCGAGGGCGGCTGGCCGGCGGCGGCGCTCACGGTCACGCTGCAGCGCGTCGCGCTTGCGCCGAACCTCCGTCCTACAGAACGGAGAGCGGTGCGACCGATCAACCTCGAGGAGCGCGTCCGCGCGTGGCGTGCCGAGCCCACCGGCGGGACTCTCACCGCAGGGTCAGCAGCTGGACGAACATCGCGTCGGTGGCGTGGCGGTGCGGCCACAGCTGCACCGCGGTGCCGCGCGCGGTGGCCGGAGCGGGCGGGCCGCCCAGGGCGTCGAGAGCGTCGGCGGTCGGTACTGCGGTCAGTTCCGGATGGCGCGCCAGGGCGGCGGCGATCTGCACGTCGGTCTCGGCGGGGACCGGGGAGCAGGTGACGTAGGCGAGCAGGCCGCCCGGCGCGAGCGACGCGACGGCCGCGTCCAGCAGCCGGGCCTGCAACCGGACGAGTCCGGGCAGATCGGTGGGTTGCTTGCGCCAGCGCGCCTCCGGCCGTCGCCGCAGCGCGCCGAGCCCGCTGCACGGGGCGTCGAGCAGCACCCGGTCGAAGCGTTCGCCGCCGTGCGGGAAGGCGGTACCGTCGCCGACGACGACCGGATGGTCGCCCGGGACGGCGGCCAGCGCCTGCTCGACGAGGGCCGCACGGGCGGGGGCGAGTTCGTTCGCGATCACCCTGACGCCGTGCGGAGCAGCCTCCGCGGCGAGGACGGCGGCCTTGCCGCCCGGGCCCGCACAGAGGTCGAGCCACCGCTCGCCGGGCCGGATCGGCCGTGCCCGCGTGAGCAGCAGGGCGCTCACCTGCGAACCGGCGTCCTGCACCCGGGCGGCGCCAGCTGCGACCGAGGGCACGATCGCCGGATCGCCGCCGGCGAGCACGGCGCCGATCGGGGAGGCGGGATGCAGTGCACCGGGCAGATCGGCGCGATCGGCGAGCCCCGGTAGGGCGGCCAGGGTGACCGGCGGCGGCACGTTGTCGGCGGCGAGCGCCGCGGGCAGCTCCTCCGGCGTCCCGACGGCGGTGAGCGCCTCGCGGAACATCGTCACGATCCAGGTGGGGTGAGCGGCCGTGATCCCGGCCCGCTCGTCGTCGTCGGTGGCCGTCAGCAGCAGCCGGGCGGTCCAGCCGTCGTCGCCGTCTGCGCCGACCTTGCGCAGCACCGCATTGGCGAAGCCGGCGGCGCCGCGGGAGATGTCGCGCGCCTGCTCGACCGCCTGGTGCACGGCGGCGTGCGGCGGGGTGCGCATGCCGAGCAGCTGGTGGGCCGCCAGGCGCAGCACGTCGAGCAGCGGCGGGTCGATCGCCTGCACGGTGCGCCCGGACGCCAGCGCGAGCACCGCGTCGTAGTGCCCGAGTCGGCGCAGGGTGCCATAGGTGAGCTCGGTCGCGAAGGCGGCATCCGCCGTCGTGAGGCGAGCACGGCCGAGCAGGGCGGGCAGCAGCAGGTTCGCGTAGGCGTCCCTGGTGCGGACGGCGGTCAGCACCTCCAGTGCGACCCGACGGGCCGGACTCGCGGCCGAGACGTGGTGCGAGGACCGCGCGGGTCGAGCGCCGCTCATCGAAGAACCGGCACGGCCGCCAGGCCCCGCAGCCACGCCGCTGCAGGCATACCGGTACGCCCGGCGGGCTGCACCGTGAGCAGCTCGATCGGATTGCTGCCCGTACCGGCGAGCACGCGCCCGGCGCGCAGCAGAACGGCACCGGGAGCGAGCGGCGCTCCATCGGAGGGAGCCTCGGAGGCGATGGAGGAGGTACCCGGGGCGGCGGAGGCGGGTACCGGTGCGGCGCGCAGGACTTTCAGCCGCACGCCGGCCCCGCCTGCGACGACAGCGGCGGGGACGACGGCGTCGGTGACGGCGCCGGGCTCGGGAGTCGCACCGCGGATCCGAGCGAGGACGGCGTCGGCGGGCAGGGTCCAGTCGATGCGGCCGTCGGCGGCCGTCAGCTTGGGCGCGAGGGTGGGCGCGCCTCGCTGCGGGGTCAGGATCGCGGTACCGGCCGCCAGGGCGTCGACCGCGTCGCGGAGCACCTCGGCGCCGATGTCGGCGAGCCGGTCCAGCAGCTCGCCCGCGGTCTCCGCCTCGCCGATCGGGACGGCCCGGGTCGCCACGAGCGGACCTGTGTCGAGCCCCTGCTCCAGCCGAAAGACGCTGACGCCGCTCTCGGTGTCCCCGGCGAGCACGGCGCGCTGCACCGGGGCTGCGCCGCGCCACCGCGGCAGCAGGGAGAAGTGCAGGTTGAGCCAGCCGAGCCGGGGTGCGGTGAGCAGCGGCGTCCGCACCAGGGCGCCGTAGGCGACGACGACCCCGAGGTCCGCCTGCAGCGCGGTCAGGCGCTCCGTCGCTTCCGCGCCGAGGCGAGCCGTCGTCAGCACCGGCAGTGCCGCTTGCTGCGCGGCACGCTGCACCGGCGACGGGGTGAGCGTGCGACGCCGACCAGCCGGTGCGGGCGGCCGGGTGACCACCTGCACAACGTCATGCGGACCGTCGATCAGCGCCTGCAGCGACGGCACGGCCGCTGACGGCGTGCCGGCGAAGATCAGCCGCACCGCGCGCACCCGACCTTCCGCTTGAATCCGACCAGCCCGCGCGCACCGCCCGGCCGCCGCCCCGGCGAACCGCCCGACCGCGCCGCCCGCCGCGACGCCCGCGCCTTCACGACGGCAGCGGCTCGTGCACGTCGAACCGCACCCGGAGTGTACGCGCGGGCCGGCGGCCGCTCCCCGGCGGGGGCCGGCGAACCGCGGCCGCCCGGACGACCGCAGCCTTGGCGACTGCCGCGACCGCGGGGCCCGCCCCGTAGTCGAATCGCATGACCACCCGCGGCCCGCCGTCCGCGTCGTCCTCGCGGATCAGCGCGTCAGCCCCGGCGGATCGCAGCTCGGCGACCAGCTCCTCCACGATCGGCCGGGAACCGGTGAGCAGCGCGAGTCGGGTCACCGGCGGGAAGCGAAGCGATCGACGATCGGCGAGCTGCGCGGCCGCGAAGTCCGGCGAGCGCCATGTCGCGAGAGCCAGCGCCACGTCGCCCTGCACGCCCACCAGGTGGACCGGCGCATCCGGAGCGGCGAGGGCCGCGGCGTTCGACCACCAGCGCAGGCAGTCCTCGGCCACCCAGAGCGACTCCCTGGCCAGCATCCGCCGCCCGTCGAGCAGCAGCACGGCACGGTAGCCGGCGGCCGTGCGGGGTTCGGCGCCGCGGGTGGCGACGACGATCGCGGGCTCGTGCGGCACCGTCGGATGCGGATGGTCGCCGTCCGCGACGACGACCGGAACCCCCGGAAACGCGCGACCGAGGTCGTGCGCCGTACGGCCGGCATCCACCGGTGGAACGACGAGAGCGGCGGCCCCGGCCGGGTGGTCCTGCCTCTCGGACGGCGGTGCGTGCTCCTGCTGCTGCAGGGCGCGGAGGGCTGCGTCGCCGGGGCGGGCCACCTGCACGAGCACGGGTCCGTTCGTCAGGGCACGGGCCACATCGCGCCAGGCGGCCGACGGGATACGGCTCGCCCGCTCATCGTCGGGCGTTAGCACCACCCGCGGGGCGGTGGCCGGCGAGGGCGACCCCGCGACCCAGCCGACCTGCACAAGCCGCTCCACGGTGGTGGAGCGGGCGTGCGCCAGCAGGAGCAGTCCGGCGCCGGACTGCTCCTGCCGCAGCAGCGCGACATCGCGGGTGCCGGCGTAGGGGGCGAGCGGCTCGCGGTGGAAGGGGTCCGCCTCCTCCCACACGAGGATCGCGCCCAGGTCGGGCGCCGGTGCGTAGACGGCGGACCGATTGCCGAGCAGGATGCGTGGTCCGGGACGGAGCGCCGTCAGGTGGGCCCGGTAGCGGGCCGCCGAGGACTGCGCGGCATCGACGCGGACGACGTGGGCGGCAGCCGATCCCGCGGCGAGCGCCGCGGCGACCTGGTCGAGGTCGCGCTGGTCGGGGACGGCGACGATGGCCGTCCGCCCGCCGGCGATGACGCCCGCGGCCACCCGCGCGAGTTCGACCGCCCACGCGCCGACCGGTCCGGACGGCAGGTCGGCCGGCCGTGGCGTGGCCTCGGCCGCGATGCGCTGCCCCTGCAGCAGGCGCGCGACCACCGGCGGAGCATCCACCCGAGCGGATGGACGGATCGGCGCATCCACCTCGGCCGGCGGATCGGCCGGCGCATCCACCTCGGCCGGCGCGCCCGCGGCTTCGCCCGCTGCGAGCCAGGCCCGCTCGACTCGCACCTGCCGCTTCGGTACGGCGATGCGCAGCACGTCGCTCGCGACCCCGGCGGCACGATCGGCGACAGCACGGGCGAGCCGCCAGACGTCGTCGGTCAGCACCGGCACGGGCGAGACGACGGCGTCGAGCGCGCTGAGCCGGCCCGGCGCCGCGCTCTCGTCGGTGAGTGCGACCAGGTAGCCGTCGGCGATCCGCCCGGCCATCCGAAGGGGAACCCGCACCCGCACGCCCGGCCGCGCCTCGCCGGTGAGGTGCGGTGGCACGGCGTAGTCGAAGAGGTGGTCCAGCTGCGGCAGCGGCGAGTCGACGACCACCCGGGCGATCGAGCCGGCGGCCGCAGCGATCATGGCCGGCCGGGTCACGGCCGGCAGAGTCATGGCCGGCGGCGCGCCAGGGCGATCACAGTCCGGCGGCGCGCCGGAGATCGTCGACGCGGTCCAGGCGCTCCCAGGTGAAGTCCGGCAGTTCACGACCGAAGTGGCCGTAGGCCGCCGTCTGGGCGTAGATGGGGCGCAGCAGGTCGAGCGACTCGATGATCGCCTGGGGCCGCAGATCGAACACCGAGCGGATCGCCGTCACGATGCGATCCTGCGGCACTGCCTCGGTGCCGAAGGTCTCCGCGTAGAGGCCGACCGGCTCGGCGGCGCCGATGGCGTAGGCCACCTGCAGCTCCAGCCGATCGGCGAGCCCCGCCGCGACCGCGTTCTTGGCAACCCAGCGCATGGCGTACGCGCCGGAGCGGTCCACCTTGCTGGGGTCCTTGCCGCTGAACGCGCCACCACCGTGCCGGCTGGCGCCGCCGTAGGTGTCGACGATGATCTTGCGCCCGGTCAGCCCCGCGTCGGACTTGGGGCCGCCCACCTCGAAGCGGCCGGAGGGGTTCACGAGCACCCGCACCCCGTCGATGTCGAGTCCGCTCGTCTCGATGATCGGGTCGATCACGAAGCGGCGCACGTCGTCGCGCAGGGGCTCGGTCTCGACGTGCGGCGCGTGCTGCGTCGACACCACCACGGTCTGCACCGACACGGGGCGCGTGCCGTCGTACCCCACCGTCACCTGCGTCTTGCCGTCGGGCCGCAGGTAGTCGACCACGCCCTCGCGGCGCACCCGCACCAGTCGCTCGGCCAGGCGGTGGGCGAGCGAGATGGGGATCGGCATCAGCTCGGGCGTCTCGCGCACGGCGTACCCGAACATGATGCCCTGGTCGCCGGCACCCAACTGGTCGAGCCGTTCGGTGCTGCCCTCCCGCGACTCCAGCGCCCGGCCGACCCCGGCCGCGATGTCGGGCGACTGGGCGCCGATCGACACGGACACGCCGCAGGTGCTGCCGTCGAAGCTCTGGTCGGAGGAGTCGTAGCCGATGTGCCGGATGCGGTCGCGGACGATGCCGGGGATGTCGGCGTAGCCGCTGGTGGTCACCTCGCCGGCGACGTGCACGAGTCCGGTGGTCACGAGTGTCTCCACGGCCACGCGGGCGTGCACGTCCTGCGCGATCAGCGCGTCGAGAACGCTGTCGGAGATCTGGTCGCAGATCTTGTCGGGGTGGCCCTCGGTGACGGATTCGGAGGTGAACAGGCGAAGCGCGGGCACGGGGCTCCTCGGGTCGGGCGCGGTCGGGCGTTCGCTCTGTCGGGCGTTCGCGCGGTCAGGCGGGGGCGATCAGCCCCAGGATGCGTGAGGCGACCTGGGGCTTGCCGCCACGAGCGTCGCCCACTGTATTGCCGTCGGAGTCGAGCACGGTGACCGCGGTGTCGCCGCCACCGAACCCGGCCGCCCAGCCCACCCTGTTGAGGACCAGGTAGTCGCAGCCCTTGGCGGCGACCTTCTCGCGGCCGAGGGCGAGCAGACGGTCCTCGTCCGGCTCCGTCTCCGCGGCGAAGCCGACGATCGTCTGCGCGAACGGGCCGGCGTCGTCGCGCTGCCGCACCAGGTCGATCAGCACGTCGGGGTTCTGCACGAGTTCGAGGGTGAGCACGGCGCCGATATCGCGCTTCTTCACCTTGGCGTCGGCGACGGAGGCGGGGCGGTAGTCGGCGACGGCGGCGGCCATGATGACGACGTCCGCGGTGCGTGCCGCCTGCAGGACGGCGGTGCGCAGCTCCTCGGTCGTGCCGACATCGATCGTCTCGACTCCGACGGGGACGGGCACCTCCAGGTGCGCGGCGATGAGCACGACCGTCGCGCCGCGATCGCGGGCGGCTTCGGCCAGCGCGACGCCTTGGAATCCGGTCGACCGGTTGCCCACGAAGCGCACCGGGTCGAGCGGCTCGCGCGTTCCGCCGGCGGTGACGACCACGCGCAGCCCCGCGAGGGCGTCGACGGCGGGGTGGCCGGTCTGCTGAAACGCGTGCGACGGCGAGGAGTGCGGAGCCTCGTGCGGCGCGTGCTGCGGCGCCTGCTGCACGCCCATGGTCACCGGGGCACGGTCCAGGTCGGGACGGGCCCGGACGGCGGCCTCGAGCGCTGCGGCGACGATGTCGGCTGGCTCGGCCATCCGGCCGGCGCCGCTGTCGGACCCCGTCAGCTGCCCCTCCGCGGGGCCGACGACAGTCACGCCCCGAGCCTCCAACACCCCCACGTTCGCGCGGGTCGCCGGGTGCTCCCACATGCCGGTGTGCATGGCGGGTGCCACGACGAGCGGCGCGGTGCTGGCGAGCACGGTGGTGCCGAGCAGGTCGTCGGCCAGTCCGGCGGCGAGCGTGGCGAGCGTGTTCGCCGTCGCGGGCGCGATAACGATGAGGTCCGCCGACTGCCCGAGCGCGACGTGCCGCACCTCAGCGACGCCCTCGTAGAGGTCGGTCTCGACCGGGTTGCGGCTGATCGCCTCGAGCGTCGGACGGCCGACGAAGCGCAGCGCGGCGGCGGTGGGAACGACGTGGACGTCATGGCCGGCGAGCACCAGCGAGCGGACCACACCGACGGCTTTGTAGGCGGCGATCCCGCCCGACATTCCGACGACGATCTTCATCGCGGTCGCCGCTCGATGCTGCTACTCCGCGGGAGTGATGCGGAGCTTGTCCTCGTTGATCTCGCGCAGTGCGACGGAGATGGGCTTGTCGTCGATGGACGACTCGACGAGGGGGCCGACGTTGTCGAACAGGCTGCCCTCGTGCAGGTCGGCGTAGTAGTCGTTGATCTGGCGGGCCCGCTTGGAGGCGAAGATCACGAGGCCGTACTTGGAGTCGATGCGGGTGAGCAGCTCGTCGATCGGCGGGTCGATGATCCCCTTGGTGCTGGTCGCCATGTGCTGCTCCTCGTACTCGGACGTCACGCGCCGGCGGACGCGACCGCCCAGCATACCCGCCCCTCGCTCCGCGCCGCGTCCGCCGCCGGCCGCGCGAGGAATTCAGGAGATCCCGAGGTATTCAGGACGACACGCCGCCGATCCGGCCGCATTCCTCGATTTCTCCTGAATTCCTCGGGCGGAGGGGGCGGTGCGAGCGGCTCAGACCGCCATCAGGCCGACGACCTCGCGGGCCGCGATCTCGACGTCGGTGTTGACGACGGTGTGGTCGAACTCCTCCTGGGCGGCGAGTTCGGTGCGGGCGGTCTGCAGGCGGCGTTCGCGTTCCTGCTCGTCCTCGGTGCCGCGACCGACCAGGCGGCGGACGAGTTCCTCCCAGGTGGGCGGCAGCAGGAAGACGAGTTCGGCCTCCGGGAACGCCTCGCGCACCTGCCGCGCGCCCTGCAGGTCGATCTCCAGCAGCACGCTGCGACCGTCGGAGAGGGCGCGCTCGATCGGGCCGCGCGGCGTGCCGTACCGGTAGGCGTTGTGCACGGTCGCCCACTCGAGGAACTCGTCGGCGGCCACCATGCGGTCGAACTCCGCGTCGTCGACGAAGTAATAGGTGATGCCGTCGGTCTCACCGGCGCGGGGCGGGCGGGTGGTGGCGCTGACCGACAGCAGCACCTCGGGATGGTGGTCGCGGATGTAGCCGGCGACGGTGCCCTTGCCGACGGCGGTGGGTCCGGCGAGCACGACGAGGCGGCTGCGATGGCCGGTGCCGTCGCCGGCACGCGGCGCCTGGCGGCGGACGAGGAACTCGTGCAGCCGCTGGTACTGGTGCACACCCAGTCCCCCGAGGCGTTTGGAGGGCGAGATGCGCAGGTCCTGCATGATGCGGGCGGTGCGGGTGGGGCCGAGCCACGGGATGCTGCCGATCAGCTCGGTGACGCGCAGCGACGCCTCCGGCACCGTCGCGTCGCGCGACGCGGTGGAGAGCACCTCGCTGGCGCTGCGCTCGCCGCGGGAGACCTGCTTCTTGACCTCGGCGCGCGCGCGGCGGGCGGCGACGGCGGCGCGGGAGCCGGCCAGCCGGTCGACCTCGGGCGGTTTCATGCGTATGCCTCCCTGACCAGGGCGACCTGGCGGTCGATGGCGCCCGGCAGAGCCGCGGGCCCGGACGCCAGGATGCTGCGCGACGCCGTGACCACGGTGGTGGCCGCCGCCGGGCCGAACAGGCGCTTGACGTCGCCGAACTGGGCGCCCTGATAGCCGAATCCGGGAGCGAGGATCGGCGCCGCGGGCCCCTGGGCGAGCGCGAGCAGGTCGATGCCGACCTCGCTGAAGTCGACCGTCGCGCCGAGCACCACTCCGATGGGGCCGATGGGGCCGGTGAAGTGGGAGCGGTTCCAGTTGATGACGCGCGCCGCGATGCCGCCCGCGACGGTGCGCCCGACCTGCGTCTCGCGCTGGATGATCGCGGTCTGCACGGCGATCGCCTCGGGATTGGAGGTGGCGGCCAGCACGAACAGGCCCTTGCCGTAGCGGGCGGCGGTCTCGAGCGGCGAGCGCAGCGCGCCGAAGCCCTGGTAGGCGCTGATCGTCATCGCGTCGGCCTCCAGCGGCGAACCCGGGGTGAGCCACGCCTGCCCGTACGCCTCGATGGTGGAGCCCAGGTCGCCGCGCTTCACGTCGGCGATCACGACCAGGCCGGCGTTCCGCGCCTCCTTCAGCACGTCCTCCAGCACTCGGTAGCCGTTGGAGCCGAACCGCTCGTAGAAGGCGACCTGCGGCTTGACGATGCCCACCCGGCCGGCGCACGCCTCCACGACCCGCAGCCCGAACTCGTGCGCGCCGACCGCGGACAGCGGCAGGCCCCACTCCGCCAGCAGGTACTCGTGCGGATCGATGCCCACGCAGAGGTGGCCGCGCTCGCCGAACGCCGCGCCCAGCCGTTCGGCGAAACCTCGGTCGGTCATCGTGCGGCCTTCCTGCCGGTGCTGCTCTCCCGCTGCCGGGCGTAGGCCTGGAGCGGGGTCACACCGAATCCTGCCCGAATCACGTCGAGCGACGCCACCGCCGCCGTCAACTGAGCGATGGTCGTGAACAGGGGTTTGTCGGCTGCGACGGCCGCGGCGCGGATCTCGTAGCCGTCGGCGCGCGCCGACCGGCCCGACGGGGTGTTGATCACCAGGTCGACCTCGTCGCGGCCGATCAGGTCGACGATCGAGTCCGTATCCGAAGCCGCGTCGCTCACCTTGGCGACGACGACCGCCTCGATGCCGTTGCGGTGCAGGATCTCGGCGGTGCCGGAGGTGGCGAGCAGCCGAAAGCCGAGCTGGGCCAGGCGCAGGGCGGGCAGGACGATGGAGCGCTTGTCGCGATCGGCGACGGAGACGAAGACGGTGCCGGACAGCGGCAGCCCGCCGTACGCCGCGGCCTGGCTCTTGGCGAAGGCCCGCGGAAAGTCCACGTCGATGCCCATCACCTCGCCGGTGGAGCGCATCTCGGGCCCGAGCAGGGAGTCGACGACCGCGCCGGACCGGGTGCGGAAGCGCCGGAACGGCAGCACCGCCTCCTTGACCGCGACCGGGGAGTCGGCGGGCACGTCGGACCCGTCACGCTCCGGCAGCATGCCCTTCTCGACCAGCTCGGGGATCGGTACGCCCAGCATCACGAGCGCCGCGGCCTTGGCCAACTGCACGCCGAGCGCTTTGGAGACGAACGGGACGGTGCGGGAGGCCCGCGGATTCGCCTCCAGCACGTAGAGCACGCCGGCGGCCACCGCGAACTGCACGTTCAGCAGCCCGCGCACCCCGACGCCCCGGGCGATCGCGAGCGTGGCGGTGCGCACCACGTCGAGCACGCCGCGGCCCAGGGTGACGGGAGGCAGGGTGCAGCTGGAGTCGCCGGAGTGGATGCCGGCCTCCTCGATGTGCTCCATGATGCCGCCGATGTGCAGCGTGGTGCCGTCGAAGAGGGCGTCGACGTCGATCTCGATCGCGTCGTCCAGGAACCGGTCGACGAGCAGCGGATGGCCGGGCCCGACGATGCCGGCGGACGCGATGCGGTCGAAGTAGCCGGTGAGCGACTCGGGGTCGTAGACGATCTCCATGCCGCGCCCGCCGAGGACGAAGGAGGGGCGCACGAGCACCGGATAGCCGATGCCCCGGGCCACAGCCAGGGCGCCGGGAGCGTCGATCGCGGTCCCGTTGCGCGGGGCGGTGAGACCCGCGGCGTCGAGGATGCCCGCGAACAGGCCCCGCTCCTCCGCCAGGTCGATCGCCGCCGGCGAGGTACCGAGGATGGGGACGCCCGCCTGCTCCAGGCCCTTCGCGAGTCCGAGCGCGGTCTGCCCGCCGAGCTGCACGATGACGCCGACCAGGGTGCCGCTGGCGGACTCGGCATGCACGACCTCGAGCACGTCCTCGAGCGTCAGCGGCTCGAAGTAGAGCCGGTCGGAGGTGTCGTAGTCGGTGGAGACGGTCTCGGGGTTGCAGTTGACCATCACGGTCTCGTACCCGGCGTCGTGCAGGGCGAACGCGGCGTGCACGCAGGAGTAGTCGAACTCGATCCCCTGCCCGATGCGGTTCGGGCCGCTGCCGAGGATGATCACCTTGTCGGCGGCGCTCGGCACCACCTCGGTCTCGTCGTCGTAGGTGGAGTAGTGGTACGGAGTAAGCGCCGGGAACTCGCCGGCGCAGGTGTCGACGGTCTTGTAGACCGGACGGATGCCCGCCTGGTGCCGCTGGCGCCGCACCCGCTCCTCCGGAACGCCCTGCAACTCCGCCAGCTGCGCGTCGGAGAAGCCCTCGCGCTTCGCCTGACGCAGCAGGGCCGGCGACAGCGGCGCCGCGTCGGCGATCTGCGCGGCCAGCTCGTTGAGGGCCGCGATCTGGTCGAGGAACCACGGGTCGATGCCGGTCGCCTGCGCCACCTGCGCCACAGTCGCTCCGGCCCACAGAGCGCGCTGCACGGTGACGATGCGGCCGTCCAGGGGCTCGGCCGCGGCGGCGGTCAGCGCCTCGGCGTCGCCGCGCTCGCCGGCCCAGGTGAACGAGGATCCGCGCTTCTCCAGCGACCGGAGCGCCTTCTGCAGCGCGGCGCCGAAGGTGCGGCCGATGGCCATCGCCTCCCCCACCGACTTCATGGTGGTGGTGAGCGTCGCGTCGGCGGCCGGGAACTTCTCGAACGCGAACCGCGGCACCTTGACCACGACGTAGTCGAGGGTCGGCTCGAAGCTGGCCGGCGTGACCCGGGTGATGTCGTTCGGGATCTCGTCCAGCCGGTAGCCGATGGCCAGCTTGGCGGCGATCTTGGCGATCGGGAAGCCGGTCGCCTTGGACGCGAGCGCGCTGGAGCGGGAGACGCGCGGGTTCATCTCGATCACGATGATGCGCCCGTCGGTCGGGTCGACGGCGAACTGGATGTTGCAGCCGCCGGTGTCGACGCCGACCGCGCGGATGATGTCGATGCCGATGTCTCGCAGCCGCTGGTACTCGCGGTCGGTCAGGGTCATGGCGGGCGCGACGGTGATGGAGTCGCCGGTGTGCACGCCGACCGGATCGACGTTCTCGATGGAGCAGACGACGACGGTGTTGTCGGCGGTGTCGCGCATCAGCTCCAGCTCGTACTCCTTCCAGCCGGTGATCGACTCCTCCAGCAGCACCTCGCCCACCGTGCTGCTGTGCAGGCCGTCGCGGACGATGCGGGTCAGTTCGACCGTGTCGTGGGCGAAGCCGGAGCCGAGGCCACCCATGGTGAACGACGGCCGCACGACCACGGGGTAGCCGAGGTCGTCGGCGAATCGCACCGCCTCGTCGATCGTGGTGGCGATGCGGGACCGGGCCACCTCGGCGCCCGCCTCGATCACCAGGTCCTTGAACAGCTGGCGGTCCTCGCCGCGGCGGATCGCCTCGACCTTCGCGCCGATCAATTCGACGCCGTGCCGCTGCAGCACGCCCGCCTCGTGCAGTGCCATCGCGGCGTTCAGGGCCGTCTGCCCGCCGAGCGTGGGCAGGATCGCGTCGGGGCGCTCGGCGATGATGATCGACTCGAGCACGGCCGTGGTGATCGGCTCGATGTAGGTGGCGTCGGCGAAGTCGGGGTCGGTCATGATCGTGGCCGGGTTGCTGTTGACCAGCACCACGCGGATGCCCTCCTCGCGCAGCACGCGGCAGGCCTGGGTGCCGGAGTAGTCGAACTCGGCCGCCTGCCCGATCACGATCGGGCCGGAGCCGATCACGAGCACGCTCTGAATGTCGGAGCGTTTGGGCATCAGCTGTTTCCTCTTTTCGGAGCGGTCGATCCGCGACCGGCTTCGCCGGCCCCGTCTCGACGCGCTGCTCCGCCGCCGACGCGGCTCCACGTTTCGCCGGCATGAGCCGGCGCGGGCGCTCCGCGCCCGATGCCCGAGGATCGCCACCCGCCCGGCCGCGGGCTCTTCACGACGCACCCGACGTGGGGGCCGACTCCACCGCGATCGCGGCCTGCATGCCGTCCGACTCGGCCGCCAGCACCATGTCGCGGAAGCGGTCGAAGAGGTCGTTCGCGTCGTGCGGGCCGGCGGCCGCCTCCGGGTGGTACTGCACCGAGAAGGCGGGGATGTCGAGGCAGGCGATGCCCTCCACCACGTCGTCGTTCAGCCCGACGTGGGTCACCTCGGCGCGGCCGAAGCCGGCGGGGGTCTGCACGGGGCCGCCCCGGGGCGCGTCGACGGCGAAGCCGTGGTTGTGCGCGGTGATGCCGACGCGGCCGCTGCGCACGTCGAGCACCGGCTGGTTGATGCCGCGGTGCCCGAACGGCAGCTTGTAGGTGCCGAAGCCGAGCGCGCGGCCGAGCAGCTGGTTGCCGAAGCAGATGCCGAAGAACGGGGTGCGGCGGTGCAGCACTTCGCGCAGCAGCTCCACGTGGTGCTCCGACGCCTCCGGATCCCCCGGACCGTTCGAGTAGAAGACCGCGGAGGGCTGCAGCGCATAGAGCTGCTCGGCCGTGACCGACTCCGGCACGACGTGCACGTCGAAGCCCCGCTGCGCCAGCGCCGCGATGGTGGCCGCCTTGATGCCGAGGTCGACGATCACCACCGACCCGATGCGCTCGCCCTGCGCCCCTCTGCTGTAGGTCGTCGTCGTGGACACGCCCGCGGAGAGGTTCTGTCCGGCCATCGAGGGGCGCTCCCGCACCAGCGCCAGCTGCTCGGCGGGGTCGAGCGCGGCGTCGGCGGCGGAGAAGATGCCCGCCCGCATGGCGCCGGCGCTGCGCAGGTGGCGGGTGACCGCGCGGGTGTCGAGGCCGGCGATGCCGACCACGCCGTCGCGGGCCAGGTCGTCGGGCAGGGCGCGGGTGGCGCGCTGGTTCGACACGATGCGGCTGGGCGCGTAGGCGGCGTAGCCGGCGACCCACACGCGGGCGGACTCCTCGTCGTCGTCGTTCGTGCCGGTGTTGCCGATGTGCGGCGCGGTCTGCACCACGATCTGCCCGGCGTAGGAGGGGTCGGTGAGGGTCTCCTGGTAGCCGGTCATGCCGGTGGTGAAGACGGCTTCGCCGAAGGTGCGGCCGCGGGCGCCCCAGGCGCTGCCGGCGAAACGGCGGCCGTCCTCGAGCACCAGGACCGCCGACTCCGGACCGACGGCGCCCGTGTGGGTGGGCGGGGTGTGTGAGGTGGGTGAGGCGGGTGGAGCAGGTGAAGTGGGCGGGCTGGGCTCTGCGGACTCAATCGACATCGGCACCGTGCTCCTCCGTCCTGGCGCCGGTCGCCTGCACGAGCGAGCGGACCGCCGCGATGAGGTCGGCGCGCGGTTCGAGGTCGATGCGGAACGCGGACTCCACCTCATCGGCGCCGCCGTCGGTACGGTCGAGCCGCCAGGCGATGACGGTGAGGCCGTTCTTCTCCACGGCGCGGTCGATGGTCCAGGTGGCGACGCCGGCACCGACGAGCCGCGACGCGGCGAGGAAGAACGGCTCCGCGCCGTCGCGCTCGATGCGCGCCCCGTGCGCCGTCACGGTGATCGTGGCGCGCGAACGGAAGCCGAGGCCGCCGACGACCACGCGGTCGAGCGGCCGGCCGGCGAAGGTCGTCGCAAGGTACAGACCCTCGATCGCGAGGCCGGGCAGACCGCTGTCGCCGGCGGCTCCCGGGGCCAGATACCCGCGCTGCCGTCCCGAACGACGACGCCACGACACGACCATCGCGACGAGCACCGCGAGCAGCAGCGCGATGGTGACGATCACGGGCAGCGGATCGATCACGTCGGCAGAGGTGGCGAAGACGACGGTCATGCCGGTTCCCCCTCCGGCAGCTGCTGCACGACGCCGTCGAGCACGGTGGGGACGCCGTGGAAGAAGGTCGCGATGATGCGCCCCGGCAGCGTGCGGCCGAGGAACGGCGAGTTCGTGCTGCGCCCGGCGAGGTCGTGGACGCCGAAGACGCGGGAGGCGGCCGGATCGACGAGCACGATATCCGCGGGAGCGCCGACCGCGAGCGTGCCGCCGGCGGTACCGCCGATGCTGGCCGGTGTCCTCGACATCACGCGCTCCACATCCGCCCAGTCCGTGAGGCCGGTGTCGACCATCGCCGCCTGCACCACCGACAGCGCGGACTCCAGGCCGACCATGCCGTTCGCGGCGGCGCCCCACTCCGCCCGCTTCGCATCCGCCGGGTGCGGCGCGTGATCGGTGGCGACGACGTCGATCGTACCGTCGGCCAGCGCGGCCCGAAGAGCCAGCACGTCCTCGTCCGTGCGGAGCGGCGGGTTCACCTTGAACCGAGGGTCGTAGCCGCGCGCGGCGTCGTCGGTGAGCAGCAGGTGGTGCGGCGTCACCTCGGCGGTGACCCGCACGCCGCGGGCCTTCGCCCAGCGCAGCAGCTCGGTGCTGCCGGCGGTGGAGACGTGGCAGACGTGCAGCCGCGCGTCCAGCTCGCCGGCGAGCAGCACGTCGCGGGCGATGATCGCCTCCTCCGCCACCGCGGGCCAGCCGGCGAGGCCCAGTTCGGCGGACACCGCACCCTCGTGCAGTTGCGCGCCGACCGTCAGCCGCGGCTCCTGCGCGTGCTGCGCGATCACGCCTCCGGTGACGCCGACATACTCCAGCGCGCGCCGCATCAGCAGTGGATCGGCGACGCAGTTGCCGTCGTCGCTGAAGAGACGCACCCGTGCGCGTGAGCGGGCCATGGTCGCGAGCTCCGCCAGCTGCTGGCCGGCCAGGCCCTTCGTCACCGCACCGATCGGCCGCACGTCGACGTAGCCGGCGGCCCGGCCGAGCGCCGCGACCTGCTCGACGACGCCCGCGGTGTCGGCGACGGGGTCGGTGTTCGGCATGGCGTGGACGGTCGTGTAGCCGCCCGCGGCCGCGGCCCGGGAGCCGGAGCGCACGGTCTCGGCGCCCTCGCCGCCCGGCTGCCGCAGGTGGGTGTGCAGGTCGATCAGCCCGGCCAGCACCAGCAGGCCGTCGGCGTCGATGCGGGTCGCTCGACCCGCGTCGACGGCCGGGCCGATCGCCCGCACGACGCCGCCGTCGATGAGCAGCTCGGCGCCCGTGCCGTCGGCCAGGTGGCCACCCGCGATGACGTACGCGCTCATGCGGACGCTCCCGCCCCCGTGACAGCGCCCGATGCCGGGTCGTCGGAGCCGGTGAGCACCCGGTACAGCACGGCCATCCGCACCGCGATGCCGTGCTCGACCTGCTCCAGCACCGCGCTCCGCGCCGAGTCGGCGACGGCGCCCGCGATCTCCAGGCCCCGGTTCATCGGGCCCGGATGCATGATCACGGTGCGCTCCGGCAGCGCCGCAGCCCGCGCCTCCGACAGCCCGTAGAGCGCCGCGTACTCGCGCACGCTGGGAAAGAAGGCGTCCGCCATCCGCTCGCGCTGCACGCGCAGCATCATCACGACGTCGGGGCGGGCGCCGAGGGCCGTATCGAAGTCGGTCGCGACGGTCGCCGGCCAGCGGCCGATACCGGTCGGCAGCAGGGTCGGCGGAGCGACGAAGCCGACCTCGGCGCCGAGCGCGGTCAGCAGCCACAGGTTGGAGCGGGCGACCCGCGAGTGCAGGATGTCGCCGACGATCAGCACCCGCACGCCGGCCAGGTCGTGCCCGCGGGCGGCCTCGCCGTGCAGCCTGCGGCGGATCGTGAAGGCGTCCAGCAGCGCCTGAGTGGGGTGCTCGTGCGTGCCGTCGCCCGCGTTCACGACCCCGGCGTGCGTCCATCCGCTGGCGGCGAGCACCGCCGCGGCGCCGGAGGCGGGATGCCGCAGCACGATGCCGTCCGCGCCCATCGCCTGCAGCGTCTGCGCGGTGTCCTGCAACCCCTCCCCCTTGGAGACGCTCGAGCCGCGGGCGGTGAACGTGACGACGTCGGCGGAGAGGCGCTTGGCGGCCAGCTCGAACGAGATGCGGGTGCGGGTGGAGTCCTCGAAGAAGCAGTTGACCACCGTGCGGCCGCGCAGGGTCGGCAGCTTCTTGACCGAGCGGCGCTGGGTGGACGACATGTCCTCGGCGGTGTCGAGCAGCGCGATGGCCTCGTCGCGGCCGAGGTCGCGGGTGCTCAGCAGATGACCGGTCATTCGATCGTCACCTCGTCGCGGCCGTCGGTCTCGGTGAAGCGCACCCGAACCCGTTCGCTTGCCGCGGTCGGCAGGTTGCGGCCGACCGTGTCGGGCCGGATGGGCAACTCGCGGTGGCCGCGATCGACCAGCACCGCCAGCCGCACGGCCGCGGGCCGGCCATGGTCGGTGAGCGCGTCGAGGGCCGCCCGCACGGTGCGGCCGGAGTAGAGCACGTCGTCGACGAGCACGACGGTCGCCCCGTCGATGCCGCGGCCGGGGATGCGGGTCTCACCGGTGGCCCGGGTGGGCTGCGCGGCCAGATCGTCGCGGTAGAGGGTCGTGTCGAGCACGCCCGTGGCGGGCACCTCACCCGTGATCGACGCGATCGCGTCCTGCAGCCGGCGGGCGAGCACCGCCCCGCGGGTGGGGATGCCGAGCAGCACCAGATCGCCGGCGCCGCGATCCGCCTCGACCAGCTCGTGCGCCATGCGCATGGTGATGCGGGCCACATCGGAGGCGGTCAGCAGGGTGCGCGCGGCCATCCGACCTCCTTCCCCGCCTCTCGGGACGGAACTTAAAGGTGATCGCCGACGACCCTAGCGGAGGGCGCGGACGCGACGCCCGGCGAGGTCGTGACCGAGCGCGCGCACCACCCCCACTACGGAGATTCCCGGCGACACGCCGAGGTCGCGGCCGGATGCTCCGTAGTCGAGGGGGTCGCTCCGTAGTTGGGAGGGATCTCCGTAGTTGGGAGGGACCTCCGTAGTTGGGAAGCACCTCCGTAGTTGGGAGGGTCGGCCGGAGTTGAGAGGGTCAGCCGGGTAGGGCGCCGTCGCGCCGCAGCAGGGCCGGGACGTCGGCGACCGAGGGCAGCAGGTGGGTGTGCCGCGCCGCGCCCAGCTCGACGGCGGTGTGCGCGCCCGTCAGCACGCCGATCGCGTAGCGGGCGCCGGCGTTCGAGCCGGCCAGCACGTCGTTCGCGGTGTCGCCGGCGGTCAGCACCTCGGCGACGTCGCGCACGCCGGTCGCCTCCATCGTGCGGAACACGAGGTAGGGCGCCGGTCGGGAGGCCGGCACGTCGTCGGCGGTCACCAGCGCGTCGATGTGCTCGCCCACCCGCCAGCCGACACCGTCGAGCAGCGGCTCCGCGACCGCCCGGCGGTACCCGGTCTGCAGGGCCACGAGCACGCCCGCCGCGCGCAGGGCGGCGATCGCGTCGGCGACGCCCGGCAGCACGGTGGCGGGCGACGCGGCGTAGGAGGCGTCGAGTGCCGCTGCGAAGTCCGGGAAGATCCCGTCCGCGCGCGCCGGATCCTCGCCGAGCCCTGTCAGGATGCCGACCATCGCCTCGCGCTTGTCGGTACCGCTCCACGCCGAGAGCAGCTCGTCGGACACGGTCGTCCCCGTCGCCTGCTCGATCGCGTCCCGCAGGATCGCGTAGACCCGTCCACCTTCATCCAGAGTCGTCCCGGCGATGTCGAGCGAGGCCAGCCGAACGGGCACGGACGCCCCTCTCCGAAGCGGTGGGGAACAGGATGTGCGGCAGCCGGTTCGGCCACCACGCGGGATTCGATCCTGTCGTGCGAGGCGTCCGCGAGGAGGCCGTCCGGCCCCGACCGGGCTGCTCGTTCACCAGAAATTCGTCTGGCAACGGGCCCGTGTCCGCTCCATGAACAGCGGGTGACCAGCTCCACTTTCGATCGCGGCGGGGTCGTGCGTTCCTGCACGCTGACCGTCGTGAGCGAAGGGACGAGCGCAGCCGGGGGCTCCGCTGGCCTGCTGGGCAGCGCCGATGTCGTCGTCGTCGGAGGCGGCTTGGTCGGCCTGGCGAACGCCTGGCACGCGATCCGCTCCGGTCGCTCGGTCGTGCTGCTGGAGCGGGACGAGTACGCCGTCGGCTCGAGCATCCGCAACTTCGGGCACATCGGCACGACCGTGCAGGCGGGCGCCGTGCTGCGGGTCGCCCGCCGGGCGCGCGAGCTGTGGCTGACCCTGGCCCGCGACGCCGGCTTTCCCGTCGTGCAGGCCGGCACCGTCGTCGTCGCCCGGCACGAGACCGAGCAGGCCGTGCTGGAGGAGTTCGCCGCCGCCCGGCCCGGGGACGCGCAGCTGCTGACGCGAGAGGCCGCCGAGTCCCGGCTCGGCCTGCGGATCCCCGGGCTACTCGCCGCCGCGCACCTGCCCGCCGACCTGCGGATCGACCCGCCCGCGGTCATCCCGGCGATCACCGCGCACCTGCAGCGCCTGGGCGTCACCATCCACACCCGCACCGCGGTGCAGCGGGTGGAACCCGGGCTCGTCCGCACCACCCGCGGCGACGTCCGCGCCGGGCAGGTGATCCTGGCGGTCAACTTCGACGTGGACCGCTTCTTCCCCGACCTGGCCGACGGCATCGGCCTGCTCCGCTGCCGGCTGCGCATGCTGGAGGCCGCCACCCCCGGCGGCGCCGTCATGGCCCCCGCCCTGCTGACCGGACTCTCGCTGCTGCGCTACGACGGATTCAACGAGCAGCCCTCCGCCGCCCGGGTGCGCGAGCGCATCGCCGCGGAGTCGCCGGAGTTGCTCGATCACGTGGTCAACCTGATGTGCACCCAGCGTCCCGACGGCAGCCTGATCCTGGGCGACACCCACCACTACGGGATCACCGAGCCGCCGTTCGAGGACGAGGCGTCCGACGAGCTGCTGCTGGAGCAGTTCCGGCGGCTGCTCGGCGTGCGGCACCTGGCAGTGCGGCGCCGCTGGCGGGGCGTCTACGCGTCCAGCCCCGTCACACCCTTCCTCGTCGCGGACCCCCTGCCGGGCGTTCGGGTCGTCTCCGTCACCAGCGGCATCGGCATGACGACAGCCCTGGGCCTCGCCGAAGGCGCCCTCGCCGGCACCATCGGCCCGCTCCCCGCCGCCGACGGCAGCGCACCCGCCGGCGACCGCTCCGCCCGACCGGCCGGCCCCGCCCGGCCCGCCCCCGACCTTCTCCCCACGAGCTGACCGGCACCTCCGCCTGCGGCTCACGAAGCACCGTCCCCCGAAAGGATCAGCAATGCACCCGTCCACAGCATGGACATCGCGAGCATGGACATCGCGCACCTCGAGCCGCAGGAGCGTGCTCGCCGGAATCGGCCTGCTCGCCGCGGTCACGGTCGGCCTCACCGGCTGCGCCGGCTCCGGCGGCTCAGCCCCCGCGGCATCCGGCGGCATCTCGGAGGCGAAAGCCAAGACGGCCACGAGCGCGGCCGACTTCGGCGGTATGAAGGGCCTCGTCGCCTCCGCGAACGCCGAAGGGCACCTGAACGTGATCACCCTGCCGCCGACCTGGGCGAACTACGCCAAGATCATCGCCGGCTTCAAGAAGAAGTACCCCAAGATCGCCATCACCTCCGCCAACCCGAACGGGTCGAGCGCCGACGAGGTGGCCGCGGCCAAGTCGCTGAAGGGCCAGAGCACCGCGCCCGACGTGTTCGACATCGGCACCGCGGTGCTGAACCAGAACCTCGGCCTGTTCGCGCCGTACAAGGTGTCGAATTGGGCGGACATCCCGGCCGACTTCAAGGACCCGGCGGGCAAGTGGTACTACGACTACACCGGCCTGATGTCGATCGGCTACGACTCGTCCAAGGTGTCCACGCCGCCGACGTCGTTCGCCGACCTGCTGGGCCCGTCGTACAAGGGCAAGGTCGCGATCAAGGGCGACCCCACTCAGGCCAACGAGGCGGCCAGCGCCGTCTACCTGGCCGCGCTGCAGAGCGGCGGCTCCGCCGACAACATCCAGCCGGGCATCGATTTCTTCAGCAAGCTGAAGAAGGCGGGCAACTTCCTGTCGGTGCTGCCCACCCAGGCGACCGTCAACTCCGGCCAGACCCCCGTCGTGCTGCAGTGGAGCTACAACAACCTCGCGTTCGGCGCGGCCGGCGGCTCCGCTGGCAACCCCAACTGGAAGACGGTGATCCTGCCCGGCAGCGCGCTCGGCAGCTACTACAACCAGGCCATCAACGTGGACGCACCCCACCCCGCAGCCGCGCGGCTGTGGCAGGAGTACATCTACACGCCGGAGGTGCAGAACCTGTACCTGGCCGCCGGCGCCTACCCGGCCACGCTGGCCGCGATGCAGAAGAACAAGACGGTGAACGAGGCGACGCTGAAGACGGTCGGTGAGCCGCCGGCCAACTTCGTGCAGCTGACGGCGGATCAGGCGACCAAGGCCGGCACGCTGCTGTCGGCCAAGTGGCGCGCGGCGATCGCGGGCTGATCCACCGATGACCGCCACCGCCACCGCGGGTGCGACGGCCATCACCTCGCGCGGCGCCGGGACCCCCTCCCGGCGCCGCGGGATGGGGTGGCTGGGGCTCGCACCGTTCGTCGTGTACATCCTGCTGTTCCTCGCCGTCCCGGCCGTGCTCGCGCTGGCGAGCGGCTTCTTCACGGCCGACGGGGCGCCCACGCTCGGCAACCTGAAGGCGCTGACGGATCCGCAGATCCTGCTCGACTTCGCCGGCTCGTTCGGCGTCTCCGCGCTCTCCGCGGGGATCAGCGCGATCGTCGGCGGCCTGATCTGCTGGGCGCTGCTCGCGCTGAAGCCGGACGGCCTCATCCGCACGTTCGTCGACTCGGCGAGCAGCGTGTTCGCGCAGTTCGGCGGCGTGATGCTGGCGTTCGCCTGGATCTCCACGATCGGGCAGGGCGGGCTGGTCACGAACCTGCTGAAGACCGGCGGTCTCGACATCAACGCCAACGGGCCGATCCTCTTCTCCGTGGTCGGACTCGTGTTCCCCTACACGTACTTCGGCATCCCGCTGATGGTGCTGTCGTTCATGCCCGCGATGCAGGGGCTGAAGTCGCAGTGGGGCGAGGCCGCGGCGACGCTCGGCGCGACCCGCGGCGTGTACTGGGTGCGCATCGCCGCTCCCGTGCTCGCTCCGGCGTTCTTCGGCAGCCTGATCCTGCTGTTCGCCAACGCCTTCTCGTCGTACGCGACGGCCGCCGCACTGATCGACCAGGGCGGCATCGTGCCGCTCGCGATCAAGCAGCAGCTGACCAGCGAGACGGTCGTCGGCGTCGCGAACACCGCCGGCGTGCTCGCGCTCGGCATGGTGATCGTAATGGCGGTGCTGATGACCGCGAACAGCCTGCTGGAGCGCCGCACCAGAGCGTGGCAGCGATGAGCGGCGCAGTCGGTGCCGCCGCCTCCCCCACCGGAGCGATCGAGGGCACGCGTCCGCCCCGACGCAGCCTGACCGGAGCCACCCCCTCCAGGACCACCGGGACGATCGTCCTCGCGGTCATCTCGGTCGTGTTCCTGATCCCGATCGTCGCGATGCTGGTGTTCACCTTCCGGACGGCCAGCAACACCGGGTACACCCTCTCCCACTGGGTCGGGCTCGTCGTGCCGCCTGCGGGGACGGACTACTCCGACCTCTTCGCCGGCATCACGAACTCGCTGGTGATCTGCGTGATCACCGTCGCGATCGTGCTGCTGGTGCTGCTGCCGACCATGCTGCTCGCGGAGCTGCGCTACCCGCGACTGCGCCGCATCGTGGAGTTCGTCTGCATCCTGCCGATCAGCGTGCCGACCGTGGTGCTGGTGGTCGGCTTCGTGCCGGTCTACCAGGTGGTCGCGGGAGTGTTCGGCAGCGTCTCGTGGACGCTCGCGTTCGCCATCGGCATCATCGTGCTGCCGTACGCCTACCGGCCGATCCAGTCGAACATCGGCACCGTCGACACGATCACGCTCTCCGAGGCCGCCCGGTCGCTCGGCGCCTCGTGGGGGCAGGTGGTCTGGCGGGTGCTGCTGCCCAACCTGCGCCGCGGCATCCTGACGGCGTGCTTCCTGACCATCGCGGTGGTGCTCGGCGAGTTCACCATCGCCAACTTCCTCAGCCAGAACACGTTCCAGACAGCGCTGCTGCTGCTGCAGCAGACCGACCCGTACGTCGCGACGATCTTCGCGCTCGCGGCCCTGCTGTTCGCATTCGTCCTGCTCACCGTGATCGGCCGCCTGGGCACCGCCACTCGCAAGGAGAAACCATGACCGTCACCACCGAATCCGTAGCGAGCACCGCTGCCGCCGCGCTCGCCGTCACCGGCACCACCGTCGAGCTGCTCGACGTGGTCAAGGAGTACTCCGGGTCCCGCGCGCTCGACGGCGTCACGCTGCGCATGGACCCGGGCGAGTTCGTCGCGCTGCTCGGCCCCTCCGGCTGCGGCAAGACCACGGCGCTCCGCTGCCTGGCCGGGCTGGAGCAGATCGACGGCGGCCGCGTGCGGATCGCGAACAGCGACGTGGCTGCGGTGCCGGTGCACCGCCGCGACATCGGGATGGTGTTCCAGTCGTACTCGCTGTTCCCGCACATGACCGTGGTGCAGAACGTGGAGTTCGGCCTCGAGATGCGCAAGATCGCCAAGTCGGAGCGGCGCAGCCGGTCGGTCGAGGCGCTGGAGCTGGTGGGCCTCGGCCACCTGACCGGGCGCTACGCCCACCAGCTGTCCGGCGGCCAGCAGCAACGGGTCGCGCTCGCCCGGGCGCTCGTCACCCGCCCCCGCGTATTGCTGCTCGACGAGCCGCTGTCGGCGCTCGACGCCAAGGTGCGGGTGCAGTTGCGCGAGGAGATCCGGCGCATCCAGAAAGAGCTGGGCATCACCACGGTGTTCGTGACGCACGACCAGGAGGAGGCCCTCGCGGTCGCCGACCGGGTCGCCGTCATGAACGCGGGGCGCATCGAGCAGATCGGTACGCCCGAGGACCTCTACCTGCGCCCCGCGTCGCCGTTCGTGGCGGACTTCGTCGGCCTCAGCAACCGCCTGGACGGCGAGCTGGACCACGGGATCGTGACCGTGCGCGGCGAGCGCCTGCAGACCGTCGGCGCCCAGGTGCGCGACGGCGCGGTGACCGCGTACGTGCGGCCGGAGGATCTGGTACTCGGCGGATCGGGGCTGCCGGCGGTGGTCGCCTCCACCAGCTTCCTCGGCTCGCTGCGGCGCACCGTGGTCCGGCTGGAGGACGGCGTGCTGCTGGCCGTGCAGCACGACGTGTCCGCCCGACTGGAGGAGGGTGACCAGGTGCACCTCGGCTTCCTGGGCCGCCCCGTCGCCGTGGCGGCACGCGAACCAGCGGCGGGGTGACCGCCGGCCCCCACGACGCGGGCGGGCCGGCGGACGACGAGCCGCCGGACACCAGCACCGATGCGCTGAGTCACCTCGATGCGCTCCGGCGTGCCGTCTACGCGCCGGAGGCGTCGGCGGCCGACCTGGCCGCGTATCTGCAGGCGGTCGAGGCTCGGCGAATTGCCCGCTCGTCTCCGCCGGGCGGGCACGACAGCGCCACAGACGTCGCTCCGGTCCCGCCGGGGCGACGAGCCGCGACTCCACGCCGGCCGGCCGCGCGACGTCGGCGGGTCGCACTGCTCGCGGGGGCCGGGATCCTGGTCGCGGTCGCAGTGGTGGGTATCGCCGCGGAGCTGCTCCAGCCCGCGCCGCCAGCCGCGCCGCCGGCCGTCACGCCGGTCGCACTGCCGGGCGGTCCTTCGACCACGCCGACATCGTCGCTCGACCCCACCGATCGCTCGGCGAGGTTCCGCGAGGGCAGCGGCGGTGCGGCCGCCCTCCGTGTCCCCACCGTCGCCGGGCTGCTCCTCGTGGTCAGGTCCGACTCCGGAGCGACTCCGCCCGATGGGACCGTCGACGGGTTCGGCGAGCGACTGGAGTTCGCCATCACCTGCGAAGGGGCAGGCACGGTGACCCTGCGACTCCAGGGCGAGGCGACACGACCGGTCGCGTGCCGGCCCGACCGTCCGACCCAGGTCTCCACCACCGCGGCGCCGGTGCAGTCCGTGCGGTACTCGCTCTCGGTGCGGGGGCGAGCGCGGTGGGTGCTGGCGGTGGGCAGGACGCCGCAGTCGAGCAGTTCGTCCGCCGGTCCCACCGGTTGACCCGCCCTGCCAGGCTGGGCACATGAGCACGACCGCCGCGGTCCGCACGATCGGCATCCTTCTGTTCGACCAGTTCGAGGAACTCGACGCCGTCGGGCCCTGGGAGGTGCTGTCGTACTGGACGCGGACGTATCCGCAGGACGGGTACGCCGTGACCATGATGAGCGCCGATGGGCAGCAGGTCACCGCCGCGAAGGGACTGACCGTGGGCGTGCACACCTCGGTCGCCGACGCGCCGCCGCTCACGGTGCTGCTCCACCCCGGCGGGCAGGGCACCCGGCCGCTGCTGCGGGATCCGCAGCATCTGGAGTGGGTGCGAGGACAGCGCGCGGCAGTCCCCCTGATGACGAGCGTCTGCACCGGATCCCTCGTGTACGCCGCCGCGGGCCTGCTGCACGACCGGCCGGCGACGACCCACTGGGGCTCCCTCGACCTGCTGGCCGAGCTGGACCCGACGATCGACGTCCGCCCCGACGCCCGGTACGTGGACGACGGCGACGTCGTCACCAGCGCGGGCGTCAGCGCCGGCATCGACATGGCGCTCCACCTGGTCGACCGGCTCGCCGGCACCGAACGCGCCAGAGCGGTGCGTCGCGGCATCCAGTACGACCCGCAGCCGCCGGTCTGACCAGCTGAACCAACAGCAGGACAGGGTCCCGACAGCAGGTCGCTGGTCGACCAGGCGCCTGCTCTCGGGACCTGGTCCTGCTGTCGGGACGCGTCGGCAGCGTCGTCGGGCAGCGCGAGTCAGGCGCTGAGCGCGCGCGTCACGCCGTCGAGCACGCCGTTGACGAAGCGGGGGCTGTCGTCGGTGGACAGCTCCTTGGCGTGCTGCACCGCCTCGTCGATCGCGACGGGGGTCGGCACCTCGTCGTTGTAGGTGATCTCCCACACCGCGATGCGCAGGATCGCGCGGTCCACCGCCGGCATGCGGTCGAGCGGCCAGCCCGTGGAGCTGCGCGCGATCAGGTCGTCGATCTCGGCACGGTGGTCCAGCACTCCCTGCACGATCTCGCGCGCGTACGGCCAACTGGACGACCGCTGGGGCGCGTCGAGCGCACGAGCACCCTCCGCCGCGAGCGCCGCCTCGATGGAGTCGCCCCGCACATCCGCCGCGAACAGCACGTCGAGCGCACGCTTGCGCGCCTTGCTGCGCGCCGACATCAGCTGACGCGGCCGAGGTAGTCGCCCGTGCGGGTGTCCACCTTGACCTTCGTCCCCGTCTCCAGGAACAGCGGCACCTGGATCTGGTAGCCGGTCTCGACCGTCGCGGGCTTGGTGCCGCCGGTCGACCGGTCGCCCTGCAGGCCGGGCTCGGTGTAAGTGATCTCGAGCACCACGGAGGCGGGCAGCTCGACGTAGAGCGGGATGTCGTTGTTCATCGCGACGGTCGCCGTCTGGTTCTCCAGCAGGAAGTTGGCGGCGTCGCCGACCACCGTCGCCGTGACCGGCACCTGGTCGTAGGTGCTGGCGTCCATGAAGACGAAGTCCTCACCGTCGCGGTACAGGTATTGGAAGTCGCGCCGGTCGACGTTCTCGACCTCGATCTTCGCGCCTGCGTTGTACGTGCGGTCCACGACCTTGCCGGTGACGACGTTCTTCAGCTTGGTGCGGACGAAGGCACCGCCCTTGCCGGGCTTGACGTGCTGGAACTCCACGACGTTCCAGAGTGCGCCGTCGAGGTTCAGGACGACGCCGTTGCGGATGTCGGCGGTGGAGGCCATGGGTCGCCTTTCAAGATGCGGGATCCGGCTGCGGCGAGGTGCCCGAGCCGACCCGCGAGTCTACTCGCGGGGCTGCCCGAGGGCGCCCGGTCGAGAGCGCCCGGCCGACGCCGCCCGTGGACTCCGCCTGTCAGGCAGGCGGGCGAGTCAGGTGCGCCAGGGCCAGCAGGTAGCCGTTGGTGCCGAGGCCCGCGATCGTGCCGGTGACCACGCCGCTCAGCACGCTCGTGTGCCGGAACTCCTCCCGCGCCTGCGGATTCGAGATGTGCACCTCGATCACCGGCACTTCCGCCCCGACCACGATCGCGGCCGCGTCCCGCACGGCGTAGGAGTAGTGGGTGAAGGCCGCCGGGTTGAGGATGACCGCAGAACCCGTGTCGGCCGCCTCGTGCAGCCAGCCGATCAGCGTGGCCTCGTCGTCGGTCTGCCGCAGGTCGATCCGCACGCCGTCCGGCGCGGCGGCGACGAGCGCCTCCCGCACGTCGTCCAGGGTCTCGCTGCCGTAGATGTCGGGCTCGCGGGTGCCGAGGCGCTGCAGGTTCGGGCCGTTCAGCACCAGGACGGTCGTCACCCTGGCACCCTACTCAGGTGGCGATCTCCTGGAACGCCGTGAACAGCAGGTGGTCCTCCGGGCCGTTCAGGATGCTGGTGTGACCGATGCCGTCCAGCAGCACGAAGCGCAGCATGCCGCCGCGCGACTTCTTGTCGCGCCGCATGGCGGACAGCAGCGTCGGCCAGCGGTTCGCCGGGTAGCCGAGCGGCAGGGTGAGGCTGGCCAGGATCGCCCGGTGCCGGTCCACCTCCGCATCGGAGACGCGACCGACGAGCCGGCCCAACTCCGCGGCGAAGACCATGCCCACCGAGACCGCGGAGCCGTGCCGCCACTGGTAGCGCTCCGCGTACTCGACCGCGTGGCCCAGGGTGTGGCCGTAGTTTAACGATTCCCGACGCCCCTGCTCGGTGAAGTCGTCGCTCACGACGGCCGCCTTGACGCGGATCGCGGCGGTGACGACCTCGGCGAAGGCCGCCGACGCCGGATCCGTGGCAGCCGCCAGGTCGCGCTCGACGGTGTCCAGGATCGACGGCTCGGCGATGAAGCCGGCCTTCACGACCTCGGCGAAGCCGGCCAGCAACTCGTTGCGGGGCAGCGTGTCGAGCGTCGTCAGATCGGCCAGCACGGCGATCGGCGCGTGGAACGCCCCCACCAGGTTCTTGCCCTCGGTGGTGTTGATGCCGGTCTTGCCCCCGACCGCCGCGTCGACCATGCCGAGCACCGTGGTCGGCAGCTGCAGCAGGCGCACGCCGCGCAGCCAGGTCGCGGCGACGAAGCCGGCCAGGTCGGTGACCGCGCCGCCGCCCAGGCCGATGACCGCGTCGGAGCGGGTGAAGTCGGCCTGACCCAGCACCCCCCAGCAGAACGAGGCGACCTCGATGCGCTTGGCCTCCTCGGCGTCCGGCACCTCCGCCAGCAGCACCTCCAGGTCGCCCTTCAGGCGCTGCCGCAGCACCTCCGCTCGGCGACCTTGCGCGGGCTGATGCACGATCAGCACCTTGCGCACGCCGTCGCCGAGCGCCTCCGGGATCAGCTCGGTCAGGTCGCGGCCGACGACCACGTCGTACCGGCCGCCGCCGCTGACCGGGATGCGGACGGGTGTATCGCTCATCGGATGGCGGCCGGCACGGCGCCTCGCGCCTGCAGGGCCGCGGCGAGTTCCTCGACGATGCCGCTGACCGGACGGTGCGACGTGTCGACGGTGAGGTCGGCGAGCGCAGCGTAGACCGGTGCGCGTTCGGCGGCGATGCGACGCCACGACGCGAGCCGGTCCGTCGGCGGCCCGTCGGTCACCAGGGGCCCCGTCAGCAGGGGACGGCGCGAGCCGGCGAGCCGGTCGGCGACAGCGGTCTCGGCGACAGTCAGCAGCACGATCGTGCAGTTCGTCAGGTCGTCGCGGGTCGCCGGGTCGAGGACCGCGCCGCCGCCCAGGGCGACCACGCCACCGCTCGCGAGCGCCTGCTGCACGGCCGCCCGTTCCAGGCGGCGGAACTCGGGCTCGCCGCGGTCGCGGAACAGGGCGTCGATCGGCCCGTGCTCGCGGACCACCGCGGCGTCGGTGTCGGCGAACGGCAGGTCGAGCCGTCGCGCGAGCTTGCGGCCGATCGAGGTCTTGCCGGCACCCATCGGGCCGATCACCGCGATCGTCGGCGGCTGCACCCCGACGCCGCCCGTCGGCGGAGCGCCTGCGCCGCGGTTCACGAGTGCACGGCGGAGGCGGTCCGAAGCGAGCCCGGGATCGCGTCGAGGAACGCCCGCACGTTGCGCTGCACCTCCGCCAGCGAGTCGCCGCCGAACTTCTCGGTGACGGCGTCGGCGAGCACGAGCGCGACCATGGCCTCGGCGACGATGCCGGCCGCCGGCACCGCACAGACGTCGGAGCGCTGATGATGGGCGGTCGCCGCCTCGCCGGTGGCGACGTCGACGGTGCGCAGACTGCGCGGCACCGTCGAGATCGGCTTCATCGCCGCCCGCACCCGCAGGCCCCCACCGGTCGACATACCGCCCTCGATGCCGCCGGCGCGGTCCGACACACGCTCGATGCCGTCCTCGCCCAGCACCAACTCGTCGTGCGCGACGGAGCCACGCCGGGTCGCCGTGACGAAGCCGTCGCCCACCTCCACCGCCTTCATCGCCTGGATGCCCATCAGAGCGGCGGCGAGCCGGGCGTCCAGCCGGCGGTCCCAGTGCACGTACGAGCCGAGCCCCGGAGGCAGCCCCGCGACGACCACCTCGACGACGCCGCCGAGGGTGTCCCCGGCGCGATGCGCGTCATCGATCTCAGCCACCATCAGCGCACTCGTGGCGGCATCGGCGCAGCGGACCGGGTCGGCATCCACGCGGTCTCGGTCACCCGGGTCGGGAGCGCTCGAGTCCTGCGGCACGGCCACCGGTCCGATCGCCACGACGTGGCTGACCAGCTGCACACCGAGCTCCGCCAGAAAGCGGCGGGCGATCGCGCCGAGCGCTACGCGCGCGGCGGTCTCCCGGGCACTCGCGCGCTCCAGCACCGGCCGGGCCTCGTCGAAGCCGTACTTCTGCATGCCGGTCAGGTCGGCGTGACCGGGCCGCGGCCGGGTGAGCGGAGCGCTGCGGCCCCGCGACGCCTCGGTCAGCGGCACGTCGTCGGCCGCCATGACCTCCCGCCACTTGGGCCACTCCGTATTGCCGATGCGCAGAGCGATCGGGCTGCCGATCGTGCGGCCGTGCACGATGCCCGCGGCGACATCGAGCGCGTCCTGCTCGAACTTCTGCCGCGAGCCGCGCCCGTAGCCCAGGCGCCGGCGGGCCAGGTCGACCTGCACGTCGGCGGATGTCACGGGCACGCCGGCGGGCATGCCCTCCAGGATCGCGACCAGCTCGGGCCCGTGGGACTCCCCCGCGGTCAGCCAGCGCATCATGCTCCCGATCTTCCCACGGCGGCCGCCATCGCCCGGCGGACGGCCTGCTCGGCAGGCAGCGGCACCGCCGGATCGCCTTCAACGAATGCCCGCACCTGCAGCACGGCCTGCTCGATCAGCAGGTCGAGCCCGTGCAGCAGCGTCCCTTCGGCAGCGATCCAGTGCGCCCCGAGGGCGGTCGGCCAGGGGTCGTAGGCGACGTCCAGCAGGGGCGTGCCGCCGAGTGCCGGCAGGTCGACGGCGACCTGTGCACTGCCGGGCAGGGTCGAGATCACGACGTCGGCGCCGGCCAGTGCATCGCCGACGGCCGCCATCCTGATCGCGGAGCGGGTGCCCGCGAGCCGGGCGGCGGCGTCCACGTCGCGCGCGGCGACGGTGGCGTCGGTCACGCCCAGACGGTCGAGCGCGGTCAGCGCACTGGCGGCGGTCGCTCCCGCGCCGAGGACGACGGCGGTCCGCGCGCCCGCGACGCCGCCGCGCTGCAGCACGCGGACCATCCCATCGACGTCGGTGTTGAACAGCGCGGCCCGATCGCCGAACACCACCGTGTTCGCGAGCCCGAGTTCGTCCACGAGCGGATCGTGGCCGCCGACGAGCGGCAGGACCGCGCGCTTCAGCGGCATCGTCAGCGACAGCCCCCGCCACTCCGGTCCCAGGTCCGACAGGAACGCCGGCAGGGTGTCGGCGGTCACCTCGGCCCGCCCGTACGTCCAATCCAGCCCGAGCACGTCATACGCCGCCGCGTGCAGCTGCGGCGATCGCGAGTGGTGGATGGGGCTGCCCAGCACCGCGAGGCGCACGGCCACCTAGTTGTTGTACGAGGGGTGCTTGGCGAGCCAGGCGCGGAACTGGGCGGCGGCCTTCTCGTGCTGAGCCCCGGTGGTGCTGAACACCGTCTCCCCGGTCGCCAGGTTCACGGTGACGAAGTAGAGCCACTTTCCGGCGGCCGGATGCAGTGCCGCCTTGATGGCCACGTCGCCGGGGTTGGAGATGGGGCCGATCGGCAGCCCCGCCTTGCGGTAGGTGTTGTAGCCGTTCTTCTGGGCGTACTCCCGCTCGGTGGGCAGCACGGTGGTCCCCCCGGCGCCGTAGCTGACCGTGGCGTCGGATTGCAACGGGATCTTCTTCGCGATGCGGTTCAGGAACACCCGGGCGACCTTGGCGTCGTCGGTGCCGTTGCCCTCCTTCTGCACGAGGCCGGCCAGGGTGAGCACACGCAAGCGGTCGGCCGGCGCGACGTGCTGCGCGTCGAGCGACTGCCGCATGCGCTTGGTCATCGCCGCGAGCATGCGGGGCGCCGTCGTTCCCGGCTGGAAGTCGTAGGTCGCCGGGAACAGCCAGCCCTCCAGGTTCGGCGCCGCCTTCGGGACGCCGAGCGCCGTCCGGTCGCGGGCCGCCGCCTTCAGATCGGCCAGCGGCACTCCGGTGTTCTCGGAGGTGAGCTGCAGGATCTGCGCGACCGTGCTGCCCTCGGGGATGGCGACGGAGGCGATGATCCGATTCTTCGGGTCCTCCAGCTGCGCCAGGGCGTGGGCGGCGCTCTGGTGACCGGCCAGCCGGTAGGTGCCCGGCATCAGCTTGGGCTCCGGCCTGGTCCGCAGCAGCAGACCGAAGAACGCCTGCCGGGTCTTCGTGACGCCCGCCGCCGCCAGCGTGTCGGCGACATCGCCGCCCACCTGCCCCGGCCGGATCACGATTCTGACGCTCCCGGAGCCCGCGCCCGCGTAATCGTCCTTCCAGCCGAACGCGGTCTTCACCTGGTCGGGATACGCCTGATAGGCGAGGCCGAGCAGCCCGCCCCCGGCGACGACGAACACCATCAGCGGCAGCACGACCGCGAGGACCGCACGGCCGACCCACGGACGATGCGCACGACTGTGCCGCCAGCCCTGCCGCCGACTTCTACCCGCGCGGCGCTCGCCCCGCCGGCGACCACCCCTGCGGCGCTCATCCCTGCGGCGCCCGTCATCATCAACGCCGAGGAGCGAACTCCAGGCCGGTTCGGCTGTCTGCGGCCGGTCCCAGCCGAATCGGGACGAGGGCCGCTCCTGCGGATCAGGCCGCTCGACGGTCACGCTGGAGCGTCCCACAGTGACGCCGGATCCTCGACCCCAGCCATCCGGCGGGTCGAGGCGAGAGTGCTGATCGGCCACGTTCACTCTCGGATAGGTTCGACGAGCGACCCCGGGGCCGACCCCGAACTGCGCTCCGCATCGAGTGCGTGCTGCAAAAGTATCACCGCCGCCACCTGGTCGATCACGCTCCGCGACCGCCGCGTGTCGCGTCCCGCGGCGTGCAGGGCGGCCTGCGCGCTGACCGTCGTCAGGCGCTCGTCGACCAGCCGGACCGGGACCGGCCCCGACGCGAGTCGCGCCGCGACCGCACGGGAGTCGGCGGTGGAGGCGGTGTCCGCGCCGCTCAGCGACAGGGGCAGGCCGACCACGATCTCCACGGCATCGACCTGCTCCGCCAGCGACAGGATCGCCCGCACGACGGTGCCGGTACCCGTGCGCCGTTGCAGGGTCTCGACGGGGACGACCACGGTCGCGTCCGGATCGGAGCGGGCGACGCCGACCCTGGCCCGGCCGACATCGACCCCGATGCGGGCGCCCGGTCGCATCGGTCAGCCGACGGTCGCGGCGATCGCCTGCAGCGCGGCGCTCAGCATCGCCGGATCGGTGCCGCCGCCCTGGGCCAGATCGTCGCGGCCGC
The DNA here is from genome assembly GCF_964250715.1 of uncultured Amnibacterium sp. GTDB lineage: Bacteria > Actinomycetota > Actinomycetes > Actinomycetales > Microbacteriaceae > Amnibacterium. Next base: position 117,256 of record NZ_CAXUGX010000004.1, read on the forward strand.
CGCCACCGCCGCCCAGTTGCGCCGCCGCCGCCTTCGCGAGCGGGCCGGCCTTGACCCCGGCACTGCGGGCCGCCGCATTCGTGGCGACGATCACGACGGGCTTCGACCCGACGGTGGCGCCCAGGCCGACGAGGGAGGGATCGGCGCCCAGCCGGTCGCGCACCGCGGTGGCGAGCGCGCGCAGCTCGTCGCCGGAGGACAACTCCCCCACCTGCTCCAGGACCGCCGTCACGCTGCCGAGCGGCTTCGCGTTCTGCGCGATCGCCGGCACGCGAGCCGAGAGCGCCGCGGACTCGAACTGCGCGATGCGCTTCTCCGCCGCCTTCAGGGATGCCGACAGCTCGGCGATGCGGGTGCTCAGCTGCTCGCGAGGCACGCTGAGGCCCTGTGACAGCTCGGCGACGATGGCCCGCTCGACCGCGAAGTCGGCGAACGCCTGCGGGCCGACGAACGATTCGATGCGGCGCGCGGTCGCGCCGACCGACGACTCCCCCACCACGTTGATCAACCCGATCTCGGAGGAGTGCACCACGTGGGTGCCGGCGCACAGCTCGCGCGACCACGGCCCGCCGATGTCGACCATCCGCACGGTGTCGCCGTACTTCTCGCTGAACAGGGCCATCGCGCCCAGCGCCTTCGCCTCGTCGATGGGCAGGATGCGGGTGATCACGGGCACGTCCTCGGTGATTGCCCGATTGGCGCGGTCCTCCACCTCGGACTGCGTCGCCGGCGACAGCGCCGCGTTCCAGTTGAAGTCGAGCCGCAGGTAGCCGGCACGGTTCAGCGAGCCGGCCTGATGCGCGTCGGGGCCGAGTGTCTCGCGCAGGGCGGCGTGGATCAGGTGGGTGGCCGAGTGGGCCTGCGTGGCCCCGCGACGGTAGTCCGGGTCGACGAGGGTCGTGACCGGGTCGCCGACGGCGACCTCACCGCGGACGACCTGCGCGCGATGGCTGATCAGGCCGGCGACCGGCCGCTGCACGTCGATGATCTCCAGCGCGAAGCCGGACCCGACGATCGTGCCCTGGTCCGCCTCCTGACCGCCCGACTCCGGGTACAGGGTGGTCGCAGCCAGGATCACCTCGACGATGTCGCCCGCCTCGGCGCTCGTCACGCTCTCCCCGGCGCGGATCAGCCCGAGCACGGAACTGGCGGTCTGCAACTCGTCGTAGCCGAGGAACGCGGTCGCGCCGCCCGCGCGGAACTCCCGGTAGACGGACAGGTCGGCGAGCGCCTGCTTCTTGCTGCGGGCATCCGCCTTGGCGCGGTTCCGCTGCTCGGTCATCAGGCGGTCGAACGCGTCGCGGTCCACGGTGAGGCCCGCATCCTCCGCGACCTCGAGCGTCAGGTCGATGGGGAAGCCGTACGTGTCGTGCAGCAGGAACGCGGTGTCGCCGGCCAGTCGCTCCGCCCCTCGCGCCTTGGTGTCCGAGACGGCCAGGTCGAGGATGGTCGTGCCGCCCGCCAGGGTGCGCAGAAAGCTCTCCTCCTCCGCCACCGCCAGGCGGCCGATGCGACCGAAGTCGGCCACCACCTCCGGGTACGCCGGACCCATCGCGTCACGGCTGACGGGGAACAGTTCGCCGAAGGTGGGCTCCTGCACGCCGAGCAGCCGCATCGCGCGGACGGAGCGGCGCAGCAGACGGCGCAGGATGTAGCCGCGGCCCTCGTTCGACGGGGTCACTCCGTCGGCCATCAGCATCAGCGACGACCGCACGTGGTCCGCGACGACCCGCATGCGCACATCGGCGTCGTGGTCGGCGCCGTAACGACGACCGGACAGCTGCGCGGCGCGGTCGAGCACGGGGCGCACCTGGTCGATCTCGTACATGTTCTCCACGCCCTGCTTCAGGAACGCGACGCGCTCCAACCCCATGCCGGTGTCGATGTTCTGCTGCGGCAGGTCGCCGAGGATCGGGAAGTCGTACCCCGCGCCCTCGCCGCGCAGGTACTGCATGAAGACCAGGTTCCAGATCTCCAGGTATCGGTCGCCGCCGGTGGCCGGGCCGCCATCCGGACCGTAGGCGGGTCCGCGGTCGAAGAAGATCTCGGAGTCCGGGCCGGCGGGGCCGGGCTGGCCCGTGGACCAGTAGTTCTCGTCCTTGCCGAGCCGCTGGATGCGCTCCGGCGGCAGGCCCGCGATCCGGCGCCACAGGTCGAACGAGACGTCGTCCTCCTCGTACACGGTCACCCACAGGTCGCGCGGCTCGAAGCCGTAGCCGCCGTCGGCCTCGGCGCTCGTCAGCAGCTCCCAGGCGTAGCCGATGGCGCCTTCCTTGAAGTAGTCGCCGAAGCTGAAGTTGCCGTTCATCTGGAAGAACGTGCCGTGGCGGGCGGTCTTGCCGACCTCCTCGATGTCCAGGGTGCGGATGCACTTCTGCACACTCGTCGCCCGCGGGTAGGGCGCGGGAACGATGCCGGTCAGGTACGGGACGAACGGCACCATGCCGGCGACCGTGAACAGCAGCGTCGGGTCGTCCGACACGAGCGACGCGCTCGGCACGACGGTGTGGCCGCGGTCGCCGAAGAAGGTGAGCCAGCGACGGCGGATCTCAGCGGTCTCCATGCGTCAGCCGACGCCCGACTCCGCCAGTCGGGCACGGTAGCTGTCGGACACGGTCTGCACGAACTCGTTGAGGGAGCCGGTTGCGGCGTCGAGCACGGCCCGACCGCCGCTGGTCCGCGCCGCCACGAGCCCGATCGCGATCCCGACCAGCAGCATGAGCACCTTCATGAGCGTCCGCCTCCTCGATCAGCGACGACGAGCCTACCGGCGCGCCCGGACACCCCACCGGTCGCGCGGTACGGCGCATCACGCGGTACTTCTGGCCTGGCGCGGTACGCATGCAAACCGCGCGAGCGCCGAAGTACCGCGCGAGAGCGGATGTGGGCTCAAGCTGTGCTTATACCGGGACCGCGGCCCGAGACGGGCCGCGGCGCTGGCGTCGCGGCGAAGGCCCGAATCCCCGGCCCGGCAGGGGCCGTGGGCCCAGGCCTTCGCTTCTAGCTCCAGCGCGCGCTCAGCGCGCGGCGTAGTACTCCACGACCAGCTGCACGTCGGCCTGGATCGGGACCTCGGCGCGCTTGGGGCGGCGGGTCAGCGTCGCGTGCAGGCGGTCGATCTCGACGTCCAGATAGCCGGGAACCTTGGCCAGCACGTCGGCGTGGCCGCCTGCGGCCGCGACCTGGAACGGCTCCAGCTGCTCGCTCTTCTCCTTGACGTGGATCAGCTGGCCCGGCTTCACCCGGAAGCTGGGCCGGTCGACCAGCTTGCCGTCGACCAGGATGTGGCGGTGCACGACCAGCTGGCGGGCCTGCGCGGTCGTGCGGGCGAAGCCGGCGCGCAGCACCAGGGCGTCCAGGCGCTGCTCGAGCAGCTCGACCAGGTTCTCACCGGTCAAGCCGCCGGTGCGGCGGGCCTCGTTGAAGACGATGCGCAGCTGCTTCTCGCGTAGACCGTACTGGGCGCGCAGACGCTGCTTCTCGCGCAGCCGGACGGCGTAGTCGCTGTCGGTCTTGCGCTTGGAGCGGCCGTGCTCGCCCGGCGCGTAAGGACGCTTCTCCAGGTAGCGGGCGGCCTTCGGCGTCAGGGCGATGCCCAGCGCGCGCGAGAGCCGCGTCTTGCTGTGGGTGCGGGACTTGGTTGACACGGAGAGAATGACCTTCCAGGACGAATCGGAATCGGATGCGGTCGCGGCGCGCGCAGACCGAACGTGTGCGGAGGGATCGGCGTCCACGGACCGGCCGGCTACAGGCTGCGGTCCACTCGCGGTTCCCGTGGCGCAGCCGCTCGCCCGCGGGACCCACTCCAGGCCGTCGAAGAGCCTACCAGGTCGGCCTCCCGCGCGATGCTGCGGGAGAGCGCCGCTGCGCTACGTCGGGCCCGGCTGCTCGACGGCGGACTCCGGCCCAGCATCTGCCTCGGGCTCCGGCGCGGCAGCAGGATCGGAATCGGCGTGGCTCGCCGGTGAATCGGCGTGGGTCTCCGGCGGCAGGCCGCGCACCACGCGGCGCAGGCGCTGCACCCGGGTGGCGGTCTCGCGTTCGAACCCGATGCCGGTGGGGCGGTAGTAGTCGGTGCCGACCAGCTCGTCGGGCGGGTACTGCTGCGTCACCACGCCGTGCTCGCCGTCGTGCGCGTAGCGGTAGCCGGCTCCGTGCCCCAGACGTTTCGCGCCGGCATAGTGGGCGTCGCGCAGATGCGGCGGCACGCGTCCGATGCCTCCTCCGCGCACGTCGGCGATCGCAGCGTCGAGCGCCAGGTACGACGCGTTGGACTTGGGCGCGAGCGACAGATAGGTGACCGCCTGCGCGAGCGGGATGCGCCCCTCCGGCATCCCCAGGAACTGCACGGCGTCCGCCGCCGCGACGGCCATGCCGAGCGCTTGAGGGTCGGCCATACCGATGTCCTCGGACGCGAGCACGATGATGCGCCGGGCGATGAACCGCGGGTCCTCGCCGGCCTCGACCATGCGCGCCAGGTAGTGCAGCGCCGCGTCCACGTCGCTGCCGCGCACCGACTTGATGAATGCGCTGATCACGTCGTAGTGCTCGTCGCCGGCGCGGTCGTACCGGAGCAGCGCACGGTCGACCGCGGAGGCGACCAGCGCCTCGGTGACGCGCGGCCCCTCGCCATCACCCGCGTCGACCGCCAGGGTCGCGGCCGCCTCCAGTGCCGTCAGCGCGCGGCGGGCGTCGCCGGACGCCAGCCGGATCAGCGCGGCCCGCGCCTCGTCGTCGAGCGCGACGCGGCCGTCGAATCCGCGCGGGTCGCCCACCGCCCGGTCGATCAGCAGTCCCAGGTCGTCGTCGGACAGCTCGTCCAACGTCAGCAGCAGCGAGCGCGAGAGCAGCGGCGCGATCACCGAGAACGAGGGGTTCTCGGTGGTGGCGGCGACCAGGGTGACCCAGCCGTTCTCGACGCCGGGCAGCAGGCCGTCCTGCTGCGCCTTGGAGAAGCGGTGGATCTCGTCGAGGAACAGCACGGTGGAGGTGCCGTACAGGTCTGCGGCGCTCCGCGCCTCATCCATCACCTGGCGCACGTCTTTGACACCGGCCGTCACGGCCGACAGTTGCACGAAGCGGCGACCCGAGCTGGCGGCGATCGCCTGCGCGAGGGTCGTCTTGCCGGTTCCCGGAGGCCCCCACAGGATCACCGACACCGCACTGCTGGCGCCGTCGTCGGAGGCGAGCCGCCGGATCGGCGATCCCGGCCGCAGCAGGTGCTGCTGCCCGGCCACTTCGTCGAGCGACCGCGGCCGCATGCGGACCGCCAGGGGCACCGGCCCCTGGCGCAGTCCGGGTTGCAGCGTCATGCGGCCAGGCTAGGCGCCCCCAGCGACACCCCCTCCGACCCCCCACCGACTCCCCCTCCGGCCCCCGAAATCAGCACGACAGCAGGACCAGGTTCCGATCGCAGGCTGCTGGTCGACCAGTGACCTGCTGACGGGACCCTGTCCTGCTGTCGTGCTGTGGGCTTGCGGGCTCCCCGGGCGCGGAATCGAGTGCGGCGGGCGCGCTCCCCTACCATGGCAGCCGCCCACGAGGATCGACGCCGAAGGGATCGACGACGTGCCAGCACGGTCCGCGCGCGAACGCGCCGAGCGGGAGGAGCGGAGGCGCGCACGCGTCTATACCGCCCGGCGAGCGGTCGTCGAGCAGCAGCGCGACCGGCGCCGCCGGGACAACGTCGCGGCGGTGATCGGCATCGTCGTCGTGGCCGCACTCGCGACCTTCGCGCAGATCGAGTACTACACCGGCGGCCCCGGCACCCCGAAGCCGGTGGCGACGAAGACCGCTCCTCCCTCTCCGGCACCGTCCACCGCCCCGTCGCCGGGAGGCGCGACCTCCTCCGCGCCGTCGACATCGCCGTCGTCCGCACCCTCCTCTTCGCCGTCACCCTCGCCCGCGACGACGTCCCCGACGCCCGCCGCGACCCAGACGTCGTCCGGCAGCCCGTCGCCGTCAACAGGCTGACCGACCCGCACCCCACCGCAACCGGACCCGATCCGGACCTCGACGTCGAGCGGCCACCTCGGCAGCCCAGGTGGCCCACTCCCGGAGCCCGTCACACGCGTGGCTTACAGTGGACGACCGAGGTGAGCACCGTGACGACCCCCGACCATGCGCCGTCCCCGGCGACCATCGCGCCGCGAGCGCGTGGTCCGGTGCACGTCGATGCGCAGCCGTGGGGCCGCGTCGACGAGCAGGGCGTGGTGTTCGTGCGCGACGGCGACACCGAGCGGCAGGTCGGCGAATACCCGGACGCTCCGGCGGCGGAGGCGCTCGCCTACTACGAGCGCAAGTACACCGATCTCGCGGCCCAGGTCGGGCTGCTGGAGCAGCGCGCCCGCGGTGGCGCACCGACCGCCGACATCGCGCGCGCAGTCGCCCGACTGCACGAGGCGCTGCAGAGTCCCGCAGCGGTCGGCGACCTGGACGCGCTCCGCGCGCGGGTGACCGCGCTCGGCGGCACCGTCGAGCAGCTGACGGCGCAGCAGAGCGAGGCGCACAAGGCCGAGGTCGAGGCGGCGCGAGCCGAGCGCGAGGCGATCGTGGTGGAGGCCGAGACGATGGCCGCCCGCGACCCGGCGACGGTGCAGTGGAAAGCGACCACGACTGCGATGGACGCCCTGTTCGCGCGCTGGCAGCAGTCCCAGCGCAGCACCGCTCGCATTCCGAAGGGTGAGGCGAACGATCTGTGGAAGCGGTTCCGCGCCGCGAGATCGACGGTCGACGGTCAGCGGCGCGCCTTCTTCTCCGAGCTGGATTCGACTCAGAAGGATGCCCGCGGGGTCAAGGAGCGGCTCGTCGAGCGCGCCGAAGCGCTGGTGGGCTCACCGGACGATCCGATCGGCGTCTACCGGCAGCTGCTGGAGGAGTGGAAGCAGGCCGGCCGAGCAGGACGCAAGGCGGACGACGCGCTCTGGGCGCGGTTCCGTGCCGCCGGCGACGCCCTCTACGCCGCCAAGTCCGCGGCGCAGAGCATGCAGGACGCGGAATACGGCGACAACCTGGCAGCCAAGCAGGCCCTGCTGACGGAGGCGGAGGTACTGCTCACCTCCACTGACGCCCCCGCGGCACGATCCACGTTGGCGGACGTCCAGCGCCGGTGGGACGCGGCGGGTCGGGTTCCGCGAGAGCAGATCCGCAGCATCGAGGACCGGCTGCGCCGGGTGGAGCAGTACGTGAAGAACCTCGAGCAGGAGCACTGGCGTCGCTCCAACCCCGAGACGAAGGCACGCTCGGAGGGGCTCGCCGCGCAGTTGACCGCCGCAATCGAGCGGCTCGAAGCCGACCTGGCTGCGGCCCACGCCGCGGGCGATCGTAAGGCGATCAAGGAGGCGGAAGACGCCCTGGCCGCCCGCCGCATCTGGCTGGACGCCCTGGGCGGGTAAGGCTCCCTCCACAGGCAGCCGACCGGGTCGCGTTGTCCACAGGTACCGCCGCAGCGATCGACACCGATCGTCGTCGTGGCACCGTGCCGGCATGCGCCTGCCACCCGTCATCGACCCTGCGGAGTTCGCTCCGGCCGAGCTCAGCGCGCTGCAGCTCGACGGAGACTGCTTCAGCCTGGGCGACTGCCTGGTGGCCGTCGATCAGCCCGTCGATGCGGCGACGCGCGCGGCGACGATCGCCGTGACCGTCCGTCCCGGGCTGGTCGCCGAACGGCGCACCGCGGCCTGGGTTCACGGCGCGACGTGGCTGCTCCAACGGCCGCTGCAGTGCAGCATCGACCGGTCGCAGGGCAGGCGGACGGTCCCCGCGGGCAGGGACGTGCGCGAGGTCCGGTTCGCACCGCAGGACGTGCAGGTAATCGGCGGCGTGACCGTGACGACGCCGCTGCGCACGGCCATCGACCTGGCCCGCCTGGAGCCCGACCACCCCGACATCGACCGCATGATCCGCACGCTGCTGCGCATGGCGGGTGTGGCCGGCGGCGAGGCGTCGGCGCTCCTGCACGAGCGGGGCCCGATGCCCCACAAGCGCCGCGGCGTCGACCGCCTGGCTTCCCTTGCGCTCGACCCGAACCGGCCGGCGCTCTTCTAGCCGGCGGAGACCCGGTACACGTCGTAGACCGCCTCGACCCGACGGACCGCGTTGAGCACCCGGTCGAGGTGGGTGGTGTCGCCCATCTCGAACACGAACCGGCTGAGCGCCAGGCGGTTGCTGGAGGTCGACACCGTCGCGGAGAGGATGTTGACGTGATGCTCGGACAGCACCCGCGTGACGTCCGACAGCAGGCCCCCGCGGTCGAGCGCCTCCACCTGGATCTGCACCAGGAAGACGCTGCGCGAGGTGGGCGCCCACTCGACCTCGATCATGCGCTCCGGCTCCGTCAGCAGCGAGGACACGTTGGTGCAGTCGGTGCGGTGCACCGAGACCCCGGAGCCACGGGTGACGAACCCGACGATCTCGTCGCCCGGCACCGGCGTGCAGCATTTGGCGAGCTTGATCAGGATGTCCGGTGCACCACGCACGAGCACACCGGAGTCGCTCGACCGCAGCGCGCGCGGGCGCACGGTCGTCGACTCGAACTCGGGCTCGTCCGCCTCCTGGGTGCCCTGCACCGCGGCGAGCACCCGCTCGATCACGGACTGCGTGGACACGTGCCCCTCGCCGAGCGCGGCGTACAGTGCGGAGACGTCCTCATACCGCATCCCCGTGGCGATGCCGACCAGCACGTCCTGCGTCATCAGCTTCTGCAGCGGCAGGTTCTGCTTGCGCATCGCTCGAGCGATGGCGTCCTTGCCCTGCTCGATCGCCTCGTCGCGGCGCTCCTTGGTGAACCACTGCCGGATCTTCGTCCGCGCCCGCGGACTCTGCACGAACTGCAGCCAGTCCTTGCTCGGCCCCGAGTCCGGATTCTTCGAGGTGAAGACCTCCACGACATCGCCGGAGGTGAGCGCGCTCTCCAGCGGCACGAGCCGCCCGTTGACCTTGGCGCCCATGGTGCGGTGCCCGACGTCGGTGTGCACGGCGTACGCGAAGTCCACCGGCGTGGCACCGGAGGGCAGCCCGATCACCTTGCCCTTGGGCGTGAAGACGTAGACCTCCTTCGCGCCGATCTCGAAGCGCAGGCTGTCCAGGAACTCGCCGGGGTCGGCGGTCTCGGACTCCCAGTCGGAGAGGTGCGCCAGCCACGCCATCTCGGCGTCGTCGACCGGATCGGTGGAGCCGGAGGCGCCCGCCTGCTCCTTGTACTTCCAGTGCGCGGCGACTCCGAATTCGGCACGCTGGTGCATCTCGGTGGTACGGATCTGGATCTCGACCGGCCGCCCCTCCGGCCCTAGCACGGTCGTGTGCAGCGACTGGTAGAGGTTGAACTTGGGGGTCGCGATGTAGTCCTTGAAGCGGCCCGGCACCGGGGTCCAGCGGGCGTGGATCGCCCCGAGTACGGCGTAGCAGTCGCGCAGGGAGTCCATCAGCACCCGGATGCCGACCAGGTCGTAGATCTCGTCGAACTCGCGGCCGCGCACGACCATCTTCTGGTAGATCGAGTAGTACTGCTTCGGCCGGCCGACCACCCGACCGCGCAGCTTCGCGGCCTTCAGGTCGTCGGTGATCGCGCTCGTCACCTCTTGGACGATCTCCTCGCGCTTCGGCGTCCGGCGGCGGACCAGCGACTCGATCTCCAGGTAGAGCTTGGGGTAGAGCACGGCGAACGAGAGGTCCTCCAGCTCCAGCTTGATGGTCTGGATGCCGAGCCGGTGGGCCAGTGGCGCGTAGATCTCGAGGGTCTCCTTGGCCTTGCGCTGCGCGCTCTCGGCCGGCATGAAGCCCCAGGTGCGCGCGTTGTGCAGGCGGTCGGCCAGCTTGATGATGAGCACGCGCACGTCCTTCGACATGGCGATGACCATCTTGCGCACGGTCTCCGCCTGCGCGGAATCGCCGTACTTCAGCTTGTCCAGCTTGGTGACGCCGTCGACCAGCATCGCCACCTCGTCGCCGAAGTCGGCGCGCAGCTGGTCGAGCGTGTAGTCGGTGTCCTCGACGGTGTCGTGCAGCAGTGCCGCCGCGATGCCGCGTGGCCCGATCCCCAGGTCGGCGAGGATCTGCGAGACGGCCAGCGGATGGGTGATGTACGGCTCGCCGCTGCGGCGCACCTGCCCGGTGTGGGCGATGTCGGCGGCGATGTGCGCCCGCTCGATGACGGACAGGTCGGCCTTCGGATGGTGCGTCCGCACGGTGCGGATCAGGGTCTCCAGCGCACCGACCGGCTGTGCCCGGGAGAACAGTCGCGGCACCCGGCGGCGCAACGACGCGGTGGTCGGGGTCTGCGTCTCGCTCACCGGTCTCCTTCTTCGGGTTGCTCAACCACGAGCAGCCGCGGAATCTTCCACGGCACGGGGCGGGCGCACAGGCGATCGATCGGCTCAGCCTTCGGTCAGTGCGCGGTCCCGGGTGCGCGCGTCCAGTGTGCGCCGGGTCTCGATGCGGATGCGCGGCTCGGTGCTGCGCAGGTCCGCGTAGAGCGGGGCGGCCAGGAAGATGGTGGAGTACGTCCCTACCACGATGCCGATGAACAGCGCCAGCGAGATGTCGCGCAGTGTGCCGGCACCCAGCAGCAGCGCGCCGATGAACAGGATGGCGGCGATCGGCAGCAGGGCGACGATGGAGGTGTTGATCGACCGCACGAGCGTCTGGTTGACCGCCAGGTTCACGGTCTCGCTGAAGGTCCGCGACCCGCCCGGCCGCCAGCCGTTCGTGTTCTCGCGGATCTTGTCGAACACGACGACGGTGTCATACAGGGAGTAGCCGAGGATCGTCAGGAAGCCGATCACGGCCGCCGGGGTCACCTCGAAACCGACGATCCCGTAGATGCCGGCGGTCAGGATCAGGTCGTGAAAGAGCGCGACGATCGCGGCGACCGACATCTTCCAGGTGCGGAAGTACGCGGCCATCACCAGTGCGACGAGCACCAGGAACACGACCAGGCCGCGCAGCGCGGTCGCGCTGATGTCCGCGCCCCACGTCGCTCCGATGAAGCTCTTGGCGACCGAGCCGACCGGCACGTCGTACGCCTTGGCCAGCGCCTCCTGCACCTGGTCGACCTGCCCGGAGCTCGCCAGCTGGGCCGTCTGGACCTGCAGCGAACTGGTGCCCAGCTGCGCGACGCGCGTCTTGACCACCGGCCCTACCACGGACCGCACCGCGTCGGTCGCCGGATTCTGGTTGAGCGAAGCGGGATTGCGGATCGTGTACTGCGAGCCGCCGGTGAACTCGATGCCGAAGGTGTAGCCACCCCGCAGGACGGGGCCCAGGATGGAGATCAGGATCGCGACGGCCGCGATCAGGTACCACCGCCGGCGCCGACCGACGAAGTCGATCGTTCGCGCGCCGGTGTACAGGTCGTTGCCGAACCGGGTGAAGTCCGCCATCAGTCGCCGCTCCGCTCGATCGAGTCCCGGGCCTTGGGTGGCGGAAGCTGACCTTCGGCCGCCTTGCGTTCGGCGATGGTCTGCCGCCGCTGCGCCTCGCCGCGGCTGCGGGCGACAGCGCCGCCGGCCAGAACCGGGGACCGGAACTGGCCGCGCCCGCGGTAGACGGCGCCGAGCGCCGCGGGGTCCAGGCCGCTCAGCCGGTGGCCGCCCGCGAAGAACGGCACACGGGTCAACAGCTGCAGCACGGGATGGGTGAAGAGGCCGACCACGACGACGTCGATCAGGGTCGTGATGCCGAGCGTGAGCGCGAAGCCACGGACGTCGCTGACCGACAGGATGAACAGCGTCGAGGCCGCCAGAAAGTTGACCGCGTCCGAGGCCAGCACGGTGCGGATCGCGCGACGCCAGCCGTTCTCGACGGCCGAGGACAGCGCGCGACCCTCGCGCAACTCGTCCCGGATGCGTTCGAAGTAGACGATGAAGGAGTCGGCCGTGATGCCGATCGAGACGATCAACCCGGCGACGCCGGCCAGCGACAGGCGATAGCCCTCGCGCCAGGAGAGGAAGTCGATCACCAGGTAGGTCAGCACCGACGACATCAGCAGCGAGCCGATCGTGACGAGCCCGAGCAGCCGGTACTGGAACAGCGAGTAGCCGACCACGAGTAGCAGACCGATCAGGCCGGCGATCAGGCCGCTGAGCAGCTGTGCCGAACCGAGCGTCGCCGAGATGGTGTTGATGCTCTGCACCCGGAAGCTGATGGGCAGCGAGCCGAACTGCAGCTGGTTCGCGAGGGCCTTCGACGAATCGGCGGTGAAGTTGCCGCTGATCTCGGCCTGCCCGTTCTCGATCGCCGAATTGGTCTGCGGGGCCGATACGACCTTGCCGTCCAGCAGGATCGCGAACTGGTTCTGCGGCGACTGCAGCGCGACGAGCCGGCTGGTGACCTTGCCGAACTCGGTCGTGCCGGTCGGGTCGAACGCCAGGTTCACCACGTATTCGCCGGTGCTCACTCCCTGACTGGTGGTCGAGACACCACTGGTGGCGGTCTTGATGTGGCTGCCCTGCACCTCGACCGGACCCAGCAGGTACTTGGCGGTGCCCTCCGTGTTGCAGGTGACCAAGGGCTTCGCGGCAGGCTCCGCCGCCGCGCCGACGTCCTGCTTGCAGTTGTAGTTCGTATACAGCGCCTGCAGGTACGGCGTCACCTGGGCCAGGTCGCTGCCGTTGGTCGGTTTGACGCTCGGCGTGGTGGCGAGCGAAGCCGGCGGCGTATACGCCGCCGATCCCTTCGTCCCCGCGCTGGCGGTGGGTGCCTCGCCGGCCACGAGGACGGGACGGAAGTCCATGCGCGCGCTGGACTCGATGTTGTTGCGCGTCTCGTTGCTGAGCGGACCGGGAATCGAGACCACGACGTTGTTGCCCAAGGGTGCGATCTGCGCCTCACCGATGCCGGCGGCATTGACGCGCTGCCGGATGATCGCGACCGACTGGGTCAACTGATCCGAGGTCGGGTTCTTCCCGCCCTGCGGCACCGGCTGCAGGATCACCTCGGTGCCGCCCTGCAGGTCGAGCCCCAACTTCGGTACCAGGCTGACGGCCTTCGTGGCGAACGACGATCCCGGTGCGAGCAGCACGCCGAGCAGGTTCAGCAGAACCAGGACCAGCACGATCGCGCCCAGCCCGACCAGGCCGCGCCTCGCCCTGACCCGTGGGGCCGCCGGTTTCGCCACAGACGCCTTCCTCAGGTTCGCGGGGATCCGCGCCCTGCAGGCGGGACCGCCCGCGGGTCGGGCCGCCTCGCGGGATCGACGCTCGGGCCGGATCGGCCGCGAGCGTCAGCCAGCGTACCTATTCGCCGGACGACCGCTTGGATGCTCGGGCGGGGCGACGCCGTGGCGCCGCGGCGGGCTCCGCCTGCTCGGGGGTGGGCGTGGCCTCGGCGCCACGCTCGCCGACCGTGTGATCGCCGACGGTGCGCTCGCCATACTCGGGAGCGGTGGTGGAGGAGCCCAGCGTGGACGACTCCGTCACGATCGGCTCGCCGTTCAGCTGAGCCGTCCCCGTCGAGCTGCCGACGTGGACATCATGGGAGGAGTTCGCGTCCTGGTCGTCGGCGACCGGGGTGACCACGCGGCCCACGGCCTGCCGGTGGATGGTGAGCTGCGAGGTGGGGCCGGTCTTCAGGACGATCCGGTTCTCCTCCTCGTCAATCGACTCGATGGTGCCGAAGATGCCGCCGGAGGTCATGATCTCGGCACCCGGCTTGAGCGTGCTCGTCAGGGTCGCCTGGTCCCGCTGGCGCTTGCGGCCGTTACGGAACATGAACAGCAGCAGGACCGCCAGGACGACGACGATCAGAATGGTCTGGGTCGGCATGCGCGTGAGCCTTTCAGCCGATGGGGCTTCTCAGCCGGGGGGCCGATCGAACACGGGGTATCCCGGTCGATCGGATCAAATTTCTACGATACCTCGTCGTCGAACAGCGGCGGCGCGACAGCGGTACCGCCGGGCTCCAGGCCAGCGTGGCGCCAGGCCGCCGGCGTCGCGCGGCGGCCCTTCGGTGTGCGGGCGATGAAGCCGTTGCGCACCAGGAACGGCTCGACCACGAACTCGATCGTCTCGGGCTCCTCCCCCACCGTCGCCGCGAGCGTGCCGAGCCCGACCGGACCGCCGCCGAACCGCGTCAGGATCGTCGTGAGCACCGCGCGGTCCAATCGGTCGAGCCCCAGCGGGTCGACGTCGTACAGCTGCAGCGTGGCGCGCACCGCCGCCTCGTCCACCCGCGTGCCGTGCACCGTGGACCAGTCGCGCACCCGTCGCAGCAGCCGATTGGCGATGCGCGGCGTGCCGCGGCTGCGGCCCGCCAGCTCGGCCACGGCCGCGCGGTCGGCGTCGAGTCCGAGCAGCCCGGCCGCCCGCATCAGCACCTGCTCCAACTCGGCGGAGTCGTAGAACTCCAGGTGGAAGGTCTGCCCGAACCGGTCGCGCAACGGCCCGGGCAGCAGACCGGAGCGGGTCGTGGCGGCGACCAAAGTGAACGGCGACAGGTCGAGCGGGATGGAGGTGGCGCCCGCGCCCTTGCCCACCATGATGTCGATGCGGAAGTCCTCCATCGCCAGGTACAGCATCTCTTCGGCGCTACGGGCCATGCGGTGGATCTCGTCGATGAACAGCACCTCGCCCGGCACCAGGGAGGACAGCACGGCGGCCAGGTCGCCGGCGTGCTGAATGGCGGGACCGCTCGCCATGCGCAGCGGCCGGCCCGCCTCTTCGGCGACGATCATCGCCAGCGTCGTCTTGCCGAGACCGGGCGGCCCGGCCAGCAGCATGTGATCGGGTGTGCGGTTCTGCATGCGCGCCGCCTGGAGCATCACCTGCAGCTGGGCCCGCACGGTGGTCTGGCCGACGAACTCCGACAGGCGCTTGGGCCGCAGGGCACCCTCGACGGCCAGCTCGGTCTCGGACTCCACCTGCGGCCGCACGACGGAGTCGGTCACCGCGTCGCCGCGGACGGAGTCGGTCATCGCGTGGCCGCGGCCTGGGGCCCGAGCTCGGCCAGGGCGGCGCGCAGCAGCACGGCGGTGGCCGCCTCGTCCGGCCGGTCGGCCAGCACCGCATCGAGCGCCGCCTGAGCCGCGCGCTCGGGGTAGCCGAGGCCGACCAGGGCGGCCAGCACGTCCGCGCCCCGGGCCGCCGTCGCCGTGCGGGGCAGCGCCGCCTGGACGGCCGTCAGCTTGCCGGCGAGCGACAGGACGATGAGCTTGGCGGTCTTGGGGCCGATGCCGGAGACCCGCCGGAAGACCGCATCCTGCTCGGCCGCGACCGCCCCGGCGATCTCGGCCGGCTGCAGGGCGGCCAGCACGCCCAGCGCCGACTTGGGACCGACTCCGGTCACTCCGCGCAGCAGGTCGAAGACGGCCAACTGCTCCGGTGTCTCGAAGCCGAACAGCGACAGGTCGTCCTCGCGCACCACGAGTGCCGTGTGCACGAGCACCGTGTCGCCGTGGCGCACCCGCAGGGCGTGGTCGGGCGTGACCGCCACCGCGTAGCCGACACCGTTGACCTCGAGCACGAGCGTGCCTGCGATCGCCTGCAGCACGGTTCCACGGAGCGAAGCGATCACGACCAGAAGGCTAGGCGGCGGCGGCGACAGCGGGAGGGCGGGAGCCGGCGGGTCGCAGGTCCGTTCGAAGAAATGAGGGGCCGGACCTGCGGGCGATCAGACGAGCGGCCAGCGGGTCCCTACGCTGCGCCGCACCTGCAGCTCGACGATCTCCGCCTGGGTCCAGGCCGCCTCGGCCGCCGCCGCCGCGATCGTGCGCGCGGTCGCGTCGTCGCCCGCGGTGAAGCGCACGGTCGCGGTCGGTCGGCCCTTCGCGAGCCCGACCGACGAGGCCTCGACGGTGGTCCGCGCGGACACGGCTGCCGCCGCCGTCGGCAGCAGGGCCTGTGCGTCGCCGCCGGGATGCACGCGTCCGACGGTCAGCACGGCGCGGTAGGACGGCATCAGCGACTCCGCGCGGCGCGCTCGGCCTGGCGCCACACCCGCTGGGCCGGGGTCTCGGGCCCGTCGGCGGACGGGACGGTCATCGCGGACCGCCACGCGTGGCAGATCGCGATCGCGAGCGCGTCGGCCGCGTCCGCGGGGCGGGGCGCCTCGGTCAGGCCCAGCACGCGGGTCACCATGGCGGTCACCTGCCGCTTGTCGGCGGCGCCGTAGCCGGTGATGGCCGCCTTCACCTCGCTGGGCGTATGCAGGCCCACCGACAGGCCGCGCTCGGCCGCCAGGTGGAGCGCGATCCCGCTGATCTGCGCGATCCCCATCACCGTGTGCAGGTTGTGCTGGGCGAACACGCGCTCGATCGCGAAGGCTGCGGGGACGTGCTCGTCGAGCACCGCCGCGAGCCCGCGGCCGAGCGCGAGCAGGCGCTGCTCCAGGGGCTGCTCCGGCGAGGTGCGCAGCACCGCCACATGCACCAGCCGAGCGGAGCGGTCGGCGGCGACGTCCACCACGCCGATGCCGCAGCGGGTCAGGCCGGGATCGATGCCGACGACCCGCATCAGTCCTCGTCGAGGGCGGAGGCCACCTCGTCGGTCAGGTCGAAGTTGGCGAAGACGTTCTGCACGTCGTCCAGGTCCTCCAGCGCGTCGACCAGGCGCACGAGCTTGCGGGCGGTCTCGACGTCGGGGATCTCGACACTGAGGCCCGGCACGAACTCCGCGTCCGCCGACTCGTAGTCGATGCCCGCGGCCTGCAGCGCCGTGCGGGCCGCGACCAGCTCCGCCGCCTCGGTGACGACCTCGAACTCCTCGCCGTGGTCCGCGACGTCCTCGACTCCGGAGTCGAGCACCGCGATCAGCACGTCGTCCTCCGAGAGGCCGTCCACCTTCGCGACCCGGATGACGCCCTTGCGGCTGAAGTTGTACTGGACCGATCCCGGGTCGGCCATCGTGCCGCCGTTGCGGGTCATCGCCGTCCGCACGTCGGCCGCGGCGCGGTTGCGGTTGTCGGTGAGGCACTCGATCAGCAGGGCCACGCCGTGCGGGCCGTACCCCTCGTACATGATCGTGTCGTAGTTGATCGTCTCGCCGGTCAGGCCGGCACCGCGCTTGACCGCCCGGTCGATGTTCTCGTTCGGCACCGAGGTCTTCTTGGCCCGCTGCACCGCGTCGACCAGGGTCGGGTTGCCCGAGAGGTCGGCGCCGCCCATCTTGGCCGCCACCTCGATGTTCTTGATCAGCTTGGCGAACGACTTGGCGCGACGGCCGTCGACGACCGCCTTCTTGTGCTTGGTGGTCGCCCACTTGGAATGCCCGGACATGCGCGCCCCCTTCCCGTACTCGTTTCCGTGGTCGTGGAAATCCGCAGCGATTCTAAGACTGGGGTCGGACGGCTCCCGGCACCCGGTCGGTCAGCTTGATACCGGAGGCGCGCAGCTCGAGCGCGGCGAGGCGCTGGATCACCTCGATGTCGCCGCGACGCCACGCCGTGACGGCGTTCGGGTCGACCCGCGCGACGGCAGCGGCCGGCTGATTCGCCAGCGCCCGGAAGGCGAGCAGGTCGAGGTCGGGCGAGCGCCGCGCCAGTCGGGCGAGGATGCCGCGCTTGATCGCACCGACCAGACGCGGACGCACCCAGCCCACCAGCACCAGGAGCAGCACCAGCAGGGCCACGGTCCACCCGACGAGCGTCGCCAACCGCTCGATGCCCTCCTGCCAGTTCGATCCGGCCTGGGCGAGCGTCGTCCCGGCGTTCCCGGCCGCATCGAACGGCGCCTTGATCCCACTGCCGATCAGGGGGACGCCACCCAATTGCCGACCGATGTCGCCCATGGTCTTGGAGAAGTCCGAACCGGACGACTCCACGTTGGCGCCGACCTGCTTCAGGGCGTCGATTGCGTTGTGCAGCGTGACGCCGAGCACGATGCCGACCACCACGACGAGGATCGCGACGACGTCCCCGACGATCTGGTAGGTCCGCGACGCGCCGAAATCCGAGTACCACTTCATGCGGCCCCATCCTCCCCGCCCGCGCCTGCACGGCGGGGAACCGCGGCGCGATTCAGAGGCGGGCGGCGACCGTGTCGAGGAAGGCGCGGTGGAAGCGCAGTTCGCCCGTGATCTCGGGGTGGAACGAGGTGCCCAGCAGCGCGCCCTGCCGCACCGCGACGACCCGACCGTCCGTCAGGTGGGCGATCGGCGTCGCGGCCGGCCCGACGGAGTCGACGACGGGGGCGCGGATGAAGGCGGCGTGCACCGGCGGTCCCTCGAACCCGTCGACCAGGACGTCCGTCTCGAAGGAGTCGACCTGGCCGCCGAATGCATTGCGCCGCACGGACACGTCCAGGCCGCCGAAACTCTGCTGGCCTGGCCCGGCGTCGACTACGCGGTCAGCCAGCAGGATCAGGCCGGCGCAGGTGCCGTAGGCCGGCAGGCCGCCCGCGAGCTTGGCCTTGAGCGGCTCGGCCAATCCGAAGTTGCGTGCCAGCTTGTCGATGACCGTGGACTCGCCGCCCGGCAGGACGAGACCGTCGACCTGGTCGAGCTCCTGCTCACGCCGGACCGGGATAGCGACGGCGCCGAGCTCCGTCAGCACCGCCAGGTGCTCGCGGAAGTCGCCCTGCAGGGCGAGCACCCCGACGCGGGGAGCGCCTACCAACCGCGGTCGGCCAACCGGTGCGGTGCGGGGACGTCCGACACGTTGATGCCGACCATCGCCTCGCCGAGGCCACGGGATGCGGCCGCGATCGCGTCGGGGTCGTCGTAGAAGGTGGTCGCCTTGACGATGGCCTCGGCGCGGCGTGCGGGGTCGCCGGATTTGAAGATGCCGGAGCCGACGAAGACGCCGTCGGCGCCCAGCTGCATCATCATCGCCGCGTCGGCCGGCGTGGCCACGCCGCCGGCGGTGAACAGAACGACGGGAAGTGCACCGCGAGCGGCGACCTCGGCGACCAGCTCGTAGGGGGCCTGCAGCTCCTTCGCCGAGACGTACAGCTCGTCGGGCTTCTTGGCCGACAGGGCGGCGATCTCGCCGAGGATCGTGCGGATGTGCCGGGTCGCCTCGGAGACGTCGCCGGTGCCGGCCTCGCCCTTGGAGCGGATCATCGCGGCACCCTCGGTGATGCGCCGTAGCGCCTCGCCCAGGCTGGTCGCACCGCACACGAAGGGCACCGTGTAGCCCCACTTGTCGATGTGGTTGGCGTAGTCGGCAGGCGACAGCACCTCGGACTCGTCGATGTAGTCGACGCCCAGGGACTGCAGCACCTGCGCCTCGACGAAGTGACCGATGCGGGCCTTGGCCATCACCGGGATGGACACCGCGTCGACGATGCCGGCGATCAGGTCGGGATCGCTCATTCGGGCGACGCCGCCCTGGGCCCGGATGTCGGCGGGCACGCGCTCCAGTGCCATGACGGCGACCGCACCGGCCTGCTCCGCGATCTTGGCCTGCTCCACCGTGACCACGTCCATGATGACGCCGCCCTTGAGCATCTCGGCCAGCCCGCGCTTGACGCGGCCCGTCCCGGTGGTGGGCGTTGCAGGAGTCTGGATCGTGTCAGTCACGTGAGGTCCTCGTTCATCGGCTGCGATGCCGCACCCGGCGTCGCGCGGCGAACGCCCAAGTGTACGGCGCATCTGCGTGCCCCCCGGGTCCGATGCACCTGTCTCGCTCCTCTGCCCGGGTACGCGGTCAGGCGGGCCAGGCGGCGGCGAGAGAAGCGCGGGTGTCGCCCAGCAGCGTCGGCAGCGCCTTGGTGCCGGCGATGATTGGGAAGAAGTTGGCGTCGGCGTCCCAGCGCGGCACCACGTGCTGGTGCAGGTGGTCGGCCACTCCGGCGCCGGCGATGCGCCCCTGGTTCATGCCCAGGTTGAATCCGTCGCACCGCGAGTCGGCGCGCAGCACCCGCATCGCGGTCTGCGTGAGCAACGCGATCTCGGCCACCTCATCGGTGGTGGCGTCGTCGTACAGCGACACATGCCGATAGGGGCACACGAGCAGGTGACCGGAGTTGTAGGGAAACAGGTTCAGCAGCACGTAGGCGTGCGTACCCCGCGCGACGATCAGCGCGTCCTCGTCGCTGCGGGTCGGCGCGACGCAGAACGGGCAGGAGTCGTCCGGCTCCTGCAGGTGGTTCGTCTGGATGTACGCCATCCGATGCGGCACCCACAGGCGCTGGTAGGCGTCCGGCACGCCCGCGGCCCCGGACACGCCCGGCACGCCGTCGAACTCGTGCGGCGAGTAGGCCCCGCTCCCCTGCGTCACACCGCTCCGGCGTCTGGGGCCCCCGCGGCCGGTTCCGACGCGACGCGCAGCGACGTGGCGGCCGTGCCCGTGGGGACAGCGCCGGGCGTGCCTGCGAGCACCAGCTCGACGTCGGTGGTCACCTGTAGGCGGTCGCGGATCGACCCCGTGATCAGGGCGATGGCGTCGTCGATCGGCACGCCGTTGCGGGTTGAGCCGTCCCGGAACCGGAAGCTGACGGTCCCGCCGGCGCGATCGTCGGCGCCCGCGATCAGCGTGAACGGCACCTTCTGCACGTAGGCGGTGCGGATCTTCTTCTGCATCCGGTCGTCGGAGTCATCGACCTCGGCCCGCACATCCGCGGACCGCAGCGTGTCGACGATGCCGTGCAGGTACGACGAGAACTCGTCCGCCACCGGCACCGCGATCACCTGCACCGGCGCCAGCCAGACGGGGAAGGCGCCCGCGTAATGCTCCAGCAGCACCGCGAAGAACCGCTCGATGGAGCCGAACAGCGCCCGGTGGATCATCACCGGCCGCTGTTTCGATCCATCCGGACCGGTGTACTCCAGCTCGAAGCGCTGCGGCTGGTCGAAGTCCAGCTGGATGGTGGACATCTGCCAGGTACGCCCGATCGCGTCCCGCGCCTGCACCGAGATCTTCGGCCCGTAGAACGCCGCGCCGCCCGGGTCCGGGACCAGCTCGAGGCCCGACTCCTCCGCCACCTCGCGAAGCGTGGCCGTCGCGGTCTGCCAGATCTCGTCATTCCCGGCGAACTTCGGGCTGTCGTCGCGCGTGGAGAGCTCCAGGTAGAAGTCGTCCAGGCCGTAGTCGCGCAGCAGGGCGAAGACGAAGTTCAGCGTGCGGGTCAGTTCCACCTTCACCTGGTCGGGCGTCACGTAGATGTGGGCGTCGTCCTGGGTCATGCCGCGCACGCGGGTGAGCCCCGTGAGCGTTCCCGACTTCTCGTAGCGGTAGACCGAGCCGAACTCGAACAGGCGCAGGGGCAGCTCGCGGTAGCTGCGCCCTCGCGACCGGAAGATCAGGTTGTGGAACGGGCAGTTCATCGGCTTCAGGTAGTAGTCCTGGCCGGCCCGTGTCACGTGCCCGTCGGCGTCGGTCTCCTCGTCCAGGTGCATCGGCGGGAACATGCCGTCGGCGAACCACTGCAGGTGCCCGGAGGTCTGGAAGAGGTTGGCCTTGGTGATGTGCGGCGAGTTGACGAAGGAGTAGCCGGCCTCGGCGTGCCGCCGGCGCGAGTAGTTCTCCATCTCCTGCCGGACGATGCCGCCCTTCGGATGGAAGACCGCGAGCCCGGAGCCGATCTCGTCGGGGAAGCTGAACAGATCGAGTTCGGCGCCCAGCTTGCGGTGATCGCGCTTGGCCGCCTGCTCGACACGGTCCTGATAGGCACGCAGTTCGTCCTTGGTGGGCCAGGCGGTGCCGTAGATGCGCTGCAACTGCGGATTCTTCTCCGAGCCGCGCCAGTACGCGGCGGCCGTGCGGGTCAGTGCCCAGCCGCCCCGGATCGGGCCCAGGTTCGGCAGGTGGGGTCCGCGGCACAGGTCGCGCCAGACCACCTCGCCGGTCTTGGGGTCGACGTTCTCGTACACGGTCAACTCGGCCCCGCCGACCTCGACGGCCTCGTCGGCGCCGGCGCTTTGCAGCCGGTCGGCCGCGCCGCCCTTCAACCCGATCAGCTCCAGCTTGTACGGCTCGGCCGCGAAGAGCTCGCGCGCCTCGTCCTCGGCGACGACTCGGCGCACGAACCGCTGCCCGGCGCGCTGGATGCGCTCCATCTCCTTCGTGAAGACCTTCAGGTCGTCGGGCGTGAAGGGCTGCGCGACATCGAAGTCGAAGTAGAAGCCGTCGGTGATCGGCGGCCCGATGCCGAGTCGTGCCTGCGGGTCGACCCGCTGCACGGCCTGCGCCAGCAGGTGCGCGGTGGAGTGGCGCAGGATCGCGAGCCCGTCCGGCGACTCGATGGGCACCGGCTGCACCTGCGCACCGTCGGGCAGGGCGCGATCCAGGTCCCACAGCTCGCCGTCCACCCGCACGGCGATCACGGCGCGGTCCTCGCCGAACAGGGTGCGCCCCGTCGTCGCCTCCGGCCCCTCGCCGGCAGCGGCGGAGATGGTGGGAGAGACGGTCACGACAGCACTCCTGACGAGAGGATTCGGGCGGTCCTCACTGTATCGCCGCCCCTCCGACGGCCTCCCGGGCCTGCAAGGGCCGCGGGTGACGCGGAACCGCACCGAGGACACGCACCTGGAGGCCTTCCGCGTTTGCGCCTGTCAGCGGCCGGACCTACGGTGACAGCGACGTAGGGGTGATGCGCATGGCTGAAGGCAGCTCCGGTCGACTCCCGGTGCGCGTGGCGCTGGAACTGCCGGCCGAGCAGCAGGCCGGCGTGCACGCCGACTTCGCCCGGGTCTGGCATACACGCGAGACCGTCGTGCTCGACTTCGCGGCCGTCAAGCAGCCGGCGCGACCCACCGCGAACCCGGAGAACGGCGAGGTCGACCACGCCGTGCTCGAGTCGCGGGTGACTGCCCGCATCCGCCTGCCCGCCGAGCAGATCTTTCCGCTGATCCAGGCGCTGCGGGCGCAGAGCGACCAGTGGCTGGCCGAGACGGGACGCGTCGAGCCGCCCGAGAACTGGTTCCCAAACGGTCAGGATTCTCCGTCATAATCGGCCGTCGACCGGAGGGACCCCCATGCAGAAGACGATCGCCGACACCGTTGATCTCACCGTCCTCCCCGCCCCGTCGGAACTCGTGTACGACCTCTCCGATCCGCTCGGCCAGGTGTTCGAGTTCGATACCGACCTGATGGTGGCAGTGGCCTGAGCCGCAGGCGTCATCCCCCGAAGACGGGGGCGTGTCGCCCGGTCCTGCTCCCAGCGAGCGGCCCTCGCCGTACTCATACTCCAGGTCTGAGGACACTCCCGGGCAGGAGGAACGATGCAGTTCGAGGTACCTGGTGGCACAGCGCTCATGTTCAGCGGACCGGACGGCGAGTTGCTCGCCACCCCGATGACCGCGCCGATCCCCAGAGTCATCGGCGTGGAGTAAGCGGAGTTCAGCAGTCCGACGGCGACTCGGCATTGGCGCGGGCGAACGCCGCGGACGCAGCGCCGATCTTGCCGGTGGCCTGCGTGACGAGCGAGGCCGCCCGCCCGAAGTCGAAGCCGCCGGCGGCCGCGACCGCCTGCCGCAGGTCGTCGATCGCCTGACCGGCGTCGGCGAGTACCTCCGATTGATCGTCGCGCTGCTTCTGGAACTCGGCGATGCAGTGCTTGGCTTCCGCCAGCTGGGTCGCCTGCGACTGCACCTGCCGCTCCAGCGCGGCGATCCGCTGATTCGCTCCGCGCGCAGCCGCGCTCACCTGCGCGGCGCGGCCGAAGCCGACGACGGTAGCGATCGCGAGCACGACGACGGCGACCGCCAACACCAGGGCGAGCGTCCGCCAGAACTGCGACGGGCGACCCGAGGGACCTGGAAGCGGAATCGGCGCGGTGGTCACTCGGTCGTAGGTCACGCCCCCAGCCTGACCGGCGGGTCCCGCCCGGACAACCCAATCGGCACGGCCCGTCCTGCTCTGGCGACCCGACCGGCCTTCAGATCATTCCCGTCTGCCCGTACGTCGAAGTGGGACCACCGAAAGTCGGCATCGAGGGGGCAAGGTGCGTCGGTGGCGAGTAAAGACGATGTGACGCTGGAGCGGTGGCGCCACATTACGGAGTGGCCGCTCACCGCGCTGGCTGTGATCTTCCTGATCGCCTACGCCGTGACGGTCATCGAAAACCTGCCTGCCAGGGAGACCCTTCCCGACGACATCATGAACGCGATCTGGGCGTGCTTCGTCATCGACTACGTCGTCAGCTTGGTGCTCGCCCGACCACGGCGCCGATGGTTCCTGACCCATGTGCACGAGTTGATCATCGTCGCGCTTCCGGTGCTCCGGCCGCTGCGGCTTCTTCGTCTGATTTCCGTGGTTCGAGTGCTGCACCGGGGCAGCGTGCTCGCGTTCCGAGGACGCGTCGCCGTCTACGTCGTGATCACGACGGTTCTCCTCGTCCTCGTTGCGGGGCTCGCGGTTCTCGACGCCGAGCAGAATGCGCCCGGCTCGAATATCCGATCCTTCGGAGACGCGGTCTGGTGGGCGTTCACCACCGTGACGACAGTCGGATACGGCGACTACTACCCGGTGACGCTGATGGGGCGTCTGGTCGCCGTGGGCCTGATGGCGGCCGGCGTCGCGTTGCTCGGTACCGTGACCGCGCTGCTGGCCTCCTGGTTCGTGGAGCAGGTGCGATCCGCAAGCGAACTCGCGAACTCAGCCACGGGGGACGACGGAATGAACGAGCCATCGAGGTCGGATTCGAACCAGTAAGTCGTGCGACACCCCGCACTGTCAGGGATTACTCTCGGTGGGCGATACTGGGTTCGAACCAGTGACCTCTTCCGTGTCAGGGAAGCGCGCTACCACTGCGCCAATCGCCCGAGCCGGCCGGCGTCTTGCGACACGACCAGGTCGAGGTGGGGACGGGATTCGAACCCGCGTAAACGGCTTTGCAGGCCGGTGCCTCGCCTCTCGGCCACCCCACCGGACGCGCACGGATGCGCTCCGGGGAGAAACCGTAGCCGGACCGCCAGGGTCCAGCAGGTCCCACCGAGCGGATGACGAGATTCGAACTCGCGACCCTCACCTTGGCAAGGTGATGCGCTACCACTGCGCCACATCCGCATCGCCCTCGCGGGCATCCCCGACTGTAGCCGATGCGCGAGGAGGCTGTCGATGCGGTCGGAGGGCCGTGTGGCGCCTGTGGCATCATGGTCGCTCGACGGGCGATTGGCGCAGTTGGTAGCGCGCTTCCTTCACACGGAAGAGGTCATCAGTTCGAGTCTGGTATCGCCCACGTCGTCTGCGCTACGGTGCGGCGCCATCCCGCCCTGTCCCTCCGGGTCGCCCAGCGCACCGAAGCTGGGGCGGTTCGGGTACGGCGTCGAGTTCTGAGGTCGGGGCACCTGGGAGTCCAGTCGCAGCCGGCCGTCCGGGCCGAGGTTCGCGATGACCAGGCGCGGCAGGTACGACCTGGCTTCTCCGCCCGTACCGGGCTGCGGCAGGGCGTCTGCGGACCACACCAGCTCCACGCCGGAGGCGGCGGCAGTCGCCGCGGTCGCGCACGCGGCTCGATAGCCGGAACGGTCGGGGTCGGTCGCGACCAGGCAGGTGTTGCCGTGGATGTCCGTCGCGACCGACACCACGGCGCCGAACTCCGGCACGACGGTCAGACGGCGGACGGAGGCACGGACGAAGTCCGCTCCGGGCGGCGCGCCCACCAGGTCGGACGCGCGCTGTGCACGGTCGACCGAACCGGCGGAACGGATCACGGGCAGCACGTCGATCGCCCGGTCGGCGGCCGGAGCGCGCACCGCGTGGATGAGCCGCTCCCCCGCCACGACTGCCACGAGCAGCAGCACGACCAGTGCGGTCACCTGCAGGGCATGGTTGGTCGGCACAGCGCGCGCCCCCTGAGCCGGTTCACGGCCGCTCATGAGGCGACCCGCAGGGTGACGGAGCCGTCCGGACGCCAGATGGCGACTCGTCGGGGGCCTGCCGGGTCGGTGGTCCACTGCAGTGCCACACCGGACCGATGGAAGTCGCCCGGGGAGACGCAGGCCGCCGAGATGAAGGAGCGACCCGCAAGCAGGCAGACGTTCCCCAGCCGGTTCCTGGCCGCGAACAGCGCCGTCCCGTCCGCCCCGACGGCAGCCAGCCGGTGCACGCTGTCCTGAACGATCTGCGGGTTCAGGATCACCCCGGACGGAACCGCCGAGCCGGACGGCCGCTGCACGATCGAGGGGTCTGCCGTCGCGACCACCGGTGCCGCCACCGCGACGACCGCGCCGTCGCCGGCGCCGGGCTCGAGCAGCCCCACCACCGCTCCCACGCCCAGCCCCGCCGCGACGCAGGCCAATGCGGTCAGCCCCGTGCGCAGCAGGCGGCGGACCGAGCGCCCTCGGGCGGCATCGACATCCGGATCGACGTCGCGTGGGGCCACGTTCTCTGGCGGCGCGTCGACCGGCGGAGGCTCCGTCAGGGCGATGGAGAGCGCCCGCCGGGCCTCGATCCAGTCCCGGTCGTCCTGCGCCTGCAGGTCGCGCAGGCGACCGGCGGCGACCGGGGTGGAGTCGGGGCCGTAGACCTGCCGGCGCAGTGCGAGGGCGGCCGCGCCGGGAGGCGGGGCGCCCGAGGGTCCGGGCTGATCCGGGTGATCGAGCCAGAAGAGGGCGTCCGCAGGGTCATGAGGACCCCGGTAGGCGTCCCGAAAGCGCGTGAGCACCCGCGATCCGGCGGGCATCGCGCGGGGGTCGACCGGCGAGGTCTGCGCCGGTTCGACTGCCACCTGCTCAGTATCGGCCCGGGTTCCCCGGAACTGCTGTCCCGTCAGCAGGACCAGATCCCGACAGCAGGTCCACTGTCGACCAAGAACCTGCTGACGGGACCCTGTCCTGCTGTTGTGCTCAGGTCGCGGTCGGTCGAATCAGGCGCGGACGGCCGCTGGAGAGTCCTCCAGCGAGTAGCCGCCCTCGCCGTGCACCGAGAGGTCGACGCCGGCCAGCTCCTCTTCGTTCTTGATGCGGAAGCCCATCGTCTTCTCCAGGATGAACCCGAGCAGGGCGGTGCTGAAGAACGAGAACACCGTGACGCTCAGCGCACCCAGGAACTGCGAGCCCAGCTGGGAGAACGAGCCGGTGTCGAGCAGGCCGATGCCGGTGCCGAAGATGCCGATCCACAGGGTGCCGATCCAGCCCCCGACGAAGTGGACGCCGACCACGTCGAGCGAGTCGTCGAAGCCGAAGCGCCATTTCAGGTCGATGGCCAGGGCGCAGACACCGCCGGTGACGAAGCCGAGCGCCATGCCCCAGAACGGCGTGAGGATGTTGCAGGCCGGGGTGATGGCGACGAGCCCGGACACGGCCCCGGACGCGGCACCGATCGAGGTGGCCTTGCCGTCCTTCAGACGCTCCACGAGCAGCCAGCCGAGGGTGGCAGCAGCCGGCGCAGCCAGCGTGTTGATCCAGGCGAGCGCCGCGACACCGTCGACCGCGGCTTCCGATCCGGCGTTGAAGCCGAACCATCCGAACCACAGCAGCGACGCGCCGAGCAGGGTCAGCGGCACGTTGTGCGGCTTGTTGATGCCCTTCTGGAAGCCGATGCGCCGGCCGAGCACGATCGCGAGCGCCAGGCCCGCCGATCCGGCGTTGATGTGCACCGCGGTCCCGCCGGCGAAGTCGTTCACATGCAGCCCGTAGACGATCCAGCCGCCGTCGGTCAGCCCCTTCGCTCCGAGTGAGAAGTTGAACACCCAGCAGGCGACCGGGAAGTAGACGAGCGTCGCCCAGATTCCGGCGAACACCATCCACGTGCCGAAGCGGGCGCGGTCGGCGATCGCACCGGAGATCAGGGCGACGGTGATGATCGCGAACGTGGCCTGGAAGCCCGCGAAGGCGAGCGTGTTCAGGTCGCCGCCGTCCTTGAGCAGCGGGATCAGACCGGCGTTCGAGAACGGATTGCCGATGATGCCCTTGATGGCCCAGGATCCGCCGGTGCTGTCCGGGAAGGCCATCGAGAAGCCGTAGAGGACCCAGAGGACGGCGGTCAGAGCGATGGCGCCGAAGCTCATCATCATCATGCTGATGACGCTGCGGACCTTGACCATGCCGCCGTAGAAGAAGGCGACGCCGGGGGTCATGATGAGGACGAGTGCGGCGGCGACCATCAACCACAGGGAGTTGACGTTGGTGGTGATCGCGTCGGTCGTCGCGTCGAAGATCGGAGTTACGGCCATGAAGACAGACGGACCTCTCTGAGAGTGCGGATCGGTTCCCTTCAGCGGTGCCGCCGGTTCTCTGCTGTGCGCAGCGACTGGTCGCTCAGGGTCGCTGACAGTGTTCCGGCAGGAGGTTTCGCCGCCCGGCCCACCATGTTTCAGGCTGGTTACGGCTGGACCGCCCGCGTTAACATCCGGTTTCGTCGGCCGGTGAACCGGCACGGAGGCAGACCGGACTCGGGCGGCCCGGGCGAGCGGAGCGGTCGAGTGCGGTCAGGCGGACGGGGCCGTCATCGCGATCAATCGCGACGTGGCCCGCAGGTACTTCTTGCGGTAGCCGCCGGCCAGCATGTCGTCGCCGAAGACGCGGTCGAGCGGCAGGCCGCCGGCCACGATGTGCACCTGCGCGTCGTACAGCCGGTCGACCAGCGCCACGAAGCGCAGCGCCTCCGCCTGGCCCGGCAGGGGCGCGACATTGCGGATGCCGGCGACGCGGATGCCCTGCACCAGGCCCACGTAGCGCGCCGGGTGAACGGAGGCGAGGTGCGCGACGAGCGCCTCGAAGTCGTCGACGGTGGTCCCCGCCTCGGCCGGCAGTGCGTCGATCGCGGCGTCGCCCGCGACGAACGCCGCGCCCTCCACCGCCCGCCGCCGGTAGTCGAGCCCCTCGATGCGGATGGTGTGGAACCGGTCGGACAGCCCCTGGATCTCGCGCAGGAAGTCCGCGGCGGCGAAGCGGCCCTCGCCGAGCGCGCCGGGTGGCGTGTTGGAGGTGGCCGCGAATCGGGTGCCGCCCCGCACCAGGTCGCCGAGCAGGCGCGACATCAGCATCGTGTCGCCCGGGTCGTCCAACTCGAACTCGTCGATGGCGAGCAGGGTGGCCCCGGAGAGCAGCCGCACCGCCTCCGCATACCCGAGCGCACCGACCATGGCCGTGTACTCGATGAAGGTGCCGAAGTAGGTGCGCCCCGGAGCGAGCTGCCAGAGCGCGGCGAGCAGGTGCGTCTTGCCGACACCGAAGCCGCCGTCCAAGTAGAGCCCCGGACGCTGCGGCGGCTTCGGGCCGCGCTTGAACAGGCCGCCGGGCTTGGCCGTCCAGTCGGCGGTGAAGGCGCGCACCGCCTCGACCGCCTCGGCCTGCGAGGCGTAGTCCGGGTCGGGCCGGTAGTTGTCGAGCGTCGCCTCGGTGAACTGACGCGGCGGGACGAGGGACGCGGCGATCTGCCGGCCGTCGATCTCGGGCATGCGCCCCGCGATCGTGGCGGGTGCGACCGGGCCGGCGGATCGAACCGTGTCCATCTATGACGCCTCGCGATCGTCCGTCGGATGAGGTGCGTAGGGTCGATGACGTGCAGCCCCATCGGCGCCGGCAAGCCTAACCGGCGCCCGGACCGGCAGAAGAGCCGTCACTGCACCGTGAGGAGCGGCCGGCGCGGACGCGTCGCCGCCGAGAGGAGAGCACCGCCATGCCGGCATCCCGCGACGAATCCGAACGGTTCACCGCCTTCGCCCACCCCGAACGCCTGGTCTCCACCGGGTGGTTGGCGCAGCACCTGGACGACGACGCGCTCGTGATCGTGGAGTCCGACGAAGACGTGCTGCTGTACGAGACGGGCCACATCCCGGGCGCGGTCGACATCGACTGGCACCGCGACCTGAACGATCCGGTGACCCGCGACTACGTGGACGGGGCGGCGTTCGCCTCGCTCGTCGGCGGCCTGGGGATCGGCCGCGACACCACGGTGGTCATCTATGGCGACAAGAACAACTGGTGGGCCGCGTACGCCCTGTGGGTCTTCACGCTGTTCGGACACCCGGACGTGCGCCTGCTCGACGGCGGTCGCGCCAAGTGGCTGGCCGAGGAGCGGCCCGTGACCACCGACCGGCCCTCCCCCTCCGCCGTCGAGTACCCGGTGGTCGAGCGCGACGACGTCACGGTGCGCGCGTTCAAGGACGACGTGCTGGCCCACTTCGGCAAGCCCCTGATCGACGTGCGCAGTGCGCTCGAGTACAGCGGCGAGCGGACCACCGCGCCGGACTACCCGGACGAGTCGGCGCTGCGCGCGGGGCACATCCCCTCCGCGCAGAACGTGCCGTGGGCCAAGGCGGCGGCCGAGGACGGCACCTTCCGCACCCGCGACGAGTTGGAACGCATCTACCAGGACGGCGCTGGGCTGGCGCCGGGGAACGACGTGATCGCCTACTGCCGTATCGGCGAGCGGTCCAGCCACACGTGGTTCGTGCTGACCCACCTGCTCGGGTACGAGAACGTGCGCAACTACGACGGATCCTGGACCGAGTGGGGCAGCGCGGTGCGCGTGCCGATCGCCCGGGGCGCCGAACCGGGCGCGGCACCCGTCGCGGTCGGTTCCGCGAGCTGACCCGGCCACGCCAGGGGCACTGAATCGGTGGGAGACTGACGGACCGATGCCCGAGACTGCCGCGCTGCCCGAGGCGCTCGCCGAGATCCGCGACGAGTTCCTCGCGCTCGGTGAGCGCGACCGCCTGCTGCTGCTGCTGGAGTACGCGGGCGAGTTGCCGCCGCTGCCGGAACGCCTCCAGGACCACCCGGACCTGCTGGAGCGAGTCGAGGAGTGCCAGGCGCCGGTGTTCGTGTTCGCCGAGGTCGAGGACGGACTCGCGCGGCTGAGCGCCCAGGTGCCGATGGAGGCCCCGACGACCCGCGGATTCGCGTCCATGCTCGTGCAGGGGCTGAGTGGGCTGCCGGTGGCGCAGGTGCTGGCTGTGCCCGACGACTTCCCGCAGATGCTGGGGCTCGGGCAGGCGATCTCGCCGCTGCGCCTGCGCGGCATGAGTGCGCTCATCGGCCGGATCAAGCGCCGGCTGCGCACCGCCGCCTGACATGCGGATCGTCCGCGCCGCCCCGGCGCCACTGCTCGAGGTCGACCTGACCGGCGATGAGCTGCTCGCGTGGTTGCGGACGCAGTACGAGCTGCCGGGAAGCACGTGGCTGCGGCTGAACCTGATCTCCGCGATCGGCGGTCAGATCACCGGCCCCTCCGGCGGTTCGGACGAGCTGGCCGACGGCGTGGACCGTCCGCTGCTGCGCCTGCTGCGCGAGTCCGCGGACGTGGTGCTGGTGGGGGCCGCGTCGCTGCGGGCGGGCGGCTACCCGCTGCCGGCCCGTGCTCCGCTGGCCGTGCTGACCGCGAGCGGCGACCTCGGCGGCCACCGCCTGCGCGCCGACCTGGATCCCGCCCGGCTGCTCGTGCTGTGCCCGCCGTCCGCCGTCGACCGGGTGCGGGACACCCTCGGCGTGCCCGGGACGATCGTCCCGATCGCCGGCGACCCGATGGCCGACCCCGGGGCCGCACTGGCCGCCCTGCACGACCGGGGGCTCGGCCGAGTGCTCTGCGAGGGCGGCGGCGGCATCGCCAGCCGCCTGCTCGCGGCAGGCCTCGTGACCGAGTTCTGCCACTCGTCGGCGCCGCTGGTCACCGCTCCCGGCGCGCCCCTGATCACGGGCGACGTCCCCCTGACCACGGCCCGTCTCGACCTGCTGCTGCTGGATGAGACCGACCGCACCTACGCGCGATGGCGCTTCGCGGACCCCGCCTGATCAGCGGATCCCCCCTGATCCGACAGCCCCTGAGCAGACGGCCGCTTCAACGACCTCCCGCGGACGGCGCCTCCTGAACCGGCGCTGGCGTTCCGCCGCCCGGGCCGGCGAGGAAGCTGCGGATGGCGCCCTCCCAGCGCACGGGGTCGGCGTTCCAGAGCCTCGTGTGGTGGGCGAGCCGGAACAGCTCCAGGCGGACCAGGTCGGGGCGTTCGGCCGCGAGTCGACGGGAGCCCGAGACCGGCGCCCAGTCGTCGTCGTCGCTGTGCAGCACCAGGATCGGCAGGGTCAGCTCCCCCGCCCGGGCCACGAAGTCGAGCCGCCCCAAGTCGATCGGCTCGTCCTGGCCGGTCAGCAGCCCGCCCCAGCGTGACGAGATGAGCGCCAGCACACCGCGCTTGACCGGACCGGGCAGGCTCATCGACTCGCCGCGGCGCAGCAGGGTCTCGGTCCAGTCGATGACCGGCGACTCCAGGATCACGCCGGTCAGCACCGACGCGATGCGCGATCGGGTCGACGCCTGCAGCGCGATCGCCCCGCCCATCGACCAGCCCATCAGCACGATCTGCTGCGCGCCCCGGTCGAGTGCCGCGAGCATCGCCGACTCCACGTCGAGCCACTCGGTGTCGCCGAGCGCGTAGCGGCGGTCGGCGGACTGCGGCGCCTCGCCGTCGTTGCGGTAGGAGATCAGCAGGCAGGAGTAGCCGGCCGACCGCAGCACCGGCACAGCGCGCAGCACCTCCTGCCGCACCGTCGCCCGGCCGTGCACCAGGACGGCCCACCGGTGGCTGTCGTGCTCAGGGGCGCCGTGCTCGGGGGTCTCGGCGGGGATCACCCAGGCGGGAGCGGCGCCGAGCGTGGTCTGGATGCGCACCTCCTCGAACGGCACGCCGAGGTCGGCGGGCGAGCGATACACCCACCCGTTGAACCGGCCGAGCCGCGCCTCGGCGATGTCGCCGGAGTCGACCTGCAGCAGCTCGCGCACCACGCCGCCGCTCGTGCGCTCCAGCACCTCGCCGATGCGCGCATGCCCTGCTCCGCCGTCGAACCAGAAGCTGTAACGGCCCGGCAGCACGGAGTCGGCGGTGATCGCGAACCGGATGCGGTGGACGGCCGGCTGCACCTGCAGCACCGCGGTGTCCTCCCGCCGGCGCTTCGGCGGCATCACCACCCGACGGGCGACGGAGGTGGTGACCGCGCCGGCGAAGACGGCTCCGGCGATCACGACGCCGCCCGCCGCGATCGCACTGGCCGCCGCGGTCCGCACGGCGGCGGTGCTGAGCCGGACCACGATCGCGGGACCCCCCTCGCGCGACGCACGCGTCTGAGCGACTAAGCGAGTTCGTCGGCGTCCTGCGGCCGCACAGCAGGAGCGGCGCGGCGCTGCTCGACGGTAGCAGAGGGCCGTAGGCTCGTCGGCGTGTCGAGCGGTCACGTGCGCCCGGTCTCGGCCCCGTTCGAGGCCGCGAAGACCTCCATCCGCGGCGCGACGCTGCGCTCCGACTTGACGGTGAGCGAGATCGCGGCGCCCACCGAGGTCGCCCCCTACTCCGTGGCCCTGGCCGCCGACGTGCGCGAGCGGGTGCACGGCGAGGATTCCGAACTCGGCACGGGGCGCTTCATCCTGCTGCACGACCCCGCCGGACAGGTGGCGTGGGGCGGCACGTTCCGGGTCGTCTGCTTCGCCCAGGCGCCGCTCGAGACCGACATCGGTACCGACCCGTTCCTGGCGGAGGTGACGTGGTCGTGGCTGAGCGATGCGCTCGACGCGCGAGGCGCCGACTACACCGCCGCCTCCGGCACGGCGACCACGGTCGTCTCGACCGGCTTCGGCGAACTCGCCGACGAGGGCACCGGTGCCAAGGTCGAACTGCGCGCCTCCTGGACGCCCGGCGACGCAGACCTGGCGGCGCACGTTGAGGGCTGGGGCGAGCTGCTCTGCATGCTGGCCGGTCTGCCGCCCGCCGGTGAGGGCGTCGCGCTGCTGCGCCCGGCGGGCAGGGCGTGACCGATTCGGCGGCGGCGGTGGCCGTCGAGGCGGCACCCCTGCCGGACGCGATCCCGGCCGAGCCGCCACGGGTGCTGACGACCCGGGCCGAGTTCGACGACGCCGTCGCCCGGCTCGCCGCCGGACACGGGCCGGTCGCCGTCGACGCCGAGCGGGCATCGGGCTTCCGGTATTCCCAGCGGGCCTACCTGATCCAGCTGCATCGACGGGGAACGGGCACGATACTGCTCGATCCGCCGGCGATCGGCGACTTCTCCGCACTGCAGGCCGCCATCGGCGGGGAGGAGTGGATCCTGCACGCCGCCAGTCAGGATCTGCCCTGCCTGCGCGAGGTGGGGCTGGAGCCCGCGCGCCTGTTCGACACCGAGCTCGGCGCCCGCCTGCTCGGGCTGGAGCGGGTCGGGCTCGGCGCGGTGATCGAACAGCTGCTCGGGCTGCACCTGGCCAAGGAGCACTCGGCCGCCGACTGGTCCACCCGGCCGCTGCCCGCCTCCTGGCTCGTGTATGCCGCGCTGGACGTGGAGCTGCTGGTGGATGCCCGCGACCGCATGCAGGACCTGCTGGTCGAGGCCGGCAAGACGGCGATCGCCGAGCAGGAGTTCGACGCCGTGCTGCACCGCCAGGCGCCGGCGCCGCGCGTCGACCCGTGGCGGCGGCTGTCGGGCCTGCATGTCGTGCGCGGCGGCCGCAACCTGGCGGTCGCCCGCGAGCTGTGGCTGGCCCGCGACGAGTACGCGCGCAGCGTCGATCAGGCTCCTGGGCGCCTGGTGCCGGATGCGTCCCTGGTGGCGGTGGCCCGCACGCCGCCGAGCACCAAGCGGGAACTCGCCGCGATGCGCACCTTCAGCGGACGCGCCAGCCGCACCGAGATCGACCGATGGTGGCATGCGGTCGAGACGGGCCGGTCCACGGATCAGCTGCCGCCCGCCCACGTGCACTCCGACGCTCCTCCGCCGCCCCGCGCCTGGCCGGATCGCAACCCCGACGCCGATCGTCGCCTGCGGGCCGCCCGGGTGGTGCTGTCCGACGTCGCCGAGGGGTTGCACATGCCCTCGGAGAACCTGCTGACGCCCGACACCGTGCGGCGCGTCGCCTGGCATCCGCCGGAGCCGCTGACCGAGCAGAGCCTCGCCGACCTCCTGCGCATGCTGGACGCCCGACCGTGGCAGATCGAGGCGACCACGGGACCGCTCGTCGCGAGCTTCGTGCGGGCCGCTGTGCCCGAGGAGCCGACGACCGAGCCGACGACCGAGCCGCCGCCCGTCCCTCCACAGGACGCCGAGTTGTAGCTCTGCCCCCACGGATTTGGTCCGCCGCCGGGGAGCGCGCAGGATCGATTCCGGTGTGCGCGAGGGCGCGCGGAAGCACGGAGCAGTTCCATGACCGAACGGTCTGAAGTGGTGTTCGTCGACGGGGTCCGCACTCCGTTCGGGCGCGCGGGCGAGAAGGGGATGTACTGGGGGACGCGAGCGGACGACCTG
This sequence comes from uncultured Amnibacterium sp., assembly GCF_964250715.1. Taxonomy (GTDB): domain Bacteria; phylum Actinomycetota; class Actinomycetes; order Actinomycetales; family Microbacteriaceae; genus Amnibacterium. The sequence goes on from NZ_CAXUGX010000004.1 coordinate 152,292, forward strand.
GTCGTGAAGGCCATGGTCGGCCTGCTGGAGCGCAACCCGCAGCTGCCGAAGGACCGCGTCGACGACGTGGCGATCGCGGCGACGACGCAGCAGGGCGACCAGGGGCTGACCCTCGGGCGCACCGCGGCACTGCTTGCGGGGCTGCCGAGGAGCGTCCCCGGATATGCCATCGACCGCATGTGCGCCGGCGCGATGACGAGCGTCACCACGGTCGCCGGAGCGATCGGCTTCGGCGCCTACGACGTCGCGATCGCCGGCGGGGTGGAGCACATGGGCCACCACCCGATGGGCTTCGACGCCGACCCGAACCCGCGGTTCGTCAGCGAGAAGCTGGTGAGCAGCGAGGCGCTCGTGATGGGTGCGACGGCCGAGCGCATCCACGACCGGTTCCCCGCGCTGACGAAGGAGCGCTCCGACCGGTACGCGATGCGCTCGCAGGTGAAGGCGCAGGCCGCCTACGACGCCGGCAAGATCCAGCCCGACCTGATCCCCGTCGCGACCCGCACCGATCACGGTTGGGGGCTCGCCGTGAAGGACGAGGTGATGCGACCCGGAACGACGATGGAAGGGCTCGCGGAGCTGCGCACGCCGTTCCGGCCGCACGGCCGCATCACGGCCGGCAACGCGGCGGGCCTGAACGACGGCGCGACCGCGTCGATCATCGCCAGCGAGACCGCCGCCCAGGACCTCGGCCTGCCGGTCAAGATGCGCCTCGTCAGCTTCGCGTTCGCGGGCGTCGAGCCGGAGGTGATGGGCATCGGTCCCGTCCCCTCCACCGAGAAGGCATTGAAGAAGGCGGGCCTGTCGATCGAGGACATCGGCCTGTTCGAGTTGAACGAGGCGTTCGCCGTGCAGGTGCTGAGCCTGCTCGACCACTTCGGCATCGACGACGACGATCCGCGGGTCAACCCCTGGGGCGGCGCGATCGCATACGGCCATCCGCTCGCCTCCTCCGGCGTGCGGCTGATGGTGCAGCTGGCCAGGCAGTTCGAGGAGCACCCCGAGGTGCGGTACGGCCTGACCGCGATGTGCATCGGGCTCGGCCAAGGCGGCAGCGTCATCTGGGAGAACCCGCACTTCACCAAGAAGGCGGCCCGTACGGCCGACAAGCAGGCGCGCTCATGACCGCCACCGGCACCGGCACCTTCGCCGCCGACGCCTCCGCCGGCACCTCCTCCGCACTGGCCGACCTGTCGAGCGACGAGGTCGTCACCAAGGCGTACAGCACCGATCTGACGCTGCCGAGCGGCGGCACCCTGGTGCTGGTCACGCTGGACAACGGTCGCGACCACCGGCGGCCGAACACGCTCGGGCCGCGCAGTCTGCTCGCGCTGGAGGCCGCGCTGCTCGCTGCGAAGGCCCGTGCCGCGACCGGGGAGATCGCCGCGCTCGCGATCACCGGCAAGCCGTTCATCCTGGCGGCGGGAGCCGACCTCAGCCAGGTCGGTTCCATCCCCGACCGGGCGACCGCCAAGCAGCTCGCGCAGCTCGGCCACCGCGTCTTCTCCCTGCTGCACGACTTCGGCGTGCCGACCTTCGTCTTCATCAACGGACTGGCGCTCGGCGGCGGCCTGGAGGTGGCGCTGAACGCCGACTACCGCACCATCGACGCCGCCGTGTCGGCGATCGCGCTCCCCGAGGTGTCGCTCGGCATCATCCCCGGCTGGGGCGGCTCCACGCTGCTGCCGAACCTGATCGGCATCGAGCAGGCGCTCACCGTGATCATCGAGAACCCCCTGCGGCAGCGGACCCTCGACGCGGTGACCGCCCACCGCCTGGGTATCGCGGATGCGCTGCTGCCGTCGGCCACGTTCCTCGAGTCGTCCGTCCGCTGGGCGGACGACGTCGTGACGGGACGCACGACCGTGACGCGGCCGAACGTGCCCGGTCGGCTGGAGCGGCTGGCCAAGTGGGATGCGGCCATCGGCATCGCCCGCAAGCGCCTGGAGTCGCGGATCGGCACCGTGCCGCAGGCGCCCTACCGCGCGCTCGACCTGCTGAAGGGTGCCAAGAAGGCGACGGACGCGGCGGGCATCGCCGCCGGGTTCGCCGCCGAGGACGAGGCGCTCGCCGACCTGATCGCCGGCGACCAGTTCGCCGCCAGCATCTACGCGTTCGACCTGACCCAGAAGCGGGCCCGCAAACCCGCCGGAGCCCCCGACCCGGCGCTGTCGAGGCCGGTCGGCAAGGTGGGAGTGATCGGCGCCGGCCTGATGGCGGCGCAGTTGGCCCTGCTGTTCGCCCGCCGCCTGCGGGTCCCGGTGGTCATCACCGATCTGGACCAGGAACGGGTCGACAAGGGTCTCGGGTATGTCCGTGGCGAGGTCGCGAAGCTGCTCGCGAAGGGCCGCATCTCCCCCGACGAGTCGAACCGGCTGACCGCCTCCGTCACCGGCACCGTGGCGATCGCCGACTTCGCCGACTGCGACTGGGTGATCGAGGCGGTGTTCGAAGAGCTCGGCGTCAAGCAGACGGTTTTCGCGAGCGTCGAACCGCACCTCGCCCCCGAGGCCGTGCTGGCCACGAACACCTCCTCGCTGTCCGTGGAGCAGATCGGCGCGAAGCTCGCGCACCCGGAACGGCTGGTCGGTTTCCACTTCTTCAACCCGGTCGCCGTGCTGCCGCTGGTCGAGGTGGTGCATGCGCCCGCGACCGACGAGCAGACCCTGTCCACCGCGATGGTGGTCGCCCAGAAGCTGAAGAAGAACGCCGTGATCGTGCAGGACGCGCCGGGGTTCGTCGTCAACCGCATCCTGGCCAAGGTGCTGGGCGAGGCGATGCACGCCGTCGACACCGGCACGCCGTTCCCGGTCGTCGACCACGCCCTCGACCCCTTCGGCCTGCCGATGAGCCCGTTCGAGCTGCTCGACCTCGTCGGCCTGCGGGTGGGTGCGCACGTGCTCGACACCCACCACGCCGCCTTCCCCGACCGGTTCTTCGACTCCGCGAACCTGCACGCGCTGGCGGAGCGGGGCACGCTGCTGACGAAGGACTCCGACGGCCGGGCGACCGGCTTCGACAAGGGCGCCGTCGCGCTCGTTGCAAAGTCCGTGCCGAAGGGGGCGACGGCGCTGACCGGCGAGCAGATCCTGGAGCGGGTGCAGACCGGCCTGGCCGACGAGATCCACCGGATGCTCGAGGACAAGGTCGTGTCGGCACCGGAGGACGTCGACCTGTGCCTGATCCTGGGCGCCGGCTACCCGTTCCAGGCCGGCGGCATCACGCCCTACCTGGACCGGGTCGGGGCCTCGCAGCGGGCGTTCGGCGACACCTTCCACCAGCCGCCGATCGAGGGCGTCGGAGACCGCTGACCCGTCTGCCCAGATCCGCGACATCTGCCGCTGAGCGCGCATCCGCAGATGACGCGAATCTCGTCAGAAGGTGACGAGGCGGAACGCGGATGAGTAGTCGGCGATCGTGACGCGCGGGCGCTCGGGTGTCACGCCGATGCGCGCGAGGATGGGGCACAGCTGCACCGTGCTGCCGGACTCGCGGTACCCCCACCGGGCGAGCAGTGGCACCTGGAGACGGACGCGGTCCTCCCGCCACTTCTCCGCGATCACCGCGTCGGCCGCCCCGGAGGACGCCATTGCGGCATCACGGTACTTCTTCTCCCCGTCGACCTCCCCACCGGCGGGCACCCACGGGAATCCGAAGTCGAGGCGGCCCGCGAGGCCGCGACGGTCGGCGACCCGCCACTGCAGCACCGGCGGTCGGATGCCGATCCGCAGCATCGTGACGCGAGCCCTGGACTCGGCGGCGGATTCCGCCTCGGCCCGGGCGAACGCGACGACCTGCTGAGCGCGCCGCCAGCCCCGCCGACCTGCCGCACCCGCGGCGCCCTCCTGCAGCGCTGCCTCGGGACATCCGGCATGCAGTGAGCCGTCCGCGATGACGACCCCGGCCTCGAAGGGCGAGGCGAGCGCGACATCGACGACCGTGCGGGGTACCGCGGTCGCCCGGAGCGTGCCGACGACGATCGTCTCCCCGACGTCCAGTGGCGCAACGTGACTGCCGACGCCCACGCTCCCTCGTCGAGCGGGATCCTGCACCGTCACGTGCACCCGGTCGAGGTGCTGCCCGAGCGTGGGCAGACCGTGGAGCACTGCCGCCGACCAGTGCGAGAACTGCGGAGGCTCCGGAGCCACGGCTGCGAGGGCGCGCATGGCGACGACGTGGCTCCCCTCGACTGTCAGCGCCTTGTACCCTTCACGCTCCACGTACACGCCGGGACGCACGCGATGAAGCAGGCCGCGCACGCAGTCGCGAGCGAGCGAGCGGCGCTCCAGATCGAGCGCCTGCTCACGGACGACGAGCAGTTCCAGGCTCCAGGGGTTCATGGCGGGACATCCTGACCCGGTCGCTCCATCCCGGGAGGACCTGCGTCCCTGATGTGGACAACTCCGGCTTGTGGAGGAGCGGATCGCGAACCCGGACGGGAGCACGCCTGCCCAGATTCTGGTCGTCTGCCCCTGCGCGCGCTCCCGCAGATGACGCAAATCGGGGCAGACGCGGTCAGTGGGGGGTGCGCGTGTCCACCGGGCGTGCGGCCGGCAGCTTGGCGCCGGCCAGTTGGTCGAGGATGTCCGCGGCGATCTGGCTGGCCTCCAGGCCCGCGTCGGCGAGCAGTTCGCCTCGTTCACCGTGCGGGAGGAACGCGTCGGGTAGGCCCACCTCGTTCAGGGCGGTATCGACGCCGGCCGCGCGCAGGTCCTGTCGCAGCCGTGTGCCGATGCCGCCGACTCGCACCCCGTCCTCGATCGTCACCACCAGTCGGTGCAGCGCCGCGCACTCGATGAGGCTGCCCGGGATCGGGACGACCCAGCGGGGGTCGAGCACGGTCGTGCCGACGTCCCGCTCCGCAAGCAGGTCGGCGACGTCGAGGGCGACCTGCGCCATGACTCCGACGGCGACGAGCAGCACGTCGGTGCGCTTGGCCCGACGCAGCACGTCGACTCCGTCGTCGAACCGCTCCAACGCCGGGATGTCGGCCGGGACGCTGCCCTTCGGCAGGCGGAGCACGGTCGGCGCGTCCTGCACCGCGACCGCCTCGGCGAGCTCCTCATCGAGCGTCGCGCCGTCGCGCGGGGACGCCAGGCGGATACCGGGGATGATCTGCAGCATCGCGAGGTCCCACATACCGTGGTGGCTGGCCCCGTCCGGGCCGGTGATGCCCGCGCGGTGCAGCACGAAGGTGACGCCGGCGCGATGCAGGGCCACATCCATCAGCACCTGGTCGAACGCGCGACCCAGGAACGTCGCGTACACGGCGATCACCGGATGCAGGCCGCCGAACGCCAGCCCTGCGGCGCTGGTGGTGGCGTGCTGCTCGGCGATGCCGACATCGATGACCCGCTCCGGGAAACGGGCGGCGAGCTTGGCGAAGCCGACCGGACGCAGCATCGCCGCGGTGATGCCGACGATCCGCCGGTCCGCCTCCGCCAGCTGGAGCAGCCGGTCGCCGAACGCGTCGGCCCAGTCGATCTTGCCGGCGCGCGTGCCGAGCGGCGATCCGGTCTCGGGATCGATGACGCCGACGCCGTGGAAGTGGTCGGCGTCGTCGGCGATCGCCGGGGCGTACCCGCGGCCCTTCTCGGTGATGACGTGCACCAGAACCGGCAGCTCGTACTGCTTCGCCTGCCGCAGCACGTTCTCGACCGCGGCCTCGTCGTGCCCGTCGACGGGGCCCAGGTACTTGATATCGAGGTTGGAGTACATGCGCTCGTTGCCGACGAAGCGGGCCAGGAAGCCGTGCAGGGCGCCTCGGGTACCGCGCCAGATCGCCCGGCCCGGCCGGCCGAGCCGGTCGAACAGCACCTTGGAGCCCTGGTACATGTCGCGGTAGGTACGGCGGGTGCGCAGCTCGTTCAGGTAGCGGGCGAGTCCACCGATCGTCGGCGCGTAGGAGCGTCCGTTGTCGTTGACGACGATCACCAGCCGGCGGTTGTTGTCGTCGCTGATGTTGTTCAGCGCCTCCCACGTCATCCCACCCGTCAGCGCACCGTCGCCGACCACGGCCACGACGTGCCGGTCGGTCTGCCCGGTCACCTGGTAGGCGCGCGAGATGCCGTCCGCCCAGGACAGGGACGACGACGCGTGCGAGCTCTCCACGATGTCGTGGATGCTCTCGCTGCGGCTGGGGTAACCCGACAGCCCGCCGGACTGGCGCAGGTGAGAGAAGTCCTGACGGCCCGTGAGCAGCTTGTGCACATACGACTGATGGCCCGTGTCGAAGACGATCGAGTCGTTCGGCGAGTGGAACACGCGGTGGATCGCGATGGTCAGCTCCACGACGCCCAGGTTCGGGCCGAGGTGCCCGCCGGTCTTCGCGACCTCGCGGATCAGGAACTGCCGGATCTCGCGGGCGAGTCGTTTCAGCTGCGGCTGGCTCAAGCCGTCCAGGTCGCGAGGACCGCGGATCGACTCCAGGACTCCCATCACGCCGATGGTACCGGGCGGGCGCGGCCCGGGCACGAGGCACTGACCGGAGCCGGACGCGGACTCCAGGCGGTGAGCCGCGTCACGCCACGAGGGACCGGAGGACGAACTGCAGGATGCCCCCGTTGCGGTAGTAGTCCGCCTCACCGGGCGTGTCGATGCGCACGACGGCATCGAACTCGACCGCACTCGTGCCGCTGCCGGACTGCGTCGTCGGCGTTGCGACCACGTGCACCGTCTTCGGTGTGCTGCCCTCGTTCAGCGCGATGACGCCGCTGACGGCGAACTCTTCGGTGCCGGTCAGCCCGAGCGAGTCGGCGCTCTGGCCGGCCGGGAACTGCAGGGGCAGCACGCCCATGCCGATCAGGTTCGAGCGGTGGATGCGCTCGAAGCTCTCGGCGATCACGACGCGGACGCCCAGCAGGTTGGTGCCCTTGGCGGCCCAGTCGCGGGAGGAGCCGGAGCCGTACTCCTTGCCCGCCAGGATCACGAGCGGCACCCCGGCCTCGCGGTAGTGCTCGGCCGCGTCGTAGATGAAGGCCTGCGGCCCGTCCACGAGGGTGAAGTCGCGGGTGTAGCCGCCCTCCACTCCGCTGCCCCCGTTGAACTGCGCGAGCAACTGGTTGCGCAGCCGGATGTTGGCGAACGTACCGCGGATCATCACCTCGTGGTTGCCCCGGCGCGACCCGTACGAGTTGAAGTCGCCGCGCTCCACCCCGTGCTCGGTCAGGTAGCGGCCCGCCGGGCTGTCGAGCTTGATGGAGCCGGCCGGGCTGATGTGGTCGGTCGTGACCGAGTCGCCCAGCTTCGCCAGCACCCGCGCGCCGGCGACATCGGTCACCGGTGTGGTGTCGAGCGTCATCCCGTCGAAGTACGGCGGCTTGCGCACGTAGGTGGACTGCGGGTCCCACTCGAAGGTGGCGCCGGTGGGCGTGGGCAACGTGCGCCAGCGCTCGTCGCCGTCGAAGACGCCCGCGTACTCGTGCTCGAACATCTCGGTGGAGATGGAGGAGTCGATGGTGGCCTGCACCTCGTCGGCGTCCGGCCAGATGTCGCGCAGGTACACGTCGTTGCCGTCCCGGTCGCGGCCGAGCGCGTCGACCTCGAAGTCGAAGTTCATCGACCCGGCCAGCGCGTATGCGATGACGAGCGGCGGCGAGGCCAGGTAGTTCATCTTGACGTCGGGGTTGATGCGGCCCTCGAAGTTGCGGTTGCCCGAGAGCACCGCGGTGACGGCCAGGTCGTTCTGCTGCACCGCGTCGCTGATAGCGGGCTCCAGCGGGCCGGAGTTGCCGATGCAGGTGGTGCAGCCGTAGCCGACCAGGTAGAAGCCCAGATCCTCCAACGCGCCGGTGAGTCCGGCTTTGGCGTAGTAGTCGGTCACGACCTTGGAGCCGGGAGCCAGCGTGGTCTTGACCCACGGCTTGGCCTTCAGGCCCTTGGCGCTGGCGTTCCTGGCGAGCAGGCCCGCCGCGAGCATGACGGAGGGGTTGGAGGTGTTGGTGCAGGAGGTGATGGCCGCGATCGCGACCGCGCCGTGGTCGATCGTGAAGTCGCCCGCCGCTCCGGCCACCTTCGTCGGGTGCGATACGGACGGCGCATGGCTGATCGCCGCGGTTCGGCTCTGGCCCGGGAAGCTGGTCTCAGGCGCCGCCTGCTCGTCGCCGCGGTGCTCGTCCTGATCGGTGAGCGCGACGGGGTCGGAGGCGGGGAACGTGCCCTCGACGGCGACGTCGACCTTGGTGGTGCCCCCGATCGCGTAGTCGGCCAGGTCGTGCTCGAACTGGCCCTTGGCCACGGACAACTCGATGCGGTCCTGGGGGCGGCGCGGACCGGCGATGGAGGGGACCACAGTCGACAGGTCGAGCTCGAGGTACTCGCTGTAGTCGCTCTCGCGCGACGGGTCGTGCCACAGCGACTGGCGCTTGGCGTACGCCTCGACCAGAGCGACCTGGTGCGGCTCGCGGCCGGTCAGCCGCAGGTAGTCCAGGGTGACGTCGTCGATGGGGAAGATCGCCGCCGTCGAGCCGAACTCCGGGCTCATGTTGCCGATGGTGGCGCGGTTGGCCAGCGGAACGGCGCCGACGCCGTCGCCGTAGAACTCCACGAACTTGCCGACCACGCCGTGCTTGCGCAGCATCTGGGTGATCGTGAGCACCACGTCGGTCGCGGTGACGCCCGTGGGGATCGCGCCGGACAGCTTGAAGCCGACCACCTTGGGGATGAGCATCGACACCGGCTGGCCCAGCATCGCGGCCTCGGCCTCGATGCCGCCGACGCCCCAGCCGAGCACGCCCAGTCCGTTGACCATCGTCGTGTGCGAGTCGGTACCGACCAGGGTGTCCGGGTACGCCTGCAACGCTCCCTCGACCGTGCGCGTGTAGGTGACGCGCGCGAGGTGCTCGATGTTCACCTGGTGGACGATGCCGGTGCCCGGCGGCACCACCTTGAAGTCGTCGAAGGCGGTCTGCCCCCAGCGCAGGAACTGATACCGCTCACCGTTGCGCTCGTACTCGATCTCGACGTTGCGCTCGAACGCGTCGGGGGTGCCGAACAGATCGGCGATGACGGAGTGGTCGATCACGAGCTCGGCGGGCGCAAGCGGATTGATGCGGGTCGGGTCGCCACCGAGCGTGCCGACCGCCTCGCGCATGGTGGCCAGATCGACGATGCAGGGCACGCCGGTGAAGTCCTGCATGACGACGCGGGCTGGCGTGAACTGGATCTCCGTGTCGGGCTCCGCCGACGGCACCCACGACCCCAGCGCACGGATCTGCGCCTGGGTGACGTTCTTGCCGTCCTCGGTGCGCAGCAGGTTCTCCAGCAGCACCTTGAGGCTGAACGGCAGCCGCTCCGAGCCGGGAACCGACTCGATGAGGAAGACCTCGTACTCGGTGTCCTCGACGCCGAGCACCGCCTTCGCCCCGAAGCTGTTGACCGCCGCCATCACGACCTCCGTTTCGACCCCGGTGGCCCTCCGCTCTTGGTAGCCGTGTGGATGACACGGGTACGGCGAGGGCGTGGCCGAGGCGCGTTCACGATACATCCGGGGCCGGACGGCGCCGGTACACGGACTGCACCGCCAGCAGCGTGACGACGAGCACCGGGGCGTAGAGCGGCACGCCGAGGACCAGGCGCACCCAGGCCAGCCGAACGGTCGTGGCCTCGCCGAGTGCCAGGTAGAGCGGCACCTCCACCAGCAGGCGGACGGCGAACAAGCCGAGCCAGAGGATGGTCAGCCAGGTGAACAGCCGGCGTTTGACGGGGTCCGCACGCCAGGCCGATCCCTCCCGCAGCAGCGCGCCGACGAGCACGCCGATCAGCGGCCAGCCGACCAGCAGGCTGATCAGCATGGCCACGCCGTAGCCGCCGTTCAGCAGGATGCCGGGCAGGAACGCGGCGCTCGCGCGGCCGGTGACGAGCGCCAGCACGGCCGAGACGACGAGGGCGAACAGGCCGCCGACAGCGGAGCTCGGCTGCTGGTGGCGAATGAGGCGGTAGGCGAGGAACAGCAGGCCCAGCACCACGGGGACGACGACGGCGGGCGCGATCTGGCGGGTCAGGGTGAAGAGGACCAGGAACGCGAGCGAGGGGACGATGCCCTCCACGATCCCGAGCGGTCCGCCGATGCCGGCCAGCAGCCCGCCGAGGCGCAGCTGCTCTCCTGCGGCGGCGGCTCGCAGGGCGGCCCCGGCGCCGTCCGAGTCCCGATCGGGCTGAGGGTCACGGCCGGGCTGGGCGTCCCGGCCGGGCTGGGGATCCTCCGCCGGACCGGTCACGCCTCGAGCGTGCGGTAGGCGTTGTCGGGGGCCGGACCGGTCGCCTCCGCCGTCGCGTCCGGCGGCATGCGCAGCGGGATCAGATCGCGGGGCGGCATGGGGGCGGTGCCGCGCACGACGACGACGCTGCGGAAGAGCTCCTCGATCTGCTGCGCCGCCGCCGCGTCGACGGCGCCGTCGCCGGAGATGACGCCGCGCAGGAACCAGCGCGGGCCGTCCACGCCGACGAACCGGGCGATGCGGGACACCGGCGGCCCGCCGCGCTCGGCCTGCGCCGGCACCTGCGCGATCAGCTCGGGGCCGAACGGACCGTCGACCAGCCTGGTCGTGCCGCCCTGCCGCAGGATCTGCTCGTTGATCTGCTCCCGGATCTCATGCCAGATGCCGCTGGAGCGCGGCGCGGCGAAGGGCTGCACCTGCAGGCTGGAGCCCTCGATGTCGAGGCCGACGGCGACGACCCGGCCGGTGCCCTCCTCCACCTCCAGGCGCAGGTGCAGACCGTCGCGCGGGACGATCTTCACGCCCCCGAGGTCGACGTAGGGGCGCACCTGGTTCGCTTCGTCGTCGTCGAGTGGACCGTTCACCGCCCGGTCCGGCGGTGCGGACTTGGGGTGCTCGGTCGGCATGTCGGTCACAGCGGAGGCTCCTCACGGACGACGGATGCGACGCCGGTGGAGCCGAAGCCGCCGGTGCCGCGATGACTACCCGGCAGTGCGGCGACCGGGACGAGCCGGACCGGCGGCAGCGGCAGGACGATCAGCTGGGCGATGCGATCCCCGACGGACACGTGGAACGCGCTGTCAAGATCGGTGTTCAGCAGGGTGACTCGGATCTCGCCGCGGTAGCCCGCATCGATGGTCCCGGGCGCGTTGACGATCGTGACCCCGTGCCGCGCCGCGAGGCCGCTGCGCGGCACCACGAGACCCACCGTGCCGGCCGGCAGCGCGATCCGCACCCCGGTGCCGATCGTCGCCCGCCCACCCGGAAGTAGGTGCACGGGTTCCGCGGCCGACAGGTCGATGCCGGCGTCGCCCGGGTGGGCCGGCGGCGGCAGGACCGCCCCCTGCACGAGCACCTCGATCATCGCCCCGAGGCTAACGGACCGTGCCGCGTGCGAGCCGGACCCGCGCACCAGCCCGCGCGCGTCTGTTCTGGTCCCGGATCTGTTCTGATTGGGGGGTGCCGACCTTCCGCGAACGCCTCGTGCCGGGTGTCGGCACGCTGCTCGCGGTCTGTCTGCTCGCGCCGGCGACGCTGCTGGTCTTCCTGCCGATCTCGCTGCCGATCGGCATCGTCGCCGCGATCGTGCTGACCGCCGGCGCGATCGCGGGGCTCGTGTTCTCCGCCCCGGTGATCCTCATCGAGCAGGGGGTACTGCACGCCGGCCGCGCCCGTATCGAGGTCGCATTCACGGGGACTCCGGAAGCGTTCCGCGGCGCGGACGCGGTGCGGGCACGGGGTGTGGAACTCGATGCGCGGGCCTGGACCCTGCTGCGCGGCTGGGTGGATCCGGTCCTGCGGATCCCGATCCAGGACGCCGACGATCCGGTGCCCTACTGGGTGGTGTCGACGAGGCGCCCGGCGGCACTCAGCGCGGCCCTCGCCGCCGCCCACACCGCGACCCCCTAGCCCGACGACTCCGTCCACTGGTCCCGACAGCAGGACCAAGCCCCGTGAGCAGGCTGCTGGTCGACCCACGACCTGCCCAAGGGACATTGTCCTGCTGTCGCGCTGGTGGGATAGGGCCGTGAGGGCCGCCTGGGAGGGCCGCTGCAGCAGGTGGGGTCAGGCCTCGCACTCGGCGCAGATGGGGCCGAGTTTGGTCTCGTGGTCGAGCTGTGAGCGGTGCTTCACCAGGAAGCAGCTGACACAGGTGAACTCGTCGGCCTGCGGCGGCAGCACCACCACGTCCAGGTCGAGGTCGGAGAGATCCGCGCCCGGCAGCTCGAAACCGCCGGGGTTGTCGGCGTCGTCCACGTCGACGACACCGGACATCTTGTCCGGCACGCGCTCCTTGAGGGCCTCGATGGAATCGGAGTCGTCCTCGGTCTTGCGCGGGGCGTCGTAGTCGGTCGCCATTGCCATTCCTGTCCGTTGCTATCGCGTCGTGCCGAACGCCCGTGACACGGCCGCCGTCCGCGAGGCGGCGACAGTTTGCACGAACTCCCCCCGCAGCGCAAACGCCTTCACGGGGTCAATTTCGGGTGACGGTCAGGGAACTTCCCACACGCCCCGGCTATTCCATCGGCGGGAGCCGGAGGCGTGCCATCCTGACCCGCGCGGACGGGCGGATTCGGGCCCGGATCAAGGGGGCAGGCGATGCTGACGCTCAGCGTGATCGGCGTCGAGGACGGTGTGCTCATCGCCGCGTCCGAGAGCGGCGACCGCTTCCGCATCCCCGTCGACCTGGACGTGGAGGCACGCCTCCGCGACGGCCGCAGTGTCGTCGACGGCCCGCGCATCACGCCGCGCGAGATCCAGGCCCACGTGCGTGCCGGCCTGTCTGCGCTGCAGGTCGCGGCACTGACCGGCACCCCGATCGCCTATGTCGAGCGGTTCAGCGGACCGGTGCTCGCCGAGCTGGCCTACGTCGTCGACACGGCGCTGGCGGTGCGGGTGCAGCCGGAGGATCCGGATGCGGTGCCGCGCACCTTCCGCGCGGTGATGAGCGAGCGGCTCGCCGCCCTGGACGCCACGGTGATCGTCTGGTCCAGCTGCCGGGAGGTGGCCGGGGGCTGGGTGATCGTGCTCGACTTCGTCGCCGACGAGATCCAGCACGAGGCGCGCTGGCGGTTCGAACCCAAACGGCAATTGCTGACACCGGACAACGTGGAGGCGACCACGCTGTCGCAGGCTGGGACACCGGTCGCCCTCACCCCGCGGCTGCGGGCGCTGGAACAGACCGGACCGATATCGCTGCCGGTCCAGCCCGCCGGTGCGCCGGAGTCCGAGGATGACGCGCCCGTGGCACCCGGCGCCGACAGCGACATCGGCCCCGTCGAGTCGCCGTCGGCACCCGTGCGCTCGCTGCACGACCGACGCGAGCCGGCATCCGCTCCGACCCCGACTTCGACGCCGACGAAGGCAGCAGCCGCGCCCACGCGGTTCGACAGTGCCGCATTCCGCTTCCCGTCGCTCACGCCGGATCAGGAGCAGCTGTCCGGGCCGGACGACGCGAGCGATGGCGTGCCTGGGAACGAGGCCGACGCAGCTGCACGGACGTCGAGTCCCACGACCGACCTGCTGACGGCGCTCGCCCAGAAGCGAGGCCGGCGCGAGGGCGGCGAGCCGTCGAGCTCGCTCGGCGACGGTACCGGCGAGGAAGAGGACGACGACGAGGACCCGTTCCGCACGCCGCCACGCCCCGACCGCGACGTGCCGGCGCAGATCACGCGCGGTCGCTTCCCGGAGGCGCTGCCGCCGGCCGAGCCCAAGCCCGCGCCGCAGCCGTTGAAGCGGCCTCGCACCCGCGTGGGCCGGCGTGGCGCGGCGGCGAGCACCCTGACGGCCGCCGAGACGGCGAAGCGTCCGGCATCGTCTCGCGCTGCGCCGACTCAGCACGCGCCGGCCGGCGAGGCGCCTGCCCCTGAGGGGGCGAGCCCCGAAGCGGCAGGCACAGAGGCGGCAGGCACCGAGGCGCCACCGAACCGTCCGGTCGCCGTGCCGCCGCCACCACCGGCCCCGGTCGTCCGACCTCGACGGGGTCGCACCACGATGCCGAGCTGGGACGAGATCGTCTACGGCAAAGACGAAGACTGAGGCTCCCCTCAGGACGCGGCCGCGCCGAAGCGCAGCAGCGGCACGATCCGCTCCGCGGAGGTCCACGATCCGTGCTGGCCGATCATCCCGTGTCCCTTCGGGCGGCGGGAGTCGAGCAGTACCCAGCGTCCCGTCGCCGCGACCAGCACATCCCCGATCCGCGGCTCCACGTGCGGATCCACCGTGCCGAACCACTGCTCGCCGATCGCCTGCGCACGCGTGAGCGCCCGCACGGCACCGCCGAACGCCTCGTTCCAATCGGCGGCCACGGCCACCGGGTCGGCGCCGGCCCGCAAATGCAGCTGCCGGCAGCGCGGCTCGCCGGCTATCGCCGCGACGTCGTCGAGCAGTCCGGGCACGATGTCGTAGAACAGGTGCCGATCGGGCGAGGTGTCCAGGATGCCGTGATCGGCGGTCAGCACCAGGCCGGCGCCGGCCGGCAGCCCGGCGATGCAGTCCGCGACGGCGGCGTCGACCGCCTCCAGGTGCTCGGTCCAGCGCGGCGACCGCCAGCCCGCCGCGTGCGCGGCCACATCCAGCTCTGGCACGTACAGATACGCGATCGACGGGCCGGGACCGGCGATGACCTGCTGCCACGCCTCGAACCGGGCCGCGATGGTCCTGGCGCCCAGGTACTCGGCCCCGCGCAGGACCGACCGAGTGAACCCGGTGGTCGCGTAGTGCCGCGGGCCGATCGCGACGGCCCTGACCCCCTCGCGCGCCGCCTGCTCGAAGACGGTCGGGCAGCGCTGCCACGCATCTGGCAGCGACCCGTCGTCGAAGCCGTGCAGCTGGTTCACCACGACTCCGGTCGCCGGATCGAGGGCGGAGTAGCCGACCAGCCCGTGCTGTCCCGGATCGGTGCCGGTGGTCAGGCTCGCGAGCGCGGCGGCCGTCGTGGTCGGGAATCCGCTGACCATGCGGGCCCGCTTGCCGGACGCCGCCGCGAGCGTGCGCGCGTGCCCCGACCGAGCCGCGAGCGCCTCCGCGCCCAGCCCGTCGACCAGGACCACCGCCGCATGCCGCATCGGCGGCAGCCGCAGCGGATTCGGGCGCCCGAGCACGGCGGCAAGGCAACTGGTGAACACGTCGCGCAGCCCACCGGGAGCGACGGGCCCGGCCGGTATGGTGTGGGCCACGACGGACCAGTCTGCCGCAGGCGCTGACTCCCGGCCCTCCCGTACCGGATCGAGCCGATGACCCCCACCCCGCCCGAGCCGCCCGGCGAGCGCATCCAGGACATCGACGTCTCGGCCGAGATGCAGGGCTCGTTCTTGGAGTACGCCTACTCCGTCATCTACTCCCGGGCCTTGCCCGATGCCCGCGACGGCCTGAAGCCGGTCCAGCGCCGCATCCTGTATCAGATGGCCGACATGGGGCTGCGGCCCGACCGTGGGCACGTGAAGTCCGCCCGCGTGGTCGGCGACGTGATGGGCAAGCTGCACCCCCATGGCGACACCGCCATCTACGACGCCCTGGTGCGCATGGCGCAGCCGTTCACGATGCGGCTGCCGCTGATCGACGGGCACGGCAACTTCGGCTCGCTCGACGACGGGCCGGCCGCGCAGCGCTATACCGAGGCGCGGCTCGCGGCTGCGGCGATGGCGATGGTCGCGGATCTGGACGAAGACGTCGTGGACTTCGGACCGAACTACGACAACACGCTCGACGAGCCGCAGGTGCTGCCGGCCAACTTCCCGAACCTGCTCGTCAACGGCGCAAGCGGCATCGCGGTCGGGATGGCCACGAACATGGCGCCCCACAACCTGGTGGAGGTCGTGGCCGGCGCCCGCCATCTGATTCGGCATCCGGATGCGACGCTCGACGACGTGATGCGGTTCATCCCGGGGCCGGACCTGCCGAGCGGCGGCACGATCGTGGGACTGGCGGGCATCCGCGACGCGTACGCCACCGGGCGCGGCGCGTTCCGCACCCGAGCGAAGGTCGCGGTCGAGCCGGTCACGGCGCGCAAAGCGGGACTCGTCATCACCGAGCTGCCGTACCTGGTGGGGCCGGAGCGGGTGATCGAGAAGATCGCCGACGGCGTGAAGACCAAGAAGCTGTCCGGCATCGCCGACGTCAACGACTACACCGACGACGAGCACGGCCTGCGCCTGATCGTGGAGATCAAGACCGGCTTCGACCCGCTCGCGGTGCTCGAGCAGCTGTACCGGTACACGCCGCTGGAGGAGTCGTTCAACATCAACGCGGTCGCCCTGGTCGGCGGCGGGCCGCGCACCCTGGGGCTGCTCGAGCTGCTGCACGTGTACATCGGCCACCGCATCCAGGTGGTCACGCGACGCACGGCCTACCGGCTCGCCCGCCGCGAGGAGCGGCTGCACCTGGTCGAGGGCCTGCTGATCGCGATCCTCGACATCGACCGGGTGATCGCCATCATCCGCGGCAGCGACGACACCGCAGCCGCCCGGGCTGGGCTGATCGAGGCGTTCGCGCTGACCGAGCTGCAGGCGGACTACATCCTGGAGCTGCGGCTGCGCCGCCTGACCCGCTTCTCGACCGTTGAGCTGACGACCGAGGCGCAGCAGCTGCGCGACGAGATCGCGACGCTGCGGGCGCTGCTGGCGGACCCGGAGCGATTGCGTCGTACGGTCGCCGACGAGCTGGACCAGGCGGCGCAGCTGTTCGGCACCCCGCGCCGTACTTGGCTCACCGAGGCGACGGCGCTCCCGCCGGTCAAGCGCGGGCAGCCGGTGCTGGAGATCCAGGACGTGCCGTGCCGCGTGTACCTCTCGACGTCGGGCCGCATCGCCCGGGTGGACGGAGCGTCGGAGCCGGTGAGCGCCGCTCGTGGTCGTGCCGGCCATGACGCGATCCGTTCCCAGGTGACGACGACCAGCCGCGGAACGGCGGGCGCCGTGACGAACCGGGGCCGGTTGCTTCGCTTCTCCCCCGTCGACCTGCCGGTGATGCCGGCCGCGTCGGTGCAACTCGGCGCGGGGACGCCCGTCGACGCCTACCTCGGCGGCCTGCCGAAGGGCGAGCACGTGCTGGCGCTGGTCCCGGTGGACGAGGCGACCGTCGTCGCGGTCGGCACCGCGGGCGGCGTGGTGAAGCGGGTCGCGCCGGGCGGCTGGCCGAACCGGCCGGCCTTCGACCTGATCGCGCTGAAGCCGGGCGACGAGCTGGTCGGCGCCGGGGCGGCCGACGACGCCGCGGAACTCGTCTTCGTCACGGCCGATGCGCAGCTGCTGCACTTCGGCGCCGCGCTCGTGCGGCCCCAGGGCGTGACCGCCGGCGGCGTCGCGGGGATCTCCCTCGGTGCGAAGGCCCGGGTGATCGCCTTCTGCGCCATCGATCCGGACGAGGCGGTCGTCGCCACCGTGTCCGTGGATGCGGGCGGACTGGACGGTGTAGCGAGCGGCCGCGGCAAGCTGTCGTCGCTGACCGACTTCCCGGCGAAGGGCCGCGGTACCTCCGGGGTGCGAGCGCACACCCTGCTGCGCGGCGAGACCGGCCTGGCGGTGGCGTGGGTCGGCCCGGCGCCGGCCCTGGCGGTCGGCGTAGACGGCACCGTGCGCGCCTTCCCCGACGCCCTCGCCAAGCGCGACGCCTCCGGCACGCCCCTGGCAGCCCCGATCGCCGCCTTCGGCACCGCCGCCCGCTGACGCGAACGAGCAGCTCGCGGACGACGGTCAGACGTCGATGCGGTCGCGGTCCAGGCCGTCGGCGCCGTCGATGATGAACTCCTTGCGCGGCGCGACCTCGTTGCCCATCAGCAGTTCGAACATCGCCTCGTCGGCGGCCGCGTCCGCGATCCGCACCCGGCGCAGCGTGCGGTACCGGCGGTCCATGGTCGTCGCCTTCAACTGGTCGGCGTCCATCTCGCCGAGGCCCTTGTAGCGCTGGATCGGGTCCTGGTAGTGCTTCTTCTCGCGCTGCAACTGGGCGAGCACGCCGTGCAACTCCTGCTCGCTGTAGGTGTAGATCGGCTCGGTGCGCTTGCCGCCCTGCACCACCACCCGGTGCAGCGGCGGCACGGCGGCGAACACCCGCCCCTGCTCGATCATCGGTCGCATGTACCGGAAGAAGAGCGTGAGCAGCAGGGTGCGGATGTGGGCTCCGTCGACGTCGGCGTCGCTCATCAGGATCACCTTGCCGTAGCGGGCCGCCGACAGGTCGAAGCTGCGGCCGGAGCCGCCGCCGATCGCCTGGATGATCGCGGCGCATTCGGCGTTGCCCAGCATGTCGCCGATGGACGCCTTCTGGACGTTCAGGATCTTGCCCCGGATCGGCATCACGGCTTGATACTCGCTGTCGCGCGCGAGCTTGGCGGTACCGAGTGCGGAGTCGCCCTCCACGATGAAGAGCTCGGTGTTGGCGACGTTCGTGGAGCGGCAGTCCTTCAGCTTCACCGGCAGCTGCGACGACTCCAGCGCGTTCTTGCGGCGCTGGGTCTCCTTGTGGGCGCGGGCGGAGATGCGCGCCTTCATCTCGGCGACGACCTTGTCGAGCAGCAGCGCGGTCTGCGCCTTGTCGTCCCGCTTGGGCGAGGTGAACCGGGCATTCAGCGCAGTGCCGACGACGTTGGCCACGATGGCCCGGACCGCGGGCGTGCCGAGCACCTCCTTGGTCTGGCCCTCGAACTGCGGCTCGGGCAGCCGCACGGTGAGGACCGCCGTCAGGCCCGCCAGCACGTCGTCCTTCTCGAGCTTCTCGGTGGCGGTCACCTTCAGGCGTCGCGCCGCCGACTCGACCTGCGCCTTCAGCACCTTCATCAGCCCGGCCTCGAAGCCCTGGCTGTGCGTGCCGCCCTTGGGCGTGGCGATGATGTTCGCGAAGCTCTTCATCGTCGTCTCGTACCCGACACCCCACCGCAGGGCCACGTCGACCTCGCACTCCCGCTGCACGACGGTGGGCTCCATGTGGCCGTTGGCCTGCAGCACGGGCACCGTCTCGGTGAAGCCGCCGGAGCCGGTCAGGCGCCAGGTGTCGGTGATGCCGGCGTCCTTCGCCAGGAAGTCGGCGAAGGCGGCGATGCCGCCCTCGTAGTGGAACCGCTGGCTGACCGGCTGCTCGCCGCGCTCGTCGTCGATGACGATCGCGAGGCCGGGAACGAGGAATGCGGTCTGCTGCGCCCGAGCGGTCAACTCCTCGAGCGAGAAGGTCGCGCCGCGGGTGAAGATCTGCCGGTCGGCCCAGTAGCGCACCCGCGTGCCGGTGCGGCCCCGCGGCACCTTGCCGGCCACTCGCAGAATGCTGCCCGACACGAACGGCTCGAAGGGCGCATCCGGCGAGGCCGCGCCGCGGTCCGCGAACGTGCCCGGCTCGCCGCGATGGAACGACATCGCCCAGGTCTTGCCGTCGCGGTCCACCTCCACGTCCAGCCGCTCGGAGAGGGCGTTGACGACGGAGGCGCCCACGCCGTGCAGACCGCCGGAGGCCGCGTAGGAACCGGAGCCGAACTTGCCGCCGGCATGTAGCTTCGTGAACACGACCTCGACCCCGGTCAGCCCCGTCTTCGGCTCCAGATCGACCGGGATGCCCCGCGCGGTGTCGCGCACCTCGACGCTGGAGTCGCGGTGCAGCACCACGTGGATCTCGGAGCCGTGACCGCCGAGCGCCTCGTCCACCGAGTTGTCGATGATCTCCCACAGGCAGTGCATCAGCCCGCGGGAATCGGTCGAGCCGATGTACATGCCGGGACGCTTGCGCACCGCCTCCAGCCCCTCGAGGACCGAGAGGTGCCGGGCCGAATAATCGCTGGACGCCATGAGCGCAACCTAACGGCGCCCGCCGACGGCCCCGACCCAGCCACTCCGACGCCGCCGGCACCGCGGCTCGCGCGGCCCGCTCAGGATTGCGCGTTCAGCGAACTGGCAAGGCGTTCCGCGCACGCCGGAAACATCCCCGTGTTTACATGGGACCTCGCACGACACCAGCACGCACGTCAGCAGCACCGAGGAGGCCCCCATGACGCATTCAGCAGATCACGGCGCGCTCGACACCTTCGAGCCGGAATACTCCTTGACCGCCCTCGACCGCTGCGACAGCTGTGGCGCCCAGGCGTACATCCGGGTCCGGCTGGACAAGGGCGAACTCTTCTTCTGCGCCCACCACGGCAACAAGTACCAGGAGAAGCTGGCGGGCATCGCCCACAGCTGGCACGACGAGAGCAGCCGCCTGCTGCAGGAGTCCAAAGCCTGACCTCCTGATCCCAGGTCATCAGTCGCCCGCCCGAGTCCGCTCGGGCGGGCGTTCTGCGTTCGAGGGCTGCTTCTGCCGGGGGAACGGCCGCGGGGGCGCCAGAATGTCGGCTGCGGCCGAAGCCGCCGTACCTCACGGAGACTCCACTGTCCGAAGCGCCCGCGCCTGCTGCGATCAGTGCTGCCGCGACCGGCGCACCCGCGCCGTCCGGCCGCGCGGGACTGCGCCGTGAGGCGCGCATCGACCTGGCCGCCCTGGCGGCGAACCTGCGCGACGCGGTGGCCGCCGGCCGGACGACGCTCGACGCGCGCGCCGACGCGTACGGACACTCGCTGCGGCTCGTCGCGCCCGTGGCGCGCTCGGCCGGCGTCCGCCGGGTGATCGTCACGGACGACACCGACGCCGCGGTGACCGCGCTCGCCGGATACGGGCCCGACGACCTGGTGGTCGGCCGATTCCCGACCCCCGTCCCATTCGACTCGGCGGTGGCCGATTCGGTCGCCCCCGACTCGGTGGTAGGAGACCCGTGGGGCCTGGGGCCGGCTGCCGCCCGACCCGTGATGACGCTGATCGCGGAGGTGATCGCGGTCAAGCACGTCGGCACCGGTGCCGGCGTCTCGTACGGCTACACGTACCGGACGACGGCGCCCACGACGCTGGCCCTCGTCGGACTGGGCTATGCGGACGGCGTCCCGCGGCTCGCCTCCAACCGGGCGACCGTGCTGATCGAGGGCTTCGAACTGCCGATCGTGGGTCGGATCGCCATGGACCAGTTCGTGGTGGATTGCGCCGGCGGCACCCCCACCCTCGGCGCGGAGGTCGTGCTGTTCGGGTCGCCGGACGGCGCACCGACCGCCGCCGCCTGGGCGGCCGCCACCGAACGGCCGGCGACGCACCTGACCGCCGGACTCGGCCGGCGGATCCTGCGGATCGCGACGCATGCCCGCTGAAGCGAGCGCTCGGATCGAGCTGGAGCTCGCAGCGTTCCGCCACAACGTCGCGCTGCTGGCCGAGCTCGTCGCCCCCGCGCGCACCATGATCGCGGTCAAGGCCGACGCCTACGGGCACGGCATGCTGCCCTTCGCGCGGGCCGCCCTCGAGGTGGGCGCCCACGAGCTGGCCGTCCTGGAGGTGCCGGCCGGCCTCGCCCTGCGGCAGGCGGGGATCACGGTGCCGCTGTTCGCCTGGCTGCACGGCCGCGACACCGACTTCGCAGCCGCGATCGCCGCCGACATCGACCTCGGCGTGTCGTCGCTCGCCGAACTCGACGCCGTCCTCGCGGCCGGAGCGGCGACGCCCGCGGCCATCCACTTGAAGATCGACACCGGCCTGCACCGCAACGGCGCGAGCGCCGAGGACTGGCCCGCGCTCGTGACGGCGGCCCGCACGGCCGAGCAGGCGGGGCGGGTGCGCGTCGCCGCCATCTGGTCGCACCTGGCCGATGCCTCCCCCGAGGAGGATGCGGCTGCCCTCGGCGCCCTGCTCGCGGCGGTCCAGGTCGCCCGTGACCTCGGCGTCGAGCCACCGCTGATCCACCTGGCTGCCAGTTCGGCCGGCATCCGCGAGCCCGCAGCCCGCCTCGGCATGGTGCGGTTCGGGATCGCCGCTTACGGCATCTCGCCCTTCGATGACGTGGACGGGGCGGGCCTCGGCCTGCGCCCGGTGATCTCCCTGCACGCGCCGGTCCTGCACGTCGAGCAGGGCGTGGCGACGCTCGGCGTGGGCAGCGCCGACGGGATCCCGCCCTCGGTGGTCGGGCCCTCCCACGGCGGCGCGGCGGTGCTGCTCGCCGGCACCCGCCGGCCGGTGACGGCGATCGGCGTCGACACGATGCAGGTCGGAATCGGCGACGCGCCCATCCGGCCCGGCCAGGAGGCGGTGGTGTTCGGGTCCGGCGGCGCGGGCGAGCCGACAGCGGAGGAGTGGGCGGGCTGGGCGGGCACGATCGGCGACGAGATCGTGGCCCGCGCCAGTGGCCGCATCCCGCGCCGCATCATCCGCTGAGCGGCCCCGCCCACCGAAGCACGTCAGCAGGACCAGGTCTCGACAGCAGGCTGCTGGTCGACCCACGACCTGCTGTCGGGACCCTGTCCTGCTGTCGCGCTCCCCTCGAGCGAGCTGGTCGCTCGTCAGCCGGCGGCGAGACCCAGCCGTCGACGGATCGCCTGCCGCGAACGCCGGGCGAGCGCATCGACCGCGTCGACTCGCGCGTCGCCGGCAGGCAGGACGGCGCCGGCACTCGTCGCTGCATCCTGCAGCAGCCGGTCGGCCCACGCGGGATTCATCGGCAGGAACGGCCCGTGCAGCCCCGTCGCAACGAGCGCCCCCGCGAGCAGTCCCTCCGGAGCATCGCCCTGCGGCCCGGACGCACCCGCGTTGCCGTGTCCGCGCGTGAGCCGCGCCAGCGGCTGCACCCCCGGGTCCAGTCGCGTGACCGCCGCGTGGTTCTCGAAGCCCGCGACCTCGCCCAGCATCGAGTCGCCCGCGACCTCGCCGACGGCCCGCTCGGCGCCGAGCGCCGCCGTGCTCGGATACACGCCGGCGCCGGCAACCACGGATCCGTCCGGCTCGGTCACCGAACGACCGAGCAACTGCCATCCTGCGGCGACGGCCAGGAACGGCACCCCCGTTGCGGCCCATGCGCACAGTCGCTCCGCCCGGGACAGCACGTCGTCGTGCAGCTGCGCGCGAGCGCCGGACGACCCACTGCCGATGTGCACCAGGTGCGCCTCGGCGGGCAGGGGCTCGCCCGGCCCGATCCGCAGCACATCGATTGCCAGGCCGCGCCAGGCCGCGCGACGCTCGAGGGCCAGCACGTTGCCGGAGTCGCCGTTGATGTCCAACTCCCGGGCGTACAGGTGCACGAGCGTGAGCGCACTCACGCGGCGCCCTCCAACTCCAGATGACCGAGCTGCCGGCGGATCAGCATCATCTGCTCGTAGTTGACGAGAATCGTCTTGCGCCCGTGCGCCGGGGTCGGCAGAGCGAGGAAAGCGGCCAGGGCCCGCGTGAGGTCGGGTTCGACCGACGCCACGGGGATGTCGCCGTACGCGAACCGGGTGGCCAACTGCCAGCACTTGGTTCCGGTGAGCACGTCGACGTGGTCGATGGCGGCGAAATCGGTGCCGTAGATCCACGACGGATCCGGCGTCCCCTCGTCGACGGCGACGAACAGTTGCTCCGGCGGCTCGGCGATGGCGTCGAGGTTCACCTGCAGGCTGGGCGGGTTCTTCATCATGAGCAGCTCGATCTGCTCCGCGTCCGCACCCGGCCCGGCGCGCAGCACCTCGCCGCGGCCGTACACGGCCTGCATGGACGCGAGCCCGGTGGCCGCCTCGGCCGGCCGGAACCGGTCGCCGAGCAGCTCGTGCGCCATCGCGACGGCTGCCGCGGCGTCGGCGGCGTAGTGCAGGCCACGAGCCGGCAGGACCACCGACAGCGGCGCTTCGTCGACGACGAGCGTGGCGGTCGCGCCGGACGACTCGGTGACGCGGATCGTGTCGGGAAGGGTGGAGGCCGCACCTCTGTCGGCGAGCGCGGGGTTGTCACCGCGGGCGAGCCACGGCGAGTCCGCCAGCAGGGACGGGTCGAGCCGGAAGGCCGCGAGCGCCGCCCCGCCCCGGGCCCCCGCGGCAAGCCGGACCAGATTGTGGTCGTCACCGTTGACGACCAGGTGCCGGGTGGCCTTCTCGGCGATCGCGGCGAGCATCCGCACCACGCGGTCCGGCTCGTGGAACCGGTTCAGCTGGTCGACCTGCACGTTCACGAGCAGCACGCTGTGCGGCTGCAGCACGCTCGCCAGCCGCGGGCCGTACGCCTCGTCGACTTCCAGGACGGCGATGTCGGCATCCAGCCGGCCGGAGAGTGGCGCCTCCGCCAGCAGAGCGGAGGCGACACCCTGTGGCAGGTTGGCACCGCTCGGATTCGTGAACACCCGCACCCCATGTGCACGCAGCACGCGCACCAGCATGTGTGTGGTCGTCGACTTGCCGTTGGACCCCGACACGAAGACGACGCCGAGGGGCAGTCGCTCCACCGCCCGGCCCAAGAACCGGGGTGCGATCAGCAGCGCGACCCGGCCCGGCATCGCCGAACCGCCGCCCCGGGCGCGCGCGAGGACCCGGACCAGGCGGCCCGCGAGGACCGCCAGGGCCGTGCGCACGGGCGGCCTACTCCAGGTAGTCGCGCAGCGACTGCGACCGCGACGGGTGGCGCAGCTTGGCCATGGTCTTCGACTCGATCTGGCGGATGCGCTCCCGCGTCACGCCGAACGTGTCGCCGATCTGGTCGAGCGTCTTCGGCATGCCGTCGCCCAGACCGAACCGCATGCGGATGACACCGGCTTCGCGCTCCGACAGGGAGTCGAGCAGGCTCTCCAGCTGCTTCTGCAGCATCGTGAAGCCGACCGCGTCGGCCGGCACGACGGCTTCGGTGTCCTCGATCAGGTCGCCGAACTCGCTGTCGCCGTCCTCGCCCAACGGGGTGTGCAGAGAAATGGGCTCGCGGCCGTACTTCTGCACCTCGACGACCTTCTCAGGCGTCATGTCCAGTTCGCGGCTCAACTCCTCGGGCGTGGGCTCGCGGCCCAGGTCCTGCAGCATCTGCCGCTGCACGCGGGCCAGCTTGTTGATCACCTCGACCATGTGCACCGGGATGCGGATGGTGCGGGCCTGGTCGGCCATCGCGCGGGTGATCGCCTGCCGGATCCACCACGTGGCGTAGGTGGAGAACTTGAAGCCCTTGGTGTAGTCGAACTTCTCGACCGCGCGGATCAGGCCCAGGTTGCCCTCCTGGATCAGGTCCAGGAACTGCATTCCGCGCCCGGTATACCTCTTGGCCAGCGAGACGACCAGACGCAGGTTCGCGCCGAGCAGGTGGCTCTTGGCCCGCTGCCCGTCACGGGCGACCCACTTGAGCTCCCGCTCCAACTCGCGGCTGAACGTGCCCGCCTCGGTCTGCAGCTTCTCCTCCGCGAACAGGCCGGACTCGATGCGCATGGCCAGCTCGACCTCTTCGGCCGCGTTCAGCAGTGCGACCTTGCCGATCTGCTTCAGGTAGTCCTTGACCGGGTCGGCGGTGGCACCGGTGATGGCCGTCGAGTAGACCGGCACGTCGTCGTCGTCGACGACCGACAACACCAGTGCGCCACTCGGCAGCGGCGCATCGGCCATGACCGGTGCATCGTCGTCGCTGTCCGGGTCGACGACTGCGACAGGCTCCACGGTGGCGGCCGGCTCGGCGTCGTCGGCGACGGTGTCGCCCTCGACCACCACGTCGGCCACGGCGACATCGACGTCGTCCAGGTCCTCGGGATCGACCGCCTCAGGGTCGACGACCAGGTCCTCGGGGACCTCGTCGGGCGACTCCTGGTCGCCCTCCGGAGCGACCGCAGCAGTGGTGACAGCCCGCTTCGACGCACTGGACGACGCCGTCGTCGCCTTGGCCGCCGTGGTGGCCTTGGCGGCCCGTGGCTTGGTCGTGCGCGGCTTGGTGACGCGCTTCGTCTCGACCGGCGCGGCCGCCTGCGGCTCGGACGGCTCGGCCTGCTCGGTCGTGGGAATCGGATCGGCGAGAACGGATGAACGGGCTGCCATGGTGGTCCCCTAGTGGTCGGTCGAGCGAATGAGATGAGGCCGTCCCCGCCGTCGCGCACGGAGGGCTGTCGCGGGCGGAGGCAGGTGTGCCGGTCGCACGCCATCCCCGAAAGCGGCGTGATCAGACGGTGCGGGACTGTGCCCTACGGGATGTAGGTGCACAACGTGGTGGAGGTGCGGATTGCTGAGGATGCGGATGTCGGGCGCCCAGCCCGAGTTCAGGAGGTTAGGACGCGATCTCCGGAACGCGGATCAAGAAGGGGATCCGCAGCGCGCGTCCGCCTACAATTATACACACCCGGCACGGGCGAGGGGGCGCCGACTGTGACCGGAACCGGGTGCGCCGCCGCGAGGTCGACGCGGGTCGCGGCTGGGTCAGGGACGCTCGTCCTCGCCGGTGCGCCGCAGGGAGAGGAACTTCTCCAGCTCCGCCGCCAGTTCGTCCGCGCTGGGCAGCGCTCCATCGTCGTCGGTGAGCAGCGACCGCCGCGGGTTGCCGGCGAGGTAGGCATCGTGCCGCTCTTCGAGGGTGCGCACCAGGGTGGCGAGCTCCTCGTTGCCGGCGACCTGCTCGTCCACCCGAAGGAAGTACTCCCGAGACTCGGCTCGCAGCTGGTCGGTCGAGAACATCAGGCCGGTCGCCGCCTGGACGACTTCCAGGCTCTTGATCGCCGCGGCCGGCAGCTCGGTGTCCGCCAGGTAGTGCGACACGAGCAGCACGAACTCCGCGACGGGACTGCCGCGCTCCGCCAACCGGTACTCGATCAGGTGCAGGACGTTCGCGGGGACCCGGGTGCTGGGTTTCCAGACGCTCATCGCGTCGATCAGATCCTGCCGGTTGCCGCCGACGGTCACCTCGATAGGGCGCGTGTGCGGCGCCGGCATGGGGATGGCGTGCACCCAGGTCGTGGTGGCGACGCCGAGCCGGTCGAGCAGCCGCAGCAGGGCCCGACTGAAGCGCTCCCACTGGAAGTCCGGCTCGTACCCGGCCAGCAGCAGGAACCCGCGTCCGTTGTCGTCGTGCGCCAGCGACAGCGTCAGGGTGGCCGGCTCGTACGCGCTCAGGTGGTCCTGGTCGAACTCGATGATCGGGCGCCGCGCGCGGTAGTCCAGCAGCTCTTCGGCGTCGAACGTCGCCACGAGCTGCGGCGATGTGTTCGCACGCAGGTACTCGGTCAACTGGCTGATCGCGCCGCCCGCGTCGGAGAAACCGGCGAGCGCCGCGACCAGCGGCAGCCCGGTCGGAACCTGCCCCGCGAGCTCGGTGAGCTCGATCAGGTCGTCCGGCTCTCTCATCCGGCCCATGGTAGGCGCCCCGTCCGACCCCATCGACCCGGTCGTGACCGGCCCCCCGTGCCAGGCGCTCCATGCCAGGCTCCCCGCATGCCGACCGCCCTCGCCGCGCTCCACTCCACGCTCTCGGACGAGCCGCCCGCCGGATTCGCGCTGGACCGCATCGAGAAGGCGGAGGATGCGCTGCGGGTGACGTTCCGTTTCCGGTCCGACCCGGTGCGCTACTCCGCCTCGATCGACGCACCCTCGATCAACAGAGCGTCGACCGCGGCGACCGAGGAGGTGCAGGGCTGGGCGACGGAGGTGCGGTCGCGGCTGGCCGAGGCACTGCAGGACGGTTGGGTGTCCCGGGCGCGCCGAACAGTCACCGACTCGGGCGTGACACTGTCCGTCACGGACTGCGCGACCGTCGTACCGCCCGGGTATCAGCTGGGCGATGTGGCGGTGCGGTCGGCCGCGGGCGGAGCCCGAGAGGACGCCGGCTGGTGGCTTGCGACGGAGGGGTTCACGGTCGCCCCGCTGCAGCGCTCGGCGGCGGTCGGCAGTGTCGTGGCGTGGGTCGCCGGATCGGCCGCCACCGAACTCGCCGCCCCCACACTCGCGCACGCCGCGGTCGTCGTCGACGACGACGGGGCCGCCGTGCTGCACCTGGAAGCGCGGCCCCACGTGGCGTCGTCGCTCGCCACCGCGTGCGCATACCGAGCGCTCCGCACCGCCGCCGAAGCCGGCGTCGAATCCGTCCGCACCTCGCTCGATGCGGTGGCGCTCGCGCCGCTGCACCTGCGGGCGACCGCCGGCCGACCGGCGACGATGCTGCTCGCCGACCTGCCCGTGCCGGACCTCGTCGCCTGAGCCTCCGCCTCCGCCTCCGCCTCCGTCTCCGAAGCTCGCGCTCGTAGGCTCGCGGCATGCCCATCCCGAACGTGGCCGTCTCCGCCGAACCGATCGAGGAGTGGGCTGGCGACGTCCTCGTGATCGGCGTCGGCGTCATCGACGGGCGTCCGTCGCTCGCCGTCGCCGACGAGGTGCGCACCGCCCTCGGTCTGGATGACCTGGACCTGGCGGCGATCGGCGCCGGCGCGACGACCGGCGAGGTCTGGCGTCTGCCGCTGCCGAGCGGCGCCGCGCGCTCGTTGGCCCTCGTGGGTCTCAGCACGCAGCCGCCGGACGTCGACGGGCTGCGCGCCGCCGCGGGCACCGTCACCCGCCGCATCCGCGGTGTGTCGTCGGTCGGCTTCGCGCTGCCCGTCGCCGACGTCATCGCCGCGGAGGCCGTGCTGGAGGGCGCGGCACTCGGCGCGTACACGTACTCGGAGTACCGCAGCACGCCGCCGACAGCCGAGAGCCGATCGGCATCCGACGTCGTGCTGCTCACCGGGCTGCCGGTGCCGCAGGCGGTGCTCGAGAAGGTCGCCGTGACCGCGGAGGTGGTCGCGCTGACGAAGGACCTCGTGAACGCGTCGCCGCTCGACCTGTATCCCGCCACGCTCGCCGACATCGCGGCGCAGCACGCCGAGCAGGCGGGTGTCTCGGTGCGCATCTGGGATGAAGACGCCCTGCGTGGAGAAGGATTCGGCGGGCTGCTGGGCGTCGGCGGCGGGTCGAGCCGGCCCCCTCGACTCGTGCGCCTCGGGTGGGAACCCGAAGGCGCGGCCGCGGCCGTCGCCCTGGTCGGCAAGGGCATCACCTTCGACTCCGGCGGACTCTCTCTGAAGCCGCCCGGCTCGATGGTCGGCATGAAGTACGACATGACCGGCGCCGCGACGGTGCTCGCGGCAGTGCTCGTGGCAGCCCGGCTGCGGCTGCCCGTGCGGGTGACGGCGTGGCTGTGCCTGGCCGAGAACATGCCGTCGGGCACCGCGATCCGCCCGAACGACGTGCTGCGCATCCACGGCGGCACGACCGTGGAGGTGCTGAACACCGATGCGGAGGGACGCCTGGTGCTCGCAGACGGCCTGGTCGCGGCGAGCGCGGAGCATCCCGACCTGATCGTCGACGTCGCCACCCTGACGGGAGCGGCGGCGACGGCGCTCGGCACCCGGACGACCGCGGTGATGGGCGACGCCCGCCTCGCCGCCCGCGTGACGAGCGCGGCGCAGTCCGTCGGGGAACCGGCCTGGCACATGCCGCTCCCCGACGAGTTACGGGCCCTGCTGAAATCCGACGTCGCGGACATCGCCAACGCGAAGCCCGGCAATACCGCCGGCGGCATGCTTCTGGCGGGCGTCTTCCTGCGCGAGTTCGTGGGCCGCAGCCCGGAGGGTGCCCCCATCCCCTGGGCGCACCTGGACATCGCCGCCACTGCGAACAACGCCGGCGCGGCATGGGGCCACATCGGCGCGGGCCCGACGGGCGTGATGGTGCGGACGCTCGTGGCACTGCTCGCCGATGTGGCAGGGCGCTGATCCGTCCGCCCGCCCGCTCCCCCGCTCACGGCGACGCGTCGAATCGGAGCGGTAAGGTCGTCGCGGCGGTTTCGGTGCGCGTCGGACATGCCTCTCGGCAGACCGTGCACACCGCCGCCACCGTGAACAGAAGGAGTTCCCCGACGTGCCCGATCAGTCCTTCGACCTGGTAGTCCTCGGCGGCGGGAGTGGCGGGTACGCCGCTGCGCTGCGCGCCAGCGAACTCGGCATGACCGTCGGGATGATCGAGAAGGACAAGGTCGGCGGCACCTGCCTGCACCGCGGCTGCATCCCGACCAAGGCGCTGCTGCACGCGGCCGAGATCGCCGACGCGGCCCGCGAATCCGAGCACTACGGCATCCGGGCGACACTGGAGGGTGTCGACGTGGCGGGCGTCACCACCTACCGAACGGGCATCGTCGCGAAGAAGCACAAGGGCCTGCAGTCGCTGCTGAAGGCGCGCAACGTCACGACCATCGAGGGTGCGGGCCGGTTGACCTCGGCCACCACCGTGCAGGTGGGCGACTCCGTGATCACCGGCAAGAAGGTCGTGCTGGCGACGGGTTCGTACTCGCGCAGCCTGCCGGGACTCGAACTCGGCGGCCGCATCATCACCTCCGAGCAGGCCCTCGACCTGGAGTACGTGCCTAAAAAGGTCGCCGTGCTCGGCGGCGGTGTGATCGGGGTCGAGTTCGCCAGCGTGTGGAAGTCGTTCGGCGCCGACGTCGTGATCATCGAGGCCCTGCCCCATCTCGTCCCCAACGAGGAGGAGGTGCTGAGCAAGGGTCTGGAGCGCGCCTACCGCCGTCGTGGGATCGAGTACAAGCTGGGCATCCGGTTCTCCTCGGTCACCCAGGACGACTCCGGCGTCGTCGTCACGCTGGAGAACGGCGACACGATCGAGGCGGACCTGCTGCTCGTCGCGGTCGGCCGCGGCCCGTTCACGCAGGATCTGGGCTTCGAGCAGGCAGGCGTTGCGCTCGACCGCGGTTTCGTGACCGTGAACGAGCGCCTGGAGTCGTCGCTGCCCGGCGTGTACGCCGTCGGCGACATCGTCTTCGGGTTGCAGCTGGCCCACCGCAGCTTCCAGCAGGGCATCTTCGTCGCCGAAGAGATCGCGGGGCTGAACCCGGCGATCGTCAGCGACGTGAACGTGCCGCGCATCACCTACTCCGATCCCGAGGTCGCCTCCGTCGGCCTCACCGAGGCGAAGGCCGTCGAGCAGTACGGCCGCGACGAGGTGCAGTCCTACGACTTCAGCCTGGCCGGCAACGCACGGAGCGAGATCCTCGGTACGACCGGCTCCGTCAAGGTGGTCCGCCGCAAGGACGGTCCAGTACTCGGCGTCCACGGCATCGGCTCGCGTATCGGCGAGCTGATCGGCGAGGCGCAGCTGGTCGTGAACTGGGAGGCGTACCCGGAGGACATCGCCCCTTACATCCACGGTCACCCGACCCAGCACGAGGCCCTCGGCGAGGCGTTCCTGGCGCTCGCCGGCAAGCCGCTGCACGCGCTCTGATGACGCCGGAACGACTTGGGCGGGCCGCCGCTTCGAAAGGAACACAGCGATGAGTGAGTCGATCACCCTGCCGGCGCTCGGCGAGAGCGTCACCGAGGGCACGGTGACCCGCTGGTTGAAGCAGGTCGGCGACCAGGTCGAGGTCGACGAGCCGCTGCTCGAGGTCTCCACCGACAAGGTCGACACCGAAATCCCCTCCCCGATCGCCGGTGTGATCGAGGAGATCCTGGTCCAGGAGGACGAGACCGTCGAGGTCGGCGCAGCCCTGGTGCGCATCGGCGACGGATCGGGCTCCGGCACGGACTCGGGTTCCGACGAGCAGACGCAGGCACCGGAACCCGAGGAGGCCGAGCCGGCACCCATCGACTCCTCGCCCCAGCCGGCGCCCGAGCAGGTGCAGCAGGACGAGCCCCAGCAGTCCGGCGACGCTGGCACCTCCTACACCGGTCCCTCGCCCGAGACCGAGTCGGCCGCGCCCGAGGCGCAACCGGCGAATGAGCAGCAGGCGCAGCCGGCGAAGGAGCAGCAGGCGCAGCCGGCGCCCCAGCCCGCCGCGGGCGCCCAGACCGACGTCCCCTCCACCGATGCACCGGTCGGCACCGACGCCGCCTCCGGCAGCGCAGCCGGCGAAGCTCCGGCCGCTCCCCCGGCGCCGGCTCAGCCGGAGCCCGCCCCCGCCGCGACCGTGCCCAGCCCTCCGGCTCCGGCTCCCGCCCCGGCTGCTCCCACTCCCTCCGCTCCGGAGTCGAGCCCGCCCGCCGGCGCACATGCGTCAGCGCCGTACGTCACCCCGATCGTCCGCAAGCTGGCTCACGACCGTGGTGTCGACCTGACACAGCTGCAGGGGTCCGGGATCGGCGGCCGCATCCGCAAGGAGGACGTCCTCGCCGCCGCTGAAGCCGCTGCCCAACCCGCGGCCCCGGCCGAAGCGCCGACGCCCGCCGCGGGATCGGTGCCTGCGAGAGAGCCGTCGCCGCTGCGTGGCACCACCGTGAAGATGTCCCGACTGCGCAAGGTGGTCGCCGAGCGCGCGGTCGTGTCGATGCAGTCCAGCGCGCAGCTGACGACCGTCGTGGAGGCCGACGTCACCGCGGTCGCCGCGTACCGCGACAGCGTGAAGGCAGACTTCCAGGCGAAGACCGGGCTGAAGCTGTCGTTCCTGCCCTTCTTCGCTCTGGCCGCCACGGAGGCGTTGCAGCAGTACCCGATCATCAACGCGACGGTCGACGGCGACTCCATCGTCTACCCGGACACCGAGAACCTCAGCATCGCAGTCGACACCGAGCGGGGACTGCTGACCCCGGTGGTGCGGAACGCCGGATCTCTGTCGATCGCGGAGCTGGCCGGCCAGATCGCCGATCTCGCCTCGCGCACCCGCGAGAACAAGCTGAAGCCCGACGAGCTGGCGGGCGGCACGTTC
Organism: uncultured Amnibacterium sp.; assembly: GCF_964250715.1. GTDB lineage: Bacteria > Actinomycetota > Actinomycetes > Actinomycetales > Microbacteriaceae > Amnibacterium. Next base: position 184,664 of record NZ_CAXUGX010000004.1, read on the forward strand.
ACGCTCACCAACACCGGCTCGCGCGGCGCCCTGTTCGACACGCCGCTCGTGTTCCTGCCCCAGGTCGCGATCCTCGGCACCGGCATCGTGGCCCGCAAGCCGCTGGTCGTCAAAGCCGACGGCGGGGAGGCGATCGCGATCCGGTCCACGGTGTACCTGGCCCTCAGCTACGACCACCGCATCGTCGATGGCGCGGATGCCGCGAGGTTCCTGGTCTCGGTCAAGCAGCGCCTGGAGGCCGGCGACTTCGCCGCAGACCTCGGTATCTGACCCGCGCACTCGAACCATCCGCGGTCAGCCGGTGGGCAGGATGACGTCCCGCAGCAGCCAGTCGTCGCCCTGACGAACGATCAGCACGGTCGCCCGGCCGATCCCGACTGTGGCGGTCGTCCCGGATACGGCACGCAGCACCGCGGTAGCATCCGGGACCCGGACCGCCTCGACGCCGGCGACCAGCGCGGCCCCGTCGAGCACCGCGACCGGCGAGCCGGACACCTCCAGTGGGCGCAGGCACCGGGCGTCACCGGCGGCGAGGCACGCCGCCCGGAGTGCGACGAGTCGTGTCGCGGCCCTCGTCGGCTGCGCCTCGCCCGATACCGCCGCAGTCGGCACCGACGACGCCCGCGCGCTCGGTGTCACCGCGGGTGTCGAGTGCGATGACGCGGTCACCCGCGGCGGTGCGCCAACCGCCTCCGCTCCACGGCCCGGCAGCAGCACGGTCGCCGCCGCCAGCAGCAGCACCGACGTTCCCGCGATCAACCACAGTCGCGGTCGCACCCGCCGGAGCGGATCGATCACCCGGCGGAGCGCCGCGCTGAGCGCCGTCCTGGCACGGCTCGTCCAGCCGCCGTCGCCGTCGCCGTCGCCTCGCCCCTCCGGACGCTGGGGCGAGGGCAGCGGCGGGGCCGGTGTCGCGGTCGGGGTGGTCGAGGGATCTTCGGTGGGCGGGATGACCCGGCCGGGCGTCTGTTCCGGCGCCCGCCCGGTCGTCGATGCTGCGCCGGCCAGCAGGACCGGCTCGGGCTCCGCCCATCGGAAGAGCTCCCGCACAGCGGTGTCCGGGTCCGCAGCCAGGGCGGGCGCGACTGCTTCACCCCGTCGCATCAGGGCGTTTGCCAGGGTGGCGAGGGCTCGTTCGTCGGCGGCGACGGCCGCGGCGAACCGCGCATCCCGTGCACCCTGCGCCACCACCGCGTCGTCGAACGCGGTGAGCGTCGGGGTGCCGGCCGTGTCGAAGCGCACCGTGCCGGGCCCGACGGCACCGTGTGTGACACCAGCGGCATGCAGCCGACCGAGGGTCTGGATCAGGGGCACGAGCACCGTGACTACCTCGCCCGGCGACAGGCGGCGCTCGGCGAGCAGCTCGCCGAGCGACCACGGCAGCCGTGGCAGCACGAGCACCGGATCGCCGTTCGGCGCGGTGCCGATGTCCAGCACGGCCTCGACGTGCGGCCCGGCGGCCCGGAGGAGCGCCACCACCGGCGGTCCCGCCGACGCCGTACCGCCACCGCGGTCTGCCCGGCGCAGGTGCACGAGAAGACCGTCCGGCCCGGTCGCTGTCGGCGAGCGGGAGCAGGAGGTCGCCTCGCCCCGGTCGGGGTCGTCCCCCAGGTCGTAGCCGACGAGCGATCCGGTCATGTCGGCAGGGTGCCGCAGGCGCAGCCGACGATGGGTGCCGGACCGGAGGATGGGGATAGCTGCGAGCGGCCGCCGGCTGGGAGGGAGCGCCCGCCCGGGCGGTAGGATCGGGCCCCATGGCGCGTTCCACGGCCGTCGCTCAGCCGAAGAAGCCCGGCCGCGTGCGGCAGTTCATCCAGGTCTTCCAGATGACCCGCAAGGCCGACCCGAAGACGACGCTGTGGGTGGCACTCGGCTTCCTCGGCGGCGTGCTCATCGGGGTCGGGATCGGTGTGCTCATCGCGAACGGCAACGCGCTCACGATCGTGCTGTACACGGTGCTGGGCGTCGTCCTCGGGCTGCTCGCGGCCCTCATCATCTTGGGGCAGCTCGCCGAGCGGGCCGCCTACTCGCAGATCGAGGGGCAGGCCGGAGCCGTCGGCGCGGTGCTGCGCACCTCACTGCGGCGCGGCTGGCGCGGCAGCGAACTGCCGGTCGCCGTCAACGGCCGCACCCGTGACGCCGTGTACCGCGCGGTCGGTCGGGCGGGCGTCGTGCTGATCGCCGAGGGCCCCCGCGGGCGCACCCAGCGCATGCTCGACGACGAGCGACGCAAGGTCGTGCGGGTCGCTCCGAACGTGCCCGTGTCGGTGCTGCGCGTCGGCGACGACGAGGGGTCCATCCGACTGCGGCAGATCAGCCGTCGGCTGACGCGGCTGAAGCCGCAGCTCACCCGCTCCGAGGTGCTGGCCGTCGCCAACCGGCTCGAGTCGCTCAGCGGCGGCCTGCCCGTGCCGAAGGGCGTCGACCCGACCCGGATGCGCCCGGTCCGGCGCTGACCATGGCGCAGCGCATGACCGTGCTCGAGGCGGCCGAGGTCCTCGGTGTCGAACCGGACGCCGACCTGCCCGACATCCAACTCGCCTATCGACGGCTCGCCCGAGGCACCCATCCGGATACATCTCCCGATGTCTCCGACTCCGACCGGCACGAGGCGGCTGAGCGGTTCGACCGCATCGTACGGGCGCGGGACGTGCTGGTCGAGCGCAAGCCCGTGGTCGCGATCCGGGTGGAGCCGATCGGCTGGCAACCCCGCGCCGGCGGCATCGGCACCTCGCTGGCGCTGCTCGCGATCCTCGCCTTCCTGCTGCTCGCCATCGTCTCACTCGACGACGCGTACCGGATGGATCCCGCGTCCGATCAACCCGGTCAGAGCCAGCCCACGGTCGTCCCCGACAGCCGCTGAGCGGAGACCGGACCGCCTGCGCAGGCGCCTGTCCAGGTTCGGTTCACGCGCGGGAAACAACGCGGTGATTCGGTCGAAACGGCTGCTCCATAGGGTCAGAGGCGGTTGCCGCACGCAACCACCGCCCCGCAGCTTGGAGACACGCACCACATGCCCACACCGAAGTTCAGTGATTCCTCCGACGTCATCAAGTTCATCAAGGACACCGACGTCAAGTTCCTCGACATCCGCTTCACCGACCTTCCCGGCGTTCAGCAGCACTTCAACATCCCGGCGTCCACGGTCGACGAGGAGTTCTTCTCCGTCGGCCAGCTCTTCGACGGCTCCTCCATCCGCGGGTTCGCGAACATCCACGAGTCCGACATGCAGCTGATCCCCGACATCTCCACCGCGTACGTGGACCCGTTCCGGGTGGAGCGCACGCTGATCCTGATCTTCGACATCTACAACCCGCGCAACGGCGAGATCTACGCCAAGGACCCGCGGCAGATCGCCAAGAAGGCCGAGAAGTACATCGGGTCCACCGGTATCGCGGACACCGCGTTCTTCGCCTCCGAGGCCGAGTTCTACATCTTCGACGAGGTGCGCTACTCCGTCACCCAGGGCGAGAGTTTCTACAAGGTCGACTCGGCCGAGGCGGCGTGGAACTCTGGGCGCGAGGAGGTCGGCGGCAACCTCGGCAACAAGACGCCGTACAAGGGCGGCTACTTCCCCGTCTCCCCCGTCGACAAGCAGGCCGACCTGCGCGACGACATCTCGCTGAAGCTGATCGAGGCGGGCCTGATCCTGGAGCGCGCCCACCACGAGGTCGGCACCGCCGGCCAGGGCGAGATCAACTACCGCTTCGACACGCTCGTCCACGCCGCGGACGACATCCTGAAGTTCAAGTACATCGTCAAGAACACCGCCACGCAGTGGGGCAAGACCGCGACCTTCATGCCGAAGCCGCTGTTCGGCGACAACGGGTCGGGCATGCACACCCACCAGTCGCTCTGGAACGACGGCACGCCGCTGTTCTACGACGAGGCCGGCTACGGCGGGCTGTCCGACCTCGCCCGCTGGTACATCGGCGGCATCTTGAAGCACGCGCCGTCGCTGCTGGCCTTCACCAACCCGACGACCAACTCCTACCGTCGGCTTGTGCCCGGCTACGAGGCCCCGGTCAACCTGGTGTACTCCGCCGGCAACCGGTCGGCCGCCATCCGCATCCCGATCACCGGCACGAACCCCAAGGCGAAGCGCATCGAATTCCGGGCGCCGGACGCCTCGGGCAACCCGTATCTCGCCTTCGCGGCGCAGCTGATGGCGGGCATCGACGGAATCCAGAACCGCATCGAGCCGCACGAGCCCGTCGACAAGGACCTGTACGAGTTGCCGCCCGAGGAGGCGAAGCTGATCCCGCAGGTGCCGGGCTCGCTCGACGCCGTGCTCGACGCGCTCGAGGCCGACCACGACTACCTGACGGCGGGCAACGTGTTCACGCCCGAGGTGATCGAGACCTGGCTGGACTACAAGCGCGAGAAGGAGATCAAGCCCCTCGCCGCCCGCCCGCACCCCTTCGAATACGAGACCTACTACGGCGTCTGAGCCCCCGCTCTCCCCGCTTCCACGCCTGAAGGTTCAGTTCTCGACGCTCCGACGCGTCTCCGCGTCGAGAACTGAACCTCGAGGGGACCCGATCGGCGAAGTCACACCGCGCGCTGCAGGCGCTGGCGGACACGCGCGACGAGCGCGTCGCATCGTGCGCCGTGCAGATCAGCCGCTGACACCCGAATCACCTCCCAGCCCGCATCGCGGAACAGTTCGTATCGCTCGATGTCCGCACGAAACTGCTGTCGCTCCCGGTGCCCATCGCCCTCGTACTCCAGCATCACCCGCTCATGCCGCCAAAGCAGATCCGGCCTGCCGAGGTAGCGTCCAGACGCGTCGTGGACAGGCGCATTCAGCTCCGGCTCGCGGATGCCGGCCCGGACCAGCAGAAGTCGCACCCGCGTCTCGCCCGGCGACAGGACGGGGCGACGTGCCTCATGCAGCGCATTGCGGAGTGCTGCGACTGCCGGCCGCCTGCCTGCTGCGATGCGCTGCCGCAACAGCCGTCGAGTCATGTCGTCGTCGAGCGGCGAGACCGTGAGGAGGTGGTCCGCGAGGATGATGAGCTCGTCGACGGTCAGACGCGGAGCCAGTTGCACCCAGGCTTCCGACGGCGCGCACACCGGCATGTTCTGCACGTCGACCAAGACGGCGGGCGCTGCGAGTCGGTGCCCGACGACGCCGGTCGTGCGCGGCGGCGTGGATGGGCGGACGCAACTGACGTGCAGCGGCTCGACGGCCGACATGCGCACGGGCAACGGCATCTCGTGCATGAGCGCGGCCGTCTCATGGCTGAACGCCTGACCTGGACGCAGACGCACCGCATACGCCCGGCAGCGTTCGAGCAGGGTCTCCGGCACGACCGTCGAGTGCACGCCGTGGTATGGGCGGTGTATGTCCTTCCGATTCAGCCGGCCCTGCGAATATCCGGCTTTCACGACCGCGGAGCGATCGAATGGGAGGGCTCGGAGGGTATCGGGGAGTGGGAGCGGCCGGCGCACCGGGATACTGTTGCGGGCTTCGTGCAGCGGCACGGCCCGTTCTCCACACCGCCCGGTTGGAGGTTCAATTCCTGACGCTGACGCCCGCAGGAGGCGTCAAGAAATGAACCTCGAACGCGACGGGTGTTGACACTTTCGCGCCCGGGAGGCGTCGAAGGGTGAACCTCCAGGTCAGACGTAGAGGCGCTCGAAGACCTGGCGGGCGTGGCGGGTGATGCGCAGGTAGTCCTCCTCCAGCGTCGTCGCCGAGCCGGGCGGGTACTCCAGGATGCGGGCGACGCCCTCCAGGTCGTGGCGGTCGGTCGGCAGCAGGTCGCTCGTCCGGCTGGTCCAGAGCGTGACCGCGGACCGGGTGCGGGACGCGAACAGCCAGGCCTCGCGCAGCACGGCCGCGTCCGCGCGGCCGATCAGCCGCGCCGCGACCGCGGCGTCGAGAGCCCGCAGGGTCGAGGTGGTGCGCAGCGCCGGCACGCGGGCGGCATGGCGCAGCTGCAGCAGCTGGACGAGCCACTCCACGTCCGAGATGCTGCCGCGACCGAGCTTCAGGTGTCGCAGCGGATCCGCACCCTTCGGCAGCCGTTCGGTCTCCACCCGCGCCTTGATGCGCCGCAGCTCGCGCTGCTGGGCGGCGTCGATCCGCCGCGGATAGCGCAGCCGGTCGACGAGCGCCATGAAGTCGCGGACCAGGTCGTGGTCGCCGGCGACGCCCGTCGCCCGCAGCAGCGCCTGCGACTCCCACGTGAGCGACCACCGCTCGTAGTACGCCTGATACGAGCGGAGGGACCGCACGACCGCGCCGTTCCTGCCCTCCGGCCGCAGGTCCAGGTCGAGGTCGAGCGGCAGCCGCGGATCCGTCGTCAGTCGCTGCAGCTCGGCGACCAGGTACTCGGCCTGGCGCTGCGCGGTGTCCGGCGCCATCCCCGCGACCGGCCGGTACACGACGATCACGTCGGCGTCCGAACCGAAGCCCAGCTCCGCACCGCCGTAGCGCCCCATCGCGATGACCGCGAACTCCGGCCACGGCCCGTCATCACGGCGGACGCTGCGCAACGCGCCGGTCAGCGCCATCGTGGTCGTATCGGCGAGCGCCTCCCCCAGCTGCTGCACGGAGATCGTGCCGGCGAGCGCGCCGAGGGCGAGCCGCAGTACCTCGCGGCGCCGTGCCACCCGCAGCGCCGCCGCGGCCCCGTCGCGGTCGGCATGGCGCCGGACCGTCGCCGAGGTCTCCTCCCGCAGCAACGCCGCAGGCCGCGGACGCAGGTCCTCGTCCCGCGCCAGCCACGCCACCGCCTCCGGATACCGGTCCAGCAGGTTCGTGACGAAGCGGGAGGTGGAGAGCACGGTCGTCAACCGGCGGGCGGTCGTCGGCGTGTCCCGCAGCATGCGCAGGTACCAGTCGCTGTCGCCGAGCTGCTCGCTGAGCCGGCGGAAGGCGAGCAGACCCATGTCGGGATCCGGTCCCTCCGCGAACCACTGCAGCAGCACCGGCAGCAGGGTCCGCTGGATCGCGGCGCGGCGTGAGACGCCGCCGGTCAGGGCCGTGATGTGCGCGAGGGCGCTGCGCGGATCGCGGTAGCCGACACCGGCGAGGCGGTCGAGCGCGGAGGCGGTCGTCAGCGCGGCGTCGTCCGGCGAGAGCCGCGCCGTCTCGCCGAGCAGGGGACGGTAGAAGAGTCGCTCGTGCAGCCCGCGGACGCGAGTACGCACTCCGCGCCATCGCTCCACGAGGGAATCCGCGTCGGCTGCCAGTCCGCTCGCGCGGGCCAGCGCGCGCAACTGGGCCGGATCGGTCGGCATCAGGTGCGTGCGCTGCAGCCGGGCCAGCTGCAGGCGGTGCTCCAGCAGCCGCAGGATGCGGTAGTCCTCGCCGAACTCGGCGGCCTCCACTCGGCCGATGTAGCCGTCTCCCGCGAGCGCCCGCAGCGCCGGCAGCGTCGCGCGCTGCCGGATGTCGGCATCCGTGCGTCCGTGCACCAGCTGCAGCAGCTGCACGGTGAATTCGATGTCGCGCAGGCCGCCGGGCCCCAGTTTCAACTGCCGGTCTGCCTCGGCCGCCGGGATGTGTTCGATCACCCGCTCGCGCATGCGCTGGACGGAATGCACGAAATCGCCCTGCGCGGCCGCCTGCCAGACCAGCGGCCGGACCGCGTCCACGTACCGCTCCCCCAACGACGCGTCGCCCGCCAGCGGTCGCGCCTTCAACAGCGCCTGGAACTCCCAGCCGCTGGCCCACCGGCGGTAGTAGGCGACGTGGGAGTCGAGGGTGCGGACGAGCGCGCCGTCTTTGCCCTCGGGCCGGAGAGCGGTATCGACCTGCCAGAGGGCGGGCTCCACGTCCGTCTCGTCCAGCAGCCGCATCGCCGTGATCGCCAGCTTCGTGGCGGTCGCGATCGCCACGTCCGTGGAGAGACCCTCGTTCCCCTCCGCGACGAAGACGACGTCCACGTCGCTCACGTAGTTCAACTCGCGGGCACCCGCCTTGCCGAACCCGATCACCGCCAGTCGCGTGTCGGACACGCGGCGCCGCGCGGCGGCGCTATCCAGGTCACTGCTGTCCAGGTTGGTGCTGTCCAGGTGACTGTCGTCCAGCAGAGCGCTGTCCAGCGGAGTGCCGCCGGAGTGCGTGAAGCCCGCGTGCTGCGTCCGGGCGACGGCGAGCGCAGCCTCGAGCGCGGCAGCGGCCAGGTCGGCGAGACACGCCGAGACCGGCTCGACGACGGCGACCGCGGAGGACTGGGTCAGGTCCCAGGCTGCGATCTGCAGCAGGCGACGCCGGTACCGCACCCGCAGGGCCCGGCGTGCCGCCGCGCCCGTCAGGCGGGCGAAGCCGTGGTCATCGCCCACCGACTCCAGCAGGTCGGACAGCAGTTCGGCGGCCGACGGCAGTCCCGAGGGCATCCGCGTCTCGGATAGCGCCTGCACCTCCTGCGGATGCCGGACGAGGAACTCCGCGAGTCCCGCCGACGCGCCGAGCACCGCGACCAACCGGACGGGACCGGCGCCGTCGTCGCGCAGCGCTCGGGCCAGGCCGCCGGCGTCGCGCTCCAGCAGCCGGAGGAGCCGCGCGACCGCCTCATCGGCGTCGGCGACGGGACGCTCGAACAGCCGCATCAGAACCGGGAGCTCGACTCCGGTCCCCCGCTCCAGCGCAGAGAAGACCGTCGCCGCCTCGTCGAGTCGGGAGAACCCCAGCCGGGCCAGGTCACCGAGCCGCGGCGCCGTCCGGTCCACGCCCGTTGCCGTTACAACAGCTCGAGGTTCGTCGCGAGCTCGTACGGCGTCACCTGGGCGCGGTACTGCTCCCACTCCTTGCGCTTGTTCGCGAGCACGTAGGTGAAGACCTGCTCGCCCAGCGTCTCGGCGACCAACTCGGACTGCTCGGCCAGGTGCACGGCCTCGTTCAGGCTGGCGGGCAGCGGATCGAACCCGAGCGCGCGCCGCTCACCGTCGGAGAGCGACCACACGTCGTCCTCGGCCTCGGGCGGCAGCTCGTAGCCGTGCTCGATCCCCTTCAAACCGGCCGCGAGGATGAGCGCGAACGCGAGGTACGGGTTGGCCGCGGAGTCGATCGCGCGGTACTCGACCCGCGACGAGTTGGTCTTGCCCGGCTTGTAGAGCGGTACCCGCACGAGCGCGGAGCGGTTGTTGTGGCCCCAGCTGACGTAGCTGGGCGCCTCGTCGCCGCCCCAGAGCCGCTTGTAGGAGTTGACGTACTGGTTGGTGATCGCTGTGATCTCGGGGGCGTGCCGCAGCAGTCCGGCGATGAAGTGCCGGCCCAGCTGTGAGAGCTGGTACTCGCCGCCCGGATCGTGGAAGGCGTTCACATCGCCCTCGAACAGCGACAGGTGCGTGTGCATGCCGCTGCCGGGATGTCCGGTGAGGGGCTTCGGCATGAACGTCGCGTGCACGCCCTGCTCGATCGCCACCTCCTTGACCACGGTGCGGAACGTCATCACGTTGTCGGCGGTGGTGAGCGCGTCGGCGTAGCGCAGGTCGATCTCGTTCTGGCCGGGCCCGACCTCGTGGTGGCTGAACTCCACCGAGATGCCGAGGTCCTCCAGCATGCGCACGCTGCGGCGGCGGAAGTCGTGGGCGGTGCCGCCCGGAACGTTGTCGAAGAAGCCGGCGGAGTCGACCGGCTCGGGCCCGTTCGGCCCCACCGTGCTGGACTTCAGCAGGTAGAACTCGATCTCGGGATGCGTGTAGAAGGTGAACCCGCGATCCGCCGCCTTCGCCAGGGTGCGCTTCAGCACGTTGCGGGGGTCGGCGACCGCGGGCTGCCCGTCGGGCGTCGTGATGTCGCAGAACATGCGGGCGGTGGGATCGATCTCGCCCCGCCACGGCAGGATCTGGAACGTGCCGGGATCGGGCTGCGCGAGCACGTCGGCCTCGTGCGATCGCGTGAAGCCCTCGATCGCGGATCCGTCGAAGCCGATCCCCTCGGCGAACGCGCCCTCGACCTCGGCCGGGGCGATCACGATCGACTTCAGGGTGCCGACCACATCGGTGAACCAGAGCCGCACGAACTTGATGCCGCGCTCTTCGATCGTGCGGAGCACGAAGTCACGCTGTTTGTCGACCACGCTCGGTTCTTCTCCTGACCGTCTTCGCGTCGAGGGCGTAAGAAGGCCGTGTCGGACGCCGGATTAGGCTATCCGGTATGCCCAAGCTGCGGATCGCGCTGGCACAGACGAACCCGGTGGTGGGCGACTTCGCGGCGAACACCGCCGCTGCGCTCGACGCGGCGCAGCGGGCACGGGATGCCGGGGCCGACCTGGTGGCGCTCGGCGAGATGGCGCTCTCCGGCTACCCGATCGAGGACCTGGCGACCCGCCCGGCGTTCCTCGCGGCATCCCACGCGCACCTGCTCGAACTGGCCCGCCGGCTGGAGCAAGCCGGCTGCGGCGACCTGCCGGTCGTCATCGGCTTCCCGGACGGGCCCTTCGAGCCCCGGCCGGACGACCCCAGCACGTCGCCCAGGTCGATCGCGCAGAACTGCGCCGCCGTCCTGTTCGGCGGCGGACTGCTGGCACGGCAGGCGAAGTTCCACCTGCCGAACTACTCCGTGTTCGACGAGTACCGCAACTTCATCCCCGGCGACGAGCTGGTCGTGCTGCGCATCGAGGACCCCGCGGGCGGCGACGTGGATGTGGCGCTGGCCGTCTGCGAGGACATCTGGCGCGACGGCGGCCCGGTCAGCCGCGTGGCGTCCGCCGATGCGGGCGTGCTGCTCGTGATCAACGCCTCGCCCTACGAACGCGACAAGGACGACGTGCGCCTGCCGCTCGTCACGCGTCGCGCGACCGAGACCGACGCGGTGGTCGCCTACGTGAACATCGTCGGCGGTCAGGACGACCTGGTCTTCGACGGCGACAGCGTGGTCGTCGATCGCACCGGAACGGTGATCGCCCGCGCGCCGCAGTTCCGCGAGCACCTGCTCGTCGTCGATGTCGACCTCGACCCGGTCAGCGAGCCCAGCGTGGTGGAGGGGGTGCAGCGGTTCAGCGTGCCGAAGCACCGGCGGGAGCGGCCTCCACTACAGCCAGACGTCGCGGTGCCCCCCGACGACCTGCAGCAGGTCTGGGAGGCGCTCGGCCTGGGGCTCGCCGACTACGTCGGAAAGAACGGCTTCCGCTCCGTGATCCTCGGCCTCTCCGGCGGGATCGACTCCTCCGTCATCGCGTCGCTGGCCGTCGACCGGCTCGGCCCCGACCGGGTGTACGGGGTGTCGATGCCCAGCCGCTACTCCTCCGGGCACTCGCGCTCCGACGCCGACGACCTGGCCGAGCGGTTGGGCCTGCACTACCGCACCGAGGCGATCGAGGATCTGGTCGTCCCGTTCGAGTCGCAACTGCACCTGCAGGGCCTCGCCGCCGAGAACATCCAGGCCCGCGCGCGGGCGCTGATCCTGATGGCGCTGTCGAACCAGGAGGGCCACCTGGTGCTGACGACCGGCAACAAGAGCGAGCTGTCCGTCGGCTACTCGACGATCTACGGCGACTCCGTCGGCGGGTTCGCACCGTTGAAGGACGTGCCCAAGATGCTGGTCTGGGAGCTGGCCCGCTGGCGCAACCGGGCTGCGGAGTCACGGGGCGAACGCGCGCCGATCCCCGAGAACTCCATCTCCAAGCCGCCGTCGGCCGAGTTGCGGGTGGATCAGACGGATCAAGAGACCCTGCCCTCGTACGAGGACCTGGACGCGATCCTGGAGCTGTACATCACCGAGCAACGCAGTCGCGAGCAGGTGCTGGCCGCCGGCTACGACGAAAAAGTCGTCGACCAGGTGGTCGAGCTGACCGACCATGCGGAGTGGAAGCGCCGCCAGAGTGCGATCGGCCCCAAGATCTCGCACATGGCCTTCGGCCGCGACCGCCGCCTGCCGATCACCTACCGCCCCGTCGACTGAGCGGCCCGTCACCTCGCTCGCCCGGCGCGCACGGACGGCATCGCTACGCTCGCCGTATGGCAGAGCCCCGCGCGAAGGTGCGCACCCGTCACTTCCTCGACGCCAAACGATCCGGGCACAAGATCACCGGGCTGACCAGCTACGACGTGCAGACAGCCGCGATCTTCGACGCCGCCGGCATCGACTTTCTGCTGGTGGGCGACTCCGCGGGCAATGTGGTGCTCGGCTACGAGACGACCGTGCCCGTGACCGCGGACGAACTGATCCCGCTCGCGCGCGCGGTGGCCGGAGCGGTCAGCCGGGCGTTCGTCGTCGCGGATCTGCCGTTCGGGTCGTACGAGGTCGGCCCCCAGCAGGCGTTGACCACCGCGGTCCGGTTCATGAAGGAGACCGGCGCCCACGCCGTCAAGCTGGAGGGTGGCCGGCGCAGCGCGGAGCAGATCCGCCGCATCGTCGACGCCGGGGTGCCCGTGATGGCGCACATCGGCTTCACGCCGCAGAGCGAGCACGCCCTGGGCGGTCATCGGGTGCAGGGTCGCGGCGACGCCGCCGACGACCTGCTCGCCGACGCGTTGGCCGTGGAGGACGCCGGAGCGTTCTCGGTCGTGCTGGAGATGGTCCCCTCCGCCGCCGCGCAGCGGGTGACCGAAGCGCTGTCGATCCCCACCATCGGCGTCGGCGCAGGGCCCCACGTGGACGGCCAACTGATGGTGTGGACCGACTTCGCCGGCTTCTCCGGCGGCCGCGTGCCCACCTTCGTCAAGCAGTACGCCGACCTGCGCGGTGTGCTGACCGACGCCGTCACCGCCTACCGCGACGACGTGGCGAACGGCAGCTACCCCGCTCCGGAGCACGAGTACCACTGACCGTCGGCGATCGCTGACACTCAGCGCTGTCAGCAGCCGGCGCCGCCGTCAGCGGTCGTCGTCCTCCGCCCAGCGGCGGCTGTTCTCCCGGATTCGGTCCGGCGCCTTCGCCGCCTCCGCCTCCGTCGCGAACGGACCGGCGCGATCGGGCGCGGGCGACACCATGCCGTGCTCCACCTGGCCGGTCCTCGTGTTGTACCACCACTGCTCGTCCGACACGGCATCTCCCTGTGCTCATCAACGGCGTATCCACCGACGCTGTCCACATCGACGCCGCTCTCAAACGGCTCGGATGGAGCGTAATCGGCCTGCACTACTGTGAGCGGCGTGGTTCACGCGATCGGTATCGACATCGGCGGCACGGGCATCAAGGGGGCCCTCGTGGACACCGACAGCGGCCAGCTGTTAAGCGAACGCTTGAAGCAGGCGACACCGCCCGGCGGCGAGCCCGACGACATCGTCGCCGTCGTCAAGACGATCCTCGGCCAGGTCGGCAGTGCCGGCGCCGACGTGCCCATCGGCATCTGCTTCCCCGCCGTCGTCCGCGACGGCCGCACCATGTCCGCCGCGAACGTCTCCAAGAAATGGATCGGCCTCGCCGCCGAGCAGCTGTTCGAGCGCTCCCTGGACCGAGACATCACCTTCGTCAACGACGCCGACGCCGCCGGCTACGCCGAGAGCGAGTTCGGCGCCGCCAAAGACGTGGACGACCTCGTCATCATGACCACCCTCGGCACCGGCATCGGCTCCGCGATCATCTACCGCAACCAGCTCGTCCCCAACGCCGAACTCGGCCACATCGACATCGGCGATCGGCACGACTACGAGAAGTTCGCGGCCTACTCCGCCAAAGAACGCAAAGACCTCACCTGGAAGCAGTGGGCCGGCCGCCTGCAGGAGTACTACGAGACCCTCGAGAAACTGTTCTCCCCCGACCTGATCATCGTCGGCGGCGGCGTCAGCAAGCACGCCGACGAGTTCATGCACTTCCTCAAACTGAAGACCCCCATCGTCGCCGCGACCCTGCGCAACAACGCCGGAATCCTCGGCGCCGCCGCCCTCGCCGCACACGGCTCCGGCGACCGGCCCACCCGCGGCGCCGAGCAGCTCGTCCGCAGCACCAGTACCAACCCGCCCGCCTGAGCCGACCCGTCAAGAGGGCCGAGCAGTCGAGAAGGCCGAGCCGTCCAGATAGCATTCGGAACACGGAATGGGCCGGCAGACGGTCGCGTCGGCCGCCGCTCGAAGAGCGACGACCGCCGAGGAACGTCCGGGCTCCACAGAGCAGGGCGGTGGGTAACACCCACCCGGGGCGACCCGAGAGCAAGTGCAACAGAAAGCAGACCGCCACGGCCGCGCAAGCGACCGGGGTAAGGGTGAAACGGTGGTGTAAGAGACCACCAGAGGCCCGGGTGACCGGGCCTGCTGGGTAAACCTCGCCCGGAGCAAGGTCGAACAGGGACCGACTCGGCTGCTCGCCGATGGTCCCGGGTAGACCGCTGGAGGACTGCGGCAACGTATGTCCCGAGATAGATGGCCGTCACCGCCGCACGCGAGTGCGACGGGACAGAACCCGGCGTATCGCCGGCCCATTCCCATTTCCGCGCCGCCGCTTCTGCGGCGCGGGTCGTGGGCAGTCCGGCACGCCGAGCAAGTCGGCGCACCTCCCGAACCAGCGCGGGCGCGGCGCGGGTCGTGGGCAGGCCGGCACACCGAGCAAGTCGGCAGGCCTCCCGAACCAGCGCACGGCGCGGGTCGGGCCACTCACGTTGGCGGAGTTGCTTCGCGCGGTGGCTGTGGGGTTGCGCGGTAGGTGTTCCTACCGCGGGAGGGCGCAGGTACCGCGCGAGTCGAAGCGGGCGCAGGTCAGGCGGCGAGGCCGAAGACCAGGTTCAGCGTGCCTGCCAGGACCACCGCGCCCAGCAGGTAGGACAGCAGCGAGTGCACCAGCGCCGCACGGCGGATCACGGGTGACCTGATCGCCGTGTCCGAAACCTGGTACGTCATTCCCAGCGAGAAGCCCAGATAGGCGAAATCGAGGTACGCGGGATCCTCGTTCTGGTTGAAGTCGATCCCGCCCTTCGGCGGCGTGTAATAGAGCGCCGCGTACTGCAACGTGAAGATCGTGTGCACCAGGAACCACGACGACACCACGCTGCCCACAGCCAGGGCCGCGCTCGGCACGCGACCGACCGGCGACGGCGGATTCGCCACCAGCAGGGCGACACTCGCCAAGCTGGCCAGACTCGTGATCACCAGGATCGCGTCGGCCCACGGCCGCGTCGGATCCTCTCGGGTGGCGTGCGACGCCGTCTGCGCCGCACTCATCGGCGTCACCGTCACCCAGGTGAACACGAGGAACACCGCCGCCGCGACCGTCCAGCCGAGCA
Source organism: uncultured Amnibacterium sp. (assembly GCF_964250715.1). Classification (GTDB taxonomy): domain Bacteria; phylum Actinomycetota; class Actinomycetes; order Actinomycetales; family Microbacteriaceae; genus Amnibacterium. Next base: position 199,780 of record NZ_CAXUGX010000004.1, read on the forward strand.
CCAGACCGACCGGGACGGAGCGCGCCGACACCCCACCGCCCACGCCGGCCAGCACGCCGATCACCGCCGCGACCAGCATCCGGGCGAGTACCACGGACCGCCGTGCCGGTCGAACCCGCCGTTCAGCCGGCGACGAAGCCACGACGTCCCGTCACTCGGCGTCCGACGCCGGGACGGATCACCGGCCCGAACCGATCGCGGCAACGCACCTACAGCCCGCTCTCGTCGGTGCGCACCAGGATGCAGCCGCTCTCCGGATCGAGCAGCACCGCATCCGGGGCAGCCGCGCGGATCGCCGCCAGATCGGCGCCGGTCAGCTGCACGTTGCTGCCTCCTGACACTCCGCGCCGCAGCAGTGCGGCACCCACGCCGTACCGGGTGCGCTGCCGGTCGTAGAGCGCTACCAGGTCGGCGGGCAGATCGTCGACGAGCGCCAACCGCTCCGCGGAGACGGTCCGTTCCGCGGCTGCAACAGCGGCGAGTGCGTCGTCGCGCGCGCCCTGCAGCGTCGCGACCCGCGCCTCCGCGGCGGCGAGCCCGCCCTGCGCGGCCGCGAGGGCCGCCTCCGCGTCCTCGACCTGCTGCATGACCGCCAGCTCGGCATCTTCGAGCGTGCCTCGCCGGCGCACCAGGGCTGCGATTTCCTGCTCCAGCCCTTGCGCGTCCTTCGGCGATGCGGTCGTCGCCAACCGCTGCCGATCGCGCTGCAGGCGTTGCTCGACGACCGCCACATCGCTCTCGGTACGGCGCAGCGCCGTCTGCAGGTCGTCCAGGGCGCCCCGCCCGTCGGCGACGACCCGCCGCAGTCGGGTGCGCTCCGCGTCCGCGGCCGCGAGTTCGGCGCCGGACTCCAGCCGGCGCCGCTCGGCGGTGAGGCGACCGAGTTCGGAGTCGAACGCCTGCAGGTCGAGCAGTCGCGCCTGCACATCCGGTGGCGCGGTCGGGCTCACCTACGCCACTGTATCCGCGTCGGCCTCGCGGGCCGGCGGCTCCACCGGCCGGGATCGTCCAACGGATAGGGCTACGAGGCCGGTCAGCGCGCCGAGGATCAGGGCGGCGCCCAGGCCGACGGCCAGAGGCGTGCCCGTCACGCCGAGGGCCGTGAGCAGCGGACCGCGCTCGCTGGCAACGACCAGCCCGTCGACGGCGAGCAGACCGACGATCGTGGCGACCAGCAGCCCGATACCTGCTACCGACCCTGCGGCCGGTCGGGAGCGGACCCGGGGTGCCGTGGCCGCGAATCCGGCGAGGGCCGCGAGCGGGACGAGCACGATCGGCGCGTATCGGCCGACGACCTCGCCGGCGTCCACGCCGGCCGCCACCAGACCGAGCGCCACGGCGACGGAAGCGAGCGCGACGGCGGCGCCGGCCGGTCCCCGCGATCCCGGCACCCGCGCCAGGCCCGCGAGCAGGTCGCCGCCGGTCCGGGCGAGTACGGCCACTCCGGCGGCGACGGCGACCAGCGCAGCCACTCCGACCGGCACGGCCAGCTGTGCAGCCGTGGCGTCGACGATGCCGCCGGCCAGCGTGTCTGCGGGTACGGCTCCTACCGCGCCGGCGGAGGCGATCTGCATGACGGTCACCCAGGTCGCCCCGGCTACGAGGGCGGCGATCACGCCGCCGATCAGGGCCGTCCATCGCGAACCGGTCGACGCGATGCGGGCGAGCGCAGCACCGGGACCGCCGCCGAGCAGCAGCACGACCACGGCGAAGACGGCTGCGGCGACCGCGGCGACCGGCTGCACCTCCGGTGCGCCGCCCGCGCGGATGCCGGCGGAGGAGGTGAGCAGCGCGACGAGCAGCAGTGTGACGACGACGCCGAGGAAGCCGACGATCCCGACCACGACGGTCGCGGCCCGGGAGCGGAACAGTGCGCCGATCAGCCCGAACGTGGTGACGGCCAAGACCGCGATGACCGCTGTGACCCCGCCGGGCAGTGACGGCAGCACACCGGTTCGGGTCACGAATGCCGCTGCCAGCTCGTCGGTCGCGAGCAGCAGCAGCCCGACGGCCAGGATCCGCGTGATCACCAGCAGCACCGCCGCGACCGTCCCGAGCGGCGGACCGAGCAGACCCTGAAGCGCGCGCACGACGCCGCCCGAGGCGATCGCGCGGTTCGCGAGGCGGAGCGACCCCGGCAGGGCGAGGACCGCGCCGATCGCGATGCCGACGGCTGCGGTCACGGGCTGCCCGACGGCGGGGTCGCCGAGAAGGAGTCCGAGCAACAGGATCGGCGCGCTGACGAGCACCGTCGCCCACCCGAGCAGCCCGGCCAGCAGCCCGGAGCGCGACGCGATCCGGTCGGCGTCGACGGGGTCCACAACGGCGACCGCGGCTGCGGCACGAACGTCTGCAGCCGAGTCGACCCGGTCGTCCGTCTCGTCCGGGTCGATCGGTTCGGCGGTGTCGCCTAGTGCCGGCGGGGCTGGTGCCGATGGAAGTGGCGCCGGTCGGACCGATATCGGATCCACTGCTACTGGCGGCGGTGCGATGTCCGGCTCAGGGGCGACCCCGTCCTCGGCAGGCGCGGTCGGCACTCCAGGCGCTGATGGCGCTGAGGACACCGACGGCGGACGGATGTCCGGTCGGACGAGTGACCGCACGGCCGCGTCCCGCGGCTCGGCGGCCGCGGGCTCCTCCGCAGCAGGCTCGGCTTCGGATCCGCCCGCTTGGGACACCACGGGCTGCGTGTCGAGACGTGCCGCAGCGACGGCCGTATCCGCATCGGGAACCGGCGCGGGCGCGGGCACCGGCACCGCGGTCGCGGGTTCGCCGTCCGCCCCTGCGGTCGGCGCGCCGTCGTCGGCGGGCTGGCCGATGCGACGGAGCGTGCGCTCCCACTCCTCGTACAGGCTCGGCGGCACGACGAGCGGCCCGGAGTCGACGAGCGGCACGGGCAGATCCGCCCGCTCCGGCGACAGCTCGGCGCGCAACTGGACGGAGATCGGCTCGGTGGGCGGCGGCTCGCTCGGCGAAGCGGTCCGCGGCCCGCTCTCCGTCGGGTCGCTCTCCGTCGGGCCGCTCTGGGTCCGGCCGCTCTCCGTTGGCCCGCTCTGGGCAGCGTGCGCAGAGCGACGCGATGCGGGAACGAGGGGAGCGCGGTCGGCCGCCGCAGCGATCGGGATGGCCTGCGTCACCTCTGACGGCTCGGCGGCGAAGCGAGGATCGTCCGCCGTGGCACGAATGGAGGGCGCGGAGGGGGCAGGCGGAGCGGAGGGAGCGGGGTCCTGCTCCGGATCCGCCTCCGGTTCCACTTGCGGCCCGTCGGCAGTCTGCCGCGAAGTGGAGCGCTCCGAATCCTGGGGCTCCTCTTCATCCGCGTCGTCGTCGAAGGTGATCGGCCGCAGCCGCGGGTCGTTTCTGGGATCGATCAGGGGCAACGGCGCCGTGGAGGTGTACGACTGGATCTGGGCCGCGATGACCGCCGCGAGCTCGTCGTCGTCATGCAACTCGGCCTCGGGGTCGGCCTGCGACCGGGCGGTCGTGCGCGTCACCGACCCGTCGCCCCCCTGCACCACGGCAGCAGCGTACCCAGCCGATCGCCCGCACCCGCGGAAGCCGCGGGTGGGTTGCGCGCCGAGCCCCGCGCAGGTGTGGGCCCTACCGGGCTCGAACCGATGACATCCACGGTGTAAACGTGGCGCTCTACCAACTGAGCTAAAGGCCCCCGCGCGGCCGCGCCGCCGGCTGGAAGGGTAAGCGTACCCAAGCAGTGTCGCGGGAGTTCGTAGGCTTGCGACGGTGACCACCCTCGCTCCTCCGGCCGTCCTGGCCCGCACGCTCGACCGGATCGACGGGCCGGGCGGCGAGGACGGCCTGCAGCGCGACCTGTCCGTGGCGGAGGCGCAGGCGCTGCTCGGTGCGCAGGGCGAGGCGCTCGACCGACTGCTGGCGGCAGCAGCCCGCCTGCGCGACCTCGGCCTGGCCCGCGCAGGGCGCCCGGGCATCATCACCTATTCGCGCAAGGTCTTCCTGCCCATCACCACCCTGTGCCGCGACCGCTGCCACTACTGCGCCTTCGTCGACACCCCCGGCATGCTGCTGCGCAAGGGCGAGCAGGCGTACATGCGGGCCGAGCAGATCCTGGCCGTCGCCCGGCAGGGCGCGGCGCGCGGCTGCAAGGAGGCGCTGTTCACCCTCGGCGACCGGCCCGAGGAGCGCTGGCCCGTCGCCCGCGCCTGGCTGGACGAGCACGGCTACGCCTCCACCCTGGAGTACGTGCGGGCGATGGCCCTGCTCGTGCGGCAGGAGACCGGCCTGCTGCCGCACCTGAATCCCGGTGTGATGTCCGCGGCCGAGCTGGCCCGGCTGAAGCCCGTCGCGCCGTCGATGGGGATGATGCTGGAGACCACCTCCACTCGCCTCTACACCGAGCGCGGCCAGGTGCACTACGGCTCCCCCGACAAGGACCCCGCCCTGCGGCTGCAGGTCATCGAGGACGCCGGCCGGGCGCGCATCCCCTTCACGACGGGCATCCTGGTCGGCATCGGCGAGAGCCTGACCGAGCGGGCGGAGTCGCTGATCGCCCTGCGCGACAGCCACCGCCGGCACGGGCACGTGCAGGAGGTGATCGTGCAGAACTTCCGCGCCAAGCCGCAGACGCCGATGCAGGAGACGCCGGATGCGGATGCCACCGAGTACCTGGCGGCGATCGCGGTGGCGCGCATCGTGCTGGGGCCCGACATGCGCATTCAGGTACCACCGAACCTGGCCGATCCGGACGAGTTGCAGCACCTGCTGCGCGCGGGCGCCGACGACTGGGGCGGCGTCAGCCCCCTGACCGCCGACCACGTGAACCCGGAGCGGCCCTGGCCGCACCTGGACGACCTGGCCGCCGAGACCGCCGCGGGCGGGTTCGCGCTGCGCGAGCGGCTGACGATCCATCCGCGGTACATCGACGTCCAGGGCGGCTGGCTGGACGCGGCGCTCGCTGCGGACGTGCTCGCGCTGGCCGACCCGGACGACCTGCTCGCGACCCGCGCCGCGCCTCCGGCCCAGGCGCTCGCCCTCACACCGGTCCGGCGCGATCACATCGCCGGCGCTCCGGCCGTGCTGACCGACCCGGTGCGCCGCGCGCTGTCGCACGCCGAGGACCGGCCCGAGGCGGTCGACGACGCCGACGCGGCTGCCCTGCTGACCGCGACGGGCGCCGAGCTCGACGCGCTGGCCGGGATCGCGAACGATCTGCGCCGCTATACCGTCGGCGAGGCGGTCAGCTACGTGGTCAATCGCAACATCGCCTCCTCCGCCTTCCGTGCCGACGCCGCCGTCCGCATCCCGTCGCTGGCCGACCTGGGTGCCATGGTGAACGACGCGTGGGCACTCGGAGCCACGGAGATCTGCATGCAGGGCACGGTGCCGGCCGCCCTGCCCGGCGCCACGTACACCGAGCTCGCCGCCGCCGTGAAGGCGTGCCGCCCCGACATCCACCTGCACGCGTTCCGGCCCGCGGACGTGGCTGACGCGGCCGCCCGCACCGGGCGCTCGGAGCGGGACCAGTTGCTCGCCCTGCGCGACGCCGGTGTCGACACGATGCCCGGTACCGGCGTCAAAGTGCTCGACGAGACGGTGCGGCGGCGGGTCGCGCCCGCCGACCTGCCCGTCGAGGACTGGTTGCGCATCGTGACGACCGCGCACGGAGTCGGGCTGCGCTCCAGCTCCGTGCTGTTCGCCGGGCTCGGCGAGAGCGCCGCACAGCGGGTGACGCACCTGCGCACGCTCGCGGCGCTGCAGGAGCGGACGGGCGGCTTCACGGAGTTCGTGCCGATCCCCGCGGGCCCCGAACTGCTGGTCCCGGGCCGGTCGGCGATCGACGAGTACCGGTCCCTGGTCGCCGTCAGCCGCCTGCTGCTGCACGGCCGCATCGACCACATCCAGGTCGCGTGGACCCGCCTCGGGCTGGCCGGAGCGCCCGCCGCGCTGCAGGCCGGCGCCGACGACCTGGGCGGCACCCTGCTCGACGGCGCCGTGCTGCCCGAAGCGGGCGCCGAGTACGGGGTGCGGATGACGGTCGCGGACGCTCGCCGGATCAGCCGCTCCCTGTCGCGGCAACTGCGCCAGCGCACCACCGTGTACGGCGACCCGGGCGCGGAGCGGCGGGCGGCGGCGAGCGCGTGACCGGCCGAACTCCGTGAGCGGCCTGGCGCTCAGCGCCCACGTCCCCGTCGTGCTCGTGCCGGGGCTGTCTGGAGCGCCGACCGAGGACTTCGCCTTCCTCGCGCCCATGCTCGCGCGGCACCGCCGCGTGCTGCCGGTCGACCTGACCGCGCTCACGAACGCGGATTCCGAATCCACGGATTCGCTTATCGACCCCGCGGCCGCGGAGACCGTGATCGCTGCGACGGCCGAGGAGGCGGGCGAACCGGTCGCCCTGGTGGGGGTCTCCGTGGGCGCCGTACTCGCGATGCGCGTGGCTGCCCGGCGGCCCGAGCTGGTGAGCCAGCTGGTCCTCGTGGCCGGCTGGCTCGCGCCGCCGGTCAAGCTGACGGCGTTCGCGGACACGTGGGCACGGCTGCGCCGAGAGCAGTCCGGCGCCCTGAACGCCGTGTCGGCCGCCGCGCTGACGTCCATCGACGGCTTCGAGCGAGCGCGCGGATTGCCCGGCACTCCGGCCACCGACCGCCTGGTCGCGCTGGCAGCGCGCCTGGGAGCGGCGGGCGCCGAGTCGGTGCGGGCGCCGACGCTGGTGATCGCAGCGGACCACGACGAACTCGCCGGCCCGGCGGAGAGCCGACTGCTGTTCGTAACGATCCCCGATGCGCGGCTCGCGACGGTGCCCACCGGGCACGCAGCGCTCGTGGAGCGGCCGGCGGAGGTGCTGCGGCTCGTCGGCGACTTTCTGGAACGGCCGCACCGGCACCCGGCGACGACCCGCATTCCGGCGATGCGCCCATGAGCGCCGGAACGGACACGATCCTGCCCGTCGAGCACGTCGGCACGGTGATCGTCGGAGCCGGATTCGCGGGCCTCGGGATGGGGATCCGGCTGGCCCGTCGAGGCGAGCGATCGTTCGTGATCCTGGAGCGCGCCGAGCAGGTCGGCGGCACCTGGCGGGACAATCGCTACCCGGGCGTCGCCTGCGACATCCCCGCGCAGTTGTACAGCTACTCCTTCCGGCCGAGCGCGGAGTGGTCCGCATCGTTCGCGCCGGGCGCCGAGATCCAGCAGTACCTGCGCACGGCGGCTGCGGAGGAGGGCCTGGCGGCGCACCTGCGCTTCGGCACCGAGCTGCAGGACGCCGCGTGGGACGCCGATGCCGCTCGCTGGCGGCTGCTGACGAGCGGCGGGCGCCTGACCGCGGACGTGCTGGTACTCGCCTGCGGACGCCTGACCGAGCCGCGCATCCCCGACGTCCCGGGCCTCGCCGACTTCCGTGGCGACGTCTTCCACTCCGCCCGCTGGCGCGACGACGTGCCGCTCGCCGAACGGCGGGTCGCGGTGGTGGGCTCCGGCGCCTCCGCCGTGCAGCTCGTCCCGCACGTCGCGGCCGTCGCGGACCACCTGGTCGTCCTGCAGCGCAGCGCCCCCTACCTGGTACCCCGGGGCACCCGCCCCGTCTCCGCCGCCGAGCGCGCGCTGCTGCGGCGCGACCCCGAGGAGGCGCCGCGCCGGCGGGCCGACCAGTTCTGGCGCCTGGAGGAGGGGTTCGCGTCCCGCACCGGCGACGCCACCGGTCGCGCCGCGGCCCGGGAGGTGGCGCTCGGGCACCTGCGGGCGCAGGTCGCCGACCCGTCCCTACGGACCCGGCTGACGCCCGAGTACGAGATCGGCTGCAAGCGGGTGCTGCTCTCCGACGACTACTACCCGGCGCTGCAGAGTCCGTCGGTCACGCTCGTGCCGAGTGCGATCGCGGCGGTGGACGCGACCGCGGTGACCGCCGCCGACGGTTCCCGCCACGAGGTCGACGTGATCGTGCTCGCCACCGGATTCCGCGCCGCGCATCAGCCGTATGCCCGGTTCGTCCGCGGGATCGACGGTGTCAGCCTGGCCGAGCACTGGCGGGACGGCATGACGTCGTTCGCCTCGACCACGGTGGCAGGCTTCCCGAACCTCTTCGTACTCGACGGGCCGAACGGCGGCCTCGGCCACAACTCCGCGGTCTTCATGATCGAGACGCAGATCGAGTACGTGCTCGCCGCACTGGCCCACCGCGCGGCGGTCGGCTCACCGGTGCTGTCGCTGCGACCCGACGCTGAGGCCGCCTACACCGCGGCGCTCGATTCCTCCGCCGCCGCGACGGTCTGGACCACCGGGGGCTGCACCAGCTGGTACCTGGAGCCCGGCAACGGTCGCCTCACCCTGCTGTGGCCCGACTTCGCACACACGTTCCGCGACCGCTTCGGCGACTTCGATCCCGAACCCTATGAAGCCGCCCGCTCTCCGTGGCCCGCGCCGGTCGCCGTCAGGTAGCGGCGATACCATCCGGATCGTCGCGGCGCGCACAACGCGGCGGCACGATCGTTCCGCCCACAACGCGGCGAACACACGGCTCCGCCCACAGAGCGGAAGAAGGGGATGAGCACCCGTGACGGTTCTCGACCAGTTGTCCTTACCCTCCGACGGCCTCGATCGCGACCCGGATGAGACCTCGGAGTGGGTGGAGTCGCTCGATTCCCTGATCGAGCGGGCGGGTCACGAGCGGGCCCGCGAGATCATGCTCAGCCTGCTCGGCCGCTCCCACGAGCAGCACCTCGGCATCCCCATGCTGCCGACCACCGACTATGTCAACACCATCGCCCCCGAGGACGAGCCCGAGTTCCCCGGCGATGAGGACCTGGAGCGCCGCTACCGCGCCTGGATCCGCTGGAACGCCGCCATCACGGTGCATCGCGCCCAACGGCCGGGCATCGCCGTCGGTGGCCACATCTCCACCTACGCCTCCTCCGCCGCGCTCTACGAGGTGGGCTACAACCACTTCTTCCGCGGTCCCGACGCCCCCGGCGGCGGCGACCAGGTGTTCTTCCAGGGTCATGCCTCGCCCGGCATGTACGCCCGCGCGTTCCTCGAGGGCCGGCTGTCCACCGACCAGCTGGACGGCTTCCGGCAGGAGAAGTCCCACGCCGGCGGCGGGCTCTCCTCCTACCCGCACCCGCGGCTGATGCCCGAGTTCTGGCAGTTCCCCACGGTGTCGATGGGTCTCGGCCCGATCAACGCCATCTACCAGGCGCAGCTGGCGAAATACCTGACCAACCGCGGCATCAAGGACGCGTCGGCCGGCCGGGTGTGGGCGTTCCTGGGCGACGGCGAGATGGACGAGGTCGAGAGCCGCGGGCAGTTGCAGATCGCCGCCAACGACGGCCTCGACAACCTGACGTTCGTCATCAACTGCAACCTGCAGCGGCTGGACGGCCCGGTGCGCGGCAACGGCAAGATCATCCAGGAGCTGGAGGCGTTCTTCCGCGGTGCCGGATGGAACGTCATCAAGGTCGTGTGGGGCCGCGAGTGGGACGACCTGCTCGACCGCGACGTGGACGGCGCCCTGCTGCGCCTGATGAACACGACGCCGGACGGCGACTTCCAGACCTACAAGGCGGAGTCGGGGGCCTACGTGCGCGAGCACTTCTTCGGCCGCGACCCGCAGGCGCTCGAACTGGTCAAGGACTACACCGACGCGCAGATCTGGAACCTGAAGCGGGGCGGCCACGACTACCGCAAGGTGTACGCGGCCTACAAGGCGGCCACCGAGCACACCGGCCAGCCCACCGTCATCCTGGCCAAGACCATCAAGGGCTACGGGCTCGGCCCGAACTTCGCGGGGCGGAACGCGACGCACCAGATGAAGAAGCTGACTCTGGACAACCTGAAGCAGTTCCGCGACGAGCTGCGCATCCCCATCACCGACGCGCAGCTGGAGGAGAACCCCTACCTGCCGCCGTATTACCACCCGGGTCAGGACGACCCGGCCATCCGGTACCTGCAGGACCGCCGCGCGAAGCTGGGCGGGTACGTGCCCCAGCGGCGCACCGCGCACGCCGAGTTGACCCTGCCCGAGGCGAAGACCTACGACGTCGTCAAGAAGGGCTCGGGCACCCAGTCGGTCGCCACGACGATGGCGTTCGTCCGCCTGCTGAAGGATCTGGTGCGGGCCAAGGGCTTCGGCGCCCGGGTCGTGCCGATCATCCCCGACGAGGCGCGCACGTTCGGCATCGACGCGTTCTTCCCCACGGCGAAGATCTACAACCCCAAGGGGCAGCACTACACCTCCGTCGACCGCGAACTGTTGCTTGCGTACAAGGAGAGCCCGCAGGGCCAGATCCTGCACGTGGGCATCAACGAGGCGGGCGGGCTGGCAGCATTCACCGCGACGGGTACGTCGTACGCCACGCACGGTGAACCCCTGATCCCGGTCTACGTCTTCTATTCGATGTTCGGCTTCCAGCGCACCGGCGATGCGCTCTGGGCCGCCGGCGACCAGATGGCCCGCGGCTTCCTGATCGGCGCCACCGCCGGCCGCACGACGTTGACCGGCGAGGGCCTGCAGCACGCGGACGGCCACTCCCTGGTGCTGTCCGAGACCAACCCGGCGGTCGTCTCCTACGACCCGGCGTACGGCTACGAGATCGGCCACATCGTCCGCAGCGGCATCGAGCGGATGTACGGCGGCGCCAAGGGCGCCGACGACCATGGGCAGGGCGGCGGCGCCAAGGGCGCCGACGACCATGGGCAGGGCGGCGGCGGCGACCTTGATCCGAACGTCATGTACTACATCACCGTCTACAACGAGCCGATGCCGCAGCCGGCGGAGCCGCAGGACGTGGACGTGGACGGCATCGTCCGCGGCATGCACCTGATCGCTCCGGCGCAGCACGACGGCCCGCGCGCGCAGTTGCTGGCATCCGGGGTCGGCGTGCCGTGGGTGCTCGAAGCGCAGCGGCTGCTGCAGGACGACTGGGGCGTCGCGGCCGACGTGTGGAGCGTCACCTCGTGGGCGGAACTGCGCCGCGACGGGATGACGGCCGAGCGGGACTCGTTCCTGCATCCCGAGCACGGCCGGCGCACGCCGTACGTGACCGAGCGGCTGAACTCGACTGAGGGGCCGATCGTGGCCGTCTCCGACTTCTCGCGGGCCGTGCCGGACCAGATCCGCGCGTACGTGCCGCGCACCTACGCGACGCTGGGCGCCGACGACTTCGGCTTCTCCGACACCCGGGCCGCCGCGCGGCGCTACTTCGCGATCGACGGACCGTCGGTGGTGGTGCGCACCCTGCAGTTGCTGGCCGACCAGGGTTCGGTCGACCACGACGCGCCGCAGCAGGCGATCGAGCGGTACCGTCTGCACGACGTCAGTGCCGGCAGTTCGGGTTCCGCCGGCGGGGAGAGCTGAGCAGCCGTCCCGGTGGCCAGGACCAAGGAGCAGACGCTCGCCTGGCTGCGCACGATCGCCGGTGAACTCGCGACCGCGACGCTGCAGCGGCTGGACGAGACGCTCAGCTGGTACGGCGAGATGCCGCCGGGTAGGCGCAGCGCGGTGGGGCTGGTCGCGCAGGCGGGCATCCGGTCGTTCATCAGCTGGTACGACGATCCGCGTTCCACGCCGTGGATCGCCTCCGACGTCTTCGGCACCGCGCCGAGGGAGTTGCTGCGGTCGGTCAGTCTGACGCAGACGCTGCAACTCATCCGGGTGACGGTCGAGGTCGTGGAGGAGCGGGTGTCGAGCGGCACCGGCGACTCGCTGCGTGAGCCGATCCTGCTGTACTCCCGCGAGATCGCGTTCGCCGCCGCGGACGTGTACGCGCGGGCGGCGGAGGCGCGGGGCCTCTGGGATGCGCGCCTGGAAGCCCTGGTGGTCGACTCGATCCTGACCGGCGAGGCCGACGACCAGCTGCCGAGCCGCATCGCGGCGCTCGGCTGGCACGGGCACGGCGAGGTGGCGGTGCTCGTCGGGACGACCCCGCCGATGCTCGACGTAGACCAGTTGCGCCGCACCGCACGCCACCTGGCCGCGGACGTGCTGATCGGCGTGCAGGGCAACCGCCTGGTGTTGGTCATCGGCCGTGCCGGTGACGGAAATGGGCGGGGTATCGGCCGTGCCGATGACGGAAATGGGCGGGGTATCGGTCGTGCCGATGACGGAAGTCAGCCCAGTATCGGTCGTGCGGGCCCGTCGCGGGAGGACGAGGGCGGGGAGCGCACCGAGCCGGCGTCGTTCCTGGAGATCGCGCGGCACCTGGAGGGCGGTTTCGGCGAGGGTCATGTCGTGCTCGGGCACGCGGTACCCGACCTGGTGGAGGCGTCGCGCAGTGCCCGCGCCGCGCTGGCCGGCTTCGCGGTCGTGCGGGCCTGGCGGCGGGCGCCACGACCGGTGCTCGCAGACGACCTGCTGCCCGAGCGGGCCTTTGCCGGCGACCCGCTCGCTCGGACGACGCTGATCGAGCGCGTCTACAGGCCGTTGCGCGACCATCCGGGCGAGCTGCTCGGCACGCTGTGGACGTACCTGGACAACGGACGCTCGCTGGAGGCGACCGCCCGCGAGTTGTTCATCCATCCGAATACGGTGCGATATCGCCTGAAGCGCATCTCGGAGTTGATCGGCCGCGACGTGACCGCCACCCGCGAGGCCCTGGTGCTGCATGCCGCGCTGATCCTGGGCGTGGTGGGCGAGCCGCCGACCCTGCGCCGCCGCTCCGCTCGCCCCTGACCGAGCGGGCGGGAGCGAGCGGGCAGGATGGTCGACGTGATCGTCGTCGTCGCGCCCGGCCAGGGCGCTCAGTCGCCCGGCTTCCTCGCCCCATGGCTGGAGGATGCCGACGCTCGTGAGCACCTGCACCGCCTGAGCGAGGCGGCCGGCCTCGACCTGGCGCACTTCGGCACCGACGCGGACGCCGACACGATCCGTGCCACCGAGATCGCACAGCCGCTGCTGGTCGCCGCCGCGCTGATCTCGTTCGCGGGCCTGCGGAACGCCGACGCTGCGGCGGTCGCGGGCCACTCGGTCGGCGAGGTGGCGGCGGCGGTGCTCGCGGGCGTCCTGAGCGAGGCGGACGGCATGCGCTTCGTGGCCGCCCGGGGGCGGGCGATGGCGGATGCCGCGGGCCGTGTGGCGACCGGGATGGCCGCGGTCGTCGGTGGTGACGAGCAGGCCGTCGTCGACCGCCTGGCCGAGCTGGATCTCACCCCGGCGAACCGGAACGGTGGGGGTCAGATCGTCGCGGCGGGCGAGCTGCCCGCTCTCGCCGCCCTGCAGGCCGACCCGCCGGCCCGCGCGCGGGTGATCCCCCTCACGGTGGCGGGCGCGTTCCACACCCGCTTCATGGCTCCCGCGGTCGCTCCGCTGACCGAGCTGGCCGCCTCCCTCTCCCCCGCCGATCCGCGCCGTCGACTCTGGACGAACCATGACGGCAGCGAGGTCGACTCGGGCGCCGCCTTCCTGGACCTGCTCGTCGGCCAGGTCGCCTCGCCGGTACGGTGGGACAGCACGATGGAGTCCTTCGCCGCAGCGGGCGTGACCGGCATCATCGAGCTCACCCCGGCGGGCACCCTGACCGGCTTGGCGAAGCGGGCGCTGAAGGGCGTGCCCACCGTCGCGGTGAAGACGCCCGTGGATCTCGCGGCCGCGAACGACCTGCTCGATCGGACAGCATGACCGCACTGCAGCACGCCACGGGCGCCCCCGGTTCCCGCATCTACTCGTACGGGGCAGCGCGCGGCGACCTGGTCGTACCGAACGACGACCTGGTCGAGCCGATCAACTCCTCCGACGAGTGGATCCGGCAGCGCACCGGCGTCGTCGAGCGTCGCCGTGCTTCCGCCGAGGTGAACGCCATCGACCTGGCCGTGACGGCGTCGACGGAGGCGATCCGGTCGGCGGGCATCCGGCCCGACCAGATCGGCGCCGTACTCGTCTCCACGGTCTCGAACACGGTGCAGACCCCGTCGCTCGCATCCCTGCTCGCCGAGCGGATCGGCGCCACTCCCGCACCCGCCTACGACATCTCGGCGGCGTGCGCCGGCTTCACCTACGGCATCGCGCAGGCGGACTCCTTCATCCGGTCGGGCCTGGCGCAGTACGTGCTGGTCGTCGGCGCCGAGAAGCTCTCTCAGTTCGCCAAGCCCACCGACCGGACGATCTCGTTCCTGCTGGGCGACGGCGCCGGCGCCGCGATCGTCGGCCCGGCGGCGGAGTCGGGGATCGGCCCGACGGTGTGGGGCTCGGACGGCGCCAAATGGGATGCGGTCGGCATGGATTCGACGCTCCAGGAGTACCGCGAAGGAGCCGGGCAGGTCGACTGGCCGACCCTCCGCCAGGAGGGCCAGACCGTGTTCCGCTGGGCGGTGTGGGAGATGGCCAAGGTGGCGCAGCAGGCCCTCGAGGTGGCCGGCGTGACCGCCGACCAGCTGGCCGCCTTCATCCCGCATCAGGCGAACATGCGCATCATCGACGAGTTGGCGAAGCAGTTGAAGCTGCCGGCGAGCGTCGCGATCGCCCGCGACATCGCCACGACCGGCAACACCTCCGCCGCGTCCATTCCCCTGGCGACACATGCCCTGCTCGCCGAGCACCCGGAGTTGTCCGGCGGGCTCGCCCTGCAGATCGGCTTCGGCGCCGGGCTCGTCTTCGGCGCGCAGGTCGTCGTCCTGCCCTGAAGGCCGCCCTCCCTGAAGAGCACGGCCGCCTCGCCAATACACTGGCAGCCGTTCATCGCCATCTCCCCCTTTTCCGTACCGCCCCTCGAAGGAGCACGCACCATGGCCCAGTCCACCGAAGAAGTTCTCGCCGGCCTCGCCGAGCTCGTCAGCGACGAGACGGGGATCGCGACGGACACCGTCGAGCTGGACAAGTCGTTCACGGACGACCTCGACATCGACTCGATCTCGATGATGACGATCGTCGTGAACGCCGAGGAGAAGTTCGACGTGAAGATCCCGGACGACGAGGTCAAGAACCTGAAGACCGTCGGCGACGCGGTGCACTTCATCGTCGCCGCGCAGCACTGAACCGCTAGGGGCGAGGAGCCGCATTCCATGGCAGGACAGTCCATCGTCGTCACCGGGATCGGCACGTTCTCGCCGCTCGGCTCCTCTGCGCCCGACACGTGGGCGGCACTGCTAGACGGCGCCTCCGGTGCCCGGCACCTGGACTACCCGTGGGTGGAGGAGTTGGCGCTGCCGGTGACGTTCGCCGCGCAGGCGCATGTGCAGCCGGAGGAGGTGTTGGACCGCATCGAGGCGAAGCGGCTCGACCGCGGCAGTCAGTTCTCGCTGCTGGCCGCGCGGGAGGCGTGGGCGGACGCGGGCGAGCCCGAGGTGGAGCCGGAGCGGCTCGGCGTCGACTGGGCGACCGGCATCGGCGGCGTCTGGACCCTGTTGAACGCGTGGGACACGCTGCGCGAGAAGGGTCCGCGGCGCGTGCTGCCGCTGACGGTGCCGATGCTGATGCCGAACGCGCCGGCCGCGGCGATCGAGCTGGAGTTCGCCGCGCGTGCGGGCGCGCGCACGGTGGTGTCGGCGTGCGCGTCCAGCACCGAGTCGCTGGCCAACGCGTTCGACCACCTGCAGTCGGGGCTCGCGGACGTGATCATCGCGGGCGGCACGGAGGCCAGCATCCATCCGCTGCCGCTGGCTGCGTTCGCCGCGATGCAGGCACTGTCCAAGCGGAACGACGACCCGCCCGCGGCGTCGCGGCCCTACGACTCGAACCGGGACGGGTTCGTGCTGGGCGAGGGAGCGGCGGCGTTGATCCTGGAGACCGAGGCGCACGCCGTCGCGCGGGGCGCGCGGATCTACGCCCGCGTCGTCGGTTCGGCGGTGACGAGCGACGCGCACCACATCACGGCGCCCGACCCGGAGGGCTCGGCGGCGGCGCGCGCGATGATCGCGGCGATCGAGCAGACGGGGCACGCCCGCAGCGATGTGGTGCACATCAACGCGCACGCGACCAGCACGCCCGTGGGTGATATCGCGGAGTACCACGCGCTGCACCGCGTCTTCGGTGACGGCCTGGACGATGTGGTGGTGACGGCGACGAAGGCGTCGACCGGGCATCTGCTGGGTGCTGCCGGAGCGATCGAGGCGATCTTCACGGTGAAGGCGCTTGCCGAGCGCACGGTACCGCCGACGATCAACCTGACGGCGCAGGATCCGGCGATCCCGCTGGACGTGGCGACCTCGCCGCGCGCGCTGCCGCCGGGCGACCTGCTGGCGATCAGCAACTCCTTCGGCTTCGGCGGCCACAACGCCGTCGTCGCCTTCGCGACCGCCTGACCCAGCGCGCTCCGTCCCCAGCACGTCAGGTCCGCGGCATGCCCGTCCGGAGCACGACAGCAGGACAGGGTCCCGACAGCAGGCTGCTGGTCGACCCACAACCTGCCGTAGCGCCCCTGTCCTGCTGAAGAGAAATCGATCGATGTCGAGTGGTGGATACGACAAGCGTCTGTCGCCGCCGCCCTCAGCCGGCCTCGATGTTCACTTCTCGACGCGTCGCGGCGTCGATCACGTGACGATCTGAACCTGCAACCGAACGGCGCTTCGCTGAAGGTTCAGTTCGTGACGCTGTACGGCGGCGGAGGCGTCAGTAACTGAACCTTCACTCCCGCCGCAGCCGACCTGCAAGACGGGAGCCTCGGCCCCCGCGCGGGCGGAGGCGTCAGGAACTGAACCTTCACTCGCGCCGCAGCCGACCTACGAGACGGGAGCCTCGGCCCCCGCGCGGGCCGAGGCGGACAACCCACGACCCGCGCCGCAGCAGCGGCGGCGCGGCAAATGAACACAGTGAAGAGCCCCCGTCCGGTACCCATCCGGTCGGGGGCTCTTCTGTCGCAGATGCTGAGGTTCGAGGGCCGCTACCCTTACAGCCCGAACGCAAGAAAAGCGCATCCGGCGACGTCCTTGACGGTATCCATTGGGCTCCTTCCGGCCCCGGATGACACGCCGCGTGGTGCGGGTCAGACCGCCGATCGGTGGAGCCAGGTGACGGAGTTGGAGCCGATCGCGTGGCGGAAGGGTTCGAGTTCGTCGTCCCAGGCCTGGCCGAGGGCGAGTTGCAGTTCGCGGTGCAGGTCGACGACGCTGCCGCCGGCCGAGTCCATGGCGGCGCGGATGCGATCCTCGGGGATGACGACGTTGCCGGCGGCGTCGGTCTGAGCGTGGAAGATGCCGAGTTCGGGCGTGTGCAGCCAGCGGGCGCCGTCGACGCCACCTGCGGCGTCTTCGGTGACCTCGTAGCGCAGGTGCTCCCAGCCGCGCAGCGCTGATGCGATGGCGGCTCCGGTTCCGGGCGCGCCTTCCCAGTAGAAGTCGGCCCGCTGGGATCCGCGGAGCACGGGCTGCTCGGCCCACGAGAAATTGACGGCGCGGCCGATGGCTCGACCGGCGGCCCACTCGACGTGGGGGCAGAGTGCCCGCGGTGAGGAATGCACGTACAGCACGCCTCGGGCGGCGATGGTGACCATGGTTCTTCCTCCGTTCGATAGGTGCGTCTTCCCCAACGACCTGGTGAACGGATTACCCCCGGTACCACCGGTATGAAATTAGTGCGGCCGCTTACGGCCACTGCGGAAGTATGCCGGACGACACGCCGGAATCACAAGCGTGCAGTTCGCCCTTCGGCGCGCCGCAGCGGACGAATCGACGACACGCCGACGAAGATCGGCGGAGCGAGCAGTACCGAGTATCCATATACCGGGTACATACTTCTCGGCACACACTTCTCGACGATCGGAGACGACCGGTGACGGTACGGCAGAGCCTGCTTGCGATCTTGGACCAATCCCCCTGTTACGGGTATCAGCTGCGGGGTGAGTTCGATGCCCGCACGGGCGGTACCTGGCCGCTGAATGCCGGCCAGGTCTACTCCACGTTGGAGCGGCTGGAGCGGGACGGCCTGATCGCGAGCGACGGTGCGGACGGCGAGGGCCGGGTTCGCTACTCCATCACCCCCACGGGGTCGTCGGAGGTGCGGCACTGGTTGTCGGCGCCCGTGCAGCGGCAGGCGGCGCGCGACGAGCTGGCGATGAAGCTCGCAGTCGCCGCCACCCTGCCGGGAGTGTCGATCGCCGATGTGATCCAGATCCAGCGATCCGCGACGATCGCGACGCTGCAGGAGTTGACCCGCACCAAGGCGGCATCGGTGGCGCCGAACTCGTCCGCCGACCTGGCGTGGTCGCTCGTGGTCGAGTCGATGATCTTCGCGGCGGAGGCGGAGGTGCGCTGGCTGGACCACTCGGAGGCCGCCATCGCCAGGGCGGTGCGGTCCGGCGTCGTCGCCGCGCCGCCGAGCGACGATCTGCCGCGCCGGGGCCGTCCGGCCCGGGCCGTCAGCACTGCCACCGCAACCACCGCAACCACCGCAACCACCGAGGAGAACGCACGATGACCGCCCTACTGCATCTGATCGGGGTCGGCCAGCGCTACGGCACGGGCGAGGCCGCGGTGACCGCGCTCGACGACGTGGATCTGGAGGTCGCCGCGGGCGAGCTGGTCGCGGTGATGGGCGCCTCCGGCTCGGGCAAGTCGTCCCTGCTGACCGTCGCGGGCGGCCTGACCCGCCCGACCAGCGGCGAGGTGCTGATCGACGGCGTCGCCCTGGGCAGCCTGTCGGCCAAGCGGATGGCGGCCTTGCGTCGCACGACGCTCGGCTTCGTATTCCAGGACTACAACCTGGTGCCGACGTTGACCGCCGTCGAGAACGTGGGCCTGCCGCTGGAACTGGACGGCTGGCCCCGCCGGCAGGTGCGCCGCGCCGCCCTGGACGCGCTCGCCTCGGTGGAGCTCTCCGACCGGACCGGCTCCTACCCCGACGATCTCTCCGGCGGCCAGCAGCAACGCGTCGCGATCGCGCGGGCGGTCGTCGGCCCGCGGCGGCTGATCCTGGCGGACGAGCCGACGGGCGCCCTGGACAGCCAGACCGGCGAGACGGTGCTGCGGATGCTGCGCGGGCGGGTGGACGCCGGGGCCGGCGGCATCCTGGTGACGCACGACGCCCGCCACGCGGCGTGGGCGGATCGGATCGTGTTCCTGCGTGACGGCCGCATCATCGACCAGCGTCGGGCGCCGCAGCCCGAGTCCCTGCTCGCGGGTCACCGCTGATGCGCCCCGTCCGTGCCCGCTGGGCGGTCGCCCTGCGGATCGGCCGCCGCAGCGCGCTGCGATCGTGGGGCCGCAGCCTGCTGATCGTGCTGCTGATCGCGATCCCGATCGCGGGACTCGCGGCGGCGGCGCTGGTCGTGCAGAGCAGCATTCCGACCACGGCGGAACGGCTGTCGGCGCAGCTGGGCCGCAGCCAGGCCGTGCTGGAGGTGCGCGGCTACCCCGACCCGGACGCGGTCCAGGACCCGACCGACATGAACCGCTACAGCTTCCCCTCGCAGGAGGGATCGGACGGAGCAGACGAGCAGACCGGAACCTACGCCGACCCGGCCGCCCTGCTGCCGAGCGGCACCCGCATTCTGACCGTCGGCTCCACCAACGCCACATTCCGGACGCCGACCGGCTTCGGCAGCTTGACCGTGACGACCGGTCCGAGTTGGGACCCCGCGCTGCAGGGCCGCTTCGCGCTGCTCAGCGGCCGAGGACCGAAGGCTGCGGACGAGGTCTCCGTATCCCCGGCGGCGCTCACCCGGCTGGGCGTCCGACTGGGCGATACGGTCACGATCAGTCGGCCGATCTCCGCGACCGTCCGGGTGGTCGGGATCGAACGCGACCTGCAGATGCCCTTCGACGACCAGCAGGTGTTCGCACCACAGGCGACGTTCGCCGGAGCCCCGACGACGAACGAGGCGGACGAGACCTTCAGCAAGGTCTACTACCTGCCGGACCACGTGGTCTCGTGGTCGGAGCTGCAGAGCCTGAACAAGCAGGGTGTCGTCGGGCTGTCGCGCACCGTCGCGCTGGATCCGCCACCGACGCCGTCGGTCATCGGCGAGCAGTACGGCGGATCCGACTTCACGGCCGCGATCATCGTCGGCGGCCTCGGCGCCGCGTTCGCCGTGCTCGAAATCGCGCTGCTCGCGGGCGCCGCCTTCGCCGTGGGCGCTCGCCAGCAGCAGCGGATGCTCGCGACCGTCGCCTCCGTGGGCGGCGACCGTTCGGTGCTGGTGCGGATCATCACCGGCGGCGGAGTCGTGCTGGGCGCCGTGGGCGGACTGCTCGGGGTTGCCCTCGGCATCGCCGCCGGAGCGGTGTACCTGCGGATCGTCGACAACGGGAACGTCACCCAGTACCCCGGATTCCACGTGCCGGTCGTCTGGCTGGTGCTGATCGCCGCCTTCGCCGTCGGGGTCGGCTGGCTCGCGGCGGTCGTGCCGGCCCGCGCGGCGGCGAAGCTGGATGTGGTGCGTGCGCTCCGCGGAGCCCGGACGCCGCAGCGCGTCGGAGTACGCCGACCGACGATCGGCCTGCTCCTGCTGATCGTCGGCATCGCCGCCTCCATCGCGGGTGGCGCCATGCTGGCCGCCGTCGAAGGCAGCGACACGGTTGGCCAGTCGAGGTTGTACCAGGTGGGCACGCTGGTGCTGCTGGGCGGCGGTCCGATCCTGGCGCAGATCGGCGCGCTGCTCTGCACCGGCCTGCTGCTGCGCTCCGTCACCCGTCTGCTCACCCGCGCGCCGCTCGGCACACGCCTCGCGGCGCGCGACACCTCCCGCAACCTGGGCCGCACGGTCCCCGCCGTCGCATCGCTGATGACGACCGTGTTCCTGGCCGTCTTCATCATGTGCATCGCAAACGCGAACTCGATCGAGTCGATCCGCACGTACGGCTGGCGGGCGCAGCAGGGGCAGATCATCAGCGCCGTCTCGAGCACGGAGAAGGGCGGACCGTCGGCCGCGACGGGTACCGCCTGGGCCGCTGCGGTGCGCAAGGACCTGCCCGTCTCGAACCTGGCACTCCTCTCGTCCTCCCCGCAGGGTGTCGACGCGGAGAAGCCGTCGGCCCGGAAGCGCGACGCCATCCCGTTCGTCGCCCCGATCGCCGGCGCGGAGAACTGCAGCGGGATCACGGTCGACCGAGTCGGCGCGAAGTGCGGCAGGTTCTCCTCCAGCTACTCCGGTACCTCGACCGCCGTCTGGACCGGCTCCGTCGCCGACCTCGCAGTCCTGCTCGGCAGAGCGCCGAGCACCGCGGCACAGCGGGCGCTCGCGTCGGGCGGTGCGGTGTCGCTGCTGAGCGATCTGGTTCAGGACGGTCACGCGACACTTCAGTGGTTCACGCCGAAGCAGGTCACCGAGAGCCAGGGCGGCGGCGGCATACCGCTGGACCAGGACAACAAGCCGATCCCGCCCGTCCGCTCCAGCCGGCTGCCTGCGGTGGTCGACCTGCCGCGCAATCCTCTGCCGTACTCCCTGTTCGTGTCGCCGGCGACCGCCGCGGCCCTGCACATCCGGACCAGCCCGCAGCAGGTGGTCGCGACGCTCCGGCAGCCGGCCACCGACCGTCAGCTGGATGCGGTCAACAATGAGATGAGCGGCATCTCCGGCCTCCCGGGCTCGTACTTCCTGGAGACGGAGAACGGCCCCCTGGACACCGGCGTGATCTTCGCCTGGTCGGCATTGTTCGCCTGCCTGGTGATCGCCGTGTCGGCCGGTGCGACCGCGATCGGGCTCGCCCGCGTCGACGGCAGAGCGGACGACGCCACACTGCAGGCGGTCGGGTCCTCGCCGCGCATCCGGCGCACCGTCGCGTTCGTCCAGGCGCTGATCGTGTGCGGCCTCGGCGGCCTGATCGGCACGGCCCTGGCGCTAGCGGCCGCCGCCGCGCTCGGGCCGGCGTCGGCGTCGCTGGCCTTCGCGCCGCCGTGGCCGCAGGTGGTGCTGATCGTGGTCGGCATCCCGCTGGTGCTGGCCGCCGGCAGCTGGCTGCTCGTCGGCAATCGCGCCGTGATCGCCAGGCGGCCCGCGATCGGCTGAGTGGAAGGAACGGGTCGTGCGAGTGGATCGCCGTCGGCCGACAGCGTGGTCGGGAACGACGGCGATCCGCTCGTGCACGGATCAGGGGATGAGCGCGATCTTGCCGCCGGGGTGCTGGTCGGCTAGGAACTGCAGCGCCGCGATCGTCTCGGACAAGGGGTAGGTCTTCGCGACCGGGACGACCAGCTTGCCCTCGGCGGCCAGTTGCACCAGATGGGCCCGCACCTCGTCGCGGAAGGCGCCGCTCGCAGCGTCGCCGCCTCCGACGGCCGCGAAGCCGTCCTTCGGCGCCCGCTGGAACGCCGCGATCGTGACCAGCCGGTCCTTCGACACGAGCGCCAGGGACGTATCGACCGCCTCATCGGTGCCGACGCAGTCGTACGCGGCGTCGAACCCGTCGGGCGCCAGCTCGCGCAGGCGCTGCTCCAGCCCCTCGCCGTACGTGGTCGGCTCGCCGCCGAAGCGGCGGACGGTGTCGAAGTTGCGCTCGCTGGCCGTGCCGATCGCCCGCACGCCGATGAGCGCGAGCTGCTGCAGCAGGCTGACGCCGACTGCGCTCGACGCGCCGTGGATCAGCACGGTCTGCCCGGCCTGGGCCGGCACGATGCGCAGCATGTCCGCGGCGGTGGTGCCCACGAGGAACAGGTTGGCGGCGGCCGGAAAGTCGAGGGTGTTCGGCTTCGCGAACACGTCCGAAGCCGGCACCGTGATCAGGTCGGTATAGCCGCCGGTGACGCGGAACGCGAGCACGGCGTCGCCCACCGCACCGCCGCCGGACGCGATCTGCGTCCCCTCGCCGATCGCGCTGATCACGCCGGCCACCTCGTAGCCGAGCGGCAGGGGCAGCTTGGTCTCGTCGCGGCCTCGGTAGCCGCCGATCCCCTTGAAGTCGGTGGGGTTCACGCCCGCGGCGCGCACCTCGATGGTCACCTGCCCATCACCCGCCGGGGGCACCTCGTCGTGGTAGGCCTGGATCTGGTCTGGGCCGCCGTACTGGGCGGCCTTCATCTGTACTGGCATGCCTCCATCCAAGTCCCGCCGCACTGCCGGTTCCCTGGATGCCGACGGCGTCCCCGCGCACGCAGCGGCTACTGCATCACCATCCCGCCGCTCACGTCGAGCGCCTGCCCCGTGAAGTAGGAGCCGCCGTCGGAGACGAGGAACCGCGTGATCGCGGCGACGTCGTCGGGGGTGCCCAACCGGCCGAGCGGAGAGAGGGCCGTCCAGGCCTCGACGTCGTGCGCCGACCGGGTGGCGGCGCCCATCTCGGTCAGCACGTAGCCGGGGCAGAGGGCGTTCACGGTGATGCCATGCGGTCCCCACTCGGTGGCGCCGGCACGCGTGAGTGCCACCACGGCCGCCTTCGACGCCGCGTAATGCGCCTCGCCGGCGCCGCCGCGCTTCGCAGCCATGCTGGCGATGTTGACGATGCGGCCTGGCGTGCCTCGCTCGATCATGTCCGCCGCCGCGCTCTGCATCGTCAGCAAGGTGCCGCGGGCGTTGATGCGCAGCACCCGGTCCCAGTCGTCGGCGTCGATGTCGATGAGCGGCCCCTTGCCCAGGATGCCGGCGCTGTTCACCAGCACGCCGACGCCGCCCAGGTCGGCGATCGCCTCGGCCATCGCGGCGCGGGCGCTCGCGACGTCGCCGACGTCCGCCTGCACGAAGACGCCGCCGATCGCCGCCGCGGTCGACCGTCCGGGCTCGTCCAGCAGGTCGAGGATCGCGACGCGGTAGCCGTCGGCGGCCAGGCCGCGGGCGATCTCGGCGCCGATGCCGCGCGCGCCGCCCGTGACGATGGCGGTCCGCAGCGCCGTCACGCCTGAATCCGTCCGTGCGTCCACCCGTCGGCGGACCGCGCGTAGTGAACCCGCCGGTTGAGCGAGCCCGCTCCCGGTTCCCAGAACGTGGCCGAGTCCGGGCGGACGCGGAACCACGCCCAATACGCGGGACGCGGAAGGGGATCTGCGCGGGAGGCGAGGTCGTCGAACGCCGCCCGCTGCGCCTGCTCGTCGTCGAGGGCGCGCCCGTGGAAGGACACGCTGCGCGCCGCCTGCACCACCCGCGGCTCCGCCCGGAATCTGCGGTCGTTCTCGTCGTCCGCGGCGATCTCGACGACGCCGGAGAGGTTGACCGAGCGTTCGACGCCGGGCCAGTAGACCGAGACGGCGGCCCGTCCGGTGGCCGCGATCTCGACTCCCTTGCGACTGCCGAGGTTGGTGCAGAACACGAGGGCATCCGGCTCGATCTCGAGCAGTTGGACGATGCGGCTGGACGGCGCTCCGGTGCGGTCCGCGGTGGCCAGGGTCACGTACTCGGGCGTGACGACGCCGAGCGCGCGGGCCGTGGCGTACCACTCCCGCAACAGTTGCAGCGGTCGATCGGGCAGGTCGCCGACGACGGAGGCGAACGTCGGGGAGTGCGGGCTCCGGGATTCCAGAGCGGTCGCCGTTCCGACTTCCTGGGTCATGACTGCCCTTCCCTGTACTGCCGCGCCGACCGCCCGGGCGACACCGACCGGTGGCGCCCGGCACCAGTATCGCTCCCCACGGCGACGCAGAATAACGATTTACGAGGTCGAAACACGCCGTCATTCGACGGTCACATGGGGATGGTTGGCTGCCGTAAATCGATTCGCTCCACACCGAGCGAGTCGACCTGCACTGCCGCGGTATGGGTACCGCACCGTCACGACCTCGTCGCCGATCGAACCGGCTCGAATCGAAGGAGAGCAGCAATGCGCACGACCAACCGGGCCAGGCGAGTCGCCGGCGCCGTCCTCGGGGCCCTGACCCTGGTCGCTCTCAGCGCCTGCGCCGGGCAGTCCTCACCCGCCGGCCCCGCGTCCGGCAGCAGCGCCGCATCCGGCCTGATCAGCGCGGACCGGTGCGCGAAGAACAAGGCGGCCGGCAGCATCACGTTCCTGACGAGCTACGCCTATGCGGCCAGCACGGGCATCCTCGATCCGGTCGTCGCGGCGCAGCGCGGCTATTTCAAGGACCTCTGCCTCGACGTGCGCATCCAGCCGGGGTCCACCAACGCCCAGCTGGTGAGCGCCGGCAAAGCGCAGCTGGCGGGCCTCGGCAGCGCCAGCGATGTGATGACCGCGGCAAGCGCCGGAGCGAAGATCACGGGGATCGCGACGTACGGCAACACCCCGGCCATCACGCTGATGTCGCTGGCCGACAGCGGCATCACCTCGTTGAAGGACTTCTCGGGCAAGACGCTCGGCTACAAGGACGCGATCCCTCCGCAGATCCAGTCGATGCTCGAGACCGCCGGCGTGACGGGGGTCAAGTGGGTGTCGGTGGGATACGACCCGATCATCCTGGCGCAGAAGAAGGTCGACGGGCTGACCGCCTACATCTCCAACGAGCCGCACGCGCTGGCGGTCAAGGGCGTCAAGGTCACGCAGTGGGATCCGGGCTCGTACGGGATCAAGTCGACGTTCAATACGCAGATCGTGAACACCGAGTGGGGCAAGGCCAACCCGACCGCGGTCGAGGACTTCCTGCGGGCCTCGCTGCACGCCTACCAGTGGATCAACGCGTCGAGCGCGAACCTCGACACCGCGATCGGCTACGCCGCGACCCTCTCCACGGCCGGCTACGACAAGCCCGGCTCGGTGTTCCGCTGGAAGACCGAGGTGGCGCTGATCGCGAAGAGCCAGCCGAGCGGAACCGCCCTCGGCCAGCAGAGCGTCGCGCAGTGGACGCCGGAGGCGCAGGCGCTCGTGAAATACAAGATCCTGAAGACGGCGCCGACGGTCGCGAACGACCTGACCACGACCTACATCGATGCGATCTACCGAGACGGCACCCTCGTCTGGCCTGCGGGGTGAGGGCCTGGGTCCAGTCGGCGTTCGGCGGGCCGGAGGTGCGGCGGCTCGACGAGGTCGACCCGCCCCGGCTTCGGCCGGACGAGGTACTCGTGCGGGTCGCGGCCGTCGCGCTGAACCGGCTCGACCTGCTGCAGCGGGAGGCGCCGGTCGTGCAGACGTTCCAGCTCCCCCACATCGCCGGCATGGACATCGTCGGCACGGTCGCCGGGTCGGGCGGCGGCGCGGCGGCGCCGGATGCGCCGACAGTCGGCAGCGTCGTGCTGGTCGATCCCGTGGTCAGCTGCGAGCACTGCGACTTTTGTCTCGCCGACCTGCCGATGTACTGCCGGCACCTGCGCACCATCGGCTCGTCCCGGCCGGGCGGATTGGCCGAACTGGTCGCGGTTCCGGCGCGCAACCTGCACCGGCTCGACGTGCGCGCAGACGATCTGGAGGCGCTGGTCGCGTTCGCATCGGTCCCGGTCGCCTCCGTCACCGCCTGGCATGCTCTGCACGGCGCCGGCTCGATGCGCGAGGGCGAGACGGTCGTCGTCCCGGGCGCCGGCTCGGGCCTCGGCACCGCGGGCGTGCAGCTGGCGAAGCAGGCGGGCTGCCGCACCGTCTCGCTCATCGGAGCGGCCGGCAAGCGGAAGGCGGCCGAACGGCTGGGTGCGGACCTGGTCGTCGACCGGCGATCGACCGACTGGGTCGAGGCGGTGCGGGAGTTCACGCAGGGACGCGGGGCAGACCTCGTCTGGGACCACGTCGGCGGAGCATTCCTGCAGCAGGCGATCGACGCGACCCGCGTCGGGGGCCGAATCGTGCTGTCGGGCACGACCGCGGGCGGCACCTCCACGATCGCGAACACGAGCGTCTTCCACTGGGGCCGCACCCTCGTCGGGCACGGCGGGTACTCGCGGCCCGAGATGGCGGCCACCATCGACGCGTACGTGCGCGGAGCGATCGAGCCGGTCGTCGACAGCGTCTGGGCCTTCGAGGAGCTGCCGGCGGCCGAGGCGCGACTGGAGTCGGGCGACTTCTTCGGCAAGATCGTCGTCATGGGATCCGACCTGCCCACGCCCGCGGCCTCCCGATGACCGGGGTCGGATCGGCCGATGCGGTCGCGGTGCGCGGCGTCGGCAAGTCGTTCGACGGCCGAGCCGGCGCCACGCGTGCCCTCGACGCCATCGACCTGACCGTGGGCGAGGGCGAGTTCCTCACCCTGTTCGGCCCGTCCGGTTGCGGCAAGTCCACGCTGCTACGGCTCATCGCGGGGCTCGATCAACCCTCGGAGGGCGTGATCCACGTGCTCGGCTCGGTCCCGGCGCAGGCGTCCAAGCGCAAGCAGATCGCATGGGTGCCCCAGAACCCCGCGCTGCTGCCCTGGCTGTCGATCCGGCGCAACGCCGAGCTGCCGTACCGGATCAATCGCCGCGCCGACGTGGATCCCGCCCCGGGACGCAGCCCGGAGCGAGCCGAAACCGTGCTCGCCGAGCTCGGCCTCGGCGATTTCCTGGACCACCTGCCCGGGCAGCTCTCGGGCGGGATGCGCCAGCGGGTGGCGATCGCTCGCGCATTCGTGCAGGGCGCACCCATCATGCTGATGGACGAGCCGTTCTCGGCGCTGGACGAATTGACGCGCGACACCCTGCGGCTGCGGCTGCTCTCGCTCTGGAGCGCGTATCGGCGGTCGGTGGTCTTCGTGACGCACTCCGCAGCGGAGGCGGTACTGCTCTCGGACCGTGTCGTCGTGATGTCGCCGCGGCCCGGTCGGGTGGCCGCGGTGATCGAGGTCGACTTCGACCGCCCGAGGGATGCGGAGCTCGAGGACACCCCCCGGTTCGCGGCCAAGGTCGCCGAGGTCAAGCGGGCCCTCCGGCTCGGCGGCGGAAGCGACGCGCCATGAGCACGTCGGAGGCGACGTCCGGTCGGCACGTCGGCGGCATCGCCCTGACGGTGCTCGCGCCACTGGTGCTGTTCGTCCTGATCGCGGTGCTCTGGGAGCTCGTGGCCGTCGCCAATTCCAGCCTGCTCCCGCCGCTGCAGACCGTGTTCGCCGAGCTGGTGTCGCGGCCGCTGTTCTATCTGTCGAACCTCTCCTCCACCCTCATCGCCGCGGTGGCCGGCTTCGTGATCGGCGGGATCGTCGCGATCGTGCTCGCCGTCGCGGTGGTCTACGTGCGTGTGCTGCGCGCCGCGATCCTGCCGCTCGCCCTGCTGGTCAACGTGACTCCGATCGTCGCGATCGCTCCGGCACTGGTCGTCGCCTTCGGGTTCAACGCGGTTCCGCACATCGTGGTCGCCGCGCTCAGCGCGTTCTTCCCGGTACTCATCAACGCGATCTCGGGGCTGACGGCGGTCGACCGGGAAGCGCTCGACGTCTTCCGCGCCATGTCCGGCTCGCCGTTCGAGATCTTCGTGCACCTGCGGGTCCCCTCCAGCCTGCGCTACGTGTTCGCGGGCGCCCGACTCTCGGTGACCGCCGCAATGGTCGGGGCGGTGGTGTCGGAGTTCACCGGGACGGTGAGCGGGATCGGCGCCGTGATCATCACCGCGACGCAGTATCTGAACCTGGCGCAGATGTGGGTCGGCATCCTGTTCGCGGCGGTGGCCACCCTGCTGCTCCTGCTGCTCGTCGGCTTCGTCGAGCGTCTGGTCGTGCGCTGGTGACGACGCGCAGCATCCGATTGATCGAGGTGGCCCTGCGAGCCGGCGTCAGCGTCGCCACGGCGAGCAACGCGCTGAGCGGCAACCGGTACGTGAGCCCGGACTTCGTGGAACGGGTGGTGCGGGCCGCCGAGGAGCTCGACTACCGGGGGAACCACAGCGCGCGGTCGCTGCGCACCGGCCGGCTGAACACGATCGGGCTCGTCGTGCCGGACGTGACGAACCCGTTCTTCGCCGAGATCGTCCGCAGCATCGAGCGGTTCGCCGCCGAGACCGACCGCTCCGTGGTGCTCAGCAACACCGACTTCGAGCCGGCGCGGGAGTCGACCGCGCTGTCGAGCCTGCGGTCGTCCACGGACGGGCTGCTGCTGCTGTCGACCGGCCCCGATCTGCCGGCGGTGCGCGCGCTTGTCGAGTTCGGTCTTCCCGTGGTCGCCCTCGACGAGATCGTGGAGGTGGCCGGTGTCGGCGGGGTGTACTCCGACAACGAGGCGGGCGGCCGGCTGGCGGCGCGCCACCTGGTCGAGCGCGGCGCGAAGGTGCCCGGCCTGATCGAGGGCCCGCCGAAGCTGCCGACGGCCGCGCTGCGCCGACGCGGCTTCGAGGCCGAGCTGCACCGACTCGGCGCGCGGCTCGATCCGGCCCACGTCGTTCAACAGCCCTATTCGCTCGACGGCGGCCGCGCGGGTACCCGCGCGCTGCTGGCCGGCGGGCAGGTCGACGCGATCTTCGCCTCGACGGACATGCAGGCGATCGGCGCGGTATTCGAGAGTGAGGATCTGGGCTACGGGGTGCCGGATGAGGTGCTCGTCTGCGGATTCGACGGGATCAGCTGGTCCGGCCGCATCCGCCCCTCGCTCACCACGCTCCAGCAGGATGTCTCGGGACTCGCCGGGCAGGCCTTCGATCTGCTGGTCGCGATGATGGAGACCGGCTCGCCGGCTCGCGACGTGATCCTGCCGGTGCAGTTGATGCCCCGGGAGTCGACGGCACGTCGAGTGGCTGGCTGAGCGCCGCTGGTCGTGCTCGCGTCGCCGGCGTCGGGGCCTGGCCGCCCGGCTCAGCCGGCGTCGGAGTAGCGGTCGACGATCGCGGTGTCGAGCGGGAAGTCGATGGGAAAGTGGCCGAACAGGGTGCGACCCGCGGTCACCGCCGCCTGTTCGACGGCCTGCGCCGCCTGCTGCGCCAGGTGCGCCGGGGTGTGCACGATCACCTCGTCGTGCAGGAAGTACACCAGGTGGGGCTGTTCGGCGGTATCCGGAGCGATCGCCGCCAGCCGCGTGCGCAGGTCGGCGAGCCAGCAGAGCGCCCATTCGGCGGCGCTGCCCTGCACGATGAAGTTGCGGGTGAAGCGGCCCCGGTCGCGGGCGATCGAGCGGGCGCGCTGCGCGGGTATGTCGTCGCCGCTCGGTTCGATACCCGGCCGGAAGGCGGCGGCGTGCACGCCCTGCGGCGGCGGGGCGGTGCGGCCGAGCAGTGTGCTGACCACCCCGCCCCGCTCGCCGGTGCGGGCCGCCTGCTCCACGAGGCCCAGCGCCTTCGGGAACCGATGCGACAACCGGGGCACGAGGCGACCGCCCGGCCCACTCGTGGCGCCGTAGAGCGCCCCGAGCACCCCGTACTTGGCGCTCGCCCGATCGGGAACGGCTCCCGTGGCCACGATGCCCTCGTACAGGTCGCGGCCCCGACCGGCATCGGCCAGCGCGTGGTCGCCGGCGAGGGCGGCGAGCACCCGGGGCTCCAGCTGGGCGGCATCGGCGACGACCAGGCGCCAGCCCGGGTCGGCGACGACGGCGCCACGGATCTGCTTGGGCAGCTGCAGCGCGCCGCCACCGCGGGTCGCCCAGCGGCCGGTGACGACGCCGCCGACCAGGTAGTCGGGCCGGAAGCGGCCGTCGGCCACCCACGTGTCGAGCCAGTGCCAGCCGTTGGCCGCGAGCAGGCGGGCGAGCTTCTTGTACTGCAGCAGCGGCGCGATCACCGGGTGGTCGACCTGCTGCAGCGCGGAGGAGCGAGTGGATTCGACCGCGACACCGGCCAGCCGCAGACTGCGCAGCAGGTCGGGGGCGGAGTCGGGGTTCAGCCGCGGCGCGTGCAGCTCGTCGCGGATGCGGGTGACGAGCACCTCGACCCGCTGCGGCCGCACCCCGTCGGGCGGACGCGGTCCGGCCAGGTCGGTCAGGATGCGGTCGTGCTCCGGCGCGCTCCACGGCAGGCCGTCCCACGCCATCTCTGCAGCCGCGAGGGCGCCGGCGGACTCGAGCGCGAGCAGCAGCCGGATGCGGCTGGGCGCGGCGCACCCGATGATCGCCACGAGCTGGCGGGCGAGCTCGTCGACGGGTCCCGCGGTCGCCGCCGTCTCGCGCTGCAGCTCGAACAGGCCGCCAGCCTGCGGCGCCGGGTCGGGCGTCCCGTCCCAGTCGTCGAGCGGGACATCGGTGAAGGAGGCAGCGGTCAGCTCGGACCGGCGCAGCACGGCTCGAGCCAGCCGCAGGTCGTGTGCCCGCCGCACCCGCACGCCAGCGCTGAGCAGCGCCGGATAGACCTGCTGCGTGTCCCACACCCATCGCGGATGCGCCGACTCCAGCGTGCGGACGCGCTCGGCGAGCTCTGCGGCCCCGAGTCGCTCCTCCGACCCGACCGGACGGCCCGCCCCATCCGCGGCCCGCAGCACGAACCCATCACCCCGCCGCTCGATGATGTACTGTGCGGCGCCCGCCGTCGGTGCGCGAAGCACCTCCAGAGGCTGGGCGACCTTCACCCCTCCGACGTTACGAGCGCCCACCGACAGCGCCGTTGACCACCCTGATCACGAGCGCGGACGAATCGCCTTCACATTTGCCGCACGCACGAAGCCGGGTACGAGGAAGAGGTCGACGAACGCCCGAATCCCGACGACGGCGAGTAGCAGATACCCGATGCCCACGAAGCTCAGGATGAAGCCGAAGATCCACATCAGCAGCATCGCGAGCCCAGGCCCCCTGCGTCCGAGATAGAAGTCGTGAATACCGAGGCCGCCAAGAAAGAGCAGCAAGAGATAGGCGACTCCCACGCTCTTCTGGCCTTGGTCGATGCTCGGGGCCTCGACGAGCGGCTTCCGCCAGTCCTCCCAGCCCACACCGTTCCAGTACCGGAGTACGCCGGGTACCCCCGGCTCCTGGAACCACCCGGGCGCCGGAAGGGGCGCGACCGACGTCGAATGCGGTATTACCAGCGGCGACGCTGAGGGTGCCGGTCTGACCGCGGGAACGGCGGCCTGAGGCTCTATCGGCTCACGTGAGACGTTCTCGGGCTGCGCCCACTCGTGATCGGAGTTCATCTCAGGAGCCAACTTTCTCGGGTACTCAAAAACTAGAGTGCCGAAAAGGCCATGACCACTCCCCCGAAAGCGTTCCAGATCGATAAATACGAAATGCTCGTCGACGACTCCAGCTCAGTGCAGGGGCGTGCCCGCTTTGGAGAGCACGTTCTTCTCGCCGGCCTCGATGCGGAACGGGAACCGATTCTGCTTCGGCGGCATGGGACAGTTGAAGTTGTAGCTGAACGCGCACGGCGGCAGAACCGCGTAGTTGAAGTCGAGGGTGATGGTGCCGTCGGCGTTCGGCGCGATGAAGAGGAACCGCCCGACCCCGTAGGTGTCGTCGCCCGTGGAAGCGTCGGCGAACACCAGCTGCAGCCGCTTGCCGTCCTTGAACGCCGCGATCCGGTACTCCTGGCCCTGCAGGGTGACGGCGATGTCGCCGGGAACCGGCAACTCGCGGGTGGCGCCCTCGTCCTTCACGTGCGAGAAGCCGAGCGTCGTGCCCTCGGGGTTGGGCGTGAAGGTGCCGTTCACGACCCACTCGGGGTTGTACGGGAACGCGTCGATGGCAGCGAACTCAGCAATGAACTCGGATTGCGCGTCCCAGACGCGCAGCGCGTACTGGCCGTCCTCGCCCCGGATGACGAAACCCGTGGTGTGGTCGTCGAACTGGATGGATCCCGGCTGGTCGTGGTCCTTGCCCCGGACGACGGCGCTGCCGTCGACCGGCTGCCCGTCGACCAGGATGCCGTCGGCCGCGGTCGCGGTGACGATCAGCCCGGACTCCCCCGCCGGCACCGGCGCCCAGGTACCCGGCACGCCCCAGATGGTCTGCTGCTCGCCGACCCACTGGGTGTTGATGAGCGCAAGCGGTCCGGTGGGCAGCTGCACCACCTGCTCGCGGCGGGCATGGAAGCGGTCGTAGCGCTCCCCAGGCGTCGCGGGTGCGGGCACCGATGCCGGAGTGGTCGAAGGTGCGGTGGCGGTGTCGGTCATGGTTCGGATCCTCTCGCAGGTGTCCGACACAACCCCGCGGGGGCGCCGCGCCTTCCCGAGCCGCCGGAGGTGCCGGAGCTCCCGAGCCGACCCAGGTGCGGTCAGCTCGCGAGCGGCAGCACCGGCACGCCGGGCGGCTCGAACCCCAGCACCTGCCCGTAGAAGGAGAGCGTCGCCTCCCGCGCCGCGATGATCGTCTCCCGACCGCGGAACCCGTGGCCCTCGCCGGCGAACTGCAGGTAGGCGTGCGGGATGTGCCGTGCGGCCAGCGCGTCGCGGAACATCTGCGACTGCGCCGGCGGCACCACCTTGTCGTCCAGCCCCTGCAGCAGCAGGACCGGGCAGTCGATGCGGTCGACGTGGTTGATCGGGGCGCGCTCCGCATACAGGTCGGCCCGCTGCGGATAGGGGCCGACGAGGCCCTGCAGATACTGCGATTCGAAGTCGTGGGTGCCCTGCAGCAGCGCGACCAGGTCGGCCACCCCGTACCGCGATGCGCCGCAGGCGAAGACGTCGCTGTTCGTCAGGGCGGAGAGCACCGTCCAGCCGCCCGCCGAGCCGCCCTCGATCGCCAGCCGTGCCGGATCGGCGAGTCCGGCCTGCGCGAGGCCGCGGACCACGGTGACCACATCGTCGATGTCGACCACGCCCCATTGCCCCCGCAGCCGGTTCCGGTAGGGCCGGCCGTATCCGGTGGAGCCGCCGTAGTTCACGTCGACCACGCCGATGCCGCGGCTCGTGTAGTACACGATCGCCCGCGACTGCATCGGGCCGGTGTGGCTGGTCGGGCCGCCGTGCACGAACACGACGTAGGGCGGCAGCTCGCCGGCCGGAGGGGTGAAGTCGGCGTTCCGCGGCGGGTAGACGACGGCGTGGACACCGTCGAAGTCGCGCTCCGCCGGTGCCGGCACGATCGCGTCGGGCAAGGCGTCGGCACCCGCCCGCACCACTCGGCGGGTGCCGGCCGCCAGATCGAGTTCGTGCAGCGCGCCGGGCTCGCCGGCTGCCTCGTCGATCACGAGCACGCGGTCGCCGCGGGCCGCCTGCCACTCGGTCCGGCTGCGGCCCACCGCGAGTCGCACCCGCTCGCCCGTGCCGGGCCCGCCGCTGGAATCGGGACGGAGGAGTTGTTGCTCGTCACTGCCGAGGGTGGCGGTCAGGGCTATGCGGCCGTCGGGCAGGGGCAGGTACCACCGGGTGTCGAGCACCCAGAGCGGTCCGCCGGTCTCGCGCTCGCCCGGCGCCAGCGGCTCCGGTTCGCGCTCCGGTCCCCCGCCGACGAGCGGAACCCGCACCAGATTCCACCACCCGGTGCGGTCGGTCAGCGCCAGCAGTGCGCCGTCGGCGGTCCACTCGGGCTGCAGCACCGACTCGGCAGTGCCGCCGAGCACGGTGCGCCACTCGGTGACGCGGCCGTCGGTCAGGTCACCGACCCGCAGCTCGGTGCCGTCCCAGGGCATGTTCGGGTGGTCCCACGCGATCCAGGCGAGCTGGGAACCGTCGGGCGAGATCGCGGGTTGCGCCAGAAAGCGGGAGCCGCCGACCACACTCGTGACGGGTTGCGCATCGTCGGCCGCCCTGCCGTCCAGGGGCACGAGTACCAGGTCGCGCACGACGTCGGTCGGGCGCTCGCCCGTCATCGTCTCGCGGACAGCCAGCACCGCGTCGCCGACGCGGACCAGGCCGCCGAAGTGGGTGGCCGCGTTCTCAGGCGTCAGCGGCATGGGGGTGCCGCCGGGTTGGTCCAGGCGGTAGAGGCGCTGACTGTGGAACTCCACGAACGCCAGCACGCCGTCGTCGCCCGCGCACCACTCGCCTCCGCCGTACTCGTGCACCTGGCTGCGGGCGTTCCACGGCGCCGGCAGCACCGGCTCGGGCTCACCGTCGGCGCCGATCCGGAACACGCCGACGCGGCGCTCGGCAGGTACCGGCTCCGACCACCAGATCTGATCGCCGACGTAGGCCGCGGCGGTCGGAGTGTGCGAGGCCGCCGCGACGGCTGCGGCAGTCAGCGGCGAGTTCCAGGTGCCGTACGGCGCGACGGTCGGCTCGGTCATGCGCACGACGCTACGGGGATGGGCCGACCGGAGTCGAGCGGCACTGCGCGCACCACGGTGCCGCTGACGAACGGGCGTCCCCTTCCCCACTTGTCGAGGACAGCTTCGAGTCGTACAGTGACGGAAACCGAACATGTCTTCTACCGATGACGGTCCGAAGACGTCGTTCCACGCACGTGATTCGAGGGAGAGGCACCACGATGCACACCCGGACCGCCGAGCAGGATCGCACCGCGCAACTCA
Organism: uncultured Amnibacterium sp.; assembly: GCF_964250715.1. GTDB lineage: Bacteria > Actinomycetota > Actinomycetes > Actinomycetales > Microbacteriaceae > Amnibacterium. The sequence goes on from NZ_CAXUGX010000004.1 coordinate 234,703, forward strand.
GCCTGCGGCAGGACGGCTGCCCGCAGGCGTTGGTGTGGCAGCAGCGGCAGTACGTCGTCACGGACGCGCCGACCCGGCTGGAGGACGCGCTCGACATGCTGCTGACCCATCCGCTGCCAGTCGTCGGCTGGCGGTTCCAGGGCACCGCGGTCGATGGCGGCGAGGTGCTCGTCTTCGACGTGCTGCGCTTCGGCCGCAGCTGGAGTGTCGTGCGCACGTACTGCTGAGTCGGCCGACAGCCGTCGGTCATTCCGCGCGCAGAGCGGTGACCGCGTAGAGGGGGTCGCCGCGATAGCTGCCGCCCTGGTCCTGCGGGGCGGGGGTGCGCAGTTCGGCGCGCGGCTCGGTGAAGCCGCCGGCGCGCCGCAGGTACTCCGCTACCACCCCGCAGCGGCCGGCGTCGTCGAGCGACAGCCAGCCGTGCACGGCCTTGGTCGGAAAGCAGCGGTTCGAGAAGGTGAGCACCACCGGCGCACCGGGTTTCAGCACCCGGGCGACCTCGGCGAGCACCTCGGTGGGCTGTACCAGATAGTCGATGGAGACGCAGCAGACGGCCGCGTCGAAGACCCCGTCCGGCAGCGGCAGCACCGGATCGCGGTTGAGGTCCTGCACGATGCGCTCGGTCGCCGCGGTGTTCGCGGCCAGCTCGGCGCGGTTCATCCCGAGCACGGTCAGCCGGGCAGGGGGCACCTGGAAGTGCGAGATCCACGACGACATCAGGTCGAGCACCGTCGTGGGCCGAGGGGCTGCGCCGTCGATCCCCAGCTCGGCGTACAGCGCACCGACCGCGGCGATCGCTCCCTCGTCGATGTGTGTGACCAACCGAGGGGGCGCGTAGAAACGGTCGTCGCTGCTCGGGTCGTCGCGGTCGAAGAACCAGCTGGGAAAAACGAGGTCGGTCACCCGCCCACTGTCGCTCATCCGCCCGAAGGTGTGCGGAGGGCGACCACCTCCAAGCGCTGACGCCGCCGGCCGACGCCACCCAGTACCGACATCACCCAGTACCAACACCATCCCCTACCGCAGCCGTCCTGTACCGCAGCCGTCCCCCATCCGACGGACCGGTGGTCGGTATCGGGGGACAACGACCTGGGAGACGCCCCGAAAATATCGGACTCTCTCGCCGTGTCCGCGCTGTTTCGGGGGACGAAGTGGTTCTGTGTGCGTACCCACTACCGCAGGCAGCAGCAGTAAGGAGCAAGGTGACCATGAGCGTTCTTCCCGTCCACATCCCGTCCATCGGACGATGGAGCTTCGCTCCGTTCGTCCGCGTCCTGACTCCCAAGGTCCGTGAGGCCGAGCCCGCCGAGTCAGTGGCGTTCGACGACGCCGAGGGCGAGGAGTGGGTGCGCCAGCCGCTGCCCATGCCGCTCTTCGTGGCGTCCACGGTCGCCGGTTCGCTCGCGATGATCCTGAGCGGCGTCGGTTTCCTCGTGCTCCGCTGACTCGCCGGGCGCCGACCCCCCTCGGCGCTCGCTCGCGGCTCGCTCCGGCCCCCGCCGGAAGTGCCGGAGCAACAACGGGCCGCGCCGCCAGCCGGCCCCGGAAGTGGGTCGGCAGGATCGGGCATGTCTCCCCCCGACCGGTCCGCCGGATCCACCTTCCCGGGCACGCGGCGCGGCCCGTCGCGGCACTACTCCGTCAAGCCGGACCGGGTTGAGCGGATTCCACTCAGCTTTCTGCCGAACGGGAATGATCCCGCTCCTCCTGCGTTACCTTGAGTCGAAGGCGCTCAAGTCGATCTCAGGAGGTCTCGTGCCACAGTTCACCGGTTCCGGCAGCAGTGACGGCTCGTTCGACGAATTCCTCGCCCGACTGCTGCAGAGCCAGCAGTCCGGCCCCGCAGGCCGTCCAATCGACATCGGCCGGCTGCTCAGCCGGCGCACCCATGCCGTGGTTGGCTCCGCGGCGCGTTTCGCTGTCGAGCACGGCCACGCGGAGGTGGACGGACTGCACCTGCTGCACGAACTGGTCAGATCCGAACAGGCGCTCGGCATCCTGCGCAGCGGCGGCATCGACACCGACTCGCTCCTGCACGCCATCGAGGAGCGGCTGCCCGCAGGCGGCGAACGCATCGGCGGCGCTCCGGCCCTGACGCCGTCCGCGCAGCGCGCGCTGCTGGAGTCAGCCCAGATCGCGCGTGCGTTCGGCTCCACCTATGTGGACCCGGAGCACCTGTTCTTCGCGTTCGTCGCCGACCAGCAGGCCATCGCGGGACAGTTGCTGGCCGCGCACGGCGTGACGCCGGAGAAATTGCAGTCGATCGCGCAGGGCGGCGGCGCCGAGTCGGTCGGCACCGGGGCCACCGGCAGCCCGGCTGCCTCCGACTCCGAGACGCCCACCCTGGACCGCTACGCCACCGACCTGACCGCACTCGCCCGCGAGGGCAAGCTCGACCCGGTCGTCGGCCGCGCCGACGAGGTCGCCCAGACGGTGGAGATCCTGCTGCGCCGCACCAAGAACAACCCCGTGCTGATCGGCGAGCCCGGTGTGGGCAAGACCGCGATCGTCGAGGGCCTGGCTCAGCTGATCGCCGACGGCGACGTGCCGCAGCTGCTGCGCCGCAAGCGCCTGGTCTCCCTCGACCTGACCGGCATGGTGGCGGGCACCCGCTACCGCGGCGACTTCGAGGAGCGCCTCACCAAGGTGGTCGACGAGATCGTCGCCCACCGGGACGAGCTGATCGTCTTCCTGGACGAATTGCACACGGTCATCGGCGCGGGCGGCGGCGGCGGCGAGGGCGGCATGGACGCCGGCAACATCCTGAAGCCGCGCTTGGCTCGCGGCGAGCTGCACCTGATCGGCGCGACGACGCTGAAGGAGTACCGGCGCATCGAGAAGGACGCGGCGCTGGAGCGTCGCTTCCAGCCCGTCACCGTCGGCGAGCCGTCGATCGAGGACGCGGTACTGATCCTCGCCGGCCTGCAGGGCCGCTATGAGGCGCACCACGGCGTCACCTACTCGCCCGAGGCGATCCGCGCCTCTGTCGAGCTGAGTGCTCGCTACGTCACCGACCGCTTCCTGCCCGACAAGGCGATCGACCTGATCGACCAGGCCGGCGCCCGCAAGCGCCTGAGCCTGCGTGGCACGCTCGACGTCGCCGTGCTGCAGGCGCAGGTGGCCGAGTTGGAGTCCGCAAAGGCGAAGGCGGTCGCCGCTGAGCAGTACGAGGAGGCCAGCCGCATCCGCGACCAGGTCGAGGCACTGCAGCAGCGCATCGAGGACGAACAGTCCGCGCCTGCTCGGACCGCTGCGGAGTCCGTCATCGGTGAGCGCGAGATCGCCGAGATGGTCGCGCGCGCGACCGGCATCCCTGCCGCCCGGCTCTCGCAGGGCGACCGCAGCCGCCTGGCGAAGCTCGAATCGGAGTTGCACGAGCGGGTGGTCGGACAGGACGACGCGGTCGCTTCGATCGCCCGATCGATCCGGCGCAGCCGCACCGGCATGGGCGATCCGCGTCGCCCCGTCGGCAGCTTCCTGTTCCTCGGCCCCACCGGCGTCGGCAAGACCGAGCTGGCGAAGGCCCTGGCCGGCAGCCTGTTCGGCGACGAGAGCGCGATGCTCCGCTTTGACATGAGCGAGTTCGGCGAGCGCCACACGGTCAGTCGGCTGGTCGGTGCTCCTCCCGGGTACGTCGGTTACGACGAGGCGGGTCAGCTGACCGAGCGCGTGCGCCGGAACCCGTATTCGGTGGTGCTGCTGGACGAGATCGAGAAGGCGCACCCGGATGTCTTCAACCTGCTGCTGCAGGTGCTGGACGATGGCCGCCTGACCGATGGCCAGGGCCGCACCGTCGACTTCCGCAACACGGTCGTCATCATGACGTCGAACGTCGGTTCAGAGTTCCTGGCAAGCCGCAGCGGTGCGCTCGGGTTCGTCGCTCCGGGCGGCGACGCGGCGGGCGGCTTCGCCTCGCAGAAGGATCTGCGCGACCGCGTGTGGGGCAAGCTGCGCGAGGCCGTGCGGCCCGAGTTCCTGAACCGCATCGACGAGATCGTGCTGTTCCGCAAGCTGGACCGCGCGCAGCTGCGTCAGATCGTGCAGCTGCTGGTCGGCGAGACCGCGGCCCGGCTGACCCGCCAGGGCATCGGCTTCGAGATCGCGGAGTCGGCGGTCGACTGGCTGGCCGAGCACGGGTACGAGCCGGAATACGGCGCCCGCCCGCTGCGCCGGCTGATCCAGCGGCAGGTGGAGGATCGGATCGCCGACGTGATGGTCACCGACGAGTTGACGGAGGGCGACGCGGTACGCATCGACGCGGACGGCGAACAGCTGACCGTGATCGCGGACCGCCAGCGGGAGCCGCTCGCGGCCTGATCAGCGGTCGATCGTGGGCCCCGGCTTCTCCATGAGGCCGGGGCTTTCGTGCTCCCGTGAGGCATTCTGGGCGCCTTCTCCTCGAAGGAACTGTCGATCGGGAGTGTCGGTGGTGTGGTGTTGAGTAGCGTCGTGTTCGCAAGTCGGTTCGACGCAATGGCGGCCGGAGGGCCCGATCCGTGGTTCGATCCGGACGTCGATGACGAGTTCCTGCAGTCCCTCCCACCGGAGGCGTGGGATCCGCCGGACCCGGACGACGATCTCCTGGATGCGCCCATCGAGCTCGGGACCGCGGCGGCGACAGATCAGGCCCTGATCCGGCTGCGCAAGACCACGCGGTGGAGTCATGTGTCGGAGGCCCGCCGGTTCGAGGCGCTGCTGCTGTCGATGGACGCCATCCACG